>NZ_JAGTPK010000039.1 GCF_021147775.1 Pseudomonas californiensis
CGGCAAGCCGTCCACATATTTAGTGGTCAGCAGCATCGCCAGAACACTCGGGCTGGCCATGCTTTTTTCAATCAGTTGAGCCGGTTTGTCCGCAGTGACCGGTGCTGTTTCGCAGTCGCGGCAACCGTAGACTTTACGAACATGCCTGATCACGCGGATCTGCATCGGCACGATTTCAAGTTGCTCGCTGACTTCCTCGCCAATCGTGTGTTTGCGACAGCCGCAGATACAAGTCAGCTCATGCTCGGGCAATTCGTGGATGACTTCGATACGCGGAAGATCGGCGGGCAGAGGCTTGCGCTTGCCACGCCGTTTGGCGGGAGCGACGACCTCTTCTTCAACGTTGTCGTCGATAGCTTCGACGACGCTCTCTGCTTCGTTGAAGAGGGCCAACTGCGGCGTGGCCGCATCGGCTGTTTGCTCGGACTTGCGACCAAACAGACGCTGGCGCAGTAGTGCGTTTTCTTCTTCGAGATGAACGATCTTGCCCTTGTCAGACGTGCGCTCGCGCAACATTTGCTCAAGCAGTTGCTTGAGCAAAACAGGATCGTCAGGAAGGTCTTTGGGCATGGAAATCATGCCCTGGATTATACCGAATCAGGCGACGAATCGCGGCGTCAAAACCTGATGAGGTCGGTTGCGCCAGAGGTCAAAACCGTCGAGCATCCAGTTGAGTTCCTGGACGGTCAGGACAATCGCCTCGTCGCTGACATCGGGCGATGTTTTGAAACGTTCGGATTCCAGACGCTTGAGCCAAAGGCAGAAGCCGTTTCGCTCCCAATACAAAATCTTAACCCGGTTGCGCGGCTTGTTGAGAAAGACGAAGAGCACCGGGTCGAAGACCGCTACCTTTATGTCCAGCTCGACCAGGGCAGCCAGGCCGTCGATGGACTTTCGGAAGTCGACCGGCTTGGGATACAGATACACTTTTTCGACTTTTGCATCGGGTCGCATCATGGCGAACGGGCTCCTGATAGAATCGGGAGCACAGCATCGGGCATCAACTGAGCATTTTGAATGTGGGGTTCATGGAGCGCTTACTAACCATCCAGTCCTAGACTCAAGCAATGCCTCCGCCGCATATGAACGCGCTCCGTCTGCCAGCTCCAGCAGATCGCTGAGATCGTCACGATTAATTACTTGGGATCGACAAAGGGCGTGAGCCGTTCTGCGTAGCCTCCTGTGCTGAGCACCAAGATTCTCCTGTAACGCGATGCTGTCGTTCAAGAGTAGTGTCCATGTCGCTATAGCAGCGGTTCGCTCAACGCTTGCCACATCCATAGTCTTAGCCTCTTCCCGCTATCGGTTATCTGTATGAATGAACAGTATAGCTTTTTTCGGTTATTCTGCTAGGAGGCAACACTCGAACTCGCGCTTAAGTTGATAACAAATGTTCTCGAAAATAACCACCAGAATAAAAAAACGGATGAAAAAGCACTTATCCCCCTCCCGCCGACGGGCTTTGCGTCCCCAAAAAGTGCAAACGCCGGGTGTGGTGCAACCAATGCTCCAGGGCACGCCGTCTGTGGGCTCGCACAGGGCAGCGGCCATTGCACTGCGTGCAAAGTTTTGCAGGGAAATGTCACGGGCTTGCACGACGCGCTGCAGGCTGCCCTGGGCGATCGATCTGGCGACAGGCCCGGCCCGCTTGGGTGAAAAATTGGAAAACAGGTGAAATGGATGATTTTCGAAAACCAGTGTGCCCGAAAAGTCTTTGGTATTGATAACGCAATGAAGCTGCCCTAAATGTCCTAGCCGCTTGAAATATGCGGTTCCTGGTGGGTTGCATGCCTCCTCGGCATTTGCACCGCTTTGCAATCGCTTGGTTCAGGAAAAGACTGAAATTACAGGCGAAAAAAAACCGCCTGAAAGGCGGCTTTTGGAATTCGTACTCACACAGATTTTTGTGGAGCTACCTGCTTGAGGGTACCAGCTTTAATCGCACGTTCGATTTTTTCGAAAGCATCGTTAAGGCGAGCTGCTTTCATTTTCTGCAGGTCCTTAATCGTGAGTCTTTCGGTAACCATGCCAATCTCCTTTGGATCGGTGGACGGGTGAAAAACCTATGGATGACGCAAGGCTACCACCAATCCGGTGGTACCACAAATTGAGCTTATCAATCCGTTTGTCCTCTTCAGCGCCCGCGATGAAATAGAACTCGTCTGCGGTGGGGCGGTAGCCTATGAAGGTTTGCACTGCTACAACCAGCAGTTCAGGTACGGTTTGCCTAAGGAGGTTGCGTGTAGTACCTGCTACCTGCAGTGGCGCAAAGCGGTTCTTTGAGAAGTACACACTGGCGGCTGCGTATTTCAGACTATATGCGTGCGAACTCAGATTATGGCCAGCGTCGGTTCTGATGATTCCGGTGTAGTGCGTAGCGACAGGGTCAGAGCTGATCAGACCGAAAATCATGATGAATCGTTCCCCTTGGCAGAGCAAAGGGACGTACCACTCATTCTCATCCTCCGGTGACTCGAAAACACCACCTACAAAGGGGCCATTCGTGCTCAAACCTTTGTACATCTGGGAGATAAGTTCGTCCATGTGTGCTCCGAAATCAGGGAGCGCATCCTAGCAGGGCAGGGGCTTGGGGTGAACCAATGCTGCCAGCAAAACGAGTAAAAGTGGCCGTGGTAAAGCAATTATCTTCAAAGTATAGGAAGGGTATCAATTGGGCAGCCCAGAGAGACAAATCCGACCTTTGGGGCGGACGGCGTGGTGACGGTGGACATGGCGAACCTCGGCGTGAATGTGCCTGGGCGATACGCGCGCAGACACCGATTGGGCGCTTGGTGCGCCTCTGATCAAAAAGTGCGCAATTCTAGCGGCGAGCGCGCACGATGACCAGCGTTTGGCGGAGAATTACGACGAGTGCTGTGTTAAATCCCCTGCGTGGTGGGTGTGCAGCTCTGACCCTGGATAGCCAGAGGGCTATTCATGCTGGCAGTCAGTGCCCCATCAGCGTGTCGATACCGTCCGGTTTGTCGTGCACGCCGAATCGGTCGACGAGGGTCGCGGTCGCCTGGTTCATGCCGATGACGTCGGCGGTGATGCCCTCTCGACGCAGTTTGAGGACCACTTTGTCCAGAGCCGCCACTGCGGTGATGTCCCAGAAGTGAGCGTCTCGCAGGTCTATGGTAAGCGTGTCCAGTTTCTCCTTGAGGTCGAACGCATTGGCAAACCGGTCTGCGGACCCGAAGAAAACCTGGCCAGTGACGTAGTATGTCCGGTGGCTGTGTTCAGGGTCATGTCTGGAGGTGACATCCAGGTAATGGCCTATTTTGTTGGCAAAGAACATGGCTGCCAGCAGAGTGCCCGCGATGACGCCATACGCGAGGTTATGCGTAGTGACCACTACTGCCACGGTGGTGACCATCACGATGTTCGTCGAGAGTGGATAGGTTTTCAGGTTGCGGATCGAGCTCCAGCTGAACGTGCTGATGGACACCATGATCATCACCGCAACCAGGGCCGCCATCGGAATGCGTGCCAGCCAATCGCCAAGAAACACGACCATTACGAGTAAAAGTACGCCTGCGCTCAGCGTGGACAGGCGCGTTCTGCCGCCGGATTTAACATTGATCATCGACTGTCCGATCATCGCGCAGCCTGCCATCCCGCCGATCAGGCCGGTAGCGATGTTCGCGATGCCCTGGCCTTTGCATTCCCGGTTCTTGTCGCTGCGGGTATCTGTCAGGTCATCAACGATGGTCGCTGTCATCATCGACTCCAGCAAACCGACCACCGCCAAAGCCGCTGAGTAGGGAAGGACGATCAGTAATGTCTCCATGTTCAGTGGCACGCTGGGCCACATGAATATCGGCAGGCTGTCCGGCAATGAACCCATGTCGCCGACGGTATGTATCTTCAGACCCTGATACATCGATACGGCTGTCAGCACCAGAATGCACACCAGTGGTGACGGCAATAACTTGCCCACGAACGGTACGCGTGGAAACAGATAAATAATCGCCAATCCAGCAGCGGTCATTGCATAGACTGGCCAAGTGACGCCTGTGAGTTCAGGTAGCTGCGCCATGAAGATCAGAATGGCGAGCGCATTGACGAAGCCCGTAACGACCGAGCGGGACACAAAGCGCATCAGCGCGCCCAATCGCAGGTAGCCAGCGATGATCTGCAGCAACCCGCATACCAGGGTTGCTGCCAGCAGGTACTGAAGCCCGTGGTCTTTTACCAGATTGACCATCAGCAGCGCCATTGCGCCGGTGGCGGCGGAGATCATCGCGGGGCGACCTCCGACAAACGCAATCACTGTGCAGATACAAAACGAGGCATAGAGACCGACTTCAGGGTCGACGCCGGAGATGATCGAGAAGGCAATCGCTTCCGGAATGAGGGCAAGTGCAACAACGAGACCGGCGAGCACATCCGCCTTTATGTTGGATAGCCAGTTGGCCTTGATCTTTTCAAACATTGATTCACCCATGGCAGGCACGGCATGACGCGCAGCGGCGAGCGCTGAACGGTGCGTGTGCAACTGTTTTTGACTGAGCTAGGGAGTGGGCTGCCGATATTGATCGGGCACAGCCGGATGCGACCGCAGTAGGTTGCGGTCAGGGTGTTGCGAGGGGGCGTAGCGCTAAGGCGGCGTAGGCAGCCAGTGGGTGCGGGACATGGCATTTCCTTGGGCAATTCTGGAAACCGGGCAAATGTTAACCGGTCCGCTGCGCCTGTTCAAACTTCAAGCGCCATTAACAGACGAGCGCGAGCAGGGAGTTTTGATCAGGCGGGCGTTACAAAAGAAAGGTCAAAGCCATGAGATGAGGTTGCTGATCCAGACACACCGCAAGACGAGTGCATGCGATGAGCAGCGTTTGAAAGAGAATTACAACGAGTGCTGCGTTATGCTTCGCGCCATCGCGCCCAGGCATGTCAATGTCTGGGTGAATCTGAATTGTTACGCGTTGTGAAGTTCAGAGTGCTTTGAACCTCATGTCTGGTTTCCGGGAGTAGTGGATGAGTCAAGCAAACAGTCATGCTGAGGGGGCAAGCGCTGCAAGGCCTGTTGGCTTGTTGATCGCGGCAGTGGGCGTCGTCTATGGCGACATTGGCACCAGCCCGCTGTATACGCTCAAGGAAGTGTTTCAGGGTGGCTATGGGGTCGAGGTGACACATGACGCGATTCTGGGCGTACTGTCGCTGATTTTTTGGTCGCTGATCTGGGTCGTCTCCTTCAAGTACATGGTCTTTATCCTGCGCGCCGACAACCAGGGCGAGGGCGGCATCATGGCCCTGACGGCGTTGGCGCGTCGTGCGTCGGCCAAGCATCCACGGCTGCAGATGATGATGGTGGTGTTCGGGTTGTTTGGCGCTGCGCTGTTCTATGGTGACAGCATGATCACCCCGGCGGTCTCGGTGTTGTCGGCGATGGAGGGGCTCGAGCTGGCATTCGATGGCCTGGAGCGCTGGATTGTGCCGATGGCGCTGGTGGTGCTGGTCGGTCTGTTCCTGATCCAGCGACATGGCACTGCGCGCATCGGAGTGCTGTTCGGCCCGGTCATGGTCACCTGGTTCGTGGTGCTGGGCGCGCTGGGCATCTACGGCATCATGCAGTCTCCGGAAGTGCTGCACGCTGTCAACCCAGTCTGGGGTGTACGATTCTTTGTCATCCATCCGGGCATTGGCGTCGCCATTCTGGGCGCCGTGGTGCTGGCGTTGACCGGTGCCGAAGCGCTTTACGCCGACATGGGGCACTTTGGACGCAAGCCGATCTCGCGTGCATGGTTCATCCTGGTTCTGCCTGCCCTGTTGCTCAATTACTTCGGGCAGGGGGCTTTGGTGCTGGGTAATCCTGAGGCTGTCCGCAACCCGTTCTATCTGCTGGCGCCTGCCTGGGCCTTGCTGCCGTTGATCGGCCTGTCGACCATGGCAACCGTGATTGCTTCGCAGGCAGTGATTTCCGGGGCGTTCTCCATGACGCTTCAGGCCATCCAGTTGGGTTACATCCCTCGGATGTACATCCAGCACACGTCCAGCGATGCGCAGGGCCAGATTTACATCGGTGCTGTGAACTGGGCGTTGATGGCGGGTGTGATCCTGCTGGTGATCGGCTTTGAGTCCTCAGGCGCGCTGGCATCTGCATACGGCGTTGCAGTGACCGGAACCATGCTGTGCACCACGATTCTGGTGTCGACTGTCATGTTGATGCTCTGGAAATGGCCGCCGCTGCTGGCGGTGCCGTTGTTGCTGTGTCTGTTGCTGGTGGACGGTCTGTTCTTCGCGGCCAACGTGCCGAAGATCTTCCAGGGCGGGGCGTTTCCGGTGCTGGCCGGTGCTGTGCTGTTTATTCTCATGACCACCTGGAAGCGCGGCAAGCAGTTGCTGGCTGAGCGTATTGATGAGGGCGGGCTGCCTTTGCCGATCTTCATTGGCAGTATCCGGGTCCAGCCGCCGCATCGTGTTCAGGGTACTGCAGTGTTCCTGACTGCTCGTTCGGATGCTGTGCCGCACGCGCTGCTGCACAATATGCTGCACAACCAGGTGCTGCATGAGCAGGTGGTGCTGTTGACCGTGGTCTACGAGGATTCCCCTCGTGTGCCCGCCCAGCAGCGTTTCGAGGTGGAATCGTATGGCGAAGGTTTCTACCGGGTGATTCTGCATTTCGGGTTCATTGACGAGCCTGATGTGCCGGCTGCGCTGGCCTTGTGTCATCTGGCGGAGCTGGACTTCAGTCCGATGCGTACGACGTACTTCCTCAGTCGCGAGACGGTCATCCCGTCCAAGATGGACGGAATGGCACGCTGGCGGGAAGCCTTGTTCGCGTTCATGCTCAAGAACGCCAACGGCAACCTGCGCTTCTTCAAGCTGCCCTTCAACCGGGTGATTGAGCTGGGTACGCAGGTCGAGATGTAACCCGCTGCTGGCAAGACTGGCTGAACGGCAGGCAAAAAAATCCCGGCAACCTTACGGTGCCGGGATTTTTTATGGCAGGCACATCAGCTGCGATAGCGCATATTACTGAGCAGCTGTTTTGCCCTGACGCTTGTTGATCGCATCAATCAGGCGCTTGGCCAAGGCAGGGTAGTCTTCATCGAAGTGATGACCGCCCGGCAATTGAACCGCTTCGCCCACAGCTGTGGTATCGGTGCAGCCGCTGTCTTTCTTCTCTTCCACGCCGTACACGCAGAACACTTTGGCGGCGGGCAGCTTGGCCATTTCCTGGCCTGTGGTTGCTTCCTTGCCTGCGTTGCCGAGCCAGCCATCGACATGGATCTCGAAGCTGCCAGTCCGCGCGAACGCCAGCAGGATGATCGCATCGATACGGTTCTGGTCTTCGGTCGCCAGACGGTTGTAAATTGCAGGCATGACGTCAGCACCGAAGGAATAACCCGCGAGAATGAAGCGCTTGGTGCCCCATTTCTGACGATAGTGGTTCATCAGGTCGGTCAGGTCGACGGCAGTCTGCTCAGGCGTCTTGTGCTCCCAGTAGTAGCGCAGTACGTCGATACCGACCACTGGGTAACCCATCTTCGCCATATCGCCCGCCACGACCTTGTCCAGGTCGCGCCAGCCGCCGTCACCAGACATAAACAGCGTCACGGTGTCGGAGGGTTGGCTTGCTGGCACTTCAACCACCGGAATGCCCAGGCCGCCCGCGTCGTTTTCGCCCAGCAGCAAGTGGCGCAGTTCAGTGTTCAGAACCTGCGGCAGCGGAATGTCGTAATCGCTGATGCTGGTGTCGGCATTGGTCTGGTCGCGCACGAATGCAGCGCTCGGATCATCCGGCGCATCGTTCCAGGCAGCCAGCCAATGGCCGTGTGGCGCCTTTTGCGGCAGCGGCACGTCGCATATGCGCGGCGGGGTCTCGTCTTCTTCCAGCACCGGTGGCGGATTGGAAACGTGCTCCAGTGCAAAACCTACCGAGATCGCCTGAGCCTTGTCATTGGTCTGTTCGGCCAGCCAACGCCACGCCAGTGTCGCACCAGGCCCGATGCCGCCCACGACGAGGGCGGGACCGTCGAGTTTCTCCAGAGCGGCCTTGAAAGTCTTCTGCTGCATGACGCAATCGTCTTTTGGCAGCACGACCTGGATGATGCGAGCCGAGGCGTCCTTGCTGATCGCCAGCAATTGTTTGTCGGTCAGCATCTCTTCTGCGGTGACGGCCAGGGCAATGCGGGTCTTGATGCTTGTGGCCGGCGTCACGCTGATCAGCGGTGCACCGTCATCCAGGTCAAAGCGTTCCAGAGTGGCGGGTGGAGCGGGGCGGTTCCAGATCCAGGCTCCCAGTGCAGCCAATAGAAGAATTACCAGGGCGGCGAGCAAAAATCGCCAAAAGCGTCGAATCATCAGCGTTTCACCAATCCAGTCAGGCCGCCCGCAATCAGGGCGGCGGTGTCAGCCAGTGCGACAAGCGGATCGAGTCCGGCAGGCACGGCCATATAGCGGGGTTCCCAATCAGGCTGGAACTTGTCCTTGAAGCGGCGCAGCCCCTGGAAGTTGTATAGCTGTTCGCCACGGCGAAAGATCATTGATCCCAGTCGCTGTGTGATAGGGGCGCCCCGTCGTGGCTGCAGCCCCGACAAGGGGACCATGCCCAGGCTGAATCGGGCGTAGCCCTGAGCTTTGTAATGCAGGATCAATCCGACCATCATGAATTCCATGGTCAGCTTGGGAGCATCAGGGTGCGAGCGCATCAGGTCCAGGCTTGCCAGTTCAAGGCTGGTGGTTTCAAGCAGGTTGGCAAATGCGACAGGCTTGCCCTGGAAGTGAACGATGGCGATCCGGAAATACTTGAGGTATTCAGGATTGAAGCGGCCCAGCGAAAAACCTTTTTCACGCACGTTTTTGCCGGTCAGCCAAGCGTCCGAGATGACCTTGAGTTCATCGATGGGAGCCTGGCCGGTTTCGTAGATCTCCAGCGACAACCCGTCCCTGCCACCCCTGTTCCAGGTATAGCGAAGGTCTTTCATTTCCTTGCCTTTCGCTTCGATGTCAAAGCGACGCAAGTCAACCCGGGCTTCTTCACCCAGCTTGATGGCGGTCAGGCCGATGTCCATGTAGAACGGCAGATTTTCCGCACGGACCTGATAAAACACAGGGCGAGCATGGTGTACGTCGCACAGGTCACGAAATTGCCAGATCAGTTCGGCGCGTTGCTGAGTCGGGCCAATCGGGTCATAAAGCGCCACCAGGCTACGGCCACGGTGCGAGTACATCAGAAAGGCATTGCCAGCAGGGTGGAAAAGAATGGCCTTGTCGCCGGTCAGCACGAGTCCGCCGTCGGGTTGGCTGGAGGCCTTGAGAATCTCGGCGGCCTTGTCGAGGTCGGCGGCGTCCGGCAACTTGATCACGGGACGGGCCGTGCGCAGCAGCCAGGTCAGCGACACAACTACCAGCAGAACAGCGCTGCCCAGCGCCGAGCGCAGTCCGCGCGGGGCGTCGGCGTCCAGTGTGAACTGCCACCAGAGCTGATGGCTGTAGGGCACGTCCTGATAGGCGAACAACAGCAGCCAGATCGACGCACCTACAACGCACACGCTGGCGATCAGGTAGAGCGGCGAGAAGGGCAGTTCGAGCAGGCGACTGGGGCGATAGAACGAACGTCGGAAGGTCATCAACAGGCAGGCGGTCAGCAGCAGCAGGCTGGCCTCCTCCCAATCGAAGCCTTTGAGCATCGACAGCACAGCGCCGACCAGCAGCAGAATCACCGTCAGCACCCACGCAGCGGAGAGCCTTCGACGCAGGCCCTGAGCAAGCAACAGGCAAAGCACACCGACCAGGCTGGCGCCAAAATGCGAAGCGTCAATCAGTCGATGAGGAATCATGAAGCCGACGTTTTCAAGTCGGGTGTCAATTTCAGGGGTGGCACCAGAGAAGAGCAGCACCACCCCCGACAAGAAAACCAGGAGGGCCAGAATTGGCGCTGCCAACCCGGATGCAACGCGCATGGCTTGTCGTGTCGGCAGCAAGCGCTGCGCTTCGGTGAACAGTAGCGTGAGGCACGCCAGCAGCAGCGGCAGCACTACATAGATCAAACGGTACAGCAACAAGGCAGCTGCCAGTGGGGCCGCACCCAGCTCGTTGGCGAACGCGGCGAGAAGTATCGCCTCGAAAACACCGACACCGCCGGGTACATGACTGAGTACGCCTGCAGCCAGTGCCAGCAGATAAATAAGCATGAAGGCGCCCAGCGGCGGCGCCTGGGGCAGCAACAGATAAAGCACCAGTGCGGCAGCAGCGACGTCCAGTGCTGTGATAACCAGCTGAATCAGGGTCAGGCGCAGATCAGGAAGGCGCAGGGTGCGACGACCCAGGCGTACCAGAATGTTGTGCGGGATGTCCTGCTCTGGCAGACGTCGGCGATAAATTGCAACCGCCAGCAGAATGCTGCCTACCAGGACCGTAGTGGCAATTACGGCCAATACTTCAACCGGCAGCTTCAGGGCCAGCGATGCACCTGAGAGATTGCTCAGCGTTGCCAGCGCGGCCAGCGGCGGCAGTGCGCAGCCCAGCGAGAGGCTGGCGAACACCGTCATACGGGCGATTTCAATCGCGCCGATGCCGTGTCTGGAATACAGACGATAGCGCACCGATCCGCCCGACAGCATCGAAAGCCCGACAGCATTACCGATCGCAAAGGAGGTGAAACCTCCCAGAATCAGCGTCTTGGTGGGCAGGTCAACGTTGGCATAACGGCTGGCTGACAGTTCATAACCCATCAGGATCACATAGCCGATCACTGCCGCCAGTAACGCTCCGCCCAGTGAGGGCAGGGGTACGGCGAACAAGGAGTCGTGCAATGCATACCAGTCCATCTCGATAAGCATGTGACGACAGGCAATCAGGGCCAGGCCGAACAACAGCAGCATCACCGCAAGGCCGATTGGCTGACGATACTTGCTCAGCAGCTCGCGCCAATGCAGGCGCGCAGGTTTGCCAGGTTGGTCTGCATTCACGGTTTCATTGGAATCTGACGTGTTATCGCGCATCAATCACTCCTTGGATCGTGCGCGACAGGATGGAGGTATACAGCCAAGTTACCAATCCCTACGCAAAAAATATTTCAGGATGTTAGCGCGTCAACGTCTAACGAGCGAATAGCGAATGGAGCAGGGTGATGCTGTTCAGCTGTGATTCAGGTGAAATTCAGCTTAGTCATAAGCCTATCGGCCGAGCAGCTTAAAACTGTCGTAAAAGGAAACAATACGTTACATGCGTGATGAAAGGATGTCAGAGAGTGAACTAAATAGCCTTTTCTGTCAGGTGGTTAGCGCTGATCAGGCAGTTATTTCTGTCAGACACAAAAAAGGCCACTCTTTCGAGCAGCCTTTTTTGATGTTTGGTTGCGGGAGCCGGATTTGAACCGACGACCTTCGGGTTATGAGCCCGACGAGCTACCAGACTGCTCCATCCCGCGTCTGTGTGGCGGCATTCTACAGCCGAACGAAGAAGTGTCAACCCTTAATGCAGAAAACCGACAAATTAGTAGGTTGGCAGGTCATTGGTGGTTTAAGTGGGCGCCATGCAACGCTTTTGTTCCCTGGCGGATTCAGTCTGGTCGAGATGCCTTTTCATACGCGCACAAAAAAGGCCACTCTTTCGAGTAGCCTTTTTTGATGTTTGGTTGCGGGAGCCGGATTTGAACCGACGACCTTCGGGTTATGAGCCCGACGAGCTACCAGACTGCTCCATCCCGCGTCTGTGTGGCGGCATTCTACAGAGAGTAGCGGGCGTGTCAACGATTAGTTTTAAAAAAATGCTTCTCCTTCAATTGGTTAGCGAAGCGCTCAATACGCATTCAGGTGTTTGGGGCCGCGTGGGCAGGGCGTGAGCGTTGTTTGCCTGGCCCACGAGGTGAGCGGGCTGGCATTTCATCGCGGACTTGCAGGATGAGGCGTGTCACTTTTCGATACCGGTGAGATACTGCGCAGCCACAGCTTTCAAATTTCAGCAGGTCATGACGCAACGCAAAATCATCCACATCGACTGTGATTGCTTTTATGCAGCCATCGAAATGCGTGACGACCCCAGTCTGGCGGCCAAGCCACTGGCAGTCGGCGGCTCGGCGGAGAGGCGAGGGGTGATTGCGACCTGTAATTATGAGGCCAGGGCATTCGGGGTTCGCTCTGCCATGTCTTCGCGTCATGCACTGAAGCTTTGCCCTGATCTGACCATCGTGAAGCCGCGCATGGATGCTTATAAAGAAGCATCGCGGGAAATCCACACCATCTTTCGTGATTACACCGACCTGATCGAGCCGCTTTCGCTTGATGAGGCCTTTCTCGACGTTTCCGACGCCAGTCACTTTTCGGGCAGCGCGACGCGTATCGCTCAGGACATTCGGCGCAGGGTCTCGAATCAGTTGCATATCACTGTTTCAGCGGGAGTCGCGCCCAACAAATTCCTCGCCAAAATCGCCAGCGACTGGAAAAAGCCCAACGGGCTGTTCGTCATTACGCCTGATCAGGTCGAAGATTTCGTGGCTTCGCTGCCTGTGAACAAATTGCATGGTGTTGGCAAAGTTACCGCTGACAAGCTGGGACGTCTGGGGATTGTCGATTGCGCCGATTTGCGCAGCCGCAACAAGTTGTCGTTGGTAAGAGAGTTCGGGAGCTTCGGCGAGCGGCTTTGGAGCCTTGCACACGGGATCGATGATCGTCCCGTCCAGAATGACAGCAGGCGCCAGTCGGTCAGTGTCGAAAACACTTACGATACGGACTTGCCTGATTTGGCCAGCTGTCTGGCAAAGCTGCCCGCTTTATTGGAAACGTTGACCAATCGCATGGCGCGCATGGAGGGGCAGTACAAACCCGGCAAGCCATTCGTGAAGGTGAAGTTTCACGACTTTACGCAGACCACGCTTGAACAGACCGGGGCTGGTCGTGACCTTGGCAGTTATGAGCAATTGCTGGCTCAGGCTTTTGCGCGGGGAAGCAAGCCGGTCCGACTCTTGGGCGTAGGTGTGCGCCTGCATGACATGCGCGCAGCCCATGAGCAACTGGAGCTGTTCAACCGATGAGTCGCAGGCTCCGCAGCATTGCGGAGCGTTTAACCTTCAAGGCGCCTCTGCAGGTACTGCAACCAGACGGCCAGCGTCCTTGGCGAGCGATTTCAGAAATTCGTTTTGCAGTTGCGGATCGTTGCGCGTCAGTTCGATCAGGCTCTGTTCCAGTTCGCTGGCTTCTTCTTCGAGACCCATGTCTGAAAGACGCTTGACCCGATGAACCCACTGACTGACCTCGTCGTCTTCCAGGTCGTCATAAATCAAGGCGTGCGCTTCAAGCAGCTTGCCTCGCAACGAATGACTGATCGGCAGGCTGGTGTTGGCGTGCGCGTTGTCCTGCTCGTCTTCGACATTGATATACAGGCGGGTGACGCGACTGAGATCCTGCTCGGCGAACGGGCTGTCCAGCAGATTGAGCCTCAGTACGCCATTGCGATCGGTGCTCAACTCGTGCGTTTCCGCGCCGGCCTTTACCATCACCGAGCGCTCGTTCCAGGGCAGAGTAGAGTTTTCGATTCTCTTGTCTTTCTGGACCTCGTCTATACCGGCGAGATTCTGCTGGGCGCGCCCATGAGAAGGTGCGTTCATGAACGGGTTCAGGCCAGCGACGCCATAGCTGATCAAGTCTTTGGTCATGCTTTCTGGAAGGCTGCCCAATGCAAAGACGTTGACCACATTTGCGCCGATGCCTGCCACGACCGCAACAGCGCCCAGCGGGATTTCGTACACTTCGCGCCAGGGTTGGTAGGGTGTGTAGCGATCGTAATGGCGGGTCACCTCAAAGTCAGTGACCTCGAACGACTTGTGTTCGTGAATCCGTACGCGCCGTTGTGGCAGCTCAAGTGTCTTGGGCTCACCAATGTCGATCTGTACGGTGTGCTCGAGCAGTTTGCGTTCGACGCGTTCTTCGTGCTCGCTGCGCTGTGACAATTGATTGGCACAACCGCCAACGAGGAAAGTGCCGCACAGTACGGCACTGCCGAGGCTTAGAGTGCTTCGTTTGAGCATGGGATCTCTTGATGCGGATGGGGCAGGTGATGAGCGGAGCACCGACAATGCCGGTGCTCCTTTTTACTCAGCGTTTCACTCGGCCCTTGATGAACGAAAGCACATCCGCGACTGCAATGGCTTGAGGTTGCGATTCGGTACGGCTCTTGTATTCCAGATTGCCTTCGGCAAGGCTGCGGTCGCTGACGACGATGCGATGCGGAATCCCGATCAGCTCCATATCGGCAAACTTGATGCCGGGGCTGGTCTTTTTGTCGCGATCATCGAGAAGCACCTCAAAGCCAGCCGCCTTCAGCTCGGCATACAGCTTGTCGGTGGCTTCACGAACGGCATCCGTTTCATAACGCAGCGGAACCAGGGCGATCTGGAAAGGTGCAAGAGTATCGTTCCAGATGATGCCGTTTTCATCGCTGTTTTGCTCGATAGCGGCTGCAACGACGCGGGAAACGCCGATGCCGTAGCAACCCATTGACAAGTTGACCGGCTTGCCGTTCTCGCCCAGCACCTGACACTTCATCGCTTCGCTGTACTTGGTGCCCAGCTGGAAGATATGGCCCACTTCTATGCCGCGCTTGATTTCAAGCGTGCCTTTGCCATCCGGGCTTGGGTCGCCGGCGACGACATTGCGCAGGTCAGCAATGGCCGGAATCGGCAGATCCCGCTCCCAGTTGACGCCAAAGTAGTGCTTGTCATCAATATTGGCGCCGACGCCGAAGTCGCTCATGAACGCGACAGAGCGGTCAATGACGCATGGGAATGGCAGGTTCAGCGGGCCCAGAGAGCCTGCGCCTGCGCCAATCGCGTCACGCAGTTCGGCTTCGGATGCCATGACCAGCGGGCTGGCAACCTGCTCCAGTTTGCTGGCCTTGATTTCATTGAGTTCGTGGTCGCCACGAATGATCAAGGCAATCAGCTTGCCTTCTTCTGCGGCATGCACCACCAGTGTCTTGACCGTTTTTTCGATTGGCAGGCTGTAGCCTTCTACCAGTTGAGCAATGGTCTTGGCATTGGGTGTGTCGACCAGGCGAAGCTCTTGCGTTGCAGCCGGGCGAACCTTCTCGCGCGGAACAGCTTCGGCCTTCTCGATGTTGGCGGCGTAATCGGAGCCGTCACTGAACACGATATCGTCTTCGCCGGACTCGGCCAATACGTGGAACTCGTGTGAGCCTGCGCCACCGATGGAGCCGTTGTCAGCCTCGACCGGGCGGAATTTCAGGCCCAGGCGCGTGAATACATTGCTGTAAGCCAGGTGCATGCGGTCGTAGGTTTCTTGCAGCGAGGCGTGATCGGCATGGAACGAGTAGGCGTCCTTCATGACGAATTCGCGGCCGCGCATCAGGCCGAAGCGCGGGCGGATCTCGTCGCGGAATTTGGTCTGGATCTGATACATGTTGATCGGCAGCTGTTTATAGCTGTTGAGCTCATTGCGTGCCAGATCAGTGATCACTTCTTCGTGCGTCGGACCCAGACAGAACTCACGGTTGTGACGGTCTACCAGACGCATCAATTCCGGACCGTATTGTTCCCAGCGGCCTGACTCCTGCCACAACTCTGCGGGCTGGATGCCAGGCATCAGCACTTCGAGAGCACCGGCGGCGTCCATTTCTTCGCGGACGATGGCTTCAACCTTGCGCAATACACGCAGGCCCATGGGCAGCCATGTGTACAGGCCGGAGGCCAGTTTGCGGATCATGCCAGCACGCAGCATCAGCTGATGGCTGACCACGACCGCATCGGAAGGGGTTTCTTTCTGTGTGGCGAGCAAAAATTGACTGGTGCGCATGGTTGGCCGTTGTCGGTTGCTGTGACTGGAAATGACCTGGCATTGTACGGCGGTGTGCCGATGACGTACAGGGCGCGTCAGGCATGCAGCCCTCTGGAAGGTGCTTTGCAGCGCGCATGAAAAAACCCGGCATGCGCCGGGTTTTTTCTTTTACCGAGTACCGAATCGCGATTACAGAACCGAAATCGGGTAGTCGACGATCAGGCGGAACTCATTGACATCGCCTTCGCCCTGGTCAGCATTGGCGCGGTGCCATGCTTGACGGATGCGGAAGGAAAGATCTTTGGCCGGGCCTGTTTGAAGCACGTACTTGGCTTCAAGGTTGGTCTCGTGGTGCTCGCCATCTGCGCCGTACAGGCCAGCGTAAGCGCTACCGCCTGGGGTTTTGGTGCCGTCGATGTCAGTACCCTTGACGTAACGGGTCATGAAACTCAAGCCTGGAACGCCATAAGGTGCCATGTTCAGGTCGTAGCGAGCCTGATACGATTTTTCGCCCGGACCGTTGAAGTCGGAGTACTGAATCGAGTTGTTCAGGAAGATCGAGTCGCCACCACGGTTGTTGTCACCAATACCGATGTAGTCGAATGGGGTGTCGCCGTTGACTTTCTGGAAGGCCAGAGTAACGGTGTGAGCAGCCAGGAACGAGTAGGCAACCGAGCCGGAGAACGCGGTATTGCTGATCGAACCTGCTTTGGCGCTACCTTCATCGACTGTGCGGTAGATGTTGCCGTCGAAAGCCAGCGACTGATCGCCGCCCAGTGGCAGTGCGTAGTTCACGTTACCGTAGTACTGGTCCCACACGTCCTCGAGCTTGGCGGCATAGAAGCCGACGCCCAGGCTGTCGGTGATAGCGTATTTACCGCCAGCGAAATCAGCGCTGTTGGCACGAACGCCAGCGTAGTTGGCGAAGATGCTGCCGCCGTGGCTGGTGTCGTCCTGGCTGGTGCCGGAGTAGAAGTGACCTGCTTCAACGTCCAGACCTTTGATTTCGCTGCTCTGAAGGCTGATACCGCTGGCCGTCTGAGGCAACAGACGCGAACCGCCGACTGCGAATACCGGGCTGGTTGGCTGCATGTCGCCGACTTTCAGCTCAGTCTTGGAGATGCGGAATTTAACAGCGCCGCCAGCTTTGCTTTGGGTGTTTTCGTTGTTACCGGCCGAATCGGTGATCAGGTTACCCGAACCCGAATACTTGTCAGGACCCCAAAGCTTCACGCCAGCGTAAGCGAACGCTTCAACGCCGACGCCGATGGTGCCTTGAGTGTAACCGGTGCTGAAATTGGCCCAGATACCTTGGGTCCAGTCACGATCGTCCTGAGCGCCTGCTTTCTTGTCACGGTTGTAATAGTAATTGCGCAATTTCAGGTCAAGAGTGCTGCCTTCAACAAAGCCTTTGGCCTCAGCCTGGTCACTGACGAACGGTGCAGCTGTAGCCAGTTGGGTGCTGGCTGCAGTAACGGCCAGTGCGATTGCGCTCCACTTCATCACTCTCATCGTGATTGCTCCTTTGGTTTTTAGAAGAGTTTCTATGCCGTCCCACCTGTTTTTTTATCTGGGCGGCTCTTTCTATTTTTGTCGGCGGAAAATCTACATCACGCTGACTGTGGTTACGATAGTTACAACCCTATCCTTGCAAAAACTTTACGGCGGTGTCGCTGAACGTCTCATCCCTGTCGCAATTGCAGGGCTTTTACTGCCCTGGCGTAGCCCCGTCGAAGCATTCGCGTCCTGTAACGGGCTATGCCCGTCCGCAAACAGTGTTGCAAAAGCCTGTGTCGGGGCCGCGACCTGTTTTTTCCCTTGGTCATGCCGTCTCTGTTTTCCGCCAGAAGCGTCTCGACCATATGGGTGATATAGCAACAAGCGTGCACAAAGTTCCTGTAAATAGAAAAAATTTGTGAAAAATCAGAATTCAGGTTGTTTTTGTTTCGTAACTATATGTTTTTTAAGTGTTTTATTGATGGAAAAAAATAACGTCCTTTGGGCCTCTCACCTTTTGACGAAGCGTCTGATACCAAATCTGTTACCTCACACCCCGGTATTTGAGTAAATCGCCCCTGTGAGGTGTTGCTCCTGCAACATCAGTGTGTGTTTTTGGTGCATTTTGTTCTCCTTTCGCCAGAAGCTGGAGCAGGCCTTTTCTGCATGGCTATGGTGAGGGCGACCGTGTTTCATTTTCATGACCCAAACTCAGGCATTCATTACGGTTTCGTATCCGAAAATGAAATTACCTGCATTTGTTGAGGGTTCCGGGTTTCCAGTGCAGGGTTCAAATCAGTGCGTAGCAAGGAAAAAAGGCAACATGATGGTGCGCTGAGGGTTTTTTGATCGGGAGTCTGATCTTTTGAGGCTGCCCGGCGGTGCGCCCGCCGTTGAGGGATGAAGCGTTACCTGATCACGCGTATCCTGCCGATTGTTACGGGGTGCCTTGTTACCGACCGGGCCAGCCTGTCATTTACCTGGCAATCAGGAGTTTCTATCGTGTTCGTTCTGGATTCACGTCTTCATCAAGACACGTTGCCTATTGGCGACTTCGCGCTGTGCCGTTTGCTGCTGTCCAATGATACGAACTACCCATGGTTCATTCTGGTGCCGCGCCGCGCTGATATCACAGAGATGTTCGATCTCGATGCAGAGGATCAGCTCGCGTTGTGGAAAGAAACCTCCGAGCTCTCGAAGGTGTTAAAAACCGTCTTCGACGCTGATAAACTCAACATCGCGGCGCTTGGCAATGTCGTGAGTCAGCTCCATATGCATGTGATCGTGCGCAAGCGTGACGACGTGGCGTGGCCGGCGCCGGTATGGGGCAAGCACCCGGCGGTCGCCTACACCGATGAGCAGTTCGCTGAAATCTGTCAGCGGCTGCGGTCGGTCCTGATCAATGATTTTCGATTTGAGGGAGAGTGATCATGAGCCTTGATGAGCGAGTCATGGAGTTGGAAAGCCGCCTTGCGTTTCAGGATGACACTATCCAGGCATTGAATGATGTGTTGGTGGTGCAGCGGCGAGAGCTTGACCATCTGAAGCAGCAAATGGCAGCAATGCTCAAGCGACAGGAAGAAATGGGCAGTCAGTTCGATACGTTCGAAGATGATGTTCCGCCGCCTCATTATTAAGCAGCGCAAGCGTGCAGGCATAAAAAAACCGCGACCTGTCAAAGGGTCGCGGTTTTTTTTGCGGAGAAGACTGAGCGAGCTCAGCCCATCAACGGCGTGGCAGTGCCGCGATCACGTCTTCAGCCTGCAACCCCTTGTCACGGTTCATGACGGAAAACTCGACACGTTGTCCTTCTACTAATACGCGATGACCTTCGCCGCGTATGGCTCGGAAGTGCACAAAGATATCGTCGCCGGAGTCCCGCGAAATAAAGCCGAAGCCCTTGGACGTATTGAACCACTTCACGGTACCTGTATCACGATTGCTCATGTCGTGGCTTTGCGGTGCAGGTGAGGGGGAAGATTTATAGAAGCTGATGGCAAGATGCAATGCGACAGCCGCGACAGCAAGGATCAGGCTGGCCATGATTGCCGGCTGACCTGCGATGGTCTCAAGCGGAACGAGCAGGATCAGGGTCTGTAGAACCACCGCGATCACCAGCAGGGCGCTGACTAGATTTTGCAAATTATGACGCGTGCCTCGGTTCCAATAAGGGATCATCGGAGCGAGAATCAGGTTAAGCAGCCCGAAGAAGACCAGGTAGAGCGCGTCGGACGTCAGTGCGGGCGAAGACAGGGCTTCGCTACGCAGACTGGGTATGAAAGAAAGCAACAGGGCTGTTGCTCCCGTTACCAGATGGACAATTTTCAACATTTTAAAAAGCTCACATATCAAGAAGGATTACGAGAAATAGCGGGTAGTGCGCCCGGTACGCTTCTGAAAAAGAGGAGGCGTGATGCACGGACGCTGGGCCAGCCTATGTGCCAAGCCGAATGACAACGTATTAGCGACACGCGGTGTATTTAACAGCAAAGCGGGTAGCTACTCAAATTACGTACCTGTGCTGGCTCGAACGGTTTTTCGGTCGCCGTGAACCGTTTTCCCTCAGTGCTCCTGCGAGGGCCGAGGCAGAGCCTCCGTCCGGTTTCTGATGGGTTCGGGTGTAATCGTCCCTCCATGCATTAGCGTTGATGAAATACAGAGTGGTGCTGGCGCGCAATGCTTTTGCGCCCGGGTGTATCTGCCTGGGCGATTCTGTAGAGAGAAAGCTGCGCTGCGCCGGTTGTCTTTGATAGAGTAGCGGTTGTTACTGCTTTCCAATCCTCAATAAAAGGACATGAAACATGGCAATCGATATCGGTATCAGTGAAGAAGATCGTAAATCAATCGTGGACGGTCTTTCGCATCTGCTGTCGGATACTTATGTGCTTTATCTGAAAACCCACAACTTTCACTGGAACGTCAGTGGGCCGATGTTTCGTACACTGCATTTGATGTTTGAAGAGCAATACACTGAATTGGCATTGGCTGTGGACTCCATCGCAGAGCGTATTCGTGCTCTTGGTTTTCCAGCCCCTGGGACCTATTCGACTTATGCACGTCTGTCTTCTATCAAGGAAGAAGAAGGTGTGCCAAGTGCTGAAGATATGATCAGAAGCCTTGTTCAAGGTCAAGAAGCAGTTGTCCGCACTGCACGTAGTATCTTTCCTCTTCTGGATAAAGTCAGCGACGAGCCAACGGCTGATCTCTTGACGCAGCGTATGCAGGTTCATGAAAAAACTGCATGGATGTTGCGCTCGATGCTTGAGTCCAAGTAAGTGCTCCAGGTGAGTGGCGTCATGCCACTCGCTTGATCCTCGCCAGGCCTGCGCGGCCTGGTGACAAGGGATCACCTTCCTTTAGTTCGCTGTTGCGGCCGTCCCGCATGCGCGTCCCCAGACCGCGGTCGCTCAAGCCGGTTTTTTACATTCGCTATAAGTATTCAACGCACTGGTGCCGTGGGCGTGCGTTATTGCAGGCCTGCAAATCGTTATTCGCTATTCTCGTGTTGTCATGTCCTACGACAACAGGGTGTATGCCCTGCTGGATATAAAATTGTGAATCGGGCTTTATAGAACACGTATTGACTTGTTTATAAATATTTCTTTCGTGGTTCAATCTGGCTTTAAAAAGGTAATGAATATGACGGTACGAGGTGTTGAGCGTGAGGTTAAAGATTCAAGTCGGCAGGGTGCTATATATGATGATCCGTTTGTTGAAGACTTCAACATGACGCTGGCGCAACCCCATTCCAAATCGGTAAGGCTGAATGGTCTTGCTACGTGTCTGCGTCTCGAAAAAGTCTATTGGAACATACTTGCCGGCATTGCAAATTCCAACCACTGCTCCGTGAATGCGGTGCTTTCCTACATCGACAGAGAGGTCCATCTGCGCTACGGCGGCGTCAAGAATTTCAGCGGTCTGATTCGAGTTGTCTGTGTTGCCCACTTGTTGAAAACTGATCATCTGGAGATCAGTCAGGCTTAGATTGCCCCCCATTCCTGCGTGGCCGCCTCTGGCGGGCACGCGCCCGCCCTGCGTCGCGGCCAAGCGTCGCTGACGCACGGTGCAGCCACGAACTTATCCTGCTGGATAGGCTCGTGCGGCTGCACGGTATCGATTAACTCTATATAATCCCTCGCCTTGCTAACGGGCATGACTCTGCGTGGGCGAGGGCTGGCTTGAACTGTGTGCCGGTGCCTTGCACTATTGAGCGCAGCTCAGGAGCTGAAGCCCTGTCGAATTTCGAATTACTGGAAGTGAAAACACCATCATGATGCGCAGCCATTATTGCGGCCAACTGAACGAGAGTCTGGAAGGTCAGGAAATTACCCTTTGCGGATGGGTCCACCGTCGTCGTGACCACGGGGGCGTGATATTCCTCGATATCCGCGACCGTGAAGGCATGGCTCAGGTGGTGTTCGACCCGGATCGCGCCGACTCTTTCGCTGCTGCCGACCGCGTGCGCAGCGAGTACGTTGTCAAGGTTGTCGGCAAGGTGCGTCCTCGCCCGGCCGGTGCTGTCAATGCGAACATGGCGTCGGGTGCTATTGAAGTCCTGGGCTATGAGCTGGAAGTGCTGAACGAGTCCGAGACTCCACCGTTCCCACTCAACGAGTATTCCGATGTCGGTGAAGAGACGCGTCTGCGTTATCGCTTCATCGACCTGCGTCGCCCGGAAATGGCCGAGAAGCTGCGTCTGCGTTCGCGCATTACCACCAGCATCCGCCGTTACCTCGATGAAAATGGCTTTCTGGACGTCGAAACGCCGATCCTGACCCGTGCCACGCCGGAAGGTGCTCGAGACTATCTCGTGCCGAGCCGCACACACCCGGGCAGTTTCTTTGCTCTGCCGCAATCGCCCCAGCTGTTCAAGCAGTTGTTGATGGTTGCCGGCTTCGACCGTTACTACCAGATCGCCAAGTGCTTCCGCGACGAAGACCTGCGTGCCGACCGTCAGCCTGAGTTCACTCAGATCGACATCGAGACCAGCTTCCTGAACGAAGAAGACATCATCGGTCTGACCGAAAAGATGATCCGTCAGCTGTTCAAGGAAGTACTGGACCTGGATTTCGGCGCCTTCCCGCACATGACTTTTGCGGAAGCCATGCGTCGTTATGGCTCCGACAAGCCAGACCTGCGCAACCCGCTGGAGTTGGTAGACGTTGCCGATCAACTGACCCAGGTTGAATTCAAGGTCTTCAGCGGCCCGGCCAATGATCCGAAATGCCGCATTGCTGCCCTGCGCGTTCCAGGCGGGGCAAGCATGCCGCGCAAGCAGATCGACGATTACACCAAGTTCGTCGGCATCTACGGTGCCAAGGGCCTGGCGTATATCAAGGTCAACGAGCGCGCTGCGGGCGTCGAAGGTCTGCAGTCGCCAATCGTCAAGAACATCCCTGAAGCCAATCTCAACGTGATCCTTGATCGCGTGGGCGCTGTCGACGGTGACATCGTGTTCTTCGGCGCTGACAAAGCGAAGATCGTCAGCGAAGCTCTGGGCGCGCTGCGGATCAAGGTCGGTAACGACTTGAAGCTGCACACGTGCGAATGGGCGCCAATGTGGGTCGTCGACTTCCCGATGTTCGAAGAGAACGACGACGGCAGCTTCACCGCATTGCATCACCCGTTCACTGCACCCAAGTGCACGCCTGAAGAGCTCGAAGCCAACCCGGCAACAGCGTTGTCCCGTGCCTATGACATGGTACTCAACGGTACCGAGCTCGGTGGTGGTTCGATCCGTATCCACCGCAAGGAGATGCAACAGGCTGTTTTCCGTCTTCTCGGCATCGCTGAAGACGAGCAGCAGGAGAAGTTCGGCTTCCTCCTCGACGCCCTGAAATACGGCGCACCGCCGCACGGCGGTCTGGCGTTTGGTCTGGATCGTCTGGTCATGTTGATGACCGGCGCCCAGTCCATTCGTGAAGTCATCGCGTTCCCGAAAACCCAGAGTGCTGCGGATGTCATGACCCAGGCACCGGGTGTAGTGGACGCCAAGGCGTTGCGCGAGCTGCACATCCGTCTGCGCGAACAGCAGAAGGCTGAGTGATATCAGGCGGGACGTATCGTTGATGCGTCCTGCCTTGCCCGAATTGAGTCAGGCTTTTGCCAGCCGGAAGGCGGGCAAGGGCTGAAAGTGTTTCAAAAAGAATCTGGAGCGAGAGATGGCAGGTCATTCTAAGTGGGCGAACATCAAGCACCGCAAAGAGCGTCAGGATGCCAAAAAAGGCAAGATCTTCACCAAGTGGATTCGTGAGCTGACTGTCGCCGCGCGTCAGGGTGGCGGTGACCCAGGTTCCAACCCTCGTCTGCGTCTGGCGCTGGACAAGGCACTTGGCGCGAACATGACCCGTGACACCATTGATCGCGCTGTGGCGCGCGGTGCGGGTGCTGCTGACGGTGATGATGTCGAAGAGCTGGGCTATGAAGGTTATGGGCCAGGCGGTGTGGCGATCATGGTCGAAACCATGACCGACAACCGCAATCGTACCGCCGCAGCGGTTCGCCATGCGTTTACAAAGTGCGGCGGAAACCTTGGTACTGACGGCTCCGTTGCCTACCTGTTCGACCGTAAAGGCCAGATATCTTTCGCTGCAGGCGCTGATGAAGACGCGTTGATCGAAGCTGCCATGGAAGCGGATGCCGATGACGTTGTGAGCAATGATGACGGCTCCATCGATGTGTTTACTTCGTTTGCTGGCTTTTATGCGGTGCGCAACGCGCTGGAAGCAGCCGGTTTCAAGGCTGCGGATGCGGAAATAGTCATGTTGCCGACCACCAGCGCGGTGCTCGACCTGGAGACCGCAGAGAAAGTCCTCAAGCTGATCGACATGCTTGAAGACCTGGATGACGTCCAGAACGTCTATTCAAATGCGGAGATCCCTGACGAGGTCATGGAACAACTGGGCTGATCGTTGGCCAATAAAGCTGCATCAGAAGCCGGGGGCGCGAAGCCGTGATCATCACGTAGCTATCGGCCTCCGGCTTCTGCCTTTATGCTGCGCTCATTGTGTTGCGTTATCTCCTCTAGCTGCAGGCTTTATGACTCTTATTCTTGGTATCGATCCCGGTTCGCGAATTACCGGCTATGGCGTGGTGCGTGATACCGGGCGTGGCTGTGTGTATGTCGCGTCGGGGTGCATTCGTACGGGCAGCGGTGAGCTGCATGAACGTTTGCAGATTGTGTATCGCGGTGTCCGCGAGGTGATCAAGACCTACGGGCCGGTCACGATGGGGATTGAAAAAGTCTTCATGGCCCGCAATGCCGATTCTGCGCTCAAGCTGGGCCAGGCCAGGGGCGCGGCCATCGTCGCCGGAGCTGAAGAGGCGCTGGAAATTGCCGAATACACAGCGACGCAGGTCAAGCAGGCTGTCGCAGGTACCGGTGGTGCCAATAAAGAGCAGGTGATGATGATGGTCATGCATCTGCTCAAGCTGACCCAGAAGCCGCAAATTGACGCATCTGATGCACTGGCCATTGCGCTGTGTCACGCGCATACACGCTCCAGCCTTATCCCCCATGGTTTGGGCACTGCGCGCAGTCGTGGTGGGCGGTTGCGTCTCTGACTGCATCATTCGTACGCATTTTTTTACTTGCAGCGCGGTGACTCCTGTGATGATTGTGTCCAACTTCTTCTTCGCGCACGCGATAGGCAACACGAAAGGATCTGATACGTGATTGGACGTTTACGCGGCTCCCTTGCCGAAAAACAGCCTCCGCACCTGGTGTTGGACGTCAATGGCGTCGGCTATGAAATCGAAGTGCCCATGACCACGCTTTATCGGCTGCCGCATGTCGGTGAGCCTGTGACGCTGCATACGCATCTGGTGGTCCGCGAGGACGCACATCTGTTGTATGGCTTTTATGAAAAACGCGAGCGCGAGCTGTTTCGTGAGCTGATCCGTCTGAACGGTGTTGGCCCCAAGCTGGCGCTGGCACTGATGTCCGGCCTTGAAGTCGATGAGCTGGTGCGATGCGTTCAGGCCCAGGATACCTCTGCGCTGACACGTATTCCGGGTGTCGGCAAGAAAACAGCCGAGCGTCTGCTGGTCGAGCTCAAGGACCGCTTCAAGGCCTGGGAGACACTGCCTGGGACCTTCACACTTGTTTCGAGTGGGCCGGGTCAGCCAGAGCCGGTGGCGACGGCGGAGTCTGATGCGGTCAGCGCATTGATATCCCTCGGTTACAAGCCGCCTGAAGCGAGCAAGGCAGTCTCTGCCATCAAGGAAAAAGGATTGAGCAGCGCTGATCTTATCCGGCGTGCATTAAAGGGGATGGGATAAGTGATAGAAGCCGACCGTTTGATAACCGCCACCGGCGGCCGCGAGCGTGACGAACAGCTGGATCGTGCGATTCGACCGCTCAGTCTGGCCGACTATATTGGTCAGCCCACCGTTCGTGAGCAGATGGAGCTGTTCATTCAGGCTGCCAGAGGCCGCAATGAGTCACTCGACCACACCTTGATCTTCGGGCCGCCAGGGCTGGGGAAAACCACGCTCGCCAACATCATTGCTCAGGAGATGGCGGTTTCGATCAAGAGCACGTCCGGGCCTGTGCTGGAGAGACCTGGCGATCTGGCTGCGATCCTGACCAATCTTGAGCCCAACGACGTGCTGTTCATCGATGAGATTCATCGACTGTCGCCGATCGTTGAAGAAGTCTTGTATCCGGCCATGGAAGATTTCCAGCTGGACATCATGATTGGTGAGGGCCCGGCTGCGCGCTCCATCAAGCTGGACCTGCCGCCATTTACGCTGGTCGGTGCGACCACGCGGGCAGGCATGCTGACCAACCCGCTGCGCGATCGCTTCGGTATTGTCCAGCGTCTCGAGTTCTATAGCATCGCCGACCTGTCGACCATCGTGACGCGTTCGGCCGGTATTCTCGGGCTGTACATTGAGCCTGAGGGCGCGTTCGAGATTGCCCGGCGCGCACGCGGCACTCCGCGTATTGCCAACCGTCTGCTGCGACGCGTGCGGGACTTTGCAGAGGTGCGTGGCAACGGGCAGATCACCCGTCAGATCGCAGACAAGGCGCTGAACCTGCTGGACGTCGATGAGCACGGTTTCGACCATCAGGACAGGCGACTGTTGTTGACCATGATCGAGAAATTCGACGGTGGCCCTGTGGGCGTGGACAGTCTTGCGGCGGCGATCAGCGAGGAGCGGCACACAATCGAGGACGTACTCGAACCCTATTTGATCCAGCAAGGCTATATGATGCGCACACCTCGCGGTCGTGTGGTCACCCGGCATGCCTATCTGCATTTCGGGCTGAATATTCCGTCGAGGATGGGCGAAATGCCGGTATCCGAAGATTTTGTCGACGGTTCAAGCGAATAATGGCTACGACAAGTGATTTATTCAGGGTTTGTGTGGTCACATTGCCAGTCTCCTGGGTGTTACAGGCAATAACCGGTAAATCGTTGAAAAACAGTTGCCTGACCGGATTGGCAACCTGAGGAGTAAGCACTAGAGTATGCGCGCGCAAACGAGGGGCAGTCGTTCGCACATCGCTGTCGCGTTTATTACGAGGACACCGATGCCGGCGGCATCGTTTACTACGTCAATTATCTGAAATTCATGGAGCGGGCTCGGACCGAGCGCCTGCGTGAATTGGGCTTTGCCCAATCTGAGTTGGCCCAGGAGAACCTGTTGTTTGTCGTGCACTCGAGTGAAGCGCGTTATCACAAGCCGGCGCGGCTTGATGATGAGCTGCTGGTGAGTGCCGAAGTGATCGAATTGAACCGGGTCAGCCTGCGCTTTCAACAGCAGGTCAGGCGGGCATCGGATGCAACGCTGCTCTGTGAGGGGCAGTTCTTGGTGGCGTGCGTACGCGCCGATAGTTTGAAACCCCGGGCCATTCCCGAAACTCTGCGCGCGGCCTTTGCCGACCAGAGTGGCGCGGGCACACATTCAGAGCAGGAGATAAAGCGTGGAAGCTAACGTCGTCGACCATTCCTCCATGTGGAGTTTGGTCAGCAATGCCAGCATTGTTGTTCAGTTGGTGATGCTGATTCTGGTGGCCGCCTCGGTCACTTCATGGATCGTGATTTTTCAGCGCAGCAACATGCTGCGTGCAGGTCGACGTGCACTGGACAGCTTTGAAGAGCGTTTCTGGTCGGGTATCGATCTGTCCAAGCTGTACCGTCAGGCGGGCAGCAATCCTGATCCAGACTCGGGTGTCGAGCAGATCTTCCGTGCCGGCTTCAAAGAGTTCTCGCGTCTGCGTCAGCAGTCCGGCGTCGATCCTGATGCGGTCATGGAAGGTGTGGCACGTGCGATGCGCGTGGCTATTTCCCGCGAGGAAGAGAAACTCGAAGCTGGCCTGCCATTTCTGGCGACTGTGGGTTCCACGAGCCCTTACATCGGTCTGTTCGGTACGGTCTGGGGGATAATGAACTCGTTCCGTGGTCTGGCAACGGCGCAGCAGGCGACCCTTGCAACCGTGGCTCCAGGTATCGCCGAAGCACTGATCGCAACAGCCATTGGCCTGTTCGCAGCGATTCCAGCCGTTATTGCCTACAACCGTTTTGCCGCTCGCAGCGAAACCTTGATCGGCCGTTACTACACGTTCGCCGACGAGTTCCAGGCAATCCTGCACCGTAAAGTGCACACCAGCGAAGAGTGAGCAGGTAATCCCCCATGGCTTTAATCGCTCGAGATCGACGCAGAAAACGCAAGCCGGTCGCCGAAATGAACGTAGTGCCCTACATCGACGTGATGCTGGTGCTGCTCGTGATTTTCATGGTGACGGCTCCCATGATCAACCAGGGCGTGAAAGTCGACTTGCCCAAGGTCTCCAGCGAGGCTTTGCCGCAAGACAACAATAACCAGGTCCTGACCATTTCGATCAAGGCTGACAAGACCTATTACTGGAACCTTGGCAGCGAAGTCGACACCGACAAGCAGATGGACAAGGCAATGACCCTGCCTCAGCTGACTGCGGCCGTGACCAAGATCGTCGCTGCCGGTCGTGATGCCGGCAAGCAGACACAGGTGTTCATTCGTGGCGACAAGACTGTTGATTACGGTTCTGTCATGGGCACGATGGGCGGGCTGCAGAAAGCTGGGGTCGGGAATGTTGGCTTGATTACCGAGGCACCCTGATGCAGCCGATTCGAGAGCCGACAGCCTCGGAAAGCTATTTCTGGCCCAGTGTCTGGGCTGTGGCATTGCACATTCTGATTTTTGGCATGCTTTTCGTCAGTTTTGCCATGACGCCAGATCTGCCTGAAGCCAAGCCTATCGTTCAGGCTACGCTCTATCAGCTCAAGTCAAAAAGTCAGGCGACGACCCAGACCAACCAGAAAATAGCGGGCGAGGCAAAGAAGACCGCTGCACGACAAACTGAAGTCGAGCAGTTGGAACAGAAAAAAATCGAGCAGCAAAAGCAGGAAGCCGTAAAAGCTGCGGAACAAAAGAAAGAAGAGGCTGCTCAAAAAGCCGAAGATCAAAAGGCCGCCGACGAAGCCAAAAAGGCCGAGCAGAAAGCAGAAGAGGCCAAAAAAGCCGATGATGCCAAGAAAGCTGACGAAGCCAAGAAGGTCGCCGACGCCAAGAAGCTTGAAGAAAAGCAGTTGGCTGATATAGCCAAGAAAAAAGCTGAAGACGAAGCCAAGAAGAAAGCCGAGGAAGACGCCAAGAAAGCCGCTGCCGAGGAGGCCAAGAAGCAGGCTGCTGATGAGGCCAAGAAAAAGGCCGCAGAAGACGCCAAGAAGAAGGCTGCCGAGGACGCGAAAAAGAAAGCCGCCGCTGACTCTGCCAAAAAGGCACAGGAAGCAGCTCGCAAGTCGGCAGAAGACAAGAAGGCGCAGGCACTGGCCGATTTGTTGTCCGATAAACCCGAGCGGCAACAGGCGCTGGCGGACGAGCAGGGCGATGAAACGGCAGGCAGCTTCGACGACTTGATTCGTGTACGGGCTTCGGAAGGTTGGAGCAGACCACCATCGGCACGTAACAACATGTCGGTAACGTTGCAGATCGGTATGTTGCCGGACGGTACAATCGCTTCCGTATCGATTGCCAAGTCCAGTGGTGATGGGCCGTTTGACAGCTCTGCCGTTGCTGCGGTCAAGAATATTGGGCGTTTGACAGAAATGCAGGGTCTGAAGCCGGCTGACTTCGCTCCCTATCGTTCATTCAAGATGACATTCACACCTGGAGATCTAGCCTTGTGATCAACCTTTTTCGAGGACTGCTGTTCGTTCTCTGTTGTGCAGCCGGAATGGCGAACGCAGAAGAAAAGAATATTCTGGTCACCAGCGGCAGCGACCGCGCGGCTCCTATCGCTGTCGTGCCTTTTGGCTGGCAGGGTGGCAGCGTGCTGCCGGAAGACATGGCGGAGATCGTAAGTAACGACCTGCGCAACTCTGGTTATTACGCGCCGATTCCAAAACAGAACATGATCAGCTTGCCGACCCAGGCCAGCGAAGTCATTTTCCGTGACTGGAAGGCACTGGGTGCCCAATACGTCATGGTCGGTAACATTGTCCCTGCAGGCGGTCGTCTGCAGATTCAATACGCCTTGTTCAATGTGGCCACCGAGCAGCAGGTGTTGACCGGTAACGTGTCTGGCACCAACGATCAGTTGCGTGACATGGCGCACTATATCGCTGACCAGTCGTTCGAGAAGCTCACCGGTATCAAAGGTGCTTTCTCCACCCGCATGCTGTACGTGACTGCCGAACGTTTTTCGGAAAGCAACACGCGTTACACCTTGCAGCGTTCGGATTACGACGGGGCACGTGCGGTCACGCTGCTGCAGTCGCGTGAACCAATCCTGTCGCCGCGTTTTGCGCCAGATGGGAAGCGTATCGCCTACGTATCGTTCGAGCAGAGACGCCCACGCATCTTCGTTCAGCACATCGATACCGGCCGTCGTGAGCAGATCACCAACTTCGAAGGCCTGAACGGCGCGCCTGCATGGTCGCCGGATGGCAGCAAGCTGGCGTTCGTTCTTTCCAAGGACGGCAACCCGGAAATTTATGTGATGAATCTGTCTTCGCGTCAATTGACCCGTGTTACCAACGATTCTTCCATTGATACCGAGCCGTTCTTCGGCAAGGACGGCTCGACGATCTATTTCACGTCGGACCGTGGCGGAAAGCCGCAAATCTATAAAACCAATATCAACGGCGGTGGTGCCGAACGTGTTACGTTCGTGGGTAACTACAACGCCAATCCGAAATTGTCAGCCGATGAAAAGACGCTGGTGATGATTCACAGGCAGGACGGCTTCACTAATTTCAAGGTTGCAGTGCAGGATTTGGCCCGCGGAAGCGTAAAAATCCTCACAGATAGCAACCTTGATGAGTCGCCTACTGTTGCGCCCAACGGCACCATGGTAATCTACGCCACCCGCCAGCAGGGCCGGGGAGTCTTGATGCTCGTGTCCATTAACGGACGCGTAAGGCTCCCGCTTCCTACCGCTCAAGGCGAAGTCAGAGAACCTTCCTGGTCCCCTTACCTGAACTGACGCGGCGCTACACGATTTGCTTAACACACTGGGGTTCATTAGGAGTTTCAAGATGGAAATGCTGAAGTTTGGTAAGTTTGCTGCGCTGGCTCTGGCCATGGCTGTAGCTGTAGGTTGCTCGTCCAAAGGCGGCGACAATGCCGGTGCTGGCGCTGTCGACCCTAACGCTGGTTACGGCGCTAACACTGGTGCTGTTGACGGCTCCCTGAGCGAAGAAGCTGCTCTGCGCGCAATCACCACCTTCTACTTCGAATACGACAGTTCGGACCTGAAGCCAGAAGCAATGCGCTCCCTGGATGTGCACGCTAAAGACCTGAAATCCAACGGCGCTCGCGTTGTTCTGGAAGGCAACACCGACGAACGTGGTACTCGCGAGTACAACATGGCACTGGGCGAGCGTCGTGCGAAAGCCGTTCAACGCTACCTGGTTCTGCAAGGTGTTTCCCCAGCTCAGCTGGAACTGGTTTCCTACGGCGAAGAGCGTCCAGTTGCTACCGGCAACGACGAGCAGTCCTGGGCTCAAAACCGTCGCGTCGAACTGCGTAAGTAATTTGACATGCGAACGTGCCGACGTGCTCTAACCGTTTTGGCCCTCGCCCTTCCGCTTTCAGCGTTGGGTGCGGCAACCGTGGTCGATAACAATTCTGGCTCTGGCAGCAGCAGTTATCCGCCAGCGGGTTATGGCACGTCCGGCGCCTATGCCGGGGGAGGGGTTACGGCCCCTGCCTCGGCACAAGGTCAGCTGTTCATGCAATTGCAACAAATGCAGGACGAAATCGCGCGTTTGCGCGGTATGGTCGAAGTTCAGCAAAACGATATCCAGCGCATGAAGCAGGAAGCTCTGGAGCGTTATCAGGAACTCGATCAACGGATAGCCAGTGGCGCAGCCGCTCCAGCTACCAATAATTCTCAACCTGCTGGCGCCGCTATCGACGCCAGTGGTGCGCCTTCTGCTTCGGCAGCTCAGGCACCGGCAGCAGGCACCGAGCCTCCTGATCCGGCGAAGGAAAAGCTTTATTACGAGGCTGCCTTCGATTTGATCAAGGCAAAAGACTTCGACAAGGCCAGTCAGGCATTTGCGGCCTTTTTGCGCAAATACCCGAACAGCACGTACGCGGGCAACGCCCAATACTGGCTGGGCGAAGTGAATCTGGCCAAGGGCGACCTTCAGGGCGCCGGTCAGGCCTTTGCTAAAGTCAGTCAGCAGTACCCCAAGCATGCCAAGGTGCCTGATTCGCTGTACAAGCTGGCAGATGTCGAGCGTCGCCTGGGTCATACCGACAAGGTAAAAGGCATTCTGCAGCAGGTGGTTGCCCAGTATCCGGGTACGTCTGCTGCTCAATTGGCGCAGCGAGATCTTCAGCGCCTCTGATGTTTTGACTCTCTGTTCAAGAAAGCCGCGCCTGTCGCGGCTTTTTCGTTAAACTCTCGCACCCGAAATTCCGGTACACCTTACGCTTTTCTGGATTCCGCGTTGCCGGGTCCCTGGAAGTGCCTGACGGAGGCGGACGGCCTGTTTAGCTGTTACGCCCGTGGCTGATATGCAAGACACACTACGCATCACCGAAATTTTTCACTCCTTGCAGGGTGAAACTCGTACGGCTGGGCTGCCCACCGTATTTGTCCGTCTGACCGGCTGTCCGTTGCGCTGTCAGTACTGTGACAGTGCCTATGCTTTTAGCGGTGGCACCATTCAGACGCTGGACGACATCATGGGGCAGGTAGCGTCCTACCGGCCTCGTTACGTCTGCGTGACCGGTGGCGAGCCGCTCGCCCAGCCTAATGCCATTCCTTTGCTCAAACGCCTCTGTGATGAGGGCTATCAGGTATCGCTGGAAACCAGCGGTGCATTGGATATATCGGCGGTGGATACTCGCGTCAGTCGTGTTGTGGATCTAAAGACCCCTGGCTCGAAAGAGGTGGCGCGCAACCGTTATGAAAACATTGAGCTGCTGACGCCCAACGACCAAGTCAAGTTTGTGATCTGCTCGCGCGAAGACTATGACTGGGCCGTTTCCAAGCTGATCCAGTACGGGCTGGACCGTCGGGCAGGCGAAGTGTTGTTCTCGGCCAGTCATCACGAGCTTAAAGGGCGTGATCTCGCTGACTGGATCGTGGCAGACAATCTGCCAGTACGCTTGCAGATGCAACTGCATAAAATTCTTTGGGACGACGAGCCGGGGCGCTGAAATGACTGAAATGACCAGAACTGAAAAAAGAGCCGTGATTCTTTTGTCGGGCGGCCTGGACTCGGCGACTGTCGTCGCCATGGCTCGCGCTGAAGGCTACGCCTGTTACACCATGAGCTTTGATTACGGTCAGCGCCACCGTGCCGAGCTTGATGCAGCAGCGCGTGTTGCTCGAGATCTAGGTGCTGTCGAGCACAAGGTCATCGGCCTTGATCTGAACGGGATTGGCGGCTCGGCGCTTACTGACAGCTCGATCGCGGTGCCTGAGGCGCCTTCAGAGGGCATCCCGGTTACTTATGTGCCTGCCCGTAACACCGTATTTCTCTCGTTGGCTCTGGGCTGGGCAGAAGTGCTGGGTGCGCGTGACATCTTCATAGGCGTCAACGCTGTCGATTATTCCGGCTATCCGGATTGCCGCCCCGAATTCGTCGAGTCGTTTGAGCGCATGGCCAATCTGGCGACCAAGGCGGGTGTGGAAGGGCAGGGCTTCACGATCCGTGCGCCGCTGCAAAACCTGAGCAAGTCCGACATCGTCAAAGCAGGCACGGCGCTGGGCGTCGATTACTCGCTCACCGTCTCCTGCTATCAGGCCGACGATCAGGGCCGCGCATGCGGTAAATGCGACAGCTGCCGCCTGCGCGCAGAGGGCTTTTCAGCCGCTGGTGTAGCCGACCCAACTCGTTATTTTTAACTTTTTTAAAATAGGTGTTGAATTACTGATAAAAATCAGTAATATACGCGCCACACAACAGAGGGTCGTTAGCTCAGTTGGTAGAGCAGTTGGCTTTTAACCAATTGGTCGTAGGTTCGAATCCCACACGACCCACCATTTTTGGCTTCCAGGTTCACCTTGGAGCCGAATCTTAAAGATCTGATGCCACTCGTATCAGGTCGCAGGCAGCTGGTTGAGGTGCCTTGATTTACCGGGGTATAGCGCAGTCCGGTAGCGCGCCTGCTTTGGGAGCAGGATGTCAGGAGTTCGAATCCCCTTACCCCGACCAAACACTGTTGTGTGCTTCAAATCTTCAATTACGGTGTGTCGTTTGCTTCTTGAGGGCGAGCATTGCATGTGGAACGATTTATCCAGGCAAGCAGCCGTCTGTGGCGAAACATAACTCCGACACGCGGTGATGTCAAATTGCAGCGCTCTGTTCCAAGCGAAAGCTTGTGAACAGGGCTTTTTTTTTGCGGGTGCGAATCAGCGTTCGTCGCTTATCTGCCCTCGTACCGTCTTCCTGACGTCGGCTCTTGGCACAGACAATAGGCGGGTATGACCATTACTGATGGCAGTTAGCAATTGTCTTAGCCCCCATACTTTAGCCGGTGCGGTTGTTCCAGACGCTTGCGTCAAAGCCTGACGGCAGTGGGTTGCCCATTTGCTCGTTCGAGCCTGACGGTAATCGGCTATCAGTGGTTGTAGGACACACGACTATTCTGCCGCTAGCAGCTTCTCTTACCCACTGCGAAAACGCCTCAAGCTGTCGTGCGAGGTCTTCCGGGCTGAACAGGTCATGAGGCAGAGCCTGCCTCATGGGCGTCTCAGTGGAATCGTCAAAAGGATTTGTTCGCTCCTCTGGGTCAGTTCCATATTTTTCTGAAAGATTGGACTCGGTGTTTTTGACCTGCACACCCGCGCGGCGTATCTCATCAGCTTTCAAGGGTGAGTGGGCATTGGCTGCTGGGGCAGGAGGGGGTGTAGGTTGGGAGAGGCTACCTGATTTGATGGCAGGGCTGCTGCTGACTGAGCGTTGGGTCAGATGTTTTGCGGGGGCTTTCTTGCCTGTACGCGCACTCTCTCGGTTGGCGGCATCTGACTTGGGCAGATAATTAATTTTTGCTGGTCTCTTGCCGCGCTCATTCATGACCTCGCGCATCACGTCGTAATCCGGTTCGATGTATTCCATCGTGGTCGCAATATTGGAGTGGTTGAGCAGGTTTTTTGTTATGTGAATGTTGCGTTCCGGCTGTCGCATCATTTCACTGGCAATGGTATGCCTGACGCGATGAGGTGTCATTCGAACACCCGTCATGGCGGTGAGCTTCTTATACATGGCTTCCACCTGATCAGCGTTCATCTGTGTGCGACTGTAATGGCCGGAGAAGCGGTTGACGTTGAAAATCTGGTCGGCGGGATCGAAGCCGACTCGTTGCGCGATGTCCATGAGCCGTTTCAGATGAGGCATTAGTCCGTCTGGGATGGGGATCATGAATTCTCTGTGAGTCTTTTCTGTCTCTCCCCTGACTCTGATCAGGCGTTGTCCCAAATCGATATCGGCATACCTCAAGCAGATCAGGGCATTGAGCCTGATGCCCGTGTAGTAGAACATTTCAAATACTGCGAGCCAGAACCATGCGGGGGTGATCTCTGTTCTGTTCCCGGTTGCACGCTCCTCCTGGACCAGAATGTTTAGCCAGTTTCTCGCACGTACAATGGCGTCTGTGTTGACGGTTTTCTTTGGTCGTTTGGCGGGGATCACACGTGTTTCTTTCAGAGGATTGGCCTTGAGGTCAACGAGACCATGCTCCATTGCATATCGGTACACCGTTCGCAGGTGGCCGGAGTACGTGTTCCAACTGCGCTTTGAGATTCTCTCCAGTTCTGATCGGCGCCAGTCGAGCATGTCCCGGTGCGTTGTCTCGCTTGCCAGACGGTCGCCGAAGAATCTGACATAGGACTTTGTGGCAGCCCAGTAGATCTTGACGGTGTCGGGTCTCAGGTCATGAGTGAGGATGTATTCCTGGGTCAGCTCAGGCAGTGTCATCGTGTTCATTCAGATGGTTCCTTATCTGCCAAGTCCGCCAAGCTGATGACCGGGTTGTCATAGGGCACTTCGCTAAAAACGTCGGTGGGCTCAATGAGCAGGTAGCCCCGCAGTTGCTTGCTTTTGCGTGGTCCTTTGACCAAGCACGTCCAGATGTTCAGGCCTGCGGGCGTCTTACGATGTTTTTTCAGCTTCTCAAAAGATCGCTGGACCAATTGCCAGGCTTCGAGATCGCGCTCTTTCGCTTCATGCTCGATCGCCGGATGCTCAAGCGCATAACGTTTGAAGATGTCAGGACTGACCAGAAATGCGGTGCTGTCCACGGTATGTACACGCGCTTTGGCGTCATTGATGATGATCCGGTGAGAAATTACGCCGCCCTTCAGCCAGGCCAAGAAGTTGGCACCGTGATTCTGGGCCGAGTCGGTCGAGTTCTTGGCGGCGTCAGTTGCTGGAGCTGTTTCAGACATGGGAGGGTCAGCCATAGCCTGCTTGGGTTGGCTAAGCCGAGCAGAAGGTTTGGGCGGAGGAGAAAAGGGGATCTGATCGTCGTCAGTGCTCTCCGGGCTACTTTGCACTGGTGCAGTTGGAACAGCAGGTACTGGATCGGGAAATAGATCGAGCAGCTCATCCAGCGCATCAAAATCTTTTACTGGTGCAGGTGCCTGTTTCTGAGAGGATTGCTGCACCGTCTGATTGATCGCAGCAGGTATCTTCTTGTTGTTACCTGCCGAAAGTGGTTCGGCGGCTCCCACAAGCGCTTGCTCGACTTCTTCCACCGGTCCTGCGGCTTCCACCGTAAGGGTGCCGGTATACGCCTCTGGTCTTTCGGTGGCGTTTGGCCAGATCAGTGCCGGCGCGATTTTCAGTACCGTGAGCGTGTTCTTCCAGCCGCGACCATTGTCGATGCTGGCCTTCCAAATGGCTTTTCCCTCTCCATTAGGCTGAATGATTGCCTGATCCTGGAGCAGGTTGAACATGGGGGCATTGGACGTCGGAATGTGCTCAATGCCCTGTGACAGCAGATGAGCCCTGAGCTGGTCTACCGCAGGCTTGCTGACAAGCCACAAGCCGTCCTGCGTCAGCCAGCCGTCTGAAGGACCATCGCTGGTTCAGCTTGAATTTCTCAGAGATGAGCATCCTCAAGCCTTCGGCCAGCTGTCGCTGAATGGATTGTTTAGGCGCTGACATTGCCCGACCCGGATTGCCGCCGAGTTCTTGCGCCACCGATGCCTGATCCGCCTGAGAGACAATTTCTCCCAGGATGTCGGCATGCTCATATTGCCCTGCGAACGCGAACACCAGTTGGGCCCAGAGCTCGGGAAACCCGCTGAGCCAGTCCAGTGCCTTCGCCGGAATGACATTGGCGTAGATCAGCGACGACGCAGCTCCATGCAACCGGTAGTCGCGACCTTTCACGTACTTGAATCGGTATGGCTGATCCAGTGGCCCATGCCATGGATGCCAGGTCGTGCCGTCTGCCAGTTCCACGTTGACGTCCACCGCAATTTTGCCGAGGTCATGGACGAGCGCACCATAAGCCGATGCGGCAGACCACGCTTCGGACTGGGCAGCCTGTGACTCGGGCGGAGCTCCGATTGGCAGCAGATACATTTGCCGAATCTTCAGTGCGTAGGCGACGATTTCAAGACCGTGATCCAGCATGCCACCATGATAGGCATGGTGATGATTCTCCGAGGCAGGGAGATGCTGCACCAAGGCTGCGTAGCTCTTGAATGCCTGCACGTATAGCGTATCGAACTGCGCGCGGGGCAGGGACGTTCGCTGCCAGATGTTTTCAATGAGCTGACGCCGTCGGGGAGTAGACAGTAACGCGTCAGAAGACTCGTGTTTGATAAACCCTGCAGCAGCATTGGAGGGCGTGGTTGGCGATGTTTTTCTTCGCTGAAAGAAGCTAAGCATTGAGGCACCCATGATGAAGTCATGGTGGGCCTTTTGCTCTATAGGGCTCAGCGTGACAAGTCGAAACCCATATCCATCCTGGAAAGGTTATGTACATGAGCCGCCACCTGAATGGTTGGGATCCAAACAGTGTCAGCGAACCGATGTTGCCATGCTTGCCAAAGAAAATGTAGTCTTCAACTGCTTGTTTAGATTGGTTTTTTGTAAATTCCAATTCGTGCAAAGCTGCCTTTCTAACCCTTTCGGCATCCATTTTCGGCGGGCCCGCCGGCCTTTTCGGGTAAGGCACTTACCCTTATTACCCATTCCATTCAAACCCTTTGCCTTGCCATTTGCTTCAGACCATTTCGGCTCTTTGGGGCTTTGATTGCCTCAGCCTGCTTCATTGCGCCTGTGAGGGGAGGGGCTGAAAAATCAACCCGTTTGTACGGGGGACCGGGCGGCAGCGAGGCGTGGCGCGAAAAATCTGGAACCAAAACTGGAAGAACAGCCACTCATCGTGTGACTTTTGTCGATTTGGGTCAGAGATGCTTGGGCAGACCAACATTGCTTAAAGCTAAGCGTTGCAGCAGGTTTGGCAGCAAAAGCGCTTTATGGCTAATATTTTCCTGGTAGAAATGGAGTGATTATCAACTTATGAAAGCACTGGGCTTAATGGATAACCAGAGGCTTGAACTTGTGAATTGCAAGGATCCTGTCATGCTTGCTCCTGACGGCGTAGAAATCGATATCGTGCTATCAGGTATATGCGGAACTGATCTGGCGGTATTGTCGGGCCGTGAAGGTGGAGAGGTGGGCATTATACGCGGGCACGAAGCAGTTGGCATTATTATCGATGTAGGTGAGAGCGTAGTACACCTACAAAAAGGGATGCGGGTGGTTGTTGATCCCAACGAATACTGTGGCGTTTGCGAACCTTGCCGTCTTGCTAAAACGCACCTATGCAATGGGGGGGTGAACGCTGGGTTGGATATCGCAGGTGTCAACAAACATGGAACTTTTGCCGAGCGCTTCGTTACTCGTGAGCGTTTTGTGTATCAATTGCCAGACGATATGAGCTGGGCAGCTGGCGTGTTGGTTGAGCCTGTCGCCTGCATTCTGAATAATATAGACCAGGCGTTCATTCGAGCGGGAGAGCGTGTGTTGATCCTAGGGTCTGGCCCTATGAGTCTGATTGCGCAGATCGTTCTGCGCTCAATGGGGGTTGACACGCTCGCCACTGATCGAAACACACATCGCATACAGTTCGGCCGCTCACAAAGTCTTGATGTTATACATGCCGATGATCTTGAGTTGCAGATGCAGCACCAAGAAAAGTTTGATGTTGTTATCGATACTGTCGGTAATCAGATCGATACAGCTTCACGCTACATCGGTCGCGGTGGGAGAATTGTACTTTTTGGATTTGATGGCGACTATCATTACATGCTGCCTGTTAAGTACTTCCTGATTAACGCTATCAGTATTATTTCTGCTGGAGAATACAATCAGCACTTTCCTAGAGCAATTCGTCTTGTGCAAAAACTTCCTGAGCTAGGGCGGCTGGTAACGCATCGCTACGTGCTAGAAAATCACTCGGAGGTTTTTGATGCACTTCTGAACGATGCTTCCGCCCCCAATATAAAAAGCGTATTCACACCAAATCTTGCTTATTTTTAATACCCAATTTCCTCTGTATGATACGAGCGGAATCAAGGAATCAAGGAATCAAGGAATCAAGGAATCAATATGAAAGTTACTGTATTCAGTCAGATATCAATTGATGGCAAGTTGACGATGGGCAAAGGCGCATCCAGCAAGCCGTTGTTTCAGAACTTTAATGATGATGATATGCGTTTTATCCATAAATTCCGCGGCGAAGTCGACGCAATCATGGTAGGGCGCAATACAATTGTTACTGACGATCCACAATTGACCAATCGCTATGAGTCGGGTCGTAACCCATTACGTATCATTCCCACCACCTCCTTAGATCTGCCTGCTTCCGCCAGTATTTTCAAATCACCAGAGAAAACTATTATCGCAACTACCGAACAGGCTCGTGATCATGACATGGTCAAACATATCCGTGCTTGTGGAAAGGAGGTGCTCTTTGCCGGTGCAAAGCATGTCGACTTTACACGACTTTTCCCTATGCTGGAGGCGCGCGGAATAAACCACATCATGGTTGAGGGCGGTGGCAACCTGAACTGGCAGGTATTCAATCTCGATCTGGTAGATGAAATTATACTCATGCAGGTGCCTATCATCATAGGTGGTGCGGCAACTGCAACGCTTGCTGACGGGGAGGGGTATCGGGATATCAACATGGCCAATTCCTTTACGCTGCATGCTTTAGAAGCACGCCCCCATTACAATCTCATGCACTTCAAGCGCGAATCGAACAATCGGAGCCCATACTGATGCAGGCGATAGGGGCTGTTATTTTTGATATGGATGGAGTTCTGGTTGACAGTGAGCCCCTTTATATGGAACAGGAAAAGAGTTCCTGTTTGCGCTACGGCGTGACCCTTAATGAAAAAGATCTGTCACGTTTTTTGGGAACTACACAGCACTACATGTGGAGCACGATTAAAAATGAGTACGCGCTCACTGAATCCATCGACCACCTGATGGCACAGCATCAACAGCAATTAATGCGCTCAATCAGTTTTGAATCGTTTCAATCCATGCCTGGCGTGGAGGCGCTTCTCAATTTGCTGGAGCATACCAGAGTGCCCTGTGCCGTAGCCTCTTCGTCTCCACGTAATTTGGTCGAGCTTATATTGAAAAAAACGAAATTGCGTCGATTTTTCAAAGAGGTTATTTGTGGTACTGATGTTAAAGAGAGTAAACCGAATCCGGAGATTTTTCTTACGGCGGCCAAAGGACTTGGAGTGTCACCTCGTTCATGTCTGGTTATTGAAGACTCCCATCACGGTGTTACCGCTGCGAAGGCCGCCCATATGTTTTGTATAGGTTTGCGTCATCCCAGCTCATTGCAGCAGGATCTGAGCGCTGCTGATCTGATCGCCAATAATCATTGTGACATCAAGCAATGGTTTGCAGAAAAATAGTATGAAAAAACTCAATTTTTCCGAGCTGAACTGGATTAACACTCCTGAGCATTTCTCGATTACCGAAAATGAACTCGTCATCCATACGTCACCTGATACTGACTTTTGGCGGGGTACCTATTATGGTCTTGAATACAATAATGCTCCGGGTATTGTGATGCGCAGCGAGGAACGTTTCTGGACGCTGAAATCTAAGGTTGCGTTTGAATCCAATATGTTTTTTGATCAGTGTGGAATGTTGATCTATATAGATGATAGTAACTGGATGAAAAGCGGGATCGAATATCAGAGTAATGGCTATCAGCAGCTTTTTTCGGTGGTCACGAATAACGGGTTCTCGGATTGGGCAATGACCAATCTTGATCGTGTTACGCAGACTATGTACTACCGACTTAGTCGCCGGGGCAACGATTTTCTGCTCGAGCATTCCGCTGACGGAAAAATCTTTAATATGATGCGGATGTTTCATATGTTTCAAGCACATACCACGGTTCAGTTCGGGTTTTTTGCGAGTAGTCCGGGTGACTCGTCATTTGCCGCACACTTTTCGGAAATAGAGTGGACAGAATGTCTGTGGGATGCGCATACCTCCTCCCGTTTCTAATTCAAAGAGTCGTGTGAGTAATGAAGAATCTATTCAGCCAAAACAGCCGCGCACTTTATGCGTGCTACGCCGCCATGGCATGTCTGGCCATGGCGCTTAACTTCCTACCGGTATACCTGACTTCATTCAGTGATACGTTCGGTGGAGCATCAGGGCTTACAGCTGAGCAACTTGGCAGAATTCCCGCTGTCATGTTTCTCAGTTTCATCGTTGCAATTCTGGTTACGGGGCCTTTGGCGGACCGTGGCAGCGCCATGGCTTTCATTCTCATCGGTCTGCTGATCACCATGGCCGGTTTGGGAGTAGTCGCCTGCTCTCCTTCCTACTCCTTTCTGTTGTTCGCCGTTGCGGTTATGGGTTTTGGCGCGGGTGTACTGGACATGATTCTGAGCCCCATCGTGGCGGCCCTGCAGCCAGATCGGCGTAGCGCAGCCATGAACTGGTTGCATGCTTTTTTCTGCGTAGGTGCTGTGGGGGCAGTGCTGATCGCCAGTGTCGCGCTGAGGTGGGGTATTTCGTGGCGAATTGTTTCACTCGTCATGATGGCTGCGCCTTTATTTACTTTTTTGCTGTTTCTGCGGTTGACCTTGCCGCCCTTAATAGATGAAGACACGCAACGGGACTCGATGCCGGCGCTTATCCGGCAACCCTTTTTTATCGTTTGTCTGATCGCCATCTTTTTAGGTGGAGCAACCGAAACAGGGCTTTCACAATGGCTGCCTACCTACGTCGAACAAGGATTAGGGTACTCGAAAGAAGCTGGTGGTTTTACGCTGGCTGGATTTTCCGTCGGTATGGCACTCGGCCGAATGGTCGCTGCGGTCTTGCAAGAGCACGTCCCACCAGTTCCTTTGATGCTTGGGTGTTGCGCGGTTACTGCTGTTCTTTTCATAGTAATCAGTTTTCCGCCTAGCCCTGTAATTGCAATAGCTGCTGCTATTGCCGCAGGATTTTCGGGAAGTTGCCTTTGGCCAACGATGCTAGCTGTTTCTGCTGATGCCTACCCCCAGGGAGGGGCGACAATGTTCTCTGTATTGACAGCGATCGGCAACGCGGGGTGTAGTATTGTCCCTTGGTTGGTGGGTGTCATCATAAATTATTCAGACATTCACATTGGATTGTTGGCGGTCATGGCTTGCCCTGTAGGGATGATGGTGTTGCTCGTATGGATGGCTCGTTGGTCACGTGGAAAGGCTGTGATTCCTCCTCCTTGACCAAGGGGGGCTGCCGGTCAGCGCTCAAGCCCGAAGCGATCGCGTGCAGTCTGGTGCACTTGCTCGGCATTGAAAAACCCTTGGCGACTCGCTTTCGGTCTAACCAGACTTAAGATTCCAAGCCGCCCATAACTCACCTACGATGTGCGGTTGATGACCTGGGGGCAACTGAGGCAGTGAGTCGTCTGTTTCTACCGGGGTTCAAGTACAGTGAGGCTGAGATACTGTTGCAGGATCTGCGACAGTCTCGCGAATTTTACGAATGACCTGTTCGCGGCGTCGCAGTCGGCATCGTCGGAGAAGGTGATGGGAGTGCAGGATGAGATCAATACACGCTGTGTTAGAGGGGCTTGACGATCATTTATGGGTTGTGAATGGTCTATAGGAGCAGCTGGAGCCTCTGTGTAGCGGGTTCGCTTGCAGCCCCATTCATCCGGAAACACTGTCGACTCGGGCGGCTCAACGGTCGGTATCTGTTGCCCAACTGCTCGTTGAGGGCTTGATTTTCAAGGGGGATTGAGCTGAAGATACTCACTCATGGGTTATAAATTGATGTCAATACGACATACTCTAATCGACAAGGGGAGGTGGCTCATGACCACAGATGCCAATACGGATTTAAGCGGTGCAGCGCGTTTTGGCCACGTGCTCGGTCGTGGTCTGCGTCGAATACTCAATGTTGAGCGCGCGTTCTGGTCGCTTTTCGACCGCACCGGTGTGCCTAGAGTGATCATCACTCCAGTCAAGTGGGGTGCCCGTGCGGCGGTGTTCGGTACTGGCGCATTCTTCGTGGCGTGGGGATTGCTGTATGCTTTGGGAGTCGTCGCTATACTCGGAGTAATATTGGGCATATTGAATACGTCAGCCACATGCGATGCTTTGAACCGTTCTCTCGCGGAAGAAGAATTGCCTTATGGTATAGAGTCAAATGTCTTCGGGCAGACCAAAGGGTGGTTTGATTCTGATAATGAATATAGATAGAAAAAGACCAGCATTTGCAGGTCTTTTTCTATTATTCCGTTATTTTCTTTGTTTCATGTGATTTCTAATTTCTTCAGCCCCTTTCGCCCCAGCTGCTTGAGCCGACTTTGTACCTTCACTCAGTCCGTTCATAAGTGATCCAAGTTTCATTCCGGTCCAGCCGAGCGCAACGACCCAGAAACTTGGCAGGACGATGAACATTGCCCCTATCACGAAGTCTAGCAGCAGGTCTCCCTGTGCATTGCTGGCCCCAAACACTGGGTCGAAGTTGGAATGAGGTACGTCACTGCCGATCCCATTGCCGTACAAGGCGTCCAGTATCGTGCTATCCACCCAGCGGGCCAATTGAAACCAGAAGTCCACGAAGATCAATGCAAACTCGGCGAATGTGATCGTCATCACGACCTTCAGATCAAACATTCCGAATACCAGGACAAATGGAATACAGATGATCAAAGCCATCTTCAAAAAGGCCATTACCATGGGGGCTGCCTGACGGACGCTGTCCATGGCGGGGTACATCGCCAACGATCCTGCTGCCTGACCGACGGTTGCGGTCAGGCGTGTGAAGTCATTCATCACTGAACCACCCACTTGGCCGCCGTAGTCAGTATACACCTGTCCCTGGGTCAGTTTCTGCTTCCTCGGGGAGACCAGATCGCGGATGACCGAGTCGTTCACCTCATTCGGGGTCATGAATTTTGCCCACTGAGCGAGCTTGCTCAGCAGATCTGGACTGACCTGTTCCAGCAGCCTGGCTCGTAGGCCAATGCTGCTATCTGACCACCACTGCGTGCAGGTAGGAAATCCCCCACCACCATTGGTTTGTGGCAGGCCCGCATCTCTTGTTGCGTCGTAGGGCCATCTGGTCCGAGGACTGTGTGACCTAAATCCAGAGAAACCATCATCGTAATACCCTGGCGTCTGCAGAAAGAACCTCGAGCCGATCCAGTTGACGTCGTTGAGTTGATCCTTACTCAGGTTAGGCTGGGTCATGAACAGTTTTGCACGCGCCCGTGCATAGCAGTCGTTCGTGAAGTCAGCGACCTCCTGGGCAAGCAGCGGGTCGTTGATACGTAAGCGCTCCATAAACCCCACCTGGCAAAAGATAGGTAAAGCGCTTAGCTGTGAAGTCGAGGTTCGCAGTTCCACGGCAGCAAGGCTTCGTAATCCT
>NZ_JAGTPK010000003.1 GCF_021147775.1 Pseudomonas californiensis
TTGCTGATAATCTGTTGACTTCAGTCTGACACCACAAGCACCCACACGAATTGCTTGATTCAGTTGTTAAAGAGCGGTTGGTTAAGATCTTTCGTCTCAACCGAGGCGCGCATTCTACAGCGTCCTCTGTATCTGTCAAGCGGTTATTTCAAGAAGTTTTCAAAGTTTCCTTTGCAACTTCAACCACTTGCGCTTCGATCAACTTCGCGTTGCTCGTCAGCGCGAGGCGAATTCTACAGCGTTACAACCGCATGTCAAACTCTTTTTTCTCACCGCTGTCGATCAACTTTCAATCGACCTCCTTCCTCGCTGACTCTCTTCGAGAAAACCTTGCAACCTGTTGATCTACAACGCTTTTTCGTTTCCGTCTGCGCCGGAAGTGGGGCGAATTATAGACGCCTGAGAAACCACGTCAACCGTTAATTTCAAAAACATTCAAATCGAACCCATCAGGCCCAAAATGCTGCTCTATATATAGAGGAAGCCAGTTTTATGAGGGGCGACAACCACATGGGCAATATATTGCGCAACCTTGAATTATTCAGCATCATATAGCACACGCCCCAACGACCGTCTTCAGGATACATCCCCCTAAATGTCTGCACACCCAAACAAACTCAGCGCTCTCCTGTTCCCGCTGGGACTGCTGATCATTGCGATGATCTCGATCCAGAGTGGCGCGTCCCTGGCAAAGACCTTGTTCCCGGTTGTGGGCGCTCAGGGAACAACAGCCCTACGGCTCATCTTCGCCAGTCTCATCATGCTGGTAGTGCTGCGTCCTTGGCGCGCACGCCTGACCGCGCGCTCGCTGCGCACGGTGGTGATTTATGGCATCGCGCTCGGCGGCATGAATTTCCTCTTCTATATGTCGTTGCGCACCGTCCCGCTGGGTGTAGCTGTGGCGCTCGAGTTCACAGGGCCACTGGCAGTCGCCCTGATTTCGTCACGTAAACCCATCGACTTCGTGTGGGTCACACTGGCGGTCATTGGTATCCTGCTACTTCTTCCGATAGGCGAGTCGAACACCAGAATCGACCTGACAGGCGTCGCTTATGCACTGGGCGCTGGCGTCTGCTGGGCAGCCTACATTCTGTTCGGACAGCGGGCCGGTGCGGACAACGGCATTCAGACTGCAGCTCTGGGTGTGATGATCGCCGCTATTTTCATTGCTCCTATTGGCGTAGTGCACGCGGGGGCAGCGCTGCTGGACATTTCGCTACTGCCTGCCGCGCTCGGAGTCGCCGTACTTTCGACCGCCCTGCCCTACAGCCTGGAGATGGTTGCCCTGACTCGCATGTCAGCAAGGACATTCGGTACGCTGGCCAGCCTTGAGCCGGTTGTCGCTGCACTGTCAGGCCTTGTCTTTTTGCATGAAAACCTGACGCTGACCCAATGGCTGGCCATTGGCGCAATCATTGTTGCGTCCATTGGTGCGACCCTTAACTCAGCGCAATCCAAGCCACAACTGGTCCCTGCAGACTGACGACCAGCACAGGAGAAATAATAAGGCACTAGCATTTGTCACGCGCTTGAGCCATGTTTAACCATGGCTGATCCCGAATTCGAGATTCCCGATTACACCTGCACAGGTCACATCGACGCACGCAGGTAGCGCGTTCAAGTAATGGCTTGCTCAAGGAAAGGAATGAAATACATTTTTATCGTATTAGCCATGCTGGCGATGGCAGGTTGCGCAGCGACGTCCAAACCGGTCAAGCAAGGCAAGCGCGGCATCCACATCAATTGCTCAGGGCTGTCCTCATCCTGGGCCAAGTGCTACGAATTGGCGACCAACGCCTGCACCTCCAGGACATTCAAGATTATCGCCAAGTCCGGCGACGCGGCCGAAGATCCGGAGGACTATCCATTCGGTCTGAATCCGGCCGGTTACACCAGTCGAAGCATGATCATCGTCTGCAAGAAAAGCACGCCGTTGACCGATCAGTTGCCGCAGTCCTGAAGCGCGGCAACTGAGATCTTGATCTCAGACTTCGGTGGTTCGATCACGCAGCCACTGCAGCGCAGCGCCCGTCACAAGCGGACTCAAGCGCTCATTGACGTGTGCATGGTAGCCATTCAACCAGTCACGCTCCTCTCTGTTCAACATCGAAAGATCAATGCACCGCGTGTCGATGGGGCACAACGTCAGTGTCTCGAACTTCAGGAATTCGCCGAACTCGGTTTTCCCAGCCTCCTGATTGATCACGAGGTTTTCGATGCGCACGCCCCATCTACCCGGCCGGTACGTTCCCGGCTCAATCGATGTAATCATCCCCGGCAACATGGCAGTCTGCGGTGTCGCGGGAGCCTGATACGCTATGACCTGCGGACCTTCGTGCACATTGAGGAAGTAGCCTACGCCATGCCCGGTTCCATGACCGTAATTGACGCCCTCGGTCCAGAGCGGAGCGCGCGCTATGGCGTCCAGCAGAGGCGACAGAATGCCTTTGGGAAAATGCGTACGTGACAGCGCGATCACACCCTTTAGTACCCGCGCGCAATCCTGCTTTTGCTCAGCCGTCGGCGTACCTATAGCGACCATGCGGGTGATGTCGGTGGTACCGCCAGGATATTGTCCGCCCGAATCGATCAGCAACAGGCCGTCACCCTCGATTTGCGAATGCTCGCCTTCAGTGGCCCGGTAATGTGGCATGGCTCCATTGGCATTGAAACCGGCAATCGTGGCGAAGCTCGGCGAGACGTAACCCGGACGCCGCTCCCGAGCCTGGGTAAGCACTTCGTCGATGGTCAATTCGCTGATCGGTTGCTGGCCGATTGCGCTGTCCAGCCAGGCGAAAAATTCGCACAGGGCAGCGCCATCCTGCTCCATGGCTTGGCGAATGTGCCGAGCATCGGTATCTGTCTTCTGCGATTTGAGCAACGTGCTCGGGTTAAGTCCCTCGACCAGGGTGACTTCGCTGTCCAGGTAATCAAGCAGCCCGCAGGTGACACGTGCCGGATCAATCAACAGTCGCGCGTCCTTGGGCAACTCGCGCAAGGCAGCGCCGATCTGCGTGTATTCCATCAGATTGACGCCATCACGCCCAAGACGATCGCGCAAGTCGTCGCTCACCTTGGTCGAGTCGACAAACAGCGTCACGCTCTGAGGACCGATCAAGGCGAAGGAAATGAATACCGGGTTATAGGAAACATCAGATCCGCGCAGGTTGAACAGCCAGGCGATGTCGTCCAGTGTCGGGATAAAATGCCAGTCTGCATCCCGCTCTTTCATGGTCTCACGGACACGACTCAGCTTGTCCTGCCGCGACAGTGATGCATAAGGTGCCAAGTGTTCGTAGACAGGATTCACCGGCAACGAAGGACGATCCTGCCACAGCTCGGTCAGTAGATCGATGTCCGTACGCAGACGTGCGCCGCGCGCATAAAGCTTGCTCGCCAGCGACCTTGAGGAAGCGACGGCCAACACTGCGCCATCAACCGCCACTACCGTATCAGTCCGAGCCTGATCGGCAAGCCACTCAAGCGGTCCCTGCTGACCTGGCAACAACTTCACCAATTCGATGCCGCTGCCGGCCAGTTCCTTGGTGGCCTGCTCCCAGTAGCGACTGTCAGCCCAGACACCCGCGAACTCCTGGGTGATGATCAGCGTACCGACCGAGCCATGAAACCCGGAAAGCCACTGGCGCCCTTGCCAGTAGCCAGGCAGATATTCAGAAAGATGAGGGTCCGCAGACGGCACCAGGTAGGCATCGATCAGCTCTGCGCTCATCAAGGCGCGCGTTCGCGCCAGTCGTTCTGCCACCGCTGTACTGGCTTTGGCTTGCTTACTCATGGGTTCTCCTGCTGACCGAAAATGACGACTGCTATCGGTCAGATAATGGAGCACTCATCACGCCTGAGCAACCGCCCAGAACGCCGGTTGAGCTACGCAGGCGCGTATCGACTCAACGGCCTTGTCGATATCCTGCTCGCGGGTGAAACGCCCGATGCTGAGACGGATCGTCTGGCTGGCTGCCTGCGGGCTGTGGCCAAGCGCAAGCAAGACATGGGATGGCGTGTTCTTCGCCGAGTTACAGGCCGAGGTAGACGAGAAGGCAAGACGCTGTCCAAGCGCAGACACATTCAGATCATATTTTCCGAAAGTCAGACTCAGCGTATGGGCAACCCGTCGGGATGGACTGCCATTGATACAGATACCCGGAATGCTTGTCAGTTGCTTACGCAAAAGACCGTTCAGCCGCTCAAGTTCGGCAATTTCCCTATCAAACGCCTCGCCCGCCAGCTGGAACGCTGCACCCATGCCTGCGATCTGGTGGGTGGCCAGTGTGCCGGAACGCATACCGCATTCATGCCCGCCGCCGTGAATCTGCGCAAGAACACGTTGTTGAGCACGCGTTCCGACATACAGGGCACCGATACCCTTGGGGCCGTAGATCTTGTGTGCGGAAAACGACATCAGGTCTACCGCAAGCTTGCTCAGGTCAATTCTTACCTTTCCGGCACCCTGTGCGGCATCCACATGAAAAAGCGCGCCGTGGCCACGCACTCGCCGGCCAATCTCGGCAATATCGTTGACTGTGCCCAGTTCGTTGTTCACCAGCATCAGCGACACCAGAAAGGTGTCCTCGCGCAGAGCAGCGCTGACCGCGTCAGCACTGATCAGGCCGTCGGCGTCTGGCGCGAGACAGGTGACTTCGAAGCCGCCAGCCTGCAACTGCTGAGCAGTATCCAGAATGGCCTTGTGCTCGATCTGACTGGTTATGATGTGGCCACCGGTCTGTGCAAGGCGCTGAATACGCTCCTGGGCGACACCCTTGAGCGCCAGGTTGTTGGATTCAGTCGCTCCGGATGTCCAGATGATCTGTTCTGCCTGGGCACCGACAAGCCCGGCCACTTGCTGGCGAGCACTCTCGACTGCATGGCGGGCGTTCTGCCCGAAAGAATGCGAGCTGGAAGCGGGATTACCGAAGTTTCCGGAAGTGCCCAGACACTCGACCATCACCTTGATCACGCGGTCGTCCACAGGTGTGGTAGCCGCGTAATCGAAATACAGCACTGACTCTTTCATGAACATTCCTCTTGATAACACAACCTGCCTGACAGGCTGCCTGCTGACTCGACACGTGCGTCATCGGCACATGACGCTGACCCAGCACAAAACGGGTACGTTACAGACCATGAGCGCCATAATGCATGAATACCCATAGAACTAAAAATTATCAATTAGCATTTAAATATATCTTTATAGAATATAAAAGCATTCCGATTGTCAATCCAGCCCTCACAGGCGTCGCCCTTTAAGCCTACCAAGTGGCTCGACCGCCCCTCAGACATTATCGGCCGTCTTCAAGGGCGCATGATTCAACGTTGTAGAAAGCATGAGCAAAAAACGCTCCAGAAAGGGTTGACCATTCGCTGATCGCATCGTTTGAAACGAGTGCGAGCTCCGGCGCCTTAGCCCCCCTGATGTCCACTCCGAGGAATTTTGAATCACTTGCTGTTCAATTTACTGACACAAGACGTTTTGTAAAAACACTCAAAGCACGTCAATTTAGCGCCCTGTCATTTCGCTGACTTTTTGACGCCCTTTTAAATCAGATGGTTACCCGTTAACTGAGGCCATTTATCAAAAATTTAACAGAAAGCTGACGAAATAATTTGACAGAATCGCTGACGCTACCAATATATAGGGCAGTCAGACGCAACCGGGTTTGTACGCCACTGCCACCGCGCAGTGCGCCGGATGTTGTCAGCCGTGACTGTTGTCGTATTTGCCCACGAAGTTAGTTGTTTCCAAGGCACCCTGTTGGTGCCGGCGGACGTCTGTTGACTCACATAAACCCACGAATAACTGAACGCGTTCGGTGTGGCGGTAGCATTGCCTGAAGCAATTCTTCGCCTGGAACGCAGACGGGTATTCATCGGCGTGGGCATTCCCCTGGAAATGATGCACAGCATGGATCGCATGATTCGGGCGGTAGCGTGCCTGATGACAGGCCCCACCTGACCCGCCGCGCTGCACGGATCAGCGCAAAACAAATGCCGCCTCCAGGGCCAGCCGCGCGCAACTCGTGGTTCCGGCTATGAACTTCCCCTTAAGCCACACATTGATCCACAGAAACATGGAGGCTTCGATGATTAACGTGACCAAGACCTACCTGGGCGATATCGACACGTTCAAACGGTACGTAGAGGGCATCTATGCGCGCGGCTGGCTGACCAATCATGGTCCACTCGCGGGCGAACTGGAGGACCGTCTCAAGGATTACCTGGGCGTTCGACACATCATCCTGACAAACAATGGCACCCTGGCCTTGCAGGTCGCCTATCGTGCGCTGGGCCTGAGCGGCAGCGCCGTGACCACTCCTTTCAGCTTCGTCGCCACCAGCAGTTCACTGCAATGGGAAGGTATCAAACCCATCTTTGCCGACATCGATCCCGATACCTGGAACATTTCTCCCGCACAGATTGAAAGCAGCATCGCCGAGGACACAACGGCCATCGTCGGCACCCACGTTTTCGGCAATCCCTGTGACGTGCAAGCTATCCAGCAAATAGCCCATGCGCACAAGCTCAGGGTGGTCTATGACGGCGCGCATGCCTTTGCTGTGCGCCATGCCGGTGAATCAGTGCTTAACTGGGGCGATATCAGCACCCTCAGTTTTCACGCCACCAAACTGTTCCACACCATCGAAGGCGGCGCGATCATCACCAACGATGACGCACTGGCAAGGCGCGCTTACCTGCTATGCAACTTCGGTATCGCCGACCTCGACAAGATTGACGGTATTGGTATCAACGCCAAGCTCAACGAATTCTCTGCCGCCATGGGGCTGTGCATTCTGGACAACATCGGCAGCATTCTCGATGAACGCGCCGAAATTGCGCACCGTTACACGGTGCGGCTGGAAAGCTACATGGACCTGCAAAAACCCCAGGCTGACAGCGACCTGAACCACAGCTACTACCCGATCGGCTTACGCGACGAACAGGAGTTACTGCGCGTACGCACAGCGCTCAATATCAGCAAGATCAACCCGCGCCGGTATTTCTACCCATCCCTGGACACCCTTGAATACCTGCAACCCCAGCCAGGTCAGCCGGTTTCAAGGGCACTGAGTGAGCGGGTGCTGTGCCTGCCCATCTATCCTGGCTTGCAACACAGTGATCAGGAGCGCGTCATCCAGACGCTTCTCGAGTCCTGCGCGCCGGAATACGCAAGCTGCCAGAGCCCCGCAATCGCTCAGGCCATCTGATGGCAAGCTCAGTCAGACCTTCGGTCATTCGCAGCACTGTCCTGAATTATGTCGGTCAGGCCTATGTGCTTGTCATCGGGATAGTGATCCTGCCTTTCTATCTGGGCCACCTTGGGGCAGAGGCTTATGGGCTGATCGGTTTCTTCACGGTGCTACAGGCCTGGCTGCAGTTGCTCGATGCGGGACTGTCCCCTTGTCTGGTACGCGCGGTTGCCCATCAGCAAGGGACATCGGCCAGCCAATACGCCCTTGGAAGATTGCTGCGCTCATTCGAGCTGATCTTCCTGCCGATGACGGTGATCAGTTGTCTGGCGATTCTGGCGGCGAGTCCATGGATCGCCAGCCAATGGCTTAACGCCAACAACCTGCAACCGCAAACGGTTACCCACTGTATTGCGCTGATGGGCGTCGTCATTGCCTTGCGCCTTTTTTCGACCCTCTACAAAAGTGGCATTCAGGGGCTTGAGCAGCATGGCTGGCTGAATGCAGCCAACGCATTCATAGCCACTCTGCGCTACTTCGGTGGTCTGTTGCTGGTCAGCCAGGTGTCCCAGGCCCCCCAGGACTTCTTTGCCTTTCAGGTGCTCGTCGGCCTGATAGAAGCGTTAATGTTTGCCAGCAGGGCCTGGCAACAAATGCCGGTCGCGACCTGGCGGACTGGCTTTGACTGGCAACAGGTCAGACCGATGTTGCCGTTCGCCGCCAGCCTGTCTCTGAGCGCAGTGCTGTGGATCGTGTTGACGCAAATCGACAAGGTACTGCTGTCGAAAATGCTGCCGCTGGATCAGTACGGCTATTTCTCGCTGGTCGCCCTGATCACGACCGGCATCATGATGCTGACCAACCCCTTGGTACAAACCTTGTTGCCGCGTCTGACCGTACTGCTGTCGGAGGGTCGTCACGATGAAATGCACTCGTTGTTCCTGGCGGCCAACCGGTTTGTCTGCACCTTTCTCTTCCCGCTGGCAGCGGTCATCGCCCTGCATGCCGAGCCGCTTGTTCTGGCCTGGACAGGTGACGCAGATGCCGCCCGCTGGAGCGGTTCGATCCTGAGCTGGTATGCATTGGGCAGCGCGATCCTCGCTGCCAGCGCGTTTCAGTTCTACCTGCAGTACGCCTACGGTCAGATGCGCCTGCACCTCTGGTACAGCGTCATTTCGGCGCTGGTCACCGTCCCGGTGATGTTTCTGGCGATTCATCATCAAGGCGTCCATGGCGCGGCGCTGGCCTGGTTTTCCCTGCGAGCAGTGTCATTCGCGGTCTGGCCAATGATTGTTCATCAGCGGCTGGCGCCTCGCATTCATGGGCAATGGCTGCGCGACATTCTGCGTATCAGCGTCATGACTGCGGCAGGCCTTGCCATCAGCGAGCCGGTGTTTCGGCTGATCGCCGACCAGAGCCGCATCAGCCTGTTGCTGGCGCTGGCCGCAAGCGGCTTTATCACGCTCGCACTGGTCGCTGCGAGCTACAGGCCACTGGTGTTGAAGATTTACATCCTGTTCAGCAAACCGAGTACATGAGCCATGGACGTCACTGCAAAAACACCCGGCAAGACCGACCTGGGGCCGCCGCTGCTGAGCATTGTCTGCCCGGCCTACAACCAGGCGGCTTTCATCGCCCAGACACTGAACGGGTTTCTGTCGCAGCAGACCTCGTTCAGCTACGAGATTCTGATTCACGACGACGCTTCGACGGACGACACTGCACGCATCATCGCGCAATACACCGAACGGCATCCGACGATCATTCGACCCTTCTACCAGCAGGTCAATCAGTACAGCCAGGGGATCCCCTGCGTCCCGGACCTGTTCGCCAGGGCACGTGGTCGCTACATCGCCTACTGCGAGGCCGACGACTACTGGACCGACCCACGCAAGCTGCAACTGCAAGTCGACTTTCTCGAGAGCCATCCGGACTACGTCATCACCTATCACGATGCCGTGGCGTTCGACCAGAACGGTGAGTACGGCGTGCAGCTGCAAGGCGAGCTGCGCACTGACGCCACAGGACTGCAACTGCAACAGGCGCGGCCGATCTCGACCCTGACCACCTGTTTTCGAAACCTCTTCTGCAGCATGCCGCCCGAATTGCACATCCGCATCGCCCCGCTCAACGATATGTGCTGGTGGTCGCTGCTGGGGGCGCATGGCAAAGGCAAGTTCATGGCCGAAATCAAACCAGCGGCCTATCGAATTCATCCGGGCGGCGTGTTTTCGATGCGCAGTCACAAGCGCAAGCTGCACATGAGTCTGCAGACCTGTTCGAGCCTGGCCAATTACTACAACCGAATGGGCAACCAGCAGTTGTACGAATACTTTCTGATGCAGACGGTCTGCCTGTCGTTGTCGGCACTGGCGCCTCGCCACAAGCTGCAGACACTCTTGAAAGTGGTGCGCAACTTCACGGTCAACTTGAGCAAACGGCTCTTGCATCCTCACGGCAAAGCCCATGTTCAGTAACGTGCTGGTGGTGTGCGTGGGCAATATCTGCCGCAGCCCGATGGCCGTGGCAATGCTGGAGCAGCGCCTCGCGGCAGCCGAGGTTCGAGTTCGGTCGGCGGGCATCGCGGCACTGACCGGTTCGACCATGGACACGCTGGCCAAGGCGGTCCTGCAATCGCATCGCGTGCCTGTCAGTCGTCACGAAGCTCGGCAGGTCACCCGGCTACTGCTGCGTGAGGCTGATCTGATCCTGCTCATGGAGCATGCCCACATGCTCAAGATCCTCGCGTTGGCGCCGGAAGTTCGCGGCAAGACATTTTTGATCGGCAAGTGGCAGCAACCGCCCGAAGTCGCCGACCCCTACCAGCGGCCCAAGTCAGCTTTCGAACAGACCTACCAGCATCTTTCGCGATGCGTTGACGACTGGCTTCCTCATCTTCAGTCAGGAGAACAAGATAAATGACCGTCATGAACCGTCCTTCCCTGGATTACTACCAGGACACCCGGATCGATCTGGCAACTATCTTGCGCATGTTGTTCGATCACAAAAAGCTGATCATCTGGATCGTCAGCCTGTTTTTCATGGTGGGTCTTGCCTACGCCGTGCTCGCAACCCCAGTCTTTCGAGCAAGCGCCATGATCCAGATCGAGCCCAAGAAGGTCGGCATTGAAGGAACGCCCGAGGTCAATAACAAGCCGTCATCGGTGTCACAGGCCACTACCGAGATTGAGCTGATCAAATCCCGCGCCTTGCTGGGCAAGGTGGTCGATGACCTGAAACTCAATCTGGTGCAGACCCCGGACTTCTTTCCTGTTATTGGCCCTTACCTGCACCGCACGTTCAAGCCTGACTACAAGGGCGCACTCGCCGAGCCTGTGGCTGGCCTGACGCAATACGCCTGGGGCGGGGAAAAAATAGATGTCTTTCAGTTGGAAGTGCCCGAAGCGCTACTGGGTGAAAAACTGACGTTGGTCGCGGACAGACCTGGCGTTTTTTCGCTGTATGACCCCGACCACAATCTGCTGCTCAGTGGCGCCATCAACCGTACGGTCGAAGGCAACGGCGTGAAGATTCAGGTCGCGACACTGCACGCACGTCCCGGCACTGAATTCACAGTGTCCAGACTGCGGACCCTGAGCGCTGCGTTGCTCTATCAGAACCGTCTCAAGATCACTGAAGCGGGCAAGGACTCGGGCATCATCTATCTGTCCATCGAAGACCAGGATGCCGCCCGGGCCAATGGCATTCTGGATGAAGTCAGCCAGCTGTATGTGCGCCAGAACGTCGAACGCAGTTCAGCTGAAGCGGCGCAGCGCCTGCAATTTCTGCGTTCGCAACTGCCGATGGTACGCAAGCAGCTGGAAGAGTCGGAGGTTGCGTTAAACAAGTTTCAGACCAGCGCCAAATCGGTGGACCTGAGCATCGAAACCAAAGGCGTGCTCGATCAGGTCGTCAAGCTTGACTCGATGCTTTCGGAACTCAAGCTCAAGCGTGTCGAACTGGAGCGGCTGTACACCCAGGAGCACCCGACCTATCGCAGTCTGGTCAGCCAGATGAGCCAGCTGGAGCAACAGAAACAGGGTCTGCTGAAAAAAATCGAAGCCCTGCCGCTGACTCAGCAGGAACTGCTGCGCCTGACTCGCGACATGCAGGTCACCAGCCAGACCTACACATTAATGCTCAACAAAAGCCAGGAGCAGGACATTCTGCGCGCGGGCAGCATCGGTAACGTCAGGGTGATCGACAACGCCGACACCAACGTGGAAAAACCAGTCAAACCCATGAAAACGCTGGTGGTGCTGTTCGCTACGCTGCTCGGGATGCTCGTGGCGGTCACTATCGTCTTCATACGTCAGGCCTTTTATCGCGGCGTAGAAAGCGCCGAGGCTATCGAAAACAGCGGCATGCCGGTCTACGCCTCACTGCCTTACTCGCGTCAGCAGGAGCGGCTGGAAAAGAACGTCAAAAGCAACAACGCGCCCAAGGACTCAAAGCTGCTCAGCGTCGCGGCACCCAACGAGCTGGCAATCGAATCGTTGCGCAGCCTGCGCACCAGCCTGCACTTTGCAATGCTCGAAGCACGCAATAACGTGTTGATGATTTCCAGCCCATCGCCGGGCGTCGGCAAGTCATTCGTGTCCAGCAACCTGGCCGCAATCATTGCCCAGACCGGCAAACGGGTGCTGCTGATCGACGCTGACATGCGCAAGGGCTACCTGCACCGTATCTTCGGCCTGCAGCCCAAACATGGCCTTTCCGACACGCTGGCTGCGCGTCTCAAATGCACCGAGGTCATCAACCACACACAAATACGGCACCTGGATTTCATCTCCTGCGGTTTCACAGCGCCCAACCCTTCGGAGCTGCTGATGCATGACAACTTCAACAGGATGCTGACCGAGCTCTCGCCGCTCTACGACCTGATTCTGGTCGACACACCTCCGATTCTCGCGGTCACCGACGCCACGCTGGTAGGACGCCAGGCCGGTACCTGCCTGCTGGTTGCGCGCTTCGGCCTGACCACCATCAAGGAAATAGAAGCGTGCAAACGTCGGCTCGGCCAGAACGGCATCCTGGTCAAGGGCGCCATTTTCAATGCAGTCGAGCGCAAGGCAACCACCTCTGACTACGACTGTGCTGCGTACGGATACAACTACCACCCGGTCAGCAAGTAAACCGCCCCGAACCGTTCAGCCCCGTTCAGACCTCAAGACTTAAAAGGAATTAATCATGGCCAGAACCGTTGCAATGATGCAGCCCTACCTGTTCCCTTATCTGGGGTATTTCCAGCTCATCGCCGCTGCCGATGTCTTCGTCCTCGGCGATGACCTGCAATACATCCGCGCAGGCTGGGTCAACCGGAACCGGATCCTCAGTAACGACCAGGCCAGGCTGATCACTTTCCCGCTGAAGAAGGCCCATTTCGAGTTGCCCATCATGCAGCGCAGCCTGATCGACAACTTCCCGCAAGAGGCTGACAGGATTCTCAACGCCATCACCCTGAACTACCGAAAGGCACCGTTTTTCGCCAACGTGATGCCGTTCCTGGAACGCCTGATTCGCCACCCGCAACAGAACCTGGCGCTGTACATCGAACATTCTCTGCGCGAGTTGTGCACCTTTCTGCAGATCGACACGCCGATCCTGCGCGGCTCTGATCTTGGCGTCACAGGCCGCATCGATAAACAGGATCGAGTGATCAGGATCGCGCGCGAGTTGTCGGCCACCTCTGTCCTCAACCCATTGGGCGGCATGCAACTCTATGACCGCGACCACTTCGCGCGTAACGGTCTGCTGCTGCGCTTTTTCAATCCGCGCCCATTCAAATACCCGCAGTTGAACCTGCCCTTTGTCAGCGACCTGTCGATTATCGATGTACTGATGTTCAACAGCGTCGAACAGATCCAAGCGCTGCTCGTGTCTCACGACAGAGGCGAAATCAAGGCCGCGAACGATGCCTGCCTGTTGCTGCCACTTGATGCGCAACCTTCCCGCTCTTCACACCTTGCAGCGGAGTGACCCATGTCTCTATCCGATAACCCCGCACGCTGGTACCTGATCCAGACCAAGCCGCGTCAGGAAACCCGAGCCGAAGAGCATTTGCAGCGCCAGCATTTCGAGTGCTACCGCCCACTCAGGTCCGAAGAGAAAAAACGCACCACCAGATCGCCCGCCGACGAGGCGTTGTTTCCAGGCTATCTGTTCATCCGCATGGACCAGGTGCATGACAACTGGTACCCGATTCGCTCCACACGGGGCGTCGCACGCATCGTGACCTTCGGCGGGCATCCGGTGCCAGTGCAGGATGAGCTCATCGAACAGATCCGCCAACGTCTGGCGAAGCCAGCGCCGCGGCTGATGTTCACCCATGGCGAACCTGTGCTGATCAAGACCGGAGGGTTCAGCGATGTCGAGGCGATTTTCGTCGCAGCCGACGGAGCCGAACGTGCGGTCATCCTGCTCACCATGCTGCAACGCCAGCAAAAGGTCGTGCTGCCACTCAGCAGTCTGGCGCGCCGGGAAATCCGGGCCTGAGGGATGTCGGCAGCATTCCTTTCACCTTGCTATCGGAACCCGATCATGAACCACCCGACGACCCTGGTGACGCTCACCTATGGCGACCGTTTCAACTATCTGCACACGCTGGTCAGCCGTTCGCTGGAAAGCCCGCTGATCGAGCGGGTCATCATCGTCAGCAATGCATCGGTTGCTCCGCTGCAAGACCTCTGTGAGCAGTGGCCGGATCAGGTTCAGGTGATCTGGCTGAAGGACAACACAGGATCGGCACAGGGTTACTCGGTCGGTATTCAGGCTGCGCTGGACGCCGGTGCCGAGTACATCTGGCTGATGGACGATGACAATGCACCGACCATCAACGCCATTGAGGTGTTGCACCGCCAATTGCAGGAACGCGAGAAAATCGACGGCAGGGACAAGGCAGCCGTGATCGGCTTCCGTCCAACCCATCAGGCCGACATTGCGTCGGGAGTGCCACGTCGTTTTGCCATTCAGCGCCGGTCGAGCTTCTTCGGCTTTCACATTGCTCATCTGCCTTACAAGCTCTGGCGGCGCCTGCCCTGGGGTCGGCCCCAAGCGATACGCGGCACGCAGAATATGGTTCAGTTGCCCTTCGCGACCTACGGAGGACTGCTGGCGCATCACAGCCTTTACAGAAAGATCGGCCTGCCGCTGGATGCCTTGAAACTGTACGCTGATGACAGCGAATACACGTGGCGGATCACCGCCGGTGGCGGGCGGATTTTTCTGGTGCCTGACGCGTTGCTTGATGACCCGGAAGACTCCTGGAATATCAAGGCACGAACCCGCAACGTCTACGAAAACTATCTGCTGGCAGGCTCTGACCTGCGCGCCTACTACGGCGCACGCAACCAGGCCTGGTTCGACAAAAACATCTGGGCCTCTTCGCCACTGGTCTACCGACTCAACCGCTGGGTGTTTTTCTGCCTGCTGCGTTTGATCGCCAACCGTTGTGACGCAACAAAACGGCTGAGCCTGATCGAGCAAGCCATCAAGGATGGAGAGGCTGGCGTGTTGGGACTGAACAGGTCATATCCCCTATGAAAATTCTCTTCATCAGCAGTCTCTATACGCCGGACGTCGGGGGCGGCGCAGAGATCATTCTGCAGCGCACCACTGAAGGCCTGCACCAGCGCGGCTACAAAGTCGCTGTATTATCGACCACCGAAAAACCAGGGCTGCACGTCAGCACTGTCAATGAGGTCAAGGTCTATCGCGCAGGACTGCACAATCTGTACTGGCATTTCAGCGCTCGGCGCCCTGGCCGCTTGCTCAGGCTGGGCTGGCACCTGCGTGACCGTTACAACGCAAGCATGCGCGAATACGTGAGCCGGGTACTGGAGTTCGAGAAGCCCGACCTCGTGGTGTGCCATAACCTGACGGGCTGGTCGGTCTCTGCCTGGGACGAGATCACAGCGTCGGGCCGCCCGATCATTCAGGTGCTGCACGACTTTTACTTACTGTGCCCCAGCAGCACCATGTTCAAGAAAGGCAGCAGTTGCCAGCGCCAGTGCGTCATGTGCAAGCGGTTTCGCAAAGACCACGATCAGCGCTCGTCTCAAGTGGCAACGGTGGTAGGCGTCAGCCGTTTCATGCTCGACACACTCCAGGCCCAGGGTTATTTCACGGGCGCTCGCGGCTATGTCGTGCACAACGCCAGCCCGATCCCGATCATGGAGCCGTTAAAGGCAATTGGTGGGGCGGCGCAGCCGACTCCTGCCAGTGTACCGCTGCGCTTTGGCTACCTCGGCACCCTGTCTGACAACAAGGGCGTGGGCTGGCTGATCGAACAGTTCCAGCATTTGCCGTTCAACGCCACGCTGAAAATTGCCGGACGCGGACAACTGCAGGATGAAAAACGCTTTCGGGCGATGGCCACCTCGCCCTCTATCAGTTTTGTCGGCTATCAGCGTCCCGAAGATTTCTACAACACCATCGACGTGGCGATAGTGCCTTCCATCTGGAGCGAGCCGTTTGGCATGGTCGCAGTGGAAGCCTGTGCTTATTCACGCCCGGTCATCGCCAGCCGAATGGGCGGGTTGACCGAGATCATTCAGGATCATCTGAACGGCTTGCTGTGCAGCCCCGACGACCCGGATTCGCTGGGCTTGGCAATGCTCAAGCTGCATCAACAGCCGAAACTGCTCAAGCGTCTCAGTGCACAGGCCCGCAACAGCGTCGCATCGCTTTTGAGCCTGGAGCTGATGCTGGACCAGTACGAAAGCATCTTCGACCAGACCCTGTTGGACAGCATTCTGTCGGCCGGCGGGCATCCGTTACCGAACCCGGTTTGACGAAGCGCCAGGCACATCGACTCCACGTCGCCTACATGCCTGATTCTGACTCGCCAGCTTCCAATCAGACCTTTACCGATGCGGGGCCATGGCAGCTCGCTCTACGAGAACCAGGCCAAACCGCGCCACCCCGGCGTACGACAGGCGTTTGGCAATTACGCGGAGCTTGTCACGCGTTCACTGAGCAACAGGTACGTCTCGTCGCGTTTCCAAAAGTCATCAGCCTGGGCAGCAGACCCGCGCTGCTTGCCCGACAGGTCGGGGTCGCCGGGCAGGAAGCCTCAAGCACCCGCACATTCACTACATCTCCAATGACTTTGCAGGATGCTTGAAATGATCGTTATCAATTCACGGTTTCTCACTCAGGACGTCAGCGGTGTGCAGCGCTATGCCGAACAGATGTGCATGGCCTTGAAAAAGATCCGCAACGACCTGGTGTTTGTCGCGCCTCGCGGCATCAGGCTCCACGAAAGTGCCAGAGCACTGGACGTACAGTGCATCGGCTACAACACCGGGCATCTATGGGAGCAACTGGACCTGCCGCTGTACCTGCGGCGCAAGGGCAGCCCGTTGCTGGTTTCGATCTGCAGTACCGGGCCAATGTTCTACCGCAACCAGATTGCCACGCATCACGACATCAACTACGTCAGGTATCCGCAAAGCTACACGCGCCTGTTCCGGATGGCCTATCGGACTATCACGCCAGTGCTGCTTTCGCGGATCAGGACACTGGTCACCAGCAGCAATTTCTCGAAGGGTGAAATTTCGCAGTTCTACAACTTCCCCGAGAGCAAGGTGCTGGTCGTACCAGCGGCGGTAAGCGACCTCTTCCAGCCGTCAGGCTCTTCAGGCGACGCGCAAAAATATCTGCTGGCCGTATCGTCTCCCGCCGCGCACAAGAATTTCAGCCGGATGATCCAGGCGTTCCTGAGCCTGCGTGACCATACCGACGTGCAGTTGCACATCGTTGGCGCAGCCGCAGGAGTATTCGCCGACCCGAACCTGCAACGTCTGGCCTGTCGCGATCCACGCATCCGTTTTCTGGGCCGCCTCAGTGATGCTGAGCTGATCAAGCAGTATCAGGGCGCGACCGCCTTCGTGTTCCCTTCTTTATATGAAGGTTTCGGCATTCCGCCACTGGAGGCACAGGCGTGCGGTTGTCCGGTGCTGGCGGCCAACGCCGCGTCGATCCCGGAGGTCCTGCAGGCGAGCGCCCTGTATTTCGACCCGCTGGATGTCAGCCACATGGCGGCCGCGATGCAACGTGTACTGACCGATGCGCCGTTACGCCAGGCCTTGCGCCTGCATGGCCTGCATAACGTGAAGCGCTTCTGCTGGGATCTTTCGGCTCAGCGGCTTTGCCAGCGCATTGATGCCCTGCAGGAGCAACAACCTCAGGCCGTGCAGCGTCCCGAACCGGTTTCCCCGGAATCGTCTTCAAGCAAACCCTGACCCTGACAGCAACGCCAAGTCGCGCCCTGCCGCGCCTGAAGTAGAGCGAGCGAATACAGCAAGGAAACTCCATGAAAATCGCTATCGTCCACGACTGGCTGGTGACCTACGCCGGTGCAGAGCGCGTGCTGGCTTCACTGATCAACATCTGGCCCGACGCCGACCTGTTTGCAGTCATTGATTTCCTGAGCAACGAAGATCGAGCGCATCTGGGCGGCAAGGTGGCAAAGACCACCTTCATTCAGAATCTGCCGGGAGCACGCAAACGCTATCAGCGCTATCTGCCACTGATGCCGCTTGCCATCGAACAGCTGGACCTGTCGGGCTACGACCTGATCATCAGCAGCAGTCATGCGGTGGCGAAAGGCGTACTCACCGGGCCGGACCAACTGCACATCAGCTATGTGCACTCGCCGATCCGTTACGCCTGGGACCTGCAGCATCAGTACCTGAAAGAAGCGGGCCTGAGCACCGGTATCAAAAGCCGCCTGGCGCGCATGATCCTGCATTACATCCGCATGTGGGACCAGCGCACATCGACCGGCGTCGATGCATTCATCGCCAATTCAGCCTTTATCGGAGCGCGTATCTGCAAAGCCTACCGGCGCGATTCTACGGTTATCTATCCACCGGTAGACACCGCAAGGTTCACGGCACAAGGCACTCGGGAAGACTTCTATTTCAGTGCCTCTCGCATGGTGCCTTACAAGCGAATGCCGATGATTGTCGAGGCGTTTGTGGCCATGCCGGACAAACGCCTGATCATGATCGGCGACGGTCCCGACCTAGTTAGGGCGCAAGCCATCGCCCAGGGTGCGCCCAACATAACGCTGATGGGCTTTCAACCATCCGCCGTGCTGCTCGAGCATATGCGCAAGGCCAAGGCCTTTGTCTTCGCAGCGGAAGAGGACTTTGGCATCAGCCCGGTCGAAGCACAGGCCTGCGGTACACCAGTGATCGCGTACGGCAAGGGAGGCGTGCTGGAAACCGTGCGCGGGCTCGATAACCCATACCCCACCGGGGTGTTTTATCCGCGGCAGAGCGTGGCGTCACTGATCGATGCGATTGGCGAATTCGAAGCTGCGCAGTCACGCATCACCGAGCAGGCCTGCAGAAAGAACGCCGAACGCTTCTCGAATGTGCGCTTCGAGCAGGAGATCAAAGCATTCGTCGAAAACCGCCTGACTGCCGAGCTCATGGCCCGCTTGCCTTCCCAGTACTGGATACCGCCCGCCTCGCCGGAGCTTGCCAGCGAACTGCCGTCCCGAGTCGTTCCTATCAAATCCGTTTGAGCGAGCCACCTCATGCGCACCTCCGTTCGCGGCATCCTTCACGCCCACCAGTCAGCGCTGTCGCTTGCCCATCGTCTGCTGGACCTGACCGTTATTGTGCTGATCGGCTACTGGCAAACCAGGCAGACGCAGATCAGCAGCAGTGAAACCTGGCTCCCGATCATCCTTGCGGTGCTGGTGTTCCATTGGGTCAGTGAATACCACCAGCTGTATGGGTCCTGGCGCGGCGAACGCATCCTGCGGGAGCTGACACGCGTATTCAATTACTGGGCGTTGACGTTCATCATTTTAATGTCGGTCGACTACCTGTTGCTCAAGCAGATCAGTCTGCCTGATAACGGTCAGATGGCCTGGTTCGCGCTGGTGCTTACGGTGTTGTGCGGCTATCGCCTGCTGATCAGGCACGTTCTGCACAGCTTGCGACGGCACGGTTTCAATACCCGTCGAGTGGCGATTGTCGGCACCGGCCAGGTCGGCGCACGGCTGGCCCAGACCATATCCAGCGCGCCATGGATGGGGCTCAATCTGCTGGGCTTCTACGATGCACATCCACAACAGATGGACCTGAACGCACAAGGCCGCCAGCCACCGGTGCTGGGGGATCTCGACCAGTTGATCGAGGACGCCCGCGAAGGGCGGATCGACAAGGTGTACATCACCCTGGCGTTCAGCGCCGAACCGCACCTGCGAGAACTCATCGCCGGGCTGAGCGACACCACCGCATCGGTGTATCTGGTGCCTGACGTGTTCATGTTCGAACTGCTGCATGCGCGCAGCGAGAGCATCAACGGGCTGGCCAGCATCAGCATTTTCGACTCGCCCATGGACGGCGCCTGGAGCCTGGTCAAGCGCGCCGAAGACATTCTGTTGTCCAGTCTGATCCTGCTGTTGATCGCGTTGCCGCTGCTGCTCATCGCGGCTGCCATCAAACTCACCTCATCCGGTCCGGTGCTGTTTCGTCAACGCCGTTACGGGCTGGATGGCCGTCCAATCATGGTCTGGAAGTTTCGCAGCATGAGCGTTCAGGAAAACGGTGAGGTGGTACGCCAGGCAACCCGCAACGACGCACGCATCACACCGTTGGGGGCATTTCTGCGCCGCACTTCGCTGGACGAACTGCCACAGTTTTTCAATGTACTGCGCGGTGACATGTCCATCGTCGGGCCGCGCCCGCACGCCGTTGCGCACAACGAGCAGTACCGCAGGCAGGTCAGCGGCTACATGTTGCGCCACAAGGTCAAACCCGGCATCACCGGCTGGGCACAGATCAATGGCTGGCGCGGCGAAACCGACACGTTGGACAAAATGCGCATGCGCGTCGAGTTCGACCTGGAATACATCGAGCGCTGGACGATCTGGCTGGACCTGAAAATCATTCTGTTGACGCTGTTCAAAGGCTTTTTGAACAAAAACGCCTTCTGAATTACCCCATTTGACTTGACGACGGCTCCGGCAGCCATTGACCGGAGGGAGGTATGTGCGCGCGCTGAAAAACTTCACTCGGTAGACCGGTGTTGGAAAGGGATGCAATGAAATCATTCAGGTGCCAGAGGCACCTTCAGGAAGGAACACTCTTATGAATCGAACCCTAGTTGTCGTACTGCTCTCCAGTCTGATCCTGCAAGGATGTGCATTTGCCCCCGGCCAGCACATGACGCCGGACGATGTCACCGCCAACGACCCGAACGAGCCCAAGGCCCAGTTGGTGGCGATTACCCCGGGTAACCTCCAACAACAGCAGCAACATGCTGCGTCGGATGCCAGGGCGCTACCCCAGGAACTGCTCGACTACAAGACGCCCGAATACGTGGTCGGGCCTGGCGATACCCTGCTGGTCACCGTGTTCGAGCACCCCGAGCTGACCGCACCTGGCTCCCAGGACCAACTCGACGCCAATACGCGCGAAGTGCTGGGCGACGGCACGCTGTTCTTCCCTTATGTGGGCCGCATCATGGCGGGCGGCAAGACCGTCAGCCAGATCCGCGAACAACTGCGCATGGGGCTTTCTCCCCAATACACCGAGGTCAAGGTCGACGTCAAAGTCCTGCGCTACAACAGCCAGCGTGTATTGCTGTCGGGCTCGTTCAAGACGCCCGGCCCACAACCGATCACCAATATTCCGCTCAGCCTGGTACAGGCCGTCAGTATCGCTGGCGTCGACCTGACCGATGCCAACCTCGCCGGCCTGACCCTGCGACGCAATGGTCGGGACTACCTGATCGACATCGACGCGCTGAACCGCAAAGGCTCGCAACTGAGCAGGATTTTCCTCAAGGACGGCGACTACCTGCACCTCAACAGCAACTCCAGGAACAAGATCTATGTGCTGGGTGAAGTCCGTAATCCGCAGGTCATATCGTTCGGCACCACCAGCGTGACGCTGCTCGAAGCGCTGGGCACGTCGGGCGGACTGAGCCCGGAAAGTGCCGACGGTGACGCGGTGTATGTGATCCGCGGTGCGGAGAACATCGCCAATGCCACCTCGACCGTTTACCACCTGGCGGCCAAGAAACCTACCGCCTACCTGCTGGCCGGGCAGTTCGAACTCAAGGCTCAGGACGTGGTGTTCGTCGGACCTGCCGACATCACCCGCTGGAGCCGCTTTATCAGCCAATTGCTGGGCTCGGCCAGCGTCGTCCAGACGGGCGCAGCTTTCCGCAACTGATCACACTCTCCGCTCCGCCTTTGCCCGCGATTCCGATTGCGGTTTTTTTTTGCCTGCTGACTGCAAAAAAACTGTTGCCGGAGCAACAGTCATTCAACAGATATCTGCTTTTGCATCAGCACCTGCGCTGCAACGACGGACGCGATACGCACCGCAGCCGTCTGAACGGCGGTGTTTCAGAGGGCTACGACCGGCTTGGCACACAAGCTGCTTTGCAGACATACGCTTAACGTAAGGAATTTCCGCATGCTCGTTGTTTCACTTTCAGGCAGTCCATCCCCTAAATCCCGCTCCGGCGTTGTCCTCGCGCACGCCGGTCGCTGGCTGCAAAACCATGGTGTGGAAGTCACCACGCTGCGCATCCGTGATTTCAACGCGGAGGATTTGCTGTTCGCCAAATTCGACAGCCCGCAAGTGCTCGACTTCGTCGAAGCGGTCAGACAAGCCGATGGCTTGCTGATCGGGACGCCTGTCTATAAAGCCTCGTTTTCCGGCGCGCTGAAAACGCTGCTCGACCTGTTGCCCGAGCGCGCATTGCACGGCAAGGTAGTCTTGCCACTGGCTACCGGTGGCAGCATCGCGCATATGCTGGCGGTGGATTACGCCCTGAAACCGGTGCTTTCGGCGCTCAAGTCGCAGGAAGTGCTGCACGGCATCTTTGCGATAGATACCCAGATCAGCTATGGCGACAACGAGGAAGGCGGAACGCTGGACGACATTCTCACCGAGCGCCTGCACGAAGGGCTGGAACACTTTTACCTGGGCCTGCAACGCCGGTTGCAAGCCCGTCACAAGCAAGCCGGTGGTCACCTGCAACTGGCATTGTAAAATCGTGCGTGTGCGGCGAACTCAGTGCTCGATAAACAGCGGGTACAGCGACGCCACCAGCAGAACAGCCATGACGCCGTTGAAGATCCTCAGCCCGACCGGGTCGCGAAGCACATTACGCAACAGGCTGCCAAACCCTGCCCAAATGCCCACGCTGGGCAGGTTGATCAGCGCGAACACTGCAGAAATCACCACCACATTGGTGAAGTAGCCCTGCATCGGTGTGTAGGTACTGATCGCACCGATCGCCATGATCCAGGCCTTGGGGTTGACCCACTGAAAGAGTGCGGCAGACATGAAACTCAGCGGTTTGCTTCGCGTGCTGTCGGCATCGGAGGCAGGTCCCGACGTGGCGATTTTCCAGGCCAGATACAACAAATACGCGGCGCCTGCGTAGCGCAGAATGGTGTACAGGATCGGCCAGGCGTTGAAAACGCTGCCCAGGCCAAAACCCACCGACAGAACCAGAACGAAGAAGCCGATGCTGATGCCAAACATGTGCGGCAGGGTTCGACTGAAACCGAAGTTGACGCCGGAAGCCAGCAACATCATGTTATTGGGGCCAGGCGTTACCGAAGTAACCAGCGCGAACAAAGCAAAAGCCAGCAATAGATCGAGCGAGAGCGGCATACATCAGTCCATGGATGGTGAAGTCAGGCACCCCACCCTATCGAACGCTCGACAGGAAACACACGGACAGTTAAGAGAAAGTTTTTACCGTACAGTTTTTCTAAATCCAGATTTTCAGAAGACTGTTAGCCTTGCGGATTCTGCTGTGCGCCGCCCAGATCCACGCTGATTTCACCGCCCTGATCGAATTCCCGTGCTTGCTGAATCTGCGGATCAGCCAGCAGTTGCGCCTTGCGGGCCTGATACTCTTCAAACGACAGACCGCGACGGTTGAGATCTTCGAGCGCCAGTTGATGGCTTTCCTGCGCAGTGTAGGGACGCAACTCGACAGCATAATGAGTGGAGCAACCGGAAAGCAGTGCAACACTGAACGTCAGGACAAGGGCAAGGGCGAGCAAACGGTTCATCGGGGGCCTCCAGTTGGCTTCATTTCGGGAATGAAGCAAGGTTACGCCCGCCCTGATCGCGGCAAAAATCAACCGGCGTGATAGTGGCTATCGACTTTCTCGAGCGCTCTCGATCAGAACATCACGCAGGGCCTGAGCCGCAGCGGAAAGCTTGTGATCGGCCAGCATCATCAGCCCGATGCGCCGCTCGATACGGGGCTCGACCAATGCAACGCAGCGAGCGCCCAGCTCTTGCATCTGTTCGATGCATAACGACGGCACCGCACTCACTCCCAGACCGTTGGCAACCATGCGCCCGATCGTGGAGAGCTGATGGCTTTCAAAGGCGACTGAAAGCTTGCCATGTTGCGACTGCACAGCCTGCTCCAGCAGCAACCGCACGGCAGACGGCCGTTGCAGCGCAATAAAATCCTCGCCCAGCAGTTGCGCCCAGGAAACCTCTTCGAGCTCTGCCAACAGCGAGTCACTGGCCACCACAGCGACAAACCGGTCCAGGTAGAACGGCGTAAACAGCAAGGCATTGCTCGACTCGGGCTCGAACCCGATACCCAGTTCGACACGCCGATGCCGGACCATTTCCAGCACTTGTTCGTTGATGACATCGTGCACCGCGACATTGACTCGCGGATAACGACCACGAAACACCTTCAGCGCTTTGGGTAGAAGGTTGCCGGCAAACGATGGCATCGCCGCGACTGATACGCGGCCCATCTGCAACGTGAACCGCTGACGCAGCAACTCTTCGGTATTGTCCCAGTCGGCAAGCAGTTGACGAGCCAACGGCAACAAGGTCTCACCCTCAGGCGTCAGGCTCACGTTACGCGTGGTGCGAGTCAGCAACTGACCGCCCAGATCCTCTTCCAGGCTCTTGATCGCCAGGCTCAGCGCCGGTTGCGACAGGTGCAGACTCTCGCCTGCCTGGGCAAAGCTCAAGTACTGCGCAACGGCCAGAAAAGCGCGAAGCTGCTTCACGTTCATATATTTGATTTTCTTATCAATCGATCAGAAAAACAAAATTAACAAATCATTCAAGCCGAGAGAAGATGCACGCAACAGATCCTTCGACAGCCAGGCTGTCGGTCAACAACTATAAAAGGCGGATCATCATGGCTGGACTCGACAAACGCGTTGCGACCTACGAAGAGGCGCTCGCCGGACTGACCGATAACATGACCGTGCTGTGCGGAGGCTTCGGCTTGTGCGGCATCCCGGAAAACCTCATTGCGCAGATCAAGCGCATGGGCATCAAGGGCCTGACGGTCGTGTCCAACAACTGCGGCGTCGATGGCTTCGGGCTGGGCATCCTGCTGGAAGACCGCCAGATCCGCAAAATGATCTCGTCCTACGTGGGCGAAAACGCCCTTTTCGAACGCCAGTTGCTGAGTGGCGAACTGGAAGTCGAACTCACCCCCCAAGGCACCCTCGCTGAAAAGCTCCGCGCAGGGGGTGCCGGCATTCCTGCGTTCTACACAGCAACCGGTTATGGCACGCCGGTGGCCGAGGGCAAGGAAACCCGCCAGTTCAATGGCCGCAACGTCATTCTGGAAGAAGCCATTACCGGTGATTTCGCACTGATCAAAGGCTGGAAAGCCGACCACTTTGGCAATGTGATCTATCGTCATACCGCGCAGAACTTCAACCCGGTGGTGGCAACGGCAGGCCGTATCACGGTGGTCGAAGTCGAAGAAATCGTCGAGCCCGGCGTATTGCTGCCCACTCAGATCCACACGCCAGGCATCTATGTCGACCGAGTGATTCAGGGCACTTTCGAAAAACGCATCGAGCAGCGCACGATCAGAAAAGACTGATTCCGACGCGTTTCCTGAAGCAGAAAGCGGCATACAACAACAAAGAGATTTCAGACCATGGCACTTTCCCGCGAACAAATGGCTCAACGCGTTGCCCGTGAACTCAAGGACGGCTATTACGTAAACCTCGGCATCGGTATTCCCACCCTGGTCGCCAATTACGTCCCAGACGACATTGACGTGATGCTGCAATCGGAAAACGGCCTGCTGGGCATGGGCGCCTTTCCAACCGAAGAAACCATCGATGCAGACATGATCAATGCCGGCAAGCAGACCGTTACCGCGCGCATCGGCGCTTCGATCTTTTCCTCTGCCGAGTCGTTCGCCATGATCCGTGGCGGCCATGTTGACCTGACCGTGCTCGGGGCTTTCGAAGTCGATGTGGATGGCAACATCGCCTCGTGGATGATCCCCGGCAAACTGATCAAGGGCATGGGCGGTGCAATGGACCTGGTGGCAGGCGCCGACAACATCATCGTCACCATGACCCATGCTTCCAAGGACGGCGAGTCCAAGCTGCTGCCTCGCTGCAGCCTGCCGCTGACCGGAGCAGGCTGTATTCGCAAAGTACTGACCGACCTTGCATACCTGGAGATCGAAGACGGTGCTTTCATCCTGCGCGAGCGCGCCCCGGGCGTCAGCATTGAAGAAATCGTCGCCAAGACCGCCGGCAAACTGATCGTGCCGGATGACGTGATCGAAATGAGTTTCTGACAGCGCATAGTCCCGAGTTCTCGATACACCTGGACCTGCGCCACCCGCGAAACGCTTTCAGCCCACCCTGCATGGGGTGGACTGAAGCACTCGCGGGCGGGCGCACGTCCGCAATGGGCGTACCCAACCGCACGCCCGTACTTGAATCCCGACAATAACGACAAGAGATTCGCCAATGGCCAGCCACATTGAAGAAAGCCGTTCCGCCCGTTTCGCCCTGCGTTGCGCCGCCTGGGCTGAACGCTGGTTTCCCGACTCCTGGGTGTTTGCCGCACTCGCCGTCGTGATCGTTACGGTCGCGACCCTGGCCATCGGCGCGCGCCCTGCGGAAGCGGCCAAAGCCTTTGGTGACGGGTTCTGGAGCCTGATCCCGTTCACCATGCAGATGGCCTTCGTGGTCATTGGCGGTTACGTGGTCGCCAGCTCTCCGCCTGCCGTTCGACTGATCGACCGGCTGGCACGTGTGCCCCGCAATGGCCGCTCGGCTGTGGCGTGGGTGGCCCTGATATCGATGGTTGCATCGCTGCTCAACTGGGGTTTGTCGCTCGTGTTCGGCGGCTTGCTGGTGCGCGCCCTCGCCCGCCGTACTGACCTGCGCATGGACTACCGCGCAGCCGGTGCAGCGGCTTATCTGGGACTGGGTGCGGTGTGGGCGCTGGGGCTGTCTTCATCAGCCGCTCAGTTGCAGGCCAACCCAGCCAGCCTGCCGCCTTCGATTCTGGCAATCACTGGGGTCATCCCGTTCACTGAAACCATTTTCCTGTGGCAATCCGGCGTCATGCTCGCGGCGCTGGTGGTCATTTCACTGATCGTGGCCTACGTCACCGCTCCTGGCCCAAACAGCGCCCGCGATGCCAAGGCCTGCGGCGTGGACCCGTCGTTCAGCATGCCTGCGCTGCCGGCACGTACGCGTCCTGGCGAATGGCTCGAATACAGCCCGCTGCTGATCATTCTGATGGTACTGCTGGGCGTTGGCTGGCTGTTCAACGAGTTTTCGACCAAGCCCGCCATCACCGCGATTTCCGGGCTGAACACCTATAACTTCCTGTTCATCATGCTGGGTGCGCTGCTGCACTGGCGGCCCCGCAGCTTTCTCGACGCGGTGACACGCGCCGTGCCAACCACCACTGGCGTGCTGATTCAGTTCCCGTTGTATGGCTCGATTGCGGCCTTGCTGACTACCGTAAAAGGCAGTGATGCGCAGACCCTGGCGCATTACATTTCGACGTTCTTCACCAGCATCGCCACTCACGACACCTATGCGCTGCTGATGGGCGTTTACTCCGCCGTCCTCGGGTTTTTCATCCCGTCAGGCGGCGGCAAGTGGATCATCGAAGCCCCATACGTCATGCAGGTCGCCAACGAACTCCAATACCACCTGGGCTGGGCCGTGCAGATCTATAACGCGGCGGAAGCCTTGCCGAACCTGATCAACCCGTTCTACATGCTGCCACTGCTCGGCGTTCTGGGCCTGAAGGCGCGCGATCTGATCGGCTTCTCGTTCGTACAACTACTGGTGCACACGCCGCTGGTACTGTTCCTGCTGTGGGCATTGGGCACTACGCTTACTTACGTGCCGCCAATGCTGCCCTGATCCAGATAGTCCGTTGCTGCAACCTGCGCCAGCAACTGGCGCAGTTCGTGCGCCTGATCAGGCCCAAGAGCTGTTTCATAGGACAATTGGGCCTGTTCCCAGAGCGCCTGGGACTCAAGCAACTTGTCGACGCCGGGCTGGGTGAGGCACACCAGCCGACTGCGCTTGTCCTGCGGATCGACCTCCACCGACACCAGCCCCTCACGCTCCAGCGGCTTGAGGTTCTGCGCCAGTGCAGAGCGATCGATGACCAGTATGGCGGCCAGTTCGGTCATGGTCGGCGCCTGATGACGGGCAACCTGCATCAGAATGGAGCGTTGCGTGGACCGCAAACCGCAGGGCGCCATAACTGCGTCGTACAGCTGGCAAATGCGCCGACTCGCCCGACGCAGGCTGGTCGCATGGCAAAGCACCTGCGCTGGAATATTCAGCCCCTCAGGAATGCGCAGCATGCCCTCGACGGCTGGGCCCGAGCAATTATCGGAGTTCAGGGGATCGGTCATCAAGGCTCCCGTGTCTACGTGAACACGTGACTTAAAGAGCGCAATGCTGGCATATCCCCGCACATTGAAACAGCGCCTCGGGTCGCATTGATTGTTTCAATACCGTTCGCAGCCGGTGTTCATCCTGCCGAGAGGGCTTCAAACGAATAATCCCGCTCCACCTTGCAGACACGTGTGGCGAAAGCCTGATACCAACTGGCACGGCCCTGTTTGCGGATCTCGGTATGTTCGACGTGTCGCTTCCAGGCGAGAATCGCTGCTTCGTCGGCCCAGTAAGACACGGTAATCCCGAGGCCGTCCTCGCCGCGCGCCGACTCGACCCCCAGAAAACCGGGCTGCTCACGGGCCAGCTCGACCATACGATGCGCGGCCTGCCCGTACTCTGTTAAGCCATCGTCGGTGCGCAGCGAAGTGAACACCACGGCGTAGTAAGGCGTCGGGAAGCGCGCAGCGATCATGATGCGTCACCTCGGCGGACGAGGCACGCCTGAACGAACGCGGCAACCAGCGCAGGCACTTTTGCACGCAAGGCAGCGCGCTCAGGCTGGAACAGCGTAGCGACAAAAAATGGATGACCTTGCAGCTCCATGCTCCGCACATCGCCATCGGCGTCCCGGCCGCTGACCTTCAGCGCACCGCCGAACAACAGCGGCTCAAGCCCCTGACGCAGTCCGTAGCGGCAGTGGTAGCCCTCATAGACAGACAGCGTGCCGTAGGCTTCAGCGATCAGTGTGTCCGGCAGCAGTTGAATCGATGCCTCGACATCCACCATCGAGCAGCTCAACGGCGCGATGATGACGTTGGCTGCGTCCGGCGCACTCTCTCCGTGCTCGGCGTCCGTCCAGCCCAGACAATGCCGCGCATACTCCAGCAGCGCGTGCTGAAAGCCACCGCACGTACCGAGAAACGGGACCTGCTGCTCACGCGCATGGCGAATGGCCGCCAACGCCCCCGCCATGTCCTGGTAAGGCGTGGCAGGCACGGCCCACAGGCCATCGAACCTCGACAGCTGCTCACCGCTACCGATCTGCCGCGTGGGCAACCATTCAAAATGCAGTGCCAGCTGTGCCGCCTCAGCTACCTTGTGCAGCGCCAACGGGATGGCCTGGTGCGCGGTTGTCTGCCCATCGAAGTCGCCCACCAGCCCGATGGAAACTGCCCTGCCGTTGCCCTTCACTACGTCCATGCCCCGCTCCCTGATAATGCCCCACAATGCGCAGGGCCCTATGACCGGAACTATAAACAGGCAGGCACGCAATCAGAATGGGCACGCAAGCAACTCATCTGTGCGCAGACGCACGACTTCTATTCGCTGACAGGTGTCAACACTGGCTGCCCGGAAAAGAACGCCAGCAGGTTGTCGTTCACCAGTTGCACGCTGTCTTTCGAAGCTTCGGGTGACAGACCGGCAACGTGCGGCGTCAACACCACGTTGTTCAGCGTCTTGAATACATCCGGCACGTTGGGCTCGTCATCAAAGACGTCCAGCGCAGCACCCGCAATGCCCTGCGCTTGCAGCGCCTGCACCAGTGCATCGGTATCGACCACGCTGGCACGGGCAATGTTGACCAGAAAACCCTCGGCCCCCAGCGCTTTCAGCACCCCCGCATCAACCAGGTGTTGCGTACCGTTGCCACCGGGCGTGGCGATGACCAGAAAATCCGATTCAGCCGCCAATGCCTGTACCGAGGCATGCCAGGTGTAATCGATATCGTTGCGTGGTGTGCGGTTGTGATAGCCGATGCTGATGTCGAATGCCTGGGCGCGCCTGGCGATGGCCAGACCGACCGCACCCAACCCCAGAACCCCCAGACGCTTGCCCGCCAGCGATGGCCTGACAACCTTGCGCCACTCACCGCGCCGCACCGATGCGTCGGCCTGAGGGATATCGCGCACCAGCGACAACAGCAACGCCAGGGCATGATCGGCCACCGTGGCAGCATTTACTCCGGCGCCGTTGGTAACCGTGATACCACGCGCCTGCGCTGCGGGCAGATCGACCTTCTCATAACCTGCACCACTTACGCAGATGATGCGCAGGTGCGGCAGGGCGTCCATTTCTTCGGCGAAAAAACCCAGCGGACCACGCGTGATCACGGCGCTGATAGCCTGCCCATGAGTGGCGATGGCCTCGGCTCGCTTTGCTGCAGTGGGTGCGCGAATCAGCTGGAAGCCGCTGCTCTCCAGAATCGGCAAATACGTATCAAGGTTTTCGACAAGCACCAGTACCGTCGTCATGCCCGCTCCTGTTCGATGATGAAAAAGCCGACAGTAACGCGACTCGACACACTTGTGGAGCATCAGCGTTTTTTACTGCGTAAAAAGCACTCCCTGTAACGTCAGCGGTCATACGCAGGACTCATTTGCCGGACAGACTGATCCCTGACGACCCAGGCAATGCATAGGCTCGTAACGTGGCGCCGTTGTTGGGCTAACGTTACGAACGTTGCGCCATGCCCGATCCGGCACTCGATACGACATCACCCAACCATCAGCGACAGCCGGCTTGCCAGTCAGCAGAACGATGTTGTTAATACTTCATACGCGTCAACGTCATCGACCGCCTGACAGGGTCAAAGGCCATTTCCAGACAAGGAATCAAGCACCCATGCACGGATTTTCCAACCCACTGTTCAAAAAGACTCCGCTGGCCCGATTGCTCGCTGCAACAGCCATGGCGGGGATGTTGATGTCTTCCGGCATGGCGTCGGCGGCTGAAGCGCCCGGCAAGGTCCTGAGTGATAAATACGGCTTGCCATGGCCCGCCGTTGTCGCGCATCGCGGCGCTTCGTTCGATGCGCCTGAGGAAACAATCCCGGCGTACACCCTGGCACGGGATCTGGGTGCGGATTATCTGGAGATGGACATTCAACGCACGAAGGACGGCGTGCTGATTGCATTGCATGACGACGTGCTCGAACGCACCACCAACATCGCCCAAGTGTTTCCTGCCCGTGCGAAAGACCCGGTGAGCACCTTTACGCTGGCTGAGCTCAAGGAGCTGGACGCAGGCTCATGGTTCAACAAGGCCTATCCGGACAGGGCCCGCGACAGCTACGCGGGATTGCAGATTCTGACCCTGGATGAAGTGATAGATATCGCTGAAGGCGGCGCGAACAAGCCCGGTCTTTACATCGAGACCAAGGTGCCTAACCAGTTTCCGGGTGTCGAAGCGGACCTGAAAAAGGTTCTCGCCAAGCGCGGCTGGCTGAGTCAGCGCCCCGCTGCTGCAGCAGGCCATGTCAACGTAGCGCACATGCCGGGGCGCGTGGTGTTGCAGACCTTTGAAAAGCAAAGTCTGGAGCTGTTGCAAAAGGAAATGCCAAAAGTGCCCAAGGTGATGCTGCTGTGGATCGGCGCAGGGTCCATCGAACCCAAGTCCAGCGTGGCGTTTGCTGATTCGGGTTTCAAGGACAAGTCCAGTTACTACGCGGCGCAGGAAGTCAAATCGCCGGAAGAGTTCGAGAAGTGGATCAACTGGGCAAAGGCTCATGGTGCCATCGGTACCGGCCCGTCGTCTCAATTGGCCAAAGGTGGCGACCAGAGCTATATGGACCTGGTCAAACCGTGGATGAACAACCTGACTCATGAGAAAGGGATGGTTATTCACCCTTACACGGTGGATGACGCAGCGGACTTCAAGCGTATCAGCAACGACGGTGTGGACGGCTTCTTCACCAACCGTACCGCCGAGCTTTTGAAGTTCTATGGTCGCCCGTCCAAGGAAAGCATCGACGCGATCCTCAAGCGTAACGGCTACTGACAAACCCGCTGACCGCGTCACAAGACGCGGTCAGCGATTGAAGCTTCGAATCGCTGAACCGTCGAACCGTCGAACCGTCGAACCGTCGAACAATCAGAAATCCACAGTACCCGAAAGCTTCAGGGTGCGTGGCTCGCCCTGGGTCAGGTAACCGCCGTTGGCCGATGCCCAGTAATCTTCGTTCATCAGGTTTTCGAGGTTGGCGCGCAGTGTCACGTCTTTCTGCGCGACATTGAAGCTGTAGCGCGCCCACATCGAAGCGGTTCCAAGTCGGAATGCTCAGCGTGTTGGCGGCGTTCACGTACTGCCCGCCAGTGCGCAACATGCGCGCATTGACAGCAGCGCCTTCCAGCCCCGGAATGTCCCAATCGGCCCCGGCGTTGAACTGGAAAGTCGGCACGCCGATGGCTCGATTGCCGTCATTGGCCGCACCCAACGTTCCCCTCACTTCAGTGTCCATCAGTGTCAGGCCCGCCAACAGGCGCAGACCACTTACAGGCTCGCCGAACACATTCATTTCCACGCCGCGATTGCGCTGCTCACCATCGCGAACATAACTTGTCACCGCGCCCTGCTGCACCTGATAGCCGTCAGCCGGTTGCTCGATGCGGTACACCCCGAGGCTCGCACCGAAGGTGCCCATGTCCAGTTTGACGCCCGCTTCGACCTGTTTGGAGCGCGACGGTGGGAAAATCTGGCCGGGGTTGACGGTGACCGTACTCGGCGCGGTCGGCCCCTGAGCCAGTCCTTCGATGCGGTTGGCGTAGAACGATACGTATTGCCACGGTTTGAACACCACACCGTAAACAGGTGTAGTAATGGCCTCGTCATACAGCGTGGTGCGTGGACCGCTGCCGTAGGCGTAGCCCTGAACCCGCAGTTCCTGTCGGCGCAGGCCAGCGGTCAGCAGCAGGCGATCATCGAAAAAGCCGAGCGTGTCTGAAAACGCCACGCTGCGCATCCGGCTCTTGCCGGTGATACCCGGATCATTCAGATCGCCTGCTGTTGCGCCATCGAACGCCGGGCGTGTTGTTGCAACAGGATCGTAAAGGTTGCTGGTGACCGGGCTTTTACCGAACAGGTAGGCATTGCGCTGCTCGGTCCAGATTCCGGACAGCCCGAAGTTGACCTTGTGGCTGACCGGACCGGTCTGCAGCTTGCCGTTGATCCCGGCCATGGCCGTTTTGTTGTCTTCGTCGTGCGGGATGAACGAAGGCCTGGCAGTGATCGTGCCCACATCATCATTGATGGTCGGCGAACCGTAGACGCCGGCTTCACGGGTGTGTTTCGCACCGGCGGCGGCATACAGCGTCCAGTTTTCATTGAGGTCGTATTCGGCGCGGCTCATGCCGAAGGTGTCTTCAGTCTCGGTCCAGGTCCAGTTAGGAGCGTAATTGGTATCAGCATCCGGCGCATGCGGCACGCGGGTCAGGCCGCTGCCGACGAACACTGTGTTGCGGCTCTGGTTGATGCGTTGTTTCTGGTAGGCAAAATCGCCGGAGAGGCGAAAATTGTCGCCTCGGTAGTCCAGACCGATTGCGAACAGCTTGCTGCGATGCTCCTCGTCTTCAATGCCGGTTTCACCCTCGCGCTGTGACAGGTTCAGGCGTGCGCCGAAACGGTTGTCCTCGCCAAATCGCTGACCGAGGTCAAGGTGCTCACCAATCCGGCCATCGCTGCTGATGTCAGTAGTGAAGCGACGTGTCGGCGTTTCCTGTGCGCGCTTGGGCTGCAGGTTGACCCCTCCGCCGATCCCGGAACCGGTCGGCGACACACCATTGATGAACGCGCTGGGGCCTTTGAACACTTCGACACGTTCAAGCGCGTCAGTTGAAATGAGCTGGCGCGGCAAAACACCATAAAGACCGTTATAGGAAATATCATCAGTGGCCAATTCAAAACCACGAATCACGAACACCTTCGAGGCGTTGGCATAGCCGGATGACTCGCGCACCGAAGAGTCATTTAGCAAAACGTCGCCTACATCTTCAGCCTGCTGATCTTCGATCAACTGGTCGGTGTAGCTGGCCATGTTGAACGGCACATCCATGATATCGGCGTTGCCCAATACACCCAGTTGGCCGCCTCGTGCGACTTGGCCACCGGCGTAAACGGATGGCAAGGCATGCGGGTCGATCTTGTCAGCGCTAATGGCGGTTTCGCCCAGAACCAGCGCACCATCCTGCGCCGCGGCAGCATCAGTAGCGGCCCAGACGGGGAAACTCACAGAGCAGCAAAGCGCAAGCAACGTAAAGCGAAACGGAAGCGACGGGGTACTCATCAAGATGTCCTGCTATGAAAATGGAGCGAGACGGACATCCATTTCGGGAAGCGTCGCCTGCATGAACGGGAAATATTATCAGGCGTTAGTGGGAACGGTTATCAGTTAATTGTATGCAATGCGTTACGATCGGTTTTCACGACGAAAGGTGCACTCTCGCATGCGGCCGATGCGGGCATGGAAATGCCTTGAAATGGATGCCAGGGTTTTGATACAGGTTACCGGCAGCCACCTGACGACGACTCTCGTGTAAGCTCATGCGCTGTTGGTTTTCCAATCGAGAGGCCTATGCAGTCCACCTTCAGACGCTCGACCCTGGCCGCACTGCGCGGTTTTGCCTTGCCGAGCGATGCGATTTCCATCGTCCCGTACGCCGCTGACTACCGGCGTTGCCTGCTGGAAAAGATCGCCTCCGCCACTCGCCGTATCTACATCATCGCGCTTTATCTGCAGCAGGACGAAGCAGGCCAGGAAATCCTGGATGCGCTGTACGCGGCCAAAACCGCACGTCCGGAGCTGGACGTCGTGGTGCTGGTGGACTGGTTTCGCGCCCAGCGCGGCCTGATTGGTGCCGGACGCCAGCCGGGAAACTCAACCTGGTACCAGGCGCAAAATCTGGAGTACGACCAGGAAGTGCCGGTCTACGGCGTGCCGGTCCAGACTCGTGAACTGTTCGGCGTACTGCACCTGAAAGGCAGCGTGATCGATGACTGCGTGATCTACAGCGGCGCCAGCATCAATAATGTCTATCTGCACAAGTTGGACAAGTACCGACTGGACCGCTACCACCTGATCGAAAGCCCGGCCCTCGCCGATTCGTTTCAGGACCTGGTGCAACGTGAGATCCTGCCGTCACCAGCCGTTCACCGACTGGACCTGCAATCGCCACCCAGTTCACGCAGTCTGCGCAGCGAGATTCGGGCCTTTCGTAACCAACTCAAGCGTGCGGCTTACGACACTTCGGCAGGCGACAGAGAAAATGGCGAGCTGCGCGTCATACCGCTGCTCGGTGTCGGCCCGCGCAACAGCCTGAACCGTGCCATCTGCGACTTGATCGCATCGAGCAAGATTCAACTGACCATTTGTACCCCATACTTCAATCTGCCGGTCGCTGTAACCCGAGAGATCAACCGGGCGCTCAAGCGCGGTGTGAACGTTGATATCATCATTGGCGACAAGACCGCCAACGACTTCTTCATTCCCCCGGAAGAGCCATTCAAAGTCATCTCCGCCCTGCCCTACCTGTATGAAATCAGCTTGCGCCGCTTTACCCAGAAACACAGCAAGGCCATCGCGCAGAACCGTCTTAACGTGCACCTGTGGAAACACGGCGATAACACATTCCACCTGAAAGGCATCTGGGTCGATCACCGTTACACCCTGTTGACCGGCAACAATCTCAACCCGCGAGCCTTTAACCTGGACCTTGAAAACGGGCTGTTGATCGACGACCCACAAGGGCAATGGGGTGCGCCACGAGAAGCAGAGATTGCGCAACTGATGCGCAATACGCAACGCGTGAGCCAGTACGACGAACTCGACACGCTGGCCCATTACCCAGAGGGCGTGCGCAAGTTCCTGCGGCGTGTCAGCCGGGTCAGGGTCGAGCGCCTGCTCTACCGGATTCTGTAAGGCCCTTGGAGGTGACTGGCATGTTCACGGGCGCACCCGTGAACACGCCTGTAACTCAGCCCTTCAATCCACCAGCGCGATCAATTGGTGGCGCTGGGCGTCGGTCAACATGGGACCGAATCCGGCACCTACGTTATCTGCCATGTAACGTGGATTACCGGTGCCCGGAATGACGCAGGTAACCGCCGAATGGGCCAGCAGAAACTTCAGCAGCAACTGAGGCCAACTGTTGACTTCCACCTGCGCGGCCCAACCGGGCAAGGGTTTGTCCTTGAGGCGCGACAACAGACCGCCGCCGCCAAATGGCCTGTTGCAGATGACCGCCACGCCTTTCTCCCGACACAGTGGCAACAGGCGTTTTTCCGCTTCACGGTCATCCAGCGCGTAGTTGATCTGCAGAAAGTCCAGTGGCTCACTTTCCAGCACTGCTTCAACTTCCGCATAGGCCGACGACGTGTAATGGCTGATGCCGATGTAGCGAATTCGTCCCTGCGCTTTCCACTCGCGCAATGTTGGCAAATGCGTTTTCCAATCCAGCAGGTTATGTATCTGCATCAGATCGATGCGGTCAGTCTGCAACAGACGGAACGACTCTTCCATCTGTTCGATACCTTCATTGCGGCCGCGCGTCCAGACCTTGGTCGCCAGAAACGCGGGTGAACGTGGCTCATGGATCGACAACAGTTCGCCCGTGGTGCGCTCGGCGCGGCCGTACATGGGCGAGCTGTCAATCACGCTGCCTCCGGCGGCGAACAGCGCATCGATCACCGGGCCCAATTGCTTGTAGGCGGCGCTGGATGTCGCTACGTCAAACCCGCGATAGGTACCCAGCCCTACGACAGGCAACGGCTCATTACTGGAAGGTATGGCTCGGGTCAACATGGTCTTGCCTCCAGGTATCGTTGAGGAATCGCGGCCCACAGCGGAGTCGAACACCAGAGCTGCAGATACGCCTGCCGCCAGGGTGAGTAACCTTCTGCGGGTGAAACCGTTCGGTGGAGTCACGAAATTCTCCTTTATCTGTCCGGCCGTGCGTCTGACGGGGCAGGTGCTGGCGCCGTTGCGGCTTCAGGTGCACATCGGGTCAGCCTCGCTTGCCTGCCCGCGAGCCACAGTGATACCCAGGCCCATAACCCCGCAAAAGGAACCACAAGAACGGCCAGCAGACCGAATCCGGCACCCATTGCAGTCAGGCCGTAGGACAACCAGCCACTGGCGGCATCGCCACCTCGGTACACCAGCGTTTCAATGACATTCTTGGCCTTGTACTTTTCCTCGCGGCTGACCACGGTCCAGAGCACTTCCCGAGCAGGCCGCACCACGGCGTACTCGACTGCGCGCCGCACGCCCTGAGCCAAGGCCACTGTGGTGGGTACTGGTGACATCGCCATGGCGACAAACGCCGCGACGGTGGCCAACGGCAATGCGACCAGCGCGCCACCCACGCCGACCCATCGAATCAAGGGCGCAGTCAGCAATAACTGACAAACCAGGGTCAGACTGGACACCGTGAGGTCAACCAACGCAAAGAATTGTGTTCGGCTGCCCACATCGCCATAGCTGTCAGCAACAATTCGGCCCTGCTCGAAATACAACAGCGTAGCCGCACTGGTGTGCAACAGCATGAACAGGACCAGCCCGAGCAGATAGGGCGAACGCATGATCAGCGTCACTCCGGCAATCACCGAGCCCCCCAGTCGACGCTCTTCCTGCCTGACGCTTTTATCCTGCAGCCGGGTTCTGTTCAGAAGCGCCCGGTAACACAACACCGCACCTTCCAGCAGCAGAGCAGCACCAATGCCCAAGGCCAGCGGCCCCAATCGGGTGGCCATGGTGGCCGCCAGCAGAGGACCAATGAACGTTCCCAAGGTACCGCCCGCAGCGATGAAACCGAACAGGCGGCGACCCTGCTCACTGGAAAACCGATCAACCAGTACGCTCCAGAATATCGAAACGATGAACAGGTTGTAGATACTGATCCAGACAAAAAACACCCGCCCCACCGCGACCGGGGCGACCTGATCGGCGATCAGGGCTCCGAAAACCAGCATTGACAGTGCAATCAGTCGATAGATCAACGGCACGAATCGCGTGGCAGGCAGGCGCGATACCAGCGCGCCAAACAGCGGCACCATGATCAGCATCACCACAAACGTGGCGGTGAACAGCCACTGGAGTTGATCCGCACCGCCCTCAAGGCCCAGCGCATCGCGCAGCGGGCGCACCAGGTAATAACTGGCCAGTACGCAGAAATGGAACGCGAAGCCCAGCAGCAGCGCCGCGCGCTCGGACGGCTCGACCTTGACCCAACGACTGATCAAGGTCGCTTGGCTCCCAGTTGTTTCCACATTTTCTGGGTAATCTTCTGACGGTTGCTGTAACCGGCCCATGGGTCACGCTTGAGCTCGCGCAAACGCTGTTCGAGATTGGTGATGTCCCACTGCGCTGAAGATTGGAGGCTTGTGAGCTCATCCAATGCGATGGGCACCGACACCGGCAGGCCGGGACGGGCGCGTACCGAATAGGCCGTCACCGTGCTGCCGCCCCGGCCGTTGCGCAGGTAATCGACAAAGATTTTTCCGACGCGGTTCTTGGGGCCCATGGTCGCACTGAAGCGTTCCGGCAACTGACGGCTGACAAACTCCGCAATCGCCTTGGCAAAGCCTTTCACTGTTTCCCAGTCGGCTTGTCGCGCCAACGGCACGATGATGTGCATGCCCTTGCCGCCGCTGGTCTTGAGAAACGCCTTGAGCCCCAGTTCCTCCAGCACAGCGAGCACCATCTGCGTCGCTTCGATCATGCTGCGCCACGGCAAGGCCGGATCAGGGTCGAGATCCAGAACCAGATGGTCAGGCGTCTCGATACTTTGATGAGTCGCGCCCCAGGTATGCAGCTCAATGGTGCCCATCTGGACCGCGCCCACCAGGGACCGCATGGTGTCGATTTCCATCAGCGCCGCGTGACCGGGGTCAAGAGCACGGTCCAACTGCTTGATGTGCGGGATGGCAAGCCGCTCCGAGTGTTTCTGGAAAAACTGCTCGCCATCAATACCTTCAGGACAGCGCAACAGTGCTACGGGTCGGTCATTCAGAAAGGGCAGTATCCATTGGGCAATCGACTCGTAAAACTGCGCCAGCTCGACCTTCTGCGTACCGGTCTTGCTGTCAATGACCCGCTCCGGGTGACTGATGCCGACCCCGCACACATTGACCTTGCCTCTGACGGTCTTCCTGACGACGTTCTTTTCAGAAGCGCGTTTTTCAGAAGCCACTTGTGGGTCTGAATTACTGGCGTTGCCAGACCGGTGCGCTTTTTTGGTCCTGGACTGGCTGGCAGTGTTGGCCGGTTGAGGGTATTCACGTATCACCTCGCTGGCTGGCTTGTCACTGCGCAACCCGGTGAACGCGGCCTGGCGCAAGATCCCTTCCCGCGTCCACTGAGCAAACTCGACCTCACAGACAAGTTGTGGCTCGACCCATTGCACGCCACGAGCCTGGGCAGCAGTGATTTTTTTGTCCAGCGCTGAGGCATCACGCTCCAGCGGTGCCAGTTGCTGCTGCAGTTGTTTGAGGGTGACATCGCTGAAACCGGTTCCGACACGCCCGGCATAGACCAGCCCGTCATGGCTGTCGTTGACCGCCAGCAATAACGCACCAAATGCGGAGCGGCTACCCTGCGGCGCGGTATAGCCCACAATCACGAACTCCTGGCGCAGTCGACACTTGAGTTTGATCCAGTCAGCGTTGCGCTTGCTGACATAGGGACTTCCGGCACGCTTGCCGATCACGCCTTCCAGCCCCATGGCGCTGGCACTTTCGATAATGTCCTGATGACCGGAGCGGAACGCGTCGGAGTAGCGCAACAATCGGCTACGCTGCGAATCCAGTACTTGCCTGAGCGCATCCCGGCGCTGCTCCAGCGGCACTTCACGCAGGTCCTGCCCGCCGAGAAAAGGCATATCGAAAACGTAGTAGATAATGTCTTTGCTACGCCCGATTTCGAACGCATTCTGCAACGCCTGAAAATCCGGCAGGCCGTCTTTATCAAGCATCACCACTTCACCATCGAACCAGGTATCCTGCAGTTTCAAGGCTTTGAGCGCCTTGACCTGCTGAGGCAGCCTGTCGGTCCAATCGTGACCGTTACGGGTGAACAGACGCACTTCATCGCCCTGGATGCGGGTCATTATCCGGTACCCGTCAAACTTGATCTCATACAGCCAGTCGCCCGCAGGTGGGGCGTCCACGAGCGTCGCCAACTGCGGGGTAAGCAACTCGGGCAACTCAGCCTCAGAGGCTGCTTGTGAAGTACGGACCGCTGAACGGGCCCTGGCGGGTTTGGGTCTGGATTCAGCTGCGCCAGCCTTGTCTGGCTTGGGCTTGCCTGGCTGGGCGCCGGCTTTTGACGTGGCAGATGATGCACGCCCTGCCCCGACATGCGCGCCGCTGATCACGCTTTGCGGTTGCGCCTCGACGATGTCGTATTCCGCAGCAGGTCGCGCGATAGAATCCTTTTCCTTGATCAGCAGCCATTGTTCCTTGTCGCCACTGCCCCTCAATCGCGTACGTACCAGCGCCCAGTCGCCGGTGAGCTTTTCGCCCACCAGGGTGAACTTGAGTTTGCCGTCCTGATAAGTTTTATGCGGATCGCCGTGGGGTTGCCAAATGCCCCGATCCCAGACAATGACATCGCCACCGCCATACTGCCCCTTGGGAATGCTGCCCTCAAAACCGGCATAGTCGAGCGGGTGATCCTCCACATGGACCGCCAGGCGCTTTTGGGTCGGATCCAGGCTGGGGCCTTTGGGAACAGCCCAACTTTTGAGAGTGCCATCCAGTTCAAGCCGAAAATCATAGTGCAGGTTGCGCGCATCGTGTTTCTGAATCACGAAGCTCAACGCCCTGGATTCCGAGCGGCGCGAAGTGGGAGTTTTTTCGGCAGGCTCGGAAGTCACCTCGAAATTGCGTTTGCGTGTGTATTCGCTGACAGGCTTGGCCATCCTCGATACCTCCCTGTGATTCAAGAAGCCTTACTGGTTTTTTTGCGAGGCGCGGCGCGGCGTTTGGCAGGTGCAGCAGGCTTTACGTCGTCAGCAGTTTTCTTGTCCTTTTTCGCCGCGGGTTTCGTGGCCTTGGCTTTGCTCGCTCCGCCCTTGCCCGCCAGGCTGCGCCGCAACAGGTCAGTAAGATCAATGACGTCAGCACTCTTGCGGTCTTCCTGATCCGTGTCGGCTTCCAGATTTTCGATCTTGCCTTCACGGGCCTTGGTTTCGACCAACTGCATGATCTTTTCCTGAAACGTATCGCGGTACTCCTCAGGCTGCCAGTCCGCGCTCATGTCCTTGACCAGTCGCTTGGCCATGTCGCGCTCGCTTTTGCTGAGCTTTGCATCGGTAACCGCTTCACCCCAGCTCCAGCGCATCCAGCTCACGCACGTCGGCGGGCCAGCGCAGAATCACCATGACCAGCGCAGAATCCAGCGGCATGACCGCGGCCAAGTGTTCGCGGGTGTGCAGCACGACATTGGCCAGCGCCACTTTCTGTGTGTCACGCAGGGTTTCGCGCAACAGCGCATAGACCTTTTCGCCGCGTTTGTCGGGAGTCAAAAAATAAGGTGTATCGATGTTTTGCAGCGGGATCTGCTGACTGTCCACAAAACCGAAGATGTCGATGGTCTGGGTCGACTTGGGATGCGCGGAGCGAATTTCCTCTTCGCTGATGACTACATAACGGTCTTTTTCGAATTCGACGCCCTTGACGATGTTGTCACCGGAAATCTCCTTGCCGGTCACCTTGTTGATCCGTTTGTAGCCAACAGGATCCATGCTGCGCTTGTCGAGCCAGTCAAAGTCGACACCCTTCGATGACGTCGCCGAGACCAGCGCGACCGGTATGTGCACCAAGCCGAAACTGATCGCGCCTTTCCAGATTGCTCTTGCCATTGTTCGACTCCCGTTAGCACTAGAAAAGTGACAGGACGAACGGGGGCAAAGTTTCGACGCGCTGACAGACGCCCTGCAAATACGAAAAAAGCGGGCTGTCAGACCCCGCCCGCACCACGCTCATTCGGTCTGTCGACGCCTTTGATTTTCCAGCATTCTTCACGTCAAAAGGGGTGGTATTAAAACGACATCTTCCCTTTTGTTTCAAAGCGTTACAGGGCGGCATGGCTTGCCGCGGCGCCACAAACCCAGCTCATATTCATTTCAGTTCTAAAAATATGGTTTATCGTTCTTTTACGGCATAAATAAGACTCTCTATAAATGGCGTCACCTCGAACGCTGTTGGCGGACTGTCTGCCAGACGACAGTTATCCCGACGGCCTTCAACCTGTTGATCACTCCAAGGATTTGTCATGAACGTTTTCTGGTTTCTACCGACTCACGGCGATGGCCATTATCTGGGTACTACCAAAGGCGCCCGCCCGGTCACGCTGAACTACCTGAAGCAGGTAGCACAGGCAGCCGATGATCTCGGTTACCACGGCGTGCTGATCCCGACGGGGCGCTCTTGCGAAGATTCATGGGTTATCGCGTCAGCGCTGGTCCCGTTGACTGAACGCCTGAAGTACCTCGTGGCGATCCGTCCAGGCATCATCTCCCCGACTGTTTCTGCACGCATGGCGGCAACTCTGGATCGCCTGTCGGGCGGTCGTCTGTTGATCAACGTGGTGACCGGTGGTGACCCGGACGAAAACCGTGGCGACGGCAGTTTCCTGGATCACAGCGAGCGTTATGAGGTCACCGACGAATTCCTGCAGATCTGGCGTCGTGTGTTGCAGGGCGAAGCCGTGGACTTTGAAGGCAAGCACTTGCGCGTGCAGAACGCCAAGGCGCTGTACCCGCCGATTCAGAAGCCTTATCCGCCGCTGTATTTCGGTGGGTCATCGGACGCCGCGCATGACCTGGCCGCCGATCAGGTGGATGTGTACCTGACCTGGGGCGAGCCGCCGGCCGCAGTCGCCCAGAAGCTGGCCGACGTGCGTGAACGCGCCGCCCGCAAGGGGCGTACCGTCAAATTCGGCATCCGCCTCCACGTGATCGTTCGCGAAACCAGTGAAGAAGCATGGAAAGCCGCGAGCACCCTGATCGAACACATCAGCGACGAAACCATCGCCGCTGCACAGAAGTCCTTCTCGCGCTTTGACTCCGAAGGACAACGCCGCATGGCGGCGCTGCACGATGGCCGCCGCGACAATCTGGAGATCGCACCCAATTTATGGGCGGGCGTGGGTCTGGTGCGTGGCGGTGCCGGTACGGCATTGGTTGGCAACCCGCAGGAAGTTGCGGAGCGGATCAAGGAATACGCTGATCTGGGCATCGAGAGTTTCATCTTCTCTGGCTACCCGCATCTCGAAGAGGCTTACCGCTTCGCCGAGCTGGTATTCCCGCTGCTGCCCGAGCCGTACGCCAGTCTGGCAGGACGCGGCATCACTAACCTGACGGGCCCGTTCGGCGAAATGATCGCCAACGATCTGCCCCCGCAGGCCAAGTAATGTCTGGCCAACTGCTGACCTTACCGCACTCGCCTGCGCTGGCCACCTCGATCAGGGCCACGGCGCAGGTCTTCGAAGACCCTAAATCGCGGGCCTTGCTGGCCCACGTCAAGCAGGTTGCACCAAGCGACGCCAGCGTGCTGATAATCGGCGAAACCGGGACTGGCAAGGAGTTGGTCGCCCGCCACGTGCATGAACTCAGTGCTCGCCGGAACAAGCCGTTTGTGGCTGTCAATTGTGGTGCGTTTTCCGAAAACCTGATCGAGGCTGAGCTGTTCGGCCACGAGAAAGGCGCCTTCACCGGCGCCGTCAGCGCCAAGGCCGGGTGGTTCGAGGAGGCCAACGGCGGGACGCTGTTTCTTGATGAGATCGGCGACCTGCCGATGTCCCTTCAGGTCAAGCTACTGCGAGTTCTTCAGGAGCGCGAGGTGGTGCGCCTGGGCTCGCGTAAAAGCATCCCGATTGATGTGCGGGTGCTGGCAGCCACCAACGTGCAATTGGAAAAGGCGATAAACGCTGGACACTTCCGCGAGGACCTTTACTACCGACTGGATGTGGTCAATCTGGAGCTGAGCCCGCTGCGTGAACGTCCTGGTGACATCCTGCCGCTTGCCCGTCATTTCATCGACGTTTATAGCCAGCGTCTCAGACACGGACCGGTGCGGTTCAGCGCCGATGCCGAACACAAGCTGAGGACCTACAGTTGGCCAGGCAACATTCGCGAACTGGAAAACGTCATTCATCACACGTTGCTGGTCTGCCGTGATGGCGTGGTTCAGCGTGATGATCTGCGTCTGTCGAACCTGAAAATCGAACGTCAGGATGAATACGCACCTGTCGACGAGTCGGCCGAGCAGTTGCTCGCCAGGGCCTTTCAAAAGCTGTTTGAGGAACAGGCCGGCGCGCTGCATGAGAAAGTCGAAGATGCCTTGCTCAGAACCGCGTACCGCTTTTGTCACCACAACCAGGTGCATACCGCCAGTCTGCTGGGCCTGACGCGTAATGTGACACGAACCCGCTTGATCAAGATCGGCGAGCTGGCCGTCAACAAGCGCAGACCGGGCGAAAATGTGCAGGGCGACCGCATGTTGCATCTGTCGGTCTGAACAGGATGATCAGCCGGGGCCGTGCGCCCCGGATTTCATTCGCAGGAACAGGCTGAGCTAACGCTTAGTCTGCGGCACGCTCTGTGAGCCAGTCCGTGAGGTGCAGGGACAAAGCCTTGGCCTGCAGCGCCACGTCGGTCACTGCGGTGCTTTCCCACCACATCCCTCGTAAAGGCGGCCCCATTGCAAACAGTCGGGACGAGCGATGTCCCTGCGCGTCCAGCACCGCACCCTGAACATCGGCGGCGATGCCCAGCGCCAACGGACCTGGCTGGATGAGCCCTCGCGCAAGCAACTGGCGTGGCAACGGGCGATCCACCCGGCGCCAGTCGTATTCAATCCCGGTGGAATTGATCAGAGCATCACCCACGATCAATGACGATTCGTCTTGGCCACGGTGCCGGACACGTATCTGAACCTGTCCGGCTGCAGAACTTTCAACACGTTGCAGCGATGCCGCGCTCACGGCAAGACGCCCTTCCTTGACCAGGCGCGCCAACAGAGCGGCGCTCGGTGGTGGTGAGCGATGGTGATGGCTTTCCCACCATGGACGGACATGGCGTACGAATTGGCGACGCTGCGTGTCGGTAGCCTGATGCCAGAGGCGGCCGACGTTGACCCGAACCGTGTCCAGCGGCGCCTGCCAGTCGATACCACTTTCAATGGCCAGCTCGCACTGCTCGCGCACTTTGCGAACCAGTTGACGGGTGCTGCGAATCGCGTGGTCCTGATCAAGAAAGTCCGGCCATGCAGGAGGCTGGCGTCGCACGTGGGGCAACAGACCGTGACGCGAGTAAACGTCGATCGGGCCGCGATGCCCGGATTGTTGCAACGACACCACAGCATCGACCATGGTCAAACCGGACCCGATGATCAGCACCCGGGCCTGAGGGTCGAGGCGGCGCATGGCACTGACATTCCAGGGATCGAGCGCCGTCGCATTCAAGCCGCTCGACTCACGCTGCGGTGTACGCGAAGCCGCGTACATCCCGGTCGCCAGCACAGCGAAGCGGCCCTTCAGCGCCCGACCATCGTCCAGCGTTACACTGATGCCGTCAGGCTGCGTTTGCACATCAACAGCCTCGGCGCGCACATGTTCGATGCTGGAACCATACTGTTTACCCACCTCAAGCGCTTCACGCAATCGCTGCTGCACATACAGCCCGAACACGCCACGTGGCGGGAACAGCTCTGCGACAGGCACATGCTGTTCGGCAGCTTCAGGCCAGCCGCCGTCAGCCAGATACTCCGTGAGCCAACGCGTCAGGTCATCTGGATCATCCGGATCGACGCTCATCCGGGCGGCGTTGCCGTTCAAGGTGTGGCCGGGCTCGGTAGCACTGTAAGCTTCGCCCCTGCCAAGCTCGTCACGGGTTTCGATGATCAGGATTCGACGCCGGCCAGGCCTGCGCAACAACTGCGCCGCCAACAAGCTACCGCTCAGGCCGCCGCCCACGATCAGAACGTCGGCAATCGGATGGGTGTCATCAATCATCAAGCTTTGCCTCGGGCCAGGTCTGCCATCAGGCAGGGATCAGTGCATTACAAGACCACGTTACGCACAAAACGCAACGTGACAGCGCCTTCGTTGCAGTAACGGTGAGGCTGGCTGCTGGGGAACATGAAAAACTCGCCGGGGCCCAGGTGCCGGGTCGCAACGGCATCGGCAAAACGAATGGTCAGATGCCCTTCGACCACATACACCTGCTCGCTCCAGCCTTCAGGATCGGCATCCGAGGCATAGACATCGCCCGGTTCCAGGCAGAACTCCCACAGTTCGACTTCCCGGCGGGCGTCAGCCTTGGCCAGCAACACCGCTTTGCTGCCAGGGATCGTACCTGCCCAGGCCAGTTCATTGATACGGCTGTGGTCACGAATTTCAGGGGCTTGTATCAAATCGCTGAAGGCAACGTTCAGCGCCTCCGCGACCCGATCAAGGGTGGCCAGGCTGACGTTCTTTTCCCCGGCTTCGATCGCGACCAGCATGCGCCTGCTCACGCCGGACTTTTCCGAAAGTCCTGTCTGACTGAGGTTCGCGGCATTGCGCAACCGGCGCACGTTCTGGCTGACGTGCTGCAGCACTGGCGCACGTTGAGAATTTTCTTTGACCATGAGGGTGCTCATCTGAATCACTTGCGCACTATACTGCACACTTTTACGACGCCATTGTGTGTCGACCCTATTACCGCCCGCAAGGCCCAGTACCCGGAACCTCCATGAAGTCAATCAGCCGGACACCTCGAATCAGTAAAGCAGAATTGGTTTTGATCCTGATCACCATGCTCTGGTGCGGTACTTTCATACTGGTGCAGCATGCCATGACGGTCAGCGGGCCGATGTTTTTTGTCGGCCTGCGCTTTGCCGCTGCGGCGCTGATAGTAGCGCTGTTCTCGCTGAACGTCCTGCGCAGCCTGACCTTGCTCGAAGTAAAAGCCGGTGTGCTGATCGGTGCTGCGATCATGTTGGGGTATGGGCTGCAGACCATCGGCCTGCAAACCATTCCCAGCAGCCAGTCGGCCTTTATTACAGCGCTCTATGTGCCTTTCGTGCCGCTGCTGCAATGGCTGGTGCTGGGACGGCGGCCGGGGTTGATGCCAACACTGGGCATCGCCCTGGCGTTTACAGGGCTGATGCTGGTGTGTGGCATACAAGGCGCATCGCTGCAGTTCAATGCCGGCGAAATCGCGACATTGATCAGTGCAGTGGCCATTGCTGCCGAAATCATCATGATCAGCGCTTATGCTGGCAAGGTGGATGTGCGCCGTGTGACTGTCGTGCAGTTGGCAACCGCCTCTGTCCTGGCTTTTTTGATGATTGTGCCGACCGATGAGCGACTGCCGGACTTCTCCTGGCTGCTGCTGGTCACCGCTATCGGGCTCGGTGTGATGAGCGCTGTGATTCAGGTCGCCATGAACTGGGCACAGAAAAGCGTCTCTCCGACACGTGCAACTGTTATCTATGCGGGTGAACCCGTGTGGGCGGGCATTGTCGGACGACTGGCAGGTGAGCGCTTGCCAGGTCTGGCCCTGCTGGGCGCAGCCCTGATTGTGGCAGGTGTGATTGTCAGTGAAATGAAGCGCCGCCCTCAGCCGGTGGAACAGACCCGTGCTGACGAAGACGAGGTGAGAAAACTGGACTGAATGTCGAGGTTTGCCATCGGGTCATGGCACATTGGGCTTTGCTCGTTTATTGCTGCGGTCGCACCAGACACTTTTTGTAGGAAATTTGAAAAACTGACCCTTTGGTATTGAAGTGTCTGGCACGTATGATGCTTGATATTTCCCGCAGATTAGAAGCCTATGTCCCTGATAGTTCTACTGCTTCTGCCCTTCATAGGCAGCTGTCTGGCGGCAATTTTGCCGCATAACGCACGTAACGCAGAATCTCTTCTTGCCGGGCTTGTGGCGCTGATCGGCGCGGTCCAGATGGCGCTGTGGTTTCCACAGATCGCTGACGGCGGCGTGATCCGCGAAGAATATTTCTGGCTGCCGAGCCTGGGACTGAATTTCGTACTGCGTGTCGATGGTTTCGCCTGGCTGTTCTCCATGCTGGTGCTGGGTATCGGCGCACTCGTTGCGCTGTACGCCCGCTACTACATGTCGCCGGACGATCCTGTACCGCGCTTTTTCTCGTTCTTCCTGGCGTTCATGGGCGCAATGCTCGGGCTGGTACTGTCCGGCAACCTCATTCAAATCGTCTTTTTCTGGGAATTGACCAGTGTCTTCTCGTTCCTGCTGATCGGCTACTGGCACCACCGCGCAGATGCGCGACGCGGCGCCTACATGGCGTTGATGGTGACCGGTGCAGGCGGCCTGGCCTTGCTCGCGGGGATGATGATCCTCGGTCACGTGGTGGGCAGTTACGACCTGGACCGCGTGCGGGCTTCCGGTGACGCAATCCGCGCGCATGCGCTCTACCCTGTCCTGCTGACCCTGATCCTGATCGGGGCGCTGAGCAAAAGCGCCCAGTTTCCTTTCCACTTCTGGCTGCCCCACGCCATGGCGGCGCCGACGCCGGTGTCCGCCTATCTGCATTCGGCCACCATGGTCAAGGCTGGTGTGTTCCTCATGGCTCGGCTATGGCCCGCCCTGTCAGGCACCGAACAATGGTTCTGGATCGTCAGCGGCGCGGGGGCCTGCACCCTTATTCTCGGTGCCTACGCGGCGATCTTCCAGAATGACCTGAAGGGCTTGCTGGCTTACTCGACCATCAGCCATCTGGGCCTGATCACCCTGCTGCTGGGCCTGAACAGTCCGCTGGCGGCCGTTGCTGCAGTGTTCCACATCCTTAACCATGCAACCTTCAAAGCCTCGCTGTTCATGGCGGCAGGCATCATCGACCACGAAAGCGGGACGCGAGACATTCAGCGCCTGAGCGGACTGATAAGGCTGTTGCCCTATACCGCAACGCTGGCCATGGTTGCCAGCGCCTCGATGGCGGGCGTACCGTTGCTCAACGGCTTTCTGTCCAAAGAGATGTTCTTCGCCGAAACCGTATTCATCTCCGCCACCACTTGGGTAGAGATCGCCTTGCCGGTGGTAGCGACAATCGCCGGGGTGTTCAGCGTCGCGTACTCGTTGCGCTTCACGGTAGATGTGTTCTTCGGCCCGGCGGCCAAAGACCTGCCCCACATGCCGCATGAGCCACCGCGCTGGATGCGAGCTCCGGTCGAGCTGCTGGTGCTGACCTGCCTGGTGGTGGGCATCTTCCCCGCTCAGTCAGTCGCACCGCTGCTGGCTGCAGCCGCACAGCCGGTGGTAGGTGGCAACCTGCCAGTCTACAGCCTGGCAATCTGGCACGGCTGGAACGCCCCGATGATCATGAGCCTGGTGGCCATGGGCGGCGGCATACTTCTTTACCTGCTGCTGCGCAACTCGCTCAAAACTGAACGGTTCGCCGTGCCGCCGCTGGTAGGCCAGCTCAACGGCAAACGCATTTTCGAACGCAGCCTGGTAGTCATGATGCACTGGGCGCGCCGCTTCGAGGGTAAAGTCAGCACGCGTCGCTTGCAGCCCCAACTGTTCCTGTTGGTGTTGGCGGCGGTGCTGGGTGGCTTCATTCCGATGTACTTCAATGGCCTGACCTGGGGTGATCGTCCGAAGATCCCTGGCTCCGGGGTCTTCGTCACCTTGTGGCTGATCGCTATTGCCTGTGCACTGGGCGCAGCCTGGCAAGGCAAATACCACCGACTGGCCGCGTTGGTCATGGTCAGTGTGTGCGGCTTGATGACCTGCATAACATTTGTCTGGTTCTCGGCACCGGACCTTGCATTGACTCAGTTGGTCGTCGAGGTGGTAACCACCGTACTGATTCTGTTGGGTCTGCGCTGGCTGCCACGCCGCAACGAGAACGTCGCACCTGTCAGCGCTCGCCTGCGGGCGCGGACTCGTCGTATTCGGGACTTCGCGCTGTCGGTCATAGTGGGTGTCGGGATGGCGGTGCTGTCCTACGCCATGCTTACGCGCCAGACTCCCAACGCCATCTCGTCCTTCTACCTGAGCCGCGCCCTGCCTGAAGGCGGCGGCACGAATGTGGTCAACGTGATGCTCGTGGACTTCCGGGCATTCGATACTTTCGGTGAAATCACGGTACTGGCGGCGGTGGCCCTCACAGTGTTCGCGTTGTTACGTCGTTTCAGGCCGCCCAAAGAAAGCATAGCCCTGCCCGCTCAACAGCGGTTGTTGGCTCGGGACGTGGTCACTGACCTGATCAACCCACGCAGCGCGAGCGACACAGCGCTGGGTTTCATGATGGTGCCCGCCGTGCTGGTGCGTCTGCTGTTGCCCATCGCGTTCATCGTCTCGATGTATCTGTTTGTTCGTGGCCATAACCAGCCGGGCGGCGGCTTCGTTGCCGGTCTGGTGATGTCGGTGGCGTTCCTGTTGCAATACATGGTCGCGGGTACGCAGTGGGTCGAGGCGCAAATGAGCCTGCGACCGTTGCGCTGGATGGGCACAGGGTTGTTGTGTGCGGTACTCACCGGTTCGGGTGCCATGGCGCTGGGTTATCCGTTCATGACCACCCACACCGCCCACGTGAATCTGCCGATTTTCGGCGACATTCACATCGCCAGCGCGCTGTTTTTTGACGTTGGGGTTTATGCGGTGGTAGTTGGCGCAACGCTGCTGATTCTGACCGCGCTGGCTCACCAGTCCGTGCGCAGCCATCGACCTACGCTGCTGCCAAAGCCTGTCGCCAACCCACAAGGAGCCCTCTGATGGAAGAAGTCATCGCAGTTGCCATCGGCGTACTGGCCGCCTCCGGTGTCTGGCTGATGCTCAGACCCCGTACCTTTCAGGTCGTGATGGGCCTGTGCTTGTTGTCCTATGGCGTGAATCTGTTCATTTTCAGCATGGGCAGCCTGTTCATCGGTAAAGAACCCATCATCAAGGATGGCGTTCCTCAGGACCTGCTCAATTACACCGACCCATTGCCCCAGGCACTGGTACTTACCGCCATTGTAATCAGCTTCGCCATGACCGCACTGTTTCTGGTGGTGCTGCTGGCGTCCCGGGGCCTCACAGGTACCGACCACGTTGATGGCAGGGAGCCCAGGGCATGAGTTGGTTGAATCAACTGATCATCGCGCCGATTCTCCTGCCATTGCTGACCGCCGGGCTTTTGTTGTGGCTGGGCGAAAAACGTCGACCGCTCAAAGGGCGGATCAACCTGTTCTCTAGCATGTTGGGGCTGGGCATCAGCGTCGTACTGATGATGGGCGTTCAGCACAGCGGCAGCAGTGGCTCGATTGGCGTCTACCTGCCAGGCAACTGGGGTGTGCCTTACGGCATCGTGCTGGTGGTGGACCACCTGTCGGCATTGATGATGGTACTGACCGGCATCATTGGTGTCTGCGCCCTGACGTTCGCGCTTGCCCGCTGGGACAGGGCCGGGGCCAGCTTTCATGCGTTGTTCCAGATCCAGTTGATGGGTTTGTACGGCGCCTTCCTGACCGCAGACCTGTTCAATCTGTTTGTGTTCTTCGAAGTGCTGCTGGCAGCCTCTTACGGATTGATGCTGCATGGCTCGGGGCGCGCTCGAGTGTCGGCAGGCCTGCATTACATTTCGATCAATCTGCTCGCCTCCTCACTGTTTCTGATCGGCGCGGCGCTGATCTACGGCGTGACCGGCACCCTCAACTTTGCCGACCTGGCGATCAAGATTCCGCAGGTATCGGAAGCCGATCAAGGCTTGCTGCACGCCGGCGCGGCCATTCTGGCCACAGCATTTCTGGCCAAAGCCGGTATGTGGCCCTTGAATTTCTGGCTGGTTCCCGCCTACTCCTCGGCCAGCGCGCCGGTAGCAGCCATGTTCGCGATCATGACCAAGGTCGGTGTCTACACCCTCCTGCGCCTATGGACGCTGCTGTTCTCGGGACAAGCCGGGGCCTCGGCGTTTTTTGGCGGAGACTGGCTGATATACGGCGGCATGGCGACGATTTTTACAGCAGCCATCGCGATCATTGCAGCCCAGCGGCTGGAGCGGCTGGCGAGCCTGAGCATTCTGGTGTCAGCGGGCATTCTGCTGTCATCCATTGGTTTCGCGCAGCCCAGCCTGACGTCAGGCGCGCTGTTTTATCTGGTCAGCTCGACCCTGGCGCTCAGCGCGATGTTTTTGCTGGGAGAGCTGATCGAGCGTTCGCGCTCGGCCAACGAAATCCCACTGGAAGAGGACGTCGACCAGTTGCCACGCACGCTGGAATCCCTGCATCCGCCACCTGGCACCAACCTGGATGACGAGCAGAAAGCTGTGGTGGGACAGGTCATTCCGATCACCATGGCGTTTCTGGGGTTGAGTTTTGTAGTGTGCGCACTTCTGATCATTGGTATGCCGCCACTTTCCGGTTTCATTGGCAAGCTGACGCTGCTCAGCGCGCTACTCAATCCGCTGGGGCTGGATGTGGCTCAGGATGAAGCGCTCTCAACGCCCGCCTGGATGCTGGTCAGCCTGCTGATCTTCTCCGGGTTGGCATCGCTGATTGCGTTCTCCCGACTCGGCACGCAGCGCTTCTGGACCCCACACGAGCGTCCTTCGCCCTTATTGCGCCGCAACGAGTGCCTGCCGATCCTGATTCTGCTTGGCCTTTGCGTCGCGCTGACCTTCAAGGCGGAACCATTGCTGCGCTATACCCAGGACACCGCGGCTGCCCTGCATGAGCCAAAGCAATACGTGCAATCGGTGCTGGCGACGCGTCCCATTCAAGGCCCGAACAGCGAGGCGGGCACGCCGGAGGTGCAACCATGAGACGCCTGTTTCCTGCTCCGTTGTTGTCTCTGGCGCTCTGGATCCTGTGGCTGGTGCTCAACCTGTCAGTGAGCCCAGGTCATATATTGCTGGGGGCGGTGCTCGGCTTTCTGGCGCCGTGGCTGATGAAACCGTTACGTCCCTTGCCTGTGCGCATTCGCAAGCCGGGCACCATTCTCAAGTTTTTCCTCATGGTAGGGCGTGACGTGGTGACGTCCAACTTCCAGGTTGGCCTCAGCGTGCTGCGACTCAAAAGCCGCCCACCTCGCTCGGCATTCGTAAGAGTGCCACTGGATCTGCGCGACGCACACGGCCTCGCCGCACTGGCGATGGTGACGACGGTGGTGCCTGGTACAGTCTGGTCAGAGCTGGCACTTGATCGCAGCGTGCTGCTGATACACGTCTTTGATCTGGAGGATGAGGCGCAATTCATCGAACACTTCAAGGACACCTATGAGCGCCCTCTGATGGAGATCTTTCAATGAGTGCCCTGCTCGACAATGCCATCCTGATCAGCCTCCTGATCTTTGCCCTGGCGATGGTGATTACCCTGATTCGCCTGCTCAAGGGCCCATCGGCCCAGGACCGTGTACTGGCTCTGGACTATCTGTACATCACGGCGATGCTGATGATGCTGGTACTGGGCATCCGTTATGCGAGCGACACCTATTTCGAGGCCGCGCTGTTGATCGCCCTGTTCGGCTTTGTCGGATCGTTTGCCCTGGCCAAGTTTCTGTTGCGTGGAGAGGTGATTGAATGAACATGCTGCCGACCAACGTGCCCTTCTGGGCAGAAGTGGTGACCGCCGTACTGTTGATCGCCAGCAGTCTGTTCACCCTGACCGGTGCCATCGGACTGCTGCGCCTGAAGGACTTCTTCCAGCGCATGCACCCGCCTGCCCTGGCATCGACGCTCGGAGCATGGTGCGTGGCGCTGGCATCAATCGTTTACTTTTCGGCGCTCAAATCCGCGCCGGTTGTGCATGCATGGCTGATACCGGTACTACTGGCGATTACCGTCCCGGTCACCACCCTGTTGCTGGCACGCACCGGGCTGTTCCGCAAACGCATGGCGGGCGATGATGTACCTGCGGAAGTCAGCGGTGGACGTAAAGAAGGTGAATCTGCCGGTGGATAGCCACCGGCTGTTCCCGCTTACTCGCTGGCCTTGAAGGTCAGCTCGCCCTTGCGCCACTTGGCAGCCTTGCCGGCAGCGGACTTCAGTACTTTGCTCATTCCGGCCATAAGCTGTTCCGTGGCGGCAAATACCATGACCACTGTGTGGCCTTCCTTGAATACGATACCGTGACCTTCAGCAGTGTCGACAAACGCATAATCGCCCAGACCATAAACAGTCAGTTTGATTTCGCGAAACTTCAGTTCAAACTTGCCACCTTCACGACTCGGCAAAACAGACGCCCGGAAATGATCGCCAACCTTGAGTTCAAGACGCGGTTTGTCATCGACCACAAGGGCGGTTTCGGTATCAATCTCGGCGATATAAATACTGTCTGCCGCTTGTTCAGTGACATATACGAAGCGGGATTGGAATTGCTTGACCAATTGCGCACGCAAGTCACCGAGCACAAACAAAGCGTGGGTATCCAGATTACTTACAGCCAAAGTACAAACCCCCAAACGTGATAAATGAAGCTGCCTCTCGATCAGGCAGTTAAAAGTCGTTCATCCGTGTCGCCGCGTAGTGCGACCCCATACCTTATGACGCTCTGTACGACGCGCAAGACTGCCGCAGTTCGTTACAGGCTGGCGGCGGATTCTACCGGCCAGGACGTCAACGGGATATATACCTTTTGTACACAACAATGTCGCCGATGCCTGCACCCGAGCGAATGGCACACGGTGCAGGACCGACAGGAAAGAGGTACTTCCGGTTCCACAGCCCACCGTCGAGCAGGCGCGCGACACCCGGAACATATCACTTAACATCCGAATGAAAAAGGCTGGCGCTTCAAGACTGCCAAATGCATCGAACTCTTGCACGGCGTTGTGACTCCGATAGAAGACCAATGACTGAACGGGGTACGCCCTCGTCGAGGAGATGACATGGAATTGCCGAACCACACGCTGTCCAACCTGTTCGAACAATTGGGGCTCGACGCTGACGAGCAAAGCATCGAAGCATTCATTGCCAGACACAGCCTGCCTGACGACGTGAAACTGATCGATGCCGAGTTCTGGACGCCCCAACAGGCGGGCTTTCTCAAGGAAGAACTGCACGAAGACGCAGAGTGGGCTCCCGTGGTCGACGAGTTGAACGTTCGCCTGCACGAGAAGCCCGTGTCTTGATGCCGGTGCGTGGGCGACTGGCCCACGCTCTGTCACTGCGGGTAGCCGGACTGCCCGATGTTGGGGTGCCGGATCCGCCCGCCAGGTTCCGGCGCGTGCACGAAGACCGCATCACTCAATGTGCCAAGGCTGCCTATCGCGGCGCTCCAGTGCGCTGAGTGATGGATATAGCGCCACTTCAACATCTGCTCTTCAGCATTCGTCAGCCCCCATGCCCCGCCGCGAGAATAGTCGATGAGCTTGCCGGCTATCCCTTCCAGCTCTGGGGTCAAGGTGAAGTCCGGAGAGCAAGGCACCGGCTCGAAGGGCACACCTTCTGCGCAGGCCAAAACGTGCATGACCTGCAGATAAACCCTGGACAGATTACCAAAAATCTGGCGCTGCAGACAAACCGCCACACCCGCCGATCGGCTGCCCATGCTGCGCGCCCTGTAGAAGGTATCGCACGCTTCAACTTTCAGTGAAGCTTGCGCGTCCAGGGGGTCAACCCATTGGCTCGCGTCCATTTTTTTCAGTTCAGCCTGGGCGTATTGCCAAGCCGATGTCGCTTCGCAGGGAATGTCTCCGTGAAACGCACTCAACTGCGGCCGCGTCAACAGAACATGCTCCTGCATTTGCGGAGGGTAGCCCCCGCCGATGTCAGAGTGCGCACCCGGTAATACGATCTCTCTGGGCCATATGGGCTGTATGCTGTTGAGCGCGAAGTTGCGCCGCGACTCATCACGAGCCACCAGGTGCAACACCTGCTGGGCGCAGCCTGGAGGAAGATAAAGGTTGACTCGCCTGTTGGCCGAATCCCGGACATTGCCGAGATCCTTGAAGCTGCCGATGGCCGCGACCGTATCGAACAGGCCAATAACCTTGATGCGCACACTGCCATTGCTCCAGCTGAAACTGTCACTCAGCCGCACCTTGCGACTATTGAGTATCGGTTCGAGCATCCCCGCCGCCTGTTTGAGGATCTCGTTGACGAAGTGCCTGGCAGACGCCGCACCTCGGCTGAAGCCGAAGACATCCAGCTCGAGCGCATCAATGACACACGCTGGATTATCGTTAGGGAACGCCTTGAATCGCGACTCCAGCTTATGGAACGATTGCTCGACCTTGGCGACGACGCCAGTCGAGCCCCGGCCGAAGCTCTGCCCGTACCAGCGCGAGTCACGCCCGCCGGACGTGGTCCCAGCGCCACTGACATAGATTGGCCAGTACACGTTAAGACCTTGCCCTTCATTGGCGGCAATGTATTGCTGGCGGTACAAACCGGCCAGCCTTGCAATGTTGGTGACATCGTTACTGTAACTACTGCCAGGGTCAAGATGACGCCCGGCACATTCGGCTATGTGACGTCCGCAATTGAATTCCATCAGAGCCTGACAATCTGCTCCAATCCTGGTATTGACACGGTTATTCCCAGTACCGTCAAAGAAAACTCCTACGCGCGCCGTCACTTTTAGCGAAGCAGTTTCAGAGACGGTAGTTAAAGGGTTAACTATCCTTGTAGTGCCCATAATTATTCCTTATTTATTTGCAGCCTGTTTGACGAAAATAAAACTAAAAATTATTTCCATGACTTAACTAGATTGCTCAGTACGAGCAAACAGTCAAGCCAATAAATAACTTTAGGAATCGTCCTACAGTGCGGAAGGTTTAATTATTCTAACTACGCAGTTAACGTCCGACACCGTGGCCGTTATAGCGAACAGGTAACTGCCTGACGTTGACAAGTAACCCATGAGCAGTTTCCTGATCATTTGCGCTCAGCCATTCCAGGCCAACCGGCAGCATCGTGACCGCAGCTACCTGATTGCGGCAAGAGTATCGCTTGGCCCTCAAGGTTTCTGCGCATTACCCTCAGGCTTGTAGCCCAGACGCAGACCGCCCCAGTGGCGTCCCTTGACCATGATCGGGACCGAAAGGTCGTGCATCAGTTCGCCGGTGTCCCGGGTATAAGTCTGCAATAGCACGGGTTGTTGATGGCTGCCACAACGAATGCCCGTGCGGTCATCGAACTTGCGCTTGCTGCGATTTCGCGCGTTGTCCACCGCTGCATCGCCAGTCAGCGGTTGATTGAAAGCGTTGTTGTGCGTGGGCACGTAGCCCTGCTGCGTGCAGGCGATAGCGAAGACCAGACCTTCATGGCGGGCCAGCAAAGGCTCCTGCAAGCCGGGCAATACTTGATCGGTGTAGCGGTCGAAGCGTGTATTGAAACGCGTCGGCGAGGTGTTGGCGATCGGCTTGTATTGGCGATCGAACAGGTCATCCAGGCTGACGTGGCCGCGCTCGATGTCAGCTTCGAATTTCGCTGCGATCTGCAGGGCGCCTTCTCGGGCAAGGTCATAGATGCGCTGGTGATAATCATCCAGGCCCACTTGCGCCAGACGCTGGCTGATGGTTTCGGCCTGACCTTCCATCTGCACGGCCGCGTGCGCCAGATTGCGGGTCTGCTCGTCGCTGACTGCAAGGTCGCTGCGCATGTGCTCAACCGCTGCGAACAGACTGGCCAGTTGGACCTGATTGGTCTGCGCGCCCTGGGCAATTTCACTCACCTGGCTTTCAACCTCGACGGCAAGCCGGGCGATGTTTTCGAGATGTTGACCGGTGGTTTCCACCTGCTCCACGCCAGCGTCAAGATCGGCGGACAACTGGCGTATCTGCTCGACAACCTGACTGGTGCGTTGCTGGATATCAGCCACCATCTGGCCTACTTCCTGGGTAGCGCTGGCGGTACGGCCCGCCAGGCCTCGCACTTCATCTGCCACCACGGCAAAGCCGCGCCCATGCTCACCCGCCCGGGCAGCTTCAATCGCGGCGTTGAGGGCCAGCAGATTGGTCTGGCTGGCGATGGACTGAATGACCAGAGTCACTCGCTGGATTTCTTCGCTGCGCTGACTCAGGGCTTCGATCAGTTCGCGACTGCCCACGGCCCGTTTGCTCAACTGATGCATGCGCTGGATGGATTCGTTCAGTACGCCTGAACCGGCGTCACTCTTCTCACGCGCCTGACTGGCGGCGGTGAGGGCTTGCTGACTCAATTGCGCCGTCTGTTGCTCGGTGGCGATCATCACATCAGCGCTGCTGACGACCTGTTCGGCAGCGTCCAACTGCGACTGCACCTTGCCTGCCAGCTGGCGTACCGAAAATGCGACTTGAGCCGCCGAGAGCGCGTTGTGACTGGTCGTATGAGAAAGATCGCGGGTCAGACGAACAATGGCGCTGTCGTCGGTTTCGATCAGGTTCACCGCAAGGTCTTTGCGTGACAGATGCGGCAACCAGACCAGCAGCAGAACAACGGGAAACGCTACATAAGGGGTCAGGCCGAAATAGAGTACGGCGGCAAGCAACGCACACAGCAAAATGCTCTGCAGTAGTGGAAGACCCCACCTGGCCAGCAAACTGTCTGCCACGAATGAGCGCTCGGCCATGTTGCGTTACCTCGTTAGTCTTATCGTTGTTTTCCTCATTAAACGCTAGATAACGGCTAAGTGCCATGAGCCATTAGTTGTAACAGCCGATGCAAGGCTGTTCGCAGGCACCTCACTAAATCGCAGGCACAAGAAAACCGGGAAGCCATTACTGGCCTCCCGGTTCCGGTCACGCAACCCTGCTACCCGAGAATCAGGCCTGGCGTTGGTGCTTGTCTATCTGCTCGTGGCGCTCTTGTGCCTCGATGCAATACTTGGTGGTCGGGCTGATCAGCAGGCGCTTGAGGCCAATCGGCTCGCCACTGTCGTCGCACCAGCCAAAGGTGTCGTCGGCAATACGCGACAACGCCATCTCCAGCTGTGGAAGCATGCGCTGATCACGGTCGATCACATTGACCAGCCAGTGACGCTCTTCTTCAACAGAAGCGGCATCAGCAGGGTCGGCAGGCGTATCCAGGCTTTCGATCGCAATACGGCTCTGCTCGATTCGCTCGTGGATTTCGACCTTCATGCCCTGTAGCAGCTCGACGAAGAAAGCGTGCTGCTCGGCGTTCATGTAGTCATCGGCCGGCATGGCCAGCAACTTTTCCTTTGTCATTTATTTCTCTATAAAAAAACGTGCATTGAGGAGCGGCTCAACGTTGCCGTACAAGCGCCATATTCTCCAAGCGCCACCTGGCACTCAATTTACGAGGGGCGGCAGTCTAAGGCCGGCTTGCAGACACGGCAACACAATTGAAGGAATTTTGTACAACAATCGCGGCATGGCCCCGTAAAATGGGGCTTGACGCTGCCCTTACCTTGGCTTGATCAGGGTCTGACATACATTAAACCCATCAGTTCCAGCTCCGTCGGATGCACAAAAGGGCCTGAAAAGGCCCTTTGTGCGTTGCCAACGATTCAGCGTTTGGTCTTGCGCTTGTTACGGTACTGGTCGATCACTACCGCGACCACAATGATCAGACCTTTGATAATGTCCTGAACGTAGGCATCCACCCCGACAAACGTAAACCCGCTGGCCATGACGCCGAGGATCAGTGCCCCGATGACAGTGCCGGTGATGCGCCCTACTCCGCCAGCAAGACTGGTGCCGCCGATGACCGCAGCGGCAATCGCGTCCAGCTCGTAGGACATGCCCATGCCTGCCTGACCGGTGGCCGCCCTTGCCGACGCCACGACCCCAGCCAGCCCGGCCAACAGGCCGGCAATGCTGTAAACGATCACCAGGTGGCGCTTGACGTTGATCCCCGAGGTGCGGGCCGCCTGCATGTTGCCGCCGATGGCGTAGGTGTATTTCCCGTACTTGGTATAGCGCAAGGCGATGTGGAAAATCACCGCCACCACCAGAAAGATGATCACCGGCATGGCGCCCTGGCCGATGGCCGTGTAGGAGTCGGACAGCATGCTGACCGGCTGGCCCTCGGTATAAAAGCGCGCCAGACCACGGGCCGATACCATCATCCCCAACGTGGCAATAAAAGGCGGGATACCGGTAATCGCAATGATACTGCCGTTGATTGCGCCCGCCAGCAGCCCGACGCCCAGCCCGACTACCACCGGTATCCAGACAGGCAGATCGGTCAGAGACGGGAACACTGCGCGGGAAAAATCCGATGTCTGCGCAAGGCTTGCGGCAATCATCGCTGACAGCGCCAGCACCGAACCGGATGACAGGTCGATCCCGGTGGTGATGATCACTTGCGTCACACCAATTGCCAGCAGACCGATGATCGAGACTTGCAGAATCATCAGCACCAGCCGCTGGGAATTGGCCAGAAAACTCTGATCCCGGACAATCCATCCCAACAGTTCGAACACCAGGCCGATGCCAATCAGTACCAGAAAAATACTCAGCTCGGTCGGCAGCCGCCGTTTGCTCTTGTTTGGCGCCAGGGCCGGTTTGTTCTGCAGGATTGCGTTGCTCATGTTGTTACCCTCTTGTTCTTCTCTGACGTCGGACCGGTTTTCACCGCTCAGCGGTGGTGGTGACCAGAAGCCAGGTGCATGACTTTTTCCTGGGTGGCTTCACTGCGCGCAAGAATCCCCATCATTTCGCCTTCGTGCATGACCATGACCCGGTCGCTCATGCCCAACACTTCGGGCAGTTCTGACGAGATCATGATGACGGCCATGCCTTCGCTGGCCAGCGCAGAAATAAGACGATAGATCTCCGCTTTGGCCCCGACATCAATACCCCGAGTCGGTTCGTCGAGTATGAGGACACGCGGGTTGGTCATCAGCCAGCGGGCCAATAGCGCCTTCTGCTGGTTGCCGCCCGACAGCGTATCGATGCATTGCTCAAGGGATGGCGTTTTGACGCGCAGCTTCTTGCACATGTCTTCACACAAGGCACGCAACGCTTTCTGCTTGACGAAGCCATTACCGGCGTAATTGGCCAGAACCGCCATTTCCATGTTTTCCATGACCGACAGGCAGGGAAACAGCCCGGTCAACTTGCGGTCCTCGGTCAACAAGGCAAAACCCAGCTCGATGGCCTTGTGCGGGTCGCCGACGCGAACCGTTGTACCGTCGAGTTGAATCTCGCCACCGTCACTGGGCGTGATGCCAAACAGCGTCTCCGCAACATTGGTGCGGCCCGAGCCCATCAAACCGGCAATGCCAAGGATCTCTCCGGCCCGCAAGTCGAATGAAACGTCCTGGAAAATGCCGTTCAGACTCAGGTTGCGCACCGAGAGCAACAGGTCACCGGCCGGTTTCTCCCGTTCAGGGAACAGCTGGCTCAGTTCGCGCCCGACCATCATTGATATCAGGCTGTCGCCATCCATGCTATCTGCGCGCTGCAGCCCGATATAGCGGCCGTCACGAAACACGGCCACTTCGTCTGCTATCTCGAAGACTTCGTTCATCTTGTGGGTGATATAGATAATGCCTTTGCCCTGGGCACGCAGGTCGGCAATGATCGAGAACAGATGGGCGACTTCAGTCTCGGTGATGGCCGACGTCGGCTCATCCATGATCAAGACGTCCGAGTTGTATGAAACAGCCTTGGCAATCTCGACCATCTGCCGTTCGGCAATGCTCAGGGTGCCCACCAGTTCCTCTGGATCAAGCTTGATGCGCAGGCGCTGCAGTAGCTCGGCCGTGCAGCGAAACATTTCCTTGTGATCGACCATGTGCAGGCTGTTGAGCTGCTCGCGACCGATCCAGATGTTTTCGGCGATGCTCATGAACGGCATCAGGTTCAGCTCCTGATGGATCATGGCGATCCCCGCCTGCAAGGCCGAAAGCGGGGTTTCGAACTTGATCGGTTGGCCCCGCAGGCGTATTTCACCTGCGTCAGGCTGGTAGATGCCGGCGATGATTTTCATCAAGGTCGATTTGCCAGCGCCATTCTCGCCCATCAGGGCCAGCACGCTGCCAGGGCGGACCCGCAATTGCACATCGTCGAGCGCGATGACGCCGGGGAAACCCTTGCTGATATTGCTGATTTCCAGCAAATACGGCGATTGAGCGTCAGGTGTCTCGCTGGCTGCACGACCGGAAGAAAGGTCGCGCTGGATGGGCGTAGTGGCGGTGGCTGAACCAGGCATGATCACAAGCTCCTCAAGCGGCAGGCCATGGCGCGGACGCCAGGCCTGACCACTGTTCTCATTTGAAGGTGTCGACGTTTTCAGGCGTGATCAAACGATAGGGAATGACGATTGCCTGAGGCTCGACCTTTTCCTTTTTGGCCATTTTCACTGCGGCATCGATGGCACCATCAGCCTGCCCTTTGGCGTCCTGATAGACCGAAACGGTCAGATCGCCTTTTTTCACCGCGTTGAGACCGTCAGGTGTGCCATCGACACCGGCAACGAATACCGTGCCAGCCTTGGTTCCCGCCTGTTTCAACGCCATGGCAGCACCAATCGCCATCTCGTCATTGTTCGCCAGAACAGCATTGAACGCCTTGCCTTGAGTGATCCAGTCGTTGGTCAGGTCCATGCCTTTCTGGCGCAGCCAGATACCTGTCTGTTCCTGGTCGATCTTGATATTCGGGTACTTGGCCAGAACTTCCTTGATGCCTTTGGTGCGGTTCTGCGTGGAGTTGTTGGCCAGATCGCCCAACAGGATCATCACACTGCCTTTGCCGTTCATCTTGTCGGCTATGTACTGCATCTGCAGACGCCCGGCCTCCATGTCATCAGAGGTGACGGTGGCGACGCCTGCCGGTAGCTTGAGGTCATCCGGGCGACGATTGACGTATACCAGCGGGATACCGGCGGCCACGGCAGCCTTGGTGATGCGGGCGGTGGCGGCGGTGTCGACGGGATTGACGATCAGCGCGTCGACCTTCTTGCCAATCAGCTCCTGCACCTGGTCGAGCTGTTTGTTCACGTCCGCGCGGGCATCGACAAATTGCAGATCAACACCGTCGGGCAAGGTCTTGGCCTTGGCCTTCATGTCTTCGCGCAGGTAAGTAAGCCAGGTGTCGTCGAATTGCGACATCGCAACCCCGACCTTGATATCAGCCAGAGCCGCGCCGCTGCAGAGCATCAGTGCCAGGGAGAGTGAAGTAAAACGAAGCGTGGTCTTCATGAAGGTCTGTCTCCAAATTCTTGTTGTTGTTCGGACTTGGTAACGACGTAGCGATGAAGCAGATCAGCGATCCAGGCGGACGCCTGTTGCGCCAGGCATACAGAACAGCAGAGCATCCTTGTGTTGCACGCACATGCCACGGCCAACGACCGTCAGGCATTTTTCCATGAACTGAATCCAGAACGACGAGGGGGCAGGAGACTTGGCAGCAAGGCCAGAAGTGGGGGTTTTCATCGACGGTACCTATCTTGGTTTTGCCAGGTTTTGTTTTTATTGGTGTTTTTACCCGGTTTTCAGACGAATCTGACAGACCGGATGATTCGATAGTCGGTAACCTGAAAACGACTGTATTGGGAAATATTTTCTAATTCAACCAGTTTTAGAATTTAATTATAATTTCTTATGCAAGCGTACACTCAGCGTCGCGATTGGCAGCATTACACTGGAGCCGACGGGAGCAATCTACTGTTGTCTGGAGTACAGGGAGGGAATCTCGGCTTGGCCGTTGGTGCTCAGGACCCGGCTTTTTTTGCTGGATCCCTGCTCAGTGGAAATCGGGCGATGGAAATAACTGAGCTGGTCGAACGCCGCGAACGAATGGCCCCAAGCGGCATGCCTGTCCGATCTAATAAACGTGCTGACGCACATGGTGAACGAAAGTCGCATAGTCACTGCGAAAGGTGCAGGATGGCGTGATGCCGCAGCATGCATCACGCCATGGGCAAGTCAGTGTCCAGTAATTGCCCTGCAGCGCGACATGTCGACTATGTCTTCGCTACACTTCTTAAGCTCATCATCAGCTCCATGAAGTGCTTTTTCAGACCACGAAACGGTTAACCAACTGATTCAGGTTGATCGCCAGTTTTGACATCTCACCACATGCACTGGCTGTCTGGCTTGCTCCCGCAGCACTCTGAGTTGCGAGCTCGCGAATACTGACCAGGTTTCGGTCCACCTCACGAGCAACGTGAGACTGCTCCTCAGAAGCTGTGGCGATCATAAGATTACGTTCATTGATCTGAACAATGGCCGTTGATATCTGATCCAGGGAGGTGCTGGCCTCCCGGGCGACGCCAAGCGATTCGGTCGCAAGATCTCTGCTGATATTCATTGCTTTCACCGCCAGATCAGAGTCGTTCTGAATGGCGGCGATCATCTGCTCGATTTCCTGAGTCGACACTTGGGTTCGATGAGCCAAAGCCCTGACTTCGTCAGCCACCACCGCAAACCCGCGACCTTGTTCGCCTGCTCGTGCCGCCTCGATAGCCGCGTTCAAAGCCAGCAGGTTGGTTTGCTCGGCAATCGCCCGAATCACTTCGACAACCTTGGTGATGCTCTGAGCGCGATCCGACAATCCCTGAATCTGGTTACTCGTATCTTCTACGTTACCGTTCAGCTTTTGAATGGACGTCAATGTCTGAGCCACTCGCGCCAGGCCTACCTCGGTATAGCCCTGTGTCTTCTTCGACTCGATGGAAGCCGACTCCGCGTTGCGAGCGACCTCATCCACGGCCGCACTCATCTCAGTGACAGCGGTTGCCGCCTGATTGACCTCGTCATTCTGGGCAACAAGCCCACGACTCGACTCTTCAGTGACCGCAGTCATCTCCTCAGAAGCAGAGGCCAACTGAGTAGATGAATCTGATATCTGCATGATTGTGGCGCGCAGGTTTGCCTGCATCTGCGCCAGCGCTTTCAACAGTCGGCCTGCTTCATCAGTACCACTGACCAAAACCTCCCGGGAGAGATCGCTGGCAGCGATACGCTCTGCGACAAACAGGGCGTCGTTGATCGGAGATGTAATGCTTTTTGTCAGCAGTAATGCCAAACCAATTGTCAGGATGACGACGCCAGTGATAAGACCGACAACCAGCCAGAAGCCATTGTTATAGAGATCGGTAGCGTTCTGCCCAGCCCGCGCTGCGCCCTCGTTGTTGTAGTTGGTCAGATCCTTGACCTGCCCCTCCATCATATTCGTCAGAGGGCGGATGCCTGTGCTTACCAGATTGACTGCCGCAGCTATATCGCCCTGCCTCATCATCGGCTCGAGAAGATCCAATTGCCTGGCATAGGCATCAGCGCTGTTCTTCACCGGCGTATAAAACGAGCGTTCCTGTTCGTTCGCTATGAGCGGTTCATAATTTGCCACCGCATCGGTGAACACTTTCCGGTAGCCAGCGAAGCTATCGATGGTCTTCTGGATCGATTGGGGGTCAGCAAGACCACGCTGTGTTTCGAGCCTCAAACGAAGAGTTGCGGTGTTCATCAAGGCCGTTTGTCGGATACTGGCCATCCAATTCAGTTCGACGTCTTTTTCGGCGTCCCTCAGCTTGCCCATTTGCAGCACTGCAAACGTGCCGAGCACAAAAACCAGTGCGATTATCAACGCGAAAAACAGGGCGGCACGTGGGGCAACATTGAGATTTCTAAGGCGCATACAGGATTCCTGCTTTCCGGCGAAGGGTTGATACGTTCAACACGCTATCGACTCAATGCCGAAAACTTTAGGCGTACTCGCCGAAAGACATGGCACTAGGCCACAACCGTCACAAAACAGTGGTAGGCAATGCTGACGAAAATGCCCTGACCGGAATGGACGCTATTTACAGGGCAGGAAGGTTCTGTGCGCACACCCGAACGCCCGGGCCCCACAAGGAGAACCGGCCGGAAAAAGAACGGCCACGGGGCCTGATGATGACTCAGAGAATGACGACTATGCCGTCTCTGGCACTGCGCCGGGCTGCGTCCAGAATGACTGTGGAAGCCACCGCGTCGTGCGGATTAACGGGGTTGCTACCCTGCGCATCAACGGCGTCTTGCAACTGTCGATAGAATTCGAGCCAGCAGCCTCGCTCAGAAGGCACGCGCTCACGATGATCACCCTGCTCGAACCAGCCCCAGCGGCGATGCTCCTCCACGCCCCAGCGCTCACCCTCGGACCGTGGCGTCAGACCGGCGAATGCTGCGGCCTCCTGCCCATCAAGCCCTTCAACGCTGTAACAACCCTGTGAGCCACCGACCCGAAAGCGTGGCCGCGGACTGCTCTGCAGACAACTGCCAGACAAGTGCGAGATCACGCCACTGGCATGCGTCAGCGCCACAAAAAACGTGTGGTCGAGTTCAGTGTCCGGCGCTGCGAAGGCCAATTCCGCGTAGACCCGCTCGACCGGACCGAACAGCACCAGCGCCTGATCCACCAAGTGGCTGCCCAGGTCTCGCAACATCCCGCCGCCGCTTTCCTTGCCCACAGACCTGGGCGAATAGCGCTCGATGCTGGACTCGAACCGGCTGATATCACCCAGCACCTGACCCTCAATCAACTTGCGCACGGTGAGAAAGTCCGAATCCCAGCGCCGGTTCTGGTACACGCTGAGCAGCACGCCGCGCCGCTCGGCCGCCTCTACCAACTCACGCGCCTGTGCAGCATCAGGCGCGAATGGTTTGTCGCTGACTACACCTGCGCCCAGTTCGATGGCTTCGAGAATCAGGGCGCGCCGCGATGCCAGCGGCGTGGAGATCACCACCACATCCACACCCGCAGCGACCAGCTCGGCCAGCGTATCGAAGGTTGCGACACCCGGATGATCACTGGCTACCTCGCGCTTGCGCTCGGGCGACCGGGTCACGACGCCCACAAAGGTCGCGCCGGGCAAGCTCGAAATCAACGTCGAATGAAAGTAACGGCCGCCTTTGCCGTAGCCCACCAATCCTGTTCGCATGTCGTTCTCCTGTGGTTCGTGGCCAGGCCAAACCTTGAGCCATTCATGAATTGCCACGGACTGTGACGAGCCTGCCTGCAAGGGGTTCAGCCGTAGAAAGCAGGACGCCGGTCCAGCGTGACCGGAACGATCGCTGCGCTGCCTTGCGCCTCGATGCACGCATCGGCAGCCACCGCAGCGGCGTAGCCGTCCCAGGCCGATGGCCCGGTCAGTGTGCCAGCGACGACGCCATCGATGAAGGCCTGAAGCTCGACGTCGTAAGCACCGATGAAACGGTCTTTCCAGTCCATCAGGATGGCGTTTGACAGCTTGGCCTCGCTGCGCAATTGCACCTGCGAGGGCTCTGGCAATTTGGCGATGCCGGTTTCACCGACTACTTCGCACTGAATGTCGTAACCATACTGGCAATTGACGAAGATTTCGACGTCAATGCGTGTGCCTTTGGCCGTCTCCAGCATGACAATCTGCGGATCGCGCATGTGCGCCAAGGCCTTGCTGGTCTTGCGCGGGAACACCACCTGGACCGACACGTAATCATCGTTGAGCAGCCAGCGCAGCACGTCGAGCTCGTGGATGAGGGTGTCGGTGATCGCCATGTCTGTTTTGTAGTTTTCGCCCACACGCGGGTTGCGGTGCGCGCAATGCAACATCAGTGGCTCGCCGATCTGGCCGCTGTCGATCACTGACTTGAGCGCCCGATAGCCGTGGTCGTAAGGCCGCATGAATCCGACCTGGACCAGACGCCTGCCACTGGCAATTTCGGCATCGACAATGCGCCGACAGCCTTCAGCCGTGACCGCCAGCGGCTTCTCGCAGAATACCGGCTTACCGGCTGCTATAGCCGCCAGTACAAACTCTTCGTGGCTCGGCCCCCACGAACAGACCAGTACTGCCTCGACATCCGGGGCTGCGATCAGCGCATGGCCATCGGCATAGACCTCGGCGGTAATGCCGAGATCGCTGATGACTTTCGCCGACTGCGCCAGATTGATGTCGGTCACAGCGACGACCTGACTGCCCAACAATGTCTTGCTGCAACGCCGGATATGGTCCTGACCGATTGCGCCGGTACCGATCACGCCTAATTTCAATGCCATTTCGTTATTCCTGTCCGAATGTGTGATGGGGTCTGAACAAACCAGCAACGATCAATACTGACGAGCCTTGGCAAGCTCACGGGTAAGCGCGTCGTAGACTTTGGCTGTGGCACCGGAAGTCGACACCTCGGCCACCCCCACTCGCCACCACGACAGGTAGTTGTGAATCATGGTCTTGGGCAGAACCTTGATATCGATGAGCGTCGACACTGTCTGGCGCTGCGCGTCCAGCAGCGCCTCGAGCAGTTGTTCGGCTGTGGTGACCTTGTAGGTCTTGCAGCCATAGGCCGCCGCGCTCATGGCAAAATCCACCGGTACAAAATCGCCATCGAGCTTGCCGGTCTGCGCATTTCGGAACCGGAACTCGGTGCCGAAGCTGCCCATGCCGTTGCCCATCTGCAAATTGTTGATGCACCCGAACGTCATGTTGTCCAGCAGCACGACGTTGATCTTGCGGCGCTCCTGAATCGAGGTCGCCAGTTCGGAATGCAGCATCATGTAGGAGCCGTCGCCCACCAGCGCGAAGACCTCTCGATCTGGCGCCGCCAGTTTCACGCCCAGTGCGGCGTTTACCTCATAGCCCATGCACGAGTAACCATACTCGACGTGGTAGGTTTCCACCCCGGTGCTGCGCCAGGCACGCTGCAAGTCACCCGGAAGACTGCCCGCCGCCGCGACGATCACGGCATCGGCTGGCACGCTGTTATTGAGAATGCCCAGCACACGACTCTGGGTCAGGCAAGAACCGGTCAGCTCGATGAATTCACGCAGCACCGCCGGGTTCAGAGCATCGTTGATTTCCGGAATGAAGCCGTCGGCCTGGTACTCGACCGCATAGACCCGCTCGACCTCGGCATCCAGTTCAGCGCGAGCCGAACGCGGCACATCGCCCCAGGCGGCTCGATAATCACGGGTCTGCAACTGCTCGGTCAGCAGTTCCAGCGCCAGTTGCGCGTCTGCCAGCACCTGAACGCCATCCAGCTTCTGCGCATCGAAGGCACTGACGTTGAGGTTAAGAAACTGCACCTCGGGGTTCTGAAACAACCATTTGGACGCAGTGGTGAAATCGCTGTAGCGAGTGCCGACGCCGATAATCAGGTCCGCCTGGCTGGCCAGTTGATTGGCCGCTACGGTACCGGTTTCGCCAATGCCGCCCATGTTCAGCGGGTGTGCCGAGACGATCGCGCTCTTGCCTGCCTGGGTTTCGGCGAAAGGGATGCCGAACCGCTCCGCAAACGCCTGCAACGCTCGCGCGGCACCCGAATAACGCACGCCGCCTCCACAGATCAACAAGGGTTTACGCTTGCCTGCCAGCAACGTCAGCGCATCGTCGAGCATGGCCTTGCTGGGCGGACGGCGATCGATGCGGTGCACGCGCTTTTGCAGGAAGCTGTCGGGATAATCGTAGGCCTCGGCCTGGACGTCCTGAGGCAGGGCCAGCGTTACTGCGCCGGTATCGGCAGGATCAGTCAGCACACGCATGGCATTGAGTGCGGCACTCATCAGTTGCTCGGGGCGGTTGATCCGATCCCAGTATTTGCTGACCGCCTTGAACGCATCGTTGGTGCTGATGCTCAGGTCATGGAACTGCTCGATCTGTTGCAACACCGGGTCCGGCTGGCGGCTGGCGTAGACATCGCCAGGCAGCAGCAACAGCGGGATACGGTTGGCTGACGCCGTGGCTGCCGCCGTGATCATATTGGCAGCCCCCGGCCCGACAGATGAGGTGCAGGCGTAGATCTGTCGACGCAGATGCTGCTTGGCGAAACCGATGGCCGCGTGGCACATGCCTTGTTCATTACGGCCTTGATGGACAACCAGGTCGCCACTGTCCTGCTCAAGCGCCTGCCCAAGCCCGAGTACGTTGCCATGACCGAAAATAGTGAATACACCGGCAACGAATTTGGTCTGTACGCCATCGATTTCGACGTACTGGTTATCAAGGAATTTGACCAGGGCCTGAGCCATGGTGAGTCGAGTGGTCGTTGTACTCATACTTGCACCTTATAGTTGTTTTAGGTGACCGGTACCGCTGTGGAAATCGGGGTGACGTGCAAAAAACGCTGGTCAGTGATCAACGGAAACAACGCGCGACAAGTGCGCCATGCTTGCGGATACAGCGCCAGGAATGTCATCAAGCGCGTGAACGCTGTCGGCAAATGGCTCGAACGACAGATGCCCCTGATAACCACTGGCCAGCAAGCGCTCGATCTGCGCAGCATTACCCAGAATATCCCCCTCCCCGACCAACACACGATGCGCATCACGAATCGTGTTGAGGGGGGCCAAGGCATCCTCGACACCCGAGATGTGCACCAGCCCGGTCAGCTCGGGAAACAGTTCGACTTCGCCCGCCAGATGGTGATGAAAGGTGTCATGTACCAGACGATATACATCCAGCCCGCCGATGGTTTTGATAGCCTCGACCGCCTGACGTTTGAAACGCAACGAGCACTCCTCGAAACCCAACGGCTCAACGAAACCCAGGATGCCGTGTTCGCGAAGGATCGGTGCGAGCGCCGTCAACGCTGTACGCAGTTCAGATGCTCGCTGCGCAATGCTGCGAGGATCGGCACGGTCATTCAACGGGCATAACACGAGTGCCTGCGCGCCACAGTCACGGGCGTACTGCGCCAGGGCCGTTGCCTGGTGACGGCGTTCTTCGTTCCAGACATCGAACGGATACAGCGCATTGATCGACAGCACCTGCAGCCCACGGGCGTCACACTGATCACGCACCACCTGCGGGGCGGTGCCGTCTTCGATCTCGACACCTTTGAGGTCGTTGCGAATCTCGACCGCATCGGCGCCAAGCGTGACGGCCAGATCCAGAAAATCGACCAGTGACAGACGCGGTGCAACCATTCGGTTCAGGGCAAAACGCAGACGCTGTTTCATTGTTATTGTTCTCCACACCGTGATGATGACAGCAGGCTATTTGGCCGTCGGCATACTGAACTCGGGGCCTTTTGCGATGCTGTCAGGCCAGCGCTGCATGACGCTTTTGTAACGGCTGTAGAAGCGCAGCCCCTCTTCACCGTAGGCATGGTGATCGCCGAACAGTGAACGCTTCCAGCCACCGAACGAATGCCAGGCCATGGGCACAGGGATCGGCACATTGATCCCGACCATACCGACCTTGATGGTACGGGCGAACGCACGGGCCACGCCGCCATCGCTGGTGAAGCACGACACGCCGTTGCCGAATTCATGGGCGTTGATCAATTCCACCGCGCTGGCGAAATCCGCCACATGAACGATGCCCAGCACAGGGCCAAAAATTTCCTCTTTATAGATCTGCATGTCCGGCGTCACGTTGTCGAACAACGTCGCGCCCACGAAAAAACCCTGCTCGGCACCCGGCACGCTGAAATTGCGCCCATCGACGATAAGCTTCGCCCCCTCCTTGACGCCCTGATCGATAAACCCCTCGACCTTGGCCTTGTGCACCGCTGTCACCAGTGGCCCCATGTCGGAATCGGCATTCATGCCATTGCCCACTTTGAGCTGATCGATGCGTGGCAACAGCTTGTCGATCAACCGCTGCCCGACGTCACCCACCACAACGGCCACAGAAATCGCCATGCAACGCTCGCCAGCCGAACCGTAAGCGGCACCGATCAGTGCATCGGCCGCCTGATCCAGGTCAGCGTCAGGCATCACGATCATGTGGTTCTTGGCCCCACCCAACGCCTGCACGCGCTTGCCCTGAGCGGTGCCCTGCTGGTGGATGTATTCGGCAATCGGCGTTGATCCCACAAAGGAAATCGCCTCGATATCGGGATGTTGCAGCAGCGCATCGACTGCCACCTTGTCGCCCTGCACCACGCTGAATACGCCGTCTGGCAGACCTGCTTCCTTCAACAGTCGCGCCATCAGCAGGCTGGCCGATGGGTCACGCTCGGACGGTTTGAGGATGAAGCAATTGCCGGTGACCAGAGCCATGGGGATCATCCACAGCGGCACCATGACCGGAAAGTTGAACGGCGTAACACCCGCGCACACGCCCAACGGCTGACGCAGGTTCCAGTTATCGATACCACCACCGATGTTGTCGCTGAAATCGCTCTTCAGAAGGCTCGGTGCGCCGCAGGCAAATTCGACGATCTCGATGCCGCGCACCACTTCGCCGCGGGCGTCCGACAAGACCTTGCCGTGCTCGCGGCAGATGATTTGCGCCAGTTCCTCATGGTGTTCGTCCAGCAACGCCTTGAACTTGAACATCACGCGCGCGCGACGCAATGACGACTGATCGGCCCAGGCCGGGAACGCAGCCTTCGCTGCGACGACTGCTTCATCGACGGTTTTCAGACTGGCCAGCGCAACACGTGCCTGAACACTGCCCAGAGCCGGGTTGAAGACATCGCTGTAGCGCTCGCCGTCGCCGTTATGCAACTGTCCGTTTATGTAATGGCCGATCACCGGTGACTCGCTCATCTGAAGGACTCCAAGGCTTGAAAGGGTTAAAGGTCCAGCAGCCAACTGTGCTGCGGATCGTTGTGAAACTGCCAGGCACGCTTAGGGCCGGCCATCACATTCAAATAGTAGGACTCGTAGCCGTACGGCACGGTGACCGGGTGATAACCCTTGGGCACCGTCACGAGGTCGTTGTTTTCCACCGCCATGGCCTGATCGATACTGCGATCGTCGGTGTAGACGCGTTGGAACACGAAGCCCTGAGGCGGGTTGACCTGGTGATAGTAGGTTTCTTCGAGAAAGCTCTCGTGCGGCAGGTTATCCAGATCATGCTTGTGCGGCGGGTAGCTGGAGGAATGACCAGAGGGCGTGCGCACCTCGACCACCAGCAGCGAATGGGCCAATTCGGTGTCCGGCAGGATGTCGCACACGTAACGGGTATTGGCACCTTTGCCCCGCACACTGCGCTTCATGCTGTCCGGAGTGATCAGGCGGGCCGGAGCCAACTTCCCGGTATCGCCAGGCGCCTTGCACACGGCCACATGCGCAGGTCCCATCGCGGTAAACAGCGCCTGACTGTGGGGCGGCAAGTAAACGGCAAACGGCGACTTTTCCTCAAATACCGAATGCCTGTCACCGATATTCTTCCACTCGAATGCACCCTGCCCTGGCGCTTCACCGCTGACGCTGGTGTGGCCCGAGAGCAGTACTACGCATAGCTCGTTATCTTCGGCATCCACAGAGAGTTGCTCGCCAGCTTCGAGGCGATAGGCGGCAAAGTTCACATACTCCAGTGCCCCTGTGGGCAGCGCGACGATGTCTCGCCCATGTGCATTACTTTTAGTCAAAAGACTCATTGTTCAATCCTCCTTATCGAGCATCGACCAGCAATTGGCGCAGCGTGTCGTAGCCCTTTTTGGCATAGGCGTAACTGGGCGCCACTGCTGGATCCTGTTCGGCCTCGACAACCAGCCAGCCGGTGTAATGGGCCTGCAACAGCACCTTGAGCAGGGCCGAGAAATCAATATCGCCATCACCTGGCACAGTAAAGGTGCCATTGATGATGCAATCCGGAAAACTCCAGAGGTTGTTGCGTGCCAACTGCACCACCGGTTTGCGGACATCCTTGAAGTGCACATGGCAGACACGCGCGATGTGCTTGCTCAACACCTCAAGCGGCTCACCGCCACCCATGTAGCAGTGACCCGAATCGAACAGCAGACCGACCTCGGGTCCGGTCAATGACATCAAGCGATCAATATCCTGCGGTGATTCGATATAGGCACCCATGTGATGGTGATACGCCAGGCGCACACCGCGCGACAACGTGAAACGGGCAAGCTCGGTCAGTTTGTCAGCGTAGTCACGCCAGGCATCGTCAGTATGAAAACGCGGTCGTTCGACCAAAGGAATGCGTTGCCCCTGGATCGAGTCAGCCACTTCGCCGTACACCAGAACAGAGGCGCCATTCTGCGCGAGCAATTCAACGTGTGACTCGATGGCCTGGATTTCTTCGGCAACCGTACGGCGGGCCAAACGACTGGAATACCAACCGGACACCAGCGCCAGGTCGTAGGGACGCAGTACGTCGCCCACACCCTTTGCATCCCGGGGGAATTTGCCATTGAGTTCGAATCCTTCGTAGCCGATGCTCTTGCCTTCGCTCAGCGCTGTGCTCAGCGGAGTTTCACCGCCCAGTGCTGGCAAGTCGTCGTTGCTCCAGGAGATCGGGTTGATGCCGATGCGGATAGGGGGTACGGAAGCGGGCATGGCTGCACCTTTTTTGTTGTTATCACGGCGTCAATGACAGTGGGATTCAGGCGCGACTTTCACGCCAGGACTCGATCAACCAGTTGAACGTGCTCTGCACACGGGCAACCAGCGTCGCGTCGTCGATCTCGCCGGCCATCCAGGCCCGACTCGGCTCGCGAAAAATCGTCCGCCCAACGGCAAAACCCTGGCAGGTCTGGCTGTGGCGAGCCTCGGCAAACCCCGCTGCCAGATCCTCGACCGGAGCATTGAGCCCCAACAGCACGACACCACGGCAATACGGATCACGTTCGAGAATCAGCGCATCCAGTTGCTGCCAGACGGCAGCCGTCTGCGCTTCGATTTTCCACCACGCCGGGTAGATGCCAAGGTTGTACAGACGCTTGAGTGCGCGGAGCATGACGTCCGGGTGTTTGGAGGGATGATCCTTGGGCGGAATTATTTCCAGCAGCAACTCGTGCCCGCTGACTTTGGACGCCTCGTACACTGCCCTGATCTGGGCTTCCTGTTCCAGGCGCAGCATGGGCTCGTCGTCCGGGTGATATTGCACCAGGCACTTGATGACCTGTTCCTGCGGCCAGTTGATCAGGTTGCTGCCAATGGAGCGGCCATGTTCGAACGCCAACGGCCGGGAGCCCTGAACTTCAACGGGACGCGCCACCCACCAGCCGCGACCGGTCGCGGCATTCAACGCGTCCTGACCAAAGCGCTGATCGGCAAGCAGACCGACATCAGCCTCGATCGCACGTTCGCGCAGATCGCTTTCTACCCGTTCGACTGCCTGTACGAAGAGTTGCTTGAGCTGGCCGATGCTGCTCAGGTCGCGACCAGCCTGCTGTGCGAGCTCGACCAACTGTCCACGGTGATCAAACGCGAAAATGAACAATTGGCGCCACTGTTTGCGGGGCACACTGACCTGATGCAAACGCTGCAGAACGGCGTCCTGGTCGGGCCGAGTAATAGGCTCCTGACTGTTCAGCAGATATTCGAGTTCGGCAGGTGTCGGCATGGCAGGCGCACACGCGTGCCGCGACACCACCAGCCCGCCGCAGGCATTGGCCAACTGGCAGCAACGTTCATCACTGGCATCCTTGAGCCAGCCACTGAGAAAGCCGGACATGAATGCATCGCCAGCGCCCAGCACATTGAGCACCTCGACCCGCACACCGGGATAAACGGCGCCGTCTTCAAGGCGTGACGGGATGGCCCCATGAATGACCGTGCAACCCTGCGGACCCAGCTTGACCACCAGGGTCGCGGCGGTGAGTTCACGGACAGTACGCAACGCGGTCAGCAAATCGGTGTGGCCGCCAGCAATCAGAAACTCCTCTTCGGTACCGACGATCAGGTCGAAACGCGGAAGAATCCGCTGCACATGCTCACTGACCTTCTGATCGGCGATAAAGCGGGTTTCGCCATCCGATTTGCCTGCCAACCCCCAGAGCACCGGCCGATAATCGATATCGAGAACTCGATGAACATGATGCTTTTCGGCGTAATCGAGCGCCTGAATACTGGCTTTGAAGACTTGATCAGTCGAAAAATGGGTACCGGTGATCAGCAGCGCCTTGCTTGAGGCGATCTGCTGCTCATTGATGTCTTCGGCACGCAACGCCATGTCGGCGCAGTTCTCGCGGTAAAACACCAGGGGAAAGGTCTCGCGGTCCTTCAGACCCAGCAGCACCATTGCGGTGAGACGCTCGGGATCGCGCTTGATTGCGCTGACGTCGCAGCCTTCACGCGCCAGTGACTCCACCAGAAAACGGCCCATGTGGTCATCACCAACGCGACTGAGCATGGCGGACCTGAGCCCTAGCCTCGCGGTACCGAACGCGATATTCGCGGAGGATCCGCCGAGGTACTTGGCGAAGCTTGAGACATCTTCCAGGCGGGCACCGACCTGCTGCGCATAGAGGTCGACGCCCAAGCGTCCGAGGCAAATCAGATCCAACTGACGCCCAGTGGCAAAGCGTGTCTGGCCCATGGTGGCTCCTGTTATTTTTATCAGCCTGCATCGCGTGCCTTGGTCGCACGCATTGCCTTTGTGCATGCAGCCTAAAACGTCGCGCAGCATCAATCAATATTTATTCTATAATTTTTTAATGTGGAATATATTTTCCATAGCGCAACGCCAAGTGCTGGCACAATGGGCGGGCAGGTGCGATATAGTTGGCATTCCTGCCAAAAGCAGCCTCTATTGTCTGAGGCCACCGCAACCCTCCGGTGCGCCGCAAAGAACAAGCAGAAAGGATTGAATATGACCAGCGCCGATCACCCATCCCTCCCGGACACGAGTGTCGACATGCCGCCGTCCAGTGCCGAAGGGTTGCTGCGCCTGATCACAGACGAATACGACAGCCTGCCCCGCCAGCTCAAACGCATCGCCAGCTACATGAGCCAGCAAAGCGACCGGATCATGGTTGATCGCATCAGCGATATTGCCCGCGAGTGTGAAGTCCATCCCTCAGCGATTGTGCGGTTTTCCCAACGCTTCGGCTTCAGCGGCTTCAGTGAGATGCAGGCGCTGTTTCGGGAGGCCTATACCCACAAGACCACGCCAGTACAGAACTACCAACAGCGCATCCGCAGCATGATCGCCAACAAGTCGCAGAAAGCCAACGGTGGAGACCTTGCGCGCGAATGCGTGAACGCCACCCTCTCCGGCCTGGAGCGCCTGGGTGCGGATCTGGACGACGAGGAATTCGAAAAGGCCGTGGATCTGGTGGTCAACGCCGACAATATTTACGTGGTGGGCGTACGCCGCTCATTCGCCGTGGCGGATTATCTGGTCTACAACCTGCAGCACACCAACAAGCGCATCCACCTGATTTCAGGTCTCGGTGGCAGTTACCGTGAGCAGATGCGCAGTGTGCGGGCCAATGACCTGGTGATCGCGATCAGCTTCACACCTTATGGCAAGGAAACCCAGCACTGCCTGCGCATCGCCCAGCATCACCAGGCCAAGACGCTGATCATTACTGACAGCAACCTGTCCCCGCTGGCCAAGCGCGCCAACTCTGTACTGCTGGTCAACGAAGGCAGCTCATTCGCCTTCCGCTCCCTGAGCGCAACGCTGTGCCTGTGTCAGGCGTTGTTCATCGCTGTCGCGTACCGCCTGGAACTCAAGGTGGATGAAATACACGAGCAGGTCGGTTTCGACGACTGACTGGCAGCGCTGGTGTGAGCCACAGCGATGCGAACCCCAGAAAGTTCGCGCCGCCGATCTTCACGATTTGATTCGATTATCATCTCGCTGCTGGTTCTTCGCATTCATCGCCTTCGCACGCTTTTCGAGGACCAGATACACCACCAGCGCCAGCATCAGCGGCATCAGGAAGTAGATAGCGCGGTAGCCGATCAGGGCGGCCAGCAAGCTGCCCTTGGAAAACTGATGGGCCAGCAAAGTGATGAATACCGTCTCCAGCACACCCAGCCCCGCCGGAATGTGTGTAATAACCCCGGCGATACTGCTGATCAGCAAGACACCCAGAATTGCCGGGTAAAAGGCGCTGTCAGGCAACAGCGTGTAGATTACCGCAGCCATCAGCGACCAGTTCAGGGCGCCCAGACTGGCTTGCATCAGTGCCTGCTTCATGGAAGGCAGGTTGAACTCCTGATCGCGAATGGTCCAGGAACGCCGTTTGGAAAAACGACACGCCAGCAGGTACGCGAAGCACACGGCCAGCAGACCGAAGCCGATCATTTGCAAGGTTCCGGTGCCAATCGACCACTCTTTTGGCAACTCCAGAAAACGCATCGAGAACACGAAGCCTGCCAGCAACATGTAACCCAGCCAGTTAGTGATGAGACTCAAGCTCAAAATACGCGTGATAGTCGACACGTCCAGTCCCAGCCGTGAATACAGACGGTAGCGCAGCGCAATACCGCCCACCCATGAACTCAGGTTGAGGTTGAACGCATAACAGACAAACGTCACCGGCACGATCTGCTGAATCGACAACTTGTGGCCCGTATAAAAGCGCGCCAGTACGTCGAAACAGCAATAGGTCAGGTAGCTGCCTAACGCCACAACCGCCGCAATCAAAAGCGTGCTGGCCTTATAGGACGCCAGCGCCTGCTTGACCTCTTGCCAGTCTAGATTCTTGACCAACAAGAACAGCAGGACCGGTACGGCCACAAAAAAGAACACGTTGAAGGCCCGCTTCGCCCACTTCCACTTGTTGCTCTTCCCGCTCTGGGGCGATGCGCTCGCAGCCTCAGTCATGATGTTTTCTCCTGATCCATTTCCCGGCTGGCCTGTTGCTGCTCGATGACCTTGGCTTCCGGCACCACATCCCCCGCCCGCAGCGGCTTCAAGCGCATGCCGTGAACCGGGAACAACCCGGCAATCGCCGGAAAACGCCGCAGAAAAAAGAAGCTCAATACAATCATCGGCGCACGCCACCACTGGCCACGTGCGGCCCCCTTCAGGCTGATCTGAATACTGTGCGCAGCTGCCAGTTCCATCAGATGGTTCTGCAACCGATCATTGAGGTCCTGGTCGCGAATGAACAGGTTGGCTTCCAGGTTCAACGCGAGGCTCAACGGATCAAGATTACTGGAACCCACTGTGGACCAGTCCTGATCGATCAGCGCAACCTTGCCGTGCAACGCGCGCTGCTTGTACTCATGAATGATCACGCCGTCACGCAGCAGGTAGGTGTAAGTCAGGCGCGAACAGACCCGCACGAATGGCATGTCCGGCTTGCCTTGCAGGATCATGGTGACCTTGACGCCACGACGCGAGGCGTTGCGCAGCTCGCGCAAAAAACGATAACTGGGGAAGAAGTAGGCATTGGCAATCGTGATCCGCTGTTTCGCCTCACGAATGGCCTTCAGGTACTGCTCTTCGATGTCGGTGGTGTGATCACTGTTGTCACGCTCGGCCAGCATCATGGATGCGCTGCCAGCCGGTTCCAGCTTGAGGGGGATCCGGGGCAGTTTTTCCCGAACGACGTCACTGAGCATGTGCAACGCACTGCGGTGAATATCACCGACGATAGGACCACGCACCAGCACAGCATAATCCTGCTTGGCGGTCAGGCCGGTGTCAGTCATGTGATCGACGCTGTAATTGATACCGCCAATGAAGCCCAGTTCTCCGTCAACCACTACCACCTTGCGGTGCAAACGCCGGAACAGATTGGTCCGCATGCCCATGAATCGCGGGCGTGGATCGAACAACTGAATCTGCACGCCTGCGTCGATCATGGCACGGACAAAAGCCGAACTCAGGTCACATGTGCCGTAGTCATCTACCGTAATAACCACATTGGCGCCATTGTTCGCGGCCTCGATCACTGCTTGCTGAAGGCCAACCCCGATACGGTCCTCAAATATGATGAACGTCTCGATCAGCACTTCAGTGCGCGCCGCCCTGATGCACTCAAACACCCGGGTGAAGAAATCCTCACCGTTGATCAGCAGTTCCACTGAATTGCCGTCGCGCCACTGCCCTGTCGGGTTGTTCATAAGGTCACCTCCACCGCCAGCGGTGCATGATCGGAAAGATGGGACCAAGGTCGGTTGGATAACACTTTCGGTCTGTGAGTGGTTGCGTTGCGTACATAGATGCGGTCCAGCCTGAATAGCGGCCAACGTGCCGGGAAGCTTTTCGCCGGTGCGCCAAAGCGCTCTACGAATGCCTCGTGCAACCCGGTCCCCTCAAGCAGCGCATCGGCCCGTTGACGCCAGTCATTGAAGTCGCCGGCGACAATCACCGGCGCGCCAACAGGGAGGCGATGAATCAGTTCAGCGAGCAACCTGAGTTGCTCGCGGCGATGGCTCTCCATCAGCCCCAGATGCACACAGACAGCGTGCACTTCCCCGTATTCCGGAACGTCCAGAACGCAATGCAGCAAACCGCGCTGCTCGGTCCCGTGAATCGAAATATCGAGGTTTTCATGACGAATGATGGGGTACTTGGAAAGCAACGCATTGCCGTGGTCGCCATCGGGGTACACCGCATTGCGACCATAGGCGAAGTCGCTCCACATGCTGTCAGCCAGGAATTCGTACTGAGAAATGGTCGGCCAATCCTTCACCTTGCGTGCATGACTCTGATGCTCGCCATGCACCTCCTGAAGAAACACAACGTCAGCAGACACGCTGCGCACCGCCTCGCGGAGCTCAGGAAGAATGAAGCGGCGATTGAAAATGCCGAAGCCCATATGCATGTTCATGGTCAGTACATTCAGCGAAATACTGGCCGACACCGGCGCTTGCTGGCCGATTGACGTATTGGCACTGGTCAAGACTGACTCCTGGATGAATATTCACCTCATATGAAGCCGCCCGTTAACGCAGGTTCCCTGCCTTCTTGGCATCGGTAGCTGATTGCTCTGTCGGCCAGAGTTTTCCGGCTCTCAAGGCTTTGCGGCTCACGATTACAGTCAAGTCTGCGAGGCCCGGGCCGATATATCGGTGATGCGCAGCTGACGTTCAGGCGAGCACAAGAAGACAGCTGCAATGACACCGAACAGTGAAGAAAGCTGGCAACCGGCACAAAATAGTTGGCCAGGGATGAAACGCACAAAGCCGGACGGGTTCTGAGACTGAATGGCTGGCCCGTAAGCTATAACGAGACAAGGAATTCAATTGTGGATGCACCCTCCTCGCAGCGTTACACGTCCAGAGCACGTTGGTTCCACTGGGTGATGGCAGCACTGATCGTGCTGGCCTACACGTTGATTCTCAGCCGTACCCAGTTCGGACGTGGCTCGGAATACCGTACCCTGGTGGTGCAGAGCCACTTCTGGGTCGGCATCCTGGTCCTTGTGATGGCTTTTTTTCGGGTTGCTGAGCGGCGGCGCCACCATCCACCGGCAATCACGCCCCCATTGGAAGGTCTGCTGCGCGTGGCCGCCACGGTTTCGCACTACGCACTTTATGCGTTTCTGTTCACACAGCCGATACTCGGCATGTTGACGGTGATGATCGAAAAAGGGGCGTTACCGATTCCGCTGATCGATGCGCAGATACCTTGGCCGTTTGCGACATCCGGGCGCACGGCCGAGTACTTTGAAGACCTGCACAAGCTGTTGGGCTCTATCTTCTATTACATTATCGGTCTGCATGTGATCGCGGCGGTCTGGCACCACTGGGTGCGCAAGGACAATACGCTCAAGCGTATGGTGTAGGCTGGCTTCAAGGGCTGTGCATCAGCCCTTGAGCAGATTCGGGACGTTAATACGCCCCAGGAAAACTACTGGGCTGATAACACCCGTGCCAGCGTGGCCTTCGCCTTGCCCATCCCGTCGTGCAGCGCCTGCTCGATTTCCGCCATTGTGATGATCGCGCTCGATTTGCCAGCGGCCGGGTTGACCACCAGCGCAAGACAAGCGTAATCCAGCTCCAGCTCACGAGCCAGCGCCGCCTCAGGCATACCTGTCATTCCGACGATATCGCAGCCATCGCGCTCAAGCCGCGCAACCTCGGCTGCTGTTTCCAGACGTGGACCCTGCGTGCAGGCATACACGCCCTGGCCACTGAACGCACAACCTTCAGCGGTGAGCGCAGCGATCAGACGGTCACGCAACGCTTCGCTGTACGGAAAGCTGAAATCGATATGCGTGACGTGGTCCAGATCATCGGCAAAGAAGGTGTGCTCGCGACCACTGGTGTAGTCGATCAGGTCATGAGGCACGCAAAAGTGCCCGGTGCCCATCGCCGGATGAATACCACCCACAGCATTGACCGCAAGAATCGCCTCGGCGCCCGCCTGCTTGAGCGCCCACAGGTTGGCCCGGTAGTTCACCTGATGAGGTGGCAAACGATGCGGATGACCGTGACGGGCCAGAAACATCACTTCACGACCGGCATATTCACCCATCTGGATCTCGCCAGAAGGCGCGCCATAGGGTGTGTTCATGGGCAGCGACTGGCGGATATTGAGTCCGTCGAGTTGGGTCAGGCCCGTGCCGCCAATAATCGCGTAAACAGTCATTGCAGATCCTTAGTCGATCAATTGAGCAGTACGCAGCGCCTGAAGCGCCGCCAGCCAGCGGGGGTGCTGTCGATAATCCGTGCAGGCATGAACGTTGCCACGCATCCGGGCAATACGCGCCGAAGGTCTGACCTTCATGCGCTGGACCGCAGTGAGCGCCAGCTCTGCTGCACCGCGGTCGTTGCAGACCAGGCCCATGTCGCAGCCAGCGGTCAGCGCGGCCTCGATTCGGCTTGCGGCATCACCGACCACATGAGCGCCCGCCATGGACAGATCATCACTGAAAATAACCCCGTCAAATTTCAATTCGTCGCGCAGGATGTCCTGCAGCCAGCGACGCGAGAATCCCGCCGGTTGTGAATCGACTTTCGGATAAATGACGTGTGCAGGCATGACAGCCGCCAGCTGTTGGCTCAAACGTGCGAACGGTACCAGGTCATTGGCGCGAATCTGCTCCAGGCTGCGTTCATCGGTCGGGATGGCAACATGCGAATCGGCCTCTGCCCAGCCATGGCCGGGAAAATGTTTGCCCGTGGCGGCCATACCTGCAGCGTTCATGCCTTTGATGAATGCACCTGCCAGGAGCGCAGCACGCTCCGGATCACCCTCGAAAGCACGCGTACCGACTACCGCGCTGCGCTGGTAATCCAGGTCCAGCACCGGCGCGAAGCTCAAGTCGAGCCCCACCGCCAGCACCTCTGTAGCCATCAGCCAGCCGCAATGCTCGGCCAACGTCACCGAGTCCGGCTTTTCTGCGATGGAACGCATCGCCGGCAGACGCACGAAACCCTGGCGCAAGCGCTGAACGCGACCGCCTTCCTGGTCCACGGCCAGCAGCAGGTCTGGACGAAGGGCGCGAATCGACGCGCTCAGTTCACGGACTTGACGGGGATGCTCGATGTTTCGAGCGAAAATGATAAGACCGCCCACTTCGGGCTGCCGCAGAAACTGACGGTCTTCGCTGGTCAGCCACGTACCGGCGACATCGACCATCAGGGAGCCATTGAGGCCAGAACTCATAGAAAAACCCTTACACACCAGTGCCCATTTCAATGCGGGCATGGTGCTTGATCCTGAAGCCCGGCGCAATGCGAGCTGCCTGGGCAGTGATCAGGCCTTGGCGGCAACCGGTGCGCTGGAACTGCTGGTCTTGGTGCGGGGTTTCAACTGAGCGGCGATCATCGCAGCGTCGGTGACGCCGGTGTCGGCGCGCATGCCTGCAGCCAGAAACGGCACCATAAGGCGCATGACCTGTTCGATTGAGGTATTGATGCCGAAGTCGGTCTCGGCAATGGCGCGCAACGCCTTGATCCCCGACATGCTGAACGCCGCAGCCCCCAGCATGAAGTGCACGCGCCAGAACAGCTCGATCGGCGGGATACGGGGTGCAGCTTCGTTGACCAACGTCATGTAGCGACGAAACACTTTGCCGTACATGTCTTCCAGATAGCGGCGCAGGTGCCCCTGACTCTGACTGAAGGCCAGGCCCAGCAGACGCATGAAGATAGACAGATCGTTGCCGCTGCGAGGCTGCACTACCAGTGCCTGCTCGACGAGTATCTCCAGCAGCTCTTCAAGACTCGGTTTGTGCTCGGGCCTGGCCTGTCGGCGCTCGAGCTCACGATCGAGACTGATACAGAACGGACCGAGAAACCGTGAGAACACCGCCTGGATAAGTGCCTTCTTGGACCCGAAGTGGTAATTCACCGCAGCCAGGTTGACCGAAGCCTTGCTGGTGATGAGACGCAAGGAAGTTTCAGCGAAGCCTTTCTCTGCGAACAGCTGCTCGGCAGCATCAAGAATGCGTTCAACGGTTTCCGACTGGGCCATGGCTCTCTGCCTAACAAACGAACGTTTGAAACATACGTATCAGACGACCCTATTGTCAAGCAAACCCGTTCATTTTATGGCCGAACAGTCACGAAAACAGCCAGTAAACGATGGGTTGCATGCCTGCCTTCCGTAATGGTGCCTCACCCGATTAAGACAGTCGTTCAACCGCATGACAACGAAAATGAAATCGGCGATTGCCAAGACGCTTTCACTGTATATAATCCCAGTCACTGTATAAAAAGACAGAGCGATCAAAATGATTAAACTGACGCCACGCCAGGCCGAGATCCTGGGCTTCATCAAACGCTGCCTTGAAGACAACGGCTTCCCGCCGACCCGTGCGGAGATCGCTCAGGAATTGGGCTTCAAATCACCAAACGCGGCCGAAGAACATCTCAAGGCGCTCGCTCGCAAAGGCGCGATCGAAATGACTCCGGGCGCATCACGCGGAATACGCATTCCCGGCTTCGAAGCTCGGGCCGACGAAACCAGCTTGCCCATCATCGGACGCGTTGCCGCTGGTGCGCCGATTCTGGCGCAACAACACATCGAAGAGTCCTGCAACATCAGCCCTGCTTTCTTTCATCCGAGCGCTGACTACCTGCTGCGCGTGCATGGCATGAGCATGAAGGACATCGGCATTCTGGACGGCGATCTGCTTGCCGTACACACAACCCGCGAGGCCCGCAATGGCCAGATCGTTGTGGCCAGAATCGGCGACGAAGTCACTGTCAAACGCTTCAAGCGCGAAGGCAGCAAGGTCTGGCTATTGGCGGAAAACCCGGAGTTCGCACCCATTGAGGTCGATCTCAAGGATCAGGATCTGGTGATCGAAGGTTTGAGCGTCGGCGTCATTCGCCGTTAAGGAGACGTTATGCAGTTCCATCAAGCACCGCACACGCAGTTACCGCTGTTCGAGGCGTTCATGGCCCAGCCCATCGCCCCGTTGCTTACAGATGTCGTCGAAACACCCTGGACCAACGAGCCGGAAGTGTTCAGTGAACTGTCTTTGCGTGGCGCTGCCGGGAACTGCCTGAATCTTCTGGCGCCCATCCTGAGAGAGCTGAGCCAGGACATGGACGCCCGCTGGCTGACATTGATTGCACCACCCTCAAGTCTCACGCAAGCCTGGTTGCGTGAGGCGGGGTTGAACCGGGAAAGAATTCTTCTGCTGCAACCACGGGGCACTCAAAGTGCTTTGGAGTTGACTCGCGAAGCGCTGCGACTGGGACGCAGCCATACGGTGGTGAGCTGGATCAATCCACTTGGCACATCAGCGCGCCAGCAGTTGATCAGTGCAGCAAAAATCGGCCAAGCACAAAGCCTGAACATTCGACTGGGCTAAGGCCCGGTCCTGAATCAGTGCAGTACGCGCGGCCCTTCATCCTTCTCGGTATCACCTTCAGCAAGCTTCCCAGCCATCTGCACGCCTACGCTGAGCATGGCCTTGGCCACTTCAACGTGCTGACCTTGCATGAATGCCTTGGCGTCGGCAGAGAAGTCCAACGTGACCAGTGAGCCCTCGTCATCTGCACGACGCAACTCGATACGACCGTCAGGCAGTTCGACTATTTCAAGAAAAGAGGTAGGCATTGGTAAGGTTACTCCGCAGTAGGCGGGCATTGTAGCAGCCTGCCAACCTATACTTCATGGGTTTTCAACACTCGCTCAAGCCTTCACGGAAACGAACGGCAAGGCTTTTCAGCTGCTGACGCCAGCTCTCAAGCTCGTCACGCGTCAGCTCGGGTTCCGGTTCGGCGTCCAGATTGACCGCCACAATCATCGGTTGCGTCACGTCACCCTTGGGCTTGCGAGGTGCGCGCGGAGGCTCATACAGCGCGTTATAGGCAGCCAGCAACTGCGCCAACCAGGTCTGACGGTTTTGAGCCAGCTCGAGCAGTTCGGCCATTTCCGGAATAGCGATTGCGTCGAGAACTTCTTGAGTCAGCAGTTCCTCAGCACGACGAGCATTGGCCTGAGGCAGACGGTAGAAACCGGCGATCTCATGACACAACCCGAGCAGCGCTCCATAAAGATGGAACAGCGCAGACTCGCGTTCAGCCTGCAACAACGCCTGCGCATTGATGGCCTGGCCCTTCTCGGCCTTCCCCAGCGCCTCGAGCGACAGACCGGCAAAATAAATCTTCTGGTTTGTACGGGTATACAGTTCTTGAGCCATGGCAAGCCCCTCCCTAACAAGCGAATACCTTCAGCATAGCCCCAAGCGTTGGAGTCAACGAAGCTCTCGGCACCCGTTCGCCTGAAAGCAGGTGTCCGTCATTTGCATGACGGACACGGACTTTCAACGCTTGTCTTCGATTTTCCAGGCTTTGCCGTCATGGAACGCGCGCCAGCCAGTCGGCTTGCCTTCCACTTCGGTCTGGATGTACTGCTCTTTGGTCTTGCGGCTGTAGCGGATCACCGCTGGACGACCATCCGGGTCTTTCTGCGGCGCATCGCACAGAAAGTGGTACTTGGGATCGATTTCGTCCTTGTGAGGCGCGATCTCGATGACCAGCGGAGCACGGGTTTCGCGGTTCTTCGGGAACTGACTCGCCGCGAGAAACAGGCCCGATGCACCGTCACGCAAGATGTAAGTGTCGTCAACCTTGTCGCATTTGAGCTCCGGCATCTTGACCGGGTCCATCTTCGGTGGCGCAGCATCACCGCTCTTGAGCAGTTTGCGGGTGTTCTTGCACTCTGCATTGGTACAGCCGAAGAACTTGCCGAAACGGCCGGTCTTGAGCTGCATTTCACTGCCACACTTGTCGCACTCAAGACTGGGGCCCTCATAGCCCTTGATGCGATACGTGCCCTTCTCGATCTCGTAACCGGTGCAATCCGGGTTGTTGCCGCAGATATGCAGCTTGTGATTTTCGTCGAGCAGGTAAGCATCCATGGCGGTGCTGCAAATCGGGCAGCGGTGCTTGCCGCGCAGAACTCTGGATTCGGACTCGCCCTCGTCGTCCTCGGCAATCTCGTCGCCGGGAGTCAGATTGACGGTCGCCTTGCAGCGCTCTTTTGGCGGCAGGCTGTAACCGGAGCAACCCAGAAACACGCCTGTCGATGCAGTACGAATCTGCATTGGACGCCCGCAGACCTTGCACGGAATGTCGGTCATAACCGGCTGGTTGGCGCGCATGCCGCTGTCAGGGGCCTCGGCCACCTCCAGCTTCTTGCGGAAATCGCCGTAGAATTCGTCGAGAACGTTTTTCCAGTCGCGCTGACCCTGTGCCACGTCGTCGAGGTTTTCTTCCATCCCGGCGGTGAAGCCATAGTCCATCAGGTTGGCGAAGCTCTCGGACAGGCGCCCGGTCACGATGTCGCCCATCTTTTCCGAATAGAAGCGGCGGTTATGCAGCGCCACGTAACCTCGGTCCTGGATGGTCGAAATGATCGCCGCATAGGTCGAAGGACGACCGATGCCGCGTTTTTCCATTTCCTTGACCAGGCTCGCCTCGGAGTAACGCGCAGGCGGCTTGGTGAAATGCTGGCTAGGGTCGAGCTTGTTCAGCTTCAGGGTTTCGCCCTGAGCCATGTCCGGGAGTACGTCGTCGTCTCCAGGCTTGGCCATCTGCGGCAACACACGGGTATAACCGTCAAATTTCAGGATGCGGCCCTTGGCGCGCAGCTCGAAATCGCTGGCGGCGACACTGACGGTGGTCGACAGGTATTGCGCAGGCGGCATCTGGCACGCCACGAACTGGCGCCAGATCAGCTCGTAAAGGCGCTCGGCGTCGCGCTCCATGCCGGTAAGCTTGGACGGATGCGTATTGACGTCGGAAGGACGAATCGCTTCGTGCGCTTCTTGTGCGCCTTCCTTGCTGCTGTAGACATTCGGCGAATCCGGCAAGTACTTCTTTCCGAACTCAGTCTCGATGTAGGTGCGAGCCATAGCTATTGCGTCAGCTGACAAATTTGTCGAGTCAGTACGCATGTAAGTGATGTAACCGGCTTCATAAAGACGCTGAGCCATCATCATGGTCTTCTTCACACCGTAGCCCAGGCGGTTGCTCGCGGCCTGCTGCAGTGTGGACGTGATAAACGGAGCAGACGGCTTGCTGCTGGTCGGCTTGTCTTCGCGCTTGATGATGCTGTAGCTGGAAGCCTTGAGCTTTTCCAGCGCGGTCATGGCCTGGGTTTCATTGAGCGGCTTGAAGGCTTCACCGTTTTCACGGGCCACTTCGAAACGCACGTTGGCACCCTTGGCGGTACCCAGGTCAGCGTGGATCTCCCAGTATTCTTCTGGGTTGAACGCACGGATCTCGCGCTCACGCTCGACCACCAGCTTCACCGCCACAGACTGAACACGCCCGGCCGACAGGCCACGGGCGACTTTCTGCCAAAGCAAAGGCGAAACCATGTAGCCGACGACGCGGTCAAGAAAGCGCCGCGCCTGCTGAGCGTTGACGCGGGCGATGTCCAGCTCGCCCGGCTTGGAGAAGGCTTCCTGAATCGCTTTCTTGGTGATTTCGTTGAACACCACTCGCTTGTAACGGCTGTCATCGCCGCCGATGGCTTCGCGCAGGTGCCATGCAATGGCTTCCCCTTCGCGGTCCAAGTCCGTCGCGAGATAGATGGTGTCAGCATCCTTGGCGAGCTTGCGCAGCTCTTCGATCACCTTCTCTTTGCCGGGAAGGATTTCGTATTTGGCTTTCCAGCCGTGTTCCGGATCGACACCCATCCGCGATACCAGCTGGCGATGCGCCTTTTCTTTCGGCGTCAGCACCGGGCCCTCGCCCGCAGCGGCCTTGCCACGCTTGGCGGCAGGGTCCTTGGCAGCACTGGCCGAACCGCTGGTGGGCAGGTCTCGGATATGGCCGATACTCGACTTCACCACGTACTGGTTGCCCAAATACTTGTTGATGGTCTTGGCCTTAGCCGGGGATTCCACAATGACCAGCGATTTGCCCATGGATCAGAAAATTCCTGAATGCTAGATGAAAGACAGTGAGGCGCTTGTAAAGGCCACGCTATATATAGTGGCTACAAGGTGAGGTCAAGCACAGGCTGTTGTGCAATCTCGACTCATGGCCGGGAAAACAGACTGGTTTCCGCCTGGACCAAAGCAAAGCGCGGGACTTGCTCGCCGTCAACCTCGACAGCCCCGAGAAACATCTCGAGTGGGCGTACCCACATGCCGAAATCGCCGTAGAGAGCCTGATAGAACACGACTTCCTCTTCGGTTTCGGAATGCCTGGCGACACTGAACACCCTGTACTCAGGGCCTTTATAGTGGCGATACAAACCTGGTTGCAGTTGCATGGTGCAGCCCTCGTGAAACACACCCAAAACATTTGGTAAAAAAAGCGCTTTTTCAAAAAAACAAAAGCCGGGGCACCAAGCCCCGGCTCGTATCAAACCGAGATATCAGACGCGTTCGAAAACGGTCGCGATGCCTTGGCCCAGTCCGATGCACATGGTGGAAACCCCGAGGTTACCGCCATTCTGCTTCATGACATTGAGCAAAGTGCCGGAGATACGTGCACCAGAACACCCAAATGGATGGCCCAGAGCAATGGCGCCGCCATGCAGGTTAACCTTCTCGTTCATCTTGTCGAGCACTTTCAAATCTTTCAACACCGGCAACGCTTGTGCGGCGAAGGCTTCGTTGAGCTCGATGAAGTCGATATCGGCGATACCCAGGCCCGCACGTTTAAGTGCTTTCTGAGTGGCAGGAACCGGGCCATACCCCATGATTGCAGGGTCGACACCCGCTACTGCCATCGAACGAATCACGGCCATTGGCTGGATGCCCAAGTCCTTGGCGCGCTGCGCGGACATGACAATCATGCACGATGCACCATCAGTGATCTGCGAGGATGTCCCTGCTGTCACCGTACCGCCCTTGGGATTGAATGCAGGCTTCAACGCCGCCAGACTTTCCAGAGTAGTATCCGGACGAATGGTTTCATCGTAGTCGAAGACCTTGAGGAAACCATTTTCGTCATAACCCTGCATCGGGATGATTTCGTCCTTGAACTTGCCTTCAAGGGTCGCCTTGTGCGCAAGCTGATGCGACCGAAGGCCGAAAGCGTCCTGCTGTTCGCGGGTGATGCCATGCATCTTGCCCAGCATCTCGGCAGTCAGACCCATCATTCCGGACGCCTTGGCGGCGTGCAGCGACATGTGCGGGTTCGGATCAACGCCGTGCATCATGCTGACATGGCCCATGTGCTCGACGCCACCGATCACGAACACGTCACCGTTGTTGGTCATGATCGCCTGAGCAGCGGTGTGCAGTGCGCTCATTGAAGAGCCACACAAGCGGCTGACGGTCTGCGCAGCCGAAGTGTGCGGGATCTGGGTCAGCAATGACGCCATACGCGCGATGTTCCAACCCTGCTCGAGAGTCTGGTTGACGCAACCCCAGATAACATCCTCGACTTCTGCGGGATCCACCTTGTTGTTGCGCTCGAGCAGCTTGCTGATCAGGTGCGCGGACATGTCTTCGGCGCGGGTGTTGCGGTGCATGCCACCCTTGGAGCGGCCCATCGGGGTGCGACCGAAGTCGACAATCACGACGTCTCTTGGATTAAAGCTCATACGTTCATTCCTCAGAAAGGCGCTTAACCGAAGAAGCTCTGGCCGTTCTTGGCCATTTCGCGCAGCTTCGCGGTCGGTTGATACAAGGCACCCAGCTCGGCATATTGGTCAGCGAGGGCAACGAATTCAGCAACACCGATGGAATCGATGTAACGCAGCGCACCACCGCGGAACGGAGGGAAGCCAATGCCGTAGATGAGACCCATGTCGGCTTCGGCAGCGGTCTCGACGATGCCGTCTTCCAGGCAGCGCACGGTTTCCATGCACAACGGGATCATCATCCAGTTGATGATGTCTTCGTCGGTGACTTCACGCTGTTCGAAGATGATCGGCTTGAGGACATCGTGCACCGCAGGGTCGTTGACCTTTTTCGGCTTGCCCTTCTTGTCCATCTCGTAAGCATAGAAGCCTTTGCCGTTTTTCTGACCCAGACGCTTGGCTTCGTAAAGGACATCCACCGCCGAACGACGATCATCCTTCATACGGTCCGGAAAACCTTCCGCCATGACGTCACGACCATGGTGGCCGGTGTCGATCCCGACCACATCCATCAGGTACGCAGGGCCCATTGGCCAGCCGAATTTTTCCATGACCTTGTCGATGCGCACGAAGTCGACGCCAGCGCTGACCAGCTTGGCGAAACCGCCGAAATACGGGAACAGCACGCGGTTGACCAAAAAGCCCGGGCAGTCATTGACCACGATCGGGTTCTTGCCCATTTTTTTGGCATAGGCAACGGTTGTGGCAACAGCTTCTTCGCTGGACTTCTCGCCACGAATCACTTCAACCAGCGGCATCATGTGCACCGGATTGAAAAAGTGCATCCCGACAAAATTTTCAGGACGCTTGAGCGCCTGAGCCAACAGGCTGATGGAGATAGTTGAAGTGTTGGAAGCCAGGATGGTGTGCTCACCCACCTGCGCCTCAACATCGGCGAGTACCGCCTGCTTGACCTTCGGATTCTCGACAACCGCTTCGACCACCAGGTCGACGTTGCCGAAATCGCCGTATGACAGCGTAGGACGAATGGCATTGAGCGCTTCTGCCATTTTCGCAGGCGTCAGACGACCTTTTTCAACACGATTGCCCAGCAGCTTGGAGGCTTCGTTCAGACCCAACTGAATGGCCTCTTCACGAATATCCTTCATCAGGATCGGCGTGCCTTTGACGGCTGACTGGTAGGCAATACCGCCGCCCATGATGCCAGCGCCCAGTACAGCCGCCTGTTTCACGTCCTTGGCAAGCTCGTCATACGCCTTGGATTTTTTCTTCAGCTCCTGATCGTTCAGGAACAGGCCGATCAGGCTCTGCGCGGCCGAGGTCTTGGCCATTTTCACAAAACCGGCAGCTTCGATTTCCAGTGCCTTGTCCCGACCAAAGTTAGCGGCTTTCTGGATGGTCTTGATGGCTTCGACAGGAGCCGGATAGTTAGGGCCAGCCTGACCTGCGACAAAGCCTTTAGCGGTTTCGAACGCCATCATCTGTTCAATGGCGTTGAGCTTGAGCTTGTCCAGCTTCGGTTGACGCTTGGCCTTGTAATCGAACTCACCGGAAATGGCGCGCTTGATCAAGTCCAGCGCAGCAGCCTGCAGCTTGTCTGGAGCGACAACGGCATCGACTGCGCCCACTTTCAAAGCATCGTCTGCCGAGCCTTCCTTGCCCGACGCGATCCACTCGATGGCGTTGTCCGCACCGATGATGCGAGGCAGGCGCACGGTACCGCCGAAGCCTGGGTACAGACCCAGTTTGACCTCTGGCAGACCGATCTTTGCGCCGTTGGCGATCACTCGATAGTCTGCCGCCAGACACATTTCCAGACCGCCACCCAGCGCAATACCGTTGATGGCGACTACGGTAGGCACATCGAGGTCTTCGAAATCGCTGAAGATTCGGTTGGCTTCAAGGTTGCCCGCAACCAGCTCGGCTTCAGGCAATTTGAAATTGTCGACAAACTCGGTGATGTCGGCGCCGACGATGAAAACGTCCTTGCCGCTGGTAACGATCACACCCTTGACCGAGGTGTCGGCCTTGAGAGCATCGACTGCCTGACGCAGCTCATTGAGGGTGAGACGGTTGAACTTGTTGACGGACTCACCCTTGAGATCGAAATTCAATTCGACGATGCCACTTTCAAGAGCCTTAACCGTGATGGCTTTACCTTCGTAAATCATCAACTGATCTCCACAATATGGAAGCTGAACAATACCCGCTGAACGTCAACGTTCAACGGGACTACGACGTCGCCGTCGATGAACACGCCAAATCACACGTACATCCGCTGCGACGTGGTAGCCAGGATTCTGTCAGAGCCGTCTGACGACCAAACGCTCATTTCATACGCCCGTTTGATTTGGGTACGCACACCATCAGGCAAAATCCGAAAATTGTCAATTCGCCTAAACGCCAATAAAAACGGCCAATTGCCAAAGCCTGGAGCCATTTATGACAAGCAAACGATTATTTGGTCCAGTCTTATTCAGCGACGTGATATGACCAGCAGGGTCGCAAAGCGTTGGCAAGACTTTGCACCGTTGGTGCTCACGGAGGAAAAAGGTTGGATAAAAACGCGACAAAACAGAGCAGAACGACTAGAGTCTGCACACTGCGCCATAAGAGGCTCGCGATGCGACTGATTGCGGGTGCGCAACAGCGGTGGCCGGCATGCGGATGAATTGCATGTCGGCACGCGACGAATTATCGGCCTGCCTGGCCAACCCCGGCCCGATGTTGTTATCGGGCTTTTTATTGCCTGCGATTCAGCCTGCAAGCATTCGAAAGCAGCGTCGCATAGCGTTCACGCGAGCGCCTTGAGCACTGCGTCAATACGCTGCAAGACTTCCGGCTCGCCCCGCTCGGCCCAATAGACCGCAACCATTTGTGCGTCGGCCTCGACCTTGAAAACGTCGGCCGGCAGCGTGCCGAAGTGCACCATCAACCGGCTGTCCTCACAAGGCTCGCGCCAGCGGTTGAGCCAGATCCCCGGCTCGCTTTGCCAGTACACCCAAGTGTCAGCCCCAGCCATGCGGCGGGGGATATGGTATTGCGCACAGGGGTTTGGTGGCTCCTTGGGCAGCCAGTGCGGCCACTCCTGTGGCGTAAGCTGCATGCCCATGCCGATACGCCTGGCCTCCATGCGTAGCGCCATCCTGCCACTCTGGTGACGGGACGGACGCAACCAGACAAGTGGACTCAACATTACACAAATGATTGACAGGACTATCCAGACCGTCATATTTCTTGCCCCCGCCCGTTGTCAGGCTCACAACAATCTTGAAAACAATGGCTTGCACAAGGGTCTGCCCAGATGCGACCGAAACAGCCATACTTGACCCATCGCAATCCTCCCGGAGGACACCCTCATGTCGTATCTACATATTCTGGTTGCCATAGATCTCACCGACGAATGCGATCCGGTCATCCGTCGCGCTCGGGAATTGGCAGAAGCCAGCGGCGCGACGTTGTCGATGGTTCACATCGTCGAACCCATGGCAATGGCCTTTGGGGGCGACGTACCGATGGACCTCTCGCAGCTGCAACAGCAGCAATTCGATCAGGCCAAGGAAAAACTTGAAAAGCTGAAAATCAAGTACCCGCAAATGAAAGCCGGTGAGAGCCATCTGGTGTACGGACAGCCACGCCAGGAAATTCATCAACTGGCAAAAAACCAGAACTGCGATCTGATCGTGGTCGGCAGCCACGGCCGACACGGACTGGCGCTGCTGCTCGGCTCAACCGCCAATGACGTACTTCACGGCGCCCCCTGCGACGTGTTGGCGGTGCGCCTCAAGAAACCTGAGTAACCTGACCACTCAACAGCAAAAGCCCGGGCATTGACCCGGGCTTTTTTGCTTCTGCGCGTCAGGCGATTACTCGTCCAGCTCGGCCCAGCGTTCCAGCAGGCCATCAAGCTCGGCCTGCAGGTTTTCCATCTGCGCCAGCGCAGCGGTGGTCTGCTCCGCTGAACGCTGATAGAAGTCTGGCTCGGCCATTTCGGCAGTCAACACAGCCATCTTGGCTTCGACTGCATCGATCAGCCCAGGCAAGGCTTCCAACTCACGCTGAAGCTTGTAGCTGAGTTTCTTCCTGGCGACCGGCATTTCCTGCGCGGCAACCGGTGCAGCCTGAACCACGGCACTCGCCAGCTCGGCCTTGCCTGACTTGGTATCGGCAACCCCCAACAGACGCGGAGAACCGCCCTGACGCAGCCAGTCCTGATAACCACCCACGTATTCGCGGACCTTGCCCTCGCCTTCGAAGACCAGCGTACTGGTCACGACGTTGTCGAGAAATGCCCGGTCGTGACTGACCATCAGTACCGTGCCCTTGAAGGTCAGGAGCACCTCCTCAAGCAACTCAAGGGTTTCAACATCAAGGTCGTTGGTCGGTTCGTCGAGAACCAGCAGGTTCGCTGGCTTGCTGAACAGCTTTGCCAGCAACAAGCGGGCACGCTCGCCACCGGACAATGCCTTGACTGGCGTACGCGCTCGCGCCGGGCTGAAAAGGAAGTCGCCCAGATAGCTCAGAACATGGCGGCTTTGGCCGTCGATGTCGATGAAGTCGCGACCTTCGGCAACGTTGTCGATAACGGTCTTTTCCAGATCCAGTTGATGCCGAAGCTGATCGAAATAGGCGACGTCCAGACGCGTACCGACTTCAACCTTGCCGCCTGTCGGCTGAAGGTTATCGAGCATCAGCTTGAGCAGCGTGGTCTTGCCGGTGCCGTTGGCACCCAGCAGACCGATGCGGTCTTCGCGCTGCAGAACCATGGAGAAGTCCTTGATCAGCGTCGGACCACCCGGGTGCGCAAAACTGACGTTGTCCAGCACCATCACCTGCTTGCCCGACTTCTCGGCAGTATCCAGCTGAATATTGGCCTTGCCGGTACGCTCACGGCGCTCGCTGCGCTCGACACGCAGCTCCTTGAGCGCACGCACGCGACCTTCATTTCGGGTACGCCGAGCCTTGATGCCCTGACGAATCCAGACTTCTTCCTGAGCCAGACGCTTGTCGAACAGCGCGTTGGCAGTTTCTTCAGCAGCCAGCGCCGCTTCCTTGTGCACCAGGAAGCTGGCGTAGTCGCCGTTCCAGTCGATCAGACCGCCGCGATCAAGCTCGAGAATCCGGGTCGCCAGGTTCTGCAGGAATGCCCGGTCGTGCGTAATGAACAGCACAGCGCCCTGGAATTCCTTGAGCGCTTCTTCGAGCCAGGCAATTGCACCGATATCCAGGTGGTTGGTTGGCTCGTCGAGCAGCAGCAGGTCCGGCTCGGATACCAGCGCCTGCGCCAACAGAACGCGACGACGCCAGCCGCCCGACAACTCGGCAAGGGTCTTGTCAGCAGGCAACTGCAGGCGACTCAGAGTGCTGTCGACCAGTTGCTGCAGGCGCCAGCCGTCACGGGCTTCGAGGTCCTGCTGCACATGCATCAGCTTGTTGAGGTCTTCCTCGGTCACGCAATTCTGCGCCAGATGGTGATACTCGGCGAGCAATGCGCCGACGCCATCCAGGCCTTCAGCAACCACGTCGAACACTGTCCGTCCGTCGGCTACCGGCAATTCCTGGGGCAATTCGCCAATCTTGAGGCCTGGCGCGCGCCAGACGGCTCCGTCGTCGGGCTTCTGAATGCCCTTTACCAACTTGAGCATGCTGGATTTGCCAGTGCCGTTGCGACCGATGATGCACACCCGCTCACCACGGGCGATCTGCCAGGACACCTTGTCCAACAACGGCATCGCGCCGAAAGCAAGGGACACATCGCTGAATTTGAGCAGGGTCATGAGCTTCTCCAAAAACCGGGCGCGCATTCTACCTGAGATAGCAGTTGGATGTCGGGTTTCCTGGCGCCGGGCAGACAGGGTTATATTCTTTATAACCGCCAATTATTTCCGCATGAGTCAACCTCGTCAGCAATGCTTTCACCATGCGCCGGCAAAAGGCTAAGCTAGCGGCACTTTTCACGACTCATCTGCTCGGAAGTCTCATGCGCAGTCGTTTGTTCAGCTTTTTATCGTGCCTGCTCCTCTCCGCTATCGCCGTCCAGACTGCTCATGCGGTAGATATCAACCAACAACGCAAGTATTACGACGAGGCAAAAAGGGCCTTGGCCAAGGGCGACTCTGGTCCTTACCAGATGTACAGCACTGCCCTTGCCGACTATCCGCTCGAGCCTTATCTGGAATACGACGAGCTGACGGCGCGCCTGAAGACCGCCAGCAATGCCGAGATCGAGAAATTCCTTGCCGAGCACGGCGATCTGCCCCAGGCCAACTGGATGAAACTCCGCTGGCTGCGCTGGCTGGCCGAGCGCGGTGACTGGACGACCTTCGTCAAGTATTACGACCCCAAGATGAATTTCGTCGAGCTGGATTGCCTGTACGGCCAGTACCAGCTCAACAACAATCAACGCGCCGAGGGCTTTGCCAGTGCCGAGAAGCTCTGGATGACCGGCAAGACGCTGCCCGCTTCGTGCGATGGGTTCTTCGCCCAGTGGGCTGCAGCGGGTCAGTTGACCGAGCAGAAACGCTGGCAGCGGGCCAAGCTTGCCGCCCAGGCGCGCAATTACACACTGGCCAACACGCTGGTCAACAGCCTCAACTCGCTGGCGCCGCAGGGCCGCTTGCTGGTCGCAGTCGCCCAAAAACCGGAGATGGTCAACAATCCGGCGCAATTCGCGCCGGTCGATGAAGCCATGTCCGACGTAGTAGGCCTCGGCTTGCGCCGCCTTGCACGTCAGGATCCGCAAAAAACGTTGGCCATGCTTGATGGCTACGCCGCCACCATGCATTTCTCGCGAGAGGAGCAGGTGGAAATTGCCAAGGAAATCGGCCTGACACTGGCACGGCGGTACGATGATCGTGCCCTTGAGGTCATGACCAGGTACGACCCGGAGCTGCGCGACAACACGGTCACCGAATGGCGCCTGAGGCTGCTGCTGCGATTGGGTCGCTGGGAGGACGCCTATGAGCTCGCCCGCCGACTGCCCAAGGATCTGGCAAGCACTAACCGCTGGCGCTACTGGGAAGCGCGAGCCCTGGAGCTTGCGCAGCCCAACAGTCCGCTGATTGCTGCGCTATACAAGGATGTGGCCAAGGAGCGCGACTTCTACGGTTTCCTGGCTGCTGATCGCACGCAGAGTCCTTATCAGCTCAATAACAAACCACTGGTGCTCAGCCAGGCCCTGATCAACAAAGTACGCAACACACCGGGCGTCCGCCGTGCGCTGGAATTTCATGACCGTGGCGAAATCGTCGACGGGCGCCGCGAGTGGTATCACGTCAGCCGCCTCTTCAATCGCGATGAGATGGTTGCGCAAGCCAAGCTGGCGTACGACCTGAAATGGTATTTCCCTGCGATTCGCACTATCAGCCAGGCGCAGTACTGGGATGACCTGGACATCCGCTTCCCAATGGCACACCGCGACACGCTGGTACGCGAAGCCAAGGTTCGCGGCCTGCATTCAAGCTGGGTGTTTGCCATTACACGTCAGGAAAGCGCATTCATGGACGATGCGCGCTCAGGCGTAGGCGCAAGCGGCCTGATGCAGTTGATGCCCGCCACCGCGAAAGAAACCGCTCGCAAGTACAGCATCCCGCTGGCCTCGCCTCAGCAGGTACTGGACCCGGACACCAACATCCAGCTGGGCGCTGCCTACCTGAGTTCGGTGCACAGCCAGTTCAATGGCAACCGCGTGCTGGCCTCAGCTGCCTACAACGCGGGGCCGGGACGTGTACGTCAATGGCTGAAAGGTGCCAATCACCTGGCATTCGACGTCTGGGTAGAAAGCATTCCGTTTGACGAAACCCGTCAGTACGTGCAGAACGTATTGTCTTACTCGGTGATCTACGGCCAGAAACTCAACTCACCACAGCCGCTGGTGGACTGGCATGAAAGGTTTTTTGATGATCTTTGAGGCTGCTTGACCGAGTGCGCTGGCCATGCTCGTGGCCAGCTGCCGGGACGCCCTCTCTACTTATCGAGATCCAATACCTCGTGCATTCTTTCGCCGATTGACCGCCTCAGCCAATCGGTGTGGAACCGCGCCTCCTTTTCCGTCAGATATATCCAGAATTTGCGCTCAGTCGGTTTGCCATCGAGTCCAGCGAAGCACACCGAAAAATAGCAGATGAAACCAGACGCGGTCATCTTGCAGGGCGTAATGCTATGAATATCACTGTAAGGCACGCGCTCTTCGGTAGGTACCCGGGCCGGGCGACACTGGGTAAAAGTCAGGCATTGCTGCTCCTCATCAAAGCAGAAACCAAGCCCTTCAGGCTCGCAAGCGAGCCAACGAAGCACCCAGACAGCCGACATCAAACAGAGAGGCACCAGCACCCATACGATCGAGTTGTTGATGAAGTTCACGTGCGCTGTCACCAGCCCCCGTCCGGCGTAGAGAAAATTGATGCACAGTACTACCGACACATAGACCGGCAACGCCAACAGCAACGCGACGACATATAAAACGGTCCCGAAGGATCCCGGCCTGGGCACTTCATCCGGACACGTCCACTTGAGAGGATGCTCTGAATGTTGCCCCCAGACCACGGCATCCGGCACGTCCCGGGAGCCGAAAAGTGGCGTCGAATGCTTGGTTTTCATGCCTGAGACTCCTGACAACGACGACCTGGCCAGCCTTGCTGTTGCAGAATGAACCGCAGGGTCCAACAATCACTCCAGCACTTGCACTTCCATCCCGACCTCTAGCTCACCGGGGCCGTCATTGACCATGTTCTGGCCAAACATCACGCCACCCTCTACTTCCCGGTAGCTTTTCAACGTCGTGAAGGGCTCTCGATCCGGGCTTCGCTCACCGGTTGCGGGGTCGATAGTAGTCAGGATGCAACGGGCGCAAGGCTTGAGAAGACGGAACTGCATATCGCCGATACGGATACGCTTCCAGCCATCCTCAGCGAACGCATCAGCCCCTTCGATCACCAGATTGGGTCTGAACCGCAGCATCTCCATTGGCCTTCCAAGCCTTGCAGAAAGGTCGTTCAGGGAGGACTGCCCGATCAGCAACAGCGGGAAGCCGTCGGCAAAGTTCACACGGTCATCGATCGCACCGTAGCCACCGGGCAGCCAGCGGGCGCGTTCAACTGGCATGTACACCATTCGCGTTGGCTGGCCGATGAATCTCGAGACCCATTCGGCCGCCACAGTGCCCGCGTCGGGCATCTGCAACGAGTCACGCCAGACGGTCACACCGCGCAGGCTCTCCGGCTCATCGACAGGCACAGCAACGTCGAGCGACTCGAAGCCTGGCGCACTGAGCGTGACACCACCTTCGGCATTCCATAACACCGACAGTTGTGACATATGCGCGATGGCGCGCTGAGTGAGGAACCGCCCTGTGCGCTCATCGACCAGCATCCAGCGCCGATCACCGGCAAGACCGAGGCCGTCGAACGAGGCGCGCTGCAGGGCTTCAGCCTTGCAGGATTTCAATGGAAAACGGTAGAGCGAGCTTAGACGTAGCATGACCTGCTTCCTTGGGGGCTCGATAAGCTTTGACATGGGCGGCAAAGCTTATACGAAGCGGCTCCTGGCAGGCATCCCGGATCGAAGGTTCGCAGAGCGTTATCAGCCTTGAATCATGATCAGGCGCTCACGAACCACTTCAACCAGTTTGTCGGGCTGGAATTTGGACAGGAAGTTGTCACAGCCGACTTTCTTGACCATCGACTCGTTGAAGCTGCCAGACAGCGAAGTGTGCAAAACGATATACAGGCTGCGCAGCCGCGGGTCATTACGAATCTCGGTCGTCAGACGATAACCGTCCATCTCTGGCATTTCTGCGTCGGTGAACACCATCAGCAGTTTCTCGTGTACGTCCTCACCGGCGTCAGCCCAGCCTTTAAGCATATTGAGAGCTTTCAGGCCATCGCTTGCCACGTGCAACTTCAGGCCGAGCTGCGACAATGTATCGCGCAACTGCGCCAATGCCACCTTCGAGTCGTCAACCAGCAAGACCTCGCGGCCACGCGCATTTTCCAGCACCGGGTCTTCCAGCTTCTCGCGGGACACCTTGGCGTTGTAGGGCACGATTTCAGCCAGTACTTTTTCGACGTCGATGATTTCCACCAACTGGTCATCGACCTTGCTGATAGCCGTCAGATAATGCTGACGACCCGCGCTGGCAGGCGGCGGCATGATCGCGTCCCAGTTCATGTTGACGATGCGATCCACACCACCGACCAGAAACGCCTGCACGGAGCGGTTGTACTCAGTCACGATGATCGTGCTGCCAGGCCCCGGCACCAGCGGTCGCATGCCAATGGCCTGCGACAGGTCAATCACCGGCAGCGTCTGGCCGCGCAAATTGACGACGCCACAGACGAACGAATGTCGTTGCGGCATGAGCGTCAGCTTGGGGAGCTGCAGCACTTCCTGGACCTTGAACACGTTGATGGCGAACAACTGTCGGCCGGCAAGGCGAAACATGAGGATTTCCAGGCGATTCTCGCCCACCAGCTGTGTGCGTTGATCTACTGTGTCGAGAATGCCAGCCATTTTAGCTCCTGAAGCGATGGTCACGATGAGTCTGCTAAACGTGTATCGGCTGAAACGAGCCGGACCTTAATGGCGATGAAAGGCCATTCGCAGGCATTGATGTCACTTTACCATCACGCTTTACTGATGTGCCACACGACCGCTTCAGACGCGACCAATGACGTGTATTTCCCTTGCGCCGTAGCATCAGGGTTATCACCCCGAGAATAGGGGCATCCCCTAAATCACCTCAGGGCTACCCTGATATGATCGGTATCTGATTGCCACTATTGTGACGCCATTCTCATTGCATGAATGGAGTCAGGCTTGTGCTAGCTTTCCAATCCTTGCAACCAGCCAACCCAGCCGGGATCTGCGTCCCCGCTCAATCGGCCACATTTGCAGGAAATACAGTGCGTTATATCGGCACTGCCAAACGGATTGATTCACTGAAGTGTTTATCATCGCAATTTCAATACGCCATCATTGGTCTATATTCGGAAACGCCCTACAGACTTTCCTGTGAAATCGACATCTACTGTCAGCCATTCGCCGCGGGCGGAAGTTCGCTATCCATGATGTGTGGAGATGAAGGATGCTGAGCAGCAACCATTGGCACCAACAACACGACGAGTTTCTCGCCGAGTCGCAAGCCCTGTTGTACAAGTCGGAAGAATGTTTGTCGCACCTTGAATTGATTTGCGACGATGAAGACGCCATCGAGTGTTTGCTGACCTCGCTATTGAAGCTGACCGACGCCGCAAATAATGCCTCGGTCCAGTGCATTGCCGATTTCACCCGCCAATTGACGCACTTGCTGGATTGCGCTGAACCGGCCAATGGCCTTTCAGAGGAAACGCTGGCTACCGTCAAGCGCTGCCTTGCGTTGATTTCATGGCAACTTGAGCTCCTCGACCCTCAAACCGGAGAGCTGACCATGGACAACGAAGAGCAACAGGAGCTGCTGGCCCGACTCGCGGCATTGTCTGCTCGCCCAGGGTCGGCATCCGACCATCCTCCGGGCTGATTGCCCGCTCACTCACGATTCGGCTGCCATAGGTCAACTGCCGACGGCAGCCCGAAGTTACGCTGCCGGATCAACGACGCTACAAGATAGTATTTGCAAGATCCCCGACATAACTAGTTATTTGAAAACAATTCGACGCATGTTAACTGTCTTGCTTACCAGTCATGCACGGACTCATTAAATTCATGCGACATTAAGGTAAGATTGATCATCGCATGCGAGCGGACCGGTCAGAGAGGCTGAGTTCCCATCGTGATGACCTACTCCAGGCAGTTTGATTATAGCCAGGCAATCATTCAACTTATTGTCCGATATCAATTTGACATCAAATTATCTGATTTTAGGTAATGACGATTAATGGCGCCGTTCGATATGCAAGCCAGTATCAGATCTTTCAGGTTCAGGTCGATCACTGCCAGAAGCCTCCACTGGATCACCGGCGCACTTTGTCTGTGCGCCGCGATCTTCAACAGCGTGTGCCTTGTGATCGATATACAGATGTCGTTCGGCTTGCTGGCGCTCAATCTGATGGCCTTCATCGCTGTTTTGATCTTCCTTTGGCAGTGGTCATTGATGATTCACATGCGCCCACATGAACTCGCCGAGCGCATGTTGAATGTTCAGGAAAACGAACGCCACCGACTCAGCCGTGAGCTGCATGACGACATCGGCCAGATGCTGACCGGCGCGCAGTTGCAGTGCGCCTGGCTTCAACGCCGACTGCCCGCTGAGCTGAACACTCATGCCGAGCAACTCAACGGCACCCTTGCAGAAACGCTGGAAAAAGTGCGGGACTTGTCGACTATCCTGAACCCTCGCCAACTGACGAGCCTAGGCCTGGAAGCAGGCCTGCGTGCGCACCTGGTCACGACACTTGCCGACACCCAGATACGTTGGAGTCTGGAATGTCATCAGCGGCTGACCGGCATTCCGGAAGAGATGGCCGTCGCGGCCTACCGAATCAGCCAGGAAGCAGTGACCAACATGCTGCGCCACGCCAATGCCACCAACCTGCTGATTCGCCTGCAGCGGCTTCCCGCAGGACTATCGCTGCTCATCACGGATGACGGCACAGGCTTCGAGCCCGCAAACAACCCAGCCCATCAAGGTCAGCGAGGGCTGGCCGGCATGCGTGAACGTGTAGTGTTGCTGGAGGGTTCCTGGTCTTTGCACAGCGGCCCCGGACTGGGCACGCGTATAGATGTTCTGTTTCCATGGGTTCCCCGCACGGATGAGCGAGCCCGTTCACACAAGAAGCCATAATGACTTGCAATCTGTTACTGGTCGATGACCATTCGCTGATCAGGGCTGGCGTGCGCGCCCTGGTCTCGGATATACCCGGCTACACGATCGTTGGCGAAGCTGCGGACGGCGCTCAACTGTCGGATCTTGCCCAAAGCCTCAAACCCGACATTATCCTTCTTGATATCTGCATGAAGGACATCGACGGCCTGGATGCCCTGGAACAACTGCTGAGGGTTCAACCACATTGCAAGGTTTTGATCCTGTCGATGTACACTGATCCGGACATGATCATGCGTGCGCTTGAAACCGGCGCTCACGGCTATCTGCTCAAAGACGCTACCGCCAAGGAGCTGGAGCAGGCACTTGAAGCACTGCGCGGCGGCGAGCGCTACCTCAGTCCCGCCATCGCTCACACTGTTATAAACCGTGCATTGCAGAATCCTCGATCCGACCGGGCCGAACCTTTACAGGACAGACACAACCTCACCGCGCGGCAACTGGAGATACTCCGGCTGATCGTACGCGGCAAATCGACACGCGAGATCGCCAGCGGCCTGAACCTTAGTATCAAGACGGTCGAGACTCACCGTTCGCAGATCATGAAGCGACTGCAGATCTTTGACGTGGCCGGTCTGGTCCTGTTCTGTGTACGCGAGCGTATTATCAGTCTGGACGACTGATGCGGGCGGACTGTCCGAGCACGGGTGAATCTTCTGGCAGGTGAACGCGCAGGGCCGCAGGACGCGCTTCGAAACGCAGGTTTTCCCCTGACAAGGGTTCGCCATCCAGATTGATATCCAAGCCTTTGGCTGACTTCAACTCGACCCATGGCAGGCGTGCACGGATAAACATATTGTCGAAACCCAACCCTCCCTCCAGCAGACTCTTGAGTGTCCCGACCACTTCCTGAGGCGCAGGGAGGATGCTGATGTCCAACAAGCCGTCGTCCGCCAGCGCGGTTGGACACAACACATGCCCACCACCCGCCTGACGACCATTACCGATTCCCAGCGCCAACAGATCGCCACGCCAGTGAAAGTCAGGGCCGATCAGCTCACCATGAGCCGCATGCAACTCGCTGAATCGCGTCAGCCCGGTAAACAGATAAGCCGCACCGCCCAATACTTTCTTCAAGTCCTCGGAAGTATTGGCGGTCACCTGACTGCCGAAGCCGCCGGTTGCCATATTAAGAAACAGCTTGCCGGCGACTTCGCCCAGGTCAACGACACGCGGTGTGACGTCCATGAGCTCAAGCGCCTTGGCTACCTCAAGAGGCACACCGGCGGCGCGGGCAAAATCATTGGCGGTGCCCAACGGCAGAATGGTCAGGCTGGCGCCGGGCTGTGAGGCAACGGCCAGCGCCTCTGCAATATCGCGCAGCGTGCCGTCGCCTCCACCCGCCACGATGTGACGATGCCCGGCGGCCAGGGCTTCTTCCACCAGCCGCTGCGCGTCGCCAGCTTCCCATGTAAGACGCACATCAAGGTCCCATCCCTGTCTGCGTTTGTCAGCAACGGCGTCTCTAACATCTTCGTTGAGCGATTGCTTGCCATGAAGAATGAGCATTGCCCTGCGTTGTGTCATGAAAATCCCCTGTGGTGACCTGTACGAGTACCGCGGTTGAGTGGCGCTCATTTCTGCTGGCGCTTTTGGAAACATCGGCACAGCGCATGGATGTGACCCTCGCGAACTGAAAAAAACCCATCGGGCACAGTTTTTTTTCGACGCCGTCCCTTCTTGCATTCCCCGGCAGGGCTGGGGCAAAGCGCTGTGACGATAAATTTGAGCTCGCTGCGTACAGAAAACGGACAGTTTCCCCTCACGCTTTCCGAGTCATGAGCTTTACTCAAGCGAAACACTCACAGGAAGGCGCCCCTCACAACTGACTGAAAAATATTAAGTAAAACGCGTCGCAAGCCGACATACACAAAGTGATATTCACAATAGACAGGGCCAGATTGCATTCGCCATGACAAGTATTTGGCTACACTTGGGAAAAACCCCGAAAACGATATTTTTTTGACTCTGCGATGTATTGCACGGGGCAAGCGGTGAGTCAGCGCCAAGGCGTCGGTTCCCAAGGAGTAAGGAAGCCATATGAGGTTGCAACCGGTAGACAGCCTGTCACTCACCCGCACCAGCCTGGTGGAATACTTTCTTTTCGGCATCCGGCTAACACATGGTGTTGCCTGCATTTTGCCTGGCCTGCTGATCGTCGCATTCATGCAGGACAATGTTGGTCAGCAACCGCAAAGCTACCTGCCTACTCAGCTCTTTTTCGGCATCGTTTGCGTGCTGCTTTTTCAGGCCATGGGCGTCTACTCCGAAGCTCTGTTCAGTAACGCACTGCGTTTGCGCGGAATTGTGGTCGCATGGTCCGCCGCGTTCGGGCTGTTGCTGTTCATGCAACGGACTCTGGGGCTGTTCGGCTACTTTTCCAATGAACAGTTGGTGATCTGGTATCTGACCAGCCTCGCTTTGTTCTGTGTCGTTCGCGTGCTGCTGTTGCTGCTGTTCAAACGCCAGATGCGCAAAGGCATGTTTTTGCAGAACGCAGTAATTCTCGGCGCCACCGAAAATGGACAGCGCTTGGCCGAGTACCTTCAGCGGCACCAGGACATTCGCTCGGGGGTGAGTGGCTTTATCGATGATCGCATCGGCCGTTTGCCCAAGACCGTTGCCAATCTGCCAATGCTGGGCAACACCAGCGATCTGGAACGCCTGATCCGCGAAGAGAAAGTCACCCAGGTATTGGTCGCTTTGCCGTGGACGGCGGAAAACCGTATGGACCACATCATTCATGAACTGCGCAGGTTGCCGGTCAATGTTCTGCTGGTGCCGGACATGGTCGCCTTCCGCCACAGCCACAACCGTATTACCGAGGTCGCCAGCCTGCCGATGTTCAACGCGTCGGACATGCCACTCAGCGGATGGTCACCGTTCATCAAGCGTGCGGAAGACATCGTGCTGTCGACACTGGCGCTGCTGGTGCTGTCGCCGGTAATGGTGCTGGTAGCGCTGGCGATCAAGCTCGACTCGCGTGGGCCGGTGCTGTTCCGCCAGAAACGCTATGGCTATAACAATCGCCTGATCGAAGTGTTCAAGTTTCGCTCGATGCATCAGCATCACGCCGACGCAACGGCGGAAAAACAGACAACCCGGGGTGATGCCAGGATTACTCGGGTTGGACGCTTCATTCGCAAGACCAGCCTGGATGAGCTGCCGCAACTGTTCAATGTGGTGGCGGGCAGCATGTCGATGGTAGGCCCCCGCCCCCACGCCACGGCCACCAAAGCGGCCGGAATTCTTTTCGAGCAAGCGGTCAAGGAGTACACGTCGCGGCATCGAGTCAAACCGGGCATCACCGGATTGGCTCAGATCAACGGCTATCGTGGTGAAACAGACACCGTGGAAAAAATCGAAAAACGCGTCGAGTTCGATCTTGAGTACATAGAAAACTGGTCCGTCTGGTTCGACCTCTACATCCTTATGCGCACTGTTCCGGCAGTGATCTTCACTCGTGAGGTTTATTGATGAGCATCCTCATACCTTGCATTATCGCTGGCGGTTCAGGCACCCGCCTGTGGCCGGTTTCCCGCGAAGCCATGCCAAAGCCGTTCATGCGCCTGCCTGACGGAGAAAGCCTGCTGCAGAAGACTTTCACACGGGCGACAGGGCTTCCAGCGGTCGAACGACTGCTGACTGTTACAAATCGCGAGGTGTATTTCCGTACGGTGGACGACTATCGCCAGTTGAACAAAGCCAAGGTCAGACTGGATTTCATTCTCGAGCCGTTCGGGCGTAACACCGCTGCTGCCGTCGCCGCCGCAGCCATTCACGTGGCGCAACTGTATGGCGGTGATGCCCAGTTGCTGGTCTTGCCCGCCGATCATCTCATCACGGATGTTGACGCATTTTCCAAAGCCGTTACCACCGCGCAGGAGCTGGCCGCTCAAGGCTGGCTGGTGACATTCGGCATTTTGCCTGCTCAACCGGAGACCGGTTTCGGCTATATCGAAAAAGGCCAGTCGCTCAACGCAGGAACCTACCAGGTTGCACGCTTCGTGGAAAAGCCCGACGCAGCGACCGCACAGGTCTATCTAGACGGCGGCCTGCATCTGTGGAATGCAGGGATGTTCTGTATGCGCGCCGATGCTGTGTTACGGGAGTTCGAAGCTCATGCGCCCGATGTGCTGAACGCAGTCAGGACGTGCCTGCAATCGAGCCGGAGCAAGGAAGGCAACCGGGAATTGCAGATAGAACTGGACGGTGAATCGTTCGGCCTGGTACCAGACATTTCCATCGACTATGCGCTGATGGAACGCTCCGCCAAGGTGGCCGTTGTTCCGTGCCAGCTCGGCTGGAGCGATATCGGCTCATGGCAGGCGGTGCGCGAATTGTCGCCCGCCGATGCGCAGGGCAATCAGTGCAATGGCCAGACCGTGCTGCATGACGTGACCAATTGCTACATCGACTCACCCAAGCGTCTGGTGGGTGCGATCGGCCTGGACAACCTGATCATCATCGACACGCCCGATGCGTTGCTGATTGCTGATGGCGCGCGCAGTCAGGACGTGAAGATCATAGCCCAGGAACTCAAGCGCCAGGGTCACGACGCCTACCGGCTGCACCGTACCGTGACGCGCCCTTGGGGAACGTACACCGTGCTGGAGGAAGGCAAGCGATTCAAGATCAAACGCATCGTCGTCCGCCCGCAAGCGTCGTTGTCATTACAGATGCACCACCATCGCAGTGAACACTGGATCGTGGTGAGTGGCATGGCCACAGTCACCAACGGCGAACGCGAGTTCATGCTCGACACCAACGAGTCGACATTCATCAAACCGGGATTCACGCATCGGCTGGTCAATCCGGGCGTCATCGACCTGGTGATGATCGAAGTCCAGAGTGGTGAATACCTGGGCGAGGACGACATTGTGCGCTTCACCGATATCTACGGAAGGGTACCGGAGCAAGTTGTAAAAAGCTGAAACAGAGTAGCAGGACGAGGCTGCTGACCGCAGCCTGCTGCTTCAATCATTGAGGGCTGAACCGACGCAATCCGAAACCGGCTGTACCCGCCACCATGATTTTATTACCCGAAAGGGAGCCGTATTCGTGCATGACAGGAGTTCAGGAAAAATGAAGAGCATGATGCTGATCGTCAGCGTATTGCTGCTAAGCGCTTGCAATACCCCCTCAAGGATCGGGCTGCCCGATGACCGCGCTCAGGTCGAAGCAGGCCTGGCAGCAGGCCGGGCATTGGCGGGAAAACCGCTGCCACCGGAAAGGATTCGTGCCGGGGACACGCTGCGAATCGTGCGTAATACCGGCGAGTCGCCGTCGATTTCGGCGTTCACCGCCAACTCGATCTACGAGCTGACTCTGTTTCAGGTTCTCAATGACGGTACGTTTTCCTACCCGTATATCGGCACCGTCAAAGCCGCAGGGCTTACGCTGCCGCAGCTCAACGATCTGCTGGAAAACAAGTTGCAGGACGTTTATCGCGAAACTGCGCTGACCATCAATATTTCGCAGTCACCAGGCAATACGGTGTTCGTGGGCGGCGCGGTTCGCAACTCGGTCACATTGCCTGCCAACGTCGCGACCAACCTGGAACAGGCACTCGTCGGTGCTGGCGGCGTTGCGCTCGACGCTGATGCAGGACAGGTAGCATTGCTGCGCCAGGAAGAGAACGGCCTCTACAAAACCTATTTTTTTGACTACAGCAAGTTTCTCTGGGCCGGGTCCGCTGGCGGTCCCACCGCGCCAGTTCTGCTGAAACGCGGCGACGTGGTGTTTGTTCCCAAATCATCGGTCGGGAACAAAGTCGACGGCGTCACCCTGTATTTCAACCAGTTGATTCCTTTCGCAAAATCGATCGGGCTGGGCATGAACTACGAGTTGCGCAACAGCAATTAACTGTCAGGGAAACAGACATGATCAATATCCGCTCATTTCGCGACCTGCTGCGCCTGTTTTTCATTTTCAAGCGCGAAGTCAAAGTTACTGTTCTGGCGACGTTCATCGTCGTTCTGCTGGGCGCCCTGCTGCTCCCCAACCGTTATGAATCGACTGCACTGCTGCTGGTGAAACCAGGCCGGGACAGCAGCACAGTGCCTATCGAGCTGTCCAACCGCCAGGCCATCGTGGTGCCGAGTGCGCTGCGCGATCCGCTGCTCGACGAAGAGCGCATGTTGACCGGCAGACCGATCATGCGCACGGTGTCTGAAAAGTACCTTGCCGAGTTGTCCAGGGCTGAACCTGAAACCGGTGCGCTGGCGTCGGTTAAAAATCTGATCAAGAGCACCATAAGCTCAATCGTCGACATAGGCCGCGGCATTCTTCAGTTTCTCGGGCTGGTAGAAAAACGCACCCCTGCGGAGCGGATGGCTGAGGATCTGGAGAAAAACTTCAAGGTCCGCCACGAACCAGGCTCCTCGGTGATGGAGCTGACGTTTGACTGGAACGATCCGAAAACCGCGCAAACGGTGCTCAAGACCTGGATCGAAGAGTATCAGGTGCAACGTACCCGCACCCTGGGTCGCGTGAGCCTGTATGCCTTCTATGAGTCGGAAGTCAAAAACACCGGCAACAATATCCTTTCGTACAAGAAGCAGATCCAGAACTACCTCAACCAATTGAGTGCGGTGAGCATTTCCCAGCGGCTGGCCGATACCTCGCAGGGACTGAATGACCTGCGTACCGAACGCAACAACACCACACGCGCCATCGCCTCCACCAAAGCTGGCCTGGACCTGCTGAAGAAACAGCTGGCCGAGCAACCCAAGACTGTTTCGGCAGGACGAGAACTGGCCCTCAACCCCAACCGCCAGGACCTGCAAAACCGCATCAACGGCAAGGAAGTCGAACGTCAGGAACTGCTGCGCTCGTTCAAGGAACAGGCGCCGCCAATCCGCGCCGTCAATGAAGAAATCAACAACCTCAAAAAACTGTTGAATGAACAGGAAGCAACGGTCCAGCGCTCGGAAAACATTACGCCCAACCCAATCTACAACCGTATGCAGAACGTGTATGCCGACCAGCAAACCAGCTATGCCCGCCTGCTGACCCAACTGGCTCAACAGAACACCCAAATCGCCCAACTGGAAAGCGACCGGCAACAGGCACTGAACCTGGAACCGGAGCTGTCGCGCTTGCAGAACGAGCTGGACGCCGCAGAGAAAAGCTACGCGCTCTACACCGACAGCCTGGAGAAGGCACGTATCGACCGTGAGTTGGATAACAGCCAGATCAGTAACATCGCGCTGATCGAAGACGCCACTTACAACCCGAGCCGCGTCTTTCCGAAAAGCCTGATGATGCTGCTGCTCGCACTGCCATTGAGCCTTGTGGTCGGTGCTCTGGCGCTGTACTTCTTCTACCTTCTGGACCAGCGTATCCACGATGGGGACAAGATCGAGAGCAGTTTTGGCGTGCCGGTCTGGACCAGCCTGCCCGACCTTGAGCGCGCCCAGGAACGCAGCGCGGCTTTCACCTCCAACCTGCACAGGGTGTACGGCATCCTGCCGCTGGATCAGGTCGATGAAAAAGGTCTGACTCTGGGTTTCACATCAGTGAAGGCAGGTGCGGGGGTGAGCTTCGTGATCAGTCGTCTTGCAACTCTGCTGATCGAACAGGGCCATCAAGTGCGCACCGAAAGTCGCACACCGGCACGTCCTGGCGAAATTGTCCTGATCAACGCGTCCGGCGTCTCTACCAATCAGGAAGCGTTTGTTCTGCTGCGCAATGCCGACCTGATTCTGCTGGTGGTGCGGGCTCAGGAAACTACCGTGCCGATGCTCGAAGACACCCTGCACAACCTCAATACCGCATTCAAGAAAGTAGACGGCGTTATCTTCAACCGTCGTCGCTTCGAAGTACCTGAGCAGGTACTCAGGGTCCTGAAGCGTATCGGGAGCCGAGTTTGATGCATATTGCTCTGCTCGCCCCTCTGCCTCCCGAGCAGAACGGCATTGCCGACTACGCCGGGCATCTCAAACAGGCGCTGGAGCAGCTCGGCTTGCAGGTCAGCACGCCCTTGCGCGGCGTCGGTAATGACCCGCGTGCTGCGCAGCAAAGAGTGGATGAGACGGACTGGAGCGCCATCGATCTGGTACACGCCGAACTCGGCGGCGGTCGGCTGGCCGAGTTTCAGGCCTTGCGCAGCCTGCAGCGGCGTTTCCCGAAGCTGCCGTTGACCGCCACCGTGCACGACCCCGAAAGGCTGGTATGGCGCAGGGAAAAGCTGCCGTGGCCGCTGTCGATAGTCAGCGGCATGCGCTCACCATTACCTGAAATCGCAACCGTACTGGCCGATCCGCTCTGCCTGCGTGAGGAGCGCCAAGTGGCGCAGCACATGACGCGTCTGGTGACCCTGACGCAAGCGGGCAGTCAGAGCCTCAGACAACGCATGCGGCTCAAACCGTCGCAAATGACCGTGATCAATCATGGCAACGCTCCCATTGCACCGATGGCGCTGCCGCCAATGCAGCCGCTGCGGCTGCTGTACTTCGGCTTCATTTATCGCGGCAAGGGTATTGAGGACCTGCTCGATGCGATGGCCAGCGTGTTCACATCACAACCTGCGTTGCGCGCTAACGTAAGGCTGACACTGGCTGGCGGCAGTGAGCCGGAAATGGCCTTTGGTCCATCGGGCAGCTATCTCGACCAGCTTCGTCTGCGCATTCGTCAGTTGGGGCTGGTGGATCTCATTGACTGGCAACTCGACCTGCCGGCCGAACAGATCCCCCAGGTCATCCAGGCCAACCATGTGATGGTTCTGCCCTACCGGGAATCCAGCAAGCTGAAGATTCTGGGCACGTTGCGCGGTACCAGTGGTGCATTGTCCTGGGCAGTGGCCTGTGGCAGGGGTGTGATCACGTCAGATGCGCGCTCGTTCGCCGAGGAGGTCTCGCACGGTAACGGTATGATTTATCCGCAGGGCGATGTGCCAGGGCTGGCACAGGCGCTTGGCCAACTTTGCGCCAATCCGCAATTGGCGGTGCAGTGGTCCGAAAAAGCGGCGCTGATGGGTCAGGCAAGAGTCTGGAGCCATACCGCCGAACATTTCCGGGACGTGTTCCGACAAGCGTGCGAGGTGAACTGACATGCCGTCCAGATCAAAAGCATGGTGGAGTATCGCGGCGGCGCTGATCGGCTTGACGATGGTCAGCGTCAGCCACGCTTCGACGGTACTCAAGGCACCCCGGGAGGTGGTCTGGCGGGACTTTCTCGGCGTCAATGTCCAGTTTCAGTATTTCGACCCGATGATCTACGAACAGCAGATGGCACGGCTGGACGAGCTGGGGCTGAACTGGGTCAGGCTGACGATTCACTGGCCGGTCATCGAGCCGCAAAAAGACAAGCTGGCCCTGACCGAACTCGATGCCGCCATGGCAGCTATCAAGGCCCGTCACTACAACACCCTCGCCTATCTCGTCGGTTCGGCGCCGTTCGCCAGCAGCGCGCCGGCCAAGGCTGCGAGCCGTGATCAGTACCCGCCCAAGGACTTCGCCACCTTCGCTACACGTATGACTGCTCTCGCACAGCGCTATCCTGAAGTGGGCAACTGGCAAGTCTGGAACGAGCCCAATATCGTATGGCTGCCCAAGGAGGACCCGGTCGCTTACGGACGTCTGCTGACCACGACCGCCGATGCCATACGCGCCGTGCTGCCGGACAAAACCATCGTGACGGCCGGTATGGCCTACTACAGCCAGATGCACAGCACGCCCGGCTACATGCTTCAGACGTTGCTCGAAAATGGCCTGGGTACCCAGAACATAGTGGCGGCGTATCATCCCTACTCTGAATACCCGGAAGGTGACTCGGTCCCGGATCGCGATTTTCTGGTGCGTTCCAACGCAATGAATCAACTGCTGCACAGCAATGGCGTCAGCCAGGTGTGGGCTACCGAATGGGGCTGGTCGAGCTATGACGGCCCTGTCGAGATGCAGCACCTGATTGGCACCGCTGGCCAGGCCGACTTCACCCTGCGGCGGCTGGCGCTGATGAGCGCTCTCGACTTCCAGCGCATCTTTCTGTTCAACCTCAGCGACCTGGACGAGCGCGCTTCTGCCCGCGATCAGGGTTACGGCCTGCTCGACCTGCAAGCCATGCCCAAGCCGGTCTACACCGGACTGAAAAACTTCCTGAGCATTACCGGGCCTCGCCTGTTGCCTGCCGAGCCGCCAGCGGTCAGCGAGGTCCCGGACGACTTGTATGCGGTGAGCTGGAGACGTGACGACGGCAAACATTTGCTGATGTTCTGGAGCGCCAAGGGTGCCACGCTGAATTTCCCGAACATCAATGACGCTGTGGTTCACGATCCGTTGACGGGAAGCCGGGTGCCCTTGTCCGGTACCCAGGGCATTACGCTGGCGCTCAAACCGACTTTGCAAATTCTGGAATGGAAGCCCTGACCGATGCGCATACTCTGGACGCTTCCTTATCTGCCCTGGCCCACTACCAGCGGCGGAAAAACCCGGGAATACCATTTATTGCGCAACCTGGCCGCAAGAGGCCATCGCATCACGTTGCTGGTTCAGTCCAAAACGCCACTGGATGACAAATGTCGCTCTGCACTGGAGCCCTGGCTGGAGCGCCTGATCGTGATCGATCGACGCCCGCTGTTAAGCCCTCGTACCCTGCTTGCAGTAGCTTTTGCCCCGCCGCCAATGCTGGCCAGCGTCAACGGTTACTCGCCCGCGCTTGAACAGGCGTTCGAACAATTGCTGCAGGAAGACTGGGACGTGATCCAGTTGCAGCACACCTATGCCTTCCAGCCGTTCGAAAGAGCGCTCAAGCAATCGGGCAAGCCGTTCATTCTGACCGAACACAACGTGGAATCGGACCTGGGCTCAGCCAGCTATGAGCGCTTGCCGCGCTGGGCCAGTGCATTTGCCGCTTATGACCGCTGGCGTTATCGGCGCTGGGAGCAGCGGGTACTGCATCAGGCGGGTGAGCTGGTGGCCGTCACTGAAGACGATGCCAAGGTCTTGTCACGCCTGACCGGTAAAGCCACCTCCTACGTGGTCAACAGCGTCGACTGCGGTTATTACGCCAGTGTGCAGGCCGACCGCGCCAGTCAGCGTTTGCTGTTCATCGGCAACTACGAATACGGCCCCAACATCGACGCTGTCGAATGGGCGCTGGATGAAATCATGCCTCAGGTATGGACCAAATCACCAAACGTGCGTTTTGCGATTGGCGGCTTCGCATTGCCGCAATCCTGGCGCGAGCGCTGGACGGACCCACGTATCGAATGGCTGGGCTTCGTGCCCGACCTGCGCGAGCTTCAGGCAAAGGCCTCGGTATTCTTCGCGCCATTACGACAGGGCGGCGGCTCGAAATTGAAGATACTCGAAGCAATGGCCGCAGGGCTGCCCATCGTGACCACCGGCCAGGGTGTGTCGGGCCTTTCCGTCACCAATGGCGAACAGTATCTGGGCAGTGAAGAGACTGGCGGTCTGGCGCAACTGATCATCGACAACATTGATCAAGCGACACGCCTCAACCGGATCGGTGAAGCTGGACGCGCCTATGTGCGTACGCGGCATGACTGGTCCGTATCGGCGGCACAGCTGGAAGTTATCTACACCCGACTTATGCTCAACAGGCAAGGATCGCGCTCATGCGTATAGGACTCGATTACCGCGCAGCCGCCGGTTATCCCACCAGCGGCATTGGCCGCCAGAACGCTGCGCTCGAAGCGGCCTTTCGTGCGCACCCCGACGTCCAGCTGCAGCTGTTCGGCGTTGCACCTTATGATCATCCGGTCCGTCGCCTGATTCACGCACCCAGGTGGGCCACACCTCTGGATTCAGTTCACCGCCTGCCCGACAGGCTGCGTTTTGAAGGAATTTACCTGCCCAGGGCGCTAAGGGCCGCGGGCATCCAGGTCTACTTTGCCAACATCAATATGGGTCTGCCGCTGGGTCGTAAACCGGCGGACATGCGCTACGTATTGCAACTGCACGATCTGTTTCAGATCACCCAACAGAACAACCATGGTTCGCGTATCAAGGCGCGGATTTACCGGCTGACCGACTACCTGTCAATCGCCCACTCGTTGCGGGTGGCCGATCAGGTCTGGGTGCCGTCGCAATACACCGCTGGCGAAGTGGTGCGATTGTTTCCCAAGGTCCGTGACAAGCTGCGCATCGTGCCGCTGATGGTTGATGGCTTCAAGGGCGAGCCCGCGGATATCAGTCGCCTCCAGTTACCGGCCCGCTACTGGCTGTGCGTAGGCACCCGCGAGCCGCGCAAGAACATCAAATGGTTTGTCGACGCGTGGCAGACTGCGCGCATGCAATTTGTGGACACCCCGGATCTGGTGCTGGTCGGCGGAGCTGACCCACTCACCGAGGCCCAGCGCCAGTTGCAGGGGCTGCATGTGCTCAGCGGCCTCAACGACAACGAGCTGCAGGCGGTCTACACAAACGCCGATCGGCTTTGGCAACCGTCATGGGGCGAAGGCTTTGGCCTGCCGGTGATCGAAGCGTTAAGCGTTGGCACCCGGGTTGCCGTCGCCACCGGTTCGTCGCTCGACGAAATCTCTCCTCCCGACAGCCCGCATTTTTCGCCGACTGACAGCGCCAGCCTTATCCACCTGATGGGCGCTTTGTCGAATGCGCCCGAAGAAGATCGACTGGTGGCCAAAGCCTGGGCGGCTCGCTACAACCTGGACGCCTTCTGCAAGCACGTGCAGGCCAGGCTTGAGGAGTTACGCTAATGTCGCTGGCCATGCCCATAGGACTGTTTTTCAGTCTGCTGTTCGGCGTGATGCTGTGGCTGTTGCCCATGCCGTTTGTGTTGCTGGCGATTGTCGGGGTTGCCTCGATCATCACGGTGATTCGACGCCCGGTGCGTGGGTTGTTGCTGTTCTGCGTGATTGGCACATTCATCCCGTATTCGACGGTGCAGATCGGCATCCGCACCACGGTGTCTGAAGCGCTGATCATGCTGACGTGGGCAAGTTATCTGTTCCAGGCTGTCGTGAATCAGCAGGCTCGGATCCCGAACATGCTGCGCACTGAACGCCTGCTGGTGGCGCTGATGATATTCAGTGCCTTCCCTTTTCTGGTCGGCCAACTGACCATCGTGGTCGAGGGCAATGGCCCCATCAACTGGGTCCGCTGGCTGTTCAACCTGTCAGTGCTGTTTCTGGTACCGAGGTTGCTGACCGACTTGAAAACCCTGGAAAGCCTGATCATCGCCCTGCTCAGCGGCACGCTCCTGTTGCTGTTACTGTCCATTCCGATTTATCTGATCAGCGGCTCGGCACTCGCCATCACGCCTGTTCTGAGGGTGATGGGCTACAGCGGCGCGGACGTGCTGAGCGAAGCGCTGATATCGCTGGCCAGTCGCATGGGCTCGCCGTGGATGCACCCCAACGTGGCAGGCGGTGCGCTGGCAATGCTCGTACCACTGGCGTTCTGCTTTGGCATCACTCGCACCGGTTCCTCCCGCAAGCTCGGCCTCGCCGTCGCAGCGCTGGGGGCCATCGGTCTGTTACTGACCGGCTCACGCGGCGCACTGATCAGTCTGGTCGCCGTCATGCTGTGGATGACCCGTCGGCGGATTCCTCACCTGGGCCGAATGTTGATGGGCGGCATCGCGGCAGGCCTGGTGCTGGTGATGCTGTCACCGCCATTGCAGGACAGGCTGATGGGGCTGTTTTCCGATGACGACACCAGTACCGCCATTCGCTTTCTGGAGTACACCCACTTTCCCGACGCGATGGCCACGTTCCCGTTCGGAATCGGCTTCAAGACCGACCCACCGGTACCTGGCTACACCGATTTCGGGATTTCCAACCTGTGGCTGAATTTCATCTACAAAATGGGCCTGCCCGGCATGCTGCTGTTCATCGCGGTGACGGTCAGTTGGTGGAAGGAAGTACGCCCCGCGCCTGGCCGCATCGTCCTGACTCCTGACAACGCGATCAGCCTGGGCTGCATCACTGGCGTGCTTGCCGCGCTGTTCAGCGGTATCTTCGACCACTACTTCAGTTTCACCAACGTACTGGTGGCGCTGTTCTGGCTGTTGGTAGGCATCAGCCTGCATGAAAGCAGACGCCTGCGCGCAGCGGCTATCGTATCCCGCCACCCTCACGTTGACCTACCCGAGCAGAGAGCCTCCTCATGAAACACCGCATGTTGCACTCGCACAACCTCAGAGAGGCGCTGCCTGACTACGCTCGCAAGATGGGTGTCCCGCTTGAAGAGTTGCAGAGCACGTATCAGTGGATGCTGGACAACGAAGTGTGTTTTGAAACACGCATCAAGGACACCACCCTGTCGTTCATCTGCTATCTGAACATCGAGCCCCGGATCGAACCACCGCTGGCCAGGCGTTTCTATCGAGTGCTGGCCGACGAGACACTGGGCGCACTGATACCCTTTTACGGCATCAACTGGCCCACGTTGCGCGACCGTATGCTGCGCACCTGGGAGCAGTTCTACAACATGATCATCTGCAAAATCCCCAGCCATACCTTGCGCCTGCTGTGGCTGCGCATGGGCGGAGCAAAGATCGGCAAGGGTTCGACCGTCTGGCGCAACACCGAGATTCTGGGCGTGGACAGCCTGCGCATCGGCAACGACACCACCGTCGGCTGGCATTGCCAGCTGGATGCCCGCGGCGGCCTGGTGATCGGCGATCATGTGACCATTGCGTCTCATGTGCTGATCATTGCCGGCGGCCACGACCTCAATGAGCCCGAGTTCTGGGCGGTGGGTGGCCCGGTCTATATTCGCGACTACGCCTGGATCTGCAGCCGCGCCCTGCTCTCCTTCGGCGCCGATATCGGTGAGGGCGCGGTGGTCGGCGGCAACAGCGTCGTGTCAAAACCGATTCCGGCGTATGCCATTGTCAGTGGGCCGAATGCAGAGATCAAAGGCGAACGCGCCCGCAACCTCAACTACAAGGTGGGCGGCAAAGGCCTGTTCACCTTGTTCCACTGATCAGAAGCGAAGCCGATGCTTGGATCGACCCTATGGCTGACCCTCGCCACCCTGACCGGCCTGGCGGCCGGTTTTGCCCGTGAATGGCTGCTGGTCGCGTCCTGGGGCGCCGGTGGCCAGAGTGACGCTTTTCTGGTCTCGATGTTTCTGCCGGAAGCGCTTCGAATGTCGCTGGCTGCCGGGCTGCTCAGCGCCGCCGCGCTGCCGCTTTACCAGCAACGCGACGCTGATCGACAACAGCGGTGGCTGGGTGGGATGGCGCCGCGCCTGATTCTTTCAGGGGTGGTATTGAGCGCTGTATTGATGCTGGGCGCGGATGTTCTCGTGCGCCTGATCGGTCCCGGCCTGGACAGTGATGGCTTTGCGCAGGCTGCCAATGGTCTGCGCTGGCTGGCGTGGTCGGCGCCAGGATTTCTGCTCCATGCCCTGTTCTGCATCCCCTTGCAGGCGCGTTCGCGTTTCGTACTGGCAGGTTTGGGCTCGCTGCTGTTCAACTTGCCGCCAGTTCTCTATCTCGCATTGCTCGGTCACGACGCCACCCCCACAGGACTGGCAATGACCTGCCTGCTGGGCAGCGTACTGATGCCAGGCGTGCTGTTGCCGACGCTGTATCGCTCCGGCTGGCGACCCTGGCAGTGGCGACTGGAGACCGGTGCCATGCGCGAATTGTTACAGCGCATCGGCCCGCTGTTGAGCAGCAACCTGGCCAGCCAGGGCCTTGCGTTGCTGGAACGCATGGTCGCCTCACTGCTGGGCGAAGGCGCGGTGACCTGGGTCAATCTGGCGCGCAAGTTGATCAACCTGCCGTTGATTGCCTTGATGAGCCTGAACCAGGTGTTGCTGGGGCTGATGAGCGGCAGTGCGGGCGACCAACGACTGGCCTTGCTGCGTCGAGGCCTGGCCAGTGCCACTCTGCTGACCTTGCCCGCCGTGGCAGGCCTGATTGGCGCGGCCAGCGCGCTGGTCGTACTCTTGTTGCCCAATCAGGCGGGCGGTGGTCCGCTACCAGAATTGCTCGCGTGGTTCGCTGTACCGCTGATGTTCGGCGCGTGGAACGCCTTGTTGGCGCGTTATGCCTACGCGGCGGGCGACACCCGTTTGCCGCTCAACTGCGAATTGATCGGCAGCTTGTGCAACGCCGTGTTGCTGGGGACGCTGCCTTTTCTTTTCGGCCTCACCGGCATCGCGATTGCCGCGCTGGGCGGCGCGCTGGTGACAGGCGTGCTGTTGATGCGTCGGCAGGCACTGCTGTCGGCCTTGCCGTGGCGTAGCCATTGGTTGCTGGCCAGTGCGCTGATGATCATCGCTGCCCTGTTGTTGCATCCGCTGCAGGACACTTGGCTGCAGCTGGCCCTGAGCTGCGCTTACGGTGCAGCATTGCTGATCGGCCTGGTGTTATGGTTGAAGCCCTGGCGTGCTGACGAATCTTGATCAGAGGTCCATCGGCGTATACGTAGCGCAGATCCGCTTGACGGTCTGGCGCAGCCAGCGATGCGCCTGATCCTGATCAAACCGCGGGTGCCAGGCCTGGGTCACAGAAATAGGTTCCAACCGCAACGGTATCGCGAACGGTCGCATGCGCAAGCCGAGGGTCTTCATGCCCCACACCATGGGTTCAGGCAGGGTAAGGATGAGGTCAGACTCGGCTACGCCGAAGATGGCCGAGTGAAAATGCGGCGTGATCAGCCCAATGCGCCGTTCAAGCCCCAGCGCGGCCAGTGCAGGATCGATCGGCCCACGTGCACGGCCTCTTCGTGACACGCTGACCTGATCGAACATCGCGAATCGCTCAGGCGTAATGGGTTCATCAAAAATGGGGTGCCCTTCCCGGACCAGCCCGCATGCACGCGTGTCAAACAGCCCCTGAACCTTGATCTCCGGCCCATAGTTACGCCGCGTGGCGATATAAAGGTCGATCTTGCCCTCGCGCAACGAATCATCATCGTCAGGGCCTTCCGGTACAAAGCGCAACGTGCACTGCGGTGCGTCGAGCCTTATCGCCTCCAGCAACATCGCACCGAACGAGCCGAAAAACACATCGTTGGAGCGCACGTTGAAACAGCGCTCCAGCGTGCTCATGTCCACTTCGTCCGGCGTCTGAAAAACCTGTGCAGCCTGCTCGACCAGTTCACGAACCTGCGCCTGCATCGCCAGCGCACGAGGGGTCGGCACCAGGCCGCGCCCGGCACGCACCAGCACCGGATCACCCATGGCCTCACGAATACGGGTCAGGGTGCGGCTCATGGCAGCCGGGCTCAGGTGCATGCGCCGAGCCGCGCCCACAACACTGCCTTCGGCGAGCAAGGCATCCAGGGCGATCAACAGGTTCAGGTCAGGCAGTTGCATGGGGCATATCCATCATAGAGGCATCATCGTGGCGGGCGGATCATACCGCGAAGGGGCAGGACGACAGCGGACCATTAATGCGCTTGCGTGCCATATTTCTGGAACTTAGCGCGACGCTCAGGCACCTGACATACACGTCTTTCAGAAGAGAACCGCCATGCATACGTCAGAATTCGCCGGTGACTTCAGCGCCCGTGACTCACGAATCGCCATCAATTCCTACACCACCGTTCTGCGCAGGACGGGCGTGCCTCACCATCTGTTCGCCACTTACTGGCGCGACGTGCACGGTCCGCTGTGCGCCCGCCTTGAAGGCCTTGGCTGGTACGTTCAGCATCATCTATCGCGTGAACAGGACGCTCACTTGTGGCCGATCATCGACGAAGTAAAGCCGTTGGATGGCTATGTGCTGGACGGTGGCGTGGAGATCGGTTTCATGAGCGAAGTCGATCAACAACGCTTCAAGAAGGCCAGCGCCATCCTGTTTTCGGATGAGCAGAACATGTTCGAAGAAACCCTTGCCTACGACGTGCCGGACGGTTCGAACACGCTGGTGGATCGCCTGCCCGACCCGATTCCCAATGAAACGTCGGTTCTGGACCGGATGCATGTTCACTTTCATCTGGCTGACGGGAATCAGAATGCTGCCCGCGACGCGATCAAGAAGCTGGCCGCTGAAATGGCCAGCGCGTCGGCTGTGCTCAAGCTACGGCTGCACATGGCTGAACCCTACGACAATCAACAACCGGCACCGCCCGCGCCCGACGTTGACCATCATGCCAGCGAGCCACGCTTGAACATCGTGGTCATGGAACTGGCATTCGAGTCTGCCTGGACGCGCCGCAGTTATTACGCCAGCGAGTCTTTCAAATCGATCACCCGTGGCATCAGCAAGCATGTGCGTTACATCACCCCATTCGGCGTCAGCGGGGTTTACACCTACGTGCGCGATGCGATCATGACCACCGCAGGCGTACGTGGCAGCCGACAGGCAGATCTGATCAATCAGCTCGGCGCGATCAACCAGACCCATGATGACGTCGAAACGTTGTTTGGCGCAGCGCCCAAAGTCTGAGCCACTACCCGGATGAATCGAACCTGGATTTCTTTGCCCAAGGATTACCATTACGTGAAGCAGCCAAGCGCCCTGTCCGCCCGCGAGGTCTACCAACAACTGCGAGACGCTGCCATGGGCACTCGTTCGCTAAGGCCTGTCGACGATCCCGCTGCCAGTGATGGGCAACGACAAGTCGACATCGAAGGGTGGCGGATAACCCTGGAAATGACCGACAACCAGCTTGGCCATTGCAGGCACTGCCGCAGCCCAGAGGGGCGCGAGGGCTCATTCGACAGCTGGCTGCGCACCGATCCGTTCAGCCTGCTGAGCGCCTGGGAACAGGCACAGATCGAACAGCTACTGGGCCGGACTGACGGCTAGCGCACCTGCTTCCATATCCAGGATCAGACCCGAGCGCTCAGCGTGAGTACTTTTCGACCCAACGCGCGTGCAGCTTCCAGATGCTCACCTGGGTCCTGGGTTTCAGAATCCAGCAACAGCACGGACTGGCGAACGGGTGCACCACAGTAATCGAAAATCCCGTGGTCAATCTGCGCCTTCATGGCGTCGCTGTAGCCATGGCGCGCATAGGTGTCGGCGTCCGCGCCACCGACGCCCACCAAGTGCACATTCAGGTGGCCCAGCTTTTTCTCAAGACCGCCCTTGGGACTGAAGTCGAACGCCCAGCCGTTGACAAAGACCCGGTCGATCCAGCCTTTCATCAGCGCAGGCATCGACCACCAGTAGACCGGATAAACCAGCACCAGCGCGTCGGCACGATTGATACGCGTGTGCTCGGCGGCCACGTCCGGCGGGATCATGCCGTCTTTACGGTGCACCGCGTGATCGGCGGCGGTGAACACTGGATTGAAGCCTTCGGCATACAGATCAACGATTTCCGCGCGGTGGCCCGAGCCTGCGCTCTCTATGCCCTTGGCGAGCTGTTTGGCAATGCCTTGGGTCAGCGACTGCCTGTCGTAGTGGGCGACGACAATAAGTACGTGCATGGACGACACTCCTGATTGATTGCAAGGGAAAACGGCTTATATACTTTAAGTAAGTTAATACACTCAAGTTACTTTTGGTAGGTAAGCATGTCAAGCAACCCGGCCATCGATGATTCGCCGTCTGCACAGCCCCGCCGCCGATTGACGCGCGGTGAACGACAACGACAGTTGCTGGACATTGCCTGGCAGCTCATCAGTCTTGAAGGGACAGAAGCACTGACCCTTGGGCGGCTCGCCGAGCTGGCAGGGGTTACCAAACCGGTGGTCTACGATCATTTTGGAACCCGCGCGGGCCTGCTGGCCGTGCTTTATCAGGATTATGACCAACGCCAGACAGCGCTGATGGACGCCGCCCTTTCCACCAGCGAACCGACGCTTGAAGGCCAGGCCAAGGTGATTGCCACTTCATACATTGATTGCGTGCTGACTCAAGGGCGCGAGATCACAGGCGTTATTGCAGCACTCGCCAGTTCGCCGGAACTGGAACGCATCAAACGCGAGTACGACGTGATTTTTCTCGCCAGGTGCCAGCACGCCCTCGCCGGGTTCGCGACGGCCAGCACACTTTCCCAAGCAGGTTTGCGGGCAATGCTCGGCGCTGCTGAAGCCCTGTCCGCCGCCGCGGCGGCTGGGGAGATCAAGGCTGATGACGCCAGAGCAGAACTGTTTGAAACGATCGTCGCTATGGTCAGGCGCAACAATCGTTAGCAGCTCTGCGTGCTGGAACGGCACGGGTTGCTGGGCACATCGAAATTTTGCTCCACAGCAGGATCAGGTTTGGCTAGACTCCATCGGTTGCTGAATCGTTTAACTAGGTTTTGCAAACTCATAATTCCAATAATTCCAGAAGGACCACCGCCATGAAATCCCTTCCCCTGCTCGTGGGCCTGAGTGCCCTGACCCTCGCTTCCAGTGCCTTCGCCTGGGACTACGTTCTGCTCGATACCGACAAGGCTGCGCAGAACCAGCAGATCACCAGTCAGCAACTGGGGGTCAAGACCGGCAAGCCGTTCACTGTCACGATGCGGACCCTGCATGGCGGTCGTCAGGAAGGCGTGAGCATCATTGATATCGATAACGGCACGATGAAACTGTCAGTGGTGCCGACCCGCGGCATGAATGTATTGCAGGCCTCGGTGGGCGACGTGCGCATGGGCTGGGATTCACCGGTCAAGGATGTGGTCAACCCGGCGTTCATCGAGCTCAATGGACGCGGCGGCCTGGGCTGGCTGGAAGGTTTCAATGAACTGGTCACCCGGTGCGGCTACGAATGGGTCGGCCATCCGGGCATGGACAACGGCGAATTGCTGACCCTGCACGGTCGCGCCGCCAACATCCCGGCCAGCAAAGTGACGCTGCACATTGATGAAAAACCGCCGTACGCGATCCGCCTCAAGGGCGAATTGAAAGAACAGGCGTTCAAGAAGGTCGACTTCTCGATGCAGACCGAGCTGGTCACCGAGCCCGGCAGTACAAGCTTCTCGCTCAACGATACGCTGACCAATAACGGCGATTACCCGAAAGAATATCAGGCGCTGTACCACAGCAACTTCAGCACCCCGTTCCTGGAACAGGGTGCGCGCTTCGAAGCACCGGTCAAGCAGGTGTCGCCGTTCAATGAGAAAGCCAAGGGCGACCTGGGCGACTGGCAGACCTATCGTGCGCCGACGCCTGACTATGACGAAACCGTCTACAACATCGTGCCGTACGGCGATGCCAAGGGCGACACCGTGACGGTGCTGCACAACAAGGCCGGCAGCCTGGGCGTCGCAGTGGGCTTCAACACCCAGCAGTTGCCGGTGTTCTCGCTGTGGAAGAACACTGACACCAAGGGCCAGGGTTATGTGACCGGGCTGGAGCCGGGTACCAGTTTCTCTTATAACCGCCGCTTCCAGCGTCCGCTGAACCTGGTGCCGACCATTGCGCCGAAAGAACAACGCCAGTTCCAGATCAGCTACAGCCTGTTGGCTGATAAAGGCGCGGTCGACAAGGCTCTTGGGCAGATCAAGACCATCCAGGCAGGCCGTGAGACCGAGGTGCGCAAAGAGCCGCTGGTGGACCTGACCAAGGAATAAGACCTCCTGCCTGACGCTGGTCAGGCGATCCTGCAAACAACAAGGCCGGATTCGACACGCATACTCTCGTCGAACTCCGGCCTTGATTCATTTAAAGCGAACCGTGGGTGACACTTGGCGCTTTTGCCTGTCTACACCCACTCAATCCTTCAACGACGAGCATGAATATGAAAATTCTGATGGTGTTGACGTCCCACGACCAACTGGGCGATACCGGCAAGAAGACCGGTTTCTGGCTCGAAGAATTTGCAGCGCCTTACTACGTGTTCAAGGACGCAGGCGCCGAGGTGACACTGGTATCGCCAGCCGGCGGTCAACCACCGCTGGACCCGAAGAGCGATGAAGCCGACGCACAGACTGCCGAAACCCAGCGCTTTCGCGAAGACTCCCAGGCGCAGCAAGCACTGGCCACGACCGGCCGACTGGCTGATGTCAACGCCGCTGACTTCGACGCTGTCTTCTACCCAGGCGGTCATGGCCCACTGTGGGACCTGGCCGAAGACAAACAGTCGATCGCACTGATCGAAGCCTTCGCCGCTGCCAACAAGCCACACGGCATGGTTTGCCATGCACCGGGCGTTCTGCGCCACGTGCGCGCATCCAACGGCGAGCCGCTGGTCAAAGGTCGTCGTGTAACCGGCTTTACCAACAGCGAAGAAGAAGCTGTCGGCCTGACCGATGTTGTGCCGTTCCTGGTCGAGGATGAGCTCAAACGCCTCGGCGCCGACTACTCCAAGGGCGATGATTGGGGCGTGCACGTGTTGACTGACGGCCACCTGGTGACCGGCCAGAACCCTGCCAGCTCAACTCAGGCGGCCAAGGACTTGCTCACGCTGCTGAGCTGATCGGCATGCCCGGTTCGTTATCCGCTCACATCAGGATATCGAACCGGGAAGTGCTTCATATAAATCGAATCTTGCCCGCAAAGTGCTGACCAATACAGAGAGAGCCCCTCAATCTGGAGAATGGTCATGGCTGAAGAATCCGAACGCGAAGACCTCGATCACAAGCCTGAGAACGCAGGCAAGGTGGGCGAGAAGAACAAGCAATTGAATGAACAGGGTGAACAACCCAGACCTGCGACCTCGCCTGATCCTCAGAAAGACAGATCGGTAGGCAAAAGCTGAATCAGAGCAACCCTCGCTCGGCGCAGACTTTCACCACCTGTTCGCGAAACCAGCCATTGGCTTCATCCTGATCGGCCTGCGTGCTCCATGCCATGTTCAGGGTGAACCCCTGCAGATCGGCTGGCAACTCGAACACCGATATCCAGGGTTCATTGCCGAGCAGTGTCTGAATGCGGCGAGGCAGAACCAGCATGAAGTCAGTGCCTTCCAGCAGTTGCAGCGCTGCGCTGTAGCTGTTGGCGCGCGCGACGATAGTGCGCTCGCGCCCCTGGCGCTGCAGCCAGCCATCCACCATGTTGGTGTCGGATGTCCAGGGCGTTGGATAGACGTGACGACGTTCAGTGAAAACCTCGAGATCAACGCATGCCGTCAAGGGCGCAAAGGCGGCGTCCATCACGCACACCAGGTCATCTTCGAGCAGCACCTGAGTCACCAGACCTTCCGGCACCCGATGAAAGCCTGGACCGAAGCACAGCGCCAGATCGAAACGGCCATCTTTCAGTTGTTCGACAGGCAGGTCCTTTTCCAGCTTTTGAACGTTGACTGCCACCGAAAAGCCCGCATCGATAAAGCCGCGCATCAGGTGAGGCAATACCAGCAGCTCGAAGTATTCCGGCGCGCAGACGTTGAACGTGGTTTGCCTGCGCGTAGGGTCGAACAGGTTCAGGCCGTCGTGACACAGGTTGACCTTGTGCAGAATCTGCTGCACATGGGTGAGCATGGCCAGCGCCTTGCGCGTCGGCCGCATACCATTGCGGGTACTGATGAACAGGTCGTCCTCGAAATTGGCGCGCAGCTTTTTCAAGCAGTAGCTGACCGTCGACTGACTGACATGCAGCGCTTCGGCGACCAGCGTCAGGTTGCGCTGTTCGTACACCGAGACAAAGACCATCAGGTCCTGCATGTCCAGCTTTCTGAGGGCGTTACTGTTGAGCATCGATTGATCTCGTTGGCGCTGCGACCGGACGTCAGGTCAGCGCAAGCAAGATAGCATCAAAACGCGATCAGGCAGTCGTTCTGTCACCCATGACCAGCGCTTGCGGAACCCCGCGCAGAGGCCGTGAGCACTCTGCGGGACAGCGCATCTGCATAGCGCCGGGGGTCGAGCTGCAGGACCATGATCAACATCAGCGCGACCAGCCCGGTCAGCGACCACCATGCGCCAGTGAAGCTGCCCGAAAGGTCGCGGATCACACCTGCCAGCAATGGCGACAGACCTGCGATCAAATAACCCACGCCCTGGACGAAAGCGGTCAGGCTGCCTGCGCGCTGCGGGTCTTCGAGATGGTCCATGGACACGATCAGGCTCATCGGGAACAGACCGCCAATGCCCAGCCCCAACAGACAGGCCCACAACAGGCTCAACGACTGCGGCATGAGGATCAGGCCCACGAACCCCACCATCATCAGTACGAGCAGCACGCTCAGTGCAAGACGCTTGTCGCGGCTGCGGTTGGCCAGCGCAGGAATCAACAAGCCGGAGACAACCTCCATCACCGTCAAAAAGCCAAGCAGCAAACCAGCGTCCTGCTCACTCCAGCCATGCTCAACGTAATAAGGCGCAAGCCAGGCCAGCACGCAGGTGTATGCAGCGGTGCCCAGGCCGAAGAAAACCCCGAGCATCCAGGCTCTGGGCAGGTGCGCAAAAGCGTCTTGCCCTGCGCTGCCACTGGCGGGGCCTTGCGTCGTCTGGACGTTCATTGCGCCTCGCTGAGTCAGCCACAGGCACAGCGCGACCACCGCCAGCACCGCCCAGATGGCCAGCCCGACACGCCAACTGCCACTGCTGCTGAGCACCCACGGGCTGAACGACGCCGCGATTGCCGCACCGCCCATAATGGCAGTGACGTACAGCCCCATGCACAGCGAAACACTGGTCTTGAAACGGGTTTTGATCAGGGTCGGCATCAGTGCCTGAATCAGGGCAATCCCCAACCCTGCGAGCACGGCGCTCAGAATCAGCTCCGAGGCACTGTCCACGAACAGGCGGGCAAAGGATGCAAGCCCGATCAGGCACAGCGACAGCGTGACCGTGCGATGAGAACCGAGACGGCGCGCAATACCCATGCCGAAAAACATCGCCAGCCCCATGGCCGTAACCGGCAGCATGGTCAGCAGCGAGGCCATGCCGAAGCCCAGCGGCAACTCAAGACGAATGGCTGACAACAACGGGCCAACCGCTGCCATTGATGGCCGCAGATTGAGCGCCACGATAACCACGCTGACCATTAACACCACACTTTGAACCGCCGAACCCCGAATCTGCATACCGTCACCTCCTGTGCTGGGGTGACGATTAGGCCGGGGCTGTCGGCAAGCGGCAAATCAAAAAATGGGCAGGGCTATCGAAAAATCAGAGTCGGACCGGAGCCGCTCCGATTCAGGCGTTCTGGCGAGGGCACTTGCACGACACAGAGCAGGCCGGTTCAGGCTCTTCCTGCTCCGTACCGTCGACACCCAGCCACCAGGTTGACCCGCGGCACGGGTACTGCATATAGAACGGCTGCCCCATCATCGGCGTGGTAATGGCAATATTCTGCTCCCAGGCCAATGCCAGGATCCTGTCGAACGGCTCGTGCCAGGCATGCATCGACAGGTCGAATGTGCCGTTATGGATCGGCAGCAACCAGCGACCGCGCAGGTCAATGTGGGCTTGCAGTGTCTCTTCGGGTTGCATGTGCACATGGGGCCATTCGACGTTGTAGGCACCGGTTTCCATCAGCGTCAGATCAAACGGTCCATACTGCTCGCCGATCACCTTGAAGCCGTCGAAATAGCCGCTGTCGCCGCTGAAGAAGATGCGCTGATCACCGTTGACCATGACCCAAGATGCCCAGAGTGTGCGGTTGTTGTCGAACAGCGTGCGGCCGGAAAAATGCTGCGACGGCGTGGCGGTGAATTCGATGCCGGCCACTTCAGTGGACTGCCACCAATCCAGTTGCCGCACTTTGTTCGCGGGCACGCCCCACTCGATCAGCGTATCGCCCACACCCAAAGGCGCGAGGAAATGTTCGGTCTTGGCCATCAACGACAGGATCGCTTTGCGGTCGAGGTGGTCATAGTGATTATGCGACAGGATCACGGCAGTGATCGGCGGCAAATCTTCAAGGCTTATCGGCGGCTGATGGAAACGTTGCGGGCCGGCCCATTGCACGGGCGAGGCACGTTCGGCGAACACCGGGTCGGTCAGCCAGAACTGGTTGCGCAACTTGAGCAGCACGGTTGAATGCCCCAGGCGATAAACCGTATTGTCCGGCGCGGCCAGCAACTGCTGACGTGACAGTGGCTCAACCGGGATTTCACCGGCGGGTCGGGTGTTGCTGGGCTTGTTGAATGCCTGGTCCCAGAAAATGCCCAGCGTTCTGACCAGACTGAACGGTGTGGTCGGCGCATGGTTGCTGTAACGCCCATCGTGACGAGACAGAACGGGCAATGGAGAGGCATTCGCTTTCTGATGTGTCGAGGCCATGGTGTGCTGACTCCTGGGGACAGGTTGAGGCTCCAGCCGTGCATACTTTGTACGTGATCCCGTTGCAGGATGTCCGATGAAAAATATGTAACAGTGTTTTACACTACACGGTGTAGTTTTAAGCTTGCATGATCGCTCGCGACAAGTAAACTTCTGAGTGTAATTTTTCTCTAAACGCCCGTTTGAAGCGAACCTATGACTGCTCCCATGCGCCTCACCGATCAGAAACGTGAATCCATTGTCCAGGCGGCCATTGCCGAATTCGGCGACCGTGGGTTCGAGGTCACCAGCATGGATCGCATAGCCGCACGCGCCGAAGTTTCGAAACGCACGGTGTACAACCATTTCCCGAGCAAGGAAGAACTGTTTGCCGAAATACTGCAGCGATTGTGGAACTGCTCTCCCCCGCAGTCGGAAGTGGTTTATCACCCCGGTGTAGACCTGCGCGAACAACTGCGTGATTTGCTGTGGGGCAAGATGCGCACGCTCAACGACAGCAGCTTTCTGGACCTCGCCCGCGTCGTGGTAGGCGCCACTATCCACTCCCCCGAACGGGCTCAAGTATGGCTGGCGCGTATCAACGAGCGAGAAGAAACGTTCAGCGCCTGGATCCGCGCCGCGCAAAAGGACGGGCGGCTGAAGATCGTCGACCCCGGCTTTGCTGCAACGCAGGTGCATGCATTGCTCAAGTCGTTTGCATTCTGGCCTCAGGTCACCTTCAGTGCCGACCTGCTCAGTGACAAGCAGCAGCAGGACGTCGTCGAGTCGACCCTTGACCTGTTTCTGGGCTGGTATCAGATCACCGCCTGAACACTGACGGACCGGCACTGTGCCTGCCTGTGAAAGACGCTCGAGAGGCTGACATGCTCTATGACCTGCTGATTCGTAACGCGTGGATAATCGACGGCAGCGGTATGCCGGGCTACAGCGCCGACCTTGCGATCAAGGACGGTCGTATCGACAAGGTGGGCAAGCTGCACGGCGTCTCGGCACATCAGGAAGTCGACGCCAGGGGCCGAGTGCTCGCGCCAGGCTTCATCGATGTGCACACCCATGACGACACCATGGTGATTCGCAAGCCGGGCATGCTGCCCAAGATTACTCAGGGCGTGACCACCGTCATCGTCGGCAATTGCGGCATCAGCGCATCGCCGGTCAGCCTTACCGGCGAGCCGCCGGACCCGATGAACCTGCTGGGTGCGGCCACCGACTTTGTGTACCCCCGCTTTGCCGATTACCGCGCCGCCGTAGAAGCCGCTCAGCCAGCGGTCAATGTCGCCGCATTGATCGGCCACACCGCGCTGCGCAGCAATCACATGGATGACCTGAGCCGCACCGCAAGCCCTGACGAGATCCGGTCCATGCGCGAGCAACTTCGTGACAGCCTGGCAGATGGCGCGCTGGGGCTGTCTACCGGGCTGGCCTACGCCTCGGCATTCAGCGCCGACACCGACGAAGTCATGCAACTGGCGCAAGAACTGACCGCAGCAGGCGCGGTTTACACCACGCACCTGCGCAGTGAATTCGAACCGGTGCTGGAGGCCATGGACGAGGCGTTCCAGATTGGCCGGCACGCTCAGGTGCCTGTCGTGATCTCGCACCTCAAATGCGCAGGAGCCGGTAACTGGGGCAGAAGCCCTGAATTGTTGGCGGCGCTGGAAAAAGCCGCGCTGACGCACCCGGTGGGTTGCGATTGCTATCCCTATGCGGCCAGTTCATCGACCCTCGATCTCAAACAGGTCACCGATGCCTTCCGGATCACTATTACCTGGTCCACGCCGCACCCGGATGAGAGTGGGCGCGATCTGGCGGACATCGCGACCGACTGGAACCTCTCGCTGCATGAAGCCGCCCGCCGGTTGCAACCGGCAGGCGCGGTGTATTACGGCATGGACGAGGCGGATGTGGAGCGCATCCTGAGCCATCCCTTGACCATGATCGGCTCTGACGGTCTGCCAGAAGACCCCTTCCCTCACCCGCGTTTGTGGGGTGCGTTCCCCAGGGTGCTGGGACATTTCAGCCGGGACCGCAAACTGTTCGATCTGCCTACCGCCGTACACAAGATGACCGGCCTTTCTGCCAAACGTTTTGGCCTGCATGATCGCGGCTTGATCCGGGAAGGCTATTGGGCGGATCTGGTGCTGTTTGACCCTGAGCGCATCCGCGACATCGCTGACTTCAAGCAACCGCAACAGGCTGCCGAAGGCATCGACAGCGTGTGGGTCAACGGCCATTTGAGTTATGCCAACGGCGAGGCGCAAGGCCCCGGACGCGGTCAGTTCCTGCCGCGCTCGGGCTCGCTGAAGGAAGGCTTCACACTGAGCTGATTACGTCAGACCAGCATATGGCCGATCACCGTGCCACGGCACTCGCCAAAACCGATCGACACCTGCCCGTCACGATGACAGCGGGCACGCAGAATGATCTCGTCACCGTTTTCCAGAAATCGACGCTCTTCACCATTGGGTAGCATGACCGCTTGCTTGCCACCTTCGGTCATCTCCAGCAGGCTGCCGAACTGGCCTGGCTGCGGACCGGACAGAGTGCCGGTGCCGAACAGGTCACCCGGCTTGAGAGCGCAGCCGTTGGCGCTGTGGTGCGCGACCATCTGCGCCACCGTCCAGTACATATTCAGCGAATTGCTCAGCCCAAGCCGGTGCGGTGCCAGACCTTGGGCTTTCATCTGCTCGGTGAGCAGCAGGGCTTCCAGCTCGATGTCCAGCGCGCCGCCCTGCTGGTCCGCAGTGTCCAGTAGATAAGGCAGCGGCTGCGGATCGCCGTCAGGCCTTGCCGGCTGGGCGCTGCGAAAAGGCGCCAGCGCTTCGGCCGTAACCACCCAGGCAGAGATCGTAGTCGCAAAGCTTTTCGACAAAAACGGTCCCAGTGGCTGATATTCCCAGGCCTGAATATCGCGGGCCGACCAGTCGTTGAGCAGGCAGAAACCGGCAATGTGCTCAGCCGCCTGATCAATACCTATGGCTTCACCCTGCGGGTTACCGGGGCCGATCCACACCCCAAGCTCCAACTCGTAGTCCAGACGCTTGCAAGGACCAAAAGTCGGAACCTCCTGTCCGGGCGCGAGCGTCTGGCCATTCGGACGTCGGATTGGCGTACCGGAGGTGCACAGCGTCGAAGCGCGGCCGTGATAGCCAATGGGCACGTATTTGTAATTGGGCAGCAACGGGTTATCTGGGCGAAACAGCTTGCCGACGTTCAAGGCATGGTGGATGCCCACGTAAAAATCGGTGTAATCGCCCACCCGCGCTGGCAAGTGCATGCGGCACTCGCTCATGGGAAGCAGCAGGTGTGCGGTCGCTTGCAGGGTCTCGCGCTGGGGACAGTCAGCGTCGAGCAGTTGCAGCAAGGCGGTACGCAGCGCCTGACGGGCGCTGGCGCCAAGCGCAAAGAAATCATTGAGCAGGCCACGACTGGCAACCTCGGCGGCCTGCGCAGCCAGCCCTTGAAAGAAATAACCGTCTACTGCGGTGCGCAGATCGAAGATCAGATCACCAATGGCGACACCGCCACGAGGTTCGCTGTCGCCGTGGCTGAACACACCCAGCGGCAGGTTTTGCAAAGGAAAGTCCGGGTGGCCGTTGGCAGAAGCCACCCAGCTCAGAGGGGTATCAGGCAAAGTCATCAGCGCGGTTCCTGAGTGAAGGTTCTGGCAAGGCCGTTCCAGCATCCATCGTAATCAGCCTGCAACTGCGGGCACGACAGCGCATGGCTGCTCGGGCGCAGCACCTTGCCGGTTTCAAACATGAAGGCCATGGTGTTTTCGATCTTGTGCGGGCCCAGGTCAGCGGCGACGGCCTTCTCTGCAGTGGCATTGTCGGGCCCGTGCGCGCTCATGCAATTGTGCAGCGACGCACCTCCGGGCATGAATCCCTCGGCCTTGGCATCGTAAGCACCAGTGATCAGCCCCATGAACTCGTTCATGAGGTTGCGGTGAAACCACGGCGGTCGGAAGGTGTTTTCCGCGACCATCCAGCGAGGCGGGAAGATCACGAAATCGATATTGGCCTGGCCGTGCACAGCGCCCGGCGAAGTCAGCACGGTAAAGATCGACGGGTCCGGATGGTCATAACTGACTGCACCGAGGGTGTTGAACCGGCGCAGATCGTACTTGTACGGCGCGTTATTGCCGTGCCAGCCCACCACATCGAACGGCGAGTGGTCCAATTGCGTCGACCACAGCTCACCCAGAAATTTCTGCACCAATTGGACTGGCTCATCACGCTCTTCAAACCAGGCGACCGGCGTCAGGAAGTCACGCGGGTTGGCCAGGCCATTGCTGCCTATCGGCCCGAGATCCGGAAGACGCAGCGGGCAGCCATGGTTTTCACAGACATAACCCCGCGCGCCGTCGTCGAGCAGGTGCACGCTGAATTTCAGACCTCGCGGCAACACGGCGATTTCCTGCGGTTCAAGTTCCAGCACGCCCAGTTCCGTGACAATGCGCAACCGTCCCCGTTGCGGCACCACCAGCCATTCTCCGTCGGCACTGAAAAAAGCACGCTGCATGGATGCATTGGCGGCGTACACATAAACGCTTACGCCTTGCGCCTGATCAGCCGCCGACGTGCTGGCCAGCGCAATCAGGCCATCCAGGAAATCGGTGGCTTCGCCAGGCACGTCAAATGCGTTCCAGCGCAGCCGGTTGGGGGTAACCGGGCCTTGCTGAACACCGGTTATCTGTCGGGTCAGGCGCTGAAAGGCAGGATGCGCAGCCGAGGGCTTGATGCGGTACAGCCAGCTTCGGCGGGCTTCTGCCCGGGATACCGTGAACGCGGTGCCAGAGAACTGCTCGGCATAGAGGCCCAGCGGGTGTCGCTGCGGAGAGTTCTGCCCGACCGGCAACGCACCGGGCAATGCCTCACTGCTGAACTGATTGCCGAAACCTGACTGATACGCGAGCGGATCGGAACGGGATGGGGTAGGCATCTGGACCTCTTGTTGTTATGGGTCACGCGTCAACAACTGCGTTATTCGTAACTCGATTACGCATAACGTAATTTGAGTTTGACAGCCGGTCAAGCTATAAAGCTGCCTTTACGTACTGATGCCCGCCCATGACCGATGACATCGAAATTCCCGCTGGTGGACGCCAGCAAAAGGTACAGGCTGCCGAGGTAGGCTTTGGCGTGCTCAAGGCCCTCGCACAGCTATCGCCTTCCACGTCGTTGTCCAGACTTGCCGAACACCTGAGCATGCCTGCCAGCAAGGTTCACCGTTATCTACAGGCTCTGATCTCCAGTGGTTTCGCCGAGCAGGACGCGGTCACCAACCACTACGGTCTGGGCCGTGAAGCCTTGCAGGTCGGGTTGGCGTCACTGGGCAAACTCGACGTGCTGAAGGTGTCGGCGCCATGGCTGGCCAACCTGCGTGACGAGCTCAATCAGACCTGCTTTCTCGCGGTATGGGGCAATCATGGGCCAACCGTGGTGTATGTCGAGCCGTCAATCGGTGCTATCACGCTGGTGACTCAAATCGGTTCGGTGCTGCCACTGCTCAGTTCGTCCACCGGACTGGTTTTCGACAGTTTCCTGACGTCCCGTGAAACCGGGCCTTTGCGCGAGCTTGAAGGGGCTGACCTGAACGCTGGACAGCTGGCTGAAATCGATCAGCACGTGCAGCAGATCCGCAGCCAGGGCGTCCACCAGATTCAGGGGATGCTGATGCAAGGCGTCAACGCAGCTTCCTCACCCCTGTTTGCCATGGGCGGCAAACTGGTGGGCGTCATTACGGTTGTGGGCTCAGGGGCAGTACTTGTTGATCGCGCGCAGAACCTGGCGGCCCAGCGCCTGCAGGAAACCGCAACCGCGATCAGTGAGCGTATGGGCGGCTCGATGCCGGTTGCGTAACAAGCTGAGCCGACGCGACGTGCATCGGCTCGGATGTTACCGACAGATCAGTCGGTGGTCAGCACGCCACGCTTGATCTGATCCCGCTCGATCGACTCGAACAGCGCCTTGAAGTTGCCTTCGCCGAAGCCGTCATCACCCTTGCGCTGGATGAACTCGAAGAACACCGGCCCCATCAGGGTTTCGGAGAATATCTGCAACAACAGGCGGCGCTCGCCACTGTCGGACGAGCCATCGAGCAGAATCCCGCGTGATTTCAACTCGCCTTCCGGCTCGCCATGATTCGGCAAACGTCCTTGCAGCATTTCGTAATAGGTGTCGGGCGGCGCGGTCATGAAACGCATGCCGATGGACTTCAGCGCGTCCCAGGTCTTGATCAGGTCATCGGTGAAGAACGCCACGTGCTGTATGCCTTCACCATTGAACTGCATCAGGAACTCTTCAATCTGCCCGGCGCCCTTGGAAGACTCTTCGTTCAGCGGGATCCGGATCATGCCGTCCGGAGCGGTCATGGCCTTGGACGTCAGACCGGTGTATTCGCCCTTGATGTCGAAGTAGCGGATTTCACGAAAGTTGAACAGCTTCTCGTAGAAATTCGCCCAGTACGCCATGCGGCCGCGATACACGTTATGCGTCAGGTGATCGATGAACTTCAGGCCTGCGCCTTCCGGGTGACGATCCACACCTTCGATGAAGTTGAAATCGATGTCGTAGATCGAGGTGCCTTCGCCAAAACGGTCAATCAGGTACAGCGGCGCGCCACCGATCCCCTTGATGGCCGGCAGACGCAGCTCCATGGGCCCGGTGGCAATTTCCAGCGGTTGCGCCCCGAGTTCCAGCGCGCGGTTGTAGGCTTTCTGCGCATCCTTGACCCGGAAGGCCATCCCGCACACCGATGGACCGTGTTCGGCGGCGAAGTAGGACGCCAGGCTGTGGGGCTCATTATTGAGAATCAGGTTGATCGCACCCTGGCGATACAGCGTCACGTCCTTGGAACGGTGAGTCGCGACCTTGGTAAAGCCCATCATCTGAAACACGGGCTCAAGTGTATTGGGTGTGGGCGCGGCGAATTCAATGAATTCAAAGCCCATCAGGCCCATCGGGTTTTCGTAGAGATCAGCCATGGTTGGCTCCTTGCAGGAAAGTGAGGTTGAACAATCGACCGAATCACTGTCCAGCGGGCGGGGCACAAGGAATCCCTCGCACGCTGCGGGCAAGGAAGTCACCGAATATCAGTTGCAGACCAAGAATCTTCATGAGGGCAGCCTACTCCGGCTTGTCCGATTGTGCATCCGGGTGCGCATGTTGAAACGCACTGTGCTGCATCGCCTGCTGCTCAACGCGCTGAATCAGCGGGAAAGGCTGCAGGTCGACATTGAATCGACGAGCCGCATAAAGCTGCGGCAACAGGTAAACGTCCGCCACACTGGGCGTGTCGCCAAAACAGAAACGCTGGCCTTCAATCAATCGCTCGACAGCGCTGAAGCCTTCGGTGATCCAGTGGCCGATCCACGCTGAAACGCTTGTTTCGTCGTGGCCAAGACTGCGCAGGCGATTGAGCACTGACACGTTGTGCAGCGGATGAATGTCGCAACCGATCAGGGACGCGACCGCCCGCTGGCGGGCGCGCAGCATCAGATCATTTGCCAGCAATGCTGGTTGCGGGTAGCGCTCTTCAAGGTATTCGATGATGGCTGGCGACTGGGTCAATGAATCGCCGTTGTCCAGCCTCAACGTGGGGACTCTTCCCTGCGGATTGATGCGCCTGTATTCAGGCATCAGTTGTTCGCCACCGTTGATCACCAGGTTGACCGGGATCGCAGCGTAACTCAGCCCCTTGAGCGCCAGCGCAATACGCACGCGGTAACTGGAGGTCGAGCGGTAGTAGGTGAATAGATCCACGGAGGCTGCCTGCTGGAACGCTAACGGCGTCGCTTGTTGTTATGATCGTTATGCTCAATGTTTTTCGTAATTGACTTACGTAATGCGTAACTTGAGCGATCAGCCCTCGTCTGTCAATACGGGCCGCAGGCCATTCAGGCCCAGCCTTCCAGGCGCAGCGTTGAACGCACCAGCCGTTGCTCTTCGTTTTCGATTTCCCGCAGGTTTTCGCAAATGCTCTGGATGTGCGCCAGCGCGGCCTTGCGCGCCTGTTCGGGCAGGCGACCCGTGACGGCGTTGTACAGCCGCGCATGCTGCCGGTCGATCTGCCGCTTCTGCGGTTCACGGTGATAGAGGTTGTTGACCGAAGCAAACACCGTGTTCAACAGCAGATCGGTCAGCGAGCGCAGGGTCTGCACCAGGACCGGATTATGCGACGCCTCGCAGATGGCCAGATGAAACGCGTGGTCGAGCCGCGCATGCTCACCGGCTGTCAGTTCACTGCTCTGGGCCGCGATCAGGGCGTCATAGCTACGGGTAATGAGCACAAAATCTGCGTCCGTGCCACGCAACGCGGCCAGTCGTGCAGACTCGCCTTCCAGCAGGCTGCGCACTTCGAACAGGTCATACAGCGTGCGGGGCTGCGAGCCGAACAGGTGCATAAGCGCCGAGGTGTGCTGAGGCGCGTTCATCTGCGCGACGAATGAGCCTTTGCCCTGCCGGGTTTCGATGATACCCCGCGCCCGCAACAGCTTCAGACCCTCGCGCAACGCCGTGCGCGATACGCCCAGTTTCTCCGTGAGACGCCGCTCAGAGGGCAACAACTGGCCAACCTTGAGGACGCCGTCGACGATCAGGCGCTCGATGCGTTCACACACCACGTCCGCGACCTGAGACGGGCGCACGTTCGATTCATTGATGATGGCACTCTCCCAGAAGACCCATACGACGCCAACAGCTCTGCAAACATCAATATCACTGGTATGACCAGACAGAAGACGACTCAGCAACCCAGATCACAAATAAAATAAGTCATTGATTTAAATATATTTATAAATCCAATTTTGTTTTACTCCCTGAAAAAACTGGTTCGACCAGCACATCCATACATGGACAGTAAGGCCGCCAGACCCAATGATGCAAGCCAACCGCTGGCCCGATAACAACAAGACTGGGTTGCACATGAATATTCTGTACGACGAACGTCTCGACGGCGTGCTTCCTGCCGTCGATAAGCAGCAACTGCTGCAAGACCTGCAACGGCAGTTGCCAGACCTGGATATCCTGCACCGCCCGGAAGAACTTCGGCCTTACGAGTGCGACGGGCTGTCGGCCTACCGCACCACACCGATGCTGGTGGTATTGCCGCGTCATATGGAAGAGGTCCAGACGCTGCTCAAGCTGTGCCATGAACGGCACGTGCCGGTGGTCGCTCGCGGCGCAGGCACCGGGCTTTCCGGCGGCGCCCTGCCGCTGGAAAAAGGCGTGCTGCTGGTCATGGCGCGCTTCAACCAGATTCTGCACATCGCCCCTGCCGCCCGCCTCGCGCGCGTCCAGCCAGGCGTACGCAACCTTGCTATTTCCCAGGCCGCCGCACCGCACGGTCTGTATTACGCGCCAGATCCCTCCTCTCAAATTGCCTGTTCCATTGGCGGCAACGTGGCTGAAAACGCTGGCGGTGTGCACTGCCTCAAGTACGGCCTGACGGTGCACAACCTGCTGCGCGTCGACATTCTCACTGTCGAAGGCGAGCACATGGTGCTGGGCAGCGATGCACTGGATTCGCCCGGTTTCGACCTGCTCGCCCTGTTCACCGGCTCCGAAGGCATGCTCGGCATCATTACCGAAGTCACGGTCAAACTGCTGCCCAAGCCACAAGTAGCCAAGGTCTTGCTGGCGGCGTTTGATTCGGTCGAAAAAGCCGGTCGTGCCGTCGGCGACATTATTGCCGCAGGCATTATCCCCGGCGGGCTGGAAATGATGGACAACCTGGCGATCCGCGCGGCGGAAGACTTTATTCATGCGGGTTACCCGGTCGACGCCGAGGCCATTCTGCTGTGCGAACTGGACGGCGTGGAAGCCGATGTGCACGACGATTGCGCAACGGTTCGTGAGGTACTGACGCTTGCCGGGGCGACCGAAGTGCGCCAGGCGCGGGACGAAGCCGAGCGGGTTCGCTTCTGGGCCGGGCGCAAGAACGCGTTCCCGGCAGTCGGCCGCCTGTCACCCGACTACTACTGCATGGACGGGACCATCCCGCGCCGCGAATTGCCGGGAGTGCTGCGCGGTATCAACGAGTTGTCCGAGCAGTACGGTTTGCGCGTCGCCAATGTATTTCATGCCGGAGACGGCAACATGCACCCGTTGATCCTGTTCGATGCCAATCAGCCCGGCGAACTGGAGCGCGCCGAGACGCTGGGCGGCAAAATCCTTGAACTGTGCGTCAAGGTCGGCGGCAGCATCACCGGTGAACACGGCGTTGGGCGCGAAAAAATCAATCAGATGTGCGCGCAGTTCAACAGCGATGAACTGACTTTTTTCCACGCGATCAAGGCTGCCTTCGACGCCAGCGGCATGCTCAATCCGGGCAAGAACATTCCAACCTTGCACCGCTGTGCAGAATTCGGCGCCATGCATGTACACGCCGGGCAATTGTCCTTCCCTGAACTGGAGCGCTTTTGATGACCACAGCGGACAGGGACACCAGCGAGGCATTGCTCGAACAGGTCAATCAGGCGTTGCAGCAAGCGACCCCGCTGCGCATTCAGGGCGGCAACAGCAAGGACTTTCTCGGTCGTGATGTGAGCGGTGAAGTACTCGACACCCGTAGCCATCGCGGCATCGTCAGCTATGACCCGACTGAACTGGTAATCACCGCTCGCGCCGGTACGCCACTGAACGAGTTGATGCAGGCGCTCGACGATGCGGGACAGATGCTGCCTTGCGAGCCGCCAACATTTGGTCATGCAACCCTGGGCGGCATGGTCGCCGCCGGGCTGTCCGGCCCACGTCGGCCGTGGAGTGGTTCGGTACGCGATTTCGTGCTCGGCACGCGGCTCATTACCGGTCACGGCAAACATCTGCGTTTCGGTGGCGAAGTGATGAAGAACGTTGCCGGTTACGATGTTTCCCGTCTGATGGCAGGCAGTTTTGGCTGCCTCGGCGTATTGACCGAGGTGTCACTCAAAGTGCTGCCCAAGCCACGGCTGTGCAGCAGTATTGCGCTGGAGATGAGCCCGGCCCGCGCGTTGATCTGCCTGGCGGAATGGGGCCAGCAACCGATTCCGATCAGTGCCGCCAGCCATGATGGCCGGGTGTTGCACCTGCGCCTGGAGGGCGGTGAAGGCTCGGTGGCGTCGGCGCATGAGCGGCTGGGTGGCGATGCGCTGGACCCGGCCTACTGGCAGCAGTTGAATGAACAGCGCCTGCCGTTTTTCGACGACAAGCGCGCGCTCTGGCGAATCTGCGTACCGGCCAATACCCCGACGCTGGACCTGCCCGGTGATCCACTGATCGACTGGGGCGGCGCGCAGCGCTGGTTGAAGTCCGACGCTGACGGCGAGGTCATTCGGGCCGCTGTCGTAGCGGCAGGCGGCCACGCGACCTGCTATGGCCCCGGTTGTGCGCAAAGCCCTTTCCAGCCGCTGGCCGAACCGTTGCTGCGTTACCACCAGCAGCTCAAGTCAGGGCTCGACCCGCAGGGTATTTTCAACCCTGGCCGAATGTACGCGGAGCTTTGAACCATGCAGACCACGTTGAGCGAACACGCCAGACAATTGCCCCGCGCCGAAGAAGCCGAGCGCATCCTGCGCAGTTGCGTGCATTGCGGTTTCTGCAACGCGACCTGTCCGACCTATCAGTTGCTGGGCGACGAATTGGACGGCCCACGCGGCCGGATCTACCTGATCAAACAAGTGCTGGAAGGCAACGAAGTCACCGAAAAGACCCAACTGCACCTGGACCGTTGCCTGAGCTGTCGCAACTGCGAAACCACCTGCCCCTCGGGAGTGGATTATCACAACCTGCTGGACATTGGCCGTGCCGCCGTCGATGCCGCAGTTCCCCGCCCGCTGGGTCAACGGCTGTTGCGTGAGGGCTTGCGCAGTATCGTTCCCAATGCAGGGCTGTTTACGTCTCTGACCCGGCTTGGCACCACCTTTCGCCCCTTGCTGCCGAGTATGCTGAAAAGCAAGTTGCCGACGACCATTCACCCGGCCGGGGTTCGTCCGGACCGTCGGCATGCGCGTCAGATGCTGATGCTTGAAGGTTGCGTGCAGCCGGGCCTTTCGCCCAATACCAACGCTGCAACTGCACGTGTACTCGACCGCCTGGGTATCAGCATCAGCCCGATCTCCGAAGCCGGTTGTTGCGGCGCAGTGGATTACCACCTGAACGCACAGGAGGCGGGGCTGGATCGTGCCCGACGCAACATTGATGCATGGTGGCCCGCCTTGCAGAGCGGAGCCGACGCCCTGATTCAAACCGCCAGCGGTTGCGGGGCATTCGTCAAGGATTACTGCCACCTGCTGCGCGATGATCCCGACTACGCCTCGAAAGCGGCCTACGTCAGCGCCTGCACCCGGGATCTGGTCGAAGTAATGCGTGATGAACCCCTTGAAACGCTGGGCATCAAGAGCGAAACACGATTGGCGTTCCACTGCCCGTGCACGTTGCAACACGCACAAAAGCTGGGTGGCGAGGTCGAACGGGTACTGTCTCGTCTGGGCTTCAACCTGACCAGCGTGCCGGACGGGCATCTGTGTTGCGGCTCGGCAGGCATCTACTCTATTACCCAACCCGAGCTTGCGCGGCAGTTACGGGACAACCGGATGAACGCACTGGAAAGCGACAAACCCGAGGTGATCGCCACCGCAAATATCGGCTGCCAGACCCACCTCTCAGGCGCCAACAGGACGCCCGTGAGGCACTGGATCGAGCTGGTTGACCAGGCGCTGAGTGCGCCTGGTCAAGACTGATCCTGATTGACGCCTCACAACTGAATATTTATCCACCAGACACTCAATGGAGCACTTCATGAAAATCAAAGCCGTTCTGACCCAGACCGAAGTCAGCCTGATGCTCGCCGCCGCTCGCGATGAGGCCCACGCCAACGGCTGGGCGGTTGCCATTGCTATCGTCGACGACGGTGGTCACTTGCTGGCCTTCGAACGTCTGGACGATGCGTCACCGATCAGCAGCTATATCTCGATTGAAAAAGCGCGCACCTCGGCGCTGGGCAAGCGTGAATCCAAGGGTTACGAAGAAATGGTCAACGGCGGTCGCACCGCATTCCTCAGCGCCCCACTGCTGACGTCTCTTGAAGGGGGCGTACCCGTCATTGTTGACGGTCAAGTGATCGGCGCGGTGGGTGTATCCGGCGTCAAGGCCGATCAGGACGCTCAAGTGGCCAAGGCCGGTATTGCTGCGCTGAATGCCGACTGATCCCTCAGTGTCACAGCCTTAAAGAACTCACAGGAGCCGCTTTTCATGACCGATTTCGTCAAATGTCACCGTCTCAAGGTCGCCGTCAACCTGCAGCGTTTTGTCGAGGATGAAGTCCTGCCGGGCACAGACCTGGACCCGGAAAGCTTCTGGGAAGGCTTCGATGCACTGGTGCACGAACTAGGCCCACGCAACCGCGACCTGCTGGCCGAGCGGGAGCGCCTGCAACACGAACTGGACAAATGGCACAAGGCGCATCCAGGCCCAATCAAGGATATGCCTGCGTATCGCGATTTCCTGCACTCGATAGGCTATCTGCAACCCGTGCCGGATCATGTCAGCGCCACCACTGCCAACGTTGACCTGGAAATCAGCGAACAGGCCGGGCCGCAACTGGTCGTGCCCGCGATCAACGCGCGATATGCGCTCAATGCTGCCAACGCGCGCTGGGGCTCGTTGTACGACGCGCTGTATGGAACAGACGCAATATCAAGCTCTAACGGCGCAGAGATCAGCGCTGGCTACAACCCGTTGCGCGGCGCCAAAGTGATCGCCTTTGCACGCGAACTGCTGGACAGCAGCGCGCCGCTCGCCAAGGGCAGCCATGTCAATGCCCGCAGCTATCGCATCGAAGACGGCCAGTTGCACATCGCGCTGGCCGACGGCACCCACACCGGCCTTCAGCAGCCGGAAAAGTACATCGGCTTCCAGGGCGAGCCTGGTCAGCCGGACGCAATCCTGCTCAAGCACAACGGGCTGCACATCGAGATCCAGATCGACCCGAAACACCCGGTCGGTAGCACCGACGCCGCCGGCATCAAGGACCTGTTGATCGAATCAGCGCTCTCAACCATCGTCGACTGCGAAGACTCGGTGGCGGCCGTGGACGCCGATGACAAGGTAGCGGTGTATCGCAACTGGCTCGGCCTGATGAAGGGCGACCTGACCGAAACGCTGGACAAGGGCGGCAAGGCGATCACCCGTCGCCTCAATCCTGACCGCACGTACAAGGCTGCAAGTGGCGGCGAGCTGACACTGCGCGGGCGTTCGCTGCTGCTCATCCGCAACGTCGGCCATCTGATGACCAACCCGGCGATCGTCGACAAGGACGACCACGAAATACCCGAAGGAATACTCGACGGTGTGCTCACCAGCCTGATCGCCCTGCACGACCGTAAACGCCGTGGCAATTCACGCGCGGGCAATGTGTACATCGTCAAACCCAAGATGCACGGCCCCGACGAAGTCGCCTTTGCCGATCAGTTGTTCGGCCGCATCGAGGACCTGCTCAAGCTGCCAAGGCACACCCTGAAAATGGGCATCATGGATGAGGAGCGTCGCACCAGCGTCAACCTCATGGCCTGCATCAACGCCGCTTCTGCGCGGGTCGCGTTTATCAACACCGGTTTTCTGGATCGCACCGGCGACGAGATTCACAGCGCCATGCAGGCCGGGCCGGTGTTACGCAAGGGCGACATGAAAAACGCGCCGTGGATCAAAGCCTACGAACGCAGCAACGTGCTGGTCGGCCTGGCCTGCGGCTTGCGCGGGCGGGCGCAGATTGGCAAGGGCATGTGGGCCATGCCGGACCGCATGGCCGATATGCTCGAGCAGAAAATCACTCATCCACAATCCGGCGCGACAACCGCCTGGGTACCCTCGCCCACCGCCGCTACGCTGCACGCACTGCATTACCATCGGGTCGATGTACAGGCCGTGCAGGAGAAACTGCAACAGGAAAAGCTGTCCGACGTCAGCGAGCAGTTGCTCAACGATCTCTTGACCATCCCGGTGGTCAGCGAACCGCAGTGGACCCTGGAGCAGATTCGCGAAGAGCTCGAAAACAACTCACAAGGCCTGCTCGGCTACGTGGTGCGCTGGGTCGAACAAGGTGTGGGGTGTTCCAAGGTTCCGGACATTCACGACGTCGGTTTGATGGAAGACCGGGCGACACTGCGTATTTCCAGCCAGCACATGGCCAACTGGTTGCAACATCGGGTGGTCGACAGGGAGTACGTCAGCAGCGTGCTGGAGCGCATGGCCAAGGTGGTGGACAAGCAGAACGCCGGTGACGCCCACTATCGGCCCATGGCCAGGGACTTCAAACACTCTGTGGCGTTTCAGGCGGCGTGTGCGCTGGTGTTCAAGGGCTGCGAGCAACCGGCAGGCTATACCGAACCCTTGCTGCATGAGTTTCGCCTGACGTTCAAGGACAAACAGTAACCGGCACCCAACAAGCCTTTTGTTCAGCGCGCGGAAGAAAGCAGGCATCAACGGCAATTCGTCATGCGGGACGCCGTTGATTGCCAGGCTTCAGAGAACATGCGAGAGGAGCGTCCGAACCGGACGAAAGAACTTACAACTGATAGATCGACACCCAACTCATGTCCGAATGAGTGGTGTACAGACGCGTACCCGCCTTGCTCAGCACCGACCCGCCTACCGACGGAAAATAGGCAATGCAGCTTACCGTACCCTTGACCGTATCGACCCGGTACACATCGAAGTTGCAGGTGTAGACGACGTAGACATAGCGATCATCCGGGGTGATGCCAATGATCTTGACCGGATATCCCTGACAACCGATTTTTTCACGGTAATACATTCTGCCGCTGGTCCCGTCAGCGATGTACACCTCATCGATCCCGCCCACGTAAAGCCGCAAGCCGTCACTGCTGATCGCCATCGAACGAGGGTCGGCAAAACCCGGAATGTCGTCCTGCCCATAGCCGACCGGGTCGATCACAGACACCGCACTGAGCGCAATACCGTCCGCCAGTACCGATGCAAAGATCCGGTCACTTTGCGGGCTGACGGCCAGCGCGAGCGAGGCTTTGGACAAGGCGCCAAGATCAAAATCGTTTTCGACCTGATAGTCATCGGTCCTGATCACCCGGATCAACCCACCCGGCATGTCCTGAAACGACAGGCAGATGAAGCAGCCATCCGGGCTGCAGACGATCCTGTTTACCTTGGCGGACGCGAGAGTCCGGATCACGGTAAGGTTTTCGGTATCGATCACATAACACTTCTTGCTGCCCACCGAGTACAGGCGCTTCCCGTCCGGGCTGAGCGTGATATCCCCCGCGCCCGCGCCTTTGATGGAGCGCACGTAAAAAGGCTCGACGAGGCTGAACACACTGATTTCGTTGCCGGTTTCATGCGCCACGTAGAGGGTTTTCTCGTCCGTGCTTACTTCGATTTCCCGAGGAACGAAATCAAGCGGAATGATGCTTGTCAGCCAGGCGATATCCAGCGGGACCTCCATACCAATCGCATCTGCCATCTGACTCTGAGCTCTGACGTACTGGGGTGCTTTTTTGTGCATGTCACTCACCAATGAATAGGTCTGCAAGACCGCCACGGTGGGGCACAGATAACAAGATGCAACCCCACCCACGAACGATGCGACCAAGGCTCTTATGCCGCTCGGATCCAAAAACGTGATCCCATTGAATACTCGACGACACCGCTTGGGTACTGTCAGAAATGACAGTCAGAACCCCGCAGGACCCGCTGGAAGAGGACATGAAAACACGCAGATGCAGACCCGTCACGGCCTGCGGATGAGCAGGCCGGACCTGATCGTGAGTGGCAACCACTGGTCAGCGTGATGAAAGCGGCTTTCAGGAGCTTTCCCGCACCACGAGCTCGAAACCCAGATCCACTTGCGGATGCTGAGTGAGGCCATCCAGCAGCCCAAGCAGCAGTTGCGCCGCGCGCTGGCCAACCTCCTGCCGCGGAGTGCGGATGGAGGTCAGGCGCGGCACCATGTGAGCCGAGCCTGGCAGGTCATTGAAACCCATCAGCGATACCCGCTCCGGAATGCTGACACCCAAACGGAGTGCTTCAAGGGCAGCGCCCTGAGCCAGGTCGTCGTTGCAGAAAAACACCCCGTCGACATCCGGATGCTCGCGCAGTAAACGGGCAAACAGTTCGCTGCCCAGGCCAATCGACGACGGCAACGGCGACATGACCTGCAACTGCGGATCGAACAGATCGGCTTCTTCCAGAACCCGGCGAAACCCCGCTCCTCGCTGCAGTACGCGCGGATCGAGTTGAGCAGCCATGTACGCCAGACGCTTGCGACCGCGGCCCAACAGGTGCGTCGCCGCCGCTGCGCCTGCCTGCTCCTGGGAGAACCCGACACAATAGGCGCCGCGCCGGGTGTCGAGCTCCATCATGTGCACGCAGGGCAAGCCGCTGGCTTCCAGCAATTGCAACGACGCCGCAGTATGGTCAAACCCGGTCAGCAGGATGCCCCGCGGACGATTGACCAGGTGGTTGCGCAGTAACTTTTCTTCTTCGTCGGGGGAGTAGTGGTAGTTGCCGATCACCACGTCGAGCCCCCGGACGCGTAACACATCCTGAATCGCTTCCAGGGTTTCGATGAACAACTGGTTCGACAACGAAGGCACCAGCACCACGACGGTCTGGCTGCATGACGACGCCAACGCCCGAGCAGCCGCGTTGGCGACATAGCCAAGGCTCTGGGCCGCCGCTCGAACCTTTTCCACCAGCTCTGGCGAGACGGTGCTGATACCACGCAGCGCACGTGAGGCAGTAATCGGCGAAACAGCAGCAAGACGTGCAACTTCGTTAAGGGTCGGACGGCCGGTAGAGCGGGAACCAATGCGCATCATGCGTTGCCAACTAACATAGGGGTTGCCAAATGTGTCGAATGACCAATAAGGTAGCGCTGTCTCACGGACCGTGACAATGCTTTATCGCGGGTTTCACATTCGCACCCATTGCCAGGTTGCTACGGAGAACAGCCTCCGATGTTAAGTGTTGAACTCAAAACAACGACAAGAACTGGAACAGCCCAGGCTGAGCTTTATGTCCACCGGACGAAGACAGCGCTGTCTCCAGATGAGGTGCCTACTGTGACAACTGCGAATCCTGCTATTTCTGCCATCGTGGTAATGGGTGTTTCCGGCTGCGGCAAAAGTGCAATCGGTGCCCAGATCGCGCTCAATACTGGCGGACGCCTGATAGAAGGTGACGCGTTTCACCCTCAGGCGAACATCGACAAGATGAGCGCCGGAAACCCACTCGACGACAACGACCGTGCCGGTTGGCTGACCCGTCTGGGTGAAGAACTGGCCGCGGCACTGGCCCGAGGCGAGCGGCCCATCCTGACCTGCTCTGCCCTGAAGCTCATCTACCGACAGCGTCTGCGTGACGCTGTACCGGGCCTGGGCTTTGTCTTTCTGGAGCTGACCAAGGAAGTGGCGGTGGATCGCTGCTCACATCGGCCTGGGCATTTCATGCCTGCCAGCCTGGTGGACAGCCAATTCGCAACGCTTGAATCGCCTGAAGGCGAACCGTTGACCCTGGTGGTCGATGCTACCCAGTCCATCGAGGAAATCGGCCTGCAAGCCTCGCAATGGTGGGAAGACTCCAAAGCCTGATCCGTTAAAGGCGTGACCGCCAAAGACAGCGCTGTCTTTGGCAATCACGCACGAGAAAAGAAGGACAGCGCTCGCAGTAGCGGCTGAAAAATAATAACCGGAGAGACACCCATGTTCGGTATGACCCATGAGACGTTTTTGCTCGTCGACGCCCTGGTGACCATCATCGGCCTTGTGCTGCTGATCACCCAGTTCAAAGTTCACCCTTTTGTAGCGCTGACTCTGGCCGCAGGCTTTCTCGGTCTGACGTCCGGGATGCCCGTTGAAAAGGTCATGAAATCCTTCCAGGACGGCTTCGGCGGCGTACTGGGCTTTGTCGGCATCATCCTTGGTCTGGGCACCATGCTCGGCAAACTGATGGCAGACTCGGGTGGCGCTGATCAGATCGCACAAACCCTGATTCGCGCGTTCGGCAAGCAGAAAGTGCACTGGGCGATGATGTTCGCCGCGTTCCTGGTGGGCATTCCGCTGTTCTTCGAGATCGGCTTCGTGCTGCTCATCCCGCTGGTGTTCATCGTTGCCCGTCGCACCGGTGTTTCCATCGTCAAGATCGGTATCCCACTGCTCGCCGGCCTGTCTGCGGTTCATGGTCTGGTTCCGCCACATCCGGGTCCGTTGCTGGCCATCGGTATTTTTGGCGCAGACATCGGCAAGACCATTTTCTATGGCCTGATCATCGCTCTGCCTACCGCGATCATTGCCGGTCCGATCTATGGCAAATGGATCTCCAAGTACATCCCGGGCACTCCTTCCCAGGAATTGATGGACCAGATCGCCAAGGAGTCCAGCTCCGAGAACCTGCCGGGCTTTGGCATCACGCTGGTGACTATCCTGCTGCCTGTGTTCCTGATGTTGCTCAAGACATTCGCTGACGTGGTACTGCCAGACACCAACGTGTTCCGCATCTGGATGGACCTGATCGGTCACCCGATCACTGCCCTGCTCGCGGCCCTGTTGCTGGCGTTCTACACCTTCGGTGCGGCACGTGGCTTTGATCGCGCAAAAATCATGAAATTGCTGGACCAGAGTCTCGCGCCAGTCGCGGCCATCGTGCTGATCGTGGGCGCAGGTGGCGGCTTCAAGCAAATGCTGGTGGCCAGCGGTGTGGGCGATGTAATCGGTCATATGGCAGTGCAAGCGCAGATCAACCCGATCATGCTGGCCTGGCTGGTAGCAGCGGTGATCCGCGTGGCGACAGGTTCAGCGACCGTCGCCACCATCACCGGCGCAGGTATCGTGGCTCCGGTGGTTGGCCTGATCCCGGGCGTGAATCGCGAGCTGCTGGTACTGGCGACCGGTGCAGGCTCTTTGATTCTGTCTCACGTGAACGACGCTGGTTTCTGGCTGGTGAAGCAGTACTTCAACATGACGGTCGCTGAAACCTTCAAGACCTGGACCGTCATGGAAACCATTCTGTCGGTCGTTGGCCTGATCTTTATCATGTTGCTGTCGATGGCGCTCTGACGTATTGACTGTTGATACCTGTGCGGGTCCATTGGCCCGCACAGGTTTATCCCGCTTCATCCGCCGCGTTTAAATCCCCCTCCCCCGCACCCCGCCCACTGACGCTTCAAACGCAATACACACGTCCCCGCCGCCGCGCTTCAAAGCTCCATGCGCGCAATTTCCTACGTCATGTAACGCACTTTCAATTGAATTTTCAGAAAGCAGAGGCAAGGTCTCGAAGTCATGCCTACGCTTACAAACACCTTGAGGACGGACAGGTCGGCGTTCTCTATCACGTCGATAGCGAAACAGGTATTTGCCTTTGATTACGTTACTTTTAAGCTGCACCAGTAAATACGGGTATTTTCACGTCAAAACGGGCAGAATTGGCGCACTCGTCGTATCGCTGATGCAAATCTCGATGACAAGAAAATGAACCGAGGGAATTAAATTCACCACCGCAACGTCTCATGACGGATGTAATTGGATGCACTCGGCAACAATCACCACGCAAAGGCAAACGCCAGCCTCTTGAGAGAGGCGTTTTCAAGAGGCCATCAAGGAAAAGATTATGTTGATACTCACTCGCAAAGTCGGCGAAAGCATAAACATCGGTGACGAGATCACCGTGACAATTCTTGGCGTTCAAGGGCTGCAGGTTCGTTTGGGCATCAATGCACCGAAAAACGTCTCTGTACATCGTGAAGAAATCTACAAACGCATCCAGGCAGAGCTGGCTCCGAACCAGGACCCACAATAACACCGACACAACGTCCCTTATTCAATGCTGATCTGCCGCCGTTCCGGCGGATCGGTCGTACGGCGCCTCCATGGCGCCGTTTTTTATGCGCGTCCATTCCCGCCCTCTCCCCCCTCCCCATCGGTTGACATGAGCCATTTGTCATTCTTTCGGAACGTCCCCAAAAAACCAGACGTCCACCAAGAGGTTACTGTCGGTTAACGCGCCCTGTGCGTACCGGCAACCTTTTCCGATGCCAGCCCGTAGTAAGCAGTGAGCCGAGCATTTTTCTACTTGGTGAAAGACAAAATGGTGAACACAGATGGCAATCACCCACGAAGCATCCATGAGCGGTAGTACCCACACCAACGGCCAGCCGGGCCGGGATCCTTATCAGGGGTCAACGGACCGCACCAGCGCGTCATCCGAAAATGTCGGACAGCACGAAGCCGCGCAGTTTGAGCAGTACCGTGAAGGCGCAGCGCAGACCATCGAGGACCTTGCACAGAACGCCCAGTCAGCGGCAGAGCAAATCGACAGCAACGATACGCTTGGCGTATCGCATTACGTGAATGACATCGCACAAAGCATGACCACACTGGCGGAAAACCTGCGCAACAAGAACGCTGAACAACTGTTGCAGGACGCAGGCCGACTGGCCAAGGAAAATCCTGTGTTGTTCATCAGCGCAAGCGTGGCGATTGGCCTTGGGTTGTCGCGTCTTCTGAAAGCATCCGGTACTTCAGCAAGCACCTCAGGGGCTGAGGATTCGCGCGCTGCCAGCCCGACCATGTCCGCTTCAGGTACTCACGGCTCGAACACCTCACCGTCATCGACCGCCAAGAATCAGGACCTGTCGGCCACTGACTCGTCTCAGCCTGCTGATCCAATCAGCCCTGCGGCGCTGGGCGCCGAGGAATTGGCAGCGACGCACGCACACGAAGAAACGCTCTCGCACAGTACGCGGTCTGGGCAACGACTGCCGGATACCCCGAACGGTTTCACCGATGACATAGGCGGCGATCTGACCCGGGACGGTCTGCCAAGATCAGGCCTACCAAAAGGAGACGTGTAATGGCTATCTCACCCAATACGCCCCCTGGCACTCAATCCAATCCTTCAAACGACAATGATACGTCCGTAGTCAGCCTGATCAGGCAACTTGCGCATGAAGTGCCCGCATTGATGACCAAGGAAATCGCCTTGGTCAAGGCCGAACTCCGCGAGTCGATTCAGGCGACCCGACAAGGCGTGATGTCCATTGGCCTTGGCGCCATCGTCATGCTCGGCGGGCTGGTCATGGTCCTGTTGGCAGCTGTGTACGCCCTGAGTCAGGTGCTGGCACCGTGGCTTGCGGCTCTGCTGGTCGGCGTTGCGGCTCTGGTCATCGGTTTTTTCATGGTCCAGGCGGGCAAGAAAAGACTCGAACCGACCAACCTTGTGCCTGAACGTACTGCCAGCACCCTGCACAAAGACAAGGAAGCTCTTCAGAGGAAAGTCTCATGAACACTGACAGCCGCTTCGATACACCCCAGGACAGTGAACTGGAATCCCGGAAAAGCCCGGAAACTCTTGAGCGAGAAATCGACCAGCAACGTTCAAGTATCGGCAGCATCGTGGATGCGCTGGAAAAGAAGATGTCTCCAGGTCAGTTGGTCGATCAGGCCCTGGGTTACGTGAAAGAGAATGGCGGGGAGTTTTTCGGCAACCTGGGAAGCCAGGTCAGGGCCAACCCCGTGCCCGCCGTACTGACAACCGTCGGCGTGTTCTGGCTGATGATGGGCGACCGCACGCCTGCTGCCGGACCCTCTGCGCTGCACAAGACCGGTGAGCACCTCAGCGAAATGAAGGGCGATGTGACTGATGGCCTGAGCAGCGCAAAGGCCAGGGTTCAAGAGGTCGCAAGTCATCTGAAAGGCAAGGCAAGCCATATGAAGGATGAGGCGACACATGTGAAGGACCGAATCAGCGATACCTTCTCCAGCAGCACGCATTCGTCCTTGAGCCAAACCTGTGACGAGCAGCGAAAATACGTTCAGTCCAGCACTCGCACCTTGCTGAATGAGCAGCCGCTGGCGCTTGCTGCCATCGGTATTGCTATAGGTGCCGTGATCGGGGCCGCACTGCCTGCCACTGAGCAGGAAAAGCGCCTGATCCATCAGGCCAAGGACAAGCTGACCCGTTCAGGCGCTGTCGATTCGGCTCATTCGCAATCTTCGAGCACCCCGAGCAGGACACATGCCGACCACGGCAATCCGTCCGGAACACGCAGTAGTGTCAGCGATCCATCCTTGCGCCCACCGCCGACGGCTACAGCCTTCGGCGCGACGCCAGGGCTTGGCTGACGGCCCGACAATGAAAACGGCCCCTTGATGGGGCCGTTCCTGGCTGGGTACAGACTACTCAGCGGGAGAGATCCCCCATGGTCAAGAAAGACGCTGGACGATCTTGTCCTTTACCAGTAAACGCTCTTCCTTGAGTTTCTTGAGCTCATCGTCACCTGCCCCTCCAGCTGGCCCCTTCTCGGCTTCCACTACCTTTGCGTCGGCCTGATCGTAATCGCTCAGCAGACGTTGCAAGGTTGCGTCTGCCTTGCTGCGTTCGATGACTTCGTCCTTGGACACTTTCAGGTCTGCGAATAAATCGTGTGTGACGGGCATGAGTAGCACCTCCAAATGTCTACTTGAAATCAAAAGGACGCCCTGAAGACTCGATACTCCAGCGCGGCTCCACGGGGCAGGCGATCGAGGGATTATTCACTGAATGCACTGTATTCCCGTGCCCGGAAACCCTGATCGATGCTATGGACATCAGGCCACACCAGCCTGACGCTCAGAACTTTTTTCGACCTTCGTGGCGGGTACCCGTTCGATCTGTCTCATGGGAGCTGCCAGCTCTGACCACTCAGGTTCTCAAGCTGTGCGAAACCGGGCAACCGCGGGGCCTCAATAGCGAGGGCCTTATAACGCAGACGGGCGATAATCGCCTGAATGACAGCACGGCTCGCGTCGTGGTGAAACTGCCATACACCGTAGATCCGCCCATCGAAAGACGGTTCGCTGCCCAACTGCGGATCCGCCGCCAACCCGGCGCCCAGTCCAAACAGGTAGAGTCCTTTTAAGCGGCGGCCGCTCTGGTCCAAGGGGCAACCTGCAGGGTCCGAATCAAGCCCACCTTTGGTCTCGCGCAACGTGATGAGGCTGCCATCGCCGTAACGCAATGTCGGCAACCTCGGTTGATACCCCGAGCATTGCACCACAACGCTGGCCTCGGCCAGCGCCTGGCGTGCCGATTCAAGCTCGCCTGGACGTTCGCCGTTTGTCTGAAGCAACTGCACCCGTACACCCGTTTTACCGACACGGCCATTCAACAGCGCTTCACGACCGACATCCAGCGCCCGATAGCGCAGGCCGCCAGAGCGGTTTACACGTCCCGAAATCGGGCAGACATCGAGTTGTGGATCAAAAGCGTAACCGGCTGCTAGCGCATGTTCTGCACTCTCATAGAACAACCGGATCGGGGTCCGATGGACCAGAGTCAATGCTTGCAGACCGGCAAACTCCAACGCATCTGCCAGGTTTTCAAGCATGGAAAAAGCACTGTGGGACCCGCCCACCACGACAATTCGACCGTCGCTGGAGAGTGCCGTAGCGAACACTTCACGCAGTTGGACAGCGTTCATACGCAACAGCCGGTCAGCGCTCTGGATGTTCACCGCCTCTGGAAGCGCCAGTTCCTGTTGGGCCAGGCTGTTGATCAGGTGACGACTGTCCTGACGACCGCCCAGATTGAGTACCAATGTCTGACATCTGACTTGCCTGACGCACCCTTCGGTTTCTACCGCGACGTAAAACTCGTCGTTCTTGCTGGTGACTTCGGTGATGGTAGTGCTGTGCCAGATCTTCGCGCCGTAGTGGAGGACGATATGGTCCAGAACCAACCGCGACGCTTCCATCATGAGTTGGCCGACATCCGACAGTTGTGGTGCGCTTTGCGCCTGCCCACGGATGCGCCAGTAAGCGGGCGAATATTCCAGCGGCTCAAAGATCTCACGCAACGCCGGGTCTCGCAGACAATCGATGAATACATCCCCCATCGAATTCGCCGTGATTCGGTAATGCCCCAGCATGCCCGCGCCCGGCTGAGCGCTTGAATCAATGACAATCAACCCGCCGCTGGCAATCTCGGACATCGTTCCACTTTTCAAGGCATTGAACAAAAAACCCATGCCTGCCAGGCCAGCCCCGCCTACTACGCAGCTACAGACCGTTTCCGAAGAGTCTTTAAACATAATGATGCTCCATCGTCATTCCCTACGTTGGTGCAGTCCAGAAGTTCTGGATGATCGAATGCCTGGCGGTTAAAGCGAACCAGCGTCCATGCACGGTTTAAAAGCGAGGTAATTGAAATAAATTGAAATAAATTCTGAACAAACCACCCTGCAGACCTTTGCCAAAAAAAAGCGCAGCGAAACAGCAGCACAACAGCCTGTTTAAACAGGCCGAGCGAAGAGATTTTCAAAGTCTGCAATTAACGCGAGGTACGCTACCGCCAGATCAGAGTTGACCTGACACGTTTGTCTGAAATCAGAAAACTTGCGGAACGTACTCGAAAAGAAAGAGTCACTGGATAGTTGCAAAGAAACGCCAAAGTGTCAAATTGCAGCCCGGCTATGGCACTCAATGCGCCACGACTTACAAACCCTTGATAAACCGGACCTATTCCATTAAATCCTACGCCTGCTCCAACAACGGGCTTTACAAACCAGCTCGCCATTCATTTTGTATTTTCTCATCGTCCTTTTTTAAAACCGCAGGAAACCAGCGCCGATAAATTGACTGGCCGGCCACGCGCAGCATTTTACGTATCGACATGCCTGAACGACAGACAAAGAAACGCGAGGTGCTTCTGGGCAGAAGCACCTCGCGATCGTTGATAACTCAAGTCAGACGCAGCTGAACGAGGTCTGACTTTCGGAAGACGGGTATCAAGCCGTTCGGTAGCGTGGGGCCGGTGAACGATGTTCCTCGAGCTCGACACGCAACTCTGCCACCAGGTCAGAGATACTTCGGCTGGTATTGAGCCGTTCCAGGGAAATACCAGTCACCAACAGTTCTATTCGGCCGGATTCCGGATCAGTCACCTGCACCGTCATTGAACGATCAGGCCCTACCGTGCAGGTGCAACGCTGCGGTAAAAACGCACGCTCAATAATATTCCGTAATTCTAACGTAGACAGTCCACACGCGATCATTTTCCATCTCCTTATTGTATAAGCACTGCCACAGGCGGGCAGATAAATACTGACAATTGAAACCCTACAACTAAGCCCAGGCATATCCTTGCCTGACCTTACTTCTCATCAGTTCCGGAATACCTTTTCACCTTTATACGCGTTCACTGACGCATTAAGCAATGCACTTAAAGGCACTGCCAAAAGCGCTGAAACGTAACTATTTGTAATTAATAGCAGAAGAATCGTTTCACTGTAGGTTATCAAGCGAAGAAGATCGTGATCTGCATCAATACGTATAGACATTCCCGTTTATAAACGGGCGGCGAGATGACGAACGGTCGTAAACGTTGCACATGAAGCAGCTCTGATCCATTGCGGATCGACAACTGAACCTTGGCCGCAAATTCAATGGGTGGTCTGAGCTATTGCTCGACGGCCACCCTGTTTATCTGTCAATCGACCGACTTGGGTAAGCGCAAGTGGATCAGCGCCACCCGAGCACCTTGTTTATCAAGCCGTTCTTCGATCGCATAAGGACGAAACCCCAGACGTGGGTAGAACAACAGCCCAGGCACATTGTGGTTGTAGCAGGAGGCCGTGAGCTCGGACGCCTCATGCTTGTCAAAGGCGATTTCCATCATGCAGCCAATCATGTATCGGCCCACACCGCGCGAACGGGCGGCCGGGGCAATAATCACATTGCCCAATGAGCAGCGGCCACGAAAATCACATCGCATGAAATTGGCGTAACCCACCACCTCCCCATTCATTTCAATCACGGTGGAGTCATAACGGGTTTCCAATGCGTCCAGCAATTGCGCAGGCGATAGCGGGTAGGTCGCCCGTGGAAACATGTAAAAAAGTTCGTCGGCATTTTGCGGCAGCGCACACACGATGGGGATGTCTTTTTCTTCCAGGGGACGATGTAGAAACATTGAACGGTAACCTTTTGAAGAAATTGAAGAAAACGCCGATGAGGATGACCTCTTACCGGCGAATCAACCCATAGCCAAGGGCTCGATTGCCTGTGTCACACATGCACAGCATAAGCCGCAGGTGTCAAGAAGAGCTACCGCTGTAACAAACCAGACCAAAGACACATCGGTTGACCGCGGCGCTCCAAAGCCTGGCAGTGATCTGCTCTGCAGCCCTGAATGACACCTATGAAACGATGACACCTTCATGCAGAACGCCCGCCCTGACTCAGGCCTGCAGTGCAAAACGCACATACTCCGGATCTCAAAAATAACCCAACACATTGTTTTAAAATACTTTTATAAAAAACAGGACACTGGCACCAAGCCTGCAATACATCTCCAAACAAGCCCTGAATCGCTTCGCAGGAGTCAACACCATGGCCTTACCCAGTAATACTTATGTAGCCGCAGAGAGCAGCGCCGGTAACGTCTCGGGCGTGTCATGGGGTGCTATTTTCGCAGGTGCAGCGGCGGCGGCAGTCGCTTCAATGCTGCTTCTCATGCTTGGCCTGGGGCTGGGCTTTTCGGCGATGTCACCGTGGGCCGACGAAGGCATCAGCGCTAAAAGCCTGGGAGTGACCACAGTCATCTGGCTGATAATCGTCCAGATTTTATCGTCTGGCATCGGTGGTTATCTGGCTGGTCGTCTGCGGGTGAAGTGGGCCAACGTGCATAATGACGAAGTCTACTTTCGCGACACTGCGCACGGTTTTCTGGCGTGGACCGTTGCCACGCTGCTGGCCGCTACCTTGATCGCCGGTTCGGCAGCCAGTGTCATCGGAGGCGGCGTAAAAGCGGGGGCCAGCGTGGCTTCTGGCGCAGCAGGTGCAGTTTCCCAGGCAGCGGGAAGTGCTGCGGGAAACAGCGACGGTCAGGACTATCACTATTACATCGACCGACTTTTTCGCACCGATAACCCGGTAGCGGGCGATGACCAATCGGTACATGCAGTGGTGCTGCGTGTCTTCAGCCGCACCCTAGACAACGATGGTCAGATGAGCCCGGAAGACCGGAGCTATCTTGCGCAACTGATAGCGCAACGTACCAATATCAGCCAGCAGGATGCAGAGCGCCGTGTCGATGACGTTTACGGCCAAGCCTTGAAGTCGATAGAAGACGCCAAGGTCAAGGCCAAACAGGCTGCTGACACCGCCGCCAAAGTTGCCGCTGCGACAGCACTCTGGACCTTCGTCACTCTTCTGTGTGGAGCATTCTGCGCAAGCCTCGCTGCCATTTTTGGCGGACGTCGTCGCGACGCGGCGGTCACAGTCGGTGAGCCTGCTTAAAGCCCTGAAACATCATTCAATACGTATTGCCACGTTCAAACAAGGAGATACACCATGCGCTCGATACTGTTGTGGATGCTCGGCATTCCTATCCCGATCATCATCCTGATTGCGTTGTTCATGCACTGACGCGGTTGATCGGCGATCGGCCGCCAATCACGTCCAGGCCGCGTCCTGATCCAGGACGCGGTTTTTCATTGAAACCCTCCTCAAGCGCTCCAGAGCTGCTGGTTCGCGTGCAATATTCTGTAACCGATAATCGCCGTAGAGCCTTGCAACAGTTTGCGATAACCGGCATTTATCTCCCTTTGCTTACCGGAACGCCAGCACCATGCCGATTTTCTCCCTGGCCCGTTTCAAGGCCCGCCCAATACGCTGGGCATGCCTGGCGGCATTCATCGTCGGCCTGCCAGTAGGCTGTGCCGTGCTGGAGCATAAAGAGCGCGAGCTGGTGTTTCGTATCGAGCCTGGCACGGCCAGTTGGTACAGCGGGTTGCCGGCCGATGTGCAGGAACTCGAACTCAAGGCCCCATCCTTCGGTACCTCGCAGAACATTCACGCGTGGTGGTGGCCTGCTTCACGCAAGGATGCCCCTGCCCTGCTTTACCTGCATGGTTCGCGCTGGAATCTCACCGGACAGTTGTTTCGCATCGAGCAATTGCGAGCCTTGGGCTTTTCGATCCTGGCAATTGACTATCGAGGCTTCGGCCAGAGCATGGGCCAGTTACCGTCCGAGCAGTCGGTCTATGAAGATGCGCGAATTGCCTGGGAACGTCTCAAGCAACTGCAGCCCGATCCTCAACGTCGCCTGATTTATGGGCACTCGCTCGGCGGTGCAGTTGCCGTAGACCTTGCTGCCGAACTGGGCAAGGATGCCGAAAAGGACAACGCGCCGCTTCAGGCCCGCGGCCTGATTATCGAATCGACCTTTACCAATCTGGCAGATGTCGCTACTGCTGTGGCCAACACCTCGCTGCCAGTGCGCTGGTTGCTGTCACAAAAATTCGATTCCCTCGACAAGATCGCCGACATTCATATGCCCGTCCTGATCGTGCATGGCACCGACGACCGTTACGTTCCTGCGCGTTTCAGCGAGGAGTTGTTCGAAGCCGCTCAAGAGCCGAAAAAGCTGTTGCTCGTTCCAGGCGGCACGCATAACAACAGCATGCGTCTTGGCAGGCAGGCCTATGGTCAAGCGATCCAGATGTTGCTCAAGAACCCCGCCGCGCTGCCTCGAGTCTCCCAAAAGCCGGCCCAGAGCAAACAGGCTGGGTAGGCCTTTCGGGTGGATTCATGTGTCACGTTGGACAACTGCAATGGCAAGGCAGTAGCGTTGGTGTAACCCATCAGGAGTTGCACCGTGAACACCATTGTCGAGTATTCAGACGCACAGCATCGCCAGGCGGTCATTCAGCTCTGGAAAACCGTGTTCAATGACACGCTGCCGCACCAGCGGCCCTCTCTGTCAATCGACAAGAAGCTGGCCGTCGCCGATCGGCTGTTTTTCATAGCTGTCAAAGCGGGTGACGTCGCCGGTACGATCATCGCTGGCTATGACGGTCATCGGGGCTGGCTGTATTCGGTAGCGGTACATCCAGAGCATCGGGGCAAGGGCCTGGGCAGCGCGCTGGTGAAGCACGCCGAGGCAGCATTGACCGAGCGTGGATGCATGAAGATCAATCTGCAGATTCGTGCAGCCAACGAAGGCGTAAAAGCTTTTTATCAGACACTGGGCTACAACCAGGAACATCACATCAGCATGGGCAAGCGTCTCGACGTGAATGTCGAATGAGCCGTCTGATCCTCGCTTGACCAGCCCGATGGCGCGTCAAAACGTGCTCATGTTTCAGTTCGGGCAAGCAGGCGGATAATTCATGCATTTACATGAGAATTAATATCAAATTACAATTATTGCTATTAACGTCACAACAGAGCCTTCCTCTTGAACACCTCCTCCTTGCACTCTTGCCGTTTCGGTCCCTTCCTGCTGTCTGCGCTGTCGCTGGCCATGTGGTCCAGCGGCAACGCTTACGCTGTCGAGGCGGCGACATTGCCCGCGACGCAGGTATCCGCTGCGTCCACTCAAACCGAGGAAGGCTACAGCGCAAAAAGTGCCAGCACTGCCAGCAAAAGCGATGTGCCGCTCAAGGAAGAAGCGCAATCCGTCAACGTCGTGACACCGCAGACCATTGCCGACTACAACGTGCGCTCACTGGACGACGCCATGAAGTTCGTCAGCGGGGTCAGTCAGGGCAACACACTGGGCAATACCAAGGATTCGTTGGTCAAGCGTGGCTTCGGCACCAATGACGACGGCTCGATCCTGCGCGATGGCGTACGTTCGGTGGTTTCGAAAAACTTCGGCGCCACCACCGACCGGGTCGAGGTCCTCAAAGGCCCGGCTTCGCTGCTCTATGGCGCGATGGAACCGGGCGGCGTGATCAACGTCATCAGCAAGCAGCCTCAGTACGTGCAAAGCACTACGCTCAGCGGCTCGGCATTAAGTGAAGGTGGCGGCAACTTCGGTATCGACACCACAGGCCCACTGGGCGACACCGGACTGGCCTATCGGCTGGTCGCCGAGCGCCAGAGCGAAGACTACTGGCGCAACTATGGCGTTGACCAACACACCTTGATCGCCCCGTCCCTGTCATGGACCGGCGAACGCGCAAGCCTCACGCTGGCCTACGAATACAACGATTACGTCAGCCCGTTTGACCGCGGCACCGTGTTCAGCGGCGGTCACCCGGCCGACGTCAGTTACGACAAACGTCTGGATGAAAAATGGGCCGACACGGTGGGTATCAGCGAAACCGCCACCGCACGCTTCGAGTACCAGCTCAGTGACGACTGGAAAACCCGCCTGACCTACGGCTGGAACAACGATCGATACAGCCTTGCGATAGCTCAACCGAGCACACTGTCGAGCACCGGCGTACTGCGCCGTCAGGCCAACGGTGGCCATTACGACTATGAAACCCGCTATGCCAGCTGGGACTTCATGGGAAAACAGACGATCCTGGGCCAGGAACATGACCTGTTGATAGGGGCAGAACAGGAGGAGTCCGACAAGTTTCGCGGCAAGACCTACCGCAACACTGCCCAGAACGGCTTCAACATTTTTGCCCCGGCTTATGGCAGCCTGCCCGAGCCCAGCGTCGTGAGTCAGACCACCAGCAACCTCAGCAATCAGTTGACCTCGTCATCGCTCTACCTGAAGGACAACTGGCACCTGAATGAACGCTGGATCCTGATACTGGGCGGCCGCTATCAGCATTACGATCAGTACATCGCTCAAGGTCTGGGCAGCAACCGTGCCGTAAACCTGGATACCAGTGATGATGTATTCCTGCCCATGGCAGGTCTGGTGTTCAAAGTCACTGAAGACCTTTCTTTGTACGGCAATTACAGCCGCTCGTTTGTGCCCAACGAAGAGGTCAATGACGACGGCACAACGTTCGACCCTGAAGAAGGTCGCAGCTATGAAGTCGGCGCCAAATATGCGCTCGCACCAGGCCTGGATTTCAATCTGGCGGTGTTCGATATCGAGAAGAAAAACGTCGTGACCCCGACCGGCGTGACGGGTGTCAGCGAAGCCGCAGGCAAAGTCGGCTCACAAGGTATAGAGCTTGACGTAACGGGCCGTATCGCAGAGCGCTGGGACATGATCGGCACCTACGCCTACACCCATACCGAAGTGCTGGACGACCCCAGTAACAAAGGCAATCGTCTGAGCCAAGCACCCAGACACACCGCAAGCCTGTATCTGACCCATCATCTGGAAATTCCATCCGGTCCTGGCGACTGGCATGCGGGCGGCGGTGCGCGATATGTCGGCGAGCGTGCTGGTGATGACGCCAACTCGTTCTACATGAGCAGCTACACCGTGGCCGATGCTTTCCTGCGCTGGGATGTGCCTGTGGCCGGTTACAAGACCCGCCTGCAACTCAACGTCGACAACCTGTTCGACAAACAGTACTACCCTTCAAGCACCGGCAGCCAACTGCAGGTCAACGTTGGCGAGCCGCGTACGGCTCGCCTGAGCGCCAGCGTCACGTTCTGACGCACGTCGCCGGAGCAGCCTTTGCCAGGCCTGCTTCGGCACCCGATGCAAACGCGGCGCGATAAGATCAGATCAACCCCTTTGCCGACTGCCTGTCCAGACGCGCTGCGCACAAGATCCTTTCCAACCGAGTGAGTCAACTCGACCTCACGCCGCTGAGTCCGTCAGCGGTGTGCACCAAAGCCCGGAAATCTTTGATCCGCTTGTTGCTCGCGACATCTGGACAACTGATCCGCTTAAAACTTTATCCGGTAGAAATTGATCAGGGTTTCATTGGGATAGACGTATTCGACCTTGCCGATGAACACGCTTTTTTCAAGCCAGTCGTTCGGTCCCAGTGACACCTGGAACTGCGGTGTACAAGTGCATTGGTAATGCCCTTCGGTAATCGGCCAGACTCCGCTTTGCAGCTGGTCCTGTCCGATTTCGTCCATCAGCAGGACGCCTCTGTTCTCGACATTGATCAACTCACCCAACTGAGTGCGCAGCGTAAAACGTGCGTTGAAGAAGGCGAGTTCGCCAGATAATTCCACAAAGAGGTCACTGCCGCCGGGAAGCACCGAACCTCGGACATCTTCGCCATGAAACTCGCCACCCAGAATCGAACTGTTGCTACGCAATCCATCGCTGCAGATACCCATCAATGTCGGCGCATCGGTCCGCAGAATGACGGTCAATACCTTTTGCAGCGCAGGCGCCTTGATCGTGGCCACCTCGCGATTGGAGGTACTGCGCGGCTTTTTGAAATCAATAATGTTCATCGGTCGGCTCACTCCAGGGTTCGTTCAAACGCAGAGAAAAGGGCAAAACTGCATGAAATCGTTTCGCCATCTGGCCAATGCGTCCGTGCGACGTTTATCTGAAGCCTCATTTCCAGTAAGCTCCACAGAGACGAAATAAATCGTACCGAACGGTTCAGTTTTAGTCCATTTGATTTTGCATTAATATGCATGGGTTGGTTCATTGCAGGATTGAGGATTCAAATGAAGGTGCGTACAGAAGCTCGCCGTGAAGCCATCATTGATGCGGCGGCAAGCGTTTTCCTCGAAATGGGCTACGAGCGTACTTCGATGAATGAAGTCACCAAACGAATGGGTGGCTCCAAAGCGACGATCTACAGTTACTTTCCTTCCAAAGAAGATCTTTTCATCGCCGTCGTGAACAGGCATGCCACTTCGCACCTGGCCGACGCAGTGTCAGAACTGTCAACTTACAACGAGCGTGAGGTTGACCTGCGCGACATTCTCGTTCGTTTTGGCGAACGCATGCTGATGGTGCTGATCAACGACAACACCGCCCTGGACGTTTACCGCATGGTCGTCGCAGAGTCTGGCCGGTCGAACATCGGCATGATGTTCTACGAGTCGGGACCCAGAGAATGCCTGCAGACGATCGCCACGCTCATGACCTTCGCGATGGAGCGCGGACAACTGCGTGCCGCTGATCCGGAGATCGCCGCACTTCAGCTGACTGCGTTGCTGACGGCCGAAACCGAAATTCGCCTCTACCAGCAATCACCCGAGCCGCTAAGCGCCGAGAACATTCATCTGATGGTCAGCCGGGCAGTGGACACTTTTATGCTGGGTATGGCGCAACGCTGACCACGAACAAGAAATACAGACGAGGGCGGCGTACTTACCACGGAAACGTTTCAGATGGACGGTCGAGTCAAACCGGCCATCCGATCAAGAAAAGCCAGCCGCAGGCGATAGGTTGTTACTCACCTATGGAGAAACACCATGATCCTACGGAAACTCAATCTTGCCCCTCGCTCGGCACTGTGTTTTGGTGTTTTCTGTTTGATGATCGTTGCACTGGGGTTTCTGTCATTAAGGCAGGCGGCCATACTCAACGAAGCTGAAAAATTTATTGAGACCAATGTGCTGCCCAGCGTGAAGGTGCTGGGTCAGCTTGATCGCGAATTTGTCAGCATACGGGGCAACAATGCACGTGTGCGTAACCCGATAGAGCCTCAGGATCGCAAAACGAAGGCATTGAGCGATATTCAGCAGTCGCGCTCGCTCATTACCCGATATTCGGACACATTGCGCACCTATCTCGTCACCGACGAGGGACGCGCAGTTTTCGAAACCCTCAATAAAGCCAACGCCAATTATCAGGTTGCCCAGGACCGTTACCTTGCATTTGTGGCAGACGGCAACCTGGAAGCCGCCGTGGCCATTTCCAACAACGAAATGAAAAACGCGGCAGATCAGGTAGAGGCGACCCTTCAAAAGCTGATAGGTATCAATGACGCCAAAGCTCAACGTGCCGGCGACAGTGCCGAGAAAGCCTACAGTGAGACATTGTGGACGGTCGGTATCTTCATCGCGCTGGGCGTTGCCACGACCCTTTTTCTGGCCGTGCTCTACACCCGCAGTCTGACCGTACCCATAGGCGAATCGCTGGATATCGCGCAACGAATCGCCAGCAACGACCTGAGCAGAAACATCACGGTTCAAGGGAGCGATGAGTCTGCAAAGCTGATTGCCGCATTGGCGACCATGCAGACCAATCTGCGTAGCGCGTTGAGCCTGATTGGCGACTCCTCCACGCAACTGGCGGCGACCTCCGAAGAGATGCATGCAGTGACCGAGGATGCCTCGCGCACTATTCAGCGCCAGACCAACGAGATCGAGATGGCTGCCACCGCCGTCAACCAGATGAGCGCGGCTGTCGAAGAAGTGGCCAGCAACGCGGCATCGGCTTCGGAGGTCACCTCGCAGTCGAGCTCGGCCGCCATGGCGGGACGCACGCAGGTCGACGAGACGGTAACCGCCATCAATCTGATGGTTTCGAAAGTCCAGATTACCTCGACCGAAGTGCAGGGCCTGGCAGTCATGGCCACCGACATAAGCAAAGTGCTGGACGTAATCCGCGCCATCGCCGAACAGACCAACCTGCTGGCTTTGAACGCCGCGATCGAGGCGGCACGCGCAGGTGAAGCGGGTCGTGGTTTCGCCGTGGTAGCCGATGAAGTCCGCGCACTGGCGCACCGTACCCAGCAATCCACGCGCGAGATCGAGCAGATGGTCAGCTCGATCCAGTCCGGCACCAGCAACGCCGTGACAGCCATGGATCAGACCAGCGTTCAGGCACACAAGACTCTGGAAATGGCCAACGGTGCTGGCAAGGCGTTGCTCGAAATCACCCGTTCCATCAGCCAGATCAACGAGCGTAACCTGATGATCGCCACGGCTGCCGAAGAACAGGCTCAAGTCGCCCGCGAAGTGGACAGAAGCCTGGTCAGCATCCGCGACCTGTCGAGCCAGACTTCGGAAGGCTCGAACCAGACCGCTATTGCCACCGCCGAGCTGTCGTCCCTCGCCGCTGACCTGAACCGCTTGACCAAGCAATTCAGGGTTTGAGTCCTGTCTGATAACGCCGGGCGCTATCACCGGCGTATCACCCCCCTCACCGTTTCAGCCTTGCCCACCTTGTCAGCCCTTCAACCTCAGGCTATGTTGTACGACGACAGACGAATGTAATCATCTGTTGTGATGCATAGCGCCAGCAATGCACCTAAAAAAGGAACGCTCATGAAAAAGCTGAAACTGCTTGTGGGTTTTGTATGCCTGTTCACCGGTTCTGTAATGGCGGCGACTACGGACGAGGCGGATGTCGCGCAGGCGGTCGACAAGTTGACTCAAGCCATGTGGCACAAGGATATAGCGCAACTCAACGCCTTGACCGCCGAGAACCTGACCTATGGACATTCAGGCGGCAACATTCAGGACAAGCAGGCGTTCATTGCAGACATCGAAACGGGCAAGAGCGCCTTCAACGATCTGAAGATGCTTAACCAGAAGATCACTCTTTCCGGTGACGTAGCTCTGGTGCGTAACCACTTCTCGGCGCAGGCGGTCAACAGCGGCAAGGTCGTACCGACTGAAATCGAAAATTTCCAGATCTGGCAAAAACAGAAAGGCCAATGGCTGCTGATCGGCCGTCAGGCGTTCCGCTTCTAGTGGTTACCGCTTAGCCACCCCGGACATCGGCACTCTTGCCGCTACTCCTGAGTGCCGAACATGGCGGTCCAGTAAATGCCGGCGTCGCTCTTCGGGTCAATGGCATACGCTGCACCAAGCTCACGAAAACCGGCGTTCATAAGGTTGGCGCAGTGTCCGGGACTGGCCAGCCAGCCGTCGACTACCTTGCGCGCGGTATCCTGGCCAGCGGCAATGTTCTCACCGATCTGCTGGCCGAGATAACCGGCCAGTTCGGCGCGATCACCCGGCGTGCGTCCATCGCGGTCCTTGTGGTCAAAGAAGTTATTGTTGGCCATGGACTGTGAATGACCTTGAGCTGCCGTACCCAATGTCGCGTTCCACACCAGCGGCGTCGTCGCGGTGAAGGACTGAGCCCCGCACTGACGGGCCTGGGTTCGTGCAGTGTTGACCATCTCGAGAATCCTCTGTCCTTCTGCCTGCGAATCGCCCAGCCGCGCAGCGACCAGCGAGCGCGCGAGCACCACGCGCCAATCACGCCCGTCCCGGCTCACGCCAACATCTGTGAATTGTGGGTCGAGCACGACATGGCAGAAACTTTCCTGCACAGCCTGCATGGCCGATGCTGCATCACGCGGCCCGGAGAGAGTGATGGCCTGTACAGTCACCATGGGATAGGCAGCGCGCGCCAGTGCCTGCTGGAGGTCGACACCGCCACTGGCAGGCAATATCAGGCGGGCGTCCTTGACCAGCGGCGGAAGCTCCATCGAGACCTGCTCGCCGCAACGCTGCGACTGTCCGCGATAGGCATTGATCGAATCGACCAATTGCGTTTCATCGGTCGCCAGCGCCGTGCCAGCGAAAACCATTGCCAATGACAAGGTGGTCAAGCGCAAAACGGATGAGATGAAACGCATGAAAGACTCCACTGGGCCAAGTGCACTTATGATGCGCGATTCCGCCCTGTCCAGCGCAAGACCTTTTTGACATCGAGACAGGTTTCAGTAGGAAATGCAGAAGACCTGGTCACTGCATCCGGTACCGGCACAAAATCTGCCGGATCCCGGGACGCAGGTTTCAGCTCAAGATGGACGGGGTCAGATACGGAATTGCGCCACCAGCGTATTGAACGAGGTCGCCAGACGTGACAGTTCCTGGCTGGAAGCGCTGGTCTGGTTGGCACCGGCAGCGCTTTGCGTCGACAGGTCCTGAATGTTCAACAGATTGCGGTCCACTTCACGAGCAACCTGTGCCTGCTCTTCGGAAGCAGAGGCGATGACCAGGTTGCGCTCGTTGATGGTAGCGACGCCCTGAGTGATTTTCTCCAGCGCAGCACCGGCACGCTCAGCCAGTTCCTGAGTGCTGGTGGCCAGCGTAAGGCTCTTGCCCATGGCCGCTACAGCACCGTCGGCGCCCGATTGAACGGTGCTGATCATGCCTTCGATCTCTACAGTCGACGCCTGGGTACGGTGGGCCAGTGCGCGAACCTCGTCGGCGACCACCGCAAACCCGCGACCCTGTTCGCCAGCACGAGCAGCTTCAATGGCAGCGTTGAGTGCCAGCAGATTGGTCTGTTCGGCGATGCTGCGAATCACGTCCAGCACCTTGCTGATTTCACGCACATGCCCGGCCAGTTCAGATACCGCGCCCGTCGACTCGGTGATTTCATTCACCATCGTGGTGATGCCCCTGACGGTATGATCGACTTGTCCACGACCGTCAACCGCATCTTCTGTAGCAGTCTTCGATGCTTCAGAGGTGGACACGGCATTGCGTGCCACTTCTTCGACGGCCGCAGTCATCTGGTTGACCGCAGTCGCCGCCTGCTGAATTTCGTCATTCTGACGGGTCAGGCCACGGGTGCTCTCGTCTGTCACGGCACTGAGTTCCTCGGCAGCCGAGGCCAGTTGATCAGCTGCACTGGCGATCTGGGTGATCGTACTTTTCAGTCCGGTCTGCATGTCCGACAGCGCGTTGAGCAACTGCCCGGCTTCGTCACCGCGATCAGTCGAGATAGGCTGTGTCAGGTCACCGCCAGCAATGCGCTGCGCGCTTGCCACTGCAACAGCCAGAGGACGGGTGATCATGCGGGTTATCATCACACCCAGCGAGATGGCCACCAGAAATGCAATCACGATGCCCAATTCCATCATCCACATCGAATGCGCCTTGAGTTCGGCGGCAGCGGCTGCCCCTTCCTTGATCTGACGGTTGTTGGAATCGATCATGGTCCGCAGGTAACCACGGGCCTTGGTGAACATCTCGGTGGAGAGCGTGTTCAAGCGGCTGCGGGCGTTGCCGTAGTCACCCGCCCTCATCAACTCGATCACTTGCTGAGAACCGGCAACGTAACCTGGCAGCAATTGCTCAAGCTGGTCACCAGCGACGCGCTCGTCATCCTCAAGCGGAGTGGCGCGGTAAATTGCAAACACCTTTTGAGCGCGCGCCATGTCATCAGCCAGTGCCTGACGCACACGCTCCTTGTCAGTTTCGGAGACGCCACCGTCCTGTGCATCCAGCAGACGATAAAGGCCTCGGTTGTGGGCAGTCAGGCTGGTCAGTGTCTCGTTGGTATTGCCGACCGAGACCAGATTATTGGTAAAGGTCTGCTCCAGAGCGCTTGCCAGGCGGGTGATCCCCACCATACCCAGACCGCCTACCGCCATGGTGATCAGCGCACAGATGATGAATGCTGAGAGAAGCTTGGTCGAAAACTTGGACTGACGGAGAAGATTCATGCGGCGTGCTCGTTGAAATTCCGGGATTGGGGTCTATGCTGAAATGTCTTTCAGATATCAGTGATGTCATAATGACTTCACACCTTTTCCTTCGTTCCACTTCGTTCAACGATTTATTTTCTTGCTCGCTCAAATCAGCGCCTGACCACGCCTTGTCAGTGGATCCGGACAGGCTCGCTCGCCTCGTCAGACGCCCCATTCTGGCCCAGGCACTGGTCGACAAAGTCCTTGGTCTTGCGCGTCATCTGGTCCAGTTGGCGATCGCGTTGCTTCTCCGCGTCCGCCATTGCGCGCTGACCATGCTGCTTGAGCAGATAAGCGTGAATCTGCCGCACCTCCACCGAACTGTAGATCGGGGCGATGTCCATGACAGCCAGCAAGCCATTGGTGCCGTGGTCACGCGTGTTCATGATGACTTGCGGCCCCCGCGCGCCAAGCATTTGAAAGCCCATCGAGGTGAAATACGGCACCTTGCCAACTACGCAATACAGCTCGGCATGGGGATAACGGCCGACCATCTTCTCGATCATCAGGCGCGCGATGCCCTGCCGACGGTGACTTTGGCGCACCGCCATGTAAGCCACGGCGCAGGCGTCAGGATCGTTCTGCACAGGTAAATACAAGAGAAACCCCAGCACCGTTTCAGGGTCTTCGTCGTCAAGCGCCACAATCAGCTCGACAGCCAGGTCTTTCGAGCCATCCATTGCGTTGAGGTACAGGTGGACTTCGTAGCCGACACCGTACTGGTACAGGTTGTAGAGCGGGTTGCTCGGCGCAATGGCGACCAGGCTGACGTCGGTGACATAGTCCACGATCATCTGCTGGATCTGGCTGCGAATGAATTCCGGCGGCGGGGTTTGCAACAGCATGATGGTGGGCATGGAACGTCGGACTCCGAAGAATGAGCATGGGCCGGACATGATAACGCTTCAGGCAGAAGAGGACCGAATAGCGGCATGCGAGGTGCCTGAGTGCATATCCGGCAGCGGTGCTGGCACTGACTTGCGCCGGTGATGGCAACTAAGGAATACCACCGGTTTTTATTCTCTACATGCTTGCACTAAGCCATTAGTTGCGCCGAAAGACAGTATCATTTAGCCATTGCCCACACTTGAAATCTGCCAATTTAGTACGGTCGTTCTGAAATAAAGTGGAAATAAATGGATACGAACCCCCTGAAAATAACAGATTTATGATGCCATTTCGCAGCAAAAATTCTTTAACAAATAATGAAGAATGATGCAAAACATATAAGACAAAACCAATAATTTCAACAGGTTGCAAAAATAAGAACCCTCGTTTTTCAGTTCCATTTCACCCCTACTATTTATCTTAATCGCAGCGATAAATTTTTATAATCATCCCGTCTTTCGCACGCGCATAAGATTACCGGGCCTACTAAAAAAATATGAGGGATTCAAAATGCCGTTATTAAACTGGTCCAGACACATGGTTCGTTTAACAGCAGTCGGCTTGATAGCAATTCCGACGGCCCATGCAGCCGATACCCTGACCCGCGACAATGGCGCGGCGGTTGGGGACAATCAGAATTCTCAGACCGCTGGCCCGACCGGCCCAGTGCTTCTGCAAGACGTACAATTGCTGCAAAAGCTGCAACGCTTTGATCGCGAGCGTATTCCAGAGCGCGTCGTGCATGCACGCGGCACCGGTGTACGTGGCGAGTTCACCGCTTCCGCAGACATCAGTGACCTGAGCAAGGCGACCGTCTTCAAGTCAGGTGAGAAGACCCCTGTGTTCGTGCGTTTCTCTTCCGTGGTGCACGGCAATCACTCGCCGGAAACACTGCGTGACCCGCACGGGTTCGCCACCAAGTTCTACACCGCCGATGGCAACTGGGATCTGGTAGGCAACAACTTCCCGACGTTCTTCATCCGCGATGCCATCAAATTCCCGGACATGGTGCACGCCTTCAAGCCTGACCCACGCACCAACCTGGACAATGACTCGCGCCGGTTCGACTTCTTCTCCCATGTCCCGGAAGCTACCCGCACGCTCACCCTGCTGTACTCCAACGAAGGGACACCCGCAGGCTATCGCTTCATGGACGGCAACGGTGTTCACGCCTACAAACTGGTCAACGCCAAGGGCGAAGTGCATTACGTCAAGTTCCACTGGAAGACCCTGCAAGGCATCAAGAACCTTGATCCGGCAGAAGTGGCCAAGGTCCAGTCCAAGGACTACAGCCACCTGACCAACGATCTGGTCGGCGCAATCAAGAAAGGTGACTTCCCGAAATGGGACCTGTATGTGCAGGTGCTCAAGCCTGAAGATTTGGCGAAGTTCGAATTCGACCCGCTCGATGCCACCAAGATCTGGCCTGATGTTCCCGAGAAGAAAATCGGTCAGATGGTCCTGAACAAGAACGTCGACAACTTCTTCCAGGAAACCGAGCAGGTCGCCATGGCACCCGCCAACCTGGTGCCAGGTATCGAACCCTCCGAAGACCGCCTGCTGCAGGGCCGAGTGTTTTCTTACGCTGACACCCAAATGTATCGCCTGGGTGCCAACGGCATGAGCCTGCCGGTGAACCAGCCGCGAGTGGCTGTCAACAACGGCAATCAGGACGGCGCGCTGAACACCGGGCACACCACCAGCGGTGTGAACTACGAGCCGAGCCGTCTGGAACCGCGCCCGTCCGATGACACAGCGCGCTACAGCCAACTGCCGGTCAGCGGCACCACCCAGCAAGCGAAGATCACGCGTGAGCAGAACTTCAAGCAGGCTGGCGATCTGTATCGCTCTTACAATGCAAAAGAGCAGACCGACCTGGTGCAGAGTTTCGGTGAATCACTGGCCGACACCGACACTGAGAGCAAAAACATCATCCTGTCGTTCCTCTACAAGGCAGACCCGTCTTATGGCACCCGTGTCACTGAAGTGGCCAAGGGTGACCTGAGCAAGGTCAAGTCATTGGCCGCCAACCTCAAAGACTGATGATCTGATGTCCCGCTCCGGCCATCTGCCGGGGCGGGCCAGAGCAGGAGAATGCCAGTGAGAACCTTCCTTTATGGGTTGCTGTTGTGTGCCACTGTCGTCAGCGCTGCCGACCCTGCAGCACCTTCGCAACTCAACGCCGAACAGACCGCCAGCCAATTGCGTACGCTGTTCTTTGACGCATCGCGCGAAGGCAACAACCCGATGCTGGACACCTTCATCGAGGCTCACTACGACCTCAACACTCGAGACCCACAGGGCTATACCGGACTGATTCTCGCCGCCTATCACGGCCATGAAGATTCGGTCGTGCGCCTGATTGATGCCGGTGCAGACCCTTGCGCCAAGGACAATCGCGGCAATACTGCGCTGATGGGCGCGATCTTCAAAGGCGAGCTGAGCATTGCCAAACGCCTGGTGCAAGCCGATTGCGGGCCCAACCTGACGAACAACGCAGGGCAGACCGCTGCCATGTATGCGGCCCTGTTCAAACGCACCGAAGTGCTCAAGGCACTGGCCGATCAAGGTGCTGACTTGAGTATCCGCGACAGCATGGGCAATGACGTCCAGGCCCTTTCCAAAGGCGAATTCCAGGTCCAGCCAGCGCGCTGATCGACGCCAATCGCGTCAGTCCTCGGCGTCGATCATCTTGTAAATGCGGCTGGCGAACGCTTCCATGGTAAAGGGCTTGGTCAGTACCCACATGCCAGGGTCCAGATGGCCATTGCCGATAATGGCGTTTTCGGCGTAACCGGTGATGAACAGCACCTTCAAGCCTGGGCGCAGAACGCGCGCTGCGTCGGCCAATTGTCGACCATTCATGCCACCCGGCAAGCCGACATCCGTAACCAACAGGTCGATACGTGCGTCCGACTCCAGCACTCGGAGCGCTGACGCACCCTCACCCGCCTCGATCGCTATATAGCCCTGGTCCTCGAGAACCTCGGACACCAGCATGCGGATAGTGGGCTCGTCGTCGACGATCATGACCGTCTGCGCACTTAGCGTCGGCACTGCTTGCGCACACTCAGCGTCGGCAGTCTCTTCTGGCGCCCCAACATAGTGGCGAGGCAGATACAGGCACATGGTCGTGCCCTGATCCGGTTCGGAATATATGCGCACCTGCCCGCCGGACTGACGCACGAAACCGTAAACCATCGACAGACCCAGGCCTGTGCCTTGTCCCAACGGTTTGGTCGTGAAAAAAGGATCAAAGGCGCGGTTCATGACCTCGGGCGACATGCCAGTTCCCGTGTCACTGACGCACAACGCCAGATATTGCCCCGGCGACAGGTCACGGCTCTCGGAAGCACGTTGGTCGATCCACTTGTTGGCAGTTTCAATGGTGATACGCCCGCCACGCGGCATGGCATCGCGCGCATTGATACACAGGTTCAACAACGCGTTTTCCAGTTGCGGCGCGTCGATGAAAGTGGACCACATCCCCACCGAGGTCACCACTTCGACGGTGATGTGCGGGCCGACCGTACGACGGATCAGCTCTTCCATCCCGACCACCAGCCGGTTGATATCGACCGGTTTGGGGTCCAGAGTCTGGCGCCTGGAGAACGCCAGCAGGCGATGAGTCAGCGACGCGGCACGTTTGGATGCATCCTGCGCAGCCGCCACATAGCGATCAATTTCCGTAAAGCGGCCCTGACTCAGCCGAGCCTTGAGCAGCTCCAGCGAGCCGGTGATGCCCGTCAACAGGTTGTTGAAATCGTGCGCGATGCCGCCGGTCAACTGGCCGACCGCTTCCATCTTCTGTGACTGACGCAACGCTTCTTCAGCCTGGCCAAGGCGGTCCTGCTCGCGCCGACGCTCACTCACGTCATAGGCGAACAGGTAAGCGCCAATGGCCTGGCCCTCGGCGTTGCGCAGCGTGCTGTACCGTATTTCAAAATGCCGCGACGGGTCATTCGAGTCACTGAAGCTGGCACTCTCGGCAAACTCTTCACCTGCCAAAGCCTGCGCCCAACGTTGTTCAAGTGCGGCCTTGCTTTCAGGCCGATTCTTGAGCAACTCCAGCATGTTGTCGCCGACCTTGGGGCGCACGCCGAACAGACGCTCAAACTCGCGTGCTGCAGAGCCGTTGATGGCGATCCAGCGGTAATTGAAGTCGATCACATGAATGAATGCGTTGGTGCCGTTGACCACATCGGCGAATACCTTGCGCTCGGCAACAGCTTCGATAATTCGCGCTTCCAGGGTCTCATTGAGTTGCTTGAGTGCCAGCTCGGCGCGCTTGCGCTCAGTGATGTCCTGAAACAGCACTGCGACCTGCCTGCGACTGGCAGGCTCGATGCGAAAGGCTGTCAACGCCAGATAACGCCCCGTCGCTTCCAGTTCACGCTCGAAGCGGACCGGCTGACCGGTGTGGAGCACCTTGCCGTAAAACTCGACCCAGCCGTCCGCCTCTTCACGGACCATCTCCCTCAGTTTCTTGCCCACGACATTTGGAATGCCGGCATGAAACTCATAGGCAGGGTTGGCTTCGATATGGATGTAGTCGCTGAGCGACCCATGCGGACCGTCGAAAAACTCGATGATGCAGAACCCTTCGTCCATGGCATCGAACAGAAAACGGTAACGTTCCTGCGACAAAGCCAGCGCATCCTGGGCTTTCTGGCCATTGATGCTGAGGCGCTCCCTGAGTTGGGCGTTCTCGGCTTCGAGAGCCTGAAAACGGCTCTGGAGATCAGGTATATCGGTCGGGGTCAAAGCGGCTGCACCTGGGAGATGAGTGTCGCCGTATTCCCATCGAGCAGGTCGGCACGAGCACGCTACGAGAAAAAACCGTCGCTTGCAAAAATAATGGCATTTTGGCGCTGAATTGTTGTGATTTGCGCTTTTGGGCCAGGCAAATCGTCTCGAACCGGCTTTCAATCACTGACCTGTGACACCGCTCAGCTACCGTCCGCCTCGGCGTGCCGACGCAGCCATTCGTCCGCGACCTGCCCCATGCTCTTGGGCGCACCCTCCTTGATCCAGGCCATGAACGGCCGGTCGAACTTGAACTGCGGGCCGCACTGTCGGGTCATGAAGCGCCGCACATTCTGGGTATTGCGGTATTGATCGTCGACCATGGTTTCACGCGTGATCGGGCTGCTGTGCCAATCGAAGGTCATGTGAGCGTCCTGTTGAGCGATGCATCGCAGACTAACGTTTCCAGCGGCGTCACTCAACGATCGGCCAGCTCGACCACTTCCACCCGCCCCCGGTGTTGCTTGGCTCTGTAAAGCGCTTTGTCGACAGCACGCAGCAGGGCCTCGAAATGGTCGTTCTGGGCAACCATTGTTTCGGCAAGCCCCGCACTGAAACCGATGCGTAACGGCAGGCGCGGCGCTATTTCAAGGCTTTTCAGGGACTCGCTCAGCTGGTCGAGAATACCTTGTGCCTGCTGCACGCTGGTACGCGGGAAGACCAACAGAAACTCCTCGCCACCCCAACGCACAAAAATGTCGGGGGCACGCTTGAGTACGAACACCGCATCGGCAAATCGCTGCAAGGCGCTGTCGCCGACTGAATGCCCAAAGGTGTCATTGATGGCCTTGAAGTTGTCCAGATCAATCATCGCCACTGCCACCGAGTATTTACCCTGTGCGGCCTGACTCCACTCCTTGGCCAGCGTCGCGGCAGCACCGCGTCGGTTCATGGCGCCGGTCAGCGCATCCGTCACCCCCAGCAGATAAAGCTGCCTGCGCAGTTGCTCCTGCAACATCAAGGCAAAACTCAGGGTGAACAGGAACGACACCATGAAATCCATAGCCAATGCTGGCCTGGAGAGCAGGTCCGGCTCATCGAATGGCAGAGGCCCGATCGGTTCGATGATCAGGCCCAGAGCGGATGAAGCGTGGAAATACATCACCACTGCCTGCCCGGCCAACAGCCCCCATGCCCCGCGATAACGGTCCTTCAACCCGAGCGAAATCCGAAATTGACAGGCGATAGCCAAAAGCGCCATGACTGAAAACCACGGCAGCAACCAGGAGGTGTGCAACATCACCGCTGCCAACACGCCATAAAGCAGCGCGGGAAGCAGCACGACGCGTAAAGCCAGATGGGGCCGTGTAGTGTCCTGGTGAAACTGGATCAGGGCCGCAGTGTGGCAACCGATGGCGGCCAACAACAGTGTGGTGCTGGCCAACAACGCGTTTTCAGGCGAAAAGATCCCCAGCCACGCATATTCCGGTGCCAGCAGACCGGGCTGGAGAATGTCGGCCAGACGATACGCAGTGAGCAACAGATCCCCGGCCAGCCACCAGTACAGCGGCGCGTTTCGCTGGCTCATGCTCATGCACGACAGGCAGAGCAGGACGGCCGTCATAAGCCCGAAAGGCGTGATCAACAGCAGCAGCGTAAAGGGATCATTCAGGAGCATGGAGGGCTTTCATGGTGGTGTTGCATGGTTGCAGCAATGGGGTTGGCAACATTATGGCAGAGCGCTACAGACTCCTGAACAAGCAGATGGCCATTGCCAATTTGCCAGCAGACCGATGGTCACCCATACCACCAGACCGGATGATCATTCACCGGCAAACGGCACCATGGATTCCAGCAACCACGCACCTGCTGGCCCAAGGCTGCGCTGGAACGACCAGATCACGTCCACCGCCGAGCGACGTGGCCATCCTGCCACTTTCAGCTCTTTCAGCAGACCGCCCGAATAACGGGATACCAACCAGCGCGGCAACGCCGACCAGCCAAAGCCGAACGCTGCCATATCCATCAACAGCAAATAGTTCGGCGCCGACCAATGGCGATGGCCACTGGTCGGCAAGTCGTCGGTCGGAATACTGTGTTCAATCAACGTATTCAGACGCAACGCGCGGTACCGGGCCAGTTGCTGATAATCGACCCGCTCCAGCGCCGCCAGCGGATGCTGGTGCGACACAAACAGGCCGAAGTCCGCGCTCTCGTCGATGGTCGCGTGACCAATCTCCGGCGGATAACTGGCCTGCGCCGACAGCAGCCCCAGAGACGCCCTGCCCGACTGCACCAGGCTGATGGCATCCCCGTGCTCGGCAAACACGCATTCCATCTCCAGCTCCGGAAACCGTTGATCCAGCTCGGTCATCAAACGCTCAAAATCGGCGAACTGATTGGCGTCGGACAACACCAGCGTCAGACGTGGCTCGACACCTTCCGACAGCCTTGCTGCAGCACGCCGCAACCGGTCAGACGCACACAATACGTCATCGACACGCCCCAGCATGACCTTGCCCGCTTCGGTCAGGACCGGCTGTCGTGACGACCGATCAAAGAGCTCAAGTCCCAGATCGATCTCCAGCCTGGAAATCGCTTCACTGATGGTCGACTGGCTCTTGCCCAAACGACGAGCGGCGGCACTGAACGAGCCCAGCTCGGCAATCTGCGCGAAAGCCTCCAATGCTTCGGGGGAATAACTCACGGTAACCTCCTATCGGTTTGACCGATGGTAACGATTTTCACTTTAACGCAATGACCGATGACAATGGAGGCAATACAAGAGCCCAAGGACTTATGCCTCATGACTCGCACACCTGAACACGTTCATTCATCAACGACGGTGCCGCAAAAAACCATCAAGGAACGCGCTCTGCACGCAACGCTGTTTGAAATCGGCGGAGTGATACTGGTCGCACCGCTGCTCGCCTGGCTCATGAACCACTCGCTGGCCATGATGGGCGCCATGACGGTGATGATCTCCACCATCGCCATGCTCTGGAACATGCTCTACAACGCGATGTTCGACCGTCTGCGCAGCCGCACCGGGTTCCGGATGACACTGGCAATGCGCACCCTGCACGCCATGGGCTTCGAAGCCGGACTGATTCTGGCCGTCGTGCCGCTGGCAGCCTGGTGGCTGTCGATAAGCCTGTTTGAAGCGTTCCTGCTGGATATCGGCCTGCTGCTGATGTTCCTGCCGTACACCATGCTGTTCAACTGGGCCTACGACAAGCTGCGCGAACGCATCATGCAGCGCCAATTGTCGCGGTGCGAGGCACGGTGACGGCTCGAAAACCGAACACCGGCCGAGTGCAATGACACCGTCAGGCTAGACGTCTCCCAACGCCAGAGCCAGACGCTCAAGCCCGATGCCGAACCCGGCGCCTTCGCGATAGGCTCCGCCACCGACCACCTGCTGCTGCGCGCCCAGCGCCGGACAGCGCACCTCGAAGCCATTGCCCTGCAGGTAGTAACTCAACCCGCGCTTGACCGCCAGACTGAGCTCATAGCTCAGCCCGAGCGAGTCCAGAAATCCGCGGCACAAGGCCTGACTGCGTTGCAATGCATCGGCGGGATCAGGGCTCAGAATTTCCAGCCCCAACTGAGTGAACTCACGGTACCGACCCGCTTGAGGTCGCTCGTAGCGATAACACCGCGCCACGTAGAAAAACATGGCTTGTTCTCGCGCACCAAGCAGCAGACGGTAGCGTTCCTGAAACAACGCGGTGGCTTCCGGGATCAGGCAACAGGCACGTCCGGCCTTGTCGTCGAATGCCCACATCTGGCCGATGATCTCACTGCCGCCGGCCTTCTCGATAAACGTGTCCTGCCCCCATAGCGCAGGAACAATAGCCTCTTCAGCGCCTGCTTCGATGAAGATAGCTCCGAAAACGCCCTTCTATCTTGCGCATCATCGCCGCTTCCTTGCCCGTCACAATCCGAGTTCCACGTAGCATCGTCATGTTCCATCTCCCAAGTTTGCTGCACAAATTGCAGACAATAAAAAAGGCGCCATTGGCGCCCCGGTTTCGCTTATCGACCCGTCATAATGACAGTTCAGGACTCTGATGGATCGATAAGCACAAGCAACCGCGGCACCTTGAGCGGTGTCCGTGATGGTGATGGCGGTTGCTTGGGATAAGGTAGGTCATGACTGATCCTTGCATGATTGCCAGTACACTTTCAAGTCGCGGCACACTTGGGCAGCAGCCCGATCGATCAATAAACGAGAACATTCATCAACGCAGCAAATTCACTGCATCAGCATTTGCTGTTGGATTATCAAAATGCGCGTAAGGCAAACTGCGAGTCACTGACAACTGCAAGGACTTGCGTTCATGACAATTGAGATACTAAAACTGGCTGCATTCAGCGATGGGGATCATGGGGGTAACCCTGCCGGGGTCTGGCTGGGTGATACGCTGCCTGACGACAGCGTGATGCAACAGATTGCCGCCGAGGTGGGTTATTCAGAAACGGTATTCGCCGTGCCGATTGAAGACGGCTGGCGAGCACGCTATTTTTCACCACTGGCCGAAGTGCCTTTTTGCGGCCATGCGACCATCGCCCTGGGCGCCGCGCTCGCTGGCCGGCAGGGTGACGGCGTGTTCAACCTGACGCTCAATCACGCCCGCATCACCGTCGAAGGTCATGCACAGGGTTCGTTGACCTCGGCGGCGCTGCAATCCCCTCCCACACACAGCAAACCCGTCAGTTCCGACGTCGTGGAGCAGGCGCTGGCGCTGTTCGGCTACCACCATGATGATCTGGACCCACGCATTACGCCCGCTCACATCAACGGCGGTGCCGGGCATCTGGTGCTCGCGCTGAACAGCCGGGCGACGCTCAAAGCCATGCGATACGACCAGCAGGTCGGGCGGGACTTGATGGTGCGCGAGGGCTGGGCCACGATCCTGCTGGTTTACGCCGAGAGCAACCAGCGCTTTCACACCCGCAACCCGTTCGCGTTTGGCGGCGTCTATGAGGATCCGGCGACCGGCGCCGCCACCGCAGCCTTCGGCGGCTATTTGCGCGACATTGGCTGGCCGCACGGCGGGGTGATCGACGTCCTGCAAGGTGAGGACATGGGCAGCCCATCACGCCTGCGTGCGGAAATACCGGAGCAGATCGGCAGCTCGATCCGCGTCTCAGGCATGGCACGAAAGCTCTGACCCATCAGGCCTTGAGCTTGCTGCCACCGATTGCCACACCCAGCAGCATGACCGCGACAATCATGAACGCCAGCTCAAGGCTGCTGACGTGCGCGATGAAACCGATGGCCGCCGGCCCAATCAGAATCCCGGCGTAACCCACCGTGGTGATCGCCGGGATCGCCACGCTCTCGGGCATGGTTTTTTGCCTTCCGACCGCGCTGTAGCAAACCGGCACGATGTTGGAGCAACCTGCACCTACCAGAGCATACCCCAGCAGTGCAGCCTCCCAGGCCGGTATCAGCGTGGCAATCGCCAGACCACTGGCTGCGCACAGCCCGCCCAGAATGATCACCCGATTCGAGCCAACCCGGCGCACGATGGCGTCGCCAAACAACCGGCCCAGCGTCATAGTGACGGCAAATACCGCATAGCCCAGCCCGGCATAGGACGCTTCGACACCGCGCAGCGACGTCAGGAACACCGCACTCCAGTCCAGCATCGCGCCTTCGGCAAGAAATACGGTGAAGCACAGCAGGCCGATAAACAGCACCACACCATGCGGAATCGCGAATGCCGGCCCATCGGAACGACTGCCATACGACAACAGGTGCGGGGCGGCCTTGGCCAACGCCAGCAGCGTCAGGGCCACAACCACCAGCATCGAGGCAAACGGTGAAATGCCCAGGCTGAGCAGCCCGCTGACACCTGCGGCGCCGACAATGCCGCCAAGGCTGAACAGCCCGTGGAAGCCGGACATCATGGTCTTGCCGCTGGCACGCTCGACAATAACCGCCTGAATATTAGCCGTGCAGTCCACCCCACCCATGCTTGCGCCGAACAGGAACAGCGTGGCCACCAGCAGCGGGAGGCTCGATACTGTTGCCAGCAGTGGCAGGCTCAAGCAGATCAACAGAGTCGAACAGACCAACAGGCGACGGCAACCGAACCGCGCGGCCAGGGCACCCGCCAGCGGCATGGAGATAATCGAACCCACGCCCAGACACAACAACAGCAGCCCCAACGTACCGTCATCCAGACCCATGCGTTGCTTGGCGTAAGGCACCAGTGGCGCCCATGACGCCACGCTGAAACCGGCAATGAAAAACGCTATGCGCGTCGAAGACTGTTCCGCCCGAGCCTTGGCATCCTGGGCTGCGGTGCTGAAAGAGGTCATGCATGCTCCTTGTAGTTGCCAGACGGAATCGCGCCAGCGAGCGCGACAGCCTAACAAAGCTGATCGATTAACCAAATGTCTGATGCGCTTGAATGGGGCACGTTCCATCGAGAAGGACGCGCATGAGCGTCCACAGGCAGGACAGCAAGCTGACGTGGCACAGGGGCAACTTCTCCTGAACCTCCCACTGTCTTGAAAGCCTTGAAAGACATCAGTTCGCGTAAGTATCAGATGATGAAACAGTGATTCACTGGTATACCCAGGCAACAACAACCTCTTGTAACGCTGCTGAAAACCACACTGGCATAGAAGATTTCACTGCGTCTTACTGGACAGACCTCGTTTAGAGCTTACTTACAGTGCATCGCGCCGATCGTCAAGCGACCTCAATAACAGCCTGCGAAGCGGTCTGCCACATAAAAAAACCACTTAACATCAGCGTTTTTTTTGACACTAAAAGTCGTCAACGATTTGACTAAAATCCAATAAAAAACAATATTTACCTTAAAATTCATGTCGTTATGTTAAAAACTTTTCACTTAAAGAGTTTATTTTTCCGAATACCTAAAGTTACAAGAACGAAAGTCGATACGAATAATTACTCTATGCCATCACGCAAATAATTTCTCATAAGCACCTCCACTAGCAGGCCAAGGATGGCATGTTCCAGGACTGTCATCATGCTGAACAAGCTCAGTATTTCCCAGAAACTTTATTTAAGCTTTATCGCGATCGTCATACTTATCGCGGTATTGGTGGGCAGTGCCTACCGCGGATTTGAACAGGTGGAAGAAGCCACTAATGGCAATGTTCACACCTACGAAGTTCTTAACAAAGCGCAACGCGCGCTTGAAAGCCTGGTCAACATCGAAACTGGCATGCGCGGCTTCGTCATCACCTCCAAAGAGGCTTTTCTGGAACCTCTGGTGTCGGGAGAGAAAACCTTTACTGAAGAGCTTGATACCCTCAAGCGCCTGACTTCGGACAACGCTGAACAACAGCGACGCCTTACAGTGCTGGGAGACACCCAGAAGCGCTGGCTGGATGAGGACGTTCATCAGATCGTTGCATTGCGCAGGGACCTGACCGCACGTAACCAGCCTGACGATGAGCTGGACGCCCGCATTGTTGCAGGGGGCGATAAGGCCAAGATGGACAGCATGCGCAGTGCACTGGCTGAAATCAGTGCGACCGAAGACAGACTGCTTCTGGAGAGAACCCAGAAAATGCAAGACGCGCGACATTTCGCAATCAGCGTCCTTATGTACGGCGGTTTGGCAGCCGCCATCCTCGCGGCGATACTGGCCGCCACGCTGGGGCGCAGTACCACGGCACGTTTGCAGTTGGCTATTGATGCGGCAACGGCCATTGCCAATGGCAAGCTGGACACCGTCATCGACACCAGCAGTCATGACGAATTGCCAAAGGCCTTTGACCGTATGCAGAACCGTTTGCGCGAAATGATTCAGCAGATAAGCCAGGCGGCGAATCAACTGGTGGTCGCGGTGCAGCAGATTTCCGGTGCGTCCGAACAGCTTTCAGGCGCGATTCACGAGCAATCGACTTCAGCGTCCATGATGGCCGCCACGATCGAAGAATTGACCGTCAGCATCCACCATGTTTCCGAAAATGCCGACGAAGCTCATCAGATTGCCAGTCATTCAGGACAGCAATCAGAAGAAGGCGCCCGAGTGATAGAAAACACACTGTCGAGCATGAACGGCATCGCCAGGACCGTTCAACACTCATCCACTCAGGTCGCTGATCTTGGACAGCATTCGGAGCATATCTCATCAATCATCAGCGTGATTCAAGGCATCGCCGATCAGACGAACCTGCTGGCACTCAACGCCGCTATCGAGGCCGCCCGTGCCGGTGAGCAAGGCCGCGGCTTCGCGGTAGTGGCGGACGAAGTTCGGCTGCTGGCCCAGAACACAGGTAAATCGACCAAAGAAATCGCCAGCATGATCGAGAAGATCCAGGCGGGCGTCCGCGAAACGGTCGAAAGCATGCGTACAGGCGTACAAGAAGTGAACCACGGCGTGGAAATGGCAGGTACTGCCGGCGTAGCCATCGTCGGAATTCGCGACAGTTCAAGCAAAGTGCTGCAGGTGGTTGATCAAATCTCCTTTGCCCTGCGGGAACAGACGGTGGCCAGTCAGGACGTGGCCCGAAACGTGGAGCGGTCGGCGCAGATGGCAGAACAAAACAACCTGTCGGTTCAGGAACTGCTCAAAACCAGTGGTGGACTGAACAGCCTGGCGGTAAGCCTGCAGCAGGAAGTGCGCAAGTTTCAGCTCTGAGGATCCTCTCGCATTAGATCCTCACAGGTAGACATGCACCTGAACCGACTCATGTAAAACCGGTTCAGGTCAGCTTCACCCATACTGGGCATGGACGCGTTGCAAACCTTGCCGCGCGCTTTCCAACGCGCCTGGGTAACAGGCTCGACTGCACGCTGGTCCAACTTCACTTACCAGGCAGACTTGCAGCTTTTTCCACGCAAGCGCACTAAACTGGCCACCTCTCGCCCCAAGTCGGGGCAACGTTGCTGATTCCCGTAGAGGCCGCTGTGTACAAAGGCGTCGTGCTGTCGGTCCTGGCCTCTGTGCTGTTTGGGGTCATGTATTTCTATACCTCACTGATGAAACCGTTGAGCGGCGAAGAAATCTTCGGCTGGCGCATGCTGCTGACTGTGCCATGCGCGACGCTGTTCATGCTGATCAGTGGCGACTGGAAGCTGGTAAAAGCCCTTGGCAACCGAATTCGGCAAAAGCCGACGCTGATTTTCGCCTTGCTGCTGTCGTCACTGTTGTTGGGTGCGCAGTTGTTGATCTTCATGTGGGCGCCGCTGCACGGGCGCAGCCTTGAGGTGTCGCTGGGCTATTTTCTGCTGCCGCTGAGCATGATTCTCACCGGGCGTGTGGTGTACGGCGAGCACTTGTCGTATCTGCAAAAAGTGGCAGCTGCGTTTGCCATGGTCGGCGTCGGGCATGAGCTCTGGCGTCTGGGCAGCTTTTCGTGGGAAACGCTGCTGGTCGCTGGCGGTTATCCGCTGTACTTCGTACTGCGTCGCAAGCTCAAGACCGATCACCTGGGTGGCCTCTGGTTCGACATGCTGTTCATGCTGCCAATCGGTTTGTGGTTCATCCTCAGCTGCGACCCGCAAGCCATTCAGCAGACGCCGATGCTCTACCTGCTGATCCCCGTGCTGGGCATCATCAGTGCCTCGGCGCTGGTCAGCTACATCGTCGCCAGCCGCCTGCTGCCGTTCAGCCTGTTCGGGCTGCTCAGCTATGTCGAGCCGGTGCTGCTGGTGGGCGTCGCGCTGTTGCTGGGCGAGAGCATCAGCCGCGATGAGTGGCTGACCTACCTGCCGATCTGGCTGGCGGTGGTGGTACTGGTCATTGAAGGCGTCAAACACATGCTCGCCCAACGCCGTCGGGACGCCACCTGACGATCAATGCTCGGTAAAGCGCTCCAGTTGCATTTCCTGAAGCCGGCTCAAGGTGCGGCGGAAAGCAAATGACAGATAGCCCTGGGTGTAGAGCTCGGTCATCGAAACAGGGGCTTCGACGTACAACGGAATACGCCGGTCATAACACTCGTCCACCAACGCGATGAACCGCCGCACACCGTCGTCATTGGGTGACAACTGCGGCAGCTCGCGATCTCCGGCAACCACCTGCTCCACACCATCTTCCGTACCACGTGCAATTTTCGACTCGCGCTGCGCCGCGCTGAGAGCAGGCACCTCGCTGAGCAGGATCACCGAAAAGCGATCACACAGCGCAATGAAATCCATGGCAGCCAACGGCTGCTCGCACAGGTCGCGGTAGCGACACCAGACCGCCGTATCGGAATGCTGAATGACGTTGATGCTGCGATAACCCAGCATGACCTGTGAGTCGTGCACCGACTGGCCCGCGCTCAGCGCTTCAAAGATCGGCTGCAAGGCACTCGGACGACCGGTTTCAGCTACCCAGTAACGCTGATGCAACTGGCCTGGGTGCAGACGATGGTCTTCGCCGCCGTCTACGGCGACGACGTTCATGTAACGCTGAATGGCGGCGATCGCGGGCACAAATCGCTCACGGTTGTGGCCATGGCTGTACAACTGATCTGGCGGCTGATTCGACGTGCAGACCAGCACCACACCTTCCTCGAACATCACTTGCAGCAGCCCACCCAGAATCACGGCATCGCCGATGTCGGTCACGAACAACTCGTCGAAGCACAGCACGCGAACCTCGCGCGCCAGCTCCTTGGCCACCACCGTCAGCGGGTGCGGCGTTCCGATCAGTTCGAACATGCGTTTGTGCACCCAACGCATGAAGTGATGAAAATGCTGGCGCCGGGCAGGCACGCTCAGGCTTTCGAAGAAGCGGTCCATCAGCCAGGTCTTGCCGCGTCCGACCGGTCCCCACAGGTAAACACCTTTCGCCTTGCTCCGTGGGGCTTTCAGCGCCAGATAGCAGTCCTGCAGGCTGTGGGCAGCCAGCAATTGCGACTGATCAGGCTGAAAACCACGCTGGACAGCACGCTCATAAGCATCCAGAGGAGACAGGGGATCCATCAGGCAAACACCTTGCACGGCAAAAAAAGAAGCTCAGCATATACAAGGCAGGTCTGAAACACAGGCTTGCCTTGCAGGTTACGGATGGTTGACTCAGGCGTGCTGGACGCCTGCACGCTTGAGCAGGCGTTTGCAACGCTCCGACAAATGCACGACGCGCAAGTGTTTGCCCGCTTTTGCATAGCGCTCGCGCAACGTCTTGAGCGCCGCAATCGCCGAGTAGTCGACAAAGCTCAGATGGCGGCAGTCAAGCGTGACGTGCGCCGGGTCCTGGGCAGGATCGAACTGATCGAGAAAAGGCGTCGTCGAGGCGAAGAACAACGTCCCATGTACGTGATAGATCTTGCTGCCGTCTGCTTCGACATGGCTGTCGGCGTACAACTCACGGGCCTGCTGCCAGGCAAAATTGATCGCCGCAATGACGATGCCGAACAGCACAGCGGTGGCCAGATCGGTCAGCACCGTAACCACCGTCACCGCGATGATCGCCAGCACGTCGTTGACCGGCACCTTGCGCAACACCCGCAGCGACGCCCAGGCAAAGGTCTGTTGCGCGACCACAAACATCACGCCGACCAATGCCGCCAGCGGGATGCGCTCGATCAGCGGCGACAGAAACAGCACGAACATCAGAATCATCAGGCCGGCCACAATCCCGGACAGGCGACCCCGGCCGCCGGAGCTGAGGTTGATGACGGTCTGTCCGATCATTGCGCAGCCGCCCATGCCACCGAAGGCGCCGGAAACCATATTGGCCGCGCCAAGCGCCACGCACTCGCGGTCCGGGTAACCACGGCTTTCGGTGATTTCGTCGGTGAGGTTGAGCGTCAGCAGGGTTTCCAGCAACCCGACCAGTGCCATCAACACGGCGTAAGGCGCAATGATGCGCAGGGTTTCAAGGTTCCACGGGATATCGGGCAGCGCAAACTGCGGCAGACCACCAGCAATGTGCGCCATGTCACCCAGGGTGCGGGTCGGCAGACCGAACAGGTAAACCGCCAGCCCCACGCCAAGAATCGCCACCAGTGCGGGAGGCGCAACGCGGGTCAGACGTGGCAGCAGATAGACGATCGCCATGGTCAGCGCAACCAGCCCCAGCATCACGTACAGCGGGGTGCCGCTGAGCCACGCTTCGCCGACCTTGAAATGCTCCAGCTGCGCCATCGCGATGACAATGGCCAGGCCGTTGACGAAACCGAGCATCACTGAATAAGGCACTAACCGCACCAGCTTGCCCAGGCGCAGCAGCCCGAACAGAATCATCAGCAAGCCACCCAGCAATACGGTTGCCAGCAGATACTGCACGCCCTGCTGCACCACCAGCGCCACGATCACCACGGCCATCGACCCCGCCGCACCGGAAACCATGCCGGGTCGGCCGCCAAACAACGCTGTAAGGGTGCAGATAATGAAGGCACCATACAGGCCCATCAGCGGGTTGAGGTGGGCGACCAGCGCAAAAGCGATGCACTCGGGCACCAATGCAAAGGACGTCGTGAGGCCTGCCAGCACGTCGGCGCGTATACGGGTTGGTTTCATGGTGTACCTGAAAGTGCATCCCGCGAATCAACCGGGAGAGGCGCAAAAGTGCGGCATTTTACGCAAACATGCCGCGAGCGGCCAGTGCTGTAAGGTTTCAGGTACACGGTCAGCCGACCAGATGCTCAGGGTATGTCCAGATCCATCAACGCCGCGCCCAGCGCCTTGCCGTGAGCATCCAGCGCCAGCGATCGGGTCACGCCACCACGTAATACGCCAGGCATCACGAAGTTCAGCGCACACACGTTGGGTAGTTCGTAACGCCGGACAGGCGCGGCGCCAGGGTCGAGCAATTGAGCGAAATAGGTCATGACGCGCTCGACGGTCAACGCCTCGCAAAGCCGCGCATAGTCTTCGCTGCGGTAGGCGATAACCGAAATATTGGACGTATCACCCTTGTCGCCGGTTCGCGAATGGGCCAGTTCGCGCAGCTTTACGGAGTGGTTCATGGGGTTTGCTCCAGATGAACCTTGGTGTGGACGACTGTGCGCGGTACAAACAGAGAGGCGACTGCCACCACCTGGCGTACCGCCTTGGTCGCTCCGCCTCCGCCGTAAGGTCCGTTGGTATAAAGGGTTTCCACCTCATTACCGATGCGGGTGGCATGGCCGCGATCAGCACAGCGGGCGGCGACTCGCAGACGCACTTCCCAGGGTTCAGAGCCTGCTCGGGCACCCACATCTGCGCCGTGCAGCGAATCGATTCCGATCAACTCGGCACGAATGTCCTCGTGAATCACCCCGGTCATCTTCAAGCGTTCCAGCACGATCTCCCTTGCCAACCGGGCACGCGCGACCGCGCCGGGGCCGCCGTAAGAAATTTGCCCTTCGCCGATCCAGCCATCCAGATAACCCACGGAGACTTTCAATGTGTCAGGCCGGACGCGTCCCTGCGCGCCGGATACCTGCACGCGATCAGCGCCGTCCGCGCTAAAGCTGACGCATGAAAAATCGGCAGTGACGTCCGGCGTCAGATAGGCCGCAGGGTCGTGCACTTCGTAGATCAATTGTTCGGTACAGGTCGCCGTATCGATACGACCGCCCGAGCCCTTCACTTTGCTGATACACGCGTTGCCCGACGCATCGACCTCGGCCAGCGGGAAGCCCAGACGGGCAAGATCCGGCACGTCCTTGAACCCGGGATCGGCAAAATAACCGCCGGTGATCTGCCCGGCACACTCAAGCAAGTGGCCGACCAGGGTGCCGCGTCCCAGTCGCGGCCAGTCATCGGCGGCCCAACCGAACTCGAACAGTTGCGGCGCCAGAAACAATGACGGGTCGGCCACCCGGCCAGTGATCACAACATCGGCGTCGGCCTGCAACGCCTCGACGATGCCTTCGGCACCCAGATAAGCGTTAGCGGAAATCAGCCGATCGCCCAGCGATGCCAGCGTGGCACCGTTATCCAGCAAACGGGTCGGATCGGCCTGCAGGTGGGTCAGGACGTCATCACCGGTCAGCGCCGCGACCTTCAGATGCGGCAGGCCGAGTTCGACCGCAATACGTCGTACCTCAAGGGCGGCCGCCAATGGATTGGCCGCGCCCATGTTGGTAATGACCCGCAAGCGACGTTCTCCGGCGCGTTGGCCGACAAAGGGCAGGACACGCCGCATGCGCTCACTCAGCAACGGGTCAAAGCCCGCGTCCGGGTTGCTCAGCCGGGCTTGCTGCGCCAGCGCGATAGTGCGCTCGGCCAGACATTCAAAGACCAGATAATCCAGTTTTCCATGTTCGGCCAGTTCGACCGCTGGCTCAATACGGTCACCGGAATAACCGGCACCCGAGCCGATTCGCAGGGTTTTCATTCAGAACACTCCCAGAAGCAAGGCCGTCAGGGTCATCAGCACCGATGCCGCAAACAGAAAGGGGATGGTGAAGCGCTGGTGGTCGGCAAGTTCGATCTTGCACAGCCCCACCAGCAGGAAGGTGGCAGGCGTCAGCGGGCTGACCGGGAAGCCGGTCGTATGCACCCCCAGCAGCGAGGCCTGCGCCACTTGCAGTGGGTCGACGCCCAATGCCTTGCCCACTTCGGCAATCACCGGCATCACACCGAAGTAGAACGAATCCGGGTCGAACAGCAGGCTCAGCGGCATCGACAGGAAACCCACCACCATCGGGATCAACTTGCCGTGACCAGCCGGAATCTGATGCACCGCCACTTCAGCCATGGCCTTGAGCATGCCGGTGCCCTGCATGATGCCGGTGAACACCCCGGCAGCGAGCAGGATGCTGGCCATGGTCAACGCGGTCTTGGCGTGGGCGTCGATGCGGGTCCGTTGCGCATCGACGTTCGGGTAATTGAGGCACAGCGCCACGACGGTACCGAGCATGAACATCACCACCGGGTCGACGAGGCCTGAAATCATCACGCCCATGACCATCACGGTAAGGATCAGGTTGACCCAGAACAGACGCGGGCGACGCAGGCCCTCTTCCTGTTCGGTCAACACGCGCTGCGGGACCACATCAACCTTTGCACCAGCGCCGAGTCCCAGTCGGCGCTCTTCGCGACGTCCAAGAAACCACGCACAGGCAAATACAAACGCAAGGCCGACCAACTGGACAGGGATAAGCGGCTGAAACAGATCCGCCACCGGCACGTGCAAGGCGGCGGATGAGCGCAGCACCGGACCGGTCCAGGGCAGGAAATTGACCCCCGCCGCCATTGCCGTGACACAGGCCAGAATGCGCTTGTCCATGCCCAATCGGGTGTACAGCGGCAGCATGGCCGGGATCGTGACCAGAAACGTCACGGCGCCGGAGCCGTCCAGGTGCACCAGCAACGCCAACAGCGCAGTGCCCATCACGATGCGGGTGGGTCGTGTGCCGACCGCCTTGAGGATGCGGTCGATGATCGGGTCGAGCATGCCTGCGTCGGTCATTACCCCGAAGAACAGAATCGCGAACACGAACATGCCGACCACAGGGGCGACGTTCTTGATGCCGGTGATGATGAAGGCGCTGGTCTGCAAACCGAATCCGCCGATAAGCGCGGCGATGATGGGCAAGGCAATCAAAGCAACCAGAGGCGAAAGGCGCTTGCTCATGACAGCAGCAAGCAGACAAAGAATGGTGATGACACCGAGCGTGGCGAGCATGGGCATGTCCCGTTTGTCATCCCTGACCGTAAGACGGCGGGATAGGTTGTTGTTGTTTTCAACGAGTATCGAAACGGGGGTAAGCTTTGTAAATTGAAATGTTCAGCACCTTGCATTCGGAAAATCAGAACGAGCAATCCGATGAAAAATTCTATTCAGCACATCCGGGCATTTCTCGCGGTGGCTCACAGCGGCAGCTTTGCCAAGGCTGCGGTCGAGCTCAATCTGTCGCCGTCCGCCCTCACGGTGCAGATCCAGCAATTGGAGGAATGGCTGGGTGTGGCACTGCTTGAACGCAGTCCGCGACATCTCAGCCTGACGGCGGCGGGCCAGAGCAATCTGCGCCCCATGGAAAAGCTGCTGATGGATCTGGACAATATCGTCAGCGGCTCACGCGACCTCGCCGCCTTGCGCCGTGGCGTGGTCACCGTCGCCGCCCTGCCGTCGATCTGTTCGAGCATCCTGCCCACTGTGCTGAGCGCATTCCGCGCACGCTTCCCCGGTATTGAAGTACGCCTGCGCGATGTGGTGGCGCAGCGCATCGATACACTGGTGCGTGAAGGCGAGGTCGATATCGGCCTCGGGGTTCGGGCCCGCATGAGCCATGGCCTGGACTTCAACGTGGTGATGGTCGACCGCTTGCGCCTGTTCGTGGCGCACACACATCCACTGGCCAGCCGGCGCTCCGTGGTGCTAAGCGACCTGGCCGGGCAGCCAATTATCCTCACCGGCCGCGACAGCAGCGTGCGCGAACGCGTGGAGCAACTGTTTGCCGACGAAGGACTGGCGCTGGTGCCGGGTCTTGAGGCCAATTACATGTCCACTGTGCTGGCGCTCGTCCGCGAGGGGTTGGGGATGACGCTGTTACCGGAGTCGGCCGACGAGGGCCGTTCGGACACCGTTCAGGTGCCGATCGATCATCCCGGTGTGAGCCGCGAAATCGGCTTGATCACACGCTCCGGCCACACGCTGAGCCCGGCGGCCCAGCGGCTGGTAGAAATGCTCGATGAAACTCTGCAAGGCACTGCACCGTGAGCGCGGTCGGCCTTGATCGGCGTATCCTTGCCTGGCCTCGCTCTTGAAGAACAACAAGGATCAGTCATGTATTGGAATCGGATATCGTCTTGCGCGTTGTTGCTGGCAGGAGCGTGCATAGCGCCTGACCTCGCGTTTGCTCAGGCAGACGCGCCGTCGCTGGATACGTTTGTGCGCGAGGCAGCTGGCAAAACCATGCAGCAGAACGATATCAGCGGCCTGTCGATTGCGATCACCCAGAACGGCAAGCAACAGTTCTATGACTTCGGCGTGGCTTCGAAGGAAACCGGCAAACCGGTGAGCCAAGACACACTGTTTGAACTGGGTTCGATCAGCAAGACCTTCACCGCGACGCTCGCGACCTGGGCGCAGGCCACCGGTCACTTGTCCTTGACGGCCAACGTTGACACCTGTCTGCCGCAACTGCACGGCTCGCGTCTGGGCAAGGTGCCGGTGTTTCATCTGGGCACCCACACAGCTGGAGGCTTCCCCTTGCAGGTGCCGGAAAAAGTGCAGAACACCGGGCAATTGATGGACTGGTTCAAGGCCTGGCAACCCCAGTATCTGCCCGGCACGCATCGCACCTACGCCAACCCCAGTGTCGGACTGCTGGGGATGATCGCTGCGCGAAGCCTTGATGTATCGTTCATGGACGCTCTGCAGAAACGCATGTTTCCGGCGCTCGGCCTGAACAACACCTACCTTGATGTGCCAGCAGACAAACAGCCTTTGTATGCCCAGGGGTACAACAGGCTCAATGAACCCGTCAGGGTCAACCCGGGCGTGCTGGCGGATGAAGCCTACGGTGTGAAATCCAGCAGCCAGGATTTGATCCGCTTCGTGGAGGCAAACATGGGCCGAGGCAACTATGCCGCGCCTTTGCAACGCGCCCTGCTCGATACCCGGACCGGGTACTTCAGGGTCGGCGGCATGACTCAGGACCTGATCTGGGAGCAGTATCCCATCCCTGTGCCGCTTCAAACCCTGCTGGACGGCAATGCTGGCCGGCTCGCGCTGCAGACGCTCAAGGCACAACCGCTTGAGCCGCCACAGCCAGCGATGCCCGCGACGTGGGTCAACAAGACTGGTTCGACCAACGGCTTCGGCGCCTACGTGGCGTTCATACCCGAGCAGCAATTGGGCATCGTCATGCTGGCCAATCGCAACTACCCGAATGAAGAGCGGGTAGAACTGGCCTACGCCCTTCTCGGCGAACTGATGCCCAGACCGCGCTAGCGGCTGGCAGGCACCCGCCACAGATACCAGGCCGCTATCGTGCGGAAGGGCCGGAACCGGTCAGCCAGGGCCAGCATCTCCCTGGGCCGTGGCTTGTCGGCCAGGCCATACAACCGGCGATAGCCGTCGCACACTCCAAAATCGCTGGCGGGCATGACATCAAGTTGGCCCAGGCCATAGATCAGTATCATTTCCACCGTCCAGCGCCCCACGCCAGGCAACTCCGTCAAACGCAGGATCAAGGCTTCAGTGTCCATGTCCAGTGCCTGATCCACGTCAGGCACCTGACCGCTGAGTCTCGCCTCGGCAATGGCCTTGATCGCACGCGTTTTCGAGGCGGAGAAACCGCACGCCCTCAGCGCCTGATCATCCACCCGACTGAGCGCTTCGGCGCCCGGGAAGACCGAGCCAGGAAACAGCGCCTTCAGCCGGGATACCATCGCGTCGCCTGCCCTCGCGTGAAGCTGTTGATAAGCAACGGCCTTGACCAACGCCTGAAACGGGTCCTGAGCAGCCGATACCGGGTGAGTACACGGCCCTGCATGCTCGACCAGCGCGAGCCATTGAGCGTCGATCGTTTTCAGAAACTCCATTGCTAGAGCGTGCGCAACCTCTGCAGGGTGCTGACCCGTCCCGGCCTGGCCGACCGCCTCTCTACCCATCGAGTTCTCCTCTGGCATTACGCCCGTCAATCTATCCACTGCTACACGTCACGCCCCAAAAACTCAAGCTCAGCGCTGCCTGAACCTAACCTGAACAACTGGGCAAAAACGAATTTCCGACAAAAAACAACTTCCGCCATTCAAGAATGAGTATCATTATGTTACGCATTGTTTCGGCTTGTGGCTCGACGAAACGTTTGTAGATACACGCGCACCCCCAGTCCTGATTCGGTGAAATATGCTCGTTCCGTTTTTGATCATGCTGCGCGAAGGCATCGAAGCCGCGCTCATCGTTGGCATTATTGCCAGCTACCTGAAACAGACAGGCCGTGGCGAATGGATGCCTGCCGTCTGGATTGGCGTATTTCTGGCGGCCGCCCTGTCGCTGTTCGTCGGTGGCGGGCTGGAGCTGATGAGCGCCGAGTTTCCGCAAAAGCAGCAAGAGTTGTTCGAAGGCATTGTCGGCCTGATCGCCGTGGGCATTCTCAGCTCCATGGTGTTCTGGATGCGCAAAGTGGCGCGCTCCATCAAGCACGCGCTGCACGAATCCCTCGACGCCGCGCTCGCCGGCTCGAAAAACCAGACCTACGCGCTGATCGCCATGGTGTTTTTCGCCGTGGCCCGCGAAGGGCTGGAAACCGTGTTTTTCCTGCTTGCGGTGTTTCAACAGAGCGAAGGTTCGAGCGCACCACTGGGTGCCCTGCTCGGCCTGTTACTGGCCATCGGTTTTGGTGTGGCGCTCTACAGTGGCAGCATGCGCCTGAACCTCAGTCTGTTCTTCCGCTGGACAGGGCTGTTCATTCTGGTCGTTGCGGCGGGCATCCTGGCCAACTCGGTCCAGGCACTGCATGAAGCTGGCGTCTGGAATCACTTGCAAGGCGTGGTCTTCGACATCAGTGCCTGGCTGCCGATGGACGGCCCGACCGGCTCGGTGCTGGCAGGCATGTTCGGTTATCAGGATGCGCCGACCGTCAGCACCCTGAGTGTCTACCTCATATACCTGATCGGGGCGCTGGTGCTGTTTTTCATGCCGCACGCCCCGACCGCCAGCAAGCCTGTGCAACCGCACCCATCTTCTGTTACGAACGAATAAGGGCACCCATGTCGAACCGTCCCACAGGGCTTTCCGAGAAAGCCCGGCCGCCCCGTGTCCTGCGATTGGCCGTCGCGGGCTCCGTGATCCTGATGATCGCCGCAGGCGGGCTGTTTTATTACGCTTCCCAGGTGGCCGCAAAAAAACGCGCCGCCAATGCTGGCAGCGAAACCGTGGTCAATATCCATGCCCACAATTGCGAACCCAATGCACTGACCGTGCAGGCCGGCAAGAACGCTTTCCGCATCGTCAACCAGTCCGAGCGAGCGGTTGAGTGGGAAATTCTGGACGGTGTGCTGGTGATCGAGGAGCGGGAAAACATTGCGCCCGGGTTGAGCCAGGTCATCAACGCCAATCTGGCGCCCGGTGACTACGCAATCACCTGTGGCCTGTTGAGCAACCCACGCGGCACGCTGCACGTAACGCCGACCGCAGAATCCGACGCCAGGGCCAAAGCGCGCCCGTCGATGACGGCCTTCATTGGCCCGCTGTCCGAATACCGCGTGTATCTGAGCCTGCAAGGTTCGGCGTTGATCAAAGCCGTGACTGCACTGCAGCAAGCCATTGATGCCGGCGATCTGAGTGCAGCACAAGCGGCTTACCTGCCGGCCCGTTCGGCCTACCAGCGTATCGCACCTGCCGCCCAACGCCTGGCTGCGCTGGACAACGCGATAAATGCCCGCGCCGATTACTACGAAAAGCGTGAACAGGATCCGGGCTTTGGCGGTTTCCACCGCATCGAGTACGGGCTGTTCAGTCAACACAGCGTCGAAGGCCTGACGCCCGTGGCGCAGCGTCTGCAGGACGATGTCACCCAGCTCAAACAACAGCTGCTGGCGCAAACCCTCGCGCCTGAACAACTGGCGGCCATTGCGACACGCACCCTGCGCAGCCTTGCGGATGTGCGCAGCAGCGGCGAAGAGGAACGCTACAGCCACACCGACCTGAACGGCTTTGCCGCCAACCTTGAAGGCACGCGCAAGATCGTCGACCTGCTAAGGCCACTGTTGAGCAAAAGCTCGGGTGAGCTGTTGCAACAGATTGACGCAGCCATGGCCGATCTGGACACCGCCCTGGATGCAATGAGCACCGACAACGGCTACCGCCCTTACGACAAAGTCGATGCTGCGCAGCGTCAGCAGATTGCGGCGAAGGCCGCAACGCTGGCCAAAGCACTCGAAGGCATCGACCCGGCCCTTGGACTTTCTGACCTCTGACACACCGGAGCACAGCACACCACGATGAAAACTCCAGACGTCAACAACGCCCCGACTTCCCTTCAGCGTCGTCGGGTCCTGATGGGCCTTGGCGCCGCAGGCGCAGCGCTCGCGGGCAGCAGCCTGAGCGGCAACGTGATGGCTGCATCGCCGGCGCAGGTCACGGAAGCACCCAACAGCGAGAAAACTCAGGACCACAACACTTTTCATGGCGAGCACCAGACCGGCATCGTCAACCCGCGCCCTGCAGCGGGCATGCTGGTGGCCTTCGATGTGCTGGCAACTGACCGGGACGACCTGGAGCGCCTGTTCCGAACCCTCAACGAGCGTATTGCGTTCCTGATGACCGGTGGCCCGGTGCCTGAAGTCGACCCCAAATTGCCGCCGACCGACTCGGGCATCCTTGGCCCGGTAGTCACGCCGGACAATTTGACGGTTACCGTGTCGGTCGGCGAATCGCTGTTCGATGAGCGCTTCGGCCTGGCCCCGGCCAAGCCAAAACGCCTGAGCCGCATGGTCGGTTTCCCCAACGATGCGCTAGAGCCTGCCAATTGCCACGGCGACTTGAGCATCCAGTTCTGCGCCAACACCGCCGACAGCAACATCCATGCGTTGCGCGATATCGTCAAGAACCTGCCCGACCTGCTGCTGGTGCGCTGGAAACAGGAAGGCACCGTACCGCCGCAGGCACCGAAGAAACCCGGTCAGCCGCCTGAAAGTGCGCGTAATTTTCTGGGCTTCCGGGACGGCTCGGCCAACCCCGACTCCAACAACCAGAAAACCATGAACGAACTGGTCTGGGTGCAGCCCGGCAGCGACGAACCGGCCTGGGCAGTCAATGGCAGCTATCAGGCCGTGCGCATCATCCGCAATTTCGTCGAACGCTGGGACCGCACGCCGCTGCAGGAGCAGGAGTCGATTTTCGGTCGCACCAAAAGCACCGGCGCGCCCATGGACGGCAAGGTCGAGACCGACGTGCCCAACTACGCGGCAGACCCGGAGGGCAAGAAAACCCGACTGGACTCGCACATCCGTCTAGCCAATCCACGTACCGCCGAAACCCAGCGCAACCTGATCCTGCGCCGTCCGTTCAACTACTCCAACGGCGTGAACAAGAATGGCCAGCTCGACATGGGCCTGCTGTTCATCTGCTACCAGGCAGACCTGGAAAAAGGCTTCATCACGGTGCAGACCCGCCTCAATGGCGAGCCGCTGGAGGAATACCTCAAGCCAGTAGGCGGCGGCTATTTCTTCACATTGCCGGGTGTTACCAGCGACAAGGACTTCATCGGCCGCTCATTGCTGGCCACCACGTCACCTTCCCAAACCGCATGACTTTCAAAACCCTCAACCGGAAATCATCATGACAAAGACGCCCTTGGCTTTACTGCTGACTCTTGGCCTGCTCCAGACCCCATTGGCCGCCTTCGCTGCCACGGCGCCGCTGGACCTGGTGGGCCCGGTTTCGGACTACAAGATCTATGTCACCGAAAACATCGAAGAGCTGGTGAGCCATACCCAGAAATTTACCGATGCGGTGAAAAAAGGCGACATCGCGACGGCCAAAAAACTCTACGCCCCGACCCGCGTGTACTACGAATCAGTCGAGCCGATTGCCGAGCTGTTCAGTGACCTGGACGCGTCCATCGACTCCCGCGTCGACGACCACGAACAGGGTGTGACGGCTGAAGACTTCACCGGCTTCCATCGTCTGGAATACGCACTGTTCTCGCAGAACACCACAAAGGACCAGGGTCCGATTGCCGACAAACTGCTGAGCGATGTCAAGGACCTGGAAAAGCGCGTGGCTGACCTGACCTTCCCGCCTGAAAAAGTCGTCGGTGGCGCCGCGGCCCTGCTGGAAGAAGTCGCGGCCACCAAGATCTCCGGTGAGGAAGACCGTTACAGCCATACCGACCTGTATGACTTCCAGGGCAACATCGACGGGGCGAAGAAGATCGTCGACCTGTTCCGCCCGCAAATCGAACAGCAGGACAAGGCGTTCTCCGCCAAAGTCGACAAGAACTTCGCGACCGTGGACAAGATCCTCGCCAAGTACAAGACCAGGGACGGTGGCTTCGAAACCTATGACAAGGTGAAGGAGAACGACCGCAAGGCCCTGATCGGCCCGGTCAACACACTGGCCGAAGACCTCTCGACCCTGCGCGGCAAGCTGGGCCTTAACTGAGTCCCAGACAGAGCGGATCGCGCACACCCACTGTTGCAGGTGGGTGTGCTGTCGTTGAAGCCCATATCGCCCGTTAACCTGATATGCACTTCAACCCTGACTCAAATCCCGCTGAACCAGTTATACCCCTGATCTTCCCAGTAGCCGCCAGGGTTTTCGTTGCTGACGAAGATCTCGACGATGTGCTTGGGGTTCTTGAAGCCCAGCTTGGTCGGCACCCGCACCCGCAGCGGATAACCGAAATCGGGCGGCAGGGCGACCTCGCCGAAGTCCAGCGCCAGCAGGGTCTGCGGGTGCAAGGCGGTGGGCATGTCGAGGCTCGAATAATACCGGTCGGCGCATTTGAAACCGACAAAGCGCGCCGTCGTGTCCGCACCGATGTACTCCAGAAACGTCCTCAATGGCACCCCACCCCACTGCCCTATCGCACTCCAGCCTTCAATACAGATCAGTCGTGTGATGTCGGTGCGCTGCGGCAATTTGCGCAAGGCTTCGAGGGTCCAGGGCTGCTTGTCGCGCACCAGCCCCGAGACCGCCAGACGGTAATCGGCAAGCTCCAGTTCCGGCACGTTGTACTCGGGATAAAACGCATTGAACAGGAACGGGTTGGTCATCTGCGCCTTGGTGTAGGTCGGCGCCAGTTTCTGCCCGCTGAACAACCATGCCTGAACCCGGTCGTTCCAGCGCGACATGGCCCACAGCACTTTGTCGACCTGATCGCCGTCCTGCAGGTTGCAGCCAGTCAGCATCGACATGGCGCCGACCGTCAGCCCGGCACGCAAAAAGGCGCGGCGCTGGATGTTGACCAGTTGCGTCTGTTGCGCAGGTTCGAGCCGAATACTCTGAGTGATGCGTTTACGAGGTTCGTTCATGGCTTGCCAGCTCCCTCTTCGTCGGGCCGCCGGCCGCCGATAATCATAGGTAACAGGGTACGCGGCACCAGCAGGACCAATGCCAGGTGGACGACGACAAACGCACCAATGGCCGTCATCGCACCAAAGTGCACCCAGCGGGCAAAATCGTAGCCGCCCAGCAGGCTGGCCAGTTGCTGAAACTGCACCGGTTTCCACAGGGCAAGGCCGGATACCACCACCAGCACGCCCATGGCCAGCACCAGCCAGTACATCAAGCGTTGCACAGCGTTGTATTGACCCTTGATGTGCGCCAGGCGAAAACGCAGCGCATCAATCACATCACGTTTTACTTGCGTCGGACGAACCGGCAACAGATCACGTTTGAAATGACGGCTGAACACGCCATACAGCCCATAGATCAGGCCATTGATGACCAGCAGCCACATGACTGCGAAATGCCAGGCGATCGAGCCGCCCAGCCAGCCGCCGAGTGTCAGGGATTTGGGGAACGTGAACGGCATCAGCGGCGCCGCGTTGTAGATGGCCCAGCCGCTCATGAACATGCAGACCATGCCCACGGCGTTGACCCAATGCGTCAAACGCACCGGCCATGGATGAATCGGGCGGGTTTTCATGATGAAGAACCTGTACAGGTGATGGTGCGGCCCGACGCTCACGGTCATAGCAACAGCGAGCGCCGGACAGAACGCTTACATCGGCGGCGTGAAACCGTCTTTGCCGACCGCAACACCGCGTGCCGACTTGCCATCGTCTGCCGGAAACAGCACAACCTTGGCACCGGCTTTCAGCTCGCTGCGCTGGCCTGGCTCAACATAGGCGATTGGCACGTCTTGCGGAACGACCAGTTGCTTCTCGCCGCCCTTGTATTGCACGGTCAACGTGCGGCCATTGGCCTTGGACAAGGTGCCCACAGTGCCGTTGGTCATGGTGCCGGTGGTGCCGTCGGCATTCTCCCAACCGTAGTGCCCTTCACCGCTGCCTTTCAGGCTGGCTTCGAACACGGTGACTTCCAGAGCTTTCAAGGTGCCGTCGGCCTGAGGAATGGCCGCCGAACCGACAAAGCTGTCGGCCTTGATGGTTTCCAGGTCAGCTTTGGAGACCAGACGAATGCCGGTCTTGTCGGTCAGTTGAATGCTCTGATGCTGACCCGCACGGGTCGTGAAGTTCAAGGTGTCGGCCTGAAGGCTGTCGACGGTGCCGCGCATGGGTTTGACGACCGGCATGTCGGCGGCCTGAGTCATGACAGCGGCGCTGAGCAGCAACAGGCCGAACGTGGTGGACAGTGCAGTCTTCATCGGTACTTCCTTGGCAGGTGAGTTCTGGGACACATGTTTGCATCGCTACCGGCACCGCAAAATGACCGCGCAATGACATTTTTGTCATTCGCCGGACACCTTCCCGGCAACTGGTTAGACTTTGGCATCGGCGCATAGGCGCCTGCAGAGCGTAGCGGACGTAACGATGCATATCCTGCTGATTGAAGACGATACCAAGACCGGGGAGTACCTGAAGAAGGGCCTGGGCGAGTCCGGCTATAAAGTCGACTGGACCCAGCACGGTGCTGATGGCCTGCACCTGGCGCTGGAAAACCGTTACGACCTGATTGTGCTCGATGTGATGCTGCCCGGCATCGATGGCTGGCAGATCATTGAAGTCCTGCGCGCCCGACAGGATGTACCGGTGCTGTTTCTGACCGCCCGCGACCAGCTTCAGGACCGCATTCGCGGCCTTGAACTGGGTGCCGACGATTATCTGGTCAAACCGTTTTCGTTTACCGAACTGCTGTTGCGCATCCGCACGATTCTGCGACGCGGTGTGGTGCGCGAGGCGGACCATTTTCATCTCGCCGATCTGGAGCTGGACCTGCTGCGTCGCCGGGTCACGCGTCAGCAGCAGGTCATCGTGCTGACCAACAAGGAGTTCGCGCTGCTGCATCTGCTGCTGCGCCGCGAAGGCGACGTGCTGTCACGGGCGCAGATCGCCTCGGAAGTCTGGGACATGAATTTCGACAGCGACACCAACGTGGTCGACGTGGCCATCAAGCGCCTGCGCAGCAAGATCGATCTGCCCTACCCGATCAAACTGATCCATACCGTGCGCGGCATCGGTTATGTGTGCGAGGTGCGGCCATGCAGCCTCGACGCCAACCTTCCCTGACCCTGCGCTCGACGCTGGCCTTTGCACTGGTGGCAATGCTCACCGTCGGCGGCGCAGGCCTGTACCTGTATCAGTCGATCGAGCAGACCGTGATGCAACGCAGCGACCATGCTGTGCTCGCACGTCTGGACCACTTTCGCAAACTGCTGCGTTACGACCTGACCATGGACAACCTCAAGGGCAGTCCTCAGTTGTTCGAGAACATGCTCGACAGCGAGGAAGACATCTTCATCATTGGCGAACCGGGCAAGCCACCGGTGATTTCGGTCAATCCACAGCGCGCGCCACTGCCCGAGCTGCCGACCGTACCGCAGGACCAGCCTTTGCAGGTTGACGACCTGCGCAGCGGCACCAGCCTGCAAGGCGTGCCATTGCGGGCGGCTGCCGTGCAGGTGATGTCGAATGGCGTCGAGGTCCGCTTGCAGGCCGCGCACCTGATGGTCAAGGAAATGGCCATGCTCGCCAGCTTCCGTCAGCATATTTATGGCGCGGTGGTGCTGGCCTTCCTGGTGACCGCCCTGCTCGGCTATGCGCTGTTGCGACGCGGCCTGCGCCCGCTGCGCAAAATGGCCGCGCACGCCGCTGCGATAACACCGGCCAGTCTGCACAGTCGCCTGGACAGCCGCGACACACCGGTAGAACTGCAGCAGTTGAGCGATGCGTTCAATGCCATGCTTGACCGACTGGATGATGGCTATCGTCGCCTCATGCAGTTTTCAGCCGACCTCGCTCATGAGATCCGTACACCCGTGGGCTCGTTGATGGGCCACTGCCAGGTCGCGCTGCGCCAAAACCGTAGCGCGGACGAATATCAGGTGTTGCTGGCGTCCAATCTGGAAGAGCTGGAGCGAATTTCGAGGCTGGTGGAAAGTATCCTGTTTCTGGCGCGGGCCGACGAAGCTCAGGCAGCACTGAAACGCCAATCACTGGATATGAATGAAGAACTGCAGCGGGTGGCGGGTTATTTCGAAGGGCTGGCTGAAGAGCGCAATCTGAATCTGATCCCTAGCGGCGAGGGGATGTTGCTGGCTGATCCGATTTTACTGCGGCGTGCATTAAGCAATCTGGTCGCCAATGCGATTCGCTACGCTGACGAAAGCAGCGAGATATTGATGCGCGTCGTCATCCTTGACGACTGCGTGGGCATTGAAGTGGAAAACCAGGGGCCAACATTGTCGCAGGACAGTCTTGCCCGGCTTTTTGATCGTTTCTACCGTGGCGATGCTTCACGCCATCAACCTTCGGATTCAAACGGCCTGGGTCTGGCAATCGTTGCAGCAATCATGCACCTGCACGGTGGACGGGTTGAAGTGACTCAGCCCCGCCTGGGGCAAATCTGTTTCAGGCTGGTGTTTCCCGCACGGTAATTGCGGTCATCGGTCCACCCCGGTCAGCTCACCTCAGGACTTTTTCTCATGGGCGATGGCCAGCTTGTAAAACGTGGCCGAGCCGCCTTCGGTCGTGTAGCCCGTATTGTCCTGGGTGTAGACACCGGCCTTGAAGTAAAACAGCTTGGTGCTCCACGCCGAGTCAAGCTTGGCAAACCAGACCATATTGAACGCGTTGACCGTCAGATCTCCTGACGGCGTCAGGTTGATGCTGTAATTGAACTGCTGATTGAGCGGCACGCCCTGGGCGATGGTGATCACCTCAATTTCAGCATCGGGAGTCCGACGAAACTTGGCAACAATGTTGCCGGTCTTCAGCTTCTCCTTGTACTGGTACTCGACCTTCAACAAAGGCTCGGTGCTTTGGTAGCAATGAATCTGACCAATCACGATCTTGCCCGATGATGGCACCTGATCGACCTCCAGAGTCGCCCGCAGAAAATTGTCCGCGCTGGAGTATGCCCAGTTGTAAGCCCTGCCATCAGGCGTCGTTTCGCGCAGCTCAGTGCGCGGATACTTGGCGTTTTCAGTCGTAGTGCCGGTGACCGGCGCCCAGAAGAACAGCGTATCTCCGGAACGGAAGTAACCATCACGGTAACCATTCATCAGCTTCGGGGTTTCGATGATGGTTGCAGGTGTCCCAACAGGGACGGACAGATTCCAAGTGGCAAGATCGATCATGGGGTAGCTCGCAAGGTACGCATGCGCACCAACAACAGGATGGCTCTGGAACAGGCGTGCTGGCCTGTTCGGTTCATCAAGGCTATCGGCTGAATCGATTATTTTTTGAAGTGACACGACAACGTCTTAGCGCCAAAAAAATGTCTAAAACAGCGCTTGGCCACTATTTTGCCGCCAAAATCCCCATTGCGGCTTGATGCCACTTCTTGCCTCAACGCAACGGTTTATCAGGACATTGCCCTATCGGTAACGCGTCATTTTTTTGAAGACGTAGTGCAAAAAAAGATGAAAAACCCGTTAAAACACTGACGAGCGGTAGCGAAAAACCTCACAAGAAGGGAACTTTCAGGATTTTTGCTGATGAATATCACCCCCTAACGGTCTCTTTGAGGGGCATTCTTCATCTTGAACGCGCAGGTTTCACGAGAAAGCATCCGTTCGGCCATTTTGGGTTGACTGTAAGAAGTTGTTACAGGATATTAGTTAGCAAGCTATTTATATCCTCACTAACAATGTTGCTCCTAACCAATCCGGGTGACGGCATGTCTACCGCTTCTCTTCACCGGGCGATCAGCAGCGGTCTGGTGGCAGCGTCCCGCCAATGGCGACGTATCTGCCAGACCACGCTGGTGACCTATGGCATTTCCGAAGCCTGTGCGGGGCCTTTGCTGGCCATCGCCCGGCTCGGCGACGGCGTGCATCAGGTCAAAGTCGCACAGGCGGCAGGCATGGAAAGCCCGACACTGGTTCGCTTGCTGGACCAACTCTGCAAAGCCGGAATCGTCTGCCGCACCGAAGACCCCAATGACCGGCGCGCCAAAGCCCTGAGCCTCACCGACAAAGGTCGGGCGCTGGCAGGGTCGATCGAAGCAGAGCTGACCCGCCTGCGCGCCGATGTGCTGAAAGGCCTGGAGCCAGCCGATCTTGACGCTACGTTGCGCGTGTTTCAGGCATTCTCCGACGCTGCGCAGCGCGGCTACGAGGGACAGTCTTGAGCGGTTTCTTCTCCAGCGTGCCGCCCGCCCGCGACTGGTTCTACGGCGTGCGCACCTTTGGCGCGTCGATGCTGGCGCTGTACATCGCCCTGCTGATGGAAATGCCGCGCCCGTACTGGGCGATGGCTACGGTGTATATCGTCTCGAGCCCCTTTGTCGGGCCAACCAGTTCCAAGGCACTGTACCGCGCGGCGGGCACGCTGGCAGGCGCGGCCGCCTCGGTGTTACTGGTGCCGATGTTCGTCCAGACCCCATTGCTGCTGGCAATCGTCGTCGGGCTCTGGACCGGCACGCTGTTATTCCTGTCGCTGCACTTGCGCACTGCAAACAGTTACGCGCTGATGCTGGCGGGTTACACCATGCCACTGATTTCACTGCCGGTGGTCGACAACCCGCAGGCGGTGTTCGAGATCGCCGTGTCACGTACCGAAGAGATTTTCCTGGGCATCATCTGCGCTGCCGTCGTCGGCGCCATGTTCTGGCCCAGACGGCTGGCACCGGTTTTTCAGGCCACCACCGAAAAGTGGTTCGGTGATGCCTCGACGTACAGCGAGCGCTTCATAAGCCGCACCTGCCAGCCCGAAGAAATCGGTGCGCTGCGCAACTCGATGGTCGCCAGCTTCAATTCGCTGGAGATGATGATCGGGCAGTTGAGCCACGAAGGCGCCCGCAAGCAGACGGTACGCAATGCCCATGAGCTACGCGGCCGGATGATTCATCTGCTGCCTGTGATCGATGCTCTGGACGATGCGCTGTGGGCACTGGAAAGACGCACGCCGCAATTGCTTGCCAGCCTCTCGCCGTTGCTGCTGGATACGCGCAACTGGCTGGAAGCCACTGCCAACGGTCCACAGACGGACCAGTGGCAGCAGTTGCACAGCAGGCTGCAGAGCCTGCAACCGGACTCGGCGCAGTTGGACGATCGCGATCAGTTGCTGCTGTCCAACACACTGTTCCGCCTGGGTGAGTGGATTGATCTGTGGCAGGACTGCCGCACGCTGCAATACGCAATCAGGAACGACGATCAGTCGTCGTGGCGCGCGGTTTACCGGCATTGGCGGTTGGGTCGACTGACGCCGTTTCTGGACCGGGGCCTGATGCTTTATTCGGTGGTCTCGACGGTACTGGCGATCATTGTGGCGTCAGTACTGTGGATACTTCTGGGCTGGAAAGACGGCGCCAGCGCTGTCGCACTGGCCGCCGTTTCGTGCAGTTTCTTCGCGGCCATGGACGACCCTGCTCCGCAGATCTATCGGTTTTTCTTCTGGACCATGCTTTCAGTCGTGTTCGCCAGTCTGTACCTGTTCGTGGTGCTGCCGAACCTGCACGATTTTCCAATGCTGGTGCTGGCTTTCGCGGTGCCATTCATCTGTGTTGGCACCCTGACCGTGCAGCCGCGCTTCTTTCTCGGCACGTTGCTGACCATCGTCAACACGTCATCCTTCATCAGCATTCAGAGCGCCTATGATGCCGACTTTCTGAATTTCCTGAACGCCAATCTGGCAGGGCCCATGGGGTTGCTGTTTGCCTTTATATGGACGCTGGTGTTCCGCCCGTTCGGTGTTGAACTGGCAGTCAAACGGCTGACCCGCTTCAGTTGGCGCGACATTGCCAGCCTCAGCGAGGGCTCGACCCTGGCCGAACATCGGCGGATGGGCGTGCAAATGCTGGATCGCCTGATGCAGCAACTGCCCCGCCTGACCCTGACCGCACAGGACACCGGTATCGCTCTGCGTGAGTTGCGCGTGGCGCTGAACATGCTCGATCTGCTGGCCTACACACGACGGGCGACACCGGCGGCTCAGGTGCTGTTGCGACAGGTCATCAATGAAGTGAGCGGTTATTTCCGGCACTGCACCAAAGCGGGCGAACGCCTGCCTGCACCCCGAGGCCTGTTGATGGCGATGGACCGGGCGCGACGCTCCCTGACCGATCAGGCGATGGGCGATGACCCGGCACGGCTGCACTTGCTGCATGCACTCAGTGGCCTGCGCCTGGCGTTGCTGCCGGGCGTGGAGATCGTCAGCGTGGGTGGAGAGCTGACCGAACAACTGCCGCATGGCATTGATGGAGCGCCTCTGTGATCGGTGATCTGGACATCAGTGGGATCTTCGTCCCCACGTTTCTGGCAATGATGGGCATCGCCTATCTGTTGTTTCTAGGGGTGCACGCCGTGCTGACGCGTGCCCACTTCTACCGCCTGGTCTGGCACCGGGCTTTATTCAATGTAGGTCTATACGCTTTGCTGCTCGGCGGCGTGGATACTCTAAGTCGATACCTGATGACATGAAAAAACCGATTCTGACATTGGGCCGTGTGGTCCTGACCCTGCTCGTTGTCGCCCTGGCCACTGCCGTAGTGTGGCGCATGGTGATGTATTACATGTACGCCCCCTGGACGCGTGACGGCCACATTCGCGCCGACATCGTTCAGCTTGCGCCGGACGTCTCCGGATTGATCCAGAAGGTCGAGGTCACCGATAACCAGCCGGTACACAAGGGCCAGGTGTTGTTCACCATCGACCAGGACCGTTTCCGTCTGGCACTGCGCCAGGCTCAGGCCACTGTGTCGGAGCGCCAGGAGACCTGGGAGCAGGCCCGTCGCGAGAACAAGCGCAACCGTGGGTTGGGCAACCTCGTCGCCCGCGAACAACTCGAAGAAAGCCAGTCCCGAGAAGCCCGTGCACTGTCTGCCTTGGGTGAAGCACGCGTGGCAGTAGATGCTGCGCAATTGAACCTGGACCGTTCGGTGATCCGCAGCCCGGTCGACGGCTACCTGAATGACCGCGCGCCTCGCGAACACGAATTCGTCAGCGCCGGTCGCCCGGTGCTGTCAGTGGTCGATGCGGCCTCGTTTCATATCGACGGCTATTTCGAAGAAACCAAGCTCGACGGCATTCACGTCGGCCAGGGCGTGGACATTCGGGTGATCGGTGACAACGCCCGCCTGACCGGGCATGTGGTGAGCATCGTCGCCGGCATTGAAGACCGCGACCGCAGCAGCGGCTCGAACCTGCTGCCCAACGTCAACCCGGCCTTCAGCTGGGTGCGGTTGGCGCAGCGTATTCCGGTGCGCATTGCCTTCGACGAAGTGCCCAAGGATTTCCGAATGATTGCCGGGCGAACGGCGACGGTGTCGATCATTGAAGACAAGCAGGAGGCCGCACGATGAAATGCGCGCCTCGCCTGACGGTGCTGGGTTTCAGCGCTTTGCTCTCGGCTTGTCAGATGGTCGGCCCGAACTACGAGCTGCCCAGGGACGGCGCGATCAATCGCCCGGACTTGCAGGGCGAGCTGGCCGGCCAATCGGGGAATACCGTTTCGGCGCCGGTGCCTGCTCATTGGTGGCGCCTGTATCAAGACCCGAAACTGGATGAGCTGGTGCGCCAGGCGATGGCCTCCAACACCGACCTGCGCATCGCCGCCGCCAACCTGCAACGTTCGCGTTTTCAAGGGGACGAAGCTGAAGCGGCTGGAGGCTTCACCAACAGCGCAAAAGTGGGCGCTCAACGCCTGCAGGAATCAGGCGAAGCGTTTTTGCTGACCGAGAAGGTGCCAGTGGCCAATGTCGGTGACGTGGGCCTGACCACCTCGTATCAGTTCGACCTGTTTGGCACATTGCAACGCGGTATCGAAGCGGCCCAGGCCAATGTCGATGCCAATCAGGCGGCGGTCGATACGGCGCGAATCACGGTGGTGGCCGATGTGGTGCGCGCCTACACCCAGATCTGTGCGGCCAATGAAGAACTCGGCATCGCTCATGAGTCGCTGGATCTGCAGAAGCAGAGCGTGACCTTGAATCAGCGTTTGCGCGATGCGGGCCGTGGCGATGAAACCCAGGTCACCCGTTCCCAGACCCAGTTCAAATCCTTGCGCGCCGAGTTGCCACGTTATGAGGCGCAACGCCAGGCCGCGATGTTTCGCCTGTCGATGCTGCTGGCAAAACCGGTGGAGCAACTGCCTGCCGGGGTCAGCGCCTGCAACGAACTGCAACACATCGCGCAGGTGATGCCGGTAGGCGATGGCGCTGCGCTGCTCAAACGCCGACCGGACGTGCGTCAGGCCGAGCGCCACTTGGCGATGTCTACCGCCGAGATCGGCGTGGCGACGGGCGAGCTTTACCCCGATATCAGCATCGGCGCGACCGTCGGCACGGTCGGCCTGATCGAAAACCTCGGCAAACCGTCGGCCAATCGCTGGGGCTTTGGCCCGCTGCTGAACTGGACCATTCCGTCCAACGGCTCGCGGGCCCGTATTCATCAGGCCGAAGCCTCGGCGCAGTCGGCGCTGGCCCACTTTGACGGCGTGGTGCTCAACGCCATTCGCGAGACCCAGACCGGGCTGGCGCAGTACACCGCCCTGCTCGACCGCCGCGACGCCCTGAAGGACGCCGAGCAGTCGGCAAAAGAGGCCGCCGACCAGACCCACCGTTTTTATCAGGCCGGACGCGCTTCGTTCCTCGCGGACTTGCAGGCCACCCGCGTCTACACCGACGTACGTGCCCAACTGGCCGAGGCCAATACCCAGGTTGCCATGGGCCAGATCAATCTGTTTCTGGCGCTGGGCGGTGGCTGGGAGGAAGACGCGAAATAGCCTGCGTGCAGGGGGCAGCACCGCTGGTGCATCATCTTGTTGGCCCAGGCGTCTGGCTGCTTCCCCGGTTCGGTCGGGATCACTTGCACTGCGCTGCCCATTGCCCCACGCTCAGCCGATCTTTGACTCGGAACGCACCATGGACACCTCACTCAGCCGCCGTCAGCAGCTGCATATCGTTATATTTCAGACAGATACGCCCGCCGGTCGCCGCTTCGACAAGACGTTGCTGGTCCTTATTCTGCTCAGCCTGCTGGTCACCAGCATTGACAGCATCGAGAGCATTCACCGTGACTACTCGACCCTGTTCGCCTACGTCGAATGGGGTTTCACGCTGATTTTCGCTATCGAATACATTCTGCGCCTGTACTGCTCGCCCCGCCCCCTGAAGTACGCATTCAGCTTCTATGGGCTGGTGGACTTGCTGGCAATCGTGCCGGGTGTGCTGTCGATCTATTACAGCGATGCGCAGTATCTGCTGATTGTGCGGATCATCCGCATGCTGCGGATCTTTCGGGTGCTCAAGCTGGGCACGTACCTGCGTCAGGCCAATTACCTGCTGGCGGCGTTGCGCGGCAGCAAGCAGAAGATCATCGTATTTCTGGTGACTGTCTCGACACTGGTCACGGTATTCGGCACCCTGATGTATGTGATTGAAGGCCCGGAGCATGGCTTCACCAGCATCCCCAAGGGTATTTACTGGGCTATCGTGACCCTGACCACCGTTGGTTTCGGCGATATCGTGCCCAAGACACCGGTCGGCCAGATGCTCTCGTCGCTGGTGATGATCATCGGCTACTCGATCATCGCGGTGCCCACCGGTATATTCACCGCCGAGCTGGCCAACGCCATGCGCGGTGAACAGCTGAAGCACGATTGCCCGGTATGCTCGAAGAACTACCATGAGCATGGCGCGGCGTTCTGCTCGCGCTGCGGCAATCAGCTGTTCCCCAAGGTGGCGAACAAGGCATAAGCAAAGACTTTTTTGATCTTTAGCCAGTCTGGGTGTTGCTGCTAGTGTCACGGCATAAAGCCATCAACTTTATAACGACAACTTTAATCTCAAGGACCCTGCAGTGAACAAACTCTTCGCCGCTTCGCTACTGGCCGCAGGCCTGGCGCTCTCCAGCGCCGCCCAGGCCGCGCCAACCTTGCTCAACGTCTCCTATGACGTGATGCGCGACTTCTACAAAGACTACAACAGCGCGTTCCAGAAGCACTGGAAAGCGGAAAAGAACGAAGACGTGACCGTGCAGATGTCCTTCGGCGGGTCGAGCAAGCAGGCGCGATCGGTCATCGACGGGCTGCCGGCTGACGTGATCACCATGAACATGGCCACCGACATCAATGCCCTGGCTGACAACGGCGAACTGGTTCCGAAAGACTGGGTCAGCCGCCTGCCGAACAACAGCGCGCCGTTCACGTCCGCCACCGTGTTCATCGTGCGCAAAGGCAACCCGAAAGCGCTGAAAGACTGGCCAGACCTGATCAAGAGCGGCGTCGAAGTGATTGTGCCCAACCCGAAGACCTCGGGTAACGGTCGCTACACCTATCTGTCTGCATGGGGCTACACCCTGAAGAACGGCGGTGATGAAGCCGCTGCGAAGAAATTCGTCGGCGAACTGTTCCGCCACGTACCGGTGCTGGACACCGGTGGCCGCGGCGCAACCACGACGTTCATGACCAACCAGATCGGTGATGTGCTGGTGACCTTCGAGAACGAAGCCGAGATGATTGCCCGCGAATTCGGCCGTGACCAGTTTGAAGTGGTCTACCCGTCAGTCTCGGCCGAAGCCGAGCCACCGGTCAGCGTGGTCGACAAGGTCGTGGACAGGAAGCAATCCCGCCCACTGGCCGAAGCCTACCTGAAATACCTGTGGTCGCCGGAAGGCCAGGAAATCGCTGCCAACAACTACCTGCGTCCACGTGACCCGCAAATACTCGCCAAATACAAGGATCGCTTCCCGAAAGTCGACTTCCTGTCGGTCGAAAAAACCTTCGGTGACTGGCGCACTGTGCAGAAGACCCACTTCATCGACGGTGGCGTGTTCGACCAGATCTACCCTGGCAAATAACACCCGCACTGCCTGCCACCTGCAAAACGGCGACCCGAGGGTCGCCGTTTTGCGTTTCAAGCCGTTGCGGTTCGACGCTGATCAATGACCGAACTGACGGCCCAGCCCTGCGGGTACGCCGCTGGCATCGGTGGCCTGCCAGGGACCGTCCGGCTGGGTGGCCCAGCTCCAGCCGTTGTTCCACTGGTAGTAGGTACGCTGGCGATAGAAGGTATTGTTCTGGTCGTCCATCACGTAGACACCCAGGCGTGCATCCCAGTGGCTGTTACCGCCCGGCGGCGGCGCGAAACTGGCTGACGTTTTCGGCCCGGCAGCGGGTATCTTGGACGGCTTATTGGGGGCTGGCGTAGTACGCGGAGCGCCAGGCTGCTGGGTGCCAGGCAAGGTCTGGATCGGTTCCTGGCTTCTGGGCGCTGGCGGCTGGACCGCACAGGCGCTCAAACCCATGACCAGACCCAACAAGGTGACGCGTGCGGTGCGGTACATAGCGAATTCTCTAGTTATCTGGACTGTCAATGGTCAATGCCTGCTGCGCCCCGGTATCGCTGGCCAGCGGCTGGCTGCGGCCCACCCATTCTCCGGTGGTCGGCTGCCCTGCGCGAGACACCCGCGCCACCAGTTGGACTTGCGCAAACTTCGACAGTTTCAGTTGCGGCATCATTGCGTCGGAATCGCTCAGTTCGATGTCGGCGGGCAACTCGGCGACGGTGATGCGCTTGACCGCCAGCGGCGCGGCTGGCCCATCAACGGCGCGAGCGAAGATGAAAACGCTGTCCTGAGGACGGACCCGGCCACGCAGCCCGGGGTCAAGATCGACCCTCACACGCAGCGCCGGTTTGACGGGAGCAGGCCCACCGCTCGCGGCCAGTTGCTCACGGGCGTGGGCGATGCCGCCTTCCAGTGCCGAACGCGAGGCATCCTGCGCAGGCAAGGCAGCCAATAGCCGGGTCCAGTAATCGACCGCAGCCTGATAGCGTTTCGTCTCGAACGCGGCAATGCCGAGCAGACCGAGGCTGGTGACTTCTATGGGATCGGCCTTGAGCGCTTCATCCGTCAAGGTTTGTACCTGAGCGGTGAAGTGCTTGCCACTGGCAAAGTACACCGCCTGCGCCCACTGCCCGAGCAGTTCCGGTTGCCGACCCGCCAGGGCAACTGCACGCTCGAACATCGCCGCTGCGTCAGCCGGACGGTTCTGCGCCATGTAGCTGCGTGCCAGAAAGTACAGGTTCTCGGTCGAGTCCGGTTGGGCCTGCACACTGCGCTCCAGGCGCTGGGTCATGTCGGCGAGCGAGGCCGGTGGCTGTGCGAATTCACGGCTCAGTTCCACACGGTCGCTGGCTCCAAGATGCAAGTACACCGCCATGCCCAACACCGGCACCAGTACGGCGGCCAGCACCAGTGCCGGCTTGCCGAGTCGCGCTGCGCGAACCTGATCAGCACCTTCGGTGTCGGCCAGCAGTTCCCGTGCCGCCTCGGCGCGTCCGCTCTGCAGTTGCACTGCAGAGAGTACGCCCTCCTCCTGCTGGCCCTGCAATTCGGCAAGGCGCTCCTGATACAGCGCCACGTTCAGGGCGGTGCGGTCCTCTTCACGCTGCGCCTGCTGACCGCGCAGTACGGGGATGAGCAGAAAACTCAGAGCAACCAACAGCAACAACCCGGTAGCCATCCAGAAATCGATCATTTTCGGCTCTCATCCAGCAGATCGGCGAGGCGCTGTTGCTCATCGTCGCTCAAGGCCGAGCCCTGCCCGGAACGCCCGCTGCGACGCCGCGTCACAATCACGCCAATTACCACAACGCCGCCCAGCAACAGAGCGGCAGGGCCAAACCATAACAGCCCGTTACGGACGCTGAACGTCGGCTTGTACAGAACAAAATCGCCATAGCGGTCGACCATGAAATCAATGATCTGCTGATTGCTCTGCCCTTCGCCCAGCCTGCGGTAGATTTCCTTGCGCAGGTCAGCCGCAATCGGCGCATTGGAGTCGGCGATGTCCTGATTCTGGCATTTGGGGCAGCGCAGCTCTTTGGTCAGCTCGCTGTAGCGGGCTCGCTCCGCATCGTCACGAAACGTGTACGCATCGATGGCGGCGCGGGCGATGCCGGTGAAGGCCAACCAAAGGCTCAGAATCAGCAACGCTGCATGGGTCCTGCGGTTCATGGCCTCGCCTCGTCAACCAGCCCCTGATACAGCGCGGCGAGCTGTTCTCGCCAGACCGTATCGTCGATGACGCCGACGTACTTGTGACGGATGATGCCCTGACGGTCTATCAGAAAGGTTTCCGGCGCGCCGTACACACCCAGATTGAGGCCCAGCGAACCCTCTGCATCACGAATATTCAGTTGATAAGGGTCGTGAAATTCCTTCAACCATTTGAGTGCATCGGCGTTCACGTCCTTGTAATTGATCCCATAGATCAACACGCCCTGCTGCGCCAGACGGTTCAGCACCGGGTGCTCCACACGACAGGCCACACACCAGGTGCCCCAGACGTTGACCAGTGCAGGCTTGCCAAGCAGATCGGCGCGACTGAGGACTCGCTCACCCTGCACTGCAGGCAATGAAAATTCCGGGAAGGGTTTGCCGATCAGCGCCGAAGGCAGCTCTGCGGGGTCCAGGTACAGGCCCCGGTAAAGCAATGCCGCCACGCCCAGAAAGAGCACCAGCGGCAATACCATGACCCAGCGCTTCATACGGTTGCCCCCGACAGGCCCAGCGTGTCGCGCACCTTGCTGCTGACTTTCAGCCGATAACGTCGGTCCAGAGCCGCAAGCACGCCCCCCAGACCGGTCAGCAGCCCCCCGAGCCAGATCCAGCGCACGAACGGTTTGACATGGACCCGCACCGCCCAGGCACCATCACCCAACGGCTCACCCAACGCGACGTACAAATCGCGACTGAAGCCCGCATCAATGCCGGCCTCGGTCATCATCGACTGCTGCACGGTATAAAAACGTTTTTCCGGGTGCAGCTCAGTGAGCTGTTCGCCGTTGCGCAACACACGAAGGGTGCCGCGATCCGAGGTGAAGTTCGGGCCTTCACGGTGCCGGGCACCCTCGAACACAAACACATAACCGCCCAGTTCGGTGGACTCGCCAGGCGCCATGCGCAGGTCACGTTCGGCGCTGTTCTGGCTCGACAACACCACGCCCAGCGCGCACACCGCGATGCCGAGATGGGCCAGTTGCATGCCCCAATAGCTGCGCGGCAAACCACGCGCGCCGGCAAGCAGACCCTTGTGGCGAGTCTTGTCTCGCAGGTCACGAACTCCGGCCAACAGCACCCAGGCCGCCAGCATGAACGTCGCCAGCACCGCCCACTGAAAATCGTCCATGACCATGGCGGCTATTACCGCCAGTACCGCACTGCCAACCAGCACAGGGGCCAGCATGCCCAGCAGCCATTTCAACGGAGTGTCCTTCCAGCGCACCAGCACGCCAACCGCCATCACCATCATGAGCAAGGCCATCAGCGGCACGAACAGCGTATTGAAATACGGCGGGCCCACCGACATCTTGGCGCCACTCGTGGCATCGATCACCAGTGGATACAGCGTGCCGAGCAGAATCATCGACGCGGCAACCACCAGCACCAGGTTATTGCCCAACAGCAGCGTTTCCCGTGACCACAGGCCAAATCCGACATGGCTTTTGACCACCGGTGCACGGATCGCAAACAGCGTCAGCGAACCGCCCACCACGATCAACAGAAACATCAGGATGAACACCCCGCGTTCGGGATCAGAGGCAAACGCATGCACGGATGTCAGTACGCCCGAGCGAACCAGGAACGTACCCAGCAAGCTCAGAGAGAACGCGGCAATCGCCAGCAACACTGTCCAGCTCTTGAACACACCGCGTTTTTCGGTAACGGCCAGCGAATGAATCAGCGCGGTGCCTACCAGCCAGGGCATGAACGAGGCATTTTCGACCGGGTCCCAGAACCACCAGCCGCCCCAACCCAGTTCGTAATACGCCCACCAGGAACCCAGCGTGATACCAATGCCGAGAAACGCCCAGGCTACCAGCGTCCAGGGGCGCGACCAGCGCGCCCACGCCGCATCCAGACGCCCGCCCAACAATGCGGCGATGGCAAAGGCGAAAGCCACGGAGAAACCGACGTAGCCCATGTACAACATCGGCGGGTGCACGATCAGGCCTATGTCCTGCAACAGCGGATTGAGGTCGCGGCCGTTGGCAGGCATTTGCGGCAGCAGGCGGGTGAACGGATTGGAAGTAAAGATCAGAAACGACAGAAAGCCGAGGCTGATCATGCCCATCACCGCAAGCACCCTTGCCAGCATCACCTGCGGCAACTGCCGGGAAAACACCGACACGGCGAAAGTCCAGCCGCCCAGAATCAACGCCCAGAGCAACAACGAACCCTCGTGCGCCCCCCAGACGGCGCTGAACTTGTAATACCAGGGCAACGCGGTATTGGAGTTTTGCGCGACATAGGCGACAGAAAAATCATCGACCATGAACGCATAAGTCAGGCAACCGAAGGCAAATATCAGAAAGCTGAACTGGCCCCAGGCGGCAGGACGAGCCAGGCTCATCCACAGGCGATCACCGCGCCAGGCGCCGATGAGTGGCACAACGGCCTGCACCAGGGCAAAGCCCAGCGCCAGAATCATGGCCAGATGGCCGAGCTCGGGAATCATCGATCAGCCCTGTTTCGCAGGTAGGGAAGACGCCGCAGGCGCGGCCTGACCGCTTTCGCGCAGCGCCTTGGTCACTTCAGGTGGCATGTATTTCTCGTCATGTTTGGCCAGGACTTCGTCAGCCACCACCACGCCCTGGGCGTTGAGTTTGCCCAACGCCACGATGCCCTGCCCTTCACGGAACAGGTCCGGCAGAATGCCGCGGTAGGTAATCGTCACAGACCGGTTGAAATCGGTCACCACGAAACGCACGTCCAGTGAATCGGCAGAACGCTGCAACGAGCCCTTTTCCACCATGCCACCGGCACGGATGCGTGTATTGAGGGGTGCCTCGCCATTGGCGATCTGACTTGGGGTGTAGAACAGATTGATGTTTTCCTTCAACGCGCTGAGGGCCAGTGTCACAGCCAGGCCAACACCGGCGAGAACCGCCACGATGAGCAACAGACGTTTTTTACGCAGTGGATTCACGGACGGTGCTCCCGACGCAGACGACGCGCCTCTTGCTGCAGGAAACGCCGACGCGCAAGAACGGGCAGCACCACATTGAGAACCAGGACGAACAGACAGATGCCATACGCCGACCACACATAGAGGCCGTGCCGCCCCATCGCCAGAAAATCAGCCCATGTGTCGAAACTCACGGCGTGCGCTCCGAGGGAACCGTGGCATGGCCAAGGCTGCGCAGCAGTTCGGCCTTTGCCCAACTGTTTCTGGACTCGCGCCGAAGCACTTCAAGGCGCATGCGCATCAGCAATACTGCACCGAAAAAGCAATAGAAGCCCAACGTAGTCAGCAGCAAAGGCAGCCACATCTCGGCAGGCATGGCCGGTTTTTCCATCAGGCTGAACGTGGCGCCCTGATGCAGGGTGTTCCACCATTCGACCGAATACTTGATGATCGGGATATTCACCACACCGACAATGGCCAACACTGCGCAGGCCTTGGCTGCGCTGTCACGGTTGCTGATGGCGCTGCCGAGCGCGATCAGGCCCAGGTACAGAAACAGCAGAATCAACATGGAAGTCAGGCGGGCATCCCAGACCCACCAGGCGCCCCATGTCGGTTTGCCCCAGATCGCGCCAGTCAATAACGCCAGCGCTGTCATCCATGCCCCGATGGGGGCGGCGCACTGCAGCGCGACGTCAGCCAGCTTGATCCTCCAGACCAGCCCGACCACACCGCACAGTGCGAGCATCACGTAGCAGAACTGCGCCAGCAATGCCGCAGGCACATGAATGTAGATGATGCGAAAGCTGTTGCCTTGCTGGTAGTCCGGCGGCGCAAACGCCAGCCCCCACACCGCACCAGACCCGATCAGCAACGCGGCGGCAACGCTCAGCCAGGGCAGCAGACGCGTACTGATGCCATAGAAGACTTTGGGGGAGCCGAGCCGGTGCAGCCAGGCCCAGCCAATGCCGCTTTTCATCACGTTACCTTTCATCGCTGCCTGTTCATCGGTACATATCCATCACTGCATCCAGGGCTGACCGAGCGCCGGATGAACGGGTCGGAACCACGATTATTCGCCGACACTGATTTTCAGGCCAGCCGCGATTGCAAAGGGTGTCAGGGTAACCGCCAGTGCCGTGAGGCTACTCAGCCATAACAGATAACCGGTCGACGGCATGCCTTGCAAAGCGGCCTGCAACGCACCGCTGCCCAAAATCAGCACAGGGATATACAGCGGCAGAATCAATAGCGCCAGCAGCAGACCGCCCCGCTTCAAACCGACCGTCAGCGCGGCTCCGACTGCACCCAACAGGCTCAGCACCGGCGTACCCAGCAGCAGCGACAGTATCAGCACCGGGACACAGTGCGCTGGCAGTCCCAGCATCAATGCAAGGAACGGCGCCAGCACGACCAGCGCCAGCCCGGAAAACATCCAGTGTGCCAGTACTTTGGTCAGTACCAGAAGCGCCAGAGGGTGCGGCGAAAGGACCCACTGCTCAAGCGAGCCATCCTCAAAATCACTACGAAACAGCCCGTCCAGCGAGAGCAGAACCGATAATAGTGCCGCCACCCAGAGCAGTCCCGGCGACAAGCTTTGCAACAATTGCGTGTCCGGGCCCACCGCCAGCGGAAACAAGGCAACCACCACGGCGAAAAACACCAGCGGGTTAATCAGCTCGGCGGGACGACGTACGAGAAGCCGGGCTTCACGGCGCAACAACAGGGCGATGACCTTGATCACGCTGAATGCTGCCCCAGCTCAAGAGTTCGATAACCTGAAGGTTTGTGGACCAACTGATGATGGGACGTCAGGACCACAGCACCGCCACGCTCACAGTGCTCGGCCAGTCGCTGCTCAAGTTGGGTAACGCCCTGACTGTCGAGCGCGGTAAACGGTTCGTCCAGCAGCCACAGCAATGGCCCCGGCAGGTACAGGCGCGCAAGTGCAACGCGGCGCAGCTGTCCGGCAGACAGCGTGTGGCAAGGTACGTCCTCGAAACCTGCCAGACCGACCGTATCGAGTGCCTGCCAGATCTGGGCGGTGCCTGCAGATTGATGCAGTGCACACAGCCACGCCAGGTTCTCGACAGGGGTCAGCACGTCCTTCAACCCGGCCGCATGACCGATCCACAGCAGCTCGCCCGCGAGCCCCGCACGCTGGCGACCCAGCGCCAGCGCGCCGAGCAACACTTCGCCCGCGGTTGCCTGCATCAAACCGCACAGCAGCCGCAGCAGGCTGGTCTTGCCGCTACCGTTGGGCCCGCCGACGTGCAGCATGTCGCCAGCGCGAACGTGCAGGTCGAGATGCTCGAACAGCATTCGCCCATCCCGCTCGCACGCCAGCGCGGTTGCCTGCAAAGATGGAATGGGAGGATTCATCGAGCGCTTCCAGTATCGCAATGTCTTGAAATGCGTCGAAAAAGACACAAACTGAGAAAATGGCTGTTCAAGTCAGGATTGGAGCGGCCGTTACATGAAAAGAACTTAATAGCGGCGAGGCTCTGGTCGGCCGGTATTATACATGCCCGTCCTGCCATCCAAGGGGCAATTTCCTCAGGTCGAATTCAATGACAGGCGATATCACCAGCGTTCCCGCGACCGTCCCGACGACGGCGCTGATACGCGCGGGCATTTCTCAGGCGCAGGTCCTGACCTTGCTGAACTCGGCCAATAACCTGATCCCCGAAGGACAGACTGCCGAAGCCGAGGTGCTGACTCTCAAGCAGGTCAATCAGAACTTTCAGCTGTTGCTCAAACTGATTCTCAGCAACGGCACCCAGGCCAATGTACCGGTCAGCAGCGCTGTGCCCTTCACACCTGGCAGCCTGCTGCAAGTGTCGCAATCGTCGGCCGACGAGTTGACGCTGACCCTGCAACAGCTCAACAGCGCGCTGAAAAACTCGCTGACCAGCCTGGACACCCGACAACTGCCGGTCGGAACGCTGCTGCAAGCCAAGGTCATGACCAGTCAGATCGTCGCCCAGAACATCAGTCAGCTGGCTGCCGCTATCCCTAGTGCTTCGCCGGGTACCGCCGCAAATGCCAGCGCAGGGCCGGGTGCTGGGGTCAACGCAGGTGCGAACGGAGGTGCAGGTGCAGGTGCAGGTGCAGGTGCAGGTGCGGGTGCGGGTGCGGGTGCGGGTGCAGCAGCTGCGCCGGTCATCTACCGCTCAATCGTGATGCTCCTCAATACTGCCCTGGCAGGGTCGAGCCTGACGATCGAAAGCCCGCAACCATTGCCGGTAAACAGCTTGCTCAGTGCACAGGTCAAGAGCACTCAGGCGCTCAATTTCGTGGCGCTGCCCAGCCGCTTCGATCAATTGGCCGTAACGCAGCAACTGACCACTCAGCAAAGCCGCCAGGGCTCGCTCGAAAACCTGTTCACCGCGCTGCAGAACCTGCCAGGCAACAGCCCGGCGATCAGCGCGCCCTTGCAGGCCAGCATCAATCAGTTATTGAGCAACATTCCCGATATCGAGGAGATGACCACACCCAAAACCGTTGCCCAGGCGTTAAGCGCCAGCGGCGTGTTTATGGAGTCCAAGCTGTTGGCTGGTCTGAACCCTGCGCAAATGCCAGACATGAAAGCCAATCTGATGCGTCTGATTGCGCAGATCCTGCCTGGCTTGCCGGACAACACGTCCTACAGCTCGGCGGCCGCATCCAACACGCTCATACGCGCGATGCCCAACGCGATTCGCAATGCGCTGGGAACGCTCGGGCTGGTTGCTGCTCGCACCCAACCGACCAGTTTTCCGCTGCCTTCACGCACGGTCGGTGGCGGCGAAAAAGAGGATGATCTGGAAATCCTGTTGAAGCTCGCCGCTGCAGCGGTTTCCCGCGTGCAAAGTCATCAATTGGGCGGGTTGGAACAGACTCGCACCAACGCCGATGGCACCCAGGTCACCACCTGGCAGTTGGAGGTGCCGATGCGCAACGCCCACGATATCGTGCCGTTGCAGGTCAAAGTACAGCGTGAAGACAAGCCGGAGCAGGACGACACAGAAGACAACGGCGATATCGAGGTCAAGGAAACCCGGGAAAAGCTCTGGAAGATCGACCTGGCGTTTGACATGGAACCCTTGGGGCCTTTGCAAGTACATGCCCAATTGCTGCGCGGTACGTTGTCCAGTCAGTTGTGGGCAGAACGCCCGGCCAGTGCTGCGATGATCGATCAGGAACTCGGCCACTTGCGGGATCGGCTGGTTGTCTGTGGTCTGGCAGTCGGCGAACTGACCTGCAGCCATGGCACACCGCCCCAAGGCCCGCGTACCGCCCTTGAACAACGCTGGATTGACGAGAACGCCTGATGACCCAACCCGATCACGTCCCACGCCAGGCCATTGCGCTCACCTACGACGGCCAACAGGCCCCCACCCTGAGCGCCAAGGGTGACGACCAGTTGGCAGAAGCCATTCTGGCCATCGCGCAAGAATACGAAGTGCCTATCTACGAGAACGCCGAACTGGTCAAACTGCTGGCTCGCCTGGAACTGGGCGACAGCATCCCGGAGCCGCTGTACCGCACGATCGCCGAAATCATCGCGTTCGCCTGGCACCTGAAAGGCAAGTTCCCCGTCGGGCAGGACCCGGATGCGCCGCCAGTCGAACGGGACATCACACCGGGTCGCCAGAGCAACTGACACGTGTGTTGCCCATCACGGGCGACACATCGACCGTTATCGCTGGCTACAACGCAATCGGTTTGCGCCCGGCAAACGAATGCGCCAGTGTGCCACCATCCACCAGGTCCAGCTCGCCGCCCAGCGGCACGCCATGGGCGATGCGTGAGGCGACGAGACCTTTGTCGTTGAGCAGTTGGGCGATGTAATGCGCTGTGGCCTCGCCCTCTACCGTCGGATTGGTGGCCAGAATGACTTCAGTGAAAGTGCCTTGCTGGCTGATGCGCTCCATCAACTGGGGAATGCCAATGGCTTCCGGACCCAGCCCATCAAGGGGTGACAAATGCCCTTTGAGCACGAAGTATCGGCCACGATAGCCAGTCTGCTCGACCGCATACACGTCCGTCGGGCCCTCGACCACACACAGCAGCGTGTCGTCGCGGCGCGGATCGGCGCACTGCGGGCACAGCTCTTCTTCGGTCAGCGTGCGACACAAGCGGCAATGGCCGACCCCCTCCATGGCCTGGCTCAGGGCCAGCGCAAGGCGCGAGCCGCCACTGCGGTCGCGCTCCAGCAGTTGCAGCGCCATACGCTGAGCGGTTTTCTGACCGACGCCTGGCAATACGCGAAAAGCATCGATCAACTGGCGAATCAGGGGGCTGAAACTCATGAAGAAAAGTCCGACAAAAACACAAGACGCGGTTTATACCCGCGCGTTGCCGTGAGCGTCAATTGAGGGTTTCGCCCCTGCGACCAATAGCCGGTCGTCGAGGCCTGCTTTACGCTTTCAAAGCGCTCTCCAGGAACTCCGTCAATGCCTGCAAACGCGCGCTTCGGTGCTTGCGCAGCGGCACCAGCAGATTGATCTGTGCACTGGCCAGCTGCCAGTCAGCGAGCACCCGCACCAGACTGCCGCTGGCAATGGCGTCACCGACGTCCCACTCCGAGCGCAGCACGATCCCCAGCCCCTGCTCAGCCCAACGACGGGCCACTGACCCGTCGTTGCTGAGCATCGCAGGCTCAATGCGCAACGCCTTCTTCGCTTGCCCTTTGCTCATGTGCCAGAGGGTCACGTCTTCATCGTTTTCGCGAATACAGATGCAGCGATGCTGCGCCAGTTCGTCCGGTTGCAGCGGCACACCGTGCTGCTCCAGGTAGGCCGGGCTGGCGCACAGCCAACGATTGTTATGGGCCAGCGGCCTGGCGATCCAGAGGCTGTCATTGAGGTTGCCGATGTGGATCACCGCGTCGCTGTCGTGACGATCGGGCCACGGGGTTTCGCGCAAATCGAGGTGCAGGCGCAATTGGGGATGCAGCCGGGCAAAGCGCGCCAGCAACGGCGCAATACGCTGCCTGCCATAACCAAAGGGCGCGGCCAGCCTCAAGGTGCCGACCAGTCGCTCATCACGCTGTCGAAACGATTCGGGAAGCGCATCAAGTTGCTCCAGCAGGTGCGCGCTTTCCCGGGCAAAGCGCTCGCCGTCGGCCGTCAAGCTCAAACGTCGGGCGTCACGGTTGGCGAGCGTGATGCCCAGTTGCGTCTCCAGCTTGCGCAAGCGCATCGACAAGGCGGGCGGTGAAACATTCAGCACCCTGGCAGCCGCGCTCAAGGATTCGCATCGCGACAGGGTCACCGCCAGCCGCAGGTCTTCGATGGCAATCATTCATTTCTTCTTAATGATTGATGAAGACTCATTGAACCACAGGTTCACTACTGGCCAGTAGAGTGAAGCCGTCCCCTGCCCTGCGAGCCTCGCCCATGTCTGCTTCCCTGTCCTCTCTCAATACGCCCGTCGCCCTTGTCGATGTGTCACGCATGCAGCGCAACATCCAGCGCATGCAGCAACGCATGGACAGTCTGGGCGTGCGTTTGCGCCCGCATGTCAAAACCAGCAAATCACTGCCAGTCATTCAGGCCCAGCTTGAGGCCGGCGCCGGCGGCGTGACCGTCTCCACATTGAAAGAGGCTGAACATTGTTTCGCCGAAGGCATCACTGATGTGTTTTACGCCGTGGCCATTGCACCGGGCAAGTTGATGCAGGCACTCGCCTTGCGGCGCAGCGGTTGCAGCTTGAGCGTACTGACTGACAGCGTCGCGGCCGCGCAGACCATCGTCGCCTTTGGTCAGCAACATGACGAGCATTTCGAGGTGTGGATCGAGATTGACTGCGACGGGCACCGCTCCGGGCTCACCGTCGAAGACCACGCGTTGATTGAAGTCGCACGCATTCTGGTCGAGGGCGGCATGCAGTTGCACGGCGTGATGACCCATGCAGGCTCAAGCTACGACCTCGACACGCCTGAAGCGCTTCAAGCACTCGCCGAGCAGGAACGCGCCCTGTGTGTCAGCGCCGCGCAACGTATCCGCGCAGTCGGGCTGCCCTGCCCGGAGGTCAGCATCGGCTCGACCCCCACCGCACTGTCGGCGCAAAACCTCGACGGCGTGACAGAGGTCAGGGCCGGCGTGTACGTATTTTTCGACCTGGTGATGCACAACATTGGCGTCTGCCGGGCCGATGAACTGGCGTTGAGTGTGCTGACCACTGTTATCGGCCATCAGCAGGACAAGGGCTGGATCATCGTTGATGCGGGCTGGATGGCCATGAGCCGCGACCGTGGCACGCAACGCCAACGACAGGATTTCGGCTATGGCCAGGTCTGCACCGAAACCGGTGAATGGATCGACGGCGCGCGGATCACCGGCGCCAACCAGGAGCACGGCATCATCACGTTGGGTACTGACGACGGCCACAATCTCACCACCCGTTTCCCCATCGGCAGCCGCCTGCGGATCCTGCCCAACCACGCCTGCGCCACCGGTGCGCAGTTCCCCGAATATCACGCCTGTGGTGCACAGGGTGACGTCACACTCTGGAGTCGTCTGCATGGCTGGTGATATCGAGCTGATCCAAACTAAAGAGGCCGCCCAGCCCGGCGGTCATTACTCACAGGCCGTTCTGCACCAGGGTGTGCTGCACGTTTCGGGACAACTGCCAGTGCGTGCCGACGGCAGCCACAGCATGGACGAGCCGTTCGAGGTGCAGGCCACCATTGCCCTGGACAACCTGGTGGCGATTCTCAAGGCCGCAGGGAGTGAGCCCGATGATGTGCTGAAAGTGACGGTTTATATCGCAGGCGTTGAGCACTGGCCTGCCTTCGACCGGATCTACGCACGCTACCTGGGGACCCATCGTCCTGCCCGCGCGGTCGTTCCAGTGCCCGCCCTGCACCATGGCTATCTGATCGAAATCGAAGCCCTGGCCCGCCGCGCATGATGAGCACGTCGAGCGCAGTTATCGACTCACGACAGAGCTATACATGGATTATCGGTGGCGGCGTCATGGGTGCCGTGTACCGTGTCGGGCACCTGCCGCCGACTGACCTGGTGATCAAGCAGTTGACCTTGATCACACAGACCATTGGCTGATCGCTCCAGCCGCCCACGCAAAGATTGTCGACTCTTCGCCCAATTCGCCCAAATAGCGTCAGCCGGTCCCATACAGCAGATTATTCTTTGCGGCGCTGAAGATCGGCGCTTTTTATTCAGGCTGCTTTGTTAGCGTATTGATATGAAACGGCGTGTTCATCTGACGAGTAACAGCGTCTTGTGCCAGCCGACCCATTCACACTTCGGGGAACCCGTTGATGACCACACCCTCCTTGAACAGCCACCGCGTTGATCCGGATACCGCGCAGAAATTCTATATCGACGGTCGATGGTGTGCTCCGCTCAAGCCTGCCAGCCTGCCGGTGGTCGACCCGTCCACCGAAGAGGTAGTGGCCCACGTTGCAAGCGGCACGGCCGAAGACGTGGATCGCGCCGTCGCAGCAGCACGCGCAGCTTTTGCGAGCTGGTCAACCTCGGCGCTTGAAACCCGCGCCCAGGTGCTCGGCAAACTGCACGAGCTGATCATCGAGCGTAAGGAGGAGCTGGCTCAGGCACTGTCCCTGGAAATGGGCGCATCCATGGCGTCGGCCAGGGCGATGCAAGTGCCACTGGCCGCCGAACATGTGCGGGTCGCACGCGACCTCTTGTCCACCTACAACTTTCAGAACGTCGAAGGCGGCACTGCCATCCGCCGCGAACCAATCGGTGTTTGCGGCCTTATTACCCCGTGGAACTGGCCGCTGTATCAAATCACCGCCAAGGTCGCACCGGCCATCGCCGCAGGCTGCACCGTAGTGCTCAAACCCAGCGAGCTGTCGCCCCTCTGCGCACTGCTTTTTGCGCAACTGGTGCATGACGCCGGCCTGCCCGCAGGCGTGTTCAATCTGGTGAATGGCAGCGGTGCAGAGGTCGGCGGCGCCATGGCCGCGCACCCGGACATCGACATGATCTCCATCACCGGTTCGAACCGTGCCGGCGCGCTGGTTTCCCAGGCCGCTGCACCCACCGTGAAACGCGTGACACTGGAACTGGGAGGCAAATCACCCAATGTGTTTCTGCCAGATGCCGATTTCGCCAAAGCTGTGCCCATGGGCGTCATGGTGGCATTCCGTAACGTTGGGCAATCATGCAGCGCACCGACCCGCATGATCGTGCCGAGAAACCGTCTCGCTGAAGTTGAAGCGCTCGCCGCCGCGACCGCGAATGCAATCGTGGTTGGCAACCCGCAAGCCGAAGATACGGTACTTGGGCCCATCGCCAACCAGGCGCAGTTTCATCGCGTCCAGACCCTGATCTCAGCCGGTCTGGAAGAAGGCGCAAAACTGGTCTGCGGTGGGCCCGGACGCGCAGGGGGGCTTGAAAAGGGTTTTTATACCCGCCCGACCGTGTTTTCTGAGGTCGCTTCTTCAATGCGCATCGCCCAGGAAGAAATCTTCGGCCCGGTGCTGTGCATCATCGCTTACGACACTGTCGATGAAGCCGTCACCATTGCCAACGATACTGTCTACGGCCTGGGCGCTCACGTGCAAGGCCAGGACCTGGAGCTGGCCCGCTCTGTCGCATCACGTATCCGCGCCGGCCAGGTTCACTTGAACTACCCGGCCTGGAACCCCATGGCCCCGTTCGGCGGCTACAAACGCTCCGGCAATGGCCGCGAATACGGTGTGCACGGCTTCGAGGAGTATCTGGAAATCAAAGCCATCGTCGGCTTCGAATAACCTCTACTGCGCGCTCGAATCGCCCTGATGGGTGGTTCGAGCGGGGCATCAGATTGATAAATTTATATCGTCCTGGACGTTTCAGCTTGATTGCGTTTATCAAGAGCGTAAACCAGGCTGAGCCCTGCCAAACATTGCTTGCGACAAAATCGAGAATGCCCCGCGGCATTTCCCCGCTAGAGTTTGCGTCGAATCCTTCTTCAAAACTCGAAGCGAATATGAAGCCGTTCTACTGCCCGTTGATTAAAGCACCTTTTTTGGTGCACTCTATATGAGTAGACTCCCACCCACGCTGAGTGTCAGTTTTTATAAAACGGACGTGGGTAACGAGCCTGTGCGCGAATGGCTGATTGAATTGCCCCGAGAATGCCGAAAAGCCATTGGAGTTGATATCAAGACAGTTCAATTCGGATGGCCGATAGGGATGCCTGTTGTACGCAAAATGGAAACCGACCTCTGGGAGGTGAGAACCGATTTCGCTGACGGCATATCCCGGGTTTTCTTCACCCTTGCAGGCAGCACCATGGTGCTACTTCACGGGCTGATCAAGAAGAGCCCAAAAACCCCTGCGATTGATCTGGAGATTGCCAGAAAGCGCAAAGCGACGGTGAAGAGGAAAACGTAATGACCCAGCACATCGGCTCTGATTTCGATGACTTCCTGGCAGAGCAAGGTCTTGTGGAAGAGGTTTCTGCTGCTGCGCTCAAGCGGGTCATCTCGTGGCAGATTGCCGAAACCATGAAACGTCAGAAAGTCACCAAAAAAGCCTTGGCCGAGCGAATGCATACCAGCCGTACTGCGGTCGATCGCGCGCTGGACCAGAATGACGCGGGAATGACGCTGGCGACGCTTGCCAGCGCAGCCAGGGCGCTCGGACAACGCGTGGAAATACGCCTCGTGCCTGAACATAAGGGCGCTCACGCTTAAGCCATCTCCGAGCCGGCAAGGCCTGCTTGCTTACTCCCACCCAAAAAAATGCCAGGCACATTGGCCTGGCATTGATTACCGCGCTATAACCGTCAGAACGGCAGCTTCATGCCTGGCGTCAGTTGCATGCCCGCGGTCATGGAAGCGGTCTTTTCCTGGCTGGCCTGCTCGATCTTGCGCACGGCGTCGTTGACGGCGGCAGCGATCAGGTCTTCCAGTACTTCCTTGTCTTCCTGCATCAGGCTGTCATCCAGATTGATGCGCTTGACGTCGTGACGACCGGTCATCACCACGCTCACCAGGCCTGCGCCCGATTGACCGGTGACTTCTGCGTTGGCCAGTTCTTCCTGCATCTTGGCCATTTTTTCCTGCATTTGCTGAGCCTGCTTCATCAGGCCAGCCATGCCACCTTTCATCATGGGATATCTCCTCGAATATGGATGGTGCGTGTGCGCAACGCCTTCAGACGCTGCGCTATCGGTTATTGAGTGCCTGCTACAGGAGCGTCCACCGGCTTGATAGTGTCCTCACGGATTACGGCGCCAAACTGTTGCAACATCTGTTGAATGAACGGATCAGCCTGAATCGAGGCCTCGGCCTGACGCTGGCGCTCGGCACGCAAACGCGAAGCAGCCTGGGCAGGGGTTTCCTGCTCGGGCTTGATCAGCTCGATAGTCAAATGGATCGTACGACCCTTGAACTGGTTCAATGCATCGTTCAAGCGCCGCTGCTGGGTCGTATTGAACAGCGCGCTGTGGGCTGGGTCCAGATGCAGCAGCCAGTTGTCGCCCTCCATCACCATCAGTGTGCAGTTGGCGGCAATGCTGCCGGTCATGCCCGAGATCGGCAAATGCGGGAACATATTCAGCCACTCCAGCGCCAGCCCCGTGGCCGGCATGGCAGCAGGTGCGGGCTCAGGCTCGGGCGCTTCGGCCTCACTGACACTTTCATGCGCCAGCTCATCAAGGTAACTGTAGGACGCCGGATCAATATCAATGTCCGGCTCAACATAATCGTCGTCCAGCGGCGGCTCGTCGTCACGGTCCATGGGAGCGGCATGATAGGCAGCGTCCGGGATCGCTTCCAGCATGGCAGGCGTAACCTGCTGCTCGGCAACCTGCGGGACCTCCTCCACCACCTCGACCTCAGGCGCATCCGGCACCGGGCTGGCAGGTGCTGGCGTCGGCATAGGGGTGAGTTCGGGCTGCTCGGAAGCGGTCTCCAGAATCGGCTCGGCGACCAGTTCTACAGAGGGTTGCGCTGCGGATTCGACTGCCTGCTCAGATGTCGCGACGGCGGCAGGCGCCTTCGGCTCGTTCCAAGGCAGGTCGATCTCTTCAGCAGGCTCAGCTTGCGACTGAGACTCAGGCTTGACCGGTGTTGCTGTTACCGGCGCAGCCGGAGCCCGAACAGCGGTCGCAGGCGCAGGAGCAGGCGGCGAAGCTTCAAAGGCCGGATCTGGCGCGGCCATCACAGGCGCAACGGACGCCATCGGAGCCGCCGATGCAACAGGTGTCGCATCGGCCACCGCTTTCTGGGAATCAACCGTGGCCTGGCTGATCCCCACTGGCTTTAGCGTTTGCGTGGGCGCATCGTCGCTGTCCGCCGGGCGGAACGCGAGCATGCGCAGCAGGACCATTTCGAAACCGCCACGCGGGTCCGGCGCCAGCGGCAGATCACGCCGACCGATCAGCCCCATCTGATAATAGAATTGTACGTCTTCGGCGGGCAGCGCCTGCGCCAAGGCCAGTACACGATCACGGTCGCCATGCCCATTGTCGACACCTTCAGGTAATGCCTGGGCAATCGCCACCCGGTGCAACACGTTGAGGATTTCCGAAAGCACGCCATTCCAGTCAGGCCCCTGCTCGGCCAGATGACGCACGGCCTCCAGCACGCCGCGCGCGTCACCCTCGATAAGCGCGGTCAGTACATCGAAAACCTGACCATGGTCCAGCGTACCGAGCATGGCACGCACATCGGCCGCCATGACTTTACCTTCGCCAAACGCAATCGCCTGGTCGGTGAGGCTCATTGCATCTCGCATCGAACCATCGGCAGCGCGACCCAGCAGCCACAATGCGTCGTCTTCGAACGGCACGTTTTCGACACCCAGAACATGAGTCAGGTGCTCGACCACACGCTCGGGCGTCATGTTCTTCAGCGAGAACTGCAGGCAACGCGACAGGATCGTGGCAGGCAGCTTTTGCGGATCGGTGGTAGCGAGGATGAACTTGACGTAGGGCGGCGGCTCTTCAAGCGTCTTGAGCAACGCATTGAACGAGTGGCTGGAAAGCATGTGCACTTCGTCGATCAGGTAGACCTTGAAGCGCCCACGACTCGGCGCATATTGCACGTTGTCCAGCAACTCACGGGTGTCTTCAACCTTGGTGCGGCTGGCGGCGTCGATCTCGATCAAGTCAACGAAACGGCCTTCGTCGATCTCCCGGCACACCGAGCAGGTGCCGCACGGGGTTGAGGTGATACCGGTTTCGCAATTGAGGCACTTGGCGATGATCCGCGCAATGGTGGTCTTGCCGACGCCGCGGGTGCCGGTGAACAGATAGGCGTGATGCAGGCGCTGACTGTCCAGCGCGTTGATCAGGGCCTTCAACACATGTGTCTGGCCGACCATTTCGCGGAACGAGCGCGGACGCCATTTACGTGCAAGAACCTGATAACTCATTGAAAACCGTCGCGACTGGTAAGCGGAAGACCGCCAATGCTAGCCGAGCAGGGGCAAAATTGCATCTGGTGTCCTTCTCTATTGTGGCTAAGCTATGCAAATGAATGGAATGGTACGCCTTATGAGTGTCATCAGAGCGCCCTGCCTGCTGCGTGGGGTCGTATCAGTGCTGTTGATGGCAATCCCTCTTTTCAGCAGCGCCGCACAGCCGCCGCTGCGCTTTGCCGTAACCGAAAGCTGGTCGATGCCGATGATACGTTTCGAAAACCACCAGCCCACGGCCGGGATCATGTTCGACATCATGCAAAGCCTGGCACGTCAGGTGGGCCGTGATCCCGTGTACCACGTCATGCCGCGCCTGCGTGTGCAGTCTGCGCTGGAACACAACGAGGTGGACCTGCATTGTTACAGCGCGCAAGCCTGGTACCCGAACCTGTCAGGAGATTACATGTGGAGCCTGCCGATTCTCTATCAGCGCGACTGGCTGGTGGCCTCCGCTGAAACGGCTGCCGGGGCTTACCCCAACCAGTTCGACAGCGAAACCGTAGGGACGGTGCTCGGCTACAACTACCCCGCCCTGCAAGCTCTGTTCGATAATCACCAACTGGTCAGAGAAGACGCACGCACACTGGAGCAGGCATTGGCCAAGCTGGTGGCCGGGCGTTACAACTACGCCATTACCACCGAGTTGATTCTCGACTGGACCAATAGCAGATTGGCCCCCGACAAACGGCTTAAACCCATCGCGCTGGTGGGCGATCAGCCCGCCGCGTGCATGGTGCGCAACAATCCCGATCTGCCGATTGCAAAAATTCTCCGCACCTTGTTACGGATGCGCATGACCGGCGAAATCCAGAAAATCATCGAGCACTACACCACACCACGCACCCCCTGAGCTGCCGGTCAAGCTGTAGCAATACCGTCACATTCCCCCGTTACGCTCGCCTGAAATCTTTTTAGTAACAGATTATTTCAGACAGGTATCAGCCATGAGCGACACTCCCGACGACGACTCGAATTCCAACCCCAGCCGCCGTCGCTTCCTCGGTGGCATGGCGGCGTTGGGCGCAGGCATGACGCTGAGCGGCTATGTCACCGCCAATGAAAAACCGACTGTTGCCACTGAAAAACATCACCTCACCGGCCCGGCACTGGACAAGGCGTTACGCGACCACGTCAAGACAGTGGTAGTGATCTATGCCGAGAACCGCAGCTTCAACAACCTTTTCGGGAATTTTCCGGGCGTTGAAAAGCCGCTGTCCGCACTCAAGCCCGCCGATTACCAACAGGCCGACCGCGACGGGACACCGCTGACCACGCTGCCGCCTGCCTGGGGCGGCGTGTTGCAGGTCGGGCCGCAAACGGTGGATGGCGTAACCTATCCGGCAGGCGCCCAATTTCAGGAAAACCTGCCCAATGCGCCCTTCCCGCTCAAAGGCCCGACTGGCGAAGATCTGCCCCTGAGCCTGGTGACTCGCGATCTGTGGCACGTTTTCTACCAGAATCAGATGCAGATCAACGAGGGCAAGAACGACCGGTTCGTGGCGTGGGCTGATTCAGGCGGGCTGACCATGGGCAACTATGCTCAGACCCAGTATTCGTTGCGCCTGTGGGACGTCGCCAAGGAATTCGTGCTGTGTGACAACTTCTTTCAGGGGGCGTTTGGTGGCTCGTTCCTCAACCATCAGTATCTGATTTCTGCCACTGCGCCGATCTACCCCGACGCCGCCAACTCTGCCGCCAAATCGCAGATTGCGACTCTGCAGAGCAGTGATCCGCTGGACCCGCGCCTGCAACCGCTGGACAAATCGCCCGCCAGCGCCATGACCGGGCCGCCGCAATTCGGCCCCAGTGCGATCACACCAGACGGTTACGCGGTCAACACCCTGGCACCGCCGTACTGGCCAACCTGGCTGCGCGATCCGCAGAACCCGGACTACTCCAAGCCAGACCTGGCCAACGTTCTGGTGCCGCAAAGCCACGAACACATCGGTGACAAGCTGTCGAAAAAGGATGTCGACTGGGCTTGGTATGCCGGGGCGTGGCAGGTCACGCTCGACGAATTCAAGGATTCGGTCGGTATCCCGAAAATCCCGAACTTCCAATACCATCATCAGCCGTTCAACTACTTCAAACAGCAAGGTCCGGAAAACCCCGCCGAACGCACTCGACGTTTGCGGGACGGTGGTCTGGGCGACGAATCGAGCACCAACCGTTTTCTGGTCGATGCCGAGGCTGGCAAGCTGCCTGCCGTGACGTTCTATAAACCGCAGGGCAATCTGAACATGCACGCGGGTTACGCCGACGTCGCATCGGGCGATCGACACATCGACCGCGTGGTCAAGGTGCTGCGCAATAGTCCGCAGTGGGAAAACATGGTGATCGTCATCACCGTAGACGAAAACGGCGGCTGGTGGGACCACGTCGCACCACCGAAGGGCGACCGCTTCGGCCCCGGCACCCGCGTGCCGGCACTGGTCATCTCGCCCTTTGCCCGCAAAGGCACCGTAGACCATACGGTATACGATACAGCGTCGATCCTGCGCCTGATCACTCGCGTCCATGGCCTTGAAAAGCTTGATGGGCTGAAGCGTCGCGACGATGCAATGCTCGCTCGCGGGCAACAGCCCATGGGTGACCTGACCAACGCCTTGCAGTTCAGCAAGGCCTGATCCAGCGGCGTCAGGAAACGGCTTCGGCCGTTTCCCGAACGCCTGACTGCGCTCCGACCTGAGGCGGCACGGACGCCACGTACACTGTCCGCGCGGGCAGTGCGAAACGCACATCCAGATCAGAGAACGCCTCCATGATGCCGAGGTTGATTGACTGCTGCACATCCATATAGACGTTGTAGCTGGCGTCGAGAACGATAAAGACCGTCTCGAACTCCAGCGACGTGTCGCCAAAGTTCCTGAAATGCGAACGGTCAAACCTTGCATTTTTATGTCTGCGGATGATCTCCTCGACCTTCCTGGGCACTTCCCGAACCTGATCGGCAGTACAGTCGTAGGTCAGCTTGAACTCGAACACAATGCGACGTTCCTGCATCCGTTTGTAATTCTGGATGGTGCTGCCGATCATGTCGGCGTTGGCCATCACGATCTGCTCACCACCAAGGCTGCGTATCCGCGTGGTTTTCAGACCCACGTGCTCGACCGTACCGGCAAGCGTCCCGATCACAATGAAGTCGCCGACTTCAAACGGTTTGTCCACTGCAATCGACAAGGACGCAAACACATCGCCCAGAATGTTCTGCACTGCCAACGCGACGGCGATACCACCCACGCCCAGACTGGCCACGAACGCTGTGATATTTACCCCGACATTCGACAGCATCGCCAGCAGAACCGTGGCCCACAGCAATACTTTGGCGCCCCACAGGCTCAACGTTCCCAGTGCACTGCCCTGATAAGTCCCTACCGTGTTGTGACCGGCAAAGTAGCGACGCAATGCCAAAGCGATAGCCCGGTTCGCCCACAAGCCGACCTGCAAGGCTGCCACCACGAACCAGAGGCTACTGACCCGTCCAAGCCAGCGCTCTGGCAAATCGAGCATGCCGATGCCGACCAGAATCGAAGCCAGCAGCAACAACGTATTGCTGGTCCCCGACAGCACCTGCACCACGATGTAACTCATGGGCGAGTTCGGCAGCGTTGAGCGCGCGCGCATTTTTCTCAACACGAACGCAATCGCACCCCGCACCAGAATAAAACTCATCACCGAAGCGAAGATGGCGAGAGCCCAGTTGGCGAGCGATATACCGAGAAATTGTGATTCGGTGAAAAATCTGATGATGTCCTGTTCCATCCGGCCTCCGGCTCCAATGCTGCGAGACGCCTGACCGAAAAGCCTTTGACACCCGCAGCAACCTGATATGCCCCTTGCCGTAAAACGGTTTCAAGCGACGCGTAAGGTGTTAGGTGACCTATGACGCCGAGCGTTCAGACAAATTTTTGATCAGGGCGAACAAGTGGATGAATTGTTTGTCAGCCGGGGGATATGACCGCCGCAGATATTCAGAGCCCGCAGCCGGATGAAGCGCTGTGCTACGAAACATCAGAGAAGATAAAACCAGGGATTTTGAGGATGCTGCTGCGTCGAGGACCGACTGGATTCGTTAAGGTGGTGCCCCCACCAGCCACACCCCGGCACACAATGTTCCCGCTGTGGCTGCTTCCTTCCGGATCTGACCAGGTTAACGGGTAATCGTTGCGGGGGGACCGATGGGGGTCACCATAACGACGCTCGCCAGTGGCGAGCCGCGCCATTGTACCGGTCTCGCGCGAGTTTACAACCGTTGGTTGGGATAAAAATTTCGAAGGGGCTCAAGCACTTGTGTGGTGCGGGTCGGAGACGCCTGGGTGCTTACAGCGCTGCGCTTTTCGGGATGATTGCACACGTTGCAATCCTGTATTCTGCGCAGCCCAATAATAACCAGCCAGCAGGTTGCAGATGCAGACTCGATTGGTGGGCTACGAAGACCTCACCCCAAGCCAGCGCCAAGCGCTGGAACAGCTTGAAGTCATGCCCGAACAAATCCAGTATTCCGGCGACATCCACACAGCGCTTAATGCGTTGCAGGTCAATCCCAACCCGAACATTCGCGGGTTTGTTTTGCTCGGTGACGAGAGGCCCGTAGGCTTTTTTCTGCTCAAGCGCGGCGACTGTCTGGCGCACTGGGCACAGCAGGACGCCACGGCAACGCTGAATGCACTGCAGATCGATCATCGTGAACAAGGCAAAGGGCTTGGCAAGGCGTGTCTGCAGGCATTGCCAGCTGCACTGAGCCTGAAATGGCCGGACATTACACAATTGATGCTGTCGGTGGACGCTGACAACCAGGCCGCAATCAAGCTCTATGTAGGCCAGGGTTGGGTCGACACCGGTGAAGCCTATCGCGGACGCATAGGTTTCGAACGGCGACTGGTGCTGGAGCTCTGACGGCACACAGCCTCCAGCTCCAGCGCCTGATAACAGGCAGTAACGCGGGACCGACCGGTCGTGATGGACAGGTCAGCCCGCTCTCCCTGCTATTTACAAGCTGAGATCACCTCACTGCGCCTGCAACACCTCATCTGCCTTGCCGCCCGCATCCTGAATCACCAGATGGATGAAGTGCAGCTTGGCGATGACCGCAGGCGGTAGCACGAACGGATAGAAGTCCGGCTGCCCCATGCTGCGCGACAGCTCGTTGAGCATGCCGGCCAGCTCGATCCAGGCATTGACGAACGACAGGAATGCCGGTCCACCAGGATGTTGCGGGTCGTAGAGCGTTTCCAGCGGGAATGGCTGGTAATCGAGTTCCATGTCTCGGGCGCTCATGCCAAAACCCAGCGCAGTGTCGACCGCATCCATCATGTGCAGGTAGTGCGCCCAGGTTTCAGCCCAGTCTTCCCAGGGGTGCATGGTGGCGTAGGCACTGACGAAGCTCTCTTGCCAGTTGTCGGGCGCGCCATTTTTGTAGTGGTGCTCCAGCGCATCGGCGTAGCTGGCGCGGTCGTCGCCGAACAGGTTGCGGAAACCGTCCTGCCAGTAGGTATTGGCGACCAGCCGATCCCAATAGTAATGGCCCACTTCATGACGGAAGTGGCCAAGCAAGGTGCGATAGGGTTCGTGCATTTGCACCCGGATCGCTTCGCGGTGCGCATCGTCGGCCTCTTCGATGTTCAGCGTGATCAGGCCATTGGCATGGCCCGTGGTCGGCAGATTGCCTTCCAGATCGACACCGACGAAATCGAATGCCAACCCGGCTTCCTCGTCCACTGTCTTGGGAATGACGTTGAGACCCAGCGAAACAAGCTGCGCGACCAGTCGGCGCTTGGCGGTTTCGACCTTGCGCCAGCGTTCGCTGTTTTCCGGCACCGAGAGGTCGGGAATGGTCCGGTTCAGGCTGCACGCAACGCACAGGTCGCCGATGTTGTGCGCCGGAAACAGCCAGTTGCAGGCAGCAGGCGTGTCGAGGTTGGCACAGCGTCGATACAGACCTGCGTCCGGCTCGTCACTCAACCGCCATGTGGTCGGCTCAGCGCCGGGCTCAAGCGTAACCACACGCCCTTGCTCGGGCAGATAACCCAGCGCTGCCGAACAGGCCAGGCATTGAGAATTGGGGAAAAACACCGACTGTCCGCAACGGCACTGCCAGACTTTGCTATTACGTTTGGTTTCGCCGATAAAAGGGGCGGCGATTCGTGAACTCAATTGTTCAAAAAAGCGATACATGGCGATCTCCCGTGGGCCTTGCATGGACTAGATCATGCCGCTGCTCAAGGGGTTCATTATTTTATTGAGCAAACCCTCCGAAAGCGTGTGGCCGGGGCCAAACGGCCTGAAAACCTGCAAAGGGGCGATGCGGCTCGCCCCGCCAACCGCTATCAGTCGACCGAGACACCCAGCTCGGTCAGACGGCTCAGCAGTGCGTCTTCGTCCAGTACTGTCAGGGCCAGTTCGTTGGCCTTGGTCAGCTTCGAGCCCGCACCTGGGCCCGCGACCACTGTATGGGTCTTGGCCGATACAGAACCGGAAACCTTGGCACCCAGGCTTTCGAGCTTTTCCTTGGCGACGTCACGGCTCATGCGCTCAAGCGACCCGGTCAGCACCCAGGTCTGCCCTGCCAGCGGCAAGCCTTCGACGGCTTTCTTCTCGCTGCGCCAGTGCATGCCGAAAGCCTTGAGCTGCGCTTCGATGGCACGGGCGTGCTCGGCATGCGCCGTATCATCAAAGAAATCGCGCACAGCCTTGGCCTGCTTCTCCGGCAATGCCTGACGCATGTCCAGCCAGTCGGCGCTGATGACCGCCTCCAGCGTACCGAACTTGTCTGCCAGTTTCTGCGCGGCACCCGGCCCGACCGAGGGAATATGCAGTTTGTCGATCAGCCCGTTGAGTGTTGTGCTGGCAGCGAACTCAGCACCCAGCTCGCCCTGATCCTGCAGTTGCAGGCCACACTCGCCCAGCAGCGCGTCGATTACATTGCGGTTGTGCTCGTCTTCGAAAAAGCTGTGAATCTCGTGTGCGACTTCAAGCCCGACATCCGGCAGATACGTCAGCACCTCGGGCAACGCCTGTTTGACACGCTCCAGCGAGGCCAGCGAGCGCGCCAGTACCTTGGCCGTTTCTTCGCCGACGTCCGGAATACCCAGTGCGTAGATGAAGCGCGCCAGAGTCGGCTGCTTGCTGTCGGCAATGGCCTTGAGCAGCTTGTTGCTGGAAATATCGGCGAAACCTTCCAGGTCGATGATCTGTTCGTACTTCAATTTGTAGAGATCAGCAGGCGAACCAATCAGCTTTTCGTCAACCAGTTGCTCGATGGTCTTGTCGCCCAGGCCCTCGATATCCATGGCACGGCGCGACACATAGTGAATGATCGCCTGCTTGAGCTGAGCACCGCAGGCCAGTCGGCCAACGCATCGGTATACCGCGCCTTCGCTGACGGTTTCCTTGCCCTTGCTGCGCTTGATCAGTTGCGTGCGCTCGACGTGCGAGCCGCACACCGGGCAGGTCTGCGGGACCTCGACCGGTCGCGCAGTATCAGGACGACGTTCGATTACAACCTGCACCACCTGCGGGATCACGTCACCGGCGCGCCGAATGATCACTGTGTCGCCGACCATGAGCCCCAGGCGCGCCACTTCGTCCATGTTGTGCAGGGTCGCGTTGGCGACCATGACACCCGCGACCTTGACCGGTTTGAGGCGTGCGACAGGCGTGACGGCGCCGGTACGCCCCACCTGAAACTCGACCGCCAGCAATTCGGTCAGCTCTTCCAGTGCAGGGAATTTGTGGGCAATCGCCCAACGCGGCTCACGTGCACGGAAACCGAGTTCACGCTGCGCGGCAAGGTCGTTGACCTTGAACACCACGCCGTCGATCTCATAGGTCAACGAAAGGCGGCGCTCACCGATATCACGGTAGTAGTCCAGACACCCTTCGACACCATCCGCGAGTTTCAATTCGCGACTGACCGGCATGCCCCATTCCTTGAGCTGATTCAACACACCGATGTGGGTGTCGGCGATGTCGGCTGTCACTTGGCCCAGGCCGTAGCAGCAGAATTCCAGCGGGCGATTGGCAGTAATCTTCGAATCCAGCTGCCGCAGGCTACCCGCTGCGGCGTTGCGCGGGTTGGCGAAGGTCTTGCCACCTGTTTCCATCTGGCTGGCATTGAGCCGTTCGAAACCGGCCTTGGACATGAATACTTCACCGCGCACCTCCAGCAACTCCGGCCAGCCGGAGCCCTGCAACTTGAGCGGGATGTTACGCACAGTGCGCACATTGACACTGATGTCTTCACCAGTGGTTCCGTCGCCGCGGGTCGCGCCACGCACCAGCGCACCGTCGCGGTACAACAGACTCACTGCCAGACCGTCGAGCTTGGGTTCACAGCTGTATTGCACGTTACTGCCGGCGCCAAAAATGTCGCCAGCTGGCAGGTCCAGCCCTTCGTTCACGCGGCGGTCGAACTCGCGCAGGTCGTTGTCTTCAAAGGCGTTGCCCAGGCTGAGCATCGGCATTTCGTGACGCACTTGAGTGAACGCCGACAACGCTGCGCTGCCGACCCGCTGGGTTGGCGAGTCGGGCGTGACCAGATGCGGGTTTTCGGCCTCAAGGGCCTTGAGTTCGTGAAACAGGCGGTCGTACTCGACATCCGGGATGCTCGGTTCATCCAGAACGTGATAGCGATAGTTGTGCTGATCCAGCTCTGCACGCAGCTCAAGGATTCGGGTTTCGACGGCCTTCATACGGTGTTCTCTCAAAAAGCAGAAAAGCAGCCGGGGCTGCTTGTCTGTTGGTTCCATTCTTGTCTGCTTCGGGCGCCTGAAGCGCATGTTGAAACATGCTCTCCAGAGGCCTGTACACGGTCACACTCAACCGCGACGCTGGGTCAGTGCGCGGCGTTCGAATTCCACGATGCGCTGGCGGTAATGCTCGATGGTCTGCGCGGTCATGACGCTGCGCTGATCATCTTTCAGTTCGCCGTCCAGCTCGTGGGCCAGCTTGCGTGCTGCGGCAACCATCACGTCAAACGCCTGCTTGGGGTGTCGCGGTCCAGGCAGACCGAGGAAGAAGCTCACGGCGCGGGTGCTGAAATGGTCGATATCGTCCAGATCAAAGACACCCGGCTTGACGGCATTGGCCATGGAGAACAACACCTCACCATTGCCCGCCATGCTTTCGTGGCGATGGAAGATGTCCATTTCGCCGAAACGCAGGCCGCTTTCCAGGATGTTCTGCAACAGGGCCGGGCCCTTGAAGCCGCCTTCACTGCGCGAGATCACGCTGATGACCAGCACTTCCTCGACCGGAGGCAGATCCTTGTCTTCGGTAATGCGCTGAGCTGGCTTGTCATCGGGGAAATCGTCGTCACGGCCGGTGAACAGGCTCGGGCCGTCCATGTCCAGATTCAGGTCGCCCTGATGGGGCTCACCCTTGCGTTTCTTGTCGCCGTTGCTGCGCTTGCCTTCACGCGGGCTGGCAGTCATCGACGGCAGGTCGTGCTCATCCAGCTGCGGCTCCTTGTGAGTGTCCAGGACACGAGGCGGACCGAGCACTTCAGCCGAAGTGGTTTCTTCTTCGTCCGGCAGGTTGGAAAAGCTCCGGTCGAGCCTGAATTTCAATTTACCCTTGCCGCCGCGCATACGGCGCCAGCCATCAAAGAGAATACCGGCAATGACAATAATGCCGATGACGATCAGCCACTCGCGCAGACCGATTTCCATGTAATCCAGTGCCTCTAATGAAGAATTCTGAAAATAAGGGCCTAAACCCCTTCAATACGTGGTGCCAAGTCTATGTTCTGACTGGCATTTTGCCCACGCGAAAATAAAAAGTGGTCACTAAACTAGCACGACCAAAGGTAACTTTACACCGTCTGTGACACCTCTTTGCTGGCGAAGTTGATATCTGCCTCACAGCCGCCTCATTTTCAGGCATTACGAGGGGTATTTCCCCGTATGACCGAGGCCTTCGGCCTAGGCATCCACCAGCGCCATGGCTTCTTCGACATCCACTGCAACCAACCGCGAACAGCCAGGTTCATGCATGGTCACACCCATCAATTGATCGGCCATTTCCATGGCGATCTTGTTGTGAGTGATGTAGATGAACTGGACGGTTTGTGACATTTCTTTCACCAATCGCGCATACCGGCCGACGTTGGCATCGTCCAGCGGCGCATCGACTTCGTCGAGCATGCAGAACGGCGCAGGGTTGAGTTTGAAAATGGCAAAAACCAGTGCCAGCGCAGTCAACGCTTTTTCCCCACCCGACAGCAAATGAATGGTGCTGTTCTTCTTGCCGGGGGGACGCGCCATGATTGTCACCCCTGTATCGAGTAAATCTTCGCCCGTCAGTTCCAAATAAGCGGAGCCGCCACCGAAAACTTTCGGAAAAAGTGCCTGTATTCCGCTATTTATCTGATCGAAGGTATCTTTGAAGCGGTTGCGGGTTTCCTTGTCGATCTTGCGGATGACGTTTTCCAGCGTGTCCAGCGCTTCCACCAGGTCGGCATCCTGGGCATCCAGATAACGCTTGCGCTCCGACTGCTGCTGATACTCGTCGATGGCCGCGAGGTTGATCGCGCCAAGTCGCTGAATGCGTCCGGCAATGGCCTCCAACTGCTGTTCGGCGGCGGCTTCGCTGGCCTCGGGCGTCAGCGTGGCAAGCACGCCGTGCAGGTCATAACCGTCCTCGTGCAGTTGGTCCTGCAAGGTCTTGCGGCGCACCGTCAGGGCTTGCCACTCCAGACGCTGCTGTTCGAGCTGGCCACGCAGCAATTGCGACTGCTGCTCAGCCTGGGTGCGACGTTTTTCGGCGTCACGCAGTTCGCGATCGGCTTCTTCCAGGGCATTTTTTGCGATGCGCATTTCGTCATCTACGGCCATGCGTCGCTCAAGCAACTCTTCCAGTTTGAGGCGCAGCTCTTCCAGCGGCGCTTCACCCTCCTCCAGGTTGAGACTTAGCTGCTCACGCTTCTCGGTCAGACGCTCGGACTGCATCCGCAGGCGCTCCTGGGCCTGACGCGTGGAGTCGTACTGCGCTTTCAGAGAACCCAGACGCACCGCCAACTGATGGCTGTGGTCCTTGTGCTGACGGGCTTCCTGCCTGACTCGATCAAGGCGTTCGCGCAGCGTGTCACGCTGCTCCTGAAGCCGCTCACGCTGATCAGTGTCCTGCGCCATGGCTTCCAGCGCGTCCTGCAATTGCAGACGCGATTCGCCCAGGTGTTCATGCTCGACGGCACGCTGCTCGCCCAGTTCGGCGAGTTCTTCATCCAGACGCGTGCGGCGCAGGGTCAATTGCTCGACCTTGGCTTTGGCCGCCGACAGTTGCGCCTTGAGTTCGCTTTGCTGGCGATTTTCATCCTGCACCCGTCGACGCAGCTGCTCGCGCGCCTCTTCCTGCACAGACTGCTGCTCGCGCAGGCTGAGCAATTGCTCTTCAAGGGTCGCAAGGGTCGCTTCACGCTCATCGCGCTCCAGGCCGAGTTGCTGCAACTCCTGGCCACGCGCCAGTACGCCGCTTTGCGCTTCGCTGGCGCGCCGCACACGCAGGAAATGTCGCCCGACCCAGTAACCGTCCCGGCTGATCAGGCTTTGCCCGCTCGTCAGTTGAGTCCGGCGCGACAAGGCCTCGTCCAGATCCTGCACAGGGATAACCTGACCCAGCCAGGCGGAAAGATCGACCTTGCTTTCAACCTTGTCCAGCAGGCTGCCCGGCACACGTACGGTGTCGGCACCCGCACTGAGCAAACGCAGATCACCCTGTTGGAAATTGGCCAGATCGAGCCCGTCGAACTCATCGACCAGTACGGCTTGCAGGTCAGCGCCCAACACTGTTTCCACAGCCAGCTCCCAGCCGGCCTCAACGCTCAAACCCTCGGCCAGACGCGGACGCTCGGCCAGTTGCTGGTCGCGCAACCATTCGGCGGTGCCGGTATCAGGGTCGAGCGCGGCCTGCTGCAGCGCTTCCAGAGACGCCAGTCGGCCATTCAGGCGTTGCAGCTCACCTTGCGCCTGCTGTTGCGCCTGACTGGCGCTTTGCAGTGCTTCGCGCAATTGCTCCAGACGCTCGATGGCCTGCTCTTCACCCACGTGCAGTTCTTCGAGCGTCATATCACGGGTCGCAAGGTCTTCGCTCAGCTCCAGAATGGCAGCATCTTCAGGGTCGGCAGCCAATAACTGGCGCTCTTCAGCGAGACGCCGCTGACGCTCAGCCAGACGCTCAATGCTTTGCTCCAACTGTTGAATACGCGACTGCTCGACCTGGGCTTGCCGTTGCGGCTCGGCAGACTCCTGATTGAAAACGTCCCACTTTTCCTGCCAGCCCTGCATCGCAGTTTCAGCGTCTTCCAGCGCGATAGCGGACTCTTCGGCGGCGGCGCTGGTCATCTCCTGCTCGGGTTCGAGCATTTCCAGCTCTTCACCCAGCGTCGCGAGCAAGGTGGTGTCATGACCCAAGTGCGATTCGGTTTCCTGACGCGCGCGCTCGGCTTCGCGCAGGTCATCCTGCAATTGACGCAGACGCTGCTGACCGTGCTGGATGCTCTGCTCGACCCGGGCAATGTCGCCGCCCACTGAATAAAAGCGGCCTTGCACCAGGTTGAAGCGCTCAGAGAGATCATGATGACCGTCGCGAAACCGTTCGATACTGGCGTCGGCGCTGCGCTGATCAGCCACCAGCGCCTCGAAGCCGACCTCCTGATTGCCGATTACCGCTTCACGCTGCCCTACCTGCTCGTTCAAGGCTTGCCAGCGCAGGGCCGACAGCTGCGCCTTGAGCTGGCGCTCTTCGGCTTTGTATTCCTGATATTTCTCCGCTGCCTGCGCCTGACGGTGCAAACGCTCCAGCTGGCGCTCAAGCTCTTCACGCAAGTCGGTCAGGCGTGCGAGGTTTTCGTGAGTCCGGCGGATACGGTTCTCGGTTTCCCGACGCCGCTCCTTGTACTTGGAGATCCCGGCCGCCTCTTCGATGAAATTGCGCAGATCCTCGGGCTTGGCTTCGATCAGCTTGGAGATCATGCCCTGCTCGATGATCGAGTAGCTGCGTGGCCCAAGCCCGGTGCCGAGGAAAATGTCGGTGATGTCCCGACGGCGGCATTTGGTGCCGTTGAGGTAATAGCTGTTCTGGCTGTCGCGGGTCACCTTGCGGCGAATGGAAATTTCCGCGTAGGCCGCGTACTCGCCCACCAGAGTGCCATCGGAATTGTCGAACACCAGCTCGATGCTTGCCTGGCTGACCGGCTTGCGACTGGTGGAGCCATTGAAGATGACATCGGTCATCGACTCGCCGCGCAGATTCTTGGCCGAGCTTTCGCCCATGACCCAGCGCACAGCGTCGATGATGTTGGATTTGCCGCAACCATTGGGGCCGACGACGGCCGCCATGTTGCTGGGGAAGTTCACCGTGGTGGGGTCGACGAAGGACTTGAACCCCGCCAGCTTGATGCACTTCAGGCGCATGGGGTCAGCCCGCTGCCAGCGCGGCAAGCACCGACTGGCAGCTACGCTGACAGTAGCTGACGAGAACCACACGAATCTGCGTCAGATCACGCGCGACGACGGCTTCCAGCAACTCGCCGAACAGCGCCACGTACTCGCTCATTTCGGCCTTGCGCTGCTCCAGTGCCAGAAAGTAGCTGCGACTCATGGACGGCTGCAGGTTTTCGACCGTTTCCTGGAGGTACGGATTGTTGGCGAACGGGTAAGCCGCGCGCATGACATTAAAGCTCTCTTCGACGAACGCCTTGACGTCCTGGCTCTCGAAACTGGCGTGCAGACGTTGCTGGATTTGCAGGAACGGCGCCAGATCCTCTTCGGTCTGCCAGCGCTCGGCCACCGAAAGAGCCAGCAAAATGTACAGCTCGCTCATCAACGTGCACAGACTGGTGACATTGTGCGCATTGAGCACCGTCACCTGGGCACCGCGACGCGGCAGAATCATCACCAGATGGCGACGTTCCAGAATCAGCAATGCCTCGCGCACAGAACCACGACTGACGTTCAACGCCTGCGTGACTTTCTGTTCCTGAATGCGCTCACCAGGCTTGAGTTCGCCACGAATGATCCGCTCTGCAAGGTGATGAGCAATTTGCTCAGCGAGGCTGTCCGGTGCCTTGAACGTCATGTTTACCCTTCGAAAACCAGTTCTACAGATTAAGCGGCGGAGTGTATCGCAACCGGTGGTCATGGCGCAGGGCCATGGAAGGCGAAACTGGCACGTTTCACGCAAAACCGTGACCGTTGAGCGACAAACGATTCGTCAAAACTCTTGCACGTACAGGGACAGATGATAAAACCGATTATTTCCTGACTTCTGGGTCAGAAACAAATTGACCCAATAAGCAGAGCTGATAGATTCATTGACATGTCTGATGACACATTTGAGGGCGTTGCGCCGTGATTCAGTTCCTTTTGAACCAAGAGCTAAAAACCGAGCGAGCCCTGGACCCGAACATGACCGTGCTGACCTACCTGCGCGAGCAGGCACACAAGCCCGGCACCAAGGAAGGTTGTGCCAGTGGCGATTGCGGCGCGTGCACCGTAGTAGTCGGCGAGTTGTCGGCCGACCCGCAAGGCCATGAGCACATCCGCTACCGCAGCCTGAATGCCTGCCTGACTTTCATGGCGACGCTGCACGGCAAACAGTTGATCAGCGTCGAAGACCTCAAACACCAGGGCCAATTGCACAGCGTGCAGCAAGCGATGGTCGATTGTCATGGCTCGCAGTGCGGCTTTTGCACGCCGGGCTTCGTGATGTCGCTGTTCGCACTGCAAAAGAACAGCAGCGAAGCCGATGCGCATCAGGCGCATGAAGCGCTGGCAGGCAATCTGTGTCGTTGCACAGGCTACCGACCAATTCTGGCTGCTGCCGAGCAGGCGTGCGGCGAACGCCTGCCAGACCAGTTCGATCAGTACCAGGCGCGCACCCTCGAACGGCTGAGGGCAATCACGCCACAACAGACCGGCGAGCTCAACGACGGAGAAAAACGCTGCCTGATTCCCCTGACGGTGGCCGACCTGGCCCAACTGTATGAGGCCCATCCCCAGGCACGCCTGCTGGCGGGCGGGACTGACCTGGCGCTGGAGGTCACGCTGTTTCACAAGCCCTTGCCGGTGATGATTCACGTCGGCCACATCGCCGACATGAAGCGCGTCGAGCGTTTCGACGACCGGCTGGAAATCGGCGCGGCTACACCTCTGACCGACTGTTATGCCGCCCTGAAAGCCGAATACCCGGATTTCGGCGAGCTGCTGCAGCGGTTTGCGTCTTTGCAAATCCGCAATCAAGGCACGCTGGGCGGCAACATCGGCAATGCCTCACCGATTGGCGACGCCCCGCCGTTGCTGATTGCCCTGGGTGCGCGCATCGTATTGCGCAAGGGCGAAACCCGACGCACCCTTGCGCTCGAAGACTATTTCGTCGACTACAAAGTGACGGCGCGTCAGGAAAGCGAGTTCATCGAAAAGATCATCGTACCCACGGCGAATGCCTGTCAGGTATTTCGCGCCTACAAGGTATCCAAACGACTGGACGATGATATTTCCGCCGTCTGCGCCGCCTTTCGTTTAGAGATCGAGCACGGCGTCATCGTCGATGCGCGCATCGCGTTTGGCGGCATGGCGGCGATCCCGAAACGCGCGAGTGCCTGTGAAGCGGTGCTGGTCGGCCACGCCTGGAACGATGAAACGGTCGAACAGGCCTGCGCCGCGCTGGCCAGTGACTTCACTCCATTATCTGACTTTCGTGCCAGCAAGGAATACCGCCTGCTCAGCGCGCAAAATCTGCTGCGAAAATGCTTCATCGAGTTGCAGACACCCAATACGCCAACGCGGGTGACCCACTATGTCTGATCATGCCCCGCAAACCACTCAGGCCGAACGCGTCGCCCTGTTCCAGCAGGGCCTGACCACTGGCGTGGGCCGTAGCGTCAAGCACGACAGCGCCGACAAGCACGTATCCGGCGAAGCGGTGTACATCGATGACCGGCTGGAATTCCCCAACCAGCTGCACGTCTATGCGCGGCTCTCTGACCGCGCGCATGCGCGCATCATCAGCATCGACATAGCACCTTGCTACGCGTTTGAAGGGGTGCGGATTGCCATCACCCACCACGACATACCAGGCCTCAAGGACATAGGGCCGCTCTTGCCCGGCGACCCGTTACTGGCCATCGACAAGGTCGAATTCGTCGGTCAGCCGGTGCTTGCCGTTGCTGCACGCGACATGGACACCGCCCGCAAGGCGGCCATGGCAGCGATCATCGAATACGAAGACCTGGAACCGGTGCTGGACGTGGTGCAGGCCTTGCGCCAGAAACACTTTGTGCTCGACAGCCACACCCACAAACGCGGCGACTCGACAACTGCACTGCAGGGCGCAACCCATCGCCTGCAAGGCAGCCTGCACATCGGTGGCCAGGAACACTTTTATCTGGAAACGCAGATTTCCTCGGTGATGCCCACCGAAGACGGCGGCATGATCGTCTACTGCTCGACCCAGAACCCTACCGAAATCCAGAAGCTGGTGGCGGAAGTCCTGGCCGTGCCCATGAACCGGATCGTGGTCGACATGCGCCGCATGGGCGGCGGTTTCGGTGGCAAGGAAACCCAGGCCGCGAGCCCTGCCTGCCTGTGTGCAGTGATCGCCCGCCTGACCGGGCAGCCAACCAAAATGCGCCTGCAACGTGTCGAAGACATGCAGATGACCGGCAAGCGTCACCCGTTTTACATCGAGTATGACGTGGGCTTTGACGACAACGGACGCCTGCAGGGCATTCAGCTCGATCTGGCAGGCAACTGTGGCTATTCGCCGGACCTCTCGGCTTCCATCGTCGACCGTGCAATGTTCCATGCCGACAACGCCTATTACCTGGGTGAAGCGACCATCAATGGTCATCGCTGCAAGACTCACACGGCCTCCAATACCGCGTACCGCGGTTTTGGCGGGCCTCAGGGCATGGTCGCCATCGAGGAGGTCATGGACTGCATCGCCCGTTATCTGGGCAAAGACCCGCTGGCCGTGCGCAAGGCCAATTACTATGGCAAGACCGAGCGCAACGTTACCCACTACCACCAGACCGTCGAGCACAATCTGCTGGACGAGATGACGGCCGACCTCGAACAGAGCAGCCAGTATCACGAACGCCGCGAGGCGATCAGGGTCTTCAACGCCACCAGCCCGATTCTGAAAAAAGGCCTGGCGCTGACGCCGGTCAAGTTCGGCATTTCCTTTACCGCCAGCTTCCTTAATCAGGCCGGTGCGCTGATCCACATTTATACCGACGGCAGCATCCACCTGAACCACGGTGGCACCGAGATGGGACAGGGGCTGAACGTCAAGGTCGCGCAGGTGGTGGCAGAGGTGTTTCAGGTCGATATCGACCGCATCCAGATCACCGCCACCAACACCGACAAGGTACCCAACACCTCGCCTACGGCTGCTTCGAGCGGTACGGACCTGAACGGCAAGGCAGCGCAGAATGCCGCCGAAACCCTCAAGCAACGTCTGACCGAATTCGCCGCCCGGCACTACAAGGTCACGGAAAACGACGTGGAGTTTCGCAACGGTCATGTCCGGGTCGGTGACACCCTGCTGTCGTTCGCCGAACTGGCGCAGCAGGCCTGGATGGGCCAGGTGTCGCTGTCCAGCACCGGTTACTACAAAACGCCGAAGATTTTCTATGACCGTAGCCAGGCACGCGGTCGCCCGTTCTACTATTTTGCCTTTGGCGCCGCCTGCGTCGAGGTGATTGTCGACACCCTCACCGGCGAATACAAAATGCTGCGCACCGACATCCTGCATGACGTCGGGGCATCGCTGAACCCGGCCATTGATATCGGCCAGGTCGAAGGCGGCTACATTCAGGGCGCTGGCTGGCTGACCACCGAGGAGCTGGTGTGGAATGACAAAGGCAAGCTGATGACCAGCGGCCCTGCGTCGTACAAGATTCCGGCCGTGGCGGACATGCCGCTGGACCTGCGCATCAAACTGGTGGAAAACCGCAAAAATCCTGAGGACACGGTGTTTCATTCAAAAGCCGTGGGCGAACCGCCCTTCATGCTGGGCATCGCTGCGTGGTGTGCGATCAAGGACGCCGTGGCCAGCCTCGGCGACTATCGCCATCAACCCCGGATCGATGCGCCGGCGACGCCTGAGAAAGTGCTGTGGGGCTGCGAGCAGATGCGCTCGCTCGTTCGCGCCGGTCAGGTCCCGTTGGAGAGCAGGCAGGCTGATACGGCCCTGGGCCATGCGGCGCTTGAAATACAGCCTTCGCAAGCACGCTCACTCCCACCTGATCAGGCGAGCGTGCCCCTGAACGCCTCCGGGAGCTGCGATGAATAACTGGATCAGCGCGCTGGCCGAACTGCAGGCTTGCAATGAGCCCGCGATCCTGGTGACCATCATCGAGGAACTGGGCTCGACGCCGCGCAATGCCGGTTCGAAAATGGTGGTCAGCGCCGACCGCATCCACGACACCATCGGCGGTGGCCATCTGGAATACAAGGCCATGCAGATCGCTCGCGAAATGCTCGCCAGCGGCACCCGACAAACCCGCCTGGAGCGCTTCAGTCTGGGCGCCAGCCTCGGTCAGTGCTGCGGCGGTGTGAACGTCCTGCTGTTTGAACCGGTGGGCGAGCCCGTGGCGCATATCGCCGTCTTCGGCGCCGGCCATGTCGGGCGGGCGCTGGTGCCTTTGCTGGCCAGCCTGCCGTGCCGGGTGCGCTGGATCGATGCCCGAGAGAACGAATTCCCGGCGATGTTGCCCCAAGGCGTATGCCAGATCGTCAGTGACGAGCCCGTTGATGAGGTCGCACAGTTGCCCGCGGGCTGCTACTTCATCGTCATGACCCACAATCATCAGCTCGATCTGGAGCTGACCGCGGCGATTCTGGCGCGTGGCGACTTCGGCTACTTTGGCTTGATCGGTTCGCGCACCAAGCGGGTCAAATTCGAGCATCGCCTGCGCGAGCGCGGCGTCGATGCCGGGCTGCTGCAACGCATGCGCTGCCCCATGGGCCTGGCCGAAGTGAAAGGCAAGTTGCCGGTCGAAATCGCCGTCTCCATCGCCGCCGAAGTCATCGCCACCTACAACGCAAGCTTTGGCCAACACAACGCCAACGCCCAACCTGTTACCAGACTGCTGCCTGCTTCACGCCGCAGCCAGTCGCAATGAGATTGCCATGAGTTCAGTCAACCAACGCAAAGCCTACCGCGCCGCCATCGTTCACAGCATCGGCGATCCTGCCGACGTGGGCGTCGAGGCGTCCTATGAGTATTTCGCCGACGGCCTGTTGATCGTTGAAGACGGTAAAATCCTGTCAGTGGGCCACGCCGCCGACCTGCTGGACAGCCTCGGCGGTGACGTCGAACTGACCAAGTACCCGAACGCCCTGATCACGCCCGGCTTCATCGACACCCACATCCACCTGCCGCAGACCGGCATGATCGGATCTTACGGCGAGCAGTTGCTGGACTGGCTCAATACCTACACCTTCCCCTGTGAAAGCCAATTTGCCGACCCGGCACACTCGGCCCTCGTCGCAGACATTTTCCTCAAGGAGCTGTTGCGCAATGGCACCACCACTGCGCTGGTGTTCGGCAGCGTTCACAAGGAATCTGTGGAGGCCTTTTTCAGCGCAGCCCAACGCCTCAATCTGCGCATGATTGCCGGCAAAGTAATGATGGACCGCAATGCCCCGGACTTTCTGGTCGACACACCCGAATCCGGCTATGCCGACAGCAAAGCGCTGATCGAGCGCTGGCACGGTCAGGGCCGTCTGAGCTACGCCGTCACGCCACGCTTTGCACCGACCAGCAGCCCGGAGCAACTGCGTCTGGCGGGGCAATTGCTGGGCGAATACCCGGATCTTTACCTACAGACCCACATCAGCGAGAACCTGCAAGAGGTCGAGTGGGTCAAGGCGCTGTTCCCGGAGCGCAAGCACTACCTGGATGTCTACGACCATTTCGGCCTGCTCAGCGAACGCTCGGTGTTTGCCCACGGCGTGCACCTGTGTGACGCGCAATGCGCTCGACTGGCGGAGACCGGCTCGGCCATCGCCTTCTGCCCGACCTCTAACCTGTTTCTGGGCAGCGGGCTGTTCAACCTGCCGATGGCCGAGAAACACAAGGTCAACGTTGGCCTGGGCACCGATGTCGGCGGTGGCACCAGCTTTTCGATCCTGCAAACCCTGAACGAGGCCTACAAAGTCATGCAGATGCAGGGGGCGAGGCTCAGCCCGCTCAAATCGTTGTACCTCGCGACGTTGGGCGGCGCACGCGCGCTGCGCCTGGAAGACAAGGTAGGCAGCCTCAAAGCGGGTAACGAAGCGGATTTTCTGGTGCTGGACTATGACGCTACGCCGCTGCTGTCGTATCGATTGAAGCAAGCCAAGGGCATTGAAGAGATTCTGTTCGTATTGATGACTCTCGGTGACGACCGCGCCGTCAAGGAGACGTGGTCGGCGGGTCAACGGGTGCATGTGCGGGACTGAGTCGGCCTTGATAGTCATACATATCGAGCAGACGTATGAGCGAGCCACTTTCTTGAGCTGTGGATTCGATGGTCTCTGCGCTCCGCTCAGGTCACCTTTTCGCCCCCTCGGCGACCCACTTTGATGAGGCCAAAGTGGGCAAAACACCAGGCTCCGGTTGGGTCCGCCTACGGCGGATTCCTTCGTCCTGACACTGATCCGGCGGTCGCTGCAACGGGCCATCCATGGCCCGGTGCAGCTCAATCGGCATCCATGCCGATTGCCCCCCGGATCAGCGCCAGAACTCAGCCGGCACCTTGCGTCGCGTTCGGTGTTGTGGCGGCTATCGTGGGAGAGAAGCGCTGTTTGTTTTAGGGTGTGCTGCGGCTTAGCCTTGTTTGATTCTGCTCATGGTTTTGGTTTGATATTGAATTGATACTTTCAGGGCGCACGCCGGCCTCTTCGAATGAATAATCTGGACCGTGGACTCAGTGGCCTGCACGCTCGACTCAGGTCACCTTTTCGCCCCTCGGCGACCCACTTTGATGGGGCCAAAGTGGGCAAAGCCCCAGGCTCCGGTTGGGTCCGCCTGCGGCGGATTCCTTCGTCCTGACACTGATCCGGCGGTCGCTGCAACGGGCCATCCATGGCCCGGTGCAGCTCAATCGGCATCCATGCCGATTGCCCACCGGATCAGCGCCAGGACTCAGCCTGCACCTTGCGTCGCGTTCGGTGGTGTGGCGGCTATCGTGGGAGAGAAGCGCTGTTTGTTTTTGGGTGTGCTGTGGCTTGGATTTGTTTGATCCTTGTTGTGAATTTTCAGTGACATGCTGGCCTCTTCGTCAGCAAGCTGACTCCACAGGTGCTCAATGGAAGAGAGCCGGGCGGCGTTCCGCTTGCTCGCGAAGACTGATTTGAAAACACCGCATCAACATCAACTTAACCACGGCGTTGCCCTTGATCTTCAACCCCCCATCTCACTGACGACGCCAATCGCGCGTATGGAAGGCCGAATGCGGGCCCCTTCCACGATGTCTGCATGAGGGAACCCCGGCTTGCCGGGGCCTGACGTCAGCGCAAATGGTTTGGTTACTTTGTCGAAACAAAGTGACCCGGCCGTCAGGACGGAACCTTTCTTGGCAGCGCAGACCACGTCTGGATATGTATACCGTTGTCAGGATAGGTGTTTTCCAAGGCTTGGATGGCTTTGCTTGAGGCACTTGGGACTGTGGATTCAACGGGATGCACGCTCGACTCAGGTCACCTTTTCGCCCCTCGGCGACCCACTTTGAGGGGGCCAAAGTGGGCAAACCCCCAGGCTCCGGTTGGGTCCGCCTGCGGCGGATTCCTTCGTCCTGACCCTGATCCGGCGGTCGCTGCAACGGGCCATCCATGGCCCGGTGCAGCTCAATCGGCATCCATGCCGATTGCCCCCCGGATCAGCGCCAGAACTCAGCCTGCACCTTGCGTCGCATTCGGCGGTGTGGCGGCTATCGGGGGAGAAAAGCGCTGTTTGTTTTGGGCGTGCAGGGCTGGGTTTTCTTTGATCGTTTTTGGGGGGGCGGTGAGCATACCGGCCCTTTCTTCAGCAAACGAAACGCCGCCCGGCTGACCCCCGAAGGTGGCGCCCACGGGTACTGATTTCAAGTTTCAATCAGTACCCGTGGGCGTAGCGCCGGATCAAGGCAACTGGTCATCCAGTTGCTTGTTTTTCCAGCTGTCGTTACCCGGCAGGATCAGGTTGAGGAAGATGGCGGTCACGGCGCACAGGGCGATGCCCTTGAGGCCGAAGTCGTCGGGGCCGTTGCCGGTGCCGATCAACACACCACCAATGCCGAACACCAGCGTCACCGAGACGATCACCAGATTGCGTGCTTCCGACAGGTCGATCCTGTGACGAATCAGCGTGTTCATCCCCACCGCAGCAATCGAACCGAACAGCAGGCACAGAATCCCACCCATGACCGGTACGGGGATGCTCTGCAGCAATGCGCCGAACTTGCCGATGAACGCCAGAGTGATCGCGAAGATCGACGCCCAGGTCATGATCTTCGGGTTGTAGTTCTTGGTCAGCATGACGGCGCCGGTCACTTCGGCGTAGGTGGTGTTCGGTGGACCGCCAAACAGGCCAGCCGCTGTGGTGGCGATACCGTCACCGAGCAACGTGCGATGCAGGCCCGGTTTTTTCAGGTAGTCACGACCGGTCACGCTGCCGACCGCAATCACACCGCCGATGTGTTCGATGGCGGGTGCAAGTGCAACCGGTACGATGAACAGAATGGCCTGCCAGTTGAATTCCGGTGCCGTGAAGTGCGGCAAGGCCAGCCACGGGGCGGCGGCGATCTTGGCGGTGTCGACCACGCCGAAGTAGAACGACAGCGCAAAGCCCACCAGCACGCCGGAAATGATCGGCACGAGGCGGAAGATGCCTTTGCCGAACACTGCAACGATCAGCGTCGTCAGCAGGGCCGGCATGGAGATCCACATGGCGGTGGTGTAAGGAATCAGCTGTGCGCCATCACCCGATTTGCCCATCGCCATATTGGCGGCAATCGGCGCCATGGCCAGGCCGATCGAAATGATCACCGGGCCGATGACCACGGGCGGCAGAAGGCGGTCGATAAAGCCGGTGCCTTTGATTTTTACCGCAAGACCCAGGAAGGTGTAGACGAAACCTGCCGCCATCACGCCGCCCATGGTCGCTGCGAGGCCGAACTGGCCCTTGGCGAGAATGATCGGAGTGATAAAAGCAAAGCTTGAAGCCAGAAAGACCGGCACCTGACGGCCAGTGACGATCTGGAACAGCAGCGTGCCCAGGCCAGCGGTAAACAGAGCCACATTGGGGTCGAGTCCGGTGATCAGCGGCATCAGTACCAGCGCGCCAAAAGCCACGAACAGCATTTGCGCACCGGACAGAACCGTGCGCCACAGTGGATCGTTGAACTCGTGCTGCGTCATCGGATTACGCGTCCTTTTGCTTGGTGCCAAAAATCTTGTCACCGGCATCGCCCAGGCCCGGAATGATGTAGCCGTGCTCGTTCAAGCGCTCGTCGATGGAGGCGGTATAGATCATGACGTCCGGGTGGGCCTTTTCAACGGCGGCGATACCTTCGGGCGCTGCGACCAGGACCATGGCGCGGATTTCCTTGCAGCCTGCTTTCTTGAGCAGGTCGATGGTCGCGACCATTGAGCTGCCGGTGGCCAGCATCGGGTCGATGATCATGGCCAGACGCTCGTCGATTTCCGGCACCAGCTTTTCCAGATAGGTGTGCGCTTGCAGGGTTTCTTCGTTGCGAGCCACGCCCACTGCGCTGACCTTGGCGCCGGGAATCAGACTGAGCACGCCGTCGAGCATGCCGATACCTGCACGCAGGATAGGCACGACGGTAATTTTTTTGCCGGCAATCTTTTCGACCGACACAGTGCCGGCCCAGCCCTGGATATCGTAGTTTTCCAGGGTCAGGTCAGCTGTGGCTTCATAAGTAAGCAGAGCGCCGACTTCCTGAGCCAGCTCACGGAAATTCTTGGTGCTGATGTCTGCGCGGCGCATCAGGCCGAGCTTGTGGCGGATCAGCGGATGGCGGATCTCACGAATGGGCATAAGGAAAGGCTCCAGCGGGGGGCAAAAAAACGGCCTAGATTAATCTATTCAGCTGTTACTGTCTTACGGTGCGTGCAGTAATGTCCTACTGATAGACGTTCGAAGCTTTTCGAAGACACTCGCAACGTTAGTCCAGAATCGCTTGCTCTGAGTCGAACGGATGCGTACCTTTGCCCGCTTTTCTTACCCTGCCCCTACCTGGAGAGCTTCATGTCCGCTGATCTCGAGCATATCCGTCAAGTCATGCGCGAGGCTGACTGCCTGTACACAGAGGCCGAAGTCGATGCTGCCATCGCCCGTGTCGGCGCGCAGATCAATGCCGAACTGGCCGAGCGCAACCCTGTTGTGTTCTGTGTGATGAACGGTGGCCTGATTTTCTCGGGCAAACTGCTGACTCACCTGAATTTCCCGCTTGAAGCGTCTTATCTGCACGCGACCCGTTATCGCAACGAAACCACTGGCGGCGACCTGTTCTGGAAAGCCAAGCCTGAAGTCTCGTTCATCGACCGTGACGTGCTGATCATCGACGACATTCTCGATGAAGGCCACACACTGGGCGCGATCATCGACTTCTGCAAGCACGCCGGCGCTCGCGCGGTGCACACAGCGGTGTTGATCGACAAGGACCACGACCGCAAGGCGCGTCCTGACCTCAAGGCCGATTACGTAGGTCTGCCGTGCATCGACCGTTATATTTTCGGTTTTGGCATGGATTACAAAGGTTACTGGCGCAACGCCGCCGGTATCTACGCCGTCAAAGGCATGTAACGCAACCTGACAATGCCCCTGCTGATCAAGCAGGGGCATTTTTCATTGTGTATAGAGTGAGGTCCTGAATGAAGCGACTGATTCCCGGCGCAATGGCGCTGGTGCTGTTATCGGTTCTGGCCCTGGCTGCTCCGGTCTCGGCAGCGCCCATGCATGAGCAATACCTGCCGCCGGATGACCTGAGTCTGCGTGCTGGCGAGCCTGAGCAGCAACAGCTGTTGCGAGTGACCGACTACACGATCATTGCCGGTAATCAGCGACAGTCCAATCAACAGCCTATTCCGGTCACTTCGCCGTTGTTGCTGCGCCTCAAGGGCAAGTCGTTGAACAAGGGCGCGACCATCGCCGAAGTGCTGGTGCATTTTGACGGTGGCGATAACAAGAGCCTGAAGAAGCCTTCGTATGACGAAGCAACTCGCACCCTGACGCTGTACTACCCGTTGGCGCAATACCGCATATTGGTCGACCTGTTGCGCAACGAAAAAGTCTATTGCCAGTTCCTCAGCTACGCCAACGGCCATATCTGGGCGGATCTGCACACGACACCTGCACGCGCGCATTGAGCCGGGCACGGGCTGACAGGTAAACTGCCTGCCCGTGAAAGTGTCTGCGACAGTTGGAGTCTGCAATGCGTAAAGATAAGAAGCAGTTGATTGGGGATGAGATCGGCGACGAGCAGATCAAGCTGTTCCTCGACTTCGAGCCGCACGACGCGACCTCGCCGTCCCTGCACAAGTTGATCAAGGCCTACCGCGGTCTGCGTATCAACGACTTCGAACGCTTTCTGGTTTTCTTCAAGGAAGCGGGCCATGACTTCGATGGCAAGGATGAACAGGGCAACGACTTTATTGCCCTGATCAAGGACCAGCGTAACGCCGATGAATACATCGAGCTGATCGAAAAAGCTCGCGGCTGATGCTCAGGTTTCGTGAGCAGGCGGCGCTCCGCATGCTCACGAAGGCGCCGGTTGCGGTCACACCACGCCAGAATGTAGCGGTTTACAGCGCTCACTTCCTGGCTTGATAAGCCTTGCCGTAGTGACGCTCCAGCCGTGACTGCAACAGCTCCAGACCAATCGACATGATCCAGTAAAGCACCGCAGCGGTGGTCAGCATCTCGATGTATCGGTAGCTGGACCTGCCATAGGACTGCGCCAGAAACATCACTTCCCAGACACCCATCACTGAGATCAGTGATGAATCCTTGAGCATGGAAATGAACTGATTGGTGGTCGGCGGGATGATCGTGCGCATCGCCTGGGGCAGGGTGACACGCCAGAAGATCTGCGCAGGTCGCAAGGCCAGCGCCAGTGCCGCTTCACGCTGGCCGGCAGCAACGCCGATGATGCCGGACCTGAAGATTTCGCTCAGGTAGGCACCGTAGTTGAGCGACAGGGCAATGACGCCCGCCATGATGGCGCCGGGCACGATGCCGACTTGCGGCAGCCCCAGATAGATCAGCAGGATCTGGATCAGCAGCGGTGTGCCCCGGAAGAACGAGGCATAAAAGCTGGCGATGCCAAATGCCACTGCGCTGCTCGACAGCCGCGCCAGGGCGGTCGCAAAGCCCAGCACCACCGAAACCACAATCGAACACAGCGACACAAACAGCGTCAGTGCTGCGCCCTGAAGAAAACCGTTGGGCGCCAGATGAAGGCCGATCAGGTTGGGCAGCTTGTCCAGAATGATCGAGAGCTTCAGATCAAAGCTCAGGAAAAAGCCGGCGAACAACACGAACATGACCAGCCAGGTCAGGTACAGCCTCACGCGAAAGCCGAAGACCCGCTTGAGCAGGCCCTGGTCGGCCTGCTGCGGTGGACGTTGGGGCTCGAAGGAAGTCATTTACTGATGTCGGCGCCGATCCACTTCTGCGACAGCTTGCTCAGGGTGCCGTCTTTCTTCAGCTCGGCAAACACCTCGCGAACCTTTGCGTCCCACTCGGCATCGTTCTTCTCGATCGCGACGAAGTTGGGTTCTTCGTACAGCGATTCGCCCGCCAGTTTGAAGCGTTTGTCCTGATCGAGCCTTGGCTGAGCCGTGACCAGGTTGGTCAGCACGGCATCCAGACGCACGCCCGCGCCGAGCGCAAGGTCCTGGAACGCGACGTTGTCGTTGTCGTAGGGAGCAATCTGCACGTTCTCGAACGGATATTGCAGCGGCTTGTCTTCTGCGCCTTCAATGACCAGGTTCTTGTTCAGATAACTTTCGTAGCTGGACGCGCTGGTCAGGCCGACCTTCTTGTTGCTCAGGTCCTTGGCGGAATGAATGCGGTCATCCTTGGCATTGACCACGATCACGGCAGGTGAAGCGTAGTACTCGACCGGGAAATTGAACACTTCTGCCCGCGCCTTGCTTGGGGTCATCGAGCAGACGCAGATGTCGTAGCGACCGCTCCAGCGGCCTGCAGCGATCACATCCCAGGACGGCGTTTCCAGGCGCAACTTGACGCCCAGCTTCTGCGCCACGGCCTTGGCAACGTCCACGTCGAAGCCGTCGAGTTCGTTCTTGTCATTCAGAAAAGAGAAGGGCGGGTAACTTTCCATGAGGACGTTGACCAGCTCTTTGTTTTTCTGCACGCGATCCAGCGTGGCGCCGGCCAGGGCTTGAGTGGAGGCAGCCAGAGTGACCAGGCCAATGCCCAACAGAGCGCTAAGTTTCAAAGATATCCCCTGAGAAAGTATTTGTAGTTTGATGAAAGTGCCGTATTAAATACGTTATACATGACTGACTCATAATGAGTTTTTTTCATATACATATAAGTAGATCAACTATGTCCCAAGGCTCAACTGTAATTCTCGATGGCGGCATGGGCCGCGAACTGCAACGTCGCGGCGCACCTTTCCGTCAGCCTGAGTGGTCGGCCCTGGCCTTGAGCGAAGCCCCTGAAGCGGTCAGCGACGTGCACGCGGCCTACATCGAGAGTGGCGCACAGGTGATCACCAGTAACAGTTATGCTGTGGTTCCGTTCCACATTGGCGAAGAACGTTTTGCCCGTGAAGGTCAGGCGCTGGCCGCGTTGGCCGGGCAATTGGCGCGCACGTCGGCCGACGCCTCGGGCGGGCGTGCCCGAGTGGCAGGCTCGATCCCCCCACTGTTCGGCTCCTACCGTCCTGATCTGTACAAGCCGGAACTCGCCGCCGATGTGTTGCGGCCTCTGGTTGCCGGGCTGGCACCCTACGTCGACCTGTGGCTGGCGGAAACGCAGAGTTGCATCCTGGAGGCGCAGACCATTCGCGCCGGTCTGCCTGCCGACGGCAAGCCGTTCTGGCTCTCCTTCACGCTTCAGGATGAAGACACCGACGAAGTGCCGCGTCTGCGCTCTGGTGAGCCAGTAGCCGATGCCGCCGGGGCGGCGGCTGAAATGGGTGTTGCGACCTTGCTGTTCAATTGCAGTCAGCCGGAAGTCATCGGCGGCGCCATCGATGTGGCGCGCAAGGTGTTCGAGTCGCTGAATGTCGACATCGGCATCGGTGCATATGCCAACGCGTTTCCACCTCAACCCAAGGACGCCAAGGCCAACGACGGTCTGGATGAATTGCGTGAAGACCTCGACCCACAAGGCTACAAGCAGTGGGCTGCGGACTGGGTCAAACGCGGTGCGACGCATATTGGTGGCTGCTGCGGGATCGGACCCGAGCACATCGCAGTCTTGTCCAAAAGCCTTTAAGCAAGACCGATAAAGAAAAACCCCGTGGCTCGCAAGAGATCACGGGGTTTTTTCATGACGCTCGGTTTACATCAGGCGAAGCTGTGGGCCTGACTGGTCTTCGCGGCCAGGTCCAGGCTTTCATCGCTCTGGCTGCTGACGCGCTCATACAGCTGCGCATCGGTACCCAGTGCCTGTTCCCGTGCCGGGAAGATCTCGTTGAGCTTGGCAGCCCATTCGGTGCGGGTCTTTTCCGGGAAGCAGCGTTCGATCAGTTCCAGCATGATCGATACCGTCACCGACGCACCCGGTGACGCGCCGAGCAGGGCGGCCAGCGAGCCATCCTGTGCTGATACCAGTTCAGTACCGAATTGCAGAACGCCGCCTTTTTTGGCGTCTTTTTTGATGATCTGCACGCGCTGACCGGCCACTTCCAGACGCCAGTCTTCGGCCTTGGCTTCAGGGTAGAAGCGGCGCAGCGATTCCAGACGCTGTTCCATCGATTGCATCACTTCGCTGACCAGGTATTTGGTCAGGTCCATGTTGTCGCGAGCAACGGCCAGCATCGGCTTGATGTTGGCAACGCGTACCGACAGCGGCAGGTCCAGAAACGAACCGTGTTTCAGGAACTTGGTGGTGAAGCCGGCGTAGGGCCCGAACAGCAGGGATTTATTGCCATCGACGACGCGAGTGTCCAGGTGCGGTACCGACATCGGCGGCGAGCCCACAGCTGCCTGGCTGTAGACCTTGGCCTGATGGTGCTTGACCACTTCAGGGTTGTCGCAGCGCAGCCATTGACCGCTGACCGGGAAGCCGCCAAAACCTTTGCTCTCCTCGATGCCTGACATCTGCAGCAGCGGCAATGCCGCGCCGCCGGCACCCAGGAACACGAATTTTGCGTCGATTTCGCGAGTGCCGCCGCTGTTCACGTCCTTGATGGTTACGGTCCAGCCTGCGCCCTTGCGGGTCAGGTTGGTCACGCGCTTGCAGTATTTGACCTCTGCATCAGGAGCACTTGAGAGATGGGTGAGCAACTGATTGGTCAGTGCGCCGAAGTTGACGTCGGTGCCATTCATCATGCGCGTTGCGGCGATTTTTTCGTCAGCCGGACGCCCAGGCATCATCAGCGGCATCCACTCGGCGAGCCTGGCCTTGTCTTCGGTGTATTCCATTGAAGCGAAGGCGTGGTGCTTGCTCATGGCTTCAAAGCGGGTCTTGAGGAACGAGATGCCGTTTTCGCCCTGAACGAAGCTCAGGTGCGGAACCTGATTGATGAAGGACTTCGCCGTGCCGAAGGTGCCCTTGCGCGCCAAGTACGCCCAGAACTGCTTCGAGACTTCGAACTGGGTATTGATGTGCACCGCTTTTTTGATGTCGATGGAGCCATCGGCGGCGGGTGGGGTGTAGTTCAGCTCGCACAGACCGGCATGGCCGGTGCCTGCGTTGTTCCATGGATTGGAACTCTCTGCAGCGCCGGAATCCATGAGCTCAACGACTTCCAGCTTGAGGCCGGGGTCGAGCTCTTTAAGCAGTACGGCCAGCGTTGCACTCATGATGCCCGCTCCAACCAGTACCACGTCGACTGTTTCGTTATGCGCCATTAACGCGTCTCCAAAATCTGCAGCACCAAATTGACGGCATACGATCCTGAGGCTGTGTGCCAGGTGGTCGGGGCAAGGTTCAAGGTTCAAGGTTGTGCCCGACGCATCCCGGCCAGGATCGCCTGTCCGATTCTTCGCAATTTTTCGCATCTCTCGCGCAGGTCCCGGTCAGGCTCAGCAAAGGTTCATCAGATCAGCATGAACGCATTTTCAAGCCCGCTCGGCCATTCGACCATCGTCAAGGTATCGGTCATGCAAGCCACCGATACTCGACGACCGGCGTCAGGCTCCGGTCATGGAGGCGCAGTCTCGGTCATTCCTGTTCAAAAGGGCCGGTTCAGACGCTGATGGTGCAATTTCAAACGCGTACCTATTCATTTGCTCGCCACACTCTTGTGAAGTTGTGAAACCGTTTTTCACGTTCTTTTGGAAACGTGAACCAAACCTCAAAATGGCTGCGATAGCAGCTCTGGCAGATCGGTTGCATACAGAGTGAGGCGCTGACTGAGCAGAAAGGTTCGAAATGATTCGAGCCAATCTGCACGGTTCATCAAGCACACTCGTGCGCAAATGACCTGTGTGGGCGGCTCTCTGTGGGCGGTACGGAGGAGCTAATACGGTGATTAGCGATGCTGCGAGGCCCGATCAGGAGACGTCCTTATAATCGGGGGAAGATTATAGCGATGAAACGACAGGAATTGATCGGTCTAACTGACTTTTATTCGGTATCGGGTCATGCGGTGAGCAATTGGCGACCTGTCGAACGCACGTTGCGCGGTGCAACACGGGCGCTGGCGGGCAGTGGCTGGTTCAGCCAGGTATGACGGGGTTCGGCGACTTCGACCCATTCATTGCCCAGGGGACGCTCGGCGCAGTGCTTGAATGCACGGCAGACGCCGGTGTTTTCCACGCGGGCGTAGTGACGATGCTGGCGACGTGCAGTGAACAGAGACCAGAAAAGATTCATGGCGCGGCTCCTCGTTTGATCGTGCGGCTTGTATGGCTTGCCTCGTGGCAATGAAAGCAAGTCTGGCGGCTTGATGTGACGGGGTGATTACATCCGGCGCCTGAACCATCGGCGCTTTTCGACAGTCCGAGCCTTACCGGTGGGCGGGCACTGGTGAGTGGGGGTTGCCCGCCGCTATACTGCGGCACATTCAGTGCCTGGCCCATGGAGAGATGAGCATGCTGCGTCGCCTTTTGTTCGGTTTGCTTGCTGTAAGCAGTTTGACCCTGGTGGGCTGTGCCCACAGTCCGCAACAACTCAGTCCACAACCCAAGCTGAACGCTCAGCTCGCGCCTGTCGGACGTGGTCAGCCTGTAGTCGTGCGTGTGGTTGATGGCCGTCCAGGCCCGACACTCGGGACGCGTGGCGGTATGTACCCTGAAACCAGCGCTATCAGCGTCAGCAGCAACGATGTCGTACCCAAGCTGCAGGCCCAGGCCGAAGCCGCTGTGCGTCTGCTGGGCTTCACGCCTACCCAGAACGGCAGTGCGCCTCAATTGACGGTCACGCTGGCAGACCTTAAATACCAATCGCCCAAGGAAGGTCTGTACGTGACCGAGGCGACCATCAGTTCCACGTTCCGTGCCGATGTGCGCAACAACGGCCGCAATTACAGCGGTCGCTATGCAGCGTCGCTGGATCAGCGCTTTGGCATGGCGCCAAACCAGGAGACCAACACCAAGTTGGTAAGTGACGTCCTGAGCGATGCACTGACTCGCGTGTTCCAGGACCCGACCATCGGTTCGACCCTGTCGCAGTAAACGGCGCTTTGTAAAAAGCCCGGCCCTTGTTGAGAGGGTCGGGCTTTTTCATACGCCAGATTCGGTCGGCAAGCGACGGTGTCTGATCAGGCCGCCTGCTGGTAGAGGTCCAGAAAGCTGAAGCCGGTGTCCTGATCGAGGTCAGGCAGGTCATGGTGAACATGTCCACCCAGCGCACAGTAGACCAGCCAGTGGCGGTCTTGAACGTTGAACGCCAGGCTGTCGATCAGCTCCTGCTGTTCGTCACTCTGAGCTATCAGATAAAGGCGGTCCTGATTTTTTGCGTGCAGCATGACAAGCTCCAAAAAGAGGGAAGTCCGTTTCTTGAGGAGCCACACAATGCAGGGGGTGCGTTACGGTAAGGTGACAGCGGCAGCGAATTGTCTTACAAGATGCTTCCCGCAACCAATGCGGGAAGTTTCTGTCTGCGTTGCAGGACCGAAGTCTTAGAGCGCCAGCCCTGCCTTGACGCGATACTGGTTGCGCACGGGCGTTGCGTATTGCTGTACCAGATAGGGACGATGCTCTGCCGGCGCTCCAGCCAGCCGGCTTTCCCACTCGTCCCGCGCTCGCGAAAGTTCGTCTGCTGGAAACAGGTCGCTGGCTGTTGGAACCTCAAGGCTCGGGTCAGCCTCACTCCATTGTGCATACGCCAGGTAATGCACCGGGAACAGGCGATAGCCGCCCAGAATCTGCCGGTCCATTTCAATCGCCAATTGCTTGGTGTCTTCGAACTGCTCGGTGATTGGCGGCGCAAAGTTTACGTGCACACGGCCTTTGTAGCCCGTGATACCGAGCGCGATGCTGACGTCGTCCTCGCCCGGTGTCTTGGTGTATGCGCCAGTGGTGGCACGAATATAAAGCTCGCGGGCCTTGGCGCCGTCGCACGGGTCGTATTCGTAACTGATGGACACCGGGATCAGGTTCAGCGAGCGGATCACGTCGCCGAACGGCTCTTCCTTGCGGCTCATGTGAAACATCTTGAGGATGGCCGACTCGGTGCGGTCATCTCCATCCTTGGCACGGCCCTCGGCCTGAGCGATCCAGATGGACTGGCAATCCTGAGTGATGGAATGATTGATGTACGCCGAGAGCAACTGATAGGCCGCCATCTTCTCGCGACGCCCGGTGATCGAGCGGTGCACGATGAAACTCTTGTTCAGACGCATCAGGTCGCTGACGAAAGGCTTTTGCAGCAGGTTGTCGCCAATGGCAATGCGCGGCGTAGGCAGGCCAGCGTGATACACGGCATAGTTGACGAATGCCGGGTCCATCACGATATCGCGATGATTGGCGAGGAACAGATAAGCACAGCCAGACTTGAGCTGTTCGACCCCGGTGTAAGTCACGCCATCGGTGGCGCGCTCTATGGTGTGGTCGACGTAATACTCGACCTTGTCCTGCAACGCGGCAACCGAGTCGATGCCAGCGAACTCACGGCGCAGCTTGCGCGCCAGTGTGGGTTGCAGAAACCAGCCGAATGCACCTGCCAGACGAGGGAAGCGGAACTTGGTGAGGATCGCGAGAAAGGCTTTATCGCTCAGCAGACGTGCCAGAACGGCGGGGACTTCTGCATCGTTGTAAGGTCGGATGGCATCAAATTCGCCCATCATGCTCTCTTGTTGTAATCGAATAGGGTAAAAAGAGGACAGGCTTGTCGAGGCCGTCTCCAGATAATGGGGCAATTATACGCACAACTGGTCCCGGAGGCCGCGATGCAGGAATTACAGGATTACGACTGCCCCTACTGCGGGGAGCCGGTGGAAGCTGTACTGGACTTGTCCGGCGGCGACCAGCAGTACATTGAAGACTGCCCGGTCTGTTGCCGCCCGATCATCTTCGACCTTCAGACCGACGGCGAAAGCTGGAACCTGGACGTGCGCAGCGAGAACGAGTAATGCAGAAAATCTACGAGCCGGAAAGCCTGATGGAGGGTGAGCTGTTGCAGGCGATGCTCGCCAGCGAAGGAATTACGGCGCATCTGGCCGGGCGCGACCTGCTCGGCGCGATGGGTGAGTTGCCGGGGCTCGGTTTGCTCGCACTCACCGTGGAGGATGATCAGGTCCGTCAGGCACGCGAGTTGATCACTGCGTACAATGCCGCCTCACCCGTGTCCGGTGACGAGCCGGACAGCTTCCCCGATGTACTGGTGTGCTGAACACCTTCAACAAGAGTTCGATTACCCCTCATGTGTGGACGCTATGCCCTGTTTCGTTGGACACCTGCCTTTGCGGCCCTGCCCGGATTCCCGGCTGATCAGCAGGCGCAGTGGAATATCTCGCCAGCCGACTGGGTATTGATCATGCGCGCCGCTGAAGGCGAGGGGGATGTCGAACTGGTACGGGCCCGCTGGGGCCTGACCCCGGCCTGGCTCACCGACCTGTCCCGAACGCCCGCTCATGCACGTGCCGAAACCGTGGCCGAGCAACCCATGTTTCGCGAAGCCTTCAAGCAGCGCCGCTGCCTGCTGCCTGCCAACGGCTTTTATGAATGGCGCGGCAACCTGCGCAAGCGTCCGTTCTGGTTGACGCCGGGCGAGGGCGCTGCGTTGTTCTTTGCAGCGATCTGGGAGGCGTATCCGGTTCAGGGTCACACCTACCTCAGCGTGGCTGTTGTCACCCAGGCCGCTGCCACTCAGCGCCGCCCTTTGATACTCGACGCCCAAGGGCAGAAAGACTGGCTGTCGGCCGACACGCCGTTGTCGACCCTGCAAGCGCTGCTGGCAGCCCCTCAGGTTGCACTGAGAGAGAGGCCATTGGCCAACCTGGTCAATGATCCCAAACTCAATGCCCCCGAGTGCCTGACGCCGTTGAGTTGAAGATCAAAGGCAGCGGCGACAGATCGGATATCCGACGTTGATACGGTGTCTTCAGATCATTCTTCGCGAGCAAGCGGAACGCCGCTCGGCTCACTCCCACCGGAACCTCGCTTTCAAGTTGAAATGAGCAGCTGTGGGCGCTACCTGTGGGGGCAGCTTGCTGACGAAGGGGTCAGTATTCTCGCTGAGAATCCACAACATGGATCAAAGAAAGCCAATCCCGGCACCTCCAAAGCAAAAGCCATCCACGCGTGCTCTGCTTCATCACCGACATCGCTTCTTGTGGGCCCGAAGCAAAAAATGTCACCCCTTTCATGCACATCTGATACAAGCCTGACATACCTGGGGAACCATCCTGCTTGTACGAAGCCCAAGATGGCTATTGGCTGGTATCTGGCGCAGCGATCCTGCACCCCCTGGGATGGCCACCTCACGAACAAGGAGATCTCCATGCGTCAGTCATTTGCCCTCTGTGCCCTGGGCGCCGCGTTACTGCTCGGCGGGTGTCAGGCCGTCAATACCACGACCGGCGACTCGGTAGGTGTCGAACGTAAGCAATACATGTTCAGCATGCTTTCCACTGACGAAGTGAACAAGATGTATGCGCAGTCCTACCAGCAGACAGTGGGTGAGGCGAGCAGCAAAGGCGTGCTCGACACCACCAGTGCAGATGCGAAGCGTGTGCACGCCATTGCGGACCGGTTGATTGCCCAGGCACCCAAGTTACGGCCTGACTCGGCCCAGTGGCAGTGGGAAGTGAATCTGATCAAAAGCGATGATCTGAATGCCAATTGCGGTCCGGGCGGGAAGATCATTTTCTACACCGGCCTGATCGATACCTTGAAACTGACGGATGACGAGATCGCAGCGGTCATGGGGCACGAGATCGCTCATGCGTTGCGTGAGCACGGGCGTGAAGCCATGTCCAAGGCCTACGGTGTGGCGATGGCCAAGCAAGGGGCAGGCGCGCTCTTAGGTCTGGGTCAGGACAGCCTGGCGTTGGCCGACACAGTGGTCAATTACAGCCTGACGCTGCCCAACAGTCGCGGCAACGAAAACGAAGCCGACCTGCTCGGGCTGGAGCTGGCGGCGCGTGCGGGCTACAACCCTAACGCAGCCATCACCCTGTGGCAGAAAATGTCTCAGAATGACGGCGGCTCTCCACCCGAATTCATGAGCACTCACCCCGCCTCGCAAAACCGCATCGCTTCGCTTGAAGCCGCCATTCCCAAAGTCATGCCGTTGTATCAGAGCGCTCCCAAGTCCTGATGAACGCAAGTTGCCAGTGTGCGTCGCGGTGTCCATTCGCAACGAACCCTGGCCTTTGATCAGATCCAGCCGCTGACCTTCATCGCCTTGTACACCGCAACCAGCGCCAGTACGAAGAAGGCACAGGCTGCCAGCCGACGGATCAGTGTCAACGGCAGTTTTTCCGCCGCGAAATTACCCGCCAGAACCACCGGCACGTTGGCGATCAGCATGCCCACGGTGGTGCCGATAATGACCAGCCACAGGTAGGAATATTGCGCAGCCAGCATCACGGTAGCGATCTGGGTCTTGTCGCCGATTTCAGCAATGAAGAAGGTGATAAGCGTGGTCATGAATGGGCCGAACTTGCGGGCAGTGCTCGCGTCGTCATCGTCCATTTTGTCCGGGACCAGTGTCCACAGCGCGGTAGCGGTGAAGCTGGCCGCCAGAATCCAGTGCAGGACCGCATCCGAAAGGTAGCTGCTGAACCAGGCACCTACGGCGCCAGCCGCTGCGTGGTTGGCCAGGGTGGCAGCGACAATACCCGCGATGATCGGCCAGGGCTTGCGGAAGCGTGCAGCAAGCACGAGTGCGAGCAACTGCGTCTTGTCACCGATTTCGGCGAGCGCAACGACTGCGGTAGGGACTAAGAGTGATTCCAGCATCAGGTTTCCTAAGGGGCGGGTCGACACGGCTATGACACGTACGACCTCCCCGCCCCGGGTAAGGTGTTCGTGTCATAGGTCTGGTCAAACCACCGATCCGTCTGAGCGGATTCTGGGTCGCACGCACCATGGTCTGAGGACCAAGTATGTTGACGCGTGCCGGACGAGCATGGCGCTCGTGGGAGACTACTCCCCTAGGACGGAGCGGATTCTGCCCTTGCGGAATCCTTTCGGCAAGCTCTTATTTTCAAGAACGCTTGGCGCTGTAGATCTTGAAGCCATTGCCCTGTGCACGTACCTGACACGTGCCGACGTGTTCTTCGATCAGTGGTTGATAGCGCAGGAAGTTGTTGGCAACCAAGCGCAGTTCGCCGCCTGATTTAAGATGTTGGCGTGCTTTTCGCAGCAAATTCTCGGTGGCCAGATAATCAGTATGGACGCCGACATGGAAGGGCGGATTACTCAGAATCGTGTTCAGATTCATCGGCGCGGCGTCGATTCCGTCACCCGTCAGCACCTGCGCTTCCAGGCCATTGGCGGCCAGTGTCAGACGCGAACTGGCGGTGGCGAAGGCGTCGACGTCCAGCATGATCACTTCATTGTGCGGATAGCGACGTTTTACCGCTGCGCCCAGAACGCCTGCGCCACAGCCGAAATCCAGAAGATTACCGCTTGGCAGCTTGTCGATGTGCTCCAACAGCAGCGCCGATCCCCGGTCCAGACGGCCGTGGCTGAATACGCCCGGCAGGCTGATGACGGTCAAAGGGCCGTCCTGCAGTTCGATCTGATAAGGCTTGGCGAGGCTTTCGAGTTCCACCGCTTGCGGGGCGTGTTCGACGGTAACTTGCCACAGTTGGCAATGGCGCGCGCTGTCGAGCTTGCGGGCGCGGCCGAACGGGCTCAGTTGTTTGGCAGCAGCTTCGATACCGCCGCGCTTTTCGCCGACCAGAAATAACTCGCGACCCGCCAGCCGGGCAGCCAGGGCGTTGAGCAGGTAATCGGTCAGGTCGCGTGCCTTGGGCAGGAACAGCACGGCGGCGTCGAAGCTCTGCTCTGGCGCGTTCACACCGAAATGCGTGCGCCCGGCGAAGCGTGCATCCAGCGCCGTTTGATCGCCGGCATGCCAGCACCACCCATGAGCCTCTGGCAGTTTTCCGAGCAGGTCATCGGCGGGCAGTCCGACCAACAACAACGAGCCCTGAAACAGCTCGGCCTGACGGAGTAACACTTCACTGCGCGGGTCCATGGAATGGCTCCTGAAAAAACGCAGAGTTTAACAGCAATGACGCAGATCATTTTCGCAACGATCAGGTGTGCGCTGTTTCTCGCGGCTCAACTCACGACGCGCAGCGGCTTGCCTGCGAAGAACGCTTGAGCATTCTCGGTGACCTGACTGACGATGCGTTGGCGAGCTTCCTTGGCACCCCAGGCACTGTGCGGGGTAATGATCAGCCGGGGTATGTCGCCCGCCAGTAATGGGTTGCCCGCCACTGGAGGCTCGACCGTCAATACATCCGAAGCAGCACCGCCCAAGTGGCCATTACGCAGTGCGTCAGCCAGCGCCTGCTCATTGATCAGCCCGCCGCGTGCGGTATTGACGATGAATGCCTGCGGCTTCATGAGGCTCAGTTCATGGGCGCCGATCATGTCCCGAGTGCTTTCATTGAGCGGGCAATGCAGCGTCAGTGCATCGACTTGCGGTAGCAGTTGCGCCAAGGGCAGGCGGTCGGCGCGCTCCGGCCTTCCAGGGATGTGCCCCAACAAGACGTGCATGCCGAATGCCTCGGCGAGTTTTGCCACTGCGCTGCCCAGCTCGCCATGCCCCAGCAGACCCAGCGTCTTGCCTTCCAGCTCGACAATGGGGAAGTCCAGCAGGCAGAACTGTTTCGATTTCTGCCACAGACCTTGCTGCACTGCGTTTTGGTAGTCCGGCAGGCGCGTGGCCAGTGCCAGCAGTAATAACAACGTGTGCTGGGCAACTGAAGGCGTGCCGTAGCCCTGACAGTTGCACACTGTAACGCCGTGCTCGCGTGCCGCGACCAGATCGACGTTGTTGGTGCCGGTGGCTGTCACCAGCACCAGCCGCAGCTCGGGGCAGGCTGCAAACGTGCTGGCATCGATCAGGACCTTGTTGCTGATCGCCACCTGCGCGTGCTGAAGCCTTTCGGCCACCTGTTCGGGCGCAGTGCTGGCATACAGCTGCAATTCACCGAAGCTTTCGCGCAACGACCCAAGATCCAGGTCGCCCAGATCGAGAGAAGTGTGATCCAGAAAGACTGCTCTGCCAGGATTGCTCATAGCTGTACCTTTACGAAGAAAATGAAAAGCGTAGTGTGACGAGCCTACCAGAGCAAAAGCTTGCCAACATTTCAGGAGATCCCATGTACTGGGCCGAGTTTCTTACCGTTGCATTGATCCACTTGCTGGCTGTCGCCAGTCCAGGGCCGGATTTCGCCGTTGTGGTACGTGAAAGTGTTACCCATGGTCGCAAGGCCGGAACATGGGCCGCACTGGGCGTCGGTTCGGCCATTTTCGTGCATGTGGGCTATTCGCTGCTGGGGATCGGCATCATCGTGTCCCAGTCCATCGTGCTGTTCAACGCCTTGAAGTGGGCAGCCGCCGCGTACCTGTTCTACATCGGCATCAAGGCCCTGCGCGCCAAGCCAGCCGTGGTGTCGGACGAGGCCGTCAGCGCTCCCGTAGGCGAGCGGACGGCACGAGGCGCCTACGTAAGCGGTTTCGTGACCAATGGGCTGAACCCCAAAGCAACGCTGTTCTTCCTTTCGTTGTTCACCGTCGTGATCAACCCGCATACCCCTCTGTTGGTGCAGGGCGGTTATGGCGTTTACCTGGCGGTGGCCACGGCAGTCTGGTTCTGCCTGATCGCCCGTTTGTTCAGCCAGGCGCGAGTGCGTGCTGGATTCGCACGCCTGGGCCACTGGTTCGACCGCGCCATGGGCGGCGTGCTGATTGCGCTTGGGCTCAAGCTTGCGCTGACCGAAATCCGGTAAGACAACACCAGCGGGAGCACTGATCGTGGCGTGTCGTTGGCCCATTCGCTACGAGGAGGGTAGCCAACCGCCACCTGACGAAATCATTCCTTCGGCTGATTTGGCTGGCGAGAGAGCGCTCTAGAGTCCATATTTCAGGCTTGGCCTGTGAACTTTGAAAAGGGACTCATATGTTACAGACTCGCGTTCTTCCGCCAGCCGATGGCGCTTATCAGTACCCTTTGTTGATAAAACGGCTATTGATGTCTGGAAGCCGTTACGAAAAAACGCGTGAAATCGTTTATCGCGATTCTGTTCGCTATACCTACCTGACACTCAACGAGCGCATTTGCCGTTTGGCCAATGTGCTGACGGCTGCAGGCGTCAAGGCTGGCGATACGGTTGCGGTCATGGATTGGGACAGCCACCGATACCTGGAATGCATGTTCGCGATCCCGATGATCGGAGCCGTGATTCACACGGTCAACGTACGCCTCTCGCCAGAGCAGATTGCCTACACCATCAACCATGCCGATGACCGCTTCGTATTGGTCAACAGTGAATTCGCAGGCTTGTACAACGCCATTGCCGGGCATCTGACCACTGTCGAAAAAACGCTGTTGCTGACAGATCTTCCGGAAAAAACCGCCGATCTTCCCAATCTCGTCGGTGAGTACGAGCAGTTGCTGGCGGCAGCGAGCCCCGAATACGAGTTCGAGGACTTCGACGAGAATTCGGTCGCAACCACGTTTTACACCACAGGCACGACGGGTAATCCGAAAGGGATTTATTTCACCCACCGCCAGTTGGTGCTACACACCATGGGGGTCGCGACCATCATGGGGTGTATCGACAGTACCCGTCTGTTGGGCACCGATGACGTGTACATGCCCATCACACCGATGTTCCACGTTCACGCCTGGGGCATTCCGTACGCGGCGACCATGCTGGGGCTCAAGCAGGTTTACCCAGGCCGCTACGACCCGGAACTGCTGGTGGAGTTATGGCGCAAGGAGAAAGTCACCTTCTCCCACTGCGTGCCCACCATCATGCAAATGCTCCTGGGTGCAAAAGCTGCCAAGGACACGGATTTCGGCGGCTGGAAAATCATCATCGGGGTCAGCTCGCTGACGCGCAGCCTGTATCAGGCCGCAAAATCGAAGGGTATTCAGCTCACCGCTGCCTACGGCATGTCCGAAACCGGACCGCTCATTTCGGTCGCGCACATCAACGAAGAGCTGAAAGCCGGCAGTGACGACGAGCGCATCACCTATCGAATCAAGGCCGGCGTGCCTGGCATGCTGGTTGACGCCGCCATCGTCGATGGTGAAGGCAATTTCCTCCCCGCCGATGGCGAGACTCAGGGTGAGCTGGTGTTGCGTGCGCCATGGCTGAGTGAGAGCTATTTTCGCGAACCTGAAAAAGGTGCCGAGCTGTGGGCGGGTGGCTGGTTGCACACGGGAGATGTCGCGACCCTGGACAGTATGGGGTTCATCGATATTCGCGACCGCATCAAGGATGTGATCAAGACCGGGGGTGAATGGATTTCCTCGCTTGAACTTGAGGACCTGTGCAGTCGGCACCCGGCCGTACGCGAAGTGGCCGTAGTCGGTATCGCCGACCCGCAGTGGGGCGAGCGTCCCTTTGCCTTGCTGGTGATTCACGAAGGGCAGGAGCTTGATGCCAAGGCATTGAAGGAACACCTCAAGCCGTTTGTCGAGCAAGGGCATATCAACAAGTGGGCCATTCCGAGCCAGATCGCGCTTGTTACTGAAATTCCCAAGACCAGTGTCGGCAAGCTCGACAAGAAGCGCATGCGGCTGGACATTGTCGAATGGCAGAGCAGCAACAGCGCTTTTCTTTCGACACTCTGATGCGGCTGTGAGCCATGTCACGACTGACATGGCTCACGAGATCTGTATTCAAGCCCCTCATCAACTTGCCAAATCCGCAATTTAAGCCATTCTCCCCTCCAGGCCCGTCGGGAACAGCCGGGCCAGAGGCGTTGGTGCTGCAAATCACACTTTAGAGGGATCAAGCATCAGCGCCTGCTGGATATAGTCGGCACAGGGAATGAGCAATCGCGGAACCTTACATTTTGTGTTGTAGCCACTTGGGCTGCCTGATGAATGTTGACAGTCAGTTTGTTGATTCGATGGCTGAGTCGCTTTTGGAAGTTCCCACTGCCATAACAATAAAAGCACATGGAGTAGCGTCGATGACAACAACCAACCCATTCTGGCGCCGGGCTAAATTGCCTCTGGCTGTCAGCCTTGCCTCTTCGCTCGCCGGTCCTGCTTTCGGCGTCTCATTCAACATCGGAGAAATCGAAGGCAGTTTCGACTCCTCGCTCTCGGTCGGTGCCAGTTGGTCGACCGAAAACGCCAATAAAAACCTGATCGGGGCCAACAACGGTGGCCGCGGTCTGTCGCAGACGTCTGATGACGGCCACTTGAACTTCAAGCGTGGGGAGACGTTCTCGAAGATCTTCAAGGGCATTCATGACCTCGAACTCAAATACGGCGACACCGGCGTGTTCGTGCGTGGCAAGTATTGGTACGACTTCGAACTCAAGGATGAAGGCCGTGAGTTCAAGGACATCAGCGACTCCAATCGCAAGGAAGGCGCCAAGTCTTCCGGGTTCCAGTTACTCGACGCCTTCGTGTATCACAACTATTCGATCGCTGATCAGCCGGGTTCCGTGCGTTTCGGTAAACAGGTTGTCAGTTGGGGTGAAAGTACCTTCATCAACGGCGGTATCAACAGCATCAACCCCGTCGATGTCTCCGCGTTCCGCCGTCCTGGTTCCGAAATCAAGGAAGGCCTGATCCCGGTCAACATGTTCTACCTGTCGCAGAGCCTGACCGATAATCTGTCTGCAGAAGGTTTCTACCAGCTGGAATGGGATCAGACGGTTGTCGACAACTGCGGCACCTTCTTCTCCCAGCCCGACGTGATTGCTGACGGTTGCAACAACAACCTTGCGGTCCTGCGCAGCCGCAGCGGGCTGAACAGTTCGCTGACTGCTGCCGGTCTGCCCGCTGCAGCGCGTGGCGCTGTTTTCAACTCGCTGTCTCAGCAGGGCGTCGTGTTCGGCAACCCTGACGAGGGCGCTGTGGTTCGCCGCGGCCCTGACCGCGATGCACGCGACAGCGGCCAGTTCGGCTTTGCGTTGCGTTACAACTTCGAACCGCTGGACACCGAGTTCGGCGCTTACATGATGAATTATCACAGCCGTGCGCCGATCTTCAGCGGTCGTGGCGGTTCTGCTGCATCGTTCAGCCCGGCCGGGCTGGTGGGTTCGCTGGTGCGCAACGGTCTGCCAGCCGCCACGGCCACCGCATTGGCGCCGACCTTGCTGCCAGTCGTGGTCGCAGGCAACTCCAGCTATTACGTCGAGTACCCTGAAGACATCCGCCTGTACGGTCTGAGCTTCTCTACCACGTTGCCTACCGGCACCGCGTGGAGCGGCGAGATCAGCTACCGTCCGAATGCGCCGGTACAGGTCAACACCACCGACATCCTTTACTCGGGCATTTCTCCACTCAACCCCAACGTATCGCTGTTGAGCGGTCAGCCCAATACCGATCAGCCGGGCTATCGCCGCAAGGAAATCACCCAGCTGCAAACCACCTTCACGCAGTTCTTCGATCAGGTCATGGGCGCAGAACGCCTGACACTGGTGGGTGAAGTGGGCTTCACCCACGTGGGCGGGCTGGAAAGCACCTCGAAAATCCGTTACGGCCGCGACCCGGTCTACGGTCCAGGCCCATTGCCGGCTGGCCAGTGTGCGGCACTCAACGCCGGTACGCTGACAGGCGCGGATCAGAACAACCTGACCCGTTACTGCGAGAACGACGGTTTCACCACCGCCAACTCGTGGGGCTACCGTGCCCGCGCAATCTGGGACTACAACAGCTTCTTCGCCGGGGTGAACCTGCGTCCGAGCGTGGCCTGGTCGCATGACGTCAAAGGCTACTCGCCGGGCCCTGGCGGCAACTTTGAAGAAGGCCGCAAGGCGGTCAGCCTCGGGCTCGATGCCGAATACCAGAACACCTACACCGCAGGCCTTTCGTACACCAACTTCTTTGATGGGAAGTACACCACGGTTGATGACCGGGATTTTGTGGCGCTCAGCTTTGGCATGAACTTCTAAGAACACGGTTTTTTCGGGATGACTATGAAAATGAAAATAACAAAGGGTCTGTTGCAAGCCGGAGTGCTGGGGCTGTCATTGTTGGCGACCGGTGTGATGGCTGCGGTGTCTGAGTCCGAAGCGGCAAAACTGGGAACATCGCTGACGCCAATGGGGGCGGAGAAAGCGGGTAACGCGGCCAATACGATTCCTGCCTGGAGTCCGATGCCGAAAAACGCCGGCGCAGTCGACAGCAAGGGTTTCCTTGCCAACCCGTACGCCAGCGAAAAACCACTGTTCACCATCACGGCGGCGAACGTCGAGCAGTACAAGGACAAGCTCGCGCCTGGCCAGTACGCGATGTTCAAGCGCTATCCGGACAGCTACCGACTCCCGGTTTACCCGTCCCATCGCGGTGCGACGGTGCCGGATGACGTGTATGCATCCATCAAGAAAAACGCGACGACCACCAAACTGGTCGGTGGCGGCAGTGGGCTTGAGAACTTCGAGAACGCCATTCCGTTTCCGATTCCGTCCAGCGGTGTGGAAGTCATCTGGAACCACATCACTCGCTATCGTGGCGGCAGCGTGAGACGTCTGGTCACCCAGGCCACTCCGCAGCCCAACGGTTCCTACAGCCTGGTGTATTTTGCCGACCAGTTTGTCTTCCGCGACAAGATGAAGGATTTCGACCCGAAGAACCCGGGCAACGTGCTGTTCTACTTCAAGCAGGAAGTGACCGCCCCGGCGCGTCTGGCGGGCAGCGTGTTGCTGGTGCACGAAACCCTCGATCAGGTGAAAGAGCCCCGTTCCGCCTGGCTGTACAACGCAGGCCAGCGCCGTGTGCGTCGTGCGCCACAAGTGGCGTATGACGGTCCGGGTACCGCGTCGGATGGTCTGCGTACCTCCGATAACCTGGACATGTTCAACGGTGCGCCGGATCGCTATGACTGGAAGTTGATCGGCAAGCAGGAAATGTACATCGCTGCCAACAGCCACAAGCTGGACGATACGACGCTCAAGTACGCCGATATCATCAAGGCCGGTCACATCAACCAGGACCTGACACGCTATGAGCTGCGTCGTGTCTGGCACGTCACCGCTACCTTGAAGGAAGGTCAGCGTCACATCTATGCCAAGCGTGACTTCTTCATCGATGAAGACACCTGGCAGGCGGCGGTCATCGACCATTACGACGGTCGTGGCCAACTGTGGCGTGTAGCCGAGGCGCATGCTGAAAACTACTACGACAAGCAAGTGCCGTGGTACTCCATCGAAACCTTGTATGACCTGCAGTCAGGCCGTTATGTGGCGCTTGGCATGAAGAACGAAGAGAAGCGCGCCTACGAGTTCGGTTTCACCGCAGGTACCAGTGATTTCACGCCGAACGCATTGCGTCAGGAAGGGGTTCGCTGATACCCGAAACGGTATCGTTTTGAATACATGAGCGCTGCCCGTGGCAGTCCGCTTGCAGGAAAGCCCCAGTGGGGCTTTTCTGCTTTTCAGCGGCGCCTTATAAGTCGTAGGAATTTTGTTACAGTCTTTTCAGTGATGACCTTCAAAAGGGTCGATTAACCCGCTAGTCTCCGAACTCTTGCCAAGCCGTAAAAATGATTCCTACAAGAGTCGGCCATGACTGATCTGTCCCGCGTACAAGGGTTTGCAGACAGCGCAATTCCTGCGTTGGAAGGGCGATTCTTTCGACCTCCACTTCCTGCTGGCCATGTCTCCCGTCCCCGACTTTGTCAGCGTCTTGACGACGGTCTGAGCGGCCGCCTGCTGCTGGTATGTGCACCAGCAGGGTTTGGTAAAAGCTCGTTGGCAGTCGAGTTCTCTCAAAGCCTGCCGGACACCTGGCACAGCGTATGGCTGGGTCTGAGCTCACGCGACAGTGATCCCGGACGTTTTCTCGAACGTCTGCTGGCCGGGCTGCAACAGTTTTTTCCGCAACTGGGCGCTCAGGCCATGAGTCTGCTGAAGATGCGTCAGCGCCATCAGCCGTTTGCCTACGAACAATGGCTCGACGGCCTGCTGGATGAGCTGGCCGTGTATTTATTGCTGGGTCGACCGTTATTATTGGTACTGGACGATTATCACCTGGCCCAGGGTGCGGTGCTCGACCGCTGCCTGCAGTTTCTTCTCAACCATCTGCCAGCGGGCCTGGTGGTCATGGTTACCAGCCGGCAACGTCCGGACTGGCATCTGGCGCGTTTGCGCCTGTCCCGGCAGTTGCTCGAGATCACTGAGCAGGATCTGCGGTTGACTCATGCAGAGTCGCTTGCGGTTCTCGATCAACACAGTCTTTCCCTCGACAGCGATGCGTTGCAGCGTTTGATACAGCGCAGCGAAGGCTGGGTCGCTGGGCTGCGTTTCTGGTTGCTGGCGGCCGCCGAAGCGGGGGACGAGAGTGCCTTGCCCCAGGCACTGCATGACGGCGAGGTGCTGATTCGTGAGTATTTGCTGGAAGAGGTGATTGATTGCCTGCCAGCCGATGTTCAAGCCTTTCTCTACGAGACAGCTTGCCTCGAACGCTTTTGCGGCCCGTTGTGCAACGCCGCCCGAGACAGCCACGACAGTGCCGAAATGCTCCGCTATTTACAGGCGCATCAGGTTTTTCTGGTTCCGCTGGATGAACACGGTCACTGGTTTCGCTATCACCATCTGTTTTCCGATCTGCTGCGGGCGCGTCAGGGCGCAGGGTCACAACAGACACGGCTGCACCTCAATGCCTGTCGCTGGTTCAGCGAGCAGGGCCTGCTTGACGAGGCTGTCGAGCAGGCCCTGAAGGCTGGGCATCTGGACGTAGCCGCCAATCTGGTACAGAACCTTTCCGAAGAACAACTGCTGGCCGAGCAGAACGTCGGAATGCTGCTGCGCTGGAAGATGGACTTGCCAGACAGCCTGTTGACCAGTACGCCTCGTCTGATTGTGTTGTATGCATGGGCGTTGGGGCTGGCCTGTCAGCTGGATGCTGCTGAAGAACTCGCCAATCAGTTGAGCCGCTTTCTGCCCGCACCGTCCGCCACCGCGCAAAAGTCGATGTTGGCCCAATGGCTGGCGTTGACCGGCATCATCGCCCGGGGGCGAGGGGACAGCGACAAGACTCGTCGCTATTGCAGCGAAGCACTGCTCAGCCTGCCCGACAAGCGCTACGGCCAACGGCTGGTGTGCTTGTCGACCTTGGCCAACCTTGCGATCGCCGAGGGTGATTTGTGGCAAGCCAGAGCGTTGAACCGCGACGCGCTCGAGCTGGCACAGCGGACTTCGAACCCGCTGTTCGAAGCGTTGGCGCATTACGACCGAGCCAGAGTATTGCAGGCGCGAGGTGAAATCCTTCGTGCGCTTGACGAAGTGCGTCAGGGGTTGCAACGCCTCAAGGGCCTGTCGGCGTCGCGGCTGTATGCGGTTCGCGCACGACTCACATTGTACGAAGGTTACCTGCTGAGCCTGCGCATGCAGGTGGACGCAGGCCGCGCAAAACTGGTTGCGGGGCTGGCCGAAGCCCGGGCATGTCGAGACATCAGTGTGCTGATTGGCCACTGCGTCATTGCGACGATGGAAGGATACGCCGGGCGTTTTGCCGAAGCGTTTGCAGAACTCGCCGAGGCCGAGCGGCTGATGCATATCTGGGACGTGCCACCGGTCTATTACCTGGGCATGATCACCTTGGTGAAATGCGAGCTGTGGCTGGTGCAGGGTCGCGTGGATCTGGCTGAAGCATGGCTGTTGCGTCTGACCCAGGCCTACAACGGTGATGTGGCAGCCGCCGCGCCTGAATGCCACCCTCAGTTGCCACAGCATATTGAACTGCAACGTGCCGTTCTCGAGCGCATTCGCGGCGATCACCAGGCCAGCGGTCATCGCCTTCAGGTGCTTGAGCATCGTACTCATGAAGTGGGCGCACAGCTGATAGGTCTTCTTGCGCTCACCCAACATATCGACCTGCTGTTGAATGCCGGGCAGCACGATGAGGCTCGAGTCCTGTTTGCGCGCAGCTTGCGGGCTGCAACCGGCGGTGCGCTGATGCCTTTCAGGATCTTGCTGGTCGAGCATTCGCAATGGCTGCGTGAACAGTTGCTGCAAGCTCCGCCTTGCGCAGTACGTGACGGCCTGGTGGCAATGCTGCCTGCCGACACTGCACAGGTCACGACGTTACCTGCCAGTGGCAACGATTGCCTGAGTGTGCGAGAGCTGGATGTCCTTCGCCTGATTGCACAAGGTTGCTCAAATCAGGAAATCAGTGATCAGTTATTCATCTCTTTGCACACCGTCAAGACTCACGCCAGCCACATCAACAGCAAACTCGGTGTCGAGCGCCGCACGCAGGCTGTAGCGAGGGCCAAAGCGCTGGGCTTGTTGGGATAGCGCAGTTTGCCGCGTGCCGCGCAGATTCAGTTGGCCTTGTTTGCGCACCACAGGTGATCGACACTCTCAATGTCCCAGTCTGCGGGCAGTTCGATTCTGGCAATGGTGTCTTTCTCGTCAGCACCGGCCAGGTCAATGACGTAGGGTGAAAAAGTCTTGCGGGTCCGGGCGGACATGAAGACCTTCACTTTGGGCCGCAGCAATGACGCCTCACTCTGTTCGATCACCACTCCAAGACGTCCGCTCGCCAGTCTCACGAACGCGCCAATCGGGTAGATACCGACGGTTTTGACGAAGGTCTGAAAGACCCGCTCGTCGAAGTGGCCCTTCCAGGACGCCATTTCGCGAATGGAATGAGCCACACCCCAACCTTTTTTGTAAGGTCGGTCGGAGGTGATTGCGTCGTAGACGTCGCACACTGCGCCCATTCGGGCAAAGATACTGATCTGCGGGCCTTGCAAGCCGTGAGGGTAGCCCGAACCGTCGAATTTTTCATGGTGATGCAGACAGACGTCTATGACCGCTGTTCCGACAGGCAGATTCTCCTGGAGAATCTTCAGGCCCAGCTCGGGATGGGCCTTCATGACTTCAAACTCTTCGAAGGTCAGTCGGCTCGGTTTATTGAGCACTTCAGGCGCGATCATCATTTTGCCGACGTCATGCATCAGCCCCGCCACGCCTGCTTCCCGGATGTGCTCGTCGCGCATGCCCATGCGCCTGGCGAGCGCGACCATCAATGCACAGACCGCCACCGAATGCATATAGGTGTACTCGTCCGACGTCTTCAGGCGAGAAAGACTGATCAACGCATGCGGATGACGAAGGATGGAGTGGGAGATTTCTTCAACGAGCAACTGCACGTTTTCCATGTTCATCGAGTGGCCCATTCTGGCCTCGGTGAACATGGTCATCACAGCGTCCCGCGCCCGGCCGCAGATTATGCGCGCACGCTGGACTTCTTTCTCAAGACTCACGGGGGCGGTGTCGTCGTCGCTCGATGGCAGCGACGATTGTTCTTGACCCGGTACATCAATGCCCTGGCGGGTGTCGATCCAGATTTCGCTGGTATCGGATTGCCGAATGCGTTCAAGCACGGCTTGATCCTGCAGGACAGTCTCGACGTGGGTTATCCAGAAAGTATCACCGGTCCATGGGCGGCAGAATTTATGCACATGCATGCCGAGGGTCAGTTCTGAAACCGGGATTTTTTTCAGCATAGTCAGCCGCCCGTGGACACTGACGCGTAAAAGGCAGCGCGGGGACTGGCCAGCAGACAAATGAGGGTCGTACATAACGCGGTGGAGTGCGGGGCGGGGGAAGCGCATACGGGCATGGGGTCACCTCAATGGCAGCAAGGATCATCCTGATAGCATAGTGCCATTATACGTAGCGATCGGGAAAAAGATCACATGTATTTGCATCAGGCCAATAAACGAGGCGGCGGAATCTTTTTCAATCAGATCATCTGGTTATTGGCGTTTTCGAGTCTGAATCCGCCATCGGCCCGAAACAACATATGACCGTTCGTCCGTACTTTTTAGTGTTGACCCTGCACGCAGCCTGCCGACCTGATGACCGCGCCTTGACGTGCGGACCATGGCGAAGAGCGGCAGGGGCGATGCGGTTATCACCGGGCCTTCATACAGTGTGCGCGTTGCCCGGCAGTGAATGATAGCGACGGCCAAAATACAGCAAGGCATCTGCGGCATGCTGGTGCCGGATGTCGACCACTTGGCAGAACAATACGTCATGAGTGCCGACACTCACCGCCTGAGTCACCTGGCAGTCCAGCGCCAGTTTTGCACCTTCGAGCAGCGGCGACCCGGTGGCTGCGCAGCTCCATTCACCACAGGCAAAACGCTCCTCCTGAGACGTCTTTCCACCGAACAGGTTGGACAGCGCTTGCTGATCATTGCCCAGGGTATTCACACACAGCCTGCCGTTGCCCATGAATGTTTCATAGACCGATGCGTTGCGGTTGATGCAGACCAGCAGGGTCGGTGGCTGGTCCGTGACGCTGCACACTGCTGTTGCAGTAAAGCCTGCCCGACCGCACGGGCCATCGGTGGTAATGACGTTGACCGCTGCCGCGAGGCTGGACATGGCGTCACGAAATTGTTCGAGGCTCACCGTCGGAATTTCAGAGGGCTGAATGTCGCACAGTTGATGTGTCGCTTGCATGGGAGCAGTCCTTCAGGCTTTTGCACTGAGAAAGTCGAGCAAGGCTCGATGAAAGGGAAGCGGATCGCTGATGCTTGAGGCATGGCCGCCATACTCCAGCAGCACCAGTCTGGTGTTGCTCAGTTGCTCCGCCAGGTGCCGTGAACGCTGCCAGGGCACCAGCATGTCGTCGCGGTTGGCAATCAGCAGGGTCGGGGTGTCGATGCGCGCCAGATCAGCTTCAATGTCGAACGTTTCCAGCGCCTGGATCCGTCGTAGCAGATTTTCGGTATCAGGGAAGTGGGCGAGTGCGTGCGCTTCGTCAGCGGCCAGCCGCTCGGTGTTGGCGGCGATCCAGTCGGCCGGATACAGAAACAACGCCTGCGCCTGCACATAGGCCTCTGGACCGCTGTTCAGCAACAATTTTCTGCGCACTGAAAAACAGCGGGCGCTGTGAGGGTTCGGGCTGCTCCAGGCGTTGATCAATACCTGGCTTTGCAGCAGTTGCGGGCGTAGCAAGGCAAGCTCCAGGCAGACCAGCCCGCCCAGTGCGTGCCCGATGAAGTGGCAGCGCTGGATAGCCAGTGAGTCGAGCAGCTCCAGCAGCTCAAGTGCCATGTGCTTGATGGAATAGCCGTCGGGCAGTACCGTAGGGCTACGGCCTGTTCCGGCGTGATCGTAGACCACGACATGATAGTCGCGGGTCAGGATGGGCAGGTCATCTGCCCAGTAACGGCTGGAGCCGCCCAGACCGGAACTCAGCACCAGCGTCGGTGCGTCTGCATGCTGACAAGCGTGGATCTCGTGAAACATGCGATGTCTCCAGGTGGGCAGCAAGCGCCCATGCTCGATGCTCAGCCGATATGTGCGATGCTGGCGATTTCGATCAGGGCTTCAGGTTTCACCAGGCCGCACTGGATGCAGTAGCGAGCCGGTTTTTCGCCTGCGAAATACTCCGCGTACACCTCATTGACCTTGGCGTAGTCGGCCCAGTCGCGGATCATGATCATGTTGAAGGTCACGTCATCCATCGTGCCCCCTGCGGTCTCGATGACGCTTTTGATGGTTTCCAGAACGTGCCGGGTCTGCGCCGTCGCGTCGCCCACATGCACCACGTTGTTGTCCTTGTCGAACGGCAAGGTACCCGACACATAAAGCACGCCATCGGCCATGGAGCCCGGTACGAACGGGGCGATTGGCTTGGTGGTGCCGGCTGGGATAATGGCTTTCTTGGTCATGCTTGTGTCCTCACGAAGGCTGCCCGACAGGGCTGAAGGTGGTGCAGAAGTCATCAACGCTGGAAACCCAGCCGAAGAACGTTTCGATATTGAACAAGGCCGCCTGCTGGGCGAATTCGGGACCTGCCTGATGGGTGGCGTCGGCCAGTACCACGCCGAAGTACTCCAGGTGGAAGCCGTCGCGCAGGGTTGATTCAACGCATACATTGGTGGCAATGCCGGTGAACACCAGATTGCGGATGCCGCGGCTGCGCAGCACGCTGTCGAAGCTGGAGTTGAAGAAGCCGCTGTAGCGAATCTTCGGCACCACAATGTCGCCGGGTTCTGGCGTCAGTTCGTCGACCAGTTGGTAGTCCCAACCGCCCTTGGCGAGCAGTTGCCCTTCGAGCTCCGGGCGCTTGCGCATGGTTTTCAGCGCGTTGGATTTGTGCCAGTTCGGTGAGCCAGGACCGCCGGCCTCGACGTAATCTGAATCCCAGCCGTTCTGAAAGAAAATCACCGGCATGCCTGCTGCGCGGGCTGCGGCGCAGGCTTTTTTGATGTTGGCGATGACCGGGCCGGTGCTGCTGACATCAAAGCCCGCCAGGTCCAGGTAGCCGCCTTTGGACGCATAGGCATTTTGCATATCGACCACCACCAAAGCGGTTTCACCCGGCTTCATGCGCAGCGGTTCAGGCCTTGCGGGCAGCTCGCGTGCAGGTTGTTCAGGCGGGAGCATGACGCCCGCAACGTGTGCAGGAGCACTCATTACACCACCTCCTTGAGCGCGGTGATGTGCTTGCGGCTGGTCATCAGTGGCTGGATCTTCTGCCCGAAGTCCTCGACCCCTTTGACGAAATCATCAAACGTCAACATCACGCCCTGAGTGCCCGGCACCGTGGCGACTTCGTCGAGCATTCTTGCAACCGTTGCCCACGATCCCACCAGCGTGCCCATGTTGATGTTGACCGCCGAGGTCGGATCGGCCATCTGGCGCAGGTTGGAGCCTGCGCTTTTATCGGCCGATCCCTTGTCACTCAGCCAGGCGATGGCTTCCTCGTCGGCACCGTCCTTGATGTGCTCCCAGCGGGCGCGCGCCGCTTCGTCGGTGTCGTCGGCGATGATCATGAACAGCACACACGAGGTGACGTTGCGCCCGGTTTTTTCGTTGGCTTCGATCAGCTTCTGGGCCGTTGGCGCAAACGCGATCGGGGTGTTCACGCCCTTGCCAAAGCAGAAGTTGTAGTCGGCGTATTGCGCCGAAAACGCCATGCCGGCTTCGCTTTGCCCGGCACAGATCAACTTCATGTCGGCTTGCGGGCGTGGGCTGACGCGGCAGTCGTCCAGGGTGAAGTGCTCGCCCTTGAAGTCGCTGCTGCCGTTGGCCCACAGGTCACGCAGGATCTGCGCGTACTCGGCCAGGTATTCGTAGCGGGTGTGGAAAAACTCATCGCCGGGCCAAAGCCCCATCTGCTCGTATTCAGGCTTCTGCCAGCCGGTGACCAGGTTGATCCCGAAGCGACCGTTGGAGATCGAGTCGATGGTCGAGGCCATGCGCGCAGCGATGGCTGGCGGAATGGTCAGGGTGGCGACAGTGGCGAACAGCTGAATTCTGCTGGTGACGGCTGCCAGCCCGGCCATCAGCGTGAAGGATTCCAGATTGTGTTCCCAGAATTGTGTTTTACCGCCGAAGCCGCGCAGCTTGATCATCGACAGTGCAAAGTCGAAGCCGTAGCCCTCGGCTTTCTGCACGATCTGCTTGTTCAGTTCGAAGGTTGGCATGTACTGCGGCGCGTTACTGGAAATCAGCCAGCCGTTGTTTCCAATAGGGATGAAGATACCGATGTCCATATGAGGCCTCTCTGCGTGGGTCGTGGTGCAGCCCGAGGGACAATGGGCTGCACATGAACCGACGATTGCATTTAGCGGGCCATGTTTTTTTATCGTTTTAATTCATATAGTTGAGAAATCCATGCGCTTGAATCGGACCATTTGGTCCGAGTTGGAGCACTTGGTTTGTGCACGGCGCCCGCAGATGGAGCACCGTCGGGCTTTCGTCCTGCGTATCGACAAACCACCTGCGCCCGTTAAGATGCCCGCTCATTCCGGCATCACTGGTTGAAATTGCGTGAACAAGAAACCTCCTGTGACCGAGCCCGCTCTCAAGCGCGAACGCAAGGTCAAGCCCAACACTGCGGTCAAGACAACGCGTGAGCCCAGTGCCTCGTCTTTGAAACGTCGCTTGCGCCTCATGGAAGGCAAGCGCACCGCGATCCTCGATGCCGCGCTGGAGATCTTTTCCCGATACGGCGTGCATGGCAGCAGCCTTGACGAGGTCGCCAGCCTGGCGGACGTATCCAAGACCAACCTGCTTTACTACTTCAGCAGCAAAGACGACTTGTATTTGAATGTGCTGCAGCAACTGCTCGACGTATGGCTCAGCCCTCTGTTGCGGTTTACCGCCGACAAGGAGCCGGTGGAGGCGATTGGCACCTACCTTAAAGCCAAGCTGGAAATGTCCCGTGATCATCCGGCCGAGTCGCGTCTGTTCTGCATGGAAGTCATGCAGGGCGCGCCGCTGATTCACAACGAACTGCAACATCGATTGCGCGACACGGTAGAAGCCAAGACGGCGGTGATTCAGCACTGGATCGACAGCGGACAACTGGCGCCGATCAACCCGAACCACCTGATCTTTTCGCTCTGGGCGACCACCCAGCACTATGCGGATTTCCGTACCCAGGTTGAGGCTGTCACCGGCAAGACCCTGGATGACCCCGAGTTTTTCGAAGACGTGCTGGCAAGCCTGCGCAGCATGATTCTCGACGGTATCCTGCCCAGAGCTGCCAGCGTTCAGCAGCCCGCCTGACGTCCCGTAGGGGAAGCAGCGTGCCTGACAGACACGCTGCGCGCACTGTGGTCGCGCAATCCGCGTGCATCCTGCGCAAACCAAGTGCTCCAGATCAGACCATTTGATCTGCTTTTCGGCGCTTCCTGGACCCAGGTCATTGTTCCATAGCGTTTTTTCTGCGGTGGCATGGATGCTGCTAAAGCCTGCTGGTCGGCCACCTGCTGTCCTAACAGGCCATTACCTTCAGGAAAACGTCTATGTACAAGAAACTGGTGCTCGGGACATTGTGTGCGGCCGGCGCGTTCGGGACAGCCAATGTTGCCCAGGCGCAAGGATTGACCCTCAAGGGCCCTGCGAAAATCGCCATGGTGTACATCAGCCCGCGCAACGACGGTGGCTGGACGCAGGCATTCGATGAGGCGCGTCAGAAGCTGGAAAAGGATCTGGATACAAAGATTCAGTACGTGGAAAGCGTGCCTGAAAACGCAGCAGCGATCACGCCTGTGGTTGATCGTCTGATTGCTCGAGGTGCCAACATTATCGTCGGCACCGCTTTCGGTTACTCCGACACCTTCCTCGCGCTGGCTAAAAAATACCCGGATGTAGCATTCCTGAATGGCTCGGGCACAACCAACGCGTCCAACCTTGAATCGTTTTACGGCAGGACCTACGAGAGCCAATACCTGTGTGGTATGGCGGCAGGCGCAGCGTCGAAAACCGGCAAGCTGGGGTTTGTCGCGGCCAACCCGTTCGGCCAGGTCAACTGGACCATCAATGCCTATGAGCTGGGCGCGCGACAGATCAACCCGAACGCTACTGTGACGGTGATTTACACCGGCGCCTGGAACGATCCGGTCAAAGAGCGTGCCGCGACCATGGCATTGATCGACAACGGCGTCGATGTCGTCGGTCAGCACGTGGACAGCCCGACACCGCAAATCGTCGCTCAGGAACGGGGTATTCACGGTACGGGTTATCACCGTGACCTGAGCGAGTTTGCGCCCAAGGCGACCATCTGCTCCTCGATGTGGGTCTGGGACCGCTTCCTCGGGCCCGAGCTGAAGAAGGTCATGGCCGGTGACTGGACCCCTCCCGCCAACGGCGCACTGTTGTCGATGGAGCAGGGCGGTACGGACATCAGCCTGACCAGGGAGGCGATTATTTCCGAGGACAACCGCAAGAAGATTGAAGCCGAACGCGCCGAGCTACTCGCAGGTGAAAAGATTCTTTACAGCGGCCCGATGGCTGACCGCGATGGCAAGGAGCGTATTGCTGCCGGCCAGCAGATGTCTGATCCGGATCTGTGGAAAATGGACTGGTTTGTCGAAGGCGTGAAGACTCAGCAATGAGCCAGACCCATGCGCTTCAACTCACCGGTATCAGCAAGTCGTTCGATGGCTTCAAGGCGCTGAGCGATGCTGACTTCACAGCCTGCTGGGGCGAAGTGCACGCGCTGCTCGGTGAAAACGGCGCAGGCAAGTCGTCGTTGATGAACATTGCGGCAGGTCTCTACGCGCCGGAAACCGGCACGCTGCTGATTGATGACAACGTCGTCCAGTTGTATGGCCCCAAGGATGCTAGCCGCCACCGGATCGGCATGGTTCATCAGCACTTCAAGCTGGTGAAGCCGTTTACAGTGGCGCAGAACATCCTCCTGGGGCTGACCGAAAAACCGGGCGAGGGCAGCTACTGCAAACGCCTGCGTGCGCTGGAACAGGAGATTGCCAGCAAGGCCGCAGAGCTGGGCTTTGCACTGGACCCGACGCGAATCGTCGACAGCCTGTCGGTGGCCGAGCAGCAGCGTGTCGAGATCCTCAAGGTGCTGCTGGCCGGTGCCCGCATACTGATTCTCGATGAGCCGACGGCGGTGCTGACCGATCATGAGGCCGAGCGGTTGCTGACGACCGTGCAGGCGTTCGCCCGGCAAGGTGCTGCGGTGATTCTTGTCACACACAAGATGGCGGATGTGAAGCGCTATGCCGACCGTGTGACCGTGATGCGCGGTGGGCGCACTGTCCAGACCCTTGATCCGCGCAGTGTCAGTGTCGAAAGGCTGGTGCAATTGACCGTCGGCGATTCGGCTCCTGCGCCCGAACGTCAGCACTCAACGCCCGGTGAGGTGCGCTTGCAGGTGCGTGATTTACGCAGCGCTGCCGGGAATGGCCCGCTCAACGGAGTGAATCTGACCCTGCGGGCCGGGCAGATTTATAGCATTGCAGGCGTGGGTGGCAACGGTCAGGCGGAACTGGCCAATGCGCTGATGGGCTTGCCGCAGCCAACCGAAGGCGAAATTCATCTGCAGGCGTTTGGTGATTTGCGGACGGCCACGGCTGAGCAACGCCGACAATTGCGCATTGCGTCGATCCCTGCGGATCGCTATGGCGCCGCGCTGGCGGCTTCGCTGTCAGTCGCGGAAAACTTTGGCGTCGGTAACCTCCACAGCGGCCGTTTCGGCTCGTTCTGGCGGTTGCGCTACGCGCTTATGGCGCAGGATGCGCAACAGGCGGTCACGGATTTTGACGTGCAAGGGGTTCGTTCGCTGGACCAGAAGGCTGCGCTTTTATCAGGCGGCAATGCGCAGAAGCTGGTGATCGCCCGTGAGTTCAGTCGCGACCCACAACTGGTGTTGGTCCACAGCCCCAGTCGAGGCCTCGATGTGCGCGCCAGCCTGGCGGTACATGGACGTTTGCGCGCTGCTCGTGACGCAGGCGCAGCGGTATTGGTGATCAGCGAAGATCTTGATGAAGTACTGGCCTTGTCTGACCGGATCGGTGTGATGAACGGCGGGCGCATTGTCGCCGAGTTCGATCATCCCGCTGACCGTCAGGCCATTGGCAAAGCGATGGTGAGCCATGACTGAAGCGACGACGTTGCCCCCTACGGTATCTGCCCGACAACCTTTGTTGTCGCGGCGCTATGCCCTTGAACTGCGCCAACAGACCGGCTGGCCCTTGCAGGCGTTGATCATTGCATTGGCGTTACTGGTCGGGTTGGCAATCTGTACCGTGATCCTGATTCTCGCTGGTGTGCCGGCGGGCGAATTGCTCAATGAATTTGTCATGCAGACGGTATTCGATGCGCAGAACTTCAAGGCCGTACTGTTTCAGGCCTCGCCCATGATCATGGTGGGCCTGGCGGGTTGCATGGCGTTCCGGGCACGGTTCTGGAACCTCGGGCTGGAAGGCCAGATGATTTGGGGCGCCATCGGTGCCACGGCCATTTCGCTGTTTCAGATCGGCCCGGAGTTCCTGCGCCTGCCCTTGATGATGGCAGCATCAATCGTCTGCGCGCTGCTCTGGAGCCTGGGTCCGATCCTGTTGAAGCTCAAATGGCAAGTCAATGAAATCATCTCGACACTGATGCTCAACTACATTGCTGCCAACTTCCTGCTGCATCTGGTTTACGGCAGTTGGAAAGACCCGCGAGACAACTTTCCCTATTCGCCAGCCTTCCAGAGCTTTGAGCGTTTGCCTGATCTGTTGGCCGGGTACAACGCAGCGATTGTTCTGGCGTTGCTGGTCATGGGGCTGACGCTATGGTTCATCGGCATTTCTCGTGCCGGTCTGTACCTGCGTTTTGTCGATGCCAATCCCAAAGTCGCCGGGGCGGTCGGCGTGCCGGTACGCAGAATGATCATCGGTACGGTATTGCTTTCGGGTGGACTGGCCGGGCTTGCAGGCTTTGTCGTGACTTCGGGTCAAGAGGGCAGGCTGACCCAGTCGTTTTATCAGGGCTACGGTTTTTCCGGGATCCTCATTGCGTTTCTGGCCCGTAACCATCCGGTGGCGGCCACTGTGGTTGCGTTGTTGATTGCCATGCTGTTTGTGGCAGGACGCAATTTGCAGGTGTTCTACCAGATACCTTTTTCGATGGTGCAACTGATCCAGGCCATTCTGGTGATCTGTGTCGCGTCATCGGATTTTTTCATCCGCCACCGTTTGCGTCGCATTCAGGCAGGAGAACATTGATGGACCTGATTTCTCACTGGCTCGGCAGTGCGCCTGACTTCGCTGTGCCGTTTGCGCTGGCGGCACTGGGACTGATCATTATCGAGCGCAGCGGCGTGCTGGCGCTGGGCGTCGAAGGCCTGATGCTGGTGGGCGCGCTCGCCGGCATCGGCATGCAATTGAGTCTGGGTGTGCCGGGTGTTTCGTTGCTGGCGTCGATGGCGGCGGCGGGCGTGGTGTCGCTGCTGTTCGCGCTGATGGTGCTGGTGCTGCGGATCAATCAGGTGATCGCCGGGCTGGCGCTGGTGTTCTTTTGCCAGGGGCTGACCGGTTTGCTGGGTACCTTGCTGGGCTGGACCAATCGCCCGGTCAGCGGCTTGCAGGCCATCGAGATCTGGCCGCTGTCGGAGCTGCCCGTGGTGGGCAAGGTGTTTGTCCAGAATCCGCTGGTGTACCTGACGGTGCTGATGTTCATCGCGGTCGTCTGGCTGCTGGACAGAACGCGTACCGGTCTGCGCTTGCGGGCCGTCGGTGAAAACCCGCAGGCCGCAGACGCCGCAGGTATTTCGGTGCTGGGGTATCGGTTGGCAGCTATTGTTGCAGGCTCTGCGTTGATGGGCCTGACGGGCGGTTTCATTGCCGTACTGAGCACCAAGATGTGGATTGCCGACATGACGGGCGGCCGAGGCTGGATCGCCGTTTCGCTGGTGATCTTCGCCCGCTGGTCACCCTGGCGGGCGCTCGCCGGAGCCTTGTTGTTTGGTGGAATTGAAGCGCTGATTCCACAACTCGCTGCGACAGGTGTACGACTGCCACAGTACTTCGTGTTGATGACACCTTACGCTGTCACCTTGCTGGTCATGGTCTGGGTCGCTTCCGGAAAGCGGCCCTCCGCAAGCCAGCCCGGCGCATTGGGTGAGCCCTTTATTCGTGAGGAGCGACGGTGATGGCAAATGGCGCTTGGCGGTTCAGGAGGCGTTAAGGAATTTTTGACAGTCGGCATGCTCTAATCCGGTCAATAGCGTTCGTTAAAACCAGGAGCATCTGAATGTTCACCTCGCGTCGTTTGATCATTGTCGCTACTGCTGTCGCCATGCTGTCTGGCTGTGCGACATCGTCCAATCCCTATGACAATCAAGGCCAGGCCCAAAGCTCCGGAGGTATGAACAAAACGGCGAAATATGGTGGGCTGGGTGCGCTCGCGGGTGCTTTGGCGGGTGCGGCAATCGATCATAACAGCCGCGGCAAGGGTGCCTTGATCGGCGCTGCTGTGGTGGGTGCTGCTTCGGCCGGTTATGGCTATTACGCTGACAAGCAGGAAGCCGCTCTTCGGGCGAGCATGGCCAATACCGGTGTCGAGGTGCAACGTCAGGGTGATCAGATCAAGCTGATCATGCCAGGCAATATCACCTTCGCGACCGATTCGTCAGCGATTGCCAGCAGCTTTTACTCGCCGCTCAATAACCTCGGCAACTCGTTGAAGCAGTTCAATCAGAGCAATATCGAGATCATTGGTTACACCGACAGCACAGGCAGCCGCCAGCACAACATGGACCTGTCGCAGCAACGCGCGCAGAGCGTTGCCACCTATCTGACCTCGCAAGGCGTTGACCAGTGGCACTTGTCGGTTCGTGGTGCAGGCCCTGACCAGCCGATTGCCAGTAATGCCGACGCCAATGGCCGTGCACAGAACCGTCGTGTAGAGGTCAACCTCAAGCCGATTCCGGGTCAGCAATACCAGCAGTATCAGCAATAAGCCAAAAGGCCGGTCTATCCCTTGGACAGACCGGCCTTTTGATGATTTTCAGGCGCATTCTCTGATGCCGAAAGCGTGCCCGGCTATTTGCGATATTGCTCGTGAATAGTGCCCAGTAACCGATCCTTCTCTTCCCACAACGCATTGATCCACTGCTGGAATTCCAGACGGTATTCACCGTCCTGTTCGTAGTTCTTGCCAATGAACTGCGGCGGAATCCTGATCTCTTCAAAGTGGGCAACCACGTCCTTCACATTCCCGCACAACAGGTCCCAGTAGCCCGGCTGACCGCCAGGGTAGTGGATGGTCACGTTGATGATCGACTTCAGTTGATCACCCATTGCATCCAGTACGAACGCGATACCACCCGCCTTGGGCTTGAGCAAGTGGCGGAACGGGGAGTTCTGCTCGGCATGCTTGCCAGCCGTAAAGCGTGTGCCCTCTGCGAAGTTGAAAATCCCCACCGGGTTGTGCCGGAATTTGGCACAGGTACGGCGCGTGGTTTCCAGGTCCTTGCCTTTCTTTTCCGGGTGTTTGGCCAGGTAGGCTTTGGAATAGCGCTTCATGAACGGAAAGCCCAGTGCCCACCAGGCTGGCCCGATGACAGGCACCCAGATCAATTCCTGCTTGAGGAAGAATTTCAGCGGGCGAATGCGTCGGTTGAGCAGGTACTGCAACACCATGATGTCGACCCAGCTCTGGTGGTTGCTGGTCACCAGATACGAGTGTTTGTAATCCAGCCCCTCCATACCGCTCAGGTGCCAGCGGGTATGGCCGAGCAGTCTGATCCAGGCGTTGTTGTTGCCGATCCAGGTTTCCTGGATATGGCTCATCAGCCAGTCGGTGAAGCGTTGGGCAGCCCGGAAGGGCAGACAGATCTTGAAGACCGTGACCACGAACAGCACCGTACACAGGACGATGGTGTTCAGCGCCAACAGCAGCGAGGCAATCACGCCACGCAAGGGGGCAGGCAGGAAATCCATGAAGGATCAGGCTCCAGAGAAGTAATAGGACGCCGCAGAATCACCTGCGGCGTCGTTAAGGTGTATCAGGAAAGTGTGTCTGCCTGTATCGCAGTCAGTGCGATGGTGTAGACGATGTCGTCGACCTGAGCGCCGCGCGGCAGATCGTTCACCGGCTTGCGCAGGCCTTGCAGCATCGGGCCCAGGCTGACGCAGTCGGCGCTGCGCTGAACGGCCTTGTACGTGGTATTGCCGGTGTTCAGGTCAGGGAACACGAACACATTCGCACGGCCGGCAACCGGGCTGTCCGGCGCCAGTTGGCGGGCGACCAGCTCATTGGCGGCGGCATCATACTGTAGCGGCCCATCGATCAACAGATCCCGCTTGGTTTCGCGCGCCAGTTGCGTGGCTTCGCGCACTTTCTCGACTTCTTCGCCGCTGGCGGAGTTGCCGCTGGAATAGCTGATCATCGCCACACGCGGCGAAATACCGAACGCGACGGCCGAATCGGCGCTCTGCAATGCTATTTCGGCGAGCTCGCTGGCGCTCGGATGCGGGTTCATGATGCAGTCGCCGTACACCAGCACCTGCTCGGGGAACAGCATGAAGAACACCGAGGACACCAGCGTGCAGCCCGGCGCCGTCTTGATCAATTGCAGGGCCGGGCGAATGGTATTGGCCGTGGAGTGAATGACGCCGGAAACCAGGCCGTCCACTTCGTCCAGCGCCAGCATCACGGTGCCGATCACAACCGGGTCTTCCAATTGCTGCTCGGCCATGGGCGCATTGAGGCTCTTGCTCTTGCGCAGTTCCACCATCGGCGCGACGTAGCGCTCACGGATGACGTCCGGGTCCAGAATCTCCAGCCCCGGCGGCAGTTCAATGCCGTGCGCCTGGGCGACGGCGTGCACTTCCTCGGGTTTGGCGAGCAATACACAACGGGCGATGCCACGGGCCTGACAGATCGCAGCAGCCTGAATGGTCAGCGGCTCGTTGCCTTCCGGCAGGACAATGCGCTTGTTGGCCGACTGGGCTCGCTGGATCAACTGATAACGGAATACGGCAGGCGACAGGCGCAGCTCGCGTGGCGTGCCACAGCGTTGATGCAACCAGCCGGCATCCAGATGGCTGGCGACAAAGTCAGTGATGATTTCCGCGCGCTCGCGGTCGTCGATCGGGATTTCCTTGTTCAACTGGTTGAGGCGATTCGCTGTGTCATAAGAACCGGTGCTCACCGACAGCACTGGCAGGCCCGCCTGCAGCGCGCCCCGGCACAGATCCATAATGCGTGGGTCCGGCACGGTGTCGCTGGTCAACAGCAGCCCCGCCAATGGCACGCCGTTCATGGCCGCGAGGCTGACAGCCAATATGATGTCATCGCGGTCGCCGGGCGTCACGACCAGGACGCCGGGCTTGAGCAGCGGCACGGTATTGAGCACCGTGCGTGCGCAGATGATGATTCTGGACATGCGGCGCTGATCGTAGTCACCCGCATTCAGTACCTGAGCGCCCAGCAGTTCGGCCACGTCACGGGTACGCGGTGCGTTGAGTTCAGCCTGATACGGGATACATCCCAACAACCTGAAATCACCGTTGCGCAGCAGTGGCGAGTGTTCCTTGAGGCGTGCGGCGAACGCCTCCATGCTCTCGTCGGTGCGCACCTTGTTGAGGATCACGCCCAACACTTTCGGGTCCTTGGGCCCGCCAAACAGTTGCGCCTGCAGCTCGACACGGCCCGACAGGTCGGCAAGCACTTCGTTTTCCGGGGCGGACACCAGAATCACTTCTGCATCCAGGCTCTTGGCCAGGTGCAAGTTGACCCGCGCCGCATAGCTTGCGCTTCGGGTAGGCACCATGCCTTCCACCACCAGCACGTCCTTGCCGACGGCGGCCTGCTGATAAAGGCTGATGATTTCTTCGAGCAACTCGTCGAGCTGCCCGTCGCCCAGCATACGCTCGACATGCGCCAGCCCCAGCGGCTTGGGCGGTTTGAGGCCATGGGTACGGGCCATCAGTTCGGTCGAGCGCTCAGGGCCCAGATCGCCGGGATGTGGCTGGGCTATCGGCTTGAAAAAACCTACTTTCAGGCCGGCGCGCTCCAGGGTGCGCACCAGGCCAAGGCTGATGGAGGTCAACCCCACGCCAAAGTCTGTGGGGGCAATGAAAAACGTCTGCATACTGGCTTCTCGATTGAGCAGTGCAAGGGTCGCCGCGAACGTCAACAACGTGCGACCAGAATAAGTCAGGGAACCGTCTGATGCGGTTCCTCATTCGCCAAGACTATCGTTATCCGACGCTTTAGCACACCAGCCACAGTAAAAGCCCTGGCCGATTTTTTGTTGACGCTGGACAGGGTCCAGCACCCAGGCGCGCGACTGCCATGGCGGCTGGTGTCGCAGGTGCTGGGTGTGGCCGCAGGACAGTACCGCAAACCAGTGACTGTCTTCATCCTGTCGAAATTCTATAACCGTTGAATTTTCCAATACCGGCCGTCTGTCAGAGTTGCGTTCGCTTTCGGGCGATGGCTTGGTTAAACTTGCTCGTTCTTCAATCTTAAGCAAAGGTCTTGTCCCCATGCCGATCGCCGCCAATAAGGCTGTCTCCATTGACTATACCCTGACCAACGACGCTGGTGAGGTCATCGACAGCTCCGCCGGTGGCGCGCCGCTGGTCTACCTGCAAGGCGCAGGTAACATCATTCCAGGCCTGGAAAAGGCTCTGGACGGCAAGAACGTTGGTGACGAATTGAAAGTCGCTGTCGAGCCGGAAGACGCATACGGTGAATACTCCGCCGAACTGGTCAGCACTCTGAGCCGCAGCATGTTCGAAGGCGTCGATGAACTCGAAGTGGGCATGCAGTTCCACGCTTTGGGCCCTGACGGCAGCATGCAGATCGTGACCATTCGTGATCTGGACGGTGATGACGTGACGGTTGACGGTAACCACCCGCTCGCCGGTCAGCGCCTGAATTTCGAAGTCAAGGTCGTCAATATCCGTGATGCCGGCGAAGAAGAAATGGCGCATGGCCACGTTCATGGCGAAGGCGGCCATCAACACTGATTTGTGCTGCTAAGCTCAGGTCACTGACAAAGGCGCTTTGGCTGTTTTGCGATGACGACTTTCGTTACGCGATCAGCCATTGCGCCTTTTCGGGTTATGGCTCAAGGCATTTGGCTTCAAGGGGGTTCTCATGAGTGCTTTTCACGACATCAAATTGAAAGCGCTGGATGGTCAGGAGCTACCGCTGACACCTTTCAAGAACAAGGCGGTTCTGGTGGTCAACGTCGCGTCCAAATGCGGCCTGACTCCGCAGTACGCAGCGCTTGAAAACCTGTATCAGCAGTACAAGGACCAGGGGCTCATGATACTGGGCCTGCCCTGCAATCAGTTTGCAGGTCAGGAGCCTGGCACCGAAGCCGAGATTGCAGAGTTCTGCCAGCTCAACTATGGCGTAACGTTCCCGCTGGGTGAAAAGCTCGACGTCAACGGACCGAATCGTCATCAGCTCTACCGCCTTCTGGCGGGCGAAGGGGCGGAGTTTCCGGGGGACATTACCTGGAACTTCGAGAAGTTTCTGGTTCGCCAGAGCGGTGAAGTGATCGCGCGTTTCTCGCCGCGCACTGCACCCTATGATCCTGCCGTCATTCAGGCAATCGAAAAAGCGCTGGGCCTGCATTGATCGCAGGCCGGGCGGCCCAGGCGCTTTCTGGGCTTTTCCGCTTCTGAACTAAAATCAGCCAAATCAATAGTACTGTGCCAGTGTCATGGCCAGCACTATGCTGCGCCTCTGATTCGGCGCCCGGCGTCCGGTCATTCCCGATCCCTTCCTTCCGGAGACACCGCGCATGTCGATAGACGCCTTGTTCAAACCCTTTCATTTGGGCAGCCTGGCGTTATCGTCGCGCGTGGTGATGGCGCCCATGACGCGCTCGTTTTCGCCAGGGCACGTACCGAACTCCAAGGTCGTCGAATACTACCGACGTCGTGCGGCGGCAGGCGTCGGCCTGATCATTACCGAAGGTACGACGGTCAATCACTGTGCTTCCAACGGCTACCCCAATGTCCCTCAGTTTTTCGGTGAAGCGTCCCTGGCAGGCTGGAAAAAGGTCGTGGAGGCCGTGCATGCGGAAGGTGGCAAGATCGCCCCGCAGCTCTGGCACGTAGGTGCTGTGCGTCGCCTGGGCACCGAACCTGACGGCAACGTGCCTGCTTATGGTCCGATGGAAAAACTCAAGGACGGTCAGGTGCTGGTGCACGGCATGACCCAGTCGGACATCGACGAGGTGGTGGCTGCATTTGCTCAGGCAGCAGCGGACGCCAAGGCCATCGGTATGGACGGTGTCGAGATCCACGGTGCGCACGGTTACCTGATTGATCAGTTCTTCTGGGAAGGCAGCAATCAGCGTACCGACGGCTACGGCGGCAGCCTCGCCAACCGCTCACGCTTTGCCATCGAACTGATTCAGGCGGTTCGCGCAGCAGTGGGCGAGGGTTACCCGATCATCTTCCGTTTTTCACAATGGAAGCAGCAGGACTACAGTGCGCGTCTGGTGCAAACGCCCGAGGCACTGGCCGAGTTTCTTCAGCCGCTATCCGATGCGGGCGTAGACATTTTTCACTGCTCTACTCGGCGTTTCTGGGAGCCGGAATTCGAAGGTTCCGAGCTGAACCTGGCAGGCTGGACACGCAAGCTGACCGCCAAACCGACCATCACCGTAGGCAGCGTCGGTCTGGACGGCGAGTTTCTGCAGTTCATGGTCAATACCGACAAGGTCGCGCAACCGGCCAGCCTGGAAAATCTGCTGGAGCGGCTGGGCAACGACGAGTTCGATCTGGTGGCTGTCGGGCGTGCTCTGCTGGTCGATCCGGAATGGGCCAGCAAGGTCCGCAACGGACGTGAGCAGGATATTCTGCCGTTCAGTCGAGAGGCACTGACGACGTTGGTGTGACCTCTGCACGGCCTGGTTGCTCAGCCTCGAACGGTTCTTTTCGCGGCGGGCAGGCCTCAAGCAGCTGACGCTCGAACTGATCGATGATCGCTGGCCAGCCCTGCCGGCTCGCATGTTGCCGGGCATTGAGGCGTACCCGGCGCAGGGTCTCGATGTCTTCGAGCAGCCAGCATGCAGCGTCGATGAATGCTTCTTCATCACCCGGCATGGCCAGTGCGCCGTTGTGGCCGTGACGGATGTGCTGACCCGCCGCCGCTTCGTCGTACGCCACTACTCCCAGCCCTGAAGCCAGCGCCTCCAGCACCACGTTGCCGAAGGTTTCGGTCAGGCTGGGGAACAGAAACATGTCCCCTGAGGCGTAATGCGCGGCCAACGCTTCGCCGCGCTGAGTCCCGCAGAAAATGGCATCTGGTATTTGCTGTTCCAGCGGTGCGCGCTGGGGGCCATCACCAATGATGATCAGCTTGATGTTTCGCTGCGGGTGGCGTTCCTTGAGCGCCTCGAAGCTGCTTTTGAGCAGGCCCAGATTTTTCTCCGGTGCCAGTCGACCGACATGGATGACGCCTGTATCGCCGGCACGCAGGCCCCAATTGTCGCGCAGTGTCTGGGAGCGCTTCGACGGGTGGAACAGTTGACTGTCCACGCCGCGAGAGAGCAGTTCGATCCGCTCGAACCCACGGCGCTCCAGCTCCATTTTCTGGCTGACGCTGGGCACCAGCGTGACCCGCGAACGGTTGTGAAACCAGCGCAGGTAGTGCGTCAGCAGGCGAGTAATGAAGCCCATGCCGTACTGCTGTGTGTATTGCGGAAAGTTGGTGTGAAAGCCGCTGATCACTGCGATCCCCAGCCGCCTTGCAGCCCGCAGCGCGGAAAGTCCCAACGGGCCCTCTGTTGCGATGTACAGCACATCCGGGCGTTTGCGCTGCCAGCGGCGCAGCAGCTTGTGCATGGACGACTGGCCCCATTGCAACCCTGGATAACCCGGAATCGGCCATCCTCGACACAGCATCAGATCATCGGCAGTGCCCGCCAGCGTCTCGTCAGTCTGTCGCGGCCGAACCAGTTCGACTCGATGCCCACGCAACCGCAGCCCGTCACACAGCCTCCCCAGTGTATTGGCGACACCGTTGATCTCGGGGGAAAAGGTTTCAGTGATAAGGGTGACATTAAGAAATTGGCTCATGAAAACAGTGTCGACCGATTACATGTCGCTCATGTGGCGGGTTTGTGATGGATTTGTGATCGTGGAAACCAGCGAGTACAAGGTTTCAGGATTCGATTTCTTTATTGATTTCATGGCGCCAGATGACGAATGGGCTGTCACCTGGCTGGGCTGCCGTGTCCGACAACCCTTTGGCAGGACGCGAGATGTAAATAACTGAAGCGCTGACGTCTGAATCTGCAGGTAGCCGGATACGGCGGTCTGCGCCGGTTTCAGCGAGCAGTCACGATGTTGGGGATTCTTGAGAAAAACGGCTCCAGCCTTTCTCGCGGAGGGTCGTGTTCAACGATAAGGGTCGCCACCTCCTCGCATTGTGCGACTTGATAATGCGCAACACTGGACAGTTTTTCGTTGGTCACCGCGACCAGCACTTGCCCGCTTGCTGCGACCATTGCGCGTTTGAAGTCAGCGTCTTCCAGTTCGAACGCGGTAATACCGTTGTCAGGGTCGATAGCGCAAGCGCCTATAAAGCAACAGTCAAAGTGGAACTGTCGTAATTCCTGTACAGCTCTCAACCCTGTCACGCCACCGGTGACTGGGTGTACACGGCCCCCCAGCAGAATGACCTCGGCGCGTTGCAGCTTCATCAATTGCACGGCAATCAATGGCGAGTTGGTGGTCACGGTGAGCTGCAAAAGCGGGTCAATCGCTGAGGCGATCGCCATATTTGTCGAGCCCGCGTCTATAAAAACATGTTGCCCAGCAGACAAAAGCGAAGCGGCGGCCTGCCCCAGAGTGTGTTTGCGCGAAGAGTCCTGAAGTACCCGGACATCCAAAGGGTCTTCAGTCTCACGCATCAGGATTGCGCCGCCGTAAACCCGCTTGCACAGCCCGGCAGCCGCCAGGGCACTCAGATCGCGTCGTATGGAATGCTCTGACACACCGAACTCGGTGGCCAGATCAGAGGCGATCACGCGGCCGTACAGGCCCAGCCGCTCTTGTATCAAGCGCTGGCGCTCGCCAGGAAACGCTTCGAGTGAATAACTCATATCGTCAGACTCTGCATAAGTGCTCATTACCGAGCGGAAGCGAGCATCAATATGCGAGTTATCGTTCCTGGCGTCAACAGCGACCGCGATTGGGCGCGCAATCGTCTGACTGGGCTATCTGAAATCATCTGGCCGGGTGGCCGGGAAGACGTTGCCTACCCGCTCGAGCAGCAGCGTGTTGGCACGGTCCCCCGTGTTGTTGAATTACCGGGGAGTGGGTGTTCGATCCGGCGTAGGCGAGTTCAACGCATCAGCCCCTCGCTCTCTCACCCAGAACAGGGTCGCGCCCGCCACTGCCGCTGGCATCATCAGCACGTTGACCACGGGTATCAGCAGCGCGACGTAGACGATCCCGCCGAAGCTCAGGCTTTGCCAGCGTTTGCTTTTGAGCCAGGCGAGCATTTCGTTCCAGCCCAGTTTGTGGTTGTCGGCGGGATAGTCGATGTATTGGATCGCCATCATCCAGATGCCGAACAGTAGCCACAGAGGTGCGGCAATGATGTTCACCACCGGGATGAAGGACAGGATGAACAACCCGAGCATGCGCGGCAGCATGTAGCTGAGCTTGCGGGCCTCGCGGGTGAGGGTACGCGGGACCATGGCGATCAGTTCGGTCCAGCTGAATGCCGGCGAGTCGTCGACACCTCGAACGACAGCTTCGACTTTTTCGGACAGAAACCCGTTGAACGGTGCGGCAATGATGTTGGCGACCATGGTGAAGGTGAAAAACACCATCAGCAGCACCAGCGCCACGAAAAGCGGCCAGAGGATGTAACTGAGAAAGCTCAGCCAATGGGGAAGGGTGGGCATGAACGCGTCCACCCACAATTCGAACTGGTGAATGGCCAGATAGATCAATCCGCAGAACAGTACCAGGTTGATACTCAGGGGCAGCAGCACGAACAGACGCAGGCCGGGGCTGAGTACCAGTTTCAGGCCTTCCTTGAGGTATTGCGGGCCGCTGAGGGCGGGAGCAGGCATGGCAGCCTCCGAGAGCTCGAAAGGCGTGACCTTACCGGCTTTGGGTTACGGGTGAAAGAGGCGTGGCGCGGCATTTACGGCCACCTTGCACGGCACGCAGCAGCCGATGGCCAGATGCGCAGTAGCCTGACCGCAGGCGATGAATTTTACAGCTCGCTCTCCATCTCTATATAGATGTCGCCTATGAGGTGGATTGTGAAACGATATTTCCTTAACCTCTCTGATCCCGATAGTCTTGTCAGCAATTTCAGGACCTGTCCTTTCAATTTTCATGGAGTTATCAATGAGCGTACTGGTAAACAAGCTTGCCCCGGATTTCGACGCAGCAGCGGTACTGGGCGACGGCCAGATCGTTGACAGTTTCAAGTTGTCTTCCCTGCGCGGTAAATACGTGGTCTTGTTTTTCTGGCCTCTGGATTTCACCTTTGTCTGCCCTTCGGAAATCATTGCCCACAACAACCGCATCGCGAAATTCCGCGAGCTGGGTGTCGAGGTGGTTGGCGTTTCCATTGATTCGCAATTCACCCACTTTGCGTGGCGCAGTACCCCCGTTGAAAAAGGCGGTATCGGTGAAGTCGAGTTCACGATGGTGGCCGACGTCAAACACGAGATCACTCGGGCCTATGGGATCGAGCATGACGACGGCGTTGCATTGCGCGCTTCGTTCCTGATCGACAAGGCTGGTGTTGTACAGCACCAAGTGGTCAACAACTTGCCACTGGGCCGTGATGTGGACGACATGGTTCGTCTGGTCGAAGCGCTGCAGTTCACCGAAGAGCACGGTGAAGTCTGCCCAGCGGGCTGGCGTCCGGGCCAGAAAGGCATGAAGGCAGACGCCCAGGGCGTTGCCGACTACCTGGCCTCGAACGCCAAGACTCTGTAATCGACGGTTGCGGTTCGGCTTGCATGCCGGCCGCAACGTCAGAATTGTCAGGGCTGCCGAGCCATACGACCCTTTCAGGGTGGTACGGCGGCTCTTCTTGTCCAGCCGTCCCGGCCGCGGCGTAAAACGGCCGGTCGTTAGGAGTGTGTCATGTCAGACGTACGTCATTCCCGAGTGATTATTCTCGGCTCCGGCCCTGCCGGTTACAGCGCTGCGGTCTATGCTGCCCGCGCCAACCTCAAGCCACTGCTGATCACCGGCATGCAGGCTGGCGGTCAATTGACCACGACCACTGAAGTCGATAACTGGCCAGGTGACCCGCATGGTCTGACCGGTCCGGTGTTGATGGAGCGCATGCGCGAGCACGCTGAGCGTTTCGAAACCGAAATCGTTTTTGACCACATCAACTCTGTTGATCTGGCTGGCAAGCCGTTCAGTCTTCAAGGCGACAGCGCTACCTATACCTGCGATGCACTGATCATCGCGACGGGTGCCAGCGCCCGTTACCTCGGTCTGCCGTCGGAAGAGGCGTTCATGGGCAAGGGTGTTTCGGCCTGTGCAACCTGCGATGGTTTCTTCTATCGCAACCGTGAAGTCGCGGTGGTCGGGGGTGGCAACACGGCGGTAGAAGAGGCGCTTTACCTGGCCAATATCGCCAGCAAGGTCACCCTGGTTCACCGTCGCGAAACCTTCCGCGCCGAGAAGATCCTGATCGACAAGCTGCATGCGCGTGTCGCTGAAGGCAAGATCGTGCTCAAGCTCAACGCCACACTGGACGAGGTGCTGGGCGACAACATGGGCGTGACCGGTGCTCGCCTGAAGAACAACGACGGCAGCAGCGACGAGCTGAAAGTCGATGGCGTGTTTATCGCGATCGGCCATACCCCGAACACTTCCCTGTTCGACGGTCAGTTGGCGTTGAAGGACGGCTACATGGTTGTGCACGGCGGCCGTGAAGGCAACGCGACTGCAACCAGCGTCGAGGGTGTGTTTGCCGCTGGCGACGTGGCCGACCACGTTTACCGTCAGGCCATCACCTCTGCAGGTGCAGGCTGCATGGCGGCACTGGACGTAGAGCGCTATCTGGACGGTCTGGCTGACGCGACGTTCTGATTGCGTTCACCATACAGATGTAAAAAAACCGGCTCTTGAGCCTAATACTGTTCACTTAAGCATTTGAGTCCAGGCCGGGCTTTATAGAGAATCCGATGTCAGACCTCTGGCATCGGATTTTTTATGCCCATTCAGCAGCAATTGCTCGACCTCGGCGATCTCTTCAATTTTTCTGACCTAAGCACTTTTACTCAGA
>NZ_JAGTPK010000040.1 GCF_021147775.1 Pseudomonas californiensis
AAATGAGCCTGATTGGCAGCTGCAAACATCCCGGATCCCTTGCGTAGGAACGGGCAAGCACGCCCGCTGAACGCAACGGAGATAACAAGAACAGTGCCATCTGGTATTTATTCAATAAAATCAAAGTGTTGATCAGAATAGGTACGCATCTGGGAGAATATTTCCCGCCACTGTCGACCCATACTGAGCAACCCTTTGCGCAGGTGCGCAAACAGGGGCAGGTCAGCATGACGGCTTGCTGTTCAACAGCGAAGGGCGTTTTTCAGGGGCTATGGGTGCGCAACAATTTGCGCACCCTGGTATTGGCTATTTCAGCGGTGCGAGCTGCTCTGGCAAGGCGATTTCTACCTGTATGTTTTTACGTGCCTTGAAGGGGGCGAGAAGCGAGTCGTCATCGACCGGGTTCGTGATCAGCGTCCAGGGCTGGCGCAGTGGCGTCCAGTGCTGCTGGCGAGCGCGGCCCAGCTTGGTGACGTCGGCCAGCACGAATGTCTGTGCGGCGCGGGCCAGCATGTTTTCCTTGAGGTAGGCCTGCTCGGCACTGGCCTCGCACAAGCCCAGGTCCGCCACCACGCCATCGGCGCTGATGAACAGTTTGTCGGCGCTCAGGTGCTCCAGCGCCGCCTGCGCCGCCACGCCATAAGTCGACATGCTTGAGGCGCGCAGTGTGCCGCCCAGCACCGTGACCCGACCGTCAGGGATCAGCGCCAGATCATTCAAGGCCAGCAGGTTATTGGTGATGACATGCAGGCCGCGTCGCTGGTTGAGGATGTGCGCCAGCGCGCTGGTGCTGGTGCCGCCTTCCAGAAACAACGTGTCGTGATCGTTGATGTGCGCCAGCGCGGCACGGGCGATGTCCATCTTTTCCTGGCTGTGCTGGCGACTGCGTTCTTCGAGGGAGGTTTCGGGTTCGCGCTGGCCGACATGCGCGGCACCGCCGTAGGTGCGCACGATCAGACCGTCTTCGGCGAGTGCGGTCAGATCACGGCGCACGGTGGCTTCCGAAACGCCCAATTGAGCGCACAGCTCGTCCACGTTGGATTTGCCGGAGAGAACCAGTTCGAGTATCGCGTGACGACGATTGGCGACTTTCATTACAGCCCTTGCGCTAAAACCTGGTAACGGGATGCAACCTTACAACGACGCACCGCCGCACACCACAAGGCTTTGCCCGGTAATTGCGCCAGCGTCCGGCCCCAACAGGAAGGCGGCCAGACCGGCGATTTCCTGTGGCTGCACAAAACGGCCAATCGGTGGCTTGGCAGGCGGCGTGCCGGGTCGAGCAGCATCGGGGTTTCGGTGGCACCCGGTGCGATCAGATTGACGGTGATCCCGCGCGGCGCCAGTTCCATCGCCCAGGAACGCACCATGCCTTGCAAGGCTGCCTTGGTCGCGGCGTACTGGCTGCGTCCGGCCGCGCCCTGCATGGTGCGGCTGCCGATCAGCAGGATGCGCGACCCGCTGCGCAGGCTCGGGTACAGCGCGTTGACCAAGTGACTGGCTGCCGCGACATGCAGGTGCCACATCGCTTGACCATCGGCGTCACTCAACTGGCCCAGCGGTGCGGTACGCATGAAGCCTGCCGCGTGAATCAGGGCGTCGATGCCCGGTGTCTTGCTCAGCGCCTGATCCAGCGCTTCAAAATCATTGAGGTCGCAGGGTAACCAGGTGAAATTCTCGTGCTGCAGGTCTGGCGCCCTGCGACTCAGGCCGATGACCTGCAGGCCCTGCTCCAGCAGGCGGGTGACGATGGCATGACCGATGCCAGAGCTGGCGCCGGTGACAAGGACGGATCGGATCGGTTCGGGCATGGTCGGGTTTCCGCAAAGGCGCCGCCACTCCCCATGAGGAAGGGCGGCGCAGGGGACGGTGTTGCTGAACTCAACGAATGGCGTTCAGCGGCAAGTGGACGTGTTTGATCTTCTGGCGGAAGTAGGTAAAGGCGACATGCAGGCTGCCATCGGCGGCCTGAATGATGCTGGGGTAGGAAAATTCGCGGTTGAGCTTTTCCTGTGAGTTGTTGGTCAGGCAAAAGCCATCGCCCAGTTCGAGGTCCAGCCGGGTAGGCCAGCTGTGACCGCCGTCACGGGAGATCGCCAGGCTCATCGGTGCCCGCGGGATGCCCCACACGGCGGATTTACCATCACTGCGCGCGCCGGGTGTTACACGATCGTCACCATCGTCCTCGATTTCGTCATACAGCGAAGCGCGTCGTTGCGCATGCCCTTCGGTACTGACCGGGTTGTAGACCAGCGCCAACTCATCGGTGGCCAGCCTTATGAACTGGATCGAGGAGTTGTTGTTGGGCAGTTCGGTCGGCGTCGGCACGCTCCAGGTGCGGCCTCGATCCTGTGAGCGGCTGCTGTAGATGAAGTCGGCCCAGCGGCTGCGAAACAGCCCGAGCAGGCTGCCGTCCGGCAATTGATGGACGTTCATGTGTACGCTGCCGGTGCTGTCCGGAACGTCATGGCGGGACCAATGATGGCCCTGATCGCTGGAGATCATCACTGCGCTGATGTCATGGTTGCCGACCCATTTTTCGCCTGGGCCGGTGATGCAGTACCAGACCGGCAACAGCCAATCGCCGTTATCGAGCACCACCGGAGGCTGGCGCACGAATGTGCCCGGCTCATCGAACAACGTTTCGATCGGGCCCCAGTGGTTGCCCTGGTCCAGCGACAGCCGACGACGGATGATCGCGGTTTCCTGGTTGCCGGACACCTGGGCGGTCCAGATCAGCCACAACGGACCGTCGGGTGCCTGGAACAGAATCGGGTTCTGCTCCGAGCGTGAGGTGTCTTCGGACATCTTCCGTGGCTCGCTCCAGACGCCGCTGACGGGATCGCGGCGCGACAACAACACGAAGATATCGGCCATGCCTTCCTGGGTTCCCGCAAACCAGGTGCAGAGCACCGTGCCGTCGGCCAGTTCGTGCAGGTTGGCAGCGTGGTTCTGCGTGTAGGGGGTGGGCAGGAACGCATCCTGACGGCTATCAGCGGTTGGCATTGGGAACCTCGGCTTGCGGATTTTTGGCCTGAGTGGACTTCGGCAGCAGGCGCTCGATGGCGATCACGACGGCCGGTGTCACCAGTGCGATATACATGTTGTCGATGCCGTACGGGTTGTTCAACAGGTACCAGGCGCTGGTGGTAATTGCCGAAGCGACCAGACCCAGTGTCGCGCCACGGCCCGAGCCGAAGAACGGCAGGTAGATGGCGATCATCGCGACCACGGCAATCGACAGGCGCAGGGCGCGAGTGAAGAACGAAAGGTTGAGGATTTCGGGGACGAAGAACACGAAGAACAGCGGGACGAAGCCGATCACCAGGGCGATCAGGCGAGTGGTCTTGAACTCCTGATCCACCGACGGTTTGCGCCATGGCACGTAGAAGTCACGCACCACCAGAGACGCAATAGCCAGCGCAACGGTGCTCACGCTGACGAAGATCGATGCGACCAGCGAAATGGTCACCACGCCGGCCATTACCGGGCTCATGGATTGCAGGAAGATCGGCAGCGCATACAGGCTGCTCATTTCCGGATGCAGGTACTTGGAGGCTACACCGATGAAGCCCAGCGCCAGCGCAATCGGGATGCACAGCAGCGACGCGTAGAACGTCGAGCGGCGTGCCGAGTCGGGGTTCTGGGTCGACGAAATGGCTTGAATGATGAACTGGGTGGAGAAGATTGCACCGACCGTGCCGATGATCCACGCCATGATCTTCGAGCCGCCAATCGCGCCGTCCCAGGTGAAGTAATGCTCAGGCATGTTCTGTACCACCGGTGCGAAACCACCGGTCATTTTCAACGCGACGCCGAGTACGATGAACACACCGATATACTTCACGCCGGTGTGCAGGATGCTCATGTAGGCCACGCTTTTCAGGCCGCCAAACACGTAATACAGGGTGCTGATGATTGCGGTGATAAACGCTGCGGTGGTGAGGTTGATTTTTAGCACGGTGGCAATCGCGGCGGCCCCGCTGACGTAGTTGCCGACGTTCACCAGCAGCAGCGCGTAAATCATGATGATCGAAACCGCGAGCTTGGTAGACGTACCGTACTTTCTGGCAATGAACCCGGAGATGGTGAACTCGCCCGAGCTGTACAGCTTGCGCGCCATCAGCAGGCCGAACAACGGGAAGCCGATGGCGGCGGCGATCACCGACCAGGAGGCGGCGAAACCGCTTTCGAACGCGGCCTGCGCGGTACCGACCGTGGACTTGGCACCGATGAACTCGGACATCATCAACACGCCGACCACGAAGGCCGGCATGGTCCGGGCTGCAACCATGTATTGCTCGCTGGTCTTGCTGCGCATGCGCATGCTCATCCAGGTGGTTATCGCGATGTAGACGACCACCATGGCGATGATGATCGAGGTGTCTTGTGCGTTGAAGGTATCCATCGGTCTCGCTCCATTGTTTTTGTTCTGGCGCGTTATGGGGTGTCGCACGTCCGGTCCGGTAATGACCTCAGACGGCGATGGAGTTACGGGTGTCGCGTTTGCGGGTGGCCAGCTCCACGGCCTGGCGCATGGCTTCGATCAGGCTGCGCTCATCGGCAATGCCTTTGCCGGCGATGTCGAACGCGGTGCCGTGGTCGACCGAGGTGCGAATCACCGGCAGGCCGATAGTGACGTTGACCCCGGCCTCCAGGCCCATCACCTTGACCGGACCGTGGCCCTGATCGTGGTACATCGCGACCACTGCATCGAAGTCGCCCCGGCCTGCGCGGAAGAACAGCGTGTCCGCTGGCAGCGGGCCTTCGACACGCCAGCCGCGAGCACGCAGCTCATCGATGGCCGGCTGGATCTTGGTGGCTTCTTCGCCGTAGCCGAACAGCCCGTTCTCACCGGCATGCGGATTGATGCCGCACACCGCGATCAACGGGTTTTCGATGCCTGCGCGGGTCAGGGTTTCCCGGGCCCGCTCGATGGTGCGCTTCACCAGCCCCGGTTCGATGCGTGCGATGGCGTCGATGATGCCAATGTGCGTGGTCACGTGAATGACTCGCAGGGTGGGCGTCATCAGCATCATCGACACTTCCTCGATGCCCAGCAGGTGCGCGAGCATTTCGGTGTGGCCGGGGAAAATGTGACCGCCCGCGTGCAGGGCCTCCTTGTTCAACGGCGCGGTGCAGATCGCGTCCAGCTCACCGGCTTCGGTCAGTTGCACGGTGCGCTCGATGTAGCGAAAGGCTGCGTCACCGGCTATTGGCGAAAGCTGTCCGTAAGGCAGGTCCGCGGGGATCAGGCCCAAATCGATGCAGTCCACAGTGCCTTGAACGAAACGCGCCTCGGCCGGGCTGGCAATGCTGTTGACCCGCAGTTGGCTACCAACGATGCGGTTGGCGTCTTCGAGCCGCTTGGCATCGCCGATCACCAGCGGGCGGCAGCTCGCGTAGACCGACGCGTGCGTCAGGGTTTTCATGATGATTTCCGGACCCACCCCGGCGGCGTCGCCCATGGTGATGCCAATGACAGGACGTTCAGACATAAGGAGCTTCCTCTTTGAAAGGGGTGCCGGTCGGGGCCGGTTCGTGCAGCCGTTGCCAGGCCGCGAGGAGGGTGTCGGGCTCACCAAAGCCGCCAGCCTTGGTCACCACATTGAGGGTGCGTCCCGCCAGGCTGGCATGGGCAAGCACGACGCCGGTGGCCAGTTCGCCCAACAGCGTCAGTTGCTCGATACCCGCAGCCACCAGCAGCGCGCGGGCGGTTTCGCCGCCGGTGGCGATCAGCGACCCAGCGTGCGGCAGCACGGGTGCCAGCCATTCGGCCAGAGCAGTGCTGAGCAGGACAGCCTGGCCGGGATCACGCTGCCGTTGGTCAAGACGTATCAGCACGTCAGTGCCGTTCGCCAGATGCTGGTCGAGTTGCAGGCGCAGTGCCTGGCGTTCGGCGTGTTTGTCAGTGTCGAGCAGCGTGGCGGCCTTCAAGGTGGCGCTGAATGGCTGGCTGGTGAGTGCCAGTCGGTCGGCCTGCACCTGCGAATGCCGGGACATGCTGCCCACCACCGTTAACACCGGAGAGCGCGGAATGACGGTGATCGGTGTGCAGGTCGCAAGGCCCAGGGCCTGCGGCAGATACCGGGCCAGGCCAGCAGAACCGACCCAGAACAGCTCGTCGTGCCACGCGGCCGACGCGGTCGCTAGTTGTTGCAGATCGCTGTCCAGCTGCGCATCACACACCAGCGCCTGAACACCGCTTTGCAACGCGTCACGCAAGGCTGCGCGCAAGGCCGCAGGGTCGCGAACGGTGTCCAGATCGAGCCAGTGCGTGCGCAGGCCCTGATGAGCAAACACGTCCAGCAGGTTGCTGGTGCCCGTCAGGTTTTCGTTGCGCCAGACATCGCTCTGATCGACCGGAACGCCGTCGATCAACTGCACCCCGTCAAGCGTGGTGCGTTTCATTGCCGGGAACGCCGGAGCCACCAGCGCCATGCCCCGCAAGCCCTGCAACGCATCCACTTCGCTGGCAACATTGCCGCGCAGGGTCGAGTCGATTTTCTTGTACAGCGCCATGCCTGCACGCGGTTGTTGCTGCAAGGCGGCGCGGTTTCGCTCGGCTGCCTGCTGCGGGCTCAGGCGTCGTGAGTCGGCGTCGATGGCGACCACGCTCGACGAGCCTTTGGCGCGACCCGCATGCATCACCTGAGTATCGATCCGCGAAGCAAAATCCGCTGCGCAGTCTGCGGCCCCCGACAAATCGTCAGCAATGATCAGCAGGCCGGGAAAGTCGGCGCGGTTCATGGCAGCAGGCAACGGTAAAGGCCCTGAATATCGTCCAGGCTGAGCGCCTTGGGGTTGTTGGTCATCAGGCGCGTGACTTTGGACGCGGCAACGGCCATGTCTGCAAGGTGCTCTTCTGCTACACCGAAATCGCGCAGGTTCTGGGGGATATCGAGCACCTGTGTCCATTGGCGGATCTGCTCGATCAGTTTGTGTGCGGCCACCTCGTTGCTGTCTTCCGGCAGCGCCACGCCACACACCAGCGCGGTGCGCTTGAGGCGCTCGGCGCAGCTGTCGAGGTTGAAAGCCATGACGTGCGGCAGCAGCATCGCGTTGGCCACGCCGTGGGTGACGTGGAACTTGCCGCCCAACGGGTAGGCCAGCGCATGCACGGCAGCGGTTCCAGCGGCCGTCAGTGCCAGGCCACCGTACATCGAGCCCAGCAGCATGTCGCCGCGTGCCCGCACTGAATCCGGCTGTTGATACGCCTCGACGATGCTGCCGGCGATGAGTCGCATGGACTCCAGAGCAAACGCATCACTGATCGGGTTGGCCTTGGTGGAAATGAACGACTCCAGCGCATGCGTGAAGGCGTCCATCCCGGTCGCGGCGGTAATCGGGCGTGGCAGGCTCAGGGTCAGCAGCGGGTCGAGCACGACCAGTGTCGGCAACAGATGACGGCTGACCACGCCGATCTTCAGCTCTTCATCGGGCAGCGTGACGATGGCGTTGGGCGTCACTTCAGAGCCCGTGCCGGAGGTGGTTGGCACCAGCACCATCGGCTTGCCGGGGTGGGTGACCTTGTCGATGCCCAGCAAGTCCCTGAGCGGCGTGTCATTGGTGAGCATGACCGCGAACAGTTTGGCGGCATCCAGCACGCTGCCGCCGCCGATGGCGATCAGGGCGTCGGGGGCGTGCGGTGCCACGTCTTCGCGGAATACGCGTTCGATGTTCTCGAGGGTCGGTTCGATCTCAACGTTGTCGAGCATGTGCACGTGTATGTTCAGCGCATTGAGCTGATCAGTCACGCGCTGGGTCACACCCTGGCGATGCATGGCGTTCTGGGTGACCAGTATCACGGTCTTGATCGGCACATCGAGCAGGGCCAGTTTTTCAGTCAGCAGGTCGAGGCTGCCGGGGCCGTGGACCACATGCTTGACGGTCTGAAAATGGTAAGTAGCGGGCATCGCGAATCCCTCATGCCGTCGGCGTGCAACGGCTGTATTGGTTGGCTGTCGGTGGCGCTGTCAGCGGTAGGTGGCGAGCATGCCGCGAAGCTTTTCCAGTGCGGCCGCGTCGAGCGGTTGCACAGGAAGGCGGCAAGGCCCGACAGGCACATTGAGCAGTTGGGTCGCGGTCTTCAGTACCACTGGCATGGTCCCGAGCGCGAACGCATCACGCAGTGGTCGCAGGGCTTCCTGCGCGACGCGAGCGGCGTCGTGGTTGCCTGACTGGAAGTTATTCCAGATGGACATGACAACATGCGGCACCGCATTCGCTGTGGCGGCAATCGCGCCGTCGCCACCGGCCAGCAGGTTCCAGTAGATCAGCGAGTCGGTCCCGGCAAACACGGCGAAGTCCTCGCTGCGGTATTGCATCATCTGCACGAGTGCGTCGAAGTTGCCGGCGCTGTCCTTGATGCCTTTGATCTGCGGATGCTGGCTGAGCGTTGCGACGGCGTTGATGCCGATCGACATGCCGGTCTTGGCGGGAATGTTGTACATCATCAGCGGCAGTCGGGATGCGTCGGCGATGGCGGTGTAGTGCGTGATCAGCTCGGACTGGCTGATGGCGTTGAAGTACGGCGTGATGATCGACAGGGCATCAGCGCCCACATCGATCATTTTTTTGTTCAGTTCAATCACTTCGTGCGTGGCGAAGGCACCGGTGCCGACGACTACCGGTACACGCCCGGCGGCGGCATCGACCGTGATGCGCGCAATCTGCAGTTTTTCCAATTCGGAAAGAGTGAAGAATTCACCGTTGGTACCCAGCACAAACAGCCCGTGTACACCGGCTTGAAGAAGGTTTTCGATCAGGTTGCGCAGGGCGTTTTCGTCAAGCTTGTGGTCGTCGGTAAACGGCGTGACCAGAGCCGGGATGATGCCGCGAAATTGCATGGCCGGATTCTCATTTTATTGTTAGTGGCCTGATATTGATCGAATCAATCATTTATCGCAAGTCTTCTGATCGTTTTTTTCATAATTTTGCGGTCGGTAATCAAAATTAGGTGATGGCACTTATTTTTTTCGCTCGAATGATCAGATCATGCAAATAAAAAACCAGACACGATGTCTGGTTTTTTGAAGCAGCGACAAGGTCAGGCAGGCGCAGTGACCCTGGCTGCGGATTGACGGCTGATACGCAGGGCAACGAGGCTGCCTACGATGGTCAGCGCGGCCAGCGAGTACAGTGCCATGGTGGTCGAACCGGTCTGGTCCTTGATCCAGCCCACCAGGTAGGGGCTAAGGAAGCCCGCCATCTGGCCAATCGAGTTGATCAACGCGAGCCCACCGGCGGCAACGCTGGCGCTCAGCAGGGCGGTTGGCAATGGCCAGAACATCGGCAGGCTGGTCAGCGCGCCCATGGTGGCAATGGTCAGCCCGAGAATGGCAATGATCGGGACCGTCGCAAAGTTGGCGGCAATGATCAGACCGGTCGCACCCATCAGCATCGGCACCACCAGATGCCAGCGCCGTTCGTTGCGCAGATCTGCGGAGCGGCCCACCAGCAGCATGAACACACCGGCCATCAAGTACGGCACGGCACTGATCCAGCCGATCACCAGTGCATCGCTGAAGCCGAGGTTCTTGATGATCGATGGCAGCCAGAAGTTGATCGCGTACACACCGCTCTGAATGCAGAAGTAGATGAAGCCCAGTATCCAGATGAATGGCATGGTCAGTACCGAGGCCACCGAGCTCTTGCCTTGCACCGGGCGGCTCAACTCATCGTGGGTGATGTCGGCCTTGACCCGCTGGCGCTGCTCCGCTGTCAGCCAGCGTGCGTCCTCTACCTTGTCACAGAGCAGGAAAAACGCCAGCAGGCCCAGCGCAACGGTCGGCAGACCCTGGATCAGAAACATCCACTGCCAGCCGGCCATGTCACCCTGGCCGGCAGCGAAGTGGTTGAGAATCCAGCCGGAAAACGGCCCGCCCAGCAGCCCGGACACCGGAATCGCCGACATGAACAGCGCCATGATCCGACCGCGTCGCTGATTGGGGTACCAGCGCGAGAGGTACAGCACGATGCCGGGAAAGAAGCCGGCTTCGGCCATCCCGGTCAGAAAGCGCAGTACGTAGAACTCGACAGGCGTGGTGACAAACAGCAGGCAGGTCGAGAACGTGCCCCAGGTGATCATCATCAGGCCGATCCAGCGCCGCGGACCAAAGCGGTTGAGCGCCAGGTTGCTGGGCAGACCGCACAGCACGTAACCGATGAAGAAAATACCGGCACCAAGGCCGTATACCGTCTCGCTGAAGCCGAGGGCGTCGAGCATCTGCAACTTGGCAAAGCCCACGTTGACGCGGTCCAGGTAGTTGAACAGGTAGCAAATGAAAATGAACGGGATAAGGCGCAGCGTGATGCGACGATAAATATAATCGCCGTCAGCGTCGCCAGCCTTGCTGATCGCAGGGTTGGACATGGCGTGTGTTCCTCAGTGCTTGTTGTTTTTATGAAGCTTTCTGGGTGCCAGCCGATCATAGGGGCCCTGCAACCAAAACGCTTTGGGGCTTTGCACTGCGAAACAGGCGCTGAGTTGTGACATTGCACAAAAAAAGATGGGCGCAGACAGCGTTGCAGGCAGTCACCACCTGCAACGCGAGTTTCACCCGTAGCGGCAGATTACTCGATGGCTTCGTAGGGCAGGCCGACGTAGTTCTCGGCGATGGTCTTGCGCCCGGCTGGCGAGCCGACGTAGTAGTCCAGTTCCGTCTGCTGAATGCGCTGACTGAACGCGTCGGTGTCGGGGAATTGATGCAGCACCGAGGTCATCCACCACGAGAAGCGCTCGGCCTTCCAGACGCGACGAAGGCAGATCTGCGAGTACTTTTCCAGCAGGTCGGTGCGACCTTCCTGATAGACCTTGAGCAGGATCCGGTACAGCGTGCTGACGTCACTGGCAGCAAGGTTCAGGCCTTTGGCGCCGGTGGGCGGGACAATGTGCGCGGCGTCGCCGAGCAGGAAAAGGCGCCCGTACTGCATGGGTTCCACCACGAAGCTGCGCAGCGGGGCGATGCTTTTCTCGATGGATGGTCCGGTCACCAGACGTTCTGCCAGATGCGTCGGCAAGCGTGACTTGAGCTCATCCCAGAAGCGCTCGTCAGACCAGTCCTCGACTTTTTCATCCGCGCTGACCTGCACGTAATAACGCGTGCGAACGGCGGAACGCATGCTGCACAGAGCAAACCCGCGTGGGTGATTGGCGTAGACCAGCTCTTCGTTGACGGGTGGCGTGTCGGCCAGCACACCCAGCCAGCCAAACGGGTAGACGCGCTCGAAAACCTTGAGCGTTTCAGCCGGGATGGATTGGCGGGACACGCCATGGAAGCCGTCGCAACCCGAGATGTAGTCGCAATCCAGGCGTACCGTTTCGCCGTTCTTCACAAAGGTGATGTAAGGCTGTTCGGTTTTCAGGTCGTGCGGCTGAACGTCCTCCGCGTCATAGACCGTCATGGCGCCTGCCTCGGCGCGGGCCTGCATGAGGTCGCGGGTGACTTCGGTCTGGCCGTAGACCATCACCGTCTTGCCATCTGCCAACTGCTTGAGGTCGATACGTTCGCAACGGCCGTCAAATGCCAGCTCGAAACCGTCATGGATCAGGCCCTCGGCGTCCATGCGCTCGCTGACGCCGGCCTCGCGCAGCAGATCGACCATGCCTTGCTCAAGCACGCCTGCGCGGATGCGCGACAGAATGTAGTCGGGGTCCTTGCGCTCGATAATGACGTTGTCGATACCGGCACGCTGCAGCAGTTGGCCCAGCAACAGCCCGGACGGGCCTGAGCCGATGATTGCGACTTGGGTTTTCATGGTGTGGTCCTGTCCTGTGATCCCTGCCAGGCTTGCCAGCGGGATACGTTTGTTTTTGTCTCCTGCATTTTTAATGGATGACATCGAGATAAGAAGGCACTATCCAGTGCATTATCTGTACTTTCCGAGGTTTTCATCGAGGGTGGTCGAATGTCCAGAACAGCCGTGACCAGTGTGCCGGTGTTCAAGCTCTACGGCGAAACCACGGCCTGGCCAACGCCCGACCTGATCCATTGCGAGTCCATCCCTGAGCGCAGCCAGATGCACGAATGGGAGATCAAACCACACCGGCACAGTGATCTGGTCCAGTTGCTGTATGTGCAGTCGGGGAGGGCTGTGCTGAGGGTCGAAGACGTGGTCAACGAAGTGCAGATACCTTCGTTGCAGGTGGTTCCTGCGTTGAGCGTACACACCTTCAAGTTTGCTGAAGACATACAAGGGCACATTCTCAGTCTGGCCCGGCCTCTGGTCGAGCAACTGGAAGCCGCGCTGGATGCTTCAGCGTTCAGCGCGGCGCGCTGTCATGCGCTGGGCGCCGACAGTCAGTATGTCGACACGCTGTTCAGTGCCATTGCGCTGGAGTATCGCCAGCGCAAACCGGGCCGCGATCTCATGCTGCAATCGTTGATCAACGTGCTGATGGTCTGGCTCAGTCGACGCGGCCTGGAGACCACCGCGGACGATGTGCAGACACTGGACCGTGGTCGCGAACATCTGCAGGTGTTCATGCATCAGCTGGAAGTGAATTTCCGCGAGCACTGGCCCATCGAGCAGCACGCGCGTGCCATGGGTATCAGCGCTGCTCATCTGAACGCCTTGTGCCGTCGACTGTGCAACCAGTCGGCGTTGCAGATCATCAATCAGCGCCTGCTGCTGGAAGCCAAACGCAACCTGGTTTACACCACCATGACGGTCAATCAGGTATCGGACAGCCTGGGGTTTTCCGAGCCGGCCTATTTTTCGAGGTTTTTCAAGCGGGCGACGGGGCAGTCCCCTCGCGAGTTTCGCCAGCAGAAATGAAAACGGGGCGCTCGAAAGCGCCCCGTTTTTTGATGACTCACAGGTTTCAGGTCACAACCTGATAGCAGGGCACGTAAGCCGCGCCACCTGGCAGTTTCATGCGGTGCTGGTCGACGAAGGCCTGCAGCAGCTTGTCCAGCGGCTGCATGATCGTCGGGTCGCCATGAATCTGGTACGGCCCGTGTTGTTCGATCAGGCGGATGCCTTTGTCTTTCACGTTGCCGGCCACGATGCCGGAAAACGCCCGACGCAGGTTGGCAGCCAGTTCGTGAGGCGGCACGTCGTGGTTCAGCTGCAGTTTTGCCATGTTTTCGTGAGTCGGATCGAAGGGGTGCTGGAAGCTTTCCTCGATCTTGAGCAGCCAGTTGAAGTGGAACGCGTCGTTGCGCTCGCGACGGAACTGGCGCACGTCCTTCAGGCCCTTGGCCATATGCCGGGCAACTTCTGCCGGGTTGTCGATGATGATCTCATAATGACGCTGAGCGTCTTCGCCCAGAGTGGCACCGACGAATGCGTGCAATTGTTGCAGGTAGGGTTCGGTGTTCTTCGGCCCCGTCAGGACCACCGGAAACGGCACGTCCTTGTTGTCCGGGTGCATCAGGATGCCCAGCAGGTACAGGAACTCTTCAGCCGTGCCTGCGCCGCCCGGGAAGATGATGATGCCGTGGCCGACACGCACGAACGCTTCCAGACGCTTTTCGATGTCCGGCAGAATCACCAGCTCGTTGACGATCGGGTTGGGCGCTTCGGCTGCAATGATCCCGGGCTCGGTCAGGCCCAGGTAGCGACCGCCGACGATACGTTGCTTGGCGTGGGCAATAGTGGCGCCTTTCATCGGGCCTTTCATCACGCCAGGACCGCAGCCGGTGCAGATGTCCAGGCTGCGCAGGCCCAGCTCGTGACCGACTTTCTTGGTGTACTTGTATTCTTCGGTATTGATCGAATGACCGCCCCAGCAGACCACCATCTTCGGCTCGACGCCGGCACGCAGGGTGCGGGCATTGCGCAGCAGGTGGAACACATAGTCGGTGATGCCCTGAGAATTGCTCAGGTCGATGCGCTGGCTGTCCAGTTCGCTTTCGGTGTAGACGATATCGCGCAGGGCGCTGAACAGCATCTCACGTGTACTGGCGATCATCTCGCCATCAACAAAGGCGTCTGCCGGAGCGTTGAGCAGCTCGAGGCGCACGCCACGGTCCTGCTGATGAATACGAACTTCGAAGTTCTCGTACGCTTCAAGAATGGTCTTGGCGTTATCGACATGGGCGCCGGTATTGAGAATGGCCAGGGCGCACTGGCGGAAGAGGGTGTAGGTGCTGCCTGAACCGGCAGCGCTGAGCTGCTGCACTTCACGTTGGGAAAGCGTTTCAAGGCTGCCTTTTGGGCTGACCGAGGCGTTGATGACTTGTCTTGGGATCATTCTATTTTCCATTAGAGCGATGCGGCCGAGCCAGCAGGGCTTGCGCATCAGGATGGTGAGCATCAGTGACGTTCACGCCTGACGGCTATTTTCTACAGCAGTTGGGCGGGAAAGCAAACGCCCGGCGCCTCAAGAGGATTGTAGAGAACTGTGCGTCAGCCCTGGTGGGGTTGGCGGCATCGGCGCGCAGTGGCCGGTTTGGTGCCGGGCGGTCGGGTAATAACAACCACGTGGCTGAATTTTGACGCTGAAAAGGGCCCACAGTGAACCTGACCCCTTTCGCAAGGTCTGTTAGCTGATGGACTTTTTGGACGGCCTGCACACCTCTGCGTTCACACAGCGCTGTTCAGACGATTTTTCAGCCCGTCTGAAGCACAGACAGCCCGTTCCGGCAGGAGTTGCAAACCTTTCGCTGCCTGCTTTTCCATCGTTAGCCGCCCCTTTTCTCAGGGCTTTGTGTTCATCTCGACAAAGATAATTATCGCCATGTCTCTTCATCTTTCCGCACTTCTTTCCCGTGCCCCAGGCCTTTTCTCCGTTTCGCGCCGGCTTCTGGGCGCAGGCCTCATCGGTGCCGTGCTTACCGTCATCACGCCTTTGAACGCCGACGCAGCCGACAACGATCGCTGGGTCAGCGACAGCCTGACCACCTATGTGCGCAGCGGACCTACCGACGGGCACCGGATCGTTGGTACGTTGAAGTCTGGACAGAAGGTTGAGTTGCTGACCACTTCCGGCAATTTCAGTCAGGTTCGCGGGGAAGGCGGTGCCACCGTCTGGATCCCCTCCGGCGATCTGCAGGAAGCGCCCGGCCAAGCTGAAAGGGTGCCGCAATTGACCCAACAGGTTGCCGAGCTTACCGAGCAACTGACCGGCATCGATAACACCTGGAAGACCCGAGTGCAGGGCATGCAGGAAACGCTGGATGCGCGCAAGAAGCTCATCGACGAACTGGAAGTCCGCACCAAGACGCTCAACGACCAACTGGCCGATTCTCAGGCAGAACTGCGTTCAACCCAGGCGCGCCTTGGCGACGAGAACAAGCAGGTGATGATGCGTTACATGGTCTACGGCGGCAGTATTGCCGGTGCTGGCCTGTTGGTTGGCTTGATCCTGCCTGCCCTGACGCGCGGTCGTAAAAAGAACGACGGCTGGGTGTGACAAAACGTCGCCGGGCAATGTCGACGTTTACGTAAGGTTGACATCGCCCGATGCAGGGTTGCCCGTGTTTCCTGTTTCTGCGTCACTGAGTATTTGCGGGCCGCGAAGTCTCGCGGGTTAATGTGACTCAGCGCTCTACCTTTCCCTTCTTACCTCCGCCTTTTCGATCCAGCGCTCAAAAACGCGCTTTGTCGGCCCTCGATCGCTCGCAACTTTGATGTTCGTTCTATAGTTTCTACGGAAATGGTCGAAAAACTGGCTGTTGTTCGGCTTTTGCCGGTATGTGGCGAAGCAGCGAATGACATGACGTGTTTGATGGCGTATAGCCAATTGCTGACCTGCGCGTCCTTTAAACGGCTGAAGAGCCGGGTCTGTTATTTTTCGCAGACCACGAGTTTTCTATTTTCACCTCTCCCGTGCAGGTTTCCGGATGCTGGCGTACAACCAAAAAAGCTTTCTTATCGTCGATGACTTTTCCGACTTCCGCAGCTCGGTCAGGTCGATGCTGCGCGAGCTGGGCGTCAAGGAAGTGGATACCGCCGACAACGGTGAAGAGGCGCTGCGCATGTGTTCGCAAAAGCGCTACGACTTCGTGCTGCACGATTTCAATCTGGGAGACGGTCGCAAGAACGGTCAGCAGGTGCTCGAAGACCTGATGGTCGAGCGCCTGCTGAGCCACGAAAGCGTATTTATCATGGTCACCGCCGAGAACAGCCAGGCGATGGTCATGAGCGCTCTTGAGTGGGAGCCCGACGGCTATCTGACCAAGCCGTTCAATCGCGCGGGGCTGGCCCAGCGTCTGGAAAAGCTGGTGCAGCGCAAAACCCTGCTCAAACCGATCCTGCAAGCCCTGGACCGTCGCAAGCCGGTCGAAGTGCTTGCCGCCTGCAACAAGCTGATCGAGCAGGACCCGCGTTATGCGCCGTTGTGCCTGCGCTACAAGGCAGACGCTCTGCGTGACCTGAAGCAGAACGAGCCGCTTGAAGTGTTCCTCAGAACCATTCTCGCCGACCGTGCTACGCCATGGGCGTATGGCGCGCTGGGCAGTCTGCTGCTCAAGCGCGGCAAGGCTACCGAAGCCGAGGCAGTCTATGAACAGGCGATCAAGGCGTTTCCAACCATGCCTGCGTTGTTTGATGGCCTGGCCGACGTGCTGGTTGCGCGAGGTGACGCCAAGCGCGCGCAAACCGTGCTGGAAAACGCCGTACGCCTGTCGCCGCTGGCAGTCCGTCGGCAAAAGCTGTTGGGCAAGCTGGCATTGGGTAACGAGGACTTTGACAGTGCCTCCAAGGCCTATCGTCAAGCGGTTTCCCAAGGTGCTCATTCGCGCTTCAAGGACCCTGAAACCAACCTCGGTCTGGCGCATGCGCTGATCAGCAAGGGTGGCGATCAGGGGCTGGACGCGCGCACGCGCGTGGAGATCAACAACGCGTTGGGCGACGTTGCCAAGGAGCACACCAAGGATGAAGGTCTGCAGGTCCGCACGCGTCTGATGAAGGCCTCGAGCCTGCGGCATTCAGACCCGGAAACCGCAGCCAAGCTCACAGAACAGGCCATGTCCAGGCTCGAAGGCATGGAGCAGTTTCTCAGTGCCGACGCAGCCTTGATGGTCGCGGCACAGCTCAAGCAGCTCGGTCAGGAAGAGGCGGGCGCCGGTGTTCTGAAAAACTGCGCTGAAGTATATGGCGACGATCCTGCCGTCATGAAAAGCGTCGCCAGCATGACCGACGATCCGGCGATTCTGGGTGCCAACAAGGCGGCCATCGATTTCAACCTGCAAGGTGTGCGCAGTTACAAGGCTGGCAATCTGACCGAGGCTCAGGGGTTCTTCCGCCGGGCGCTGGAGTTGCAGCCTAAAAACATCAGCATTGCGTTGAACATGGCGCAATCGCTGCTGCACCCTGGACAAAGTCTGGGTGAAGCCGGGCTTGAAGAATGCCGTACCAGCCTGAAAATGGTCGGCAAGATCATGGACAGTGATCCACGTTACGAGCGTTATCAAAAACTCAAGGAAAGGGCGTTTGGCGCATGAGTGAGGAGATGCAGCAGGGGCTCGATTTTTCGATGGTGATTGCCTCCACCGTGCATGACATGAAGAACTCGCTGGCAACGCTGACCCAGGCGCACAGTCACTGGTTGACCAAGCTCTCCGGCGAGCAGCGCGATAACCCGGAACAGGCTGTGATCGAGTACGAGTTCGCGAGCCTCAACGGCATGTTGGTACAACTGCTGGGGCTTTATAAATTGGGCGTCAACCAGTTGCCGTTGCGCCCCGATTATCACGAGCTGGACGACTTCATCGAAGCGCAACTGGCGCACCACGAGGAAGTGCTGCTCAGTAAAGGCATAGTCGCAAGCTTTGAGGTCGACAACCTGAACCCGCTGGGTTTCTTTGATCGTGAGCTGGTCGGGTCGGTGGTTGCCAATATTCTGGTCAATGCGGTTCGCTTTGCCCGCCACAAGATCGTGATCAACGCAGGCGACCACAACGGCCAGTTGAAAATCACCATAAACGACGACGGTCCCGGTTATCCGGCGCACATGATCGAACATCAGACCGACTACGTACTGGGCATCAATCAGGGCAGCGGCAGTACAGGCCTGGGCCTTTATTTCGCGTCGCACATTGCGCGGCTGCATGCGCGCAACGATATGCAGGGTCGCATCGAAATCGCCAATGGTGGCTCGCTGGGTGGTGGTCTGTTCAGTATTTTTCTGCCCTGAAGAAACCGGTACGTGAGGATCGAGATGGCTCCGCGCTACTGTTTAGTTTGCTGCTTGCTGGCCGATGAATACGTCAGCGAGATATTTCAGGAGCAGAACCGTGAATTTGTATATCAACCAACTGCAAAAAAAAAGCAGCTTTCGAAGCTCGATTTACGCAGGTGATATTTTTCTGAACACTGACCTGCAGGCGCCTGCAAAGCTGTGTGCTTTTGCCAAAGAAAGCATCACGGCTGCTTTCGACGGCGAAACTGACCATCCGGCGCTGCACACGCTGATGCCGGTCGAGGAGTTTGTCGACAAGGTGACGCGCCTCAAAGGGCAGTTCACAAATTGCCTGGAGGTCAAGGAATTGATCCAGCGGTTTGTGCTGGAAATCGGTGCGGATCCTGATGATTACCTGTTCGATGTGCCCCGCATAAGGGTAGTGCCGAACTATAACTACCTGCATGCTGGCGTCAGTTATGCTTACAAACCTCATCGTGATACCTGGTACGGTGGCTCTAGCGCCCAGATCAATACCTGGATGCCGGTCTACACCATTGATCCGGACCAGACGATGATGATCAATCCGGAATACTTCTCGAAGCCGGTCAGTAATACTTCAGCCAATTGGGATCTCGCCGACTGGATCAATGTGCAGCGTCCCCTTGCTCGGGAGAACGTAACAGAAGAGGTTCGGGTGCATCCGGTTCCCCTGGAGGATATTTCCACTGCGTCCGAAATACGCATTGCAGCCAATGCAGGTGAAATCATCACTTTTTCGGGTAGCCATCTTCACGGTACCGTTCCCAATTACACTGATCGGACACGTTTCAGCATCGACTTCAGACTGATCCACATTGGCGACTTGCATGCAGGTCATGGCGCCAACAACGTTGATAGCGGTGCGCGAGATTCTGAAGCCGGATTCAAAGACCTCTTTCATGTCAGCGATTTTTCGCAATTCCAAGGAGTCAGCCAATGACCAAGCGCCGCCTGACGGGGCCCGAGGCCGAGTACAACGAAAAACGTGCAGACGTTCTGAAACGTGTGGATTCGCAATACGTGGCCGACGCCCCGTTTGTCTTTGCGAATCGTATCGCAGTGACCGCTGCTTTATCGCGCATCGAGCTGTTCAAGATGGTTCAGGATATTCCTGGCGCCATCATTGAGTGTGGTGTGTACAAAGGCAACTCATTGATGCTTTACATGCAGTTGTCGATGATTCTCGAACCCTATGCGATCAACCGTTCGATCATTGGTTTCGATACGTTTTCAGGCTTTGCAAGCATTGATGCCAAGGAAGATCCGGCGGACATCAACGAAAAAATGTTTTCCGACACTGATGAATCGATCATTCAGGACATGATCGATGCCAATGATCTTGTCCGTCCGGTCAACCGTATTCCACGTTGCGAGATCATCAAAGGCGACATCATGGAGACCGTTCCGGCGTTCCCCAAGACTCGCCCGGACCTGGTCGTAGCCATGTTGATCCTGGACACAGACCTGTACTCGTCGACCAAGGTAGCGCTGGAGACATTCCTGCCGTTCATGCCCAAGGGTGCAATCGTGGTGCTCGATGAAGTGGCTTACCGCAACTTTCCGGGGGAGACAAGCGCATTGCGTGAAGTGCTGGACTTGAACAAGGTCGAACTCAAGCGACTGCCTTTCGATTCGTGCGTCGGCTATTTCCGCATTTGAATCCGCGCCAGTCCTGTGGAGGTTGTTCACAGGACTGGCTGCTTCTCGCTCTACCTCTCAAGCCAGGCTGTACGCAAGCCATGCAGGTGATCGCCTTCCAGCATCCAGTCTTGAAGCACCTGACGTCTCAATTCGTCACCTGATTGCGCTGCAGCGTCCAGATCGTTGATGTGCGCTCTGATTGCGGCTATCCAGTCTGGCGCTTCATGCCTGATGCGGGTGACTGGCAAAGCGCTGTTCATATCAGCCTCGCCAGCGTAGATCACCGGAAAGCCACAAGCGCCATACTCAAGCAATTGAAGAAAGTCGGTGTCAGTTCCGGTACCCGGCGCAATGATCGCCACGTCCAGCCACATACCAGCTACCGCACTCGGATAAAGCTCTCCGGATACAAGGCTGCGTCGTTCATGTAGCCAAGGGGCCAGTTCAGCAGGGCATTCGCCCATTACAACCCATTCGACTTCATGGGCGAGCGCCCTGACTACGTCTTGAATCATGTTCCAGTCAGTCGCCTTGAAGCTGCGATATGTAGTCCAGCCGACCCTGGGCTTCAACCCTGAGCGTCGAACGATCCACTGATTGCGCCATGCCGGTGAGAGCCTGCTCTCCAGCACTCGGATCTGTGGATGGATGCCATCCAGTGCGCTTGCCAGCGATGCAGATGCGACGACCAATTTGTCGATAAAACTCAACGCCTGCTTTAACGACTGTCGCGATTCTGCGGATTTCGGGTCTGAAAAAGCCGGATACTCAATCATGTCCATGATCTTCAGGGCCGATGAACAACGGGTGCTCTCACGCAACTGGTGCAGGTCTTCCAGTGTCGCCGCGCCTTGAAGAATGATCGTGTCCGGGTGCAGGCGTTCCACGTCTACAGGATTCAAGGTGGCCGTGCACGTAGCGCCTTCTACCGAGCCACTTTCCTGCAGGGTTTTCAGCGGCCTTGCGATTCGGCTTTCGGCCAGGATCGAGTGCGCTTGGCTGTGGCTCAGAATAATCGGCAAGGGCCGCCAGCACAGTGGCTGCCAGCTGAGACTATTGTCGGTGTTCAGCTCAAAGCCGGCGCCCGTCAGAGAAAGATTGCTGTTGTAGGCTCGATCGCGCGCCAGGGCTGGTAGCCATTTCTGTTTGATATGCTGACGTTCCAGTGCCATTTGCTGGCGAGCTTCATCAGGCTCATACACAACTGCAGCGTGGCGCTCCTGAAGCAGTCTGACATGAGGAGTCCAAACGATCAGATGGCCTGTTGCCGACACTCTCAAGCACAAATCCACATCACTGAAGGTCAGCACCAGGGACTCATCAAACCCACCCACGGCGTCAAAAAGCGATCTGCGCACCATCATGCAGTCTGAGGTGACTGCGCTGTAGTTCTGATCCACGATAAGGCGCTGCATATAGCCACTGGATGTGGGTTGTTCGCCGCAGAACACCCTTGAAGCGATACCCCCCAGACCCAGGATCATGCCCGCATGCTTTACGCTGCTGTCAGGATTGAACAGTTTCGCGCCGACCAGACCTACCTCCGGACGCAAGGCATGATTGAGCAGGTTCTCCAGCCAGTCGCTGTGCAGCACAGCGGTGTCACCGCTCAACAGCAGCAGATATTCACCATGTGCCTCTTCAGCGGCCAGGTTGTAAATCCATGAAACATTCAGCGGGCCGGTATAGCGGAGGATCCTGATCCTGTCGTCATCCATTGACTCGACGGCTGCCAGCCAATCCATCGCATCAGGGGCTTGGCAACCGTTGTCGATAATCAGAATTTCATAATAGGGGTACGCACTTTTCTCCAGAATGCTTTCGATACAGCGTTGCAGCAGAGCCAGGCGATCCGGGGTGGGTACCAGAATGGAGATCAGCGGGCGGTCCTGATGGCCATAGCACAATTGGTAATGACGGTCGTGGGTCTGGATGATATCGCTGTGGGGATAGCCGCGAGCTTCAAGGTGGCGCTGCAAGGCGCGGACTTCATTCGCACTTTGCTCCAGAACCGGTGAAGGGCAGGTCAGCAGTGGCTCGCAGATATGCTCCAGTCCATCGAGACCGCTGTCTTCGATCAAACGCAGGATGAGGTCCAGTTCCAGTGCGTCAGAGAAGGTCTCGTCGATGCCGCCGATGTCCATCACTGCCTGACGATTGAACAACCAGTGCCGGCTCATGCCTGCAGGAAAGCTGAGCAAATAATCCAGATTGAAGTCGGGTCGTAGCGCAGCGTGGATCGCCCCATTGGGCTGTAGATAGAGCTCATCCGCGTAGAGGGCCCTGCAGGTCGGGAGCCTGGTCAGATTCAACACTACTTGCAGTAATCCGCTTGCGGTGAACTGCTCTCCGGCGTCTGCCAGCATGAACCAGTCGGCCTGGTGTTCACGCAGCAGGCGTGTCAGCACCTGAGGTCGGCTGTCGTCGTGCGTCTCGATCCAATGAATGGGCTGGCCCGTTTTACCGTCATCCACGAAAGGCGCGCCAGACAGCAGCGCTACGCTGATATGACCTGAAAGGTTCACGCTGTCGCTCAGGCTTTTTAGCGTGGCTCGCACTCGCTGCTGCTGGTTATCCATATCGCTGATGACGATCAGTATGGTCGGCATCAGAGGATGGTTTTCAAGGTAATCGTCTATCAGGGCCTGCTGCGTGCGGTCGGGGACACGTTGAGCCAGCCAGCTGTTGATGGCGCGGTTTTCTGGATTGGGTAGCCGCATATACTGGCTGTGCAGATCAAATGCGATGAAGTTTTCCGGGTCGGCCAGCGAGGCAACTTTAACAATCGCGTTATTTTCGGAAAGTCGTGTCCAACCTGCTTTTCGGGCTATCAGGCGCAAGCGCGTAACAGAGTCGATATTGGTTCGCAGGTCTTGTTGAGTGGCGTGGCTGAATTGCTGGCGAGACACGCGAAAACTGCTAAGGGGACGAGCCAGTACTGCAAGATTGCCCCGACGCAGCAACTTGATGAAAAGTGCCAGGTCTCCAATCCCGTCCACGCCCTCTCCGCCGAAGGCCATGATGTTACGGTCCAGGCTCAAAAGATCCTGACGACGACACATGACCGCACTGGGTTCGCCAATGAAGTTGTAGGCAAACTGCCCGATAAAAGAGGCCAGCTCTGTGCCATGTATGAGCACGTCCTGCGAGAATGCCGGACGCGTCATGTCTGTGTCCGGAAGAGGCTCTCCGTGTTCGCCAATACGCCGACGCTGAGAGGTCGCAATAGTAATGCTTCGATTGCCGTCCATAGCCTCGAACAGCTGACTTACACACGCTGGTTGGAGAAGGTCGTCGTCATACAAGAACTTGATGTAATCGCCAGACGCTTCCTGCACAGCTTTCAACAGATTGAGAGCCTCACCCAAAGGGACTTCGTTACGAAAATAGCGGATCGGCCACCGGCTTGCCACCGACAGCCGATCGACAATGCGTTTTATGGCGTCGCTGGGGCAGTCGTCACAGATCACGATTTCCAAAGCATCATGATCCTGCGAAAGGGCGCTTGTCAGAGCCGCCTCAAAATAGTCAGCCTTGTAGGCTGGGGTAACGATGCTGACTAGTCGGGAGGAGATCATCAAAGTTCCTGAAGCGAGGAAAGCCTACTGCAAAGGGATCAAAGGCTGGCTGTTCGTGGGCATGTCCATCGACGAGGTTTGAAGAGACGAGCGCTTTACCCGTCTCTTCGTGCCCGCAAGGGTTGCTCAATAAAAATACAGGCAGGTGTCCCACCGTTCTTCGGTGTGATGGCGGATACCGATTTTGTAATCGCCACGCACACTTTCTATGTAGTCGGTTATGTCCAGCAGATCCGTCGCGCGATGATAGGCTGAGATCGCCAATCTTGGCTTGCTGTGGACGATGTGGTTTTGCCCGCCTTTTAGCGTGGGAAGCTCTGAGCCTTCAATGTCCATTTTGATGATGCTTGGCTCATCGCTCAGAATATCGTCAAGCTTGCGAATGGCGACATTTTTGCAAGCGGCATTGTCATTCGGAACAGAAAGCAGGTGCCCGCCGTGCCCGCCTTGATGCATGAATGGCATGTCTCCGGTCTCATTGCCCAGCGCATACCCCAGCAGCTGAATGGAGCCTTTCTCCATCAGAGAGTAATTCTGTTCATAGTCGGTGATGAAACTTGAAATCGTTTTCTGGTTGATTTCGTCAGGTTCAATCATCCAGATCTTTTTGAAAACGCCTTGGGTCGCATCAATGAACGCCTTCGCCGACTCTGCGATCGAGGCGCCGCAATCCACAAACACTTCGTGTTGATCGGGCACCCACAACCCGGAGCGGAAATAGAGGGTTGGATAAGGCTTGGCGATATTCAGAATCCATTCAGGGTTGCACGTCAAGTGGCTGAGCAACACGCTGAACAGTGTGATTCGGGAATAGTCGTCATCCAGGCGATCTGCAAGTTTGATGAACCGGGATAAATTGCCCGCAATGTAGGAGCCCCAGTCATCAATACGGTGGTCTTTGGTGGGCGATGCTGCCAGCCATCGCATACTTTGCTCGAAGTTGAGCATCGGGATCGTATGACGCTGAGTCAGATTTTTGAAGTAACGTCGGGAGTAGTCATACCTGCATGCATTGACGCTGACGAGCTCTGTCGAGCGTGCGAGGCTTACGAATGCATCGCTGGTGATGATCGGGTAACCACGGAAATCGTTGTTGTCTTTTGCCTTGAAGTCGTCAACAACCGCTATGATGTTGGCGCGGTGTCCCACTTCGTTGATGAAAGCATGAGAGAAATCGCCCGTCCCCAGCAATACAATCGGGCAGGTCTCGCCGTGACTTGCATAACGAGCCTGTGCAAGAGCCGGGATACAGAAGCATGGATTCAACTGATATTGACCCACAGCAGATTCAAGCTGGGCCTGGAGCTGTTGAGAGTCTCCACTGACGCCAGAAATTGAAGGAAGTGATAAAAAGCTTTGCATGTTGCCGCTACCTTTTTTGAGTGGGGAACCTTGCGTCTGGAAGCCCATCAGTGTTTAAAGATCCGCGCGCCCTCAGGCATAAGATCATCGAAGAATGAGTAATCAGGAAGACGAGACGGGATTTTGCCGCCTAACAGCCATTCACAATGTCGGCCTATTTGCGCTCCTTCTGCCGCCTGACTTCCGCTGGAAAGAGTTGATCCTCTGCCTATCTCGACGCTGCGTTCTACGATGACGCCAGCACGCAGGGTGACACAAGCGCCTAGCCGTACGCCGTGCTCAAGTGTGACTTGCCTGTCAAGCCAACAACCAACGCCAATACTGCTGTCACCCGCAATGCTGCAGCGGGATCCGATATACACGTTGCCGAGCAGGCGAACATTATCTTCTACCGCAGCAGTAGGAGAAATTAGATTTATCAGCGGGTAACCGGCCAATCGTATGTCGGCAATCAGTTTGTGCCGCGCGAAATTAACGGCTCTTTCGTCAAGTGCCACAAATATCCGGGTGTCAGTGGCGGAGTAGTGTTGAAGTATTGGCGTCAGGTCGTAATTATAATGGTCGACCGAAGTCAGCGAGATCTCACTGAACGACAAGCCCATTTCGCTGGCGGTATATCGGGCTTGTGTCAGCGCATGACCGTCCCCGATTAATAGATGCTTTGTCATGCATGTGCCTTCAAAATATTGTCCCGGTACCAGAGGTGCTGCTGAACGATATGAGCCTCGTAGTCACCGTGCATGAACCTGCCCGAGTGTGAGCCCAAGCCATCCTGAAGTTTCTCAAGAATAACAGTGTCCTCTGCGATGACCTTACGCTCGCCACGCATTAGCGTGCTCAGTAAGGCAGTAAAGTCAGTTTGAACACTTTTGCGTTTCGCCGTCATCATCCAGAGATGGTAGTCCGTGACGCCCGGCGACACGGGGTCATATTGTTGAAACAAGAAATGCTCGCCTCTGACTCCGCAAAAGTTGACGTTGGGGTACAGAAACCAGTTGTAATAATTGTTGTCGTCGCCTGGCGTATCACACAGGTGAGAGAACCAGTTCGTGTGCGGTTTCAGAGGGCCGACGGTGCTGTAACTCAACGACGACAGGGACGGTGCCTCTCGCGATTTGAGAAGCTCGACCACAACCGAGACTCCGCCGGGTTCGATTGGCTGGGTGTGTCTCGTGTTTTTTTCCAGCATGGGCGAAAATGTGGTGGGGTGTACAAATTGGAGGTGGTTGTAGTCCTTTACGTTTTCCATGTTCAGCTTCCAGTTATATCTCACTGGATGGCAACTATAAATAATGTGGGTGTCCAGACGAGACGATACATCACGCAGCACTTGCAGATGTTCCTCTGAAAACTGCTGGCTGATAGGCATCGGCTCGCTGTCAAAGTTGATAAACAGTAACTGGCCTACTTCGAGGATATGCAGCTTTTTCAGGCAGATCTTCTCTCGCTCAGGAGGGGTGAACTGGTAGAGCCCCTGATTTGGCATACCCCGCAATTCGCCTTCCGCGCCGAATGACCACGCGTGGTACGGGCACACCATGGCGCGTTTACCGGTGGCATCCGTTTGAATAGCTGACAAACGGTGAGGGCATTCGTTTACGAACGCTCGTATACCCGCTTCGGTACGCTGGACAAAGATGGGTACGCCGGCGACTTTTCTGGAAAAAAATTGATTCTGTTGTTGGACCATTGAAGTGAAGCCAACAAATGTCCATAACTTCCCAAAGAGATTTTTTTGCTCTTGCGAGAAGGTTTCTGTACTCAGGTAATGTTGTGCATCTAATGCGTGACGCGGCATGAGTGAGTCCTTGGGGCTTCCTGCTGTCAAGGCAGCTCACGGCCTGACTGGCGGGTGCAGTTGTTTTCTAGCGCTGAAATGTAACGCGCGCAGGGTTACCGAGAACGGTTGCGCCGGGTGGGACGTCCTTGAACACAACGGCGCCCATGCCGACTACAGCGCCATCACCAATGGTGACTCCTCGGGAGATCATGGCGCCGGAATGAATAACAACCCCTTTTCCAACCTTTACGTATCCTGCCAGCAAGCAACGAGCACCCACATGAGCATAATCGCCCAGGACGACGTCATGACCCAATAATGCATCCTGATCTACATAGCAATAAGCGCCGATTCGACAGTCCACGCCGGTGCACACGTTATAAGCGAAGAACGTGGGTCCGTATTGGGTGCGTACTCCTATTTGACAGCGTGTTCGCACAGAAATGAACTCCGCCCCTTTCTCAGCCAACTGCACTACTTGACGCTCTCTGCTCGCAGGGTCGCCGATGGCTGCAACGAAAAGATATTCCGAACGGGGTTCAAAACTTTCCGGATGACCAAGCCAAGGGTAAAAGAGGTCATCGGATACCGTCGATGGGCCTCTTTCGTCAAGAAATCCTGCAATCACCCAATCAATACCATGAGCGTAATCGGTTTGCAGTTGGGCCAGGCTTTGGCGGCCCAGACCTCCGGCGCCAACAATAATAATTTTTTTCATGTAGCCGCCCTGTGTCAAGTGACTGTCAATCCACCGTCCATTATTAACGTTGAGCCTGTTATCCAACGGCTTGCATCTGATAAGAAAAATACTGCTGCGTTAGCAATGTCCTCTGGTTTTCCAAACCCCAGCGGGTGGCTTGCATGATGCTCTTCTATAGGCTTTAAGTTCATGACGTCGAACGTCAGCATGGGGGTATCCACAAACGAGGGCGCAAGGCAGTTGGACCTTATACCGTGCTTGGCGACCTCCGTAGACAGGCAGCGGGACAACGCAATCAGCGCCGCTTTACTGCCCGAGTAGGCGCCCACGCCAGCGATACCGATCTTGGCAGCTATTGACGAGATGAACAGGATTGATCCATTTCTGGCGATCTTGTTCCGGATAAGCAGTCCCTGGGTTATCAGCATCGGGGCTTCGACATTGATCGCGTGGATACCTCGAAGATGCTCCTGAGTCATCATGCGAACCGGGGAAAGTCTGGAGATTCCCGCACAATGCACCAGCCCGTCAAAGCGTTCTTCAGCGGCAGAAATCAAGCGCGTGCGATCCACCTCAATTGTCAGGTCAGCCGAAACTGCCTGATGCGCCAGATCAGAAATGGCCTGAAGTGAAGAGAGTGTCTCTGCCAGACGCTGTTCATCGCGACCTGTCGCCAGGACCAGGGCACCCATTTTAGCGCAGGTGAGCGCTACCTCCCTGCCGATACCGGAAGATGCGCCCGTTACCAGAATGCGTTTTCCGGCCAGGCTGAAAGGATTGAATGGCGTATCAGGGCTTGCTGTCATCTTTACTACTCTCCGGCTCTCGGACTCTCAGGATTCAATAAGATCTGGAAACTTGGCACCATCAAGATCAATCAGGCACGTTCCCCAGGACAGGCCTATTCCAAAGCCTGACAACAAAATTTTCTTTTTACCTTCAAGCTGCTTATTGATTCGAGCCGTCATGGTGACGGGAAGCGAGGCACCGCTGGTATTGCCGAAATCACGTAATGTTGAGGGCACTTTTTCTACCGGCAATGCGAGTTTTTTACGAATGGTCTCGTTGATCATTCGATTGGCTTGGTGGAAGATGAAGTAGTCCACATCTTCCTTGGGAGTATCGGCATACTCGAGCAATTTTTCGACCGCTGGCGGGATACGCTGGGTCGAAAAGCTCAATACGGCTGAGCCGTCCAGTTGCAAATCAGTAGGGCGGCGCCAATGGTCGGTTTCATGTTCACGGTAAGGAATCAGATGCTGAAAACTTACAGGTTCACGATGGCCGCCGACAGGCAGAATAATTGCTTTGTAACCACTACCATCGCTATTCAGATCAAAGTACATGGGGGGTGCATCGGCACAGAACTCGAGCGCCGTAGCAGTGCCTGCATCAGAAAAAATGGGATCATCCATACTCGCGGCCCGATCGCCAACCAGCACCAGGCCTTTCTTGACGCCGCCCGCTGCGATCATCGAACCCAGCAGATTTATACCGAACGGGTAGCCTGAGCAGCCCAGATTTACGTCAAATGCTATTGTGCTGTGACTAAGCCCCAGTCGATCCTGCAAAATGATTGCAGTGCTTGGAATGAGATAGTCCGGCGACTGAGTCACGACGATCAGAGCGTCGATCTCATCACGTTGCCACTCCAGCGTCTCGAGCAGCTTTTGCGCAGCATCAAAGGCCATGTCCGAAAAGCACTGCCAGGAAGGCGCCATGCGCCGGAACTCAATACCGATGTTGCGAACCAGCCGTTCACGCTCTCCGCGGATTTCCGGGCGGCAGTCAACCAGATTGGAAACAACCGCTTTAGGAACGCACGTGGCCATTCCGGCAAATCTGACGTTGTTCAGCGTGGACAGAGGCATAAGCTCAACCTACCAGTTTGTAGAGGTCGGAGACGGTGACAGCATCATGCAGATGCTGTCCGGTAATGACTTTTTTATATTGAATATCAAAAAGCACTATCACGCCCAGCGCTGCCAGTGAGTCCCACTCGGCCAAGCTGCGCAGCTCTGTTTCCATGGTCAGTACTACTGGAACCTGGAAATCAGTAGCGGCCAACAGGTCTTCGATAAATTGTTCCTGATTCATACATCTACTCCAGTTAAAAAGGGTATTGAAACGTATAGTCGCAGCGAACTTAGGTGTAGCTGACGCCTTCACTGGCAACGTTTCGACCGCGCTCGCGGATGATCGAGACGACTCTTTCTATATCGGCCGCCTGCAGATCTGGATAGATCGGCAGGCAAATGACTTTGCGAGCTACTTTTTCAGCCTCAGGTGTGGGATGTCGCCGCATCGAATCGATTTCCTGATAGGCAGACATATGGGTAATCAGAGGATAGAAATAGCGTCGTGCGAAAATGTTTTGTTCTTTGAGCGCCTCGTACAACTCATCCCGGTCAAGTGGGTAATCGTCTTCCACAATCATCGGCAGGTAAGCATGGTTGGCGACGCAATCGGATCGTGTCTTGTGCAAACGGATGCCGGGTGTAGCGGCCAGGGCTGTTCGGTAGGCGTCATCAATCGATTCGCGCCTCTGCAACGCCTGATCAATGTACTGCAGTTGCAGGAGCCCAAACGCTGAGCTGATCTCGTTCATCTTGCCGTTAATGCCAGCGGTGACCACAGTGACCTCATCGACGAAACCGAAGTTACGCAACTGATCAACGTGTTCTTTGGTTTCAGCGTCCGGGCTGATAATTGCGCCGCCTTCGAACGTATTGAACACCTTGGTTGCGTGCAGGCTCAATACGCTCAGATCGCCGTGGCGCAGGACGCTACCGTTTGCGTCTTTTACACCGAACGCGTGGGCAGCGTCGTAAATGACCCGCAAATCATGTTTGTCAGCAATGGCCTGGATAGCGTCCGTATCGCAAGGGTTGCCGTAACAATGAACCGGCATGATAGCGGTGGTTTTCGACGTAATGGCCGCTTCGATCCTGTTTGGATCAATATTGAACGTAAGCGGATCAATGTCCACGAACACCGGAGTCAGCCTGTTCCATACCAGGGCATGTGCAGTCGCGACGAAAGAGTAGGGCGTTGTGATGACCTCGTCCTTGATCTCAAGTGCCTGTAGCGCGGTGATGAGAGCGGTAGTGCCGTTGTTAAAGAGCGAAAGGTGCCTTACACCCAGATGGTCAGCCAGCGCGGTTTCGAGTTGCTGATGAAAAGGTCCATTGTTGGTCAGCTGCTTGCTGTGCCAGATCTGCTCCAGGTACGGTATGAATTCTTCCAGAGGTGGGAGCAGAGGGCTGGTGACCGGGATGATTTTGTCCATAATAATCACTAATTTTCTCAGAGCCGAACATCGGCAACCGCATTGAGCGCCCCACCTGCAGTGGTTATTTACCTAATCGGCCGTTGGTGCCAATAAATTAGCGCGTGTAGAAGGTTTATTTGTCGCATGCAAGACATCTGCCAGTTTTTTGGGCTCAGGCCCTGCCGGGATCCAGGATCCAAGGCTGTTGTCTTGCTCGGAAACGCCGTTTCTGCGCGAAAAATTCACTTGGGCAGAGCTCATTTGTGAGACCTGTCCTGCAGTTGGCAGATACCCGTCAAGGATTGAGCAATGACCCGCAATGACCCCCTCTCACTGGCGCAGCAGCTCGTGGGGATTGATGAAATTGAATGTGTCACTCCGGACCTGAACGGTGTGCCGCGTGGCAAGGTGATGACGGCCGAGGGTTTTCTGCAAGGGCGTCGTCTGCAGATGGCCCGAGGGGTATTGCTGCAATGCATCATGGGCGGCTATCCGCCAGCGCGGTTCTACGGCAGTGATGACGGTGATCTGGCGCTGATCGCCGACCCTGAGCAGATTCACCGACTGCCCTGGAGTGACGAGCCGCGTGCGCTGGCGATCTGCGACGCCGATGAGCTGACCGGCGAGTCCTGCGCGCTCTCGACACGCGGGCAGCTCAAGTCGGTGATCGCCCGGTACGCGTCACGCGGGTTGGTGCCCGTCGTAGCGACCGAACTCGAATTCTTCGTGTTCGCACCCAATCCCGATCCGCTTTTGCCGTTTGTGCCACCCTCCGGGCTGGATGGCCGACAAGAGCAGGGCTATTCGGCGTTCAGCGTCAGCTCCAACAACGGACTGCGTCCCTTCTTCAAAGAGGTCTACAGCGCCATGAATGCGCTGGGCCTGCCCCGCGATACGTTCATGCACGAGATGGGCGTCAGCCAGTTCGAGATCAATCTGCTGCACGGCGACCCGCTGCAGTTGGCGGACCAGACCTTTCTGTTCAAGCACCTGCTCAAGGAAGTGGGGCTCAGGCACGGTTTGAGCGTGGTGTGCATGGCCAAGCCGCTGGCCCTGACGCCCGGCAGTTCAATGCACCTGCATCAGAGCGTCATTGATGCAACGTCCCGACGTAACGTATTCAGCGACGAGGACGGGCAGCCAACGACAACCTTTCGCCACTTCATCGGCGGCCAACAGGCTTGCATGGCTGATCTGACAGCCTTGTTCGCGCCCAACGTGAACTCTTACCAGCGCCTCTGCCATCCGTTTGCATCCCCCAATAACGCCTGCTGGTCGCATGACAACCGGGCGGCGGGTCTGCGGATTCCAGCCAGCGGCCCCGAGGCACGCCGTGTGGAGAATCGTTTGCCGGGTGCCGATGCCAATCCGTATCTGGTCATCGCGGCGAGTCTTGCGGCGGGGTTGTACGGGATCGAGAACGCACTGGAACCGACCGCCGCTGTGCAGGGCGAAATCGAGGTGCCGCAAGAATTGTCATTACCCTGTACCTTGCATGCCGCTCTTGAACGTCTGAAATGCAGTCATTTGGCCAAGGAACTGTTCGGGCGAGAGTTCATCGAAGGTTACATCGCTTCGAAGACCATGGAATTGACCAGTTTTTTTGATGAGATAACCCCTTGGGAGCGGCGCGTGCTGGCTGCTCAAGTTTAACAATCGTCGTACTGGACGCGTCCCTCGGGGAGGCGTCCTTATTTATGGAACGTTGATGCGTCAAATCTGGAAGTCTTTTCGAGCGCTTTATTTTGCCTCGCTGATGATGTTGATCGGCTCGGGTCTGCTGAGTACCTACCTTGCGTTGCGTCTGGCCGCTGATCAGGTTGACAGCCTGTGGGTCGGTGCGTTGATGGCTGCCAACTATTTTGGTCTGGTGCTGGGGGGCAAGATCGGCCACCGCCTGATCGGTCGTGTCGGTCATATCCGCGCTTATGCCACCTGCGCCGGGATCGTCGGCGCAGCGGTGCTGGGCCATGGCCTGATCAGTTGGCTCCCCGCCTGGCTGATCCTGCGGGTCATTGTCGGCCTGGGAATGATGTGCCAGTACATGGTTATCGAAAGCTGGTTGAACGAGCAGGCAGAAGCCAAGCAGCGCGGCATGGTGTTCAGTGGCTACATGATCGCCTCTTACCTGGGCCTTGTGCTCGGGCAGCTGGTGCTGGTGGTCCACCCGCAACTGGGCCTTGAGTTGCTGATGCTGGTCGCGCTGTGTTTTGCCCTGTGCCTGGTACCGGTCGCCATGACCCGTGCGATTCACCCTGCGCCGCTGCATCCGGCCCCGCTGGAGCCGCGTTTCTTCATGAAACGGGTGCCGCAGTCGTTGACCGCGGTGCTGGGCGCAGGGCTGATCATCGGCTCGTTCTACGGCCTGGCGCCGGTCTATGCCGCCGAGCAGGGGTTATCGACAGAGCAGGTGGGTCTGTTCATGGGCTGCTGCATTCTGGCGGGCTTTCTTGTGCAGTGGCCGCTGGGTCTGTTGTCGGACCGCTATGATCGATCGGTGCTGATGCGTGTGTTCGCGGCAGCGCTGGTAATTGCTTCTCTACCGTTGGCGGTGCTGCCGAGCGTGCCGGTTGAAGTGCTGTTCGGCGTGGGCTTCCTTGCTTCTCTGATGCAGTTCTGCCTGTATCCTCTGGCGGTCGCATTCGCCAATGACCACGTAGAGGCCGAGCGGCGCGTGTCGCTGACTGCCATGTTGCTGATGACCTACGGCATCGGAGCCAGCATCGGGCCGCTTGCGGCTGGTGTGATCATGAAGGCTTTTGGCGGGCATATGTTGTACGCCTTCGTCTGCGGCGCGAGCGTGATTCTGGTATTGCTGATCCGTCCGAAGGCAGTCACCCACCTGCATCAGGTCGAAAATGCGCCGCTGCATCACATCGCGATGCCCGACAGCATGTCCAGCTCACCGCTGGTCGTCGCACTTGACCCACGTGTGGATGAACAGGTGGTGCAGGATCAGATGCAGACAACCGCAGAGCCGGAAGTCGTCGATGAAGTGCACGACGAAGCTGTGGCTGAGCCGCTGGAAGAGTCCGTGCACGCAGCTGCCCCTACGCCACCTGACGGTGAGCGTGAGAGTGAGGATGAGACCTGGAAAGCCTGATGCAGGCGATACAGCGCCAAGAGCAGTGGCTTGGGCTTGCAGCCTGGGCCTGGCGCTTGGGCTTGAAGTCTGCGGCCTGATCGAAGAGCGTAGAAGAGGAAAGTGATTGCGGTGCAGCGACCGCAATCACCTGACAACGTGGCGTATCAGAAGTCGTCGTCTTTATCGAAGCGACGTGCCTCGCGTTGCAGCTGATACACAAAACGCTCCACCTGACGCTGCACGAGCCCACTCATGTTGTGAAAGCGCACGCCAGCGAATGTGGTGTGAACCCTTTCTTCAAAATGCAGATACCGGAGTTCGACCGGCGCAGTCATTGCTCCGAAAGGCAGGCGTGCGATAAAGCGCTCATAGACTTGGCCCAGCTGCATGCGCTCAGACAAATCCCCTTCGAAACGCAGCTTGCAGCCGGTCGCAGAGATGTCGAGCAGTTTGCCTTTGAGGGGAGACTTGAGTTTTTCGCCACCGATCTCGATGTCGACCAGCTGTGCCAGCTTGAGTGCCGCGCGAAACGCATTGCGGCGCTGGTGATAGATCACTTCCTCAGGGAGCGGGCCACGGTAGAGGCGCTGACCGTCTGTGTCGACGATTGTCATTTGCTCAGAGCTTTCCCAGGCAATACGCACACCGTCGTGAAAGCCTTCGACACGGAAAGATTCACCGTTGCTCAGGAATCGTTCGCCATCGCGCGGGATCATTTCATCGAGGGCCATGACGTTACTGTCACGGTCGACTTCTATCAGATAACTCTGGAAGCGCTGGGCGCGCTCATGAAAGGTGATGATCAATGGATCATGACTTTCGAGAAGTAACCGCAGGTTAGCGGCGATTTCCAAGGATGTGTTCAACACCTTTGGGGGCTGCGGAGCATCATCCGCGCTTGAGCCATTCACGTTCTTACATCTCCAGGCAAAATACTACGGCAATGCAACAACAAGCATTCTGCCACTACGCACAGAACCTTTATACAGGAAGTTACGCTTGGCTGAGAGGGCGTGGTTTCGCTCTTCCTGCCGTCGATCCCCGATTGTCATAAAGTGTCGGTGTATCTCCACCATTCAAAATGCGCAGTTGATGAGCTGTCGTAACCTGCTGCAACTGGATGAGGCCGCCATTTTGTTCATTGACTGCCTGGCACTGAGCGAGCAAAGCCGTGAGTTCTTCACCCGCTGCAAAGAGCTGCTCACCCAGAGCAGACTGACTCGCAAGCAACCCCAGACCCTCTCGGTTGGGAGGCAGGCCCAGATCGACAAGCAATTGGCTACGTTTGCGGCCATGCTGTTCGAGCACAATGACCAGCGCCTGTTTCTGCGCCAGAATATGCTCCATTTCGAACATGTCACGGCCTTGCAGAACGATAGATTCAGCCTGCAGGAGCTCAAACAGCTGACGTGCAGGAATGATGTCGTCATTGATCATCTGAAGCAAAATAGTGTCTTGCATCGCATGCTCTGGTTATCAAGCGTCCAGAATATCCAGCGCGAGCAAAGTGCTAGCGTTGGGTCTCGAAATTAAGCAACTTGCTGGCTACGCGGTTGCTGTCCACTGTATAGGTGCCGTCAGCGATGGACTGCTTGAGTTCGGCAACGCGAGCGCTGTTGACGGTCGGCAGATCGGACAGCTTGTCAGTGATTTTCTGCAACTGTTGAGCCTCACTGCTCAGAGAAACGGTTTCCCCGGTGCTTTTGACGCCTGCAGTGCTGCTGGCAGCCGTTGACGCATCGGTCTTGCTGATTTCTTTCGTTGCGTTGGTGCGCGATGCGCCACCCACGGACTGGGAACTGTTAAGGCGACTGAAGTCTATGACCATGATAAAAAACCTCTGGGTGTTTGGACGCTTGCCTTGTTTTCGGCTAACCCCGATAAAACTTTAGGCTCGTCGTGATAAAGCTTCTCAATAGAAGCCGGCACCGTCGGGAAATTCACCGCAGTCTAGAAAAAACGCACGTTCTACGCTACCTCAAAGTGTTCACATGGCGACTTCCACCTGCCCGGGCCCGGTTATGCTGGCCTTGATGACCCGGTTGGAATTCAGGTTTTTCACCCGTATCTGTTCGTTGAAGCCTCCATCTGACAGCGCCTCGCCCGGCATGCGGACCGCCAGCGACCCAGTGCGCGCAATGATCACCACTTGATCACCCTTGTGGATCATTTGCGGCTGTTGGAGCGCCACCGGCGTCACGACCTGGTCGATGACCATTTGTCGGACAACCTTCTGCCCGACTGCCTGGTCCAGCGAAGCCAGAAATCCCAGGCCAAGGCTGCTGACATCACGCTCACGCATTGCGACATCGTCCTCGGTCACAATGGCATCACGTTTAAGCGGGCGCATTACCGTCACTACGTTGCGAAACAGCTGTACCTGAGCAGGAACAAACACGGTCCACGGGGAGGAGCCTTCGCAACGCACGCGTACTGTCACTCTGCCAACCGGGCGCGGGCTTTCCAGTGTGGCTGTCAAATCCTTGTCGCAAAAACCCATGCGCATCCGGGGATCAAGTTGCTTGACCTGTATGTCGTGACGCCCATCAATCTGATTGGTCGCCAAATAGTCTTCCACAGTGAACTCAAGAAACCCCTGGGTGACGCCGATAAGCTGTTCAGGCAGTGTGAAATTCTCTGCATGGCTGTAGCTGGCCGTGCTTGAAACGCACAGCAAGGCGATTGCGCATAGAAGCCTTCGGGTCTCTAATGCAAGGTGTCGAGAAATTGTCGTCAGTGTGTTCATGACGTATAAAAAGCAAAGCCCGTGCCGTTTACCAATTTGGTGTGGGGTCAACGGTCTCTTGGGTAAGGGGGGTTCGGCATGGCAGGTGTAATGGATTCGGTAAACCAGCGAACTCAGTTGGTGGGTCAGAATCGCCTTGAGCTGCTCTTGTTCCGTCTCGACGGCAAGCAGCTCTACGGGATCAACGTATTCAAGGTCAAAGAAGTACTGCAATGCCCGAAACTGACCATCATGCCCAAGTCGAGTCCGATCGTACGTGGCGTTGCCAGCATTCGCGGCGGCACCATCCCGATTCTTGACCTGGCAATGGCGACAGGCTCAACGGGCATGATTTCGCTCGTCAATTCGTTTGTCATCATCACTGAATACAACACCAAGGTTCAGGGCTTTCTGGTGCATTCGGTCGAACGCATTGTCAACATGAACTGGGAAGAGATTCATCCACCACCCAAGGGCACGGGCCGCGACCATTATCTGACCGCGGTCACACGCGTCGATAACCAGTTGGTCGAGATCATCGACGTGGAGAAGATCCTCGCCGAGGTTGCGCCCATTTCCGAAGAGGTTTCGGTTGGGGTCATTGATGAAGAAGTTCATCACAAGGCGATTTCGCTGCGCGTCCTGACGGTCGATGACTCATCAGTGGCCCGCAAGCAGGTAAGTCGCTGTCTGGAAACGGTGGGTGTCGAGGTAGTTGCCTTGAACGACGGTCGTCAAGCGCTGGATTACCTGCGCAAGATGGTCGAGGAAGGCAAAAAACCCCACGAAGAATTTCTGATGATGATCTCCGACATTGAAATGCCGGAGATGGATGGCTATACCCTTACAGCGGCCATTCGTAATGACCCGCGCATGCAGAAGCTGCACATCACCTTGCACACCTCGCTTTCCGGGGTATTCAACCAGGCGATGGTGAAGAAAGTCGGCGCTGATGACTTTCTGGCGAAATTCCGCCCGGATGATCTGGCGGCCAGGGTTGTTGCGCGAATAAAGGCAGCAGAATAAATAGCCGGGGGCGTCGCTCCTGGTGATTCACATGATTTGAGAGGCGGCACCTTGTCTACGGGTAATTTGGATTTTGATCAGTTCCGGGTATTTCTGGAAAAAGCCTGTGGCATCTTGCTTGGTGAAAACAAGCAGTATCTGGTGTCCAGCCGCCTCAACAAGCTGATGGAACAGCAGAGCATCAAATCGCTCGGCGAACTGGTTCAGCGCATTCAGACCCAGCCGCGCAGTGGTTTGAAGGAGCAGGTGGTCGATGCAATGACGACCAACGAAACCCTGTGGTTTCGCGATACCTACCCCTTTGAAGTGTTGAAAAACAAAGTGCTTCCGGAGCAGATCAAGGCCAGCCCCGGCCAGCGTCTGCGTATCTGGTCGGCAGCCTGCTCGTCGGGTCAGGAGCCGTTCTCGTTATCGATGTCCATCGACGAGTTCGAGCGTAGCAACCCGGGCCAGCTCAAGGCTGGCGCGCAGATTGTTGCCACGGATCTGTCCGGTGCGATGCTTAACAACTGCAAGACCGGCGAATACGACAGCCTGGCAATCGGTCGTGGCTTGTCGCCGGATCGTCTGCAGCGTTTTTTCGACGTGAAATCACCGGGTCGCTGGGCGATCAAAGCGCCGATCAAGAGTCGCGTGGAGTTCCGCTCGTTCAACCTGCTCGATAGCTACGCGGCGCTGGGCAAGTTCGACATCGTGTTCTGCCGCAACGTGCTGATCTACTTCTCCGCTGAAGTGAAGAAAGACATCCTGCTGCGCATCCACGGCACGCTCAAGCCGGGCGGCTACCTGTTTCTGGGGGCCTCCGAAGCCCTCAATGGTTTGCCCGATCACTACCAGATGGTTCAGTGCAGCCCAGGAATCATCTACAAGGCCAAGTGATTGGCGACAGGTGCACTCAATAAAAAGAGACTTCCGAGTCTCTTTTTTTATGGGTATCGGGTTGAACCGACGGCTGATATTGCTACTTCATTTCTGCGAGAGACGGCGCACCTCCAAACGCACTCCCACTGAAACCTCGATTTCAGGTTGAACACCATACCCGTTGACGCCCCTGTGGGAGTCAGCCGGGCGGCGTACCGTTTGCTGACGAAGAGGCCGGTATGTTCACAGAGTTTTCTCAACAAGATCAAAGAAAGCCCAGCCAAGTAAGCCCGAAAACAAACAGCGCTTTTCTCCCACGATAGCCGCGACACCACAGAATGCGACGCAAGGTGCAGGCTGAGTCCTGGCGCTGATCCGGTTGGCAATCGGCAGGATGCCGATTGAGCTGCACCGGGCCATGGATGGCCCGTTGCAGCGACCGCCGGATCAGCGTCAGAACGAAGGAATCCGCCGCAGGCGGACCCAGCCGGAGCCTGGGGCTTTGCCCACTTTGGCCCCATCAAAGTGGCTCGCCGAGGGGCGAAAAGGTGACATGAGTCAGACTCCGATACCACTGAGTTCACAGCCTGGCACGCCTCAATAAAGTCACACCACCTGAACCCGGCCGTGAGCAGGCATCGAGCCGCGACCCTCTGATGGCATCCCATACTGGCAAAAAAACGGCACCCACCTTGCCGCTTTGCCTCTCAATAGCGGAAATGTCTTGCCGCTTTTCTGGCATTGCCGCCTGTTCTACGTCTCCGGTGCCCGTAATCATTGGGTTTTACAACATGGCACGCCGATTGCTTTGTCAGTAACAACAGAATCAGGTCAACCGGCAAAGGTTTCCCGACATGAGCATCAGTTTCGATAAAGCGCTAGGCATTCACGAAAAGGCCCTCAACTTCCGGGCTCAGCGCGCAGAGGTGTTGGCCAACAACATTTCCAACGCCGACACCCCGAACTTCAAGGCACGCGACCTGAGCTTTTCTTCGGTGCTGGCCGCCGAAAGCGAAAAGACCCAGAACGGCCATTTCGTACTGAACAAGACCAATAGCCGTCACATCGAAGCTGAAGGCATGAGCGACGAGGACGGTACTTTGATGTATCGCACTCCTTCGCAACCTTCGTTGGACCAGAACACCGTCGATTCGCAAGTCGAGCAGGCCAGCTACACCGAGAATGCCATGGGCTTCCAGGCCAGCTTCACGTTGCTCAACAGCAAGTTCAAAGGGCTGGTTGCAGCCCTCCGAGGAGAATAATTCATGTCCCTCGCCAATGTATTCAACATTGCCGGTAGCGCCATGAGTGCCCAGACCACGCGTCTGAACACCACGGCCAGTAACATCGCCAACGCCGAGACCGTGTCGTCGAGCATGGATCAGACCTACCGCGCTCGTCACCCGGTGTTCGCCACCGTGATGCAGGGTCAGCAGTCCACCGGCGGTTCGCTGTTTCAGGATCAGGGCGAAGCCGGGCAGGGTGTTCAGGTCAACGGCATTATCGAAGACAGCTCCAACCTCGAAGCGCGCTACGAGCCTAATCATCCTTCGGCTGACAAGGACGGGTATGTCTACTACCCCAACGTCAATGTCGTGGAAGAAATGGCCGACATGATTTCCGCCAGTCGTTCGTTCCAGACCAACGCCGAAATCATGAACACCGCAAAATCCATGATGCAGAAGGTTCTGACCCTCGGTCAGTGATAGAAGGCGAACGACATGGCCGTTGAAAATAATATTGCGACAGGTTTTTTAGACAAGCTCCAGAACCCTACGCCAACGAAAACCGATTCGACAGGTACGTTGGGCAAGGATTCATTCCTGCAATTGCTTGTCACGCAGATGAAGAATCAAAACCCGTTGGACCCTCAGGACAACACGCAATTCGTGGCACAGCTGGCTCAGTTCAGCAGTCTCGAAAGTATGCAGAACCTGACCAGCACGGTTGATTCGATTGCAACCAGCTACAAGTCCTCCCAGGCGTTGCAGGCATCGTCTCTGGTTGGGCGCTCAGTGATCATTGATGCGAGCTCGACCACCGTCGATACCGCAAAAGGCATGACCGGCTCGATCGTCGTGCCGGGTTCCAGCTCTGTGACCTCGGTCAAGATCTACGATGCTCAGTCAAATCTGGTCGACACCGTCGATCTGGGCGCACAGAAAGCCGGCACCACCAGTTTTGCCTGGGACGGCCAGGCCAGTGATGGAACGACTGCACCTGCTGGCAGTTACTCGTTCATAGCCGAAGGTTCGATCGACGGCAAGAACACCCAGCTTTCGACGTATCTGCCAGCGACCGTCAACAGCGTCACGCTGGGCGTCAATGGTGCGGAAACAATGCTGAATCTGGCCAGCGGCAGTGTCGCCCTGTCCAAAGTTCAAACGATCGGAATATAGAGCCGACTAGACGGCGCAGGAGTGGATTATGTCTTTCAATATCGGTCTTAGTGGGCTCTATGCTGCAAACAAAAGCCTCGACGTAACCGGCAACAACATTGCCAACGTCGCGACCACCGGTTTCAAATCATCGCGTGCCGAGTTCGCTGACCAGTATGCTCAGTCTATTCGTGGTACCTCAGGTACGACCAATGTGGGCAGCGGCGTAAGTACGGCTGCAGTTGCTCAACAGTTTTCACAGGGCAACCTCACGACGGGCACTGCCAACAGTCTTGACCTGGCGATCAATGGTAACGGCTTCTTCATGCTGAGCAATAACGGCGAGAAGCTCTATACACGTGCCGGCGCGTTCCATACGGACAAGGACGGTTTTGTCGTCAACAGTTCCGGGATGAACCTGCAGGGCTATAACGTCGATGCCAATGGCGCGGTTGTTGCGGGCGCGTTGAGCAATCTTCGTGTTGACTCCTCCAACCTGACACCTTCGTCGACCAATGCCATCACTAACGTTGCCAACCTGAATTCAACGGCAACTATTCCTGCGATCAGTACTTTTGATCCGGCGGATACCAAAAGCTATAACGTGAAATACAGCACGCCAACCTACGACTCTCAGGGTAATGCGCACACGCTGGATCAATACTTTGTGAAGACCGGCACCAATACATGGAGCATGTACTCGTTGATGGATGGTCGGAGTATCAGTTCTCCAGCCTCGACCACACCTCCTGTTGCCCCGGTACCTGACAAGAATGACCTCAGTTTCGATGCCAACGGCAAACTTGTCATTGCTGCAACGGGAACTCCACCGGGTGTGGTACCTACGGACAGTCCTAACATCAAGTTCAATACTGACGGCACGTTCACCGTAAGTAACTGGAAGCCGGCCGTACAGGTGGGTACCGGTACGTCAGCCACCTGGGCGGAAAACGGCGCTACCGGCGCTGCTGAAATCAAGCTCGATATGATAGGCATCACTCAGACCGCTTCGGTTTCGGGTCTGATCACTCAGTCCCAGAACGGTTACGCGACGGGCCAGATCAGTGCCATGAGCGTGGACTCGACGGGTAACCTGTTTGCAACCTACACCAACGGTCAGTCGAAGGTGATCGGTCAGGTGTCGCTCAGCAATTTCGCCAACGTTCAGGGATTGGCGCAAGCGGGTGGCACCAATTGGCGTGAAACGTTCTCCTCGGGTGTTCCGGTCAGCGGCGCTCCTGAGTCAGGCACCCTGGGTTACCTCACAGGGCAGGCACTTGAAGAGTCCAACGTTGACCTGACAATGGAGCTCGTCAACCTGATCAAGGCGCAAAGCAACTATCAGGCGAACGCGAAGACGATCTCTACGCAGAGCACCATTATGCAGGCCACTATTCAGATGACCTGATAAAGGTCTGTCCAAAGTGATAAAAGCCCCTGTTACAGGGGCTTTTTTTTGCGCTGTGTCCCGTCCTGAATAAGGTTTACACCTTCTGACCTTTCCTCAGGAGGATTCAATGGACTCAGGCAAAAGGCGTAGCCAGCGCGATTACACGCTAGC
>NZ_JAGTPK010000041.1 GCF_021147775.1 Pseudomonas californiensis
TGCTGCTGAATGGGCATAAAAAATCCGATGCCAGAGGTCTGACATCGGATTCTCTATAAAGCCCGGCCTGGACTCAAATGCTTAAGTGAACAGTATTACGCTCGTTGGGCGGGGCTTCGGGCTCGGGCAGCGTGTTGCCATCAGGCGGTAAGGGCCTGACGGGTGCGCTCGATCACCGCTTGCAGCGGCTCGGCGCTGGCGTACTGATCAGGGTAAAGACGTTCAGTGTGACGTGCGATACCGTGTTCGTTGACGATCGTGAAGCTGAAGCAGCCTTTGCGAGCGGCCATGATCAGGCAGTTCATCGGTGCGAAGGCATTGGTAAGCGTATGAATGGCGTGCTGAGTTTGAGTTGTATGAGTCATCAAGGTGTTTCCTGAAGCAACACGGAACATTACCGTGCATAAATAAAGATTCCAGTGAACGCGGGCCGGCATTGGGTAGTAAGGCCTGGCTGGGCGAAGAACCTGACTGGAACAAGACAGGCAGTTAAAGCGCGCTTTATCGTATGGCGCTCGGGCTGACTGGTAGGTACTTAGGAGGGCAGGCAACACAACAGGAGCAAAGGTTCGACGCTCGGGGTGCAGATCCTGATCAATTGCAGGCTGGTTGAGGCAGGCCATGAGAGCCATTGTCACACGGCCGCCTTATCTGGCGCATCAGTGTGAAAGGTTCATGTCTGGAAACCATCGAGGTGGTCGATCCCTTGTTGCCAACACACTCTCCATCTGGAGCCGTACGTGTTGCGGGACTTTATCGACCGGAATTGATTTTCAGCTTGGTACTAACGGCGGCTATGTTAATCAGGTTGAAGGTGTATTGCAAGGGGGTAAATCATCATGCTTTCGAAAAGAGACGCGCACACCATCACCAGTGACCAATAAGGCGGTAGATCAGTACGGTGCTCGATGCCACCAATGAACAGCCCAGCACGTAGGCGGCGATGGTCAGTCCTGGGGATTTACGGCTATGGATGGCACGCATGATATCGCCTTTTTTATTGATGCGTCCTTCACTGAGATCGCTGCAAATGATCAGCGCGACGGCAATGGCAGACAGCAATACGGTGTAGGCGAACACCGCACCGTCTGGCGATGGCAGCACGGCGCTGACTCCGATAGCGATAATGCAGACTGCCATCAGCAGCAGGAAGAACTTCACTACTTCTCTCATCAGATCCCTTCACTTGATCAAGAATGACCTGTGGCGGGTGCTTTCAGGCAGGGCTTTGACCGCAGGGTAAGCATTTTGTCGCCTGACACGTTTCAGAGCACCGAATGAGTTTTTAGAACCGTGTATTTCATCACGTTTGCAACGCGCGACGATCGGCTGCACGCCATGTATTCACTGAGAATTCAGTGCAATTGGATGCAATCTGCACGACCTGCGAAACGCCCGAAAAGATTCCTCCGGGTGAGTTGTGCACATTAGCGTCACAAGCTGCCACATCACTGTCACATGCGTCTCTAAGGGTTTGATTTTTGATGGTGAATTATTAAGTCAATGAAAAACATCGTTTTTTTTAACTGGTGAAAAAATCGTCAGTTTGAGCGCAAGCCCCGTTCTATCTGGGTTTGAGCGGGTTAAAGGTGGGTTGTCCACTGAGTTATCCACAGCTTCTGTGGATTGTCGCGGACCAGATCGTCACTGGATTGAGGGTGTGCCTGTCGCTGAAAGAGAGTAGAATCTCGCACCCCGATTTGCTCCCACCCTGTTAATCACGCCTGTCTGAGGCGTCGTCGCCGTTGCATCTCTATTTTCCGCAACAGGTTTACACAGAGTGCCGCTGGCACTCACCCGACATGCATGGAGTGGATATGGCATTTGACCTGAACAGTCTGTTGTTGGGCCTTGCTGTGGCAGCGTTGCCATTGCTGGCGTGGGTCTGGCAGTTACAACGTGGGCTGGCTCGCCGCGAAGCGGATGCTGCGCTTCTTGATGAGCGCCTGAGCATGGCGCAGATGGCGCAGGATGGTCTCAATGCCCAGCTTGATGCCAGTCGCGACGAGATCAGCGATCTGGCGCAGGCCAACGCCGCCAAGCAGGCTGACCTTGCCGCTCTGCGCCGTGAAGTCGAGTTGCTGCGTCAGAATTCCGATACTGCCCGTGACGCGGCTCAAGGCTGGGTTGTCGAGCGCGCCGCTCGCGAGGCCGAGCTGCGTCGCCTGGATGCGCAATGCGCGGCGTTGAACGCGGAGTTGCGCGAGCAGCAGGACAGTCATCAGCAGCGTTTGAGCGACCTGCAAGGTTCTCGGGATGAACTGCGAGCGCAGTTCGCGGAACTCGCTGGCAAGATTTTCGATGAGCGCGAGCAACGTTTCGCCGAAACCAGTCAGCAGCAATTGGGGCAATTGCTGACCCCCTTGAAAGAACGCATTCAATCGTTCGAAAAACGGGTCGAAGAAAGTTACCAGAGCGAGGCGCGTGAACGATTCTCTCTGGCCAAGGAGCTGGAACGCCTGCAGCAGTTGAACCTGCGCTTGAGTGATGAAGCCACCAACCTGACGCGTGCACTGAAGGGGCAGAAAACCCAGGGTAACTGGGGCGAGCTGATTCTGGAAAGAGTGCTTGAGCATGCGGGCCTGGAGAAAGGGCGTGAATATCAGACACAAGTCAGTCTCAAAGGATCGGACGGTGAGCGGTTTCAGCCGGACGTGCTGATCATGCTGCCCGGTGACAAACAGGTAGTGGTGGATGCCAAAGTCAGCCTGACGGCCTATCAGCAATATGTGTCGGCAGACGACGAGATAATCGGTCAGGCAGCCTTGAAGCAGCACGTGCTGTCGCTGCGCAATCACGTCAAAGGGCTTTCGGGCAAAGACTACAAGCGCCTTGAAGGTCTGCACAGCCTGGATTTTGTCTTGCTGTTCGTGCCCATCGAGGCCGCCTTTTCGGCTGCATTACAGGCCGAGCCCAATCTGTTTCAGGAAGCTTTCGATCGCAACATTGTGATTGTCAGCCCGACGACGCTGCTGGCGACGTTGCGTGTGATAGACAGTTTGTGGAAGCAGGAGCGCCAGAGCCAGAACGCCAGGGAAATCGCTGAGCGAGCGGGTTGGCTATACGACAAGTTCGTACTGTTTATTCAGGATCTGGACGAAGTCGGCAGCCGCCTGCAGCAGCTGGACAAGGCCTACTCTGCGGCTCGCAACAAACTCACGGACGGGCGGGGGAATCTGGTCAGCCGCAGTGAGCAACTCAAGCTGCTGGGTGCACGGGCGAGCAAGAGTCTGCCCGCCGATTTGCTGGAGCGCGCAATGACTGATGAGGAAGGTCTGGCTCGGCTGCCGGAGTGACTGTTTCGCAGGCAGGTTGACGCATCGGTCAGGTACAGGCCGTCTGTCGTAAAGACTAGAAGTAAATCCCTGCAGATGTCACATTGCCTACATCGGGAAAATTGTTTTCCGTAACACCCGTCCAAATAGCCATTTGCTTCTATCATCTCTATTGAGTGACCAGTACAAATGGGGTATCGGGTTTTTCCCTCAAGGGGGCTTTATGAACAGCAAACTGCAAGAATGGCTCCATGATCTGGGCGTCGCGCTGGGCCTGATCGAACGGCCCAAGTTACAGCCCATCCCGGTCCGTACTGACGACGAGCGCCGTCGTCCGCGCCGGTAAGCCCGGCATCGCTGCCCGAATTGACTGGCAGCAGGAAATTCGCGAGCCAGGCATCTGTAGAATACAGGCTGGCTCAAAGGCCGAGGCGCTAGCTTCAACGGGCAATCAGTCAGCGCCTGACCGCGTGGGTTTTGACTTTCTTTTTTTGCTTTTACCGTTCCGATCTTCTTTCTCAGGAAGGTTCTCTTCCTGATGCATCAGCATTATCAAATCAACCAGCATGGGTAATGTGAGGTCTTTCGGCTTGTGTAGCGCCCGTTCCCTGATGAAAGTCGGGAACATGAAGTTGAAGGTGTATCCAAGCCTGGTGAAGAGCTCTTCGAGGTCTTCTTCGTCCAGAAAAAGATCGTTGAGTGTCGAGCGCTCATGAATCTCGGCTTTATCTACCAGAATCACACCCAGCGCATCGCGTACCTTCTGTTCGATTTCCTCACGGTTCATGGAAGCCCCTGACGTTGAATTTTTGAAGATTCAGCAGGGGGACTTCATGTCACCAGCCCTGTGCATTGAGGCTAGCTCAAATCATCAGCCCAGCGGTGTATTAGCCCAGCGCAATGGTGTCCAGTTGTTTAAACTGCCGCGCTGTTAGACAGGCGGCGCATCTGGTTGAGTTTTCGGGACCAGAGCGTCGAACGACTTGACCAAAGACCCCGCCAGGAGAGAGCCCATGTCTCGCGTCCGCTGTGAACGCTGCCTGCGTCCTGCCAGCCATTGCCTGTGCGGCCTGATTCCGCAGTTGGCCAGCCGTACGCGCGTGCTGATACTGCAGCATCCCTCCGAGGTCGATCATGCTTTGAACACTGCCCGATTTGCAGCGCTGGGGTTGCTGAATGCGCAGGTGCGGGTGGGTGAAGTCTTCGACGATCTGCCTGGATTACTGAGCCAGCCTGGTTTTCAGGCGCGATTGCTGTTTCCGGGTGAAAAGGCGCAGATGCTGACGTGCGAATCCGATCAGGCGATGCCAACCCTACTGGTGGTGCCGGACGGTACCTGGCGTAAAGTGCGCAAGTTGTTACATCTGAACCCACTGTTGGCAGAGTTGCCCAGAGTGACGCTTGATGCTGCACCGGCCACGCGTTATCGGCTACGCAAGGCGCCGGGGCCAGAGGCCTTGTCGACATTGGAGGCGGTCGTTCATGCGCTGGAAACACTGGAGGCGCCAGCCTCGTTCAAAGCGCTGCTCAAACCATTCGATGCCTTGATCGAGGGGCAGATCGAGGCCATGGGGGCGCTGACGTATGAACGCAACCACGGACCGCGCCAGCCCTGACACATACAATTCAGAGCCTTGATAGCGCCCAGCTGTCTCTGTTTGTTTCCGGATCAACGCCTAGAATGAAGCACACGTTTCTATTTGCTTAAGGGATTTCTGATGCACGTATCATCGGGCCGCTGGGTATATGGCCTCTGTCTGTCGCTGTTGACCGCGCTGCTCTGGGGCATTTTGCCGGTCAAGCTCAAACAGGTTCTGCAAGTCATGGACCCGGTGACAGTGACCTGGTTTCGGTTGTTGATATCGGGTTCGCTGTTGTTTGTCTGGCTGGCCTCGGTCAAGCGTCTGCCCAGCTTCCGATCGTTGGGGCGCAAAGGCAAGGGGCTGGTGCTGTTGGCGGTGCTCGGTCTGGTGGGCAACTACGTGTTGTATCTGATAGGCCTGCGCGTGCTGAGCCCCGGGACGACGCAATTGATCATTCAGACCGGGCCAATCATGTTGCTGATCAGCAGCATTTTTCTCTTCAAAGAGCGCTTCAGCGTGGGGCAGGGCATTGGTCTGGCGGTGCTGTTGATTGGCTTCGGGCTGTTTTTCAATCAGCGCCTGATGGAGCTGCTAACCTCGCTGAGTGATTACACTACCAGCGTTTTGATCGTATTCCTCGCCTCGGTCGTCTGGACGTTCTATGGGCTGAGTCAAAAGCAACTGCTGACGGTATGGAATTCGCTTCAGGTCATGATGGTGATCTACCTGTTCTGTGCGCTATTGATCACCCCGTGGGCGCATCCGGCAGAGGCTTTGCAACTGAGTCCGCTGCAAGGCTGGCTGTTGTTGGCGTGCTGTCTGAATACACTGGTGGCCTACGGCGCGTTTGCTGAAGCTCTGGCTCATTGGGAAGCCTCGCGGGTCAGTGCGGCGCTGGCGTTGACCCCTCTGGTGACGCTGGCAGCAGTGGCCGTTGCAGCCTGGATGTGGCCAGAATATGTGCGGCCTGAAGAGCTCAATGCGCTGGGTTATGGTGGTGCTGTACTGGTGGTGCTGGGTTCTGCGCTGACTGCGCTTGGGCCGTCGCTCATCGCAGGGTTGCGAGCCCGGCGAGCAAGATTGGCACATGGCTGAGGCGCAATCAGATCAGCGTTTGCCGAGCGCCCGGGCCTGGTGAATCCATTGTTGGCGCTGCTCTTCAGTGGAAGTACGAACCGGTGCGAACTCTGTCAGTCGCCGGGTCTTGATTCCGCAGAAGCGCAGAATGGTGCGGGTCATCTGTCGATGCGCCGGTGCCCCGTATATCCAGCGGAAATAGCGGGGCGCGGTGTCCATGGTGACCAGCAGCTCTGCGGTTCTACCCTTGAGCAGCTCATTGGAAAAGTGTTTGCGCCCATGCGCCTTGAACGCAAAACCGGGCGTCAATACCCGGTCAAAAAAACCTGTCATCAGGGCTGGCAGGCCGCCCCACCAGACGGGGTAGACGAACACCAGATGCTCGGCCCAATGAATCTGTCGCTGGGCCTCGAGCAGGTCGTGCTCAAGCACCTGGCTCTGATCATAGCCCGCATGCAAGATGGGGTCGAAGTCCAGTTCGCCGAGCTTCAACACTCGAACCACATGGCCTTCGCCCCGTGCACCTTGTGTATACGCTTCGCCCAGCGCGCTACACAGGCTGATGGCCTTCGGCGAACCGTAGACCATCAGTATGCGTTTGCCACTGCCTTCAAGAGGTGTTGCGCCGCTTCTGGCATCAGCCATTGCTGCCAGCCTCCAGCATTTTTTCCGGCCGTACCCAGGCGTCGAAGTCTTCGTCAGTCAGATAGCCGAGTGCAAGAGCGGCTTCACGTAGCGTAAGACCTTCGGTATAGGCTTTCTTGGCGATCTGTGCCGACTTGTCGTAGCCGATGTGCGGATTGAGGGCGGTGACCAGCATAAGCCCGCGTTCGAGATGCTCGGCCATCTTCTCTGCATCGGGTTCCATGCCCGCAACACAATGTTCGTTGAAGTTGCTGCAGCCATCGGCAAGCAAACGAATCGATTGCAGAATATTGTGAATGATCACCGGTTTGTAAACGTTCAGCTGCAGGTGGCCCTGGCTGGCCGCGAAACCTACTGTTACGTCGTTGCCCATGACCTGGCATGCCAGCATCGACAGTGCCTCGCACTGGGTCGGATTGACCTTGCCGGGCATGATCGAGCTGCCAGGCTCGTTGGCTGGCAGCCTGACTTCTGCGATTCCTGCGCGTGGGCCGGAACCCAGCAGGCGCAGGTCGTTGGCGATTTTCATCAGCGTCACAGCCAGGGTTTTCAGCGCCCCGGAGAGTGCTGTCAGCGGCTCGTGGCCGGCGAGCGCTGCAAATTTGTTCGGCGCTGTGACAAATGGCAGGCCAGAAAGCGCAGCCAATTCGGCGGCCACCGCTTCAGCAAAGCCCTTGGGCGAGTTCAGCCCGGTGCCGACCGCCGTTCCGCCCTGGGCCAGCTCGTAGACCGCTGGCAGGGCAGCGCGAATCGACTTTTCGGCATAGTCGAGCTGGGCGACGAATGCGGAGAGCTCCTGACCGAAGGTGATCGGCGTTGCATCCATCATGTGGGTACGGCCGGTTTTTACCAGTTTCATGTGGCGTGCCGATTGCTCGGCCAGGCCGCTGGACAGCTCGGCGATTGCGGGCAGCAGGTTCTCCTTGACCGCCTGCGCCGTGGCGATGTGCATGGCGGTCGGGAAGCAGTCATTGGAGCTCTGCGATCGGTTGACGTGATCGTTGGGGTGTACCGGCGACTTGCCGCCGCGGCCCTGGCCAGCCAGCTCATTGGCACGCCCGGCAATCACTTCGTTGACGTTCATGTTGCTCTGCGTGCCGCTTCCCGTCTGCCATACCACCAGCGGAAACTGCGCGTCATGCTGGCCGTCGAGTACCTCGTCCGCTGACTGCTCGATCAGTCGAGCAATGTCGGCCGGCAAGTCACCGTTACGGTTGTTGACGCGTGCGGCGGCCTTCTTGATCAGCGCCAGAGCGCGCAGAACTGGCACCGGCATGTGCTGATCGCCAATCGCAAAATTGATCAGTGAGCGTTGAGTCTGGGCGCCCCAGTAAGCGTCTTCCGGGACTTCGATAGGGCCAATGCTGTCTGTTTCTGTGCGGCTCACTGGGCTTACTCCTTTAAGTGCGTTGCAGGGTTAGGTACACGATGGCCGTCAGGGTTCCCGATCATTGGTTTTTAACCGCTCGGCTAACCGGGGGTTGAGCCAAAAGCCCAGATAAGCGCAGAATGGTCGGCCCTGGGGTAATACCTCGTTTGCTAGATAAGGAAACTCGATGACCCGTCTTCGTGCCATCTGTACAGCGGTCGCCCTGGTCTGTGCCAGTGGTCAGGTCTTTGCCGATACCGCCAGTCACAACGCGAGTGCCGAAACGTTCCTGAAGCTTGCCAACGCCGATCGCCTGGGCGCTCCGGTCTACGCACAAGTACAGCAGATGTTTGCTCAGCGTTTTGCCGAAACCAAGGCACCAGCATCGAAAAAAGCCCTGCTTGAAACCTATCAGGCCAAAGCCAATACCGCGCTGGATCAGGCGATCGGCTGGAACAAGCTCAAGCCTGAAATGGTCAAGCTCTACACCGCCAACTTCACTGAAAGCGAGCTCAAGGACCTGGTTGCGTTCTATCAGTCGCCACTGGGCAAGAAAGTGATGACCAAAATGCCTGAACTGGCCCAGCAATCGGCCCAGCTTACGCAAGGCAAACTGGAAAGCGCAGTGCCAGTCGTCAACAAGCTGCTCGCTGACATGACCGCCGAGCTGGAACCTGCCAAGGCAGCCGCTCCGGCACCTGCCAAAAAGCCCTGACAAGCGAGTCTCACCATGACCATGCAACATCGAATCGAGTCGGCGCTTGCGTTATTGCAACCGCACCATCTGCAGGTGCTCGACGAGAGCCATATGCACAGTCGCGGTGAGCAGACGCATTACAAGGCTGTGCTGGTCAGCGATCAGTTTCAGGGTCTGAACTCGGTCAAGCGGCACCAGAAGGTTTACGCCACGCTGGGTGGTTTGATGGGCGAGTTTCATGCCCTCGCGTTGCATACCTACACGCCTGAAGAGTGGGCGAAAACCGGCGCTGCACCGGCGTCGCCCACCTGCGCGGGTGGTCACTGACCCCTCCAGTCGTGATGCTGCTCCCTTGGGGGGCAGTTGATGCAGATCACTCACTTGAAGCGCATGCCTGACTCCGGTTTTTGCTAGAATCCGCACCGCGCCGCTAGGCCGGTGCGTTTTTTCGTTCAGATTTTTTGCCCGGTAGGCCCTTTGCGAGGGTCACCACCTGGAGAGATACATGACCCAAGAGCCGATGACTCAACCGATCGTCGTAGCTGCGCTATACAAGTTCGTTACCCTCAGCGATTACGTCGAGTTCCGTGAGCCCCTGTTGCAAGCCATGGTTGCCAACGGCATCAAGGGCACGCTGTTGATTGCTGAAGAGGGCATCAACGGTACGGTCTCGGGCAGCCGTGAAGGAATCGACGGCCTGATGGTCTGGTTGAAGAGTGACCCGCGTCTGGTTGATATCGACCACAAGGAATCCTACTGCGACGAGCAGCCGTTCTACCGCACCAAGGTCAAACTCAAGAAAGAGATCGTGACGCTGGGCGTCGAGGGCGTCGACCCCAACAAGAACGTGGGGACCTACGTCGATCCCAAGGACTGGAACGCGCTGATCGCTGATCCCGAAGTGCTGCTCATCGATACCCGGAACGACTATGAGGTTTCCATCGGCACCTTCGAGGGCGCAATCGACCCCAAGACTACGTCGTTCCGTGAGTTTCCGGACTATATCAAGGCGCATTTCGACCCTGCGGTGCACAAGAAAGTCGCCATGTTCTGCACGGGCGGGATCCGCTGTGAAAAGGCGTCGAGCTACATGCTGGGCGAAGGTTTCGAGGAGGTTTACCACCTCAAGGGCGGCATTCTCAAATATCTGGAAGAAGTGCCAGAACCAGAGAGCCAGTGGCGTGGCGACTGTTTCGTGTTCGACAATCGAGTCACGGTCCGCCATGACCTGACCGAGGGCGACTACGATCAATGCCATGCCTGCCGTACCCCGATCAGCGCAGAAGACCGTGCCAGTGAGCATTACACACCGGGCGTCAGTTGCCCGCATTGCTGGGATTCGCTGAGCGAGAAGACTCGCCGCAGTGCAATCGACCGGCAAAAGCAGATCGAACTGGCCAAGGCGCGTAATCAGCCTCATCCGATCGGTCGTAATTATCGTTTGTCCTCCGAGGCCTGAACCATGTCTGCCCGCCTGATCTATGTCATGGACCCGATGTGCTCGTGGTGCTGGGGTTTCGCCCCGGTTGCCGATGCGCTGGTGCAGCAGGCTGGTGCAGCGGGTGTTCCCCTGCATCTGGTGATGGGTGGTCTGCGCTCGGAGACCGCAGCGCTTGAGCCTTCCAAGCGTCGCTACATACTGGAGCATTGGCAGGCGGTCGAGCAGGCCACGGGTCAGCCGTTTCGGTATGAAGGGGCGTTGCCGGACGGTTTTGTCTACGACACCACGCCAGCCTGCCGGGCGGTGACGGCAGCCCGTCATCTTGATCCTGATCGGGCGTGGTTGCTGGTCCAGTTGATCCAGCGTGCTTTTTACTGTGATGGCCGGGATGTAACAGTGCCGGCCGTACTGGCTGAACTGGCAGAGCAGGCGGGTCTTGCACGACAGGTATTTGCTGACGCGTTCGACAGCGTCGAACAGCGTGCTGCGACCGCTGCTGACTTCTCCTGGTCGCAGGACCTTGGCATCGCGGGTTTCCCCACGCTGCTGGCCGAACGAAACGGGCAGTTGGCGCTGTTGACCAACGGTTATCAACCCCTGAGTGAATTGTCTCCCTTGCTCGGTCGTTGGCTGGAGCGTGCAACCAGTGCGTGAAGGCTGCGCTGAAAATGCGGACGATTCTCAGGGCCGTCGTGGCGACAGGCTGAGTTGGGCTGAAATCCGTCGGCTTGCCCTTCGCCACAAGAAGGCTCTCTGGATTGCCAATGGCGTGGCGGTGCTGGCCACGCTGTGCAGTGTGCCAATCCCTCTGCTGCTGCCGTTGCTGGTTGATGAGGTGTTGTTGGGGCGCGGTGACGCGGCTCTCAAGGTGATGAATCACCTGTTGCCTGACAGTTTGCAAAAGGCGGCTGGCTACATCGGCCTCATGCTGTTGCTGACCCTTTTCCTGCGCGCTGGCGCGCTGCTGTTCAACGTGCTGCAGGCGCGTCTGTTCGCACAGTTGGCCAAGGACATCGTCTACCGCATCCGTTTGCGCCTTATCGAGCGGCTCAAGCGTATTTCTCTGCGCGAATATGAAAGCCTGGGCAGTGGCACGGTCACCACGCATCTGGTCACCGACCTGGATACCCTGGACAAGTTTGTCGGGGAAACCCTCAGTCGCCTGCTGGTGGCGACGCTGACGCTGGCGGGGACCGCTGGCATCCTCATGTGGATGCACTGGAAGCTGGCGTTGCTGATCATGTTGTTCAATCCGCTGGTGATCTTTCTGACGGTCAAGCTGGGCAAGCGGGTCAAACACCTGAAAAAGCTTGAAAACGACAGTACTTCACGCTTCACGCAGGCATTGAGTGAAACCCTTGATTCGATCCAGGAAGTGCGTGCGGGCAACCGTCAGGGCTTTTTCCTGGGCCGACTGGGCGTGAAGGCCCGGGAAGTGCGTGACTACGCGATCAACTCACAATGGAAAAGTGACGCGTCCGGGCGTGCCAGCGGCCTGTTGTTTCAGTTTGGCATCGATATCTTTCGTGCAGCGGCGATGCTGACGGTCCTGTTTTCGGACCTGTCGATTGGTCAGATGCTCGCGGTGTTCAGCTACCTGTGGTTCATGATGACACCGGTTGAGCAGTTGCTGAATCTGCAATATGCCTATTATGCGGCGGGTGGCGCACTGACGCGTATCAACGAGCTGCTGGCCCGTGCTGATGAACCGCAATACCCAGGTGGCGCCGATCCTTTCGAGGGGCGGGAAACCGTCGGTATCGAAGTGCGCGGGCTGAGTTTCGGTTATGGCGAGGGGCTGGTGCTGGATCAGTTGAACCTGACCATCGCGCCGGGCGAGAAGGTTGCGATTGTCGGTGCCAGCGGTGGCGGCAAGAGTACGCTGGTGCAACTGTTGCTGGGTCTGTACACGCCGCAGTCCGGGACCATTCGGTTCGGTGACGCCACGCAGCAGGAAGTCGGCCTTGAGCGTGTGCGCGAAAACATCGCCGTCGTTCTGCAACATCCCGCCCTGTTCAACGACACCGTGCGCGCCAACCTGACCATGGGCCGTGACTGTACAGACGAAGCCTGCTGGCGGGCACTGGAAGTGGCGCAACTGGAATCGGCCATACGCGATCTGCCGGAAGGGCTGGACAGCACGGTAGGCCGTTCGGGCGTCAGATTGTCCGGCGGGCAACGCCAGCGAATGGCAATTGCGCGCATGGTCTTGTCTGACCCCAAGGTAGTCATACTCGATGAGGCGACGTCGGCGCTTGACGCCGCCACTGAATACAACCTGCATCAGGCGCTGACGCGCTTTCTGCGCAGTCGAACAACTCTGATCATTGCCCACCGGCTCTCTGCCGTGAAACAGGCCGACCGGGTACTGGTGTTCGATGGTGGGCGTATCGCCGAGGATGGTGATCATCAGCAGTTGATCGCCGACGGTGGCTTGTACGCCAAACTGTATGGCCATTTGCAACAAATCTGACATGGATTTGCTGACCGTCCTGCGAAAGTTGTGACAAACAGGAAAAAATCCCATGTCATCCTGTAAGGATTTAGCCTAGGCTCTGGGCTGGACGATCATACAAAGGCATGTGGTGACGCGAACCCATGAAGCAGCCATGGACCTTTTCCAAACCCCGTCTGATAGGCATTGTGTGGCCATTCATCGCAGTGGCACTGTTTCAAGCGCTGCTGGGATGCGTAAGCCTCTATACGATGTCTGCAGTGCGCAGTTACGTCGTAGGTGAAAGTCTTTGGTCCAAGGGGCAGAAAGATGCCATCCACTACCTGGGCCTTTACGCCAACTGGCACGACGAACGCGACTATCAGAAATACCAGCAGGCCTTTGCCATTCCGCAGGGAGGGCATGCCCTGCGTGAGGCTCTGGACAAGCCAGTGCCGTCTCTTTCGGATGCTAAGGCCGGGATCATCCAGGGCGGCAATCACCCGGACGATGTCTCCGGGATCATCTGGATGTACCTGAACTTCCACGATTTCAGCTTCATGAAGACTGCGATCCACTTCTGGACCGTAGGTGACAGTTACCTTCTGCAACTTGACGCTCTGGCAGATCAGATACATGACAGGGTCAGGGAAGGTGCTGTGAGCCCTGCCGAAAGCGAGCAGTGGCGGGCGAGGATCAATGCCATCAACGAGGGTGTAGCACCTGCCGCTCGTGCATTCAGCGACGCGCTCGGTGAAGGGTCCCGGTTCATTTTGAAGCTGTTGGTGGCAGTCAATCTGGTTACCGCAATTGTCCTGATTCTTCTGGCACTGCTGCGCGTACGCAGGCTGATTGCCCAGCGCCGGCTATTTGCCGATGCGTTGCAACTGGAGAAGGAGCGGGCGCAGATCACGCTGGAGTCCATCGGTGACGGTGTGATAACAACCGATGTCGAGGGCAAGATTGTTTACATGAATCCCGCGGCGGAAGGGCTTACCCACTGGAAAAACAGCCAGGCCGGTGGGTTGCCGCTGGCGGCGCTGTTCAATCTGCTGGACGAAAACGATCAGCGTGACAACGCAACGCTGATCGATCACATCCTTGGCGGCAAGCTCAAGGGGGGCAGCGCCAACGCCAAGCTTATCCAGCGCCTGGATGGCAGCACGGTGTCGGTTACGCTGGTCGGCTCGCCGATTTTCTCGGAGGGGGTCGTAAGCGGCGCTGTGCTGGTGTTGCACGATATGACGCAGGAGCTTCAGTACATCGCCAATCTGTCATGGCAGGCTGCCCACGATGCGCTGACCGGGCTGGTCAATCGTGGCGAGTTCGAACGTCGTCTGCAACTCGTTCTGGACGCGCCAGACGCCGAGGCAGGCAGGCACTGCCTGATGTTTCTCGACCTGGACCAGTTCAAACTGGTCAATGACACCAGCGGTCACGCGGCCGGTGATGAACTGTTGCGGCATATCTGCGTAGCATTGCCGCAGGCCTTGCGCGAGGGCGACACGCTGGCGCGGCTTGGCGGCGACGAATTTGGCGTCCTGCTGCTGGACTGTCCGGCCAATGCCGCCCATGAAATAGCCGAAAACCTCCGCCAACTCGTGCAGCATTTGCACTTCGTATGGAAAGGCCGGCCGTTTTTGACTACGGTGAGTATTGGTCTGGTGCATCTGGGTGATGCGCCAACCACCCTGGAGGCGTCGTTGAGCGCTGCCGATATGGCGTGCTACATGGCCAAGGAAAAGGGGCGCAACCGGGTTCAGGTGTATCGGGCCGACGACACCATGCTGTCTACGCGCTCCGGCGAAATGGCCTGGATCCAGCGGTTGCACATGGCCATGGAGGAGAATCGTTTCTGCCTTTATGCCCAGGAAATTGCTTCTATAACGGACGAAGGCGATGGCGTCCGGCACATCGAGATTCTTTTACGGTTGCGTGACGAGTCTGGACGAATGGTAGCTCCGGACAGTTTCATACCCGCAGCCGAACGTTACGGGTTAATGACGACGCTTGACCGCTGGGTCGTGCATCATGTTTTCAAGATCATCGGCCAGTGTATCGCCGAAGGGCGACATGAGATGCCGCAGGCGTTGTGTGCGATCAACCTGTCGGGTTCGAGTATCGGAGACGATGCGTTTCTTGATTATCTGAAAGTGCAATTCACCACGTTTGGCGTTGAGCCGGGCATGATCTGCTTCGAGATTACTGAAACCAGTGCCATTGCTGACCTGGGCAATGCGATCCGATTCATCAATGAGTTGAAGTCGCTGGGTTGCCTGTTTTCATTGGATGACTTTTGCTCCGGTATGTCCTCGTTTGCTTATCTCAAGCACCTGCCGGTCGATTTTCTGAAGATTGACGGCAGCTTCGTAAAAGACATGCTCGACAATCCGATCAATCGGGCGATGGTCGAGGTCATCAATAATATTGGGCATGTCATGGGCAAGCGCACAATTGCAGAGTTTGTCGAAACGCCCGAGATAGAGTCTGCCTTGCAGGAAATAGGCGTGGATTATGCGCAGGGTTATCTGATTGGCCGCCCGCAACTGTTCACCTGTGACAGTCTGTATGTGCAAGCCACGCGACCTGACCTGCTAATGTTTGGTGCGCCGGGGTCGTTAAGTTAAACCGTATAACTCACACAAGGAGCCACACAGTGATCGATACTTACACTAGAACCGGTCCGCTCATGGAGGCCAGCAGCTATCCGGCCTGGGCACAACAATTGATCAAGGACTGCAGTGGCGCCAAGGCCCGGGTCGTCGGGCACGAGCTTTACCAGAAGATGCGTGACGCGACGTTGAGCCCCAGGGTCATGCGTGACTACCTGACAGGCGGCTGGCCTGTGGTCGAGCAGTTTGCGGTGTACATGGCCAAGAATCTCACCAAAACGCGTTTCGGTCGCCACCCAGGGGAAGACATGGCGCGTCGCTGGCTGATGCGCAACATCCGCGTCGAACTCAATCATGCCGATTATTGGGTCAACTGGTGTGCTGCACACGGTGTGACGCTCGAGGACCTGCACGCCCAGCGGGTGGCGCCCGAGCTGCATGCGTTAAGCCACTGGTGCTGGCAGACCAGCTCCTCAGACTCGTTGGCGGTTGCCATGGCCGCAACCAACTACGCCATTGAGGGTGCTACAGGCGAGTGGTCTGCGGTGGTCTGCTCCACCGGCGAATACGCTGAAGCGTTTCCCGAAGAAGGCCGCAAGAAAGCCATGAAGTGGCTCAAGATGCATGCGCAATATGACGATTCGCATCCATGGGAAGCGCTGGAGATCATTTGCACATTGGTAGGTAACGATCCGAGTGTGCAGTTGCAGGCTGAGTTGCGTCAGGCGGTGACCAAAAGCTACGAATACATGTACCTGTTTCTCGAGCGCTGCATGCAACTGGAAAAGGTCAAGTCTCCGCGCGAGCGCGTCGTGCTTGCAGATGCCTGACAGATACAGGCATTAACTCGCCATCGCCAGACGGTTACGCCCCTGGCGTTTGGCAACATACAGCGCGTTGTCTGCGCGGCGTAGCAGGCTGTCGGCAGTTTCCGTCGGCAGTAGCGTGGAACAGCCAAGACTGACTGTCATCATAAGAGTCGGATCGACTTCATCGAACTCCAGATCGCCAACGGCCTGGCGCAAGCGCTCGCCAATCAGGGCAGCGCTTTCGTCGCCGGTATTGGAGAGAATCACGACGAACTCTTCCCCGCCGTATCGGAATATACGGTCGATATTGCGCAACTGTGCCTTGAGACTGAGTGCGATGGTTTTCAGCACCTCATCACCGGTGTAATGACCGTAACCATCGTTGACCTTCTTGAAGTGGTCGATATCCAGCATCAACAGCGAGAGTGGATGCTTGTGTCGACGTGCCAGTTCGATCTCACGGTACAGACTCTGGTCCATCGCAATGCGATTACCGGTACTGGTCAACGGATCTCGCAAAGCACTCTGGGTCGCAATGCGGTAAAGCAGCGCGTTCAATAATGGATAAAGCAGGCACGCCAGCAGAACTTCCAGATCACTCAGTTGGCGGGCATCCAACGGCTGTGCGGTTTGAAATTCAAGACTGCCGATATCCTCACCTTCATGACGCAAATGAAAGTGCGAACGATGAGACGCATCTGCGCCCTGCTTCAAATGCACGTCGCTTTGTTCGTGGCGATAGATCAGGCCATCCAGTGGCAGCAGTCTTTGAACACCCTGGAAAAACAGGGTGAGGATTTTTTCCGCTTCCAGGCTGGTCTGTAACTGCAGCCCGAGTTGTTTGACCAGTTCGGGCAATGACAATGGGGGCAGCACAACATTGGGATGATCTTGAAAGCCGAGATGTCGTAACTTGGCCGTATCAAAGTCAATCGCATGGGTCTGGGTAGGAGAATTCATCTCTTCGCTCCTCAGCACATATTGCTGGCTTGGCTGGGTTAGAGCGAAAGTCATGCCATTCGGTTCATTGATGCAGAGATATTTAAAATCAGTGAGTTAGCAAAACCACACTATTGGAGGTATCGAGCGAAGCGGCACTTCCTTGACATGGAGCAGTTGAATACATGAGCGCCGTGGCGGTTTTCCGGCACGGCTGCGCATGGATTTCACCGTTTACCGGGCGTTCATTGCCTGACCGTTTACACCCTGGCTGTCAGGGCCTATCAGATACAGATAAACCGGCATGATTTCTTCGGGCGTGGGGTTGTTCAGCGGGTTTTCGGCGGGGTATGCCTGGGCTCGCATACTGGTTCGTGTGGCACCGGGATTGACACTGTTGGCACGAACCGAGGCAATGCCTTCCAATTCGTCCGCCAGGGTCTGCATCAATCCTTCGGTCGCAAACTTCGAGACGCCATAGGCGCCCCAGTGAGCGCGGCCCTTGCGACCTACACTGCTCGATGTGAAGACGATAGAGGCGTCACGAGACAGTTTGAGCAGAGGCAACAGGCTCTGCGTCAGCATGAAAGTCGCGTTGACGTTGACGTGCATGACGCGTGCAAACTCTTCGGCAGGCAGCTGCTCCAGAGGCGCTCGTGGCCCTATGATCGAGGCGTTGTGCAGCAACCCGTCGAGGTGGTCGTACTCGGTTTCGATCATCGCTGCCAGTTCGCTGTAATGGCGAGGCTCTGCCGTTTCCAGATCAAACGGAATCACGACGGGCAGAGGCTGGCCAGCGGCCTCGATCTCGTCGTAGACCTCGGTGAGGTGAGCTTCGGTCCGCCCCAGAAGCAGCACCGTCGCGCCGTGAGCGGCGTAGGCTTTTGCAGCGGCGGCACCGATGCCCCGGCCAGCACCTGTAATCAGAATGACTCGATCCTTTAGCAGATCGGAACGGGCAGAATATTCAAACATGAAAACCTCAAGCAGTTTGTCAGGTGCTCAGCAACTGCACAGCGCGTTATCCAGTACCTTGCGCAGTTCCAGCGGGTGATCGACCACGACGTCAGCGCCCCAGTGATCGGGATTGTCGTTGGGGTGGATATAACCGTAGCGTACGGCAGCCGTTTTGGTTCCAGCGTCCCGGCCGGACTCGATGTCACGCAAGTCGTCGCCGACGAACAGAACACTGGCCGGGTCGAGATCCAGCATCTTGCAGGCCAGAATAAGTGGCTCGGGGTGGGGTTTGCTGTGCGTCACATGATCGGGGCAGATCAATAATGCCGAGCGCTCGGCAAGGCCCAGCTGCGCCATGATCGGTTCGGCGAAACGCACCGGTTTATTGGTCACCACGCCCCAGATCAGGCCAGCGCTTTCAATGTCCGCCAAGAGCTCGGCCATGCCGTCGAACAGCTTGCTGTGCACCGCGCATTCACGTTGGTAGCGTTCCAGAAACTCCAGGCGCAGCGCTTCGAACTCAGGCTCGTTGGGTGACAGAGCGAACGTTGCAGCCACCATGGCTTTGGCACCGCCTGATATTTCGTCGCGGATCAGCTTGTCCGCCACAGCCGGGAATCCCCGGTCGGCCAGCATTGCCTGAGCAATGGCAATGAAGTCCGGCGCTGTGTCGAGCAAGGTGCCGTCCATGTCGAATAAAACTGCTCTCAGACGCATGTTCAGGCCTCCCGCAGAGTCTGGATCATGTAGTTGACGTCCACGTCCGAGGCCAGTTTGTAATGCTTGGTCAGCGGGTTGTAGGTCAGGCCGATGATGTCTTTGACCTGCAGGCCCGCATCCCGGCTCCAGGCGCCCAGTTCGGAAGGCCTGATGAATTTCTTGAAATCGTGGGTGCCACGCGGCAGCAGGCCCAGAATGTATTCAGCGCCGATCACAGCGAACAGATAGGCCTTGGGATTGCGGTTGATCGTGGAGAAAAATACCTGGCCGCCTGGCTTGACCATGCGGTAGCAGGCACGAATCACCGACGATGGGTCCGGTACGTGCTCAAGCATTTCCAGACAGGTCACCACGTCGAACTGCTCGGGCATTTCTTCGGCCATGTCCTCTGCAGTGATCTGGCGATACTCCACACTGACGCCGGATTCGAGCTGATGCAGTTGTGCTACCGCAAGAGGCGCTTCGCCCATGTCGATGCCAGTAACGGTTGCGCCACGCAAGGCCATGGCTTCGCTGAGGATGCCGCCGCCGCATCCGACATCCAGCACCTTCTTGCCAGCCAGATTGACGCGCTCGTCAATCCAGTTGACGCGTAGCGGATTGATGTCATGCAGCGGCTTGAATTCGCTTTCACGGTCCCACCAGCGATGGGCCAAGGCCTCGAATTTGGCGATTTCAGCGCGGTCGACGTTGCTCATGGGTAGCCCTCTTGAACTCAAAATTCGTTTTCATCAGTCTGGCTATATAGATAGGCCAGACCGTCATGTGTTCGGTTCGGTGTGCCTGCGTACTCACGCTGACTTGCCGGAAATGCGCTTGCCCCAGGCCATGGCTGTTTCAGTCAGCGCCTGCTCATCCATCCGGGTCAGGCGGCGATTGTCGAGCAGTTGCTTGCCTGCCACCCAGACGTGGCAGGTGCAGTCGCGGCCGGTCGCATAAATGAGCTGTGAAACAGGATCGTAGATGGGCTGTTGAGCCAGCCCGGACAGGTCGAAAGCCACCATGTCTGCGGCCTTGCCGATTTCCAGTGACCCGGTTTCGTCCTGAATACCCAGTGCGCGAGCCCCGTTGAGGGTCGCCATACGTAGCGCCCGGTGTGCATCGAGCGCCGTAGCGGACCCGGCCACGGCCTTGGCGAGCAGGGCGGCAGTGCGGGTTTCACCCAGCAGGTCCAGGTCATTGTTGCTGGCAGCGCCGTCAGTGCCCACGGCCACATTGACGCCTGCTTGCCACAGTCGCTCTACAGGGCAAAAGCCACTGGCGAGTTTCAGATTGGACTCGGGGCAGTGAATCACGCTGGAGTTGCTTTCCACCAACAGGGCCAGGTCTTCATCGCTGATCTGCGTCATGTGTACCGCCTGAAAGCGCGGCCCCAACAGGCCCAGGCGATCGAGTCTTGCCATGGGTCGCTCTTGGCGCTGCTCCAGCGATTGCTCGACTTCGAAGGCTGTTTCATGGACGTGCATCTGGATCATGGCATCGAGTTCGTCGGCAATCACCCGGACTTTTTCAAGGTTTTCGTCGCCGACCGTGTAAGGCGCATGAGGGCCGAACGCAATCTTGATGCGCGGATGATGGACGAGGTCATTGAACAGTTCGATGCCTGCATGCAGGGCTTCATCGGTGTTGCGGGCGCCCGGAATCGGGAAATCCAGCACCGGCACAGTGATCTGTGCGCGTATACCGCTTGCGTGGACGCGGTCGGCGGCAACCTTGGGGTAGAAGTACATATCGGAGAAGCAGGTGATCCCGCCTTTCAGCTGTTCGGCGATGGCCAGGTCCGTGCCATCACGAACGAAATCCTCATCGACCCATTTGCCTTCAGCAGGCCAGATATGGTCCTGCAGCCAGGTCATCAGCGGCAGATCGTCCGCCAGGCCCCGGAACAGAGTCATCGCCGCATGGCCGTGAGCGTTGATCAATCCAGGGCTGAGCAGCATCCCGGGCAGTTCTTGAATCTGCAAGGCATTCTGCTTCAATGCTTCGGCCTTCGGGCCAATGTAGGCGATGCAGCCGTCACGGATGCCAATGCCGTGCTCCTTGAGTACCACGCCTGCAGGCTCGACCGGCACCAGCCAGGTGGGCAGGAGCAACAGGTCTAGCGGCGCTGTGGTGTTGGGCATGACAAGGTTTCCAGAGCTTATTACGTTGATGGCGAAGTATACCCGAGCGTCTTGGCGGGCGGCTCGCTATAATCAGCCGCTTTTGATTCTGGGCTTTGGATTTCAAGATGGAGTGGGCGATGCGCGATCGACTGTTGGCTGCGGAAAAGGTGAAGGCCATCGATTGGCGAGATAACGCTCTGTACCTGCTTGACCAGCGCGTACTGCCGTTTGAAGAAACCTGGCACCCTTACACCAGCGCCGCTGGCGTCGCCGAGGCCATTCGTTCGATGGTCGTGCGAGGCGCGCCCGCCATCGGCATCAGCGCTGCTTATGGAATTGTGCTGGCCGCGCGTGCCCGGGTTGCTATGGGTGGTGACTGGCGTCTGGCCCTTGAAGAAGACTTCAAGCTGCTTGCCGATTCGCGTCCTACTGCCGTCAACCTGTTCTGGGCCTTGAACCGGATGCGCGACCGTCTGCAACGTATCAAGCCGACCGATGATCCATTGGTCGTTCTGGAGGCCGAGGCCGTTGCGATTCATCTGAGCGACCGCGAAGCCAACCTGACCATGGCGCAGCTCGGTGCCGACCTCATGCGCAAACACCAGGGCAATCTTCAGACCGTACTGACTCACTGCAACACCGGTGCGTTGGCGACCGGCGGTTTCGGTACGGCGCTGGGTGTGATTCGCGCTGCGCATCTTGAGGGCATGATCGAACGGGTCTACGCCGACGAAACCCGTCCCTGGCTGCAGGGTTCGCGCCTTACCGCCTGGGAGCTGGCCAACGAAGGCATCCCGGTAACCCTCAATGCCGACTCTGCTGCCGCACACCTGATGCGCACCAAGGGCATTACCTGGGTCATCGTCGGCGCGGACCGCATCACGGCCAACGGTGATGTGGCAAACAAGATCGGTACGTATCAATTGGCTGTTGCCGCCATGCACCATGGTGTGCGCTTCATGGTAGTCGCGCCCAGCTCCACCATCGACATGGGGACCGCCAGCGGTGATGACATCGTGATTGAGGAGCGAGACGGCCGTGAGCTGCTCGAAGTCGGCGGTCAGCGTGTTGGTGCTGACGTCGATGCCTTCAATCCGGTGTTCGATGTCACGCCTGCGGACCTGATCGACGCCATTGTCACCGAGAAGGGCATAGTCGAACGTCCTGACTCGGCAAAAATGGCGCAATTGATGAGTCGTAAACACTTGCATTGACGTTTGTGCGAGTAGCGCAGGTTTGATGGCGTATCGCCGCTGAGCGGGCCTGTAAGCGCGTATCAGGCGTCCAAAGCGCACAAGGCTCTTTTTCAGCGCTTGCAAAGGATGTGAGCGCCTCGGCGATTGTGGTAACATTCGGCGGTTTCCAGGGGTGCTGTTCAGAGTCGCGCGCCCTGCGCAGATCCAAGGCATAACTCGTTGATTTGTCGTAAGTCGCTGCCCTGCAAATGCTGGCAGCGGCGAGCTTCGTCTACCCCGAATGGGTTTGCGAGGTTTCACCAGAAAAAGGAATCAGGCTTCTCATGGGCGAACTGGCCAAAGAAATCCTACCGGTCAATATCGAAGACGAGCTGAAGCAGTCCTACCTCGACTACGCAATGAGCGTTATCGTCGGTCGAGCGCTGCCGGATGCGCGCGACGGCTTGAAGCCCGTACACCGGCGCGTGCTGTTCGCAATGAGCGAGCTGGGCAACGACTGGAACAAACCGTACAAGAAGTCCGCCCGTGTGGTGGGTGACGTTATCGGTAAGTACCACCCACACGGCGATACGGCTGTCTATGACACCATCGTCCGTATGGCTCAGCCATTCTCGCTGCGCTATCTGCTGGTAGACGGCCAGGGCAACTTCGGTTCCGTCGACGGCGATAACGCCGCAGCGATGCGATACACCGAAGTGCGCATGACCAAGCTTGCGCACGAGCTTCTGGCTGACCTGCACAAAGAAACCGTGGACTGGGTGCCCAACTACGACGGCACCGAAATGATCCCTGCGGTCATGCCGACCCGTATTCCCAACCTTCTGGTCAACGGCTCCAGTGGTATTGCCGTGGGCATGGCGACCAATATTCCGCCGCACAACCTCGGTGAAGTCATCGACGGTTGCCTGGCGCTGATCGACAACCCCGAGTTGACGATCGACGAGCTGATGCAATACATCCCGGGTCCGGATTTCCCGACTGCTGCGATCATCAACGGTCGTGCGGGCATCATCGAAGCCTATCGTACGGGCCGTGGTCGCATTTATATGCGCGCCCGCTCGATCGTCGAAGACATCGACAAGGTCGGTGGCCGCCAGCAGATCGTGATCACCGAGCTTCCTTACCAGTTGAACAAGGCGCGTCTGATCGAGAAGATCGCCGAACTGGTAAAGGAGAAGAAACTCGAAGGTATTACCGAGCTGCGCGACGAGTCCGACAAGGACGGTATGCGCGTCGTGATCGAGCTGCGTCGTGGCGAAGTGCCTGAGGTCATCCTCAACAACCTTTATGCCCAGACCCAGCTGCAAAGCGTTTTCGGCATCAACATTGTTGCCCTGATCGACGGCCGTCCCCGGATCCTGAACCTCAAGGACCTGCTGGAAGCTTTCGTTCGTCACCGCCGTGAAGTGGTGACCCGTCGTACCGTATTCGAACTGCGCAAGGCGCGCGAGCGTGGCCACATTCTTGAAGGTCAGGCGGTTGCGCTGTCCAACATCGACCCGGTCATCGCGCTCATCAAGGCCTCGCCGACACCTGCCGAAGCCAAGGAAGCGCTGATCAGCACGCCTTGGGAATCGAGCGCTGTGGTCGAAATGGTCGAGCGCGCAGGCGCTGATTCGTGCCGTCCAGAGAACCTGGACCCTCAGTACGGTCTGCGTGAAGGCAAGTATTTCCTGTCGCCGGAACAGGCTCAGGCGATTCTGGAGCTGCGTCTGCATCGTCTGACCGGGCTGGAGCACGAGAAGCTGCTCGGCGAATATCAGGAAATCCTGACCCAGATCGGTGAGCTGATCCGCATCCTGAACAGCGCCACGCGCTTGATGGAAGTGATCCGTGAAGAGCTGGAGCTGATTCGCTCCGAGTATGGCGATGCACGCCGTACAGAAATTCTGGATGCGCGTCTGGACCTGACTCTGGGTGATCTGATCACCGAAGAAGAGCGCGTCGTGACCATTTCCCATGGCGGCTATGCCAAGACGCAGCCGCTGGCGGTCTATCAGGCTCAGCGTCGCGGCGGCAAGGGCAAGTCGGCGACCGGCGTCAAGGATGAGGATTACATCGCTCACCTGCTGGTTGCCAACAGCCACACCACATTGTTGATGTTCTCCAGCAAGGGCAAGGTGTACTGGCTCAAGACGTATGAGATTCCCGAAGCGTCCCGTGCGGCCCGTGGTCGTCCGCTGGTCAATCTGCTGCCGTTGAGTGAGGGTGAGTACATCACCACCATGTTGCCGGTCGATCTGGAAGCCATGCGCAAGCGTGCCGACGAAGAGGGCGAAGCCCTTGAAGCCGAGCTTGACGAGGCGGAAAACAGCAACGAGAGCGAAGAAGAGCGCAAGGCGCGCATCAAGGCAGCGGACAAGAAGAAGGCACCGTTCATCTTCATGTCAACGGCCAACGGTACCGTCAAGAAGACCCCTCTGGTGGCGTTCAGTCGTCAGCGCAGCGTGGGCCTGATTGCACTTGAGCTGGACGAAGGCGATATCCTGATTTCTGCTGCGATCACGGATGGCGAGCAGGAAATCATGCTGTTCTCCGATGGCGGCAAGGTTACCCGCTTCAAGGAGTCCGATGTTCGTGCCATGGGCCGTACGGCGCGCGGCGTACGCGGCATGCGTCTGCCGGAAGGTCAGAAGCTGATTTCCATGTTGATCCCGGAAGAAGGCAGCCAGATCCTCACCGCTTCCGAGCGTGGGTATGGCAAGCGTACTGCGATTTCCGAGTTCCCTGAGTACAAGCGTGGCGGGCAGGGCGTTATCGCCATGGTCAGCAACGAACGTAACGGCCGCCTGGTCGGCGCCGTTCAAGTACTCGATGGTGAGGAAATCATGCTGATTTCCGATCAGGGCACCCTGGTGCGCACCCGTGTTGGTGAAGTGTCCAGTCTGGGCCGTAACACTCAGGGCGTTACTCTGATCAAACTGGCCAGCGACGAAAAACTGGTCGGCCTGGAGCGTGTTCAGGAGCCGTCGGAAGTCGAAGGCGCCGAGCTTGAAGGCGAAGAGGGTGTCGATGGTGTGATCGTTGAAGCCGCCGAGCTGGACGATGCGGGTGAAGACCTGCAAGCGGACGCTGCGCCGGATGACGACGAATCGCAGGGCTGAGCAGTAACGTAAATCACGTAAGGGCTGGCTCGTCTGTGAGTGCATGTGCACTGCAGGCAAGACCAGCCCTTGCGGCATTCGGCGAGCGTCACCGGCCGAATCTGAATTCCTGCAGAAGCTGCCAATGATTGCGCCGCTGCATGCTCGTCATTGGCAGGCTTCTTCAACAAAGTGCGTACAGACCCAACGTATTTGACGAGAGTGGATATGAGCAAGCGAGCCTTTAACTTCTGCGCAGGTCCTGCCGCGCTTCCTGAAGCTGTTCTGCTGCGTGCCCAGGCGGAACTCCTGGACTGGCACGGCAAAGGCCTGTCCGTCATGGAGATGAGCCACCGCAGCGATGAGTTCGTCTCCATCGCCAACAAGGCCGAGCAGGACTTTCGCGACCTGCTGTCCATTCCCTCCAATTACAAAGTGTTGTTCCTGCAAGGCGGTGCCAGCCAGCAATTCGCCCAGATCGCATTGAATCTGCTGCCTGAAAATGGCAAGGCCGATTACGTCGATACAGGTATCTGGTCGCAAAAGGCAATCGAAGAAGCATCGCGCTACGGCAGTGTCAACGTTGCCGCCAGCGCCAAGTCTTATGATTACTTTGCGATTCCAGGTCAGAACGAATGGTCGCTGTCCAAAGATGCCGCCTACGTTCATTACGCTCCGAACGAAACCATCGGCGGGCTGGAATTCAACTGGATACCTGAAACCGGAGATGTGCCACTGATTGCGGACATGTCCTCGGACATCCTGTCGCGCCCTGTGGATATCTCGCGCTTCGGCATGATCTACGCCGGAGCTCAGAAGAACATCGGTCCAAGTGGTGTGGTGGTCGTGATCATTCGCGAAGACCTGCTGGGCCGTGCGCGTTCGTTGTGCCCGACCATGCTCAACTACAAGGTCGCGGCCGACAATGGCTCCATGTACAACACGCCGCCTACGCTGGCCTGGTACCTGTCCGGTCTGGTCTTCGAGTGGCTCAAGGAGCAGGGCGGCGTCGAGGCCATCGGTAAGCTGAACGATATCAAGCAGCGCACGCTGTATGACTTTATTGATGGCAGCGGCCTGTACAGCAACCCGATCAACAAGCCGGATCGCTCGTGGATGAACGTGCCGTTTCGTCTGGCTGATGATCGTCTGGACAAACCGTTCCTGGCGGGTGCCGACGCCAACGGCCTGCTGAACCTCAAAGGTCACCGTTCGGTGGGCGGGATGCGTGCATCCATTTACAACGCCGTCGATCTCACCGCCGTCAATGCGCTGGTCGCATACATGAAAGACTTCGAGAAGGAGCACGGTTGATGTCCGAGCAAGAACTCAAGGCGCTGCGCGTCCGCATCGACAGCCTCGATGAAAAGGTCCTGGAGTTGATCAGTGAGCGTGCTCGCTGTGCCCAGGAAGTGGCCAGGGTGAAAATGTCATCGCTGGCGGAAGGCGAAGTGCCTGTGTTCTATCGGCCAGAGCGCGAGGCAGCGGTTCTCAAGCGGGTCATGGACCGCAACCGCGGCCCTTTGAGCAACGAAGAGATGGCGCGGCTGTTTCGCGAGATCATGTCGTCCTGTCTGGCGCTTGAGCAGCCGCTGAAAGTCGCTTATCTGGGGCCTGAAGGTACGTTCACTCAGGCTGCAGCCATGAAGCATTTCGGGCATGCGGTCATCAGTCTGCCAATGGCCGCCATTGACGAAGTGTTTCGTGAAGTGGTGGCGGGCGCTGTCAATTTTGGTGTCGTGCCGGTGGAAAACTCCACCGAAGGCGCGGTCAACCACACGCTCGACAGCTTTCTCGAGCACGACATGGTCATTTGTGGCGAAGTCGAATTGCGCATTCACCACCACTTGTTGGTCGGGGAAAGCACCAAGACCCAGAGCATCTCGCGCATCTATTCCCACGCCCAATCGTTGGCCCAGTGCCGCAAATGGCTGGACGCCCATTACCCGAATGTTGAGCGTGTCGCGGTTGCCAGCAACGCCGAGGCTGCCAAGCGGGTCAAGGGTGAGTGGAACTCGGCCGCTATCGCTGGCGACATGGCGGCGGGCCTTTACGGCCTGACCCGTCTGGCCGAGAAGATCGAGGACCGTCCGGACAACTCCACGCGCTTTCTGATCATCGGCAACCAGGAAGTCCCGCCGACAGGCGACGACAAGACCTCGATCATCGTATCGATGAGCAACAAGCCGGGTGCATTGCACGAGTTGCTGGTGCCGTTCCATGAAAATGGCCTTGACCTCACGCGTATCGAGACCCGTCCGTCACGCAGCGGCAAGTGGACCTACGTATTCTTTATCGATTTCGTCGGTCACCACAAGGACCCGCTGGTCAAGGCTGTCCTGGAAAAGATCAGCCACGAGGCCGTTGCGCTCAAGGTGTTGGGTTCCTACCCGAAAGCGGTGCTTTGAAGTTGCCCTGCATGAGCGGCGACGTTTTCAGCGTATCGAGTAACCCGTACCCGCTGGACAGTCAGGTATTTACGCGTGGTTGATGTGATTTCAGAGCAGCCGGTTCGGCCCTTGGTCGGCCGGCTTGTAGTAGTTGGCCTCGGTCTTATTGGCGGATCCTTTGCCAAAGGGATTCGTGAAAGCGGCCTTTGCCGTGAAGTGGTCGGCGTCGATCTTGACCCGCAGTCCCGCAAACTGGCTGTCGAGCTTGGTGTCGTTGATCGCTGTGAGGCAGATCTGGCCGCGGCGTGTGTCGGCGCCGACGTGATCCAGCTGGCCGTTCCCATACTGGCCATGGAGAAGCTGCTCGCACTGTTGGCGCCTCTTGACCTGGGCAATGCGGTGTTGACGGACGTCGGCAGCGCCAAAGGCAATGTTGTTCGAGCTGCCCGGCTTGCCTTCGGCTGCATGCCTTCGCGTTTTGTGCCGGGGCATCCGATTGCCGGCTCCGAGCAGAGTGGGGTCGAGGCTTCCAATGCCCAATTGTTCAAGCGCCACAAAGTCATTCTGACGCCACTGGCGGAAACGGATCCCGACGCGGTAGCGTTGGTTGATCACCTTTGGTCCGCGTTGGGTGCAGACGTCGAGCATATGCAGGTCGAGCGTCACGACGAAGTGTTGGCGGCAACCAGTCATCTGCCCCATTTATTGGCGTTCGGTCTGGTGGATTCGCTCGCCAAGCGTAATGAAAATCTGGAAATATTCAGGTACGCAGCGGGCGGTTTTCGTGATTTCACACGCATTGCCGGGAGCGATCCGGTGATGTGGCACGACATTTTTCTGGCCAACCGAGAGGCGGTGCTGCGCACGCTGGACACATTCCGCAGCGATCTTGACGCGCTGCGCGATGCCGTTGATGCCGGAGACGGTCGTCAACTGCTGGGTGTCTTCACTCGCGCACGGGTTGCTCGCGAGCATTTCGGCAAAATTCTCGCTCGCCGCGCCTATGTGGAAGCCCGTAGCGATGTCAGTGTGAGTTTTCGCACCGAGCCGGGCGGACGTGTCGCTGGCAGCGTTCGTGTGCCGGGCGACAAATCCATCTCCCATCGCTCGATCATGCTGGGCTCGTTGGCCGAAGGCGTGACCGAGGTCGAGGGGTTTCTGGAAGGGGAGGACGCATTGGCGACCCTTCAGGCCTTTCGGGATATGGGCGTCGTGATCGAAGGTCCGCATCACGGTCGAGTGACCATTCATGGTGTCGGCATGCGAGGCCTGAAAGCGCCACCAGGACCTGTCTATCTGGGTAATTCCGGCACCTCGATGCGCCTGCTCTCCGGCTTGCTGGCGGCGCAGAGTTTCGACACTACCCTCACCGGAGCGCCGTCGTTGTCCCGCCGTTCAATGGCTTGCGTGGCTGAGCCGTTACGTGAAATGGGTGCAGTGATTGAAACCGCTGCTCAGGGCCGCCCACCGTTGACCATTCGTGGTGGCAAGCACCTTCAAGGCTTGAGCTGCGCTTCGCCGATGGCCAGTGCGCAGGTCAAATCATGCCTGTTGCTGGCGGGAATGTATGCGACCGGGCGCACCGTCATTACCGAGTCTGCACTGACTCGGGACCATACCGAGCGTATGTTGCGCGGTTTTGGCTACCCGGTCACTGTCACTGACAATCAAGCGTCCATCGAGTCCGGTGGCAGGTTGGCAGCCACTCGCATTGAGGTGCCCGCTGATCTGTCTTCAGCAGCCTTCTTCATGGTTGCAGCGTCTATTGGTCAAGGCTCGAGCCTCGTGCTTGAACATGTCGGCATCAACCCGACCCGTACGGGTGTGATCGATATCCTTCGCCTGATGGGCAGCGACATCACGCTGCACGACGTACGTGAAGTTGGCGGCGAGCCAGTTGCAGACGTTCATGTGCGCTCAGCGCAGCTAAAGGGGATTATTATCCCTGAGGCGCTTGTGCCGCTGGCTATCGACGAGCTTCCAGTACTGTTGGTAGCCGCAGCGTGTGCTCAGGGGCGTACTCTTCTGCGTGGTCCGGAGCTTTCGCGGATTCAGGAGTCAGATCGTATTCGCCTGATGGTCGAGGGCCTTTCGACGCTCGGCATCGCAATTGAATCAACACCTGAGGGCATTATTGTCGAGGGCGGTTCTCTGGGCGGTGGCGAAGTGGACGCACGGGGTGATCACCGCGTTGCCATGGCATTCAGCGTTGCTTCGCTGCGAGCTTCGGCGTCCATCCTTATTCATGATTGCGCAAACGTCGCCACGTCGTTTCCCAATTTTCTGGCGCTATGCGCTCACGTCGGCATGCAAGTAGCGCAAGAGGACAAAAAGTGAAAATCAAAGCACCCGTTATTACCATCGACGGACCTAGCGGCTCCGGAAAAGGCACTGTCGCCGGGCTGTTGGCCAGAAAGCTGGGCTGGTGCCTGCTTGATTCTGGCGCGCTTTACCGTCTGCTGGCATTCGCAGCCCGCAATCATGGCGTCGACCTGACCAATGAAGAGGCGCTCAAGCTCTTGGCTGCGCATCTGGATGTTCAGTTCGAGGCTTCGGGAGCCGGGCAGGGCCAGCGCATCGTGCTGGAGGGCGAAGACGTGACCCATGCGATTCGTAACGAACAGGTGGGCAGCGGTGCTTCGCAAGTGGCTTCACTGCCTGCGGTACGTGAAGCGCTGCTTCAGCGTCAACGTGCTTTTCAGGAAGAGCCAGGCCTGGTGGCAGACGGCCGCGATATGGGAACTGTGGTTTTCCCGGACGCGCCGTTGAAGATATTTCTGACCGCCAGTGCCGAAGAGCGAGCTCGACGTCGTTACTTGCAGTTGAAGGCCAAGGGCGATGATGTTAGTCTGTCGAGTCTGCTAGATGAGATATGTGCACGCGACGAGCGTGACACCCAGCGAGCGGTAGCACCGCTGAAGCCGGCGCAAGACGCCATACAGCTGGATTCCACTGAATTGTCCATCGAGCAGGTGCTGGAACGCATCCTGAGTGAAGTCGCACTGCGCGACATTGCCGGATGACCAAGGGGCGTTGCGGGAGACCAGACATAGTCTCGCAGGCTTCCTTAAATATGAACGAAACCCACGTTGTCTGGAGCGTGGCAGATGGGCGTATTCTTCGCCCTTGATCAACAGGAATTAAAATGAGCGAAAGCTTTGCAGAACTTTTTGAAGAAAGCCTAAAAACCCTGAACCTTCAGCCGGGCGCAATCATTACCGGTATCGTTGTCGACATCGACGGCGATTGGGTAACTGTACACGCTGGCCTGAAGTCCGAGGGCGTCATCCCGCTCGAGCAGTTCTACAACGACGCTGGCGAGCTGACCATCAAGGTCGGTGACGAAGTGCACGTTGCGCTGGACGCGGTCGAAGACGGCTTTGGCGAAACCAAGCTGTCCCGCGAAAAAGCCAAGCGCGCTGAGTGCTGGATTGTTCTGGAAGCAGCTTTCGCAGCTGAAGAAGTGGTCAAGGGCGTTATCAACGGTAAGGTTAAAGGCGGCTTCACTGTCGACGTTAACGGCATCCGTGCGTTCCTGCCTGGTTCTTTGGTTGACGTTCGCCCTGTGCGCGACACGACTCACCTGGAAGGCAAAGAGCTCGAGTTCAAGGTCATCAAGCTGGACCAGAAGCGCAACAACGTTGTCGTTTCCCGTCGCAGTGTCCTGGAAGCCGAGAACAGTGCCGAGCGCGAAGCTCTGCTCGAGTCCCTGCAGGAAGGCCAACAAGTCAAAGGTATCGTCAAGAACCTCACCGATTACGGCGCATTCGTCGATCTGGGTGGCGTCGATGGCCTGCTGCACATCACCGACATGGCCTGGAAGCGTATCAAGCATCCATCGGAAATCGTCAATGTTGGCGATGAGATCGATGTGAAGGTTCTGAAGTACGATCGCGAGCGCAATCGTGTTTCCCTGGGTCTGAAGCAACTGGGCGAAGACCCATGGGTTGCTATCAAGGCTCGCTACCCGGAAAGCACTCGTGTGACTGCCCGTGTAACCAACCTGACCGACTACGGCTGCTTCGCAGAGCTGGAAGAAGGCGTAGAAGGCCTGGTACACGTTTCCGAAATGGACTGGACCAACAAGAACATCCACCCGTCGAAAGTCGTTCAGGTTGGCGACGAAGTGGAAGTCATGGTTCTGGACATCGACGAAGAGCGTCGTCGTATCTCCCTCGGCATCAAACAGTGCAAATCGAACCCGTGGGAAGATTTCTCTGGCCAGTTCAACAAGGGCGACAAGATCTCCGGCACCATCAAGTCGATCACCGATTTCGGTATCTTCATTGGTCTGGACGGCGGCATCGACGGCCTGGTTCACCTGTCCGACATCTCCTGGAACGAAGTGGGCGAAGAAGCCGTACGTCGTTTCAAGAAGGGCGACGAGCTCGACACCGTGATCCTGTCTGTTGATCCAGAGCGTGAGCGTATCTCGCTGGGTATCAAGCAGCTGGAAAGCGATCCGTTCTCCGAGTACGTAACTGTCAATGACAAAGGCGCTATCGTTCGCGGTATCGTTAAAGAAGTTGACGCCAAAGGCGCCATCATCACTTTGGCCGATGACATCGAAGCGACCCTCAAAGCCTCCGAAATCAGCCGTGACCGTGTAGAAGATGCACGTAACGTTCTGAAAGAAGGCGAAGAGATCGAAGCCAAGATCATCAGCGTTGATCGCAAGAGCCGCGTAATCAGCTTGTCCATCAAGTCGAAAGACGTTGAAGACGAGAAAGAAGCGATCCAGAGCCTGCGTAGCAAGCCTGAAGTCGCTGAAAGCACTGGTCCAACCACTATTGGTGACCTGTTGCGCGCGCAAATGGAAAAACAGAACTAAGTTCTGCTTGACCAAAAAAAGGGCGACTTCGGTCGCCCTTTTTCATGCCTGTAATTCAAGCCTCTACGGCATTTTTCGCTGGGCCTCTGTCACCCACCTTTGCAGGCAGAAAACCTCCCCAGCGACCCTCCAGGCCACGTCGTTGCTGCCTTCCCATCGTCGATTGAAATAGCCTTCAGGTGCGTCATGCACTTGTCATGTCTTCATGCGTAGTTGACAACGCTTCACATAAGTCAATACATGGGCTGTTCAAAACCATCCGGTCATGCTAAAACCTTCGGAGCGCTGACCTAGCTGCTTGAAAAAGAAGAGAAAAATATGACGAAGTCGGAGTTGATCGAACGAATTGTCACCCATCAAGGGCTGCTCTCATCCAAGGATGTGGAGTTGGCCATCAAGACCATGCTTGAACAAATGTCCCAGTGTCTGGCGACGGGTGACCGTATCGAGATTCGGGGTTTCGGTAGCTTTTCCTTGCATTACCGTGCGCCGCGTGTAGGACGCAATCCTAAAACCGGTCAGTCTGTCAGCCTCGACGGCAAGTTCGTTCCCCATTTCAAGCCAGGCAAGGAACTGCGGGATCGGGTCAACGAAGACGAAGAAGAGGGCTTCTGAAGCCGTCAAACCAAGGATTATCCGATGCGCATATTCAAACGAATCATTCTGATCGCCGTTGTGCTTCTCGTCCTGTTGGCGACCACTGTATTTGTGCTCGAAAATCAGCAGCTCGTCACACTGATCATGTTCGGCTGGTCAGCGCCGCCGCTCCCATTTGCGGTTCCAGTCGTAATCGCGTTTTTGTTGGGCATGTTGATCGGTCCAGTTCTCGCGTGGATCGCCAGTCTGCGCAAAGCGGCTGCGGTTCGTACCCGCACTGTTCGTGCTAAGTAGGCTCGGTGTCGCCGGATGATTATCTGGCGAACTGAATCCGTACCTGTGAACTCTTCGACGGACATCTACTTTATTCTAAACCTGTCAGCGTCTTCTTCATGACCTTGGATAGTGTTTTGTTTTCGAAAGTAAGCCTTATATTTCTGTAAGATTAATCCTCTGGCGATTAGCGATTGTTCTATATCTAATGTAGGAAAGTTTTTAGTCGCTACTGAAAGTGCCCGTTTCAGGGCGGTCCAGCGTTTAGCGCTTTGCAGTCCGCGTGGTTCTTATTGCCTTTGGCTTGCTGGTGTCAAGTCTTGTATGTAAAGTCGCCGAGTGCAGAATACATCGCCTGTTTTTTCAAGTGTGCTGGCTGTTTCCAGGCCCCGCTTGACTGTCGATTATTTGCATAAGGTCACCTCATGTCGTACCCCCAGGTTATACATCACGGCGCGGTCAGTACCGTGACAGGTTCCTGCCACCAGATGAGCATGGACGCTGAAAACAGCCTGCTGATTGATTGTGGATCCGTGCAGCACGCCAACAAAAGCGCGACAGCCGAAGCCTTCAGCTTTTCCCCAGCGGCAATCAAAGCTCTGCTGGTGACTCATGTGCATCACGATCATGTAGGCCGTATCCCGGAGTTGTTGGCGGCGGGTTATAAAGGCCCCATTATCTGTAGCGAACCAAGCGCGCACTTGCTGCCACTGGTCATGGAGGATCAGTTGAAGCTTGAGTATGGTCACGATGTCGCTCAGGCAGACCGCATTCTCGAGACAATCAATAAACGCACCATTGCCGTCCCGTTCGACCACTGGTTTACCCTGGTTGACAGCGAATTGCTGGTCTGCAGGATTCGTCTGCAACGGGCCGGTCATATTCTTGGCTCGGCGTATGTCGAATGTGATCTGGAATATCCGATGGAGCATCGTTCGGAGCGTGTCGTTTTTTCGGGTGATCTGGGTTCAACCCATACCCCGTTGTTACCTGCGCCCAAGTCGCCCGAGCGTGCTGATATTCTGATTCTCGAAAGCACCTACGGTGACCGCGTACATGCAGATCGAGCAGCTCGACAGGCACGCCTGGAACAGATCATTGATCAGGCGCTGGAGGATAACGGCACTGTTCTGATTCCCGCGTTCAGTATCGGGCGCACTCAGGAACTGCTGTATGAGCTGGAAGATATTCTGCGTAGCAAGGCGTTGGTGTGTGAGCGATCAGCAGGCGCTGGCAGTGCAGATGGTGCTGTGCTGGACTGGCCTCAGTTACCGATCATCCTGGATTCACCATTGGCCAGCCGATTCACAAAGGTTTACCAGTCGTTTTCCGACTACTGGGATGAGCCTGCCAGAGCGCGACTTGATCAGGGCCGAGCCCCGCTGGAATTTGCCCAACTGATTACCATCGATAGCCATGCTCAGCATCTACAGGCAGTCAATTATCTCGCCAGTACTGCACGGCCTGCGATTGTTATTGCCGGTAACGGTATGTGTGCAGGGGGAAGGATCGTCAATTATCTCAAGGCCATGCTGGGTGATGCCCGGCACAACGTCATATTTGTCGGTTATCAGGCCAAGGGCACACCAGGCGCCGCCATTCAGGCGCATGGTCCCAAAGGGGGATACGTCGAACTGGACCGCGAAAGGTTCAGTATTCAGGCGGGCGTTTCCACCGTAAGTGGTTATTCGGCGCATGCGGATCAGCCTGGGCTCGTCGAGTTCGTGACGGGTATGGATCAGTGGCCCGCGCAGATTCGTCTGGTCCATGGTGAAGTGTCAGCAAAGAAGGCGTTGAGGAATGTGCTGCTGCGCAAGTATGCACTTGAACAGCGTAGTGTCGACGTGATGATCCCTTGATTCACTAGTGTGGCGTTTTAGAACGCGGGCGGCTGATATTGTTATGGTGGTGCGCCATGGGGTGTAAGAATTTTCCTCAGGTCCTGTGTTATTACTTCTAAGTGGTTGTGAGAGTAATCGCGGTAACGCACTTTTACTCAGGTTAAAGTCGTGACTGATCCATATTGAAAGGGAGTGACTGAATAATACCGGTTGCTAAAATGCTTCGTGTCAGTAATATTCCCACGCTTTTGAAAGGGCGTTCATATGGGCGACAAGATTGCATTGGTTGCGATAACCGGCGCCACAGGCTTTGTGGGCAGTGCTCTCGTTCGCCATCTTATCGACAGGACAGCGATGGACGTACGTGTCGCGGTTCGCACTCCGTACTCGTCGTCCCATGAGCGAGTCGAAGTGGTAAACGGCGCATCGCTTGCGCCTGACCATCGGTGGAGCTCGTTTGTAGAGGGTGTGGATGTACTGATCCATTGCGCAGCGCGGGTTCATGTGCTGAATGACTCGGTGACCAGACCCGAAATCGAATACTTTCGTACAAACGTCGCTGCGACACTGAACCTGGCAGAGCAGGCTGCTGCGGCCGGTGTCAAACGCTTCATTTTCATGAGTTCGATCAAGGTCAACGGAGAATCCACACCCCTGGGCAAGCCTTTCAAGGCGGACGATGAGTGCGATCCGGTTGATCCTTACGGCGCTTCCAAACACAAGGCGGAGCAGGGTCTGCGGGAGTTGGGCGCACGCACCGGTATGGAGGTTGTGATCATCCGGCCTGTTCTGGTTTACGGGCCCGGCGTGAAAGCCAACTTTCTGAACATGATGCGCTGGCTCGACAAGGGGCTGCCATTACCGCTGGGTGCCGTTGCTAATCGCCGCAGCCTGGTAGCTCTCGGTAACCTGATAGATCTTGTGACCTGCTGCATCAGGCATCCTGCAGCCTGCGGACAGACATTTCTGGTCAGCGACGGACATGATCTTTCCACTACTCAATTGTTGAAAGAAATCAGTACGGCGCTGGGCAGGCCTGCCCGCTTGTTGCCGGTACCTGCATGGCTCCTGCGTAAAGTGGCCACCGTAATTGGCAAAAAAGACTTTTCCGAACGTCTTTGTGGGTCGTTGCAGGTCGATATCACCAAAACCTGTACGATGCTTGACTGGGTTCCGCCTGTCAGGCTTGAGGATGCAATGAAGGAAACCGCTCGATACTATCTGGAACATGCGCATGCTTGAGTGGCTGTCGGTCATCACTGTCGCGTTTCTTTCATTGGCATTGACGGCATCGATCCGTCGGTACGCTTTGTCCAGAAGCCTTATGGACATACCCAATGCGCGAAGCTCGCACACTGTGCCGACCCCGCGCGGTGGGGGCGTCTCCATTGTCGTGGCGTTCTTGCTCGCAACAGTGGCATTGGCGCTGGCAGGGCTGATTCCGTCATCGGTCGCGATTGCGCTCTCGGGTGCAGGAGCGCTGGTCGCTGTGCTGGGTTTTATGGACGATCATGGCCACATTGCAGCCCGCTGGCGATTGCTTGGGCATTTCGCGGCAGCTGTCTGGGCGCTGATCTGGCTGGACGGTCTGGCGCCTGTCCGTTTCATCGGAATGACTGTTCACCCCGGTATGGTCGTTCAGATACTGGCAGCGTTCTATCTCGTGTGGATGCTTAATCTCTATAATTTCATGGACGGCATAGATGGTATTGCAAGCGTTGAGGCCGTAACGGTCTGTGGCGGTATCAGCCTCATCTATGTGCTGAGTGGTTCAAGCGGCCTGCTCTGGGGTCCATTGTTATTGGCGGGCGCTGTCACTGGTTTTCTGTATTGGAATTTCCCTCCGGCGCGAATATTCATGGGGGACGCTGGCAGCGGTTTCCTGGGGATTGTGCTCGGAATACTTTCTGTTCAGGCGTCCTGGACCTCACCTCAGCTATTCTGGGCATGGTTGATCTTGCTGGGTGTGTTTGTAGTAGATGCGACCGTTACGCTTTTTCACCGCTTGCTGCGCGGGGAAAAGCTCTACGAAGCTCATCGTAGCCATGCCTATCAGTTTGCGTCCCGCCGCTATGGCAAGCACCTTCCTGTGACGTTGGGCGTGGGTTTGATCAATCTGTTCTGGTTGCTTCCCATTGCCCTGTGGGTCGTGTTGAAGAATGGGGAGGGTGCGGCAGGGCTGATTATCGCCTATGTGCCCTTGGTAATTTTGGCGATCAGGTTCGGTGCTGGTAAGGCCGAGCGAAGTTAACGAAATGAATTACAAATTGTCATATCCTCTGACACGTTGCACGGGAACCGGTTTTTCAAGGCAACTCTACAAACAAGGCAAAGGAGCACCGAAGAATTGATGAGCAAGTTACGAGCTATTCTGCTGGCGTTGCCACGCCGCAAAAAGCGAATAATTCAGGTTGCTGCTGACGTTCTTCTGGTCTGGCTCGCGCTGTGGGCTTCCTTTGTTGTTCGGCTGGGCGTCGACGATCTGGTCAATCCGCTGGAAAAACACACCTGGCTGTTCATCAGTGCGCCGCTGGCTGCCATTCCTCTGTTTATACGCTTTGGCATGTACCGCGCAGTCATGCGGTACTTTGGTAACGACGCGCTCATCGCCATTATCAAGGCTGTCACGCTGTCCTCACTAATCCTCAGCTGCATGGTTTATGTCTACAGCAACCATCAGCAACTGGTTCCCCGCTCGGTGATCTTCAACTACTGGTGGCTGAGCATGGTCATGATCGGTGGTTTGCGCCTGGCTATGCGGCAGTATTTTTTGGGGGACTGGTTTTCAGCAGCGCAGCATGTGCCCTTTGCCAAAGGCGACAATGGCCTGCAAAAGGTTGCGATCTATGGCGCAGGTGCTGCAGGCAATCAGTTGGTCGCAGCCTTGCGAATGGGCAGGCTGATGCACCCCGTCGCATTCATCGATGATGACGAGTCAATTTCCAATCGAGTGATTTCGGGTCTTCAGGTATACAAGCCCAAGCATATCCAGCGAATGATCGACGCCACTGGCGCCCAGGAAATTCTGCTGGCCATTCCTTCTTCATCGCGCGGACGACGTCGTGAGATCCTCGGTTTTCTGGAAGGGTTTCCCCTGCATGTGCGAAGCGTGCCGGGGTTCATGGATCTGGCTGCCGGTCGGGTCAAAGTCGACGATTTACAGGAAGTGGATATCGCCGACCTGTTGGGTCGGGACTCCGTGCCCGCTCGGGAAAATTTGCTGGAGCACTGCATCAAGGGCCAAACCGTACTGGTGACTGGCGCTGGCGGGTCTATCGGATCCGAGCTTTGCAGACAAATCCTGTTGTTGAAACCCACCCAACTGTTGTTGCTCGACCACAGCGAATTCAACCTCTACAGCATTCTGTCAGAGCTTGAACAGCGAGCCGCACGTGAGTCGCTCAACGTCAAACTGTTGCCGATCCTGGGGTCTGTGCGCAACCATCCCAAGTTACTGACAATCATGAAAGCATGGCACGTCGACACCGTTTACCATGCTGCCGCCTACAAGCACGTCCCGATGGTTGAGCACAATATTGCAGAAGGTGTCATCAATAACGTCGTAGGAACGCTCAATACCGCTCAGGCGGCGTTACAGGCGGGCGTTTCGAACTTTGTTCTGATCTCGACCGACAAGGCGGTCCGGCCAACCAATGTCATGGGCAGCACCAAGCGTCTCGCCGAACTGATACTTCAGGCATTGAGCCGTGAGACCGCGCCCGTTATTTTCGGCGACAAGGCGAATGTGTATCAGGTCAACAAGACTCGCTTCACCATGGTCCGCTTCGGTAATGTACTGGGCTCTTCGGGCTCGGTGATTCCGCTGTTCCACAAGCAGATCCAGTGCGGCGGGCCGCTGACGGTCACGCATCCCAAGATCACGCGTTATTTCATGACCATTCCCGAAGCGGCTCAGTTGGTGATTCAGGCCGGATCAATGGGGCACGGGGGTGATGTGTTCGTGCTGGATATGGGCGAACCGGTCAAGATCATCGAACTGGCCGAGAAGATGATTCACCTTTCAGGGCTGAGTATTCGTTCCGAGAAGAACCCTCATGGTGATATCTCGATCGAATTCACCGGTTTGCGTCCCGGTGAAAAATTGTATGAAGAGTTGTTGATTGGCGACAATGTGGTAGCCACCGAGCACCCGATGATCATGAGCGCCAATGAAGATTACTTGCCTTGGGATGTATTGAAAGGGCGGCTCACGCTATTACTGGATGCGGTAGAGCGCGATGATTACACGCATGTTCGTCAGTTGCTGCGTGAAACAGTCAACGGGTATACGCCTGAGGGTGAAATCGTTGACTGGATGTATCAGGAACGTCGCAATGAAACATAATGGATGACTTTGTCTCAGGTCTGTGGCATCGCAGCGGTGCAGTGAGTTGATCTGACGAGGCAGGGACATAAACAGCAACGCTTCACGGCTTTGATAGTTGCGCTCCGTAGTCTAAGTTTCAGGGGCAGCTTTGGAATGCTGCTTCACATTGTTATGGAGCGTTAAATATGCGAATCCCTTTCCTTTCTTCTCTGATGTTCGCGCTGTTGACCAGTGCCTCGATCGCTGTAACGGCGGCGCCCGCTGCCAGTTCTGCCGCAGTGGTTGATACGCCGGTGGTGGCTGCGCAGGAGCAAAAATCTGATCGGCTCAATCTCAATACCGCAGATGCCGAGACGTTGCAAAAGATCTTGACGGGTATTGGCAAGAATAAGGCTGACGCCATCGTGGCCTACCGGGAAAGTAATGGCGAATTCACGTCGGTCGATGAGTTGATCGAAGTCAAAGGGATAGGCAAGTCCATTGTAAGCGCTCCATAAACCCCACTTGGCTAAAGATAGGTAAAGCGCTTAGCTGTGAAGTCGAGGTTCGCAGTTCCACGGCAGCAAGGCTTCGTAATC
>NZ_JAGTPK010000042.1 GCF_021147775.1 Pseudomonas californiensis
GCGGTTACCGACGCAGCGAGCGAGTGAGATTGAGCAACTGCTGCCGCATCAGTGGGTATCTGCCTAAGTCGTGCAAGATGACTTCGGCGGACGCTTACGATACTCCGAGCGGTTGCCCGGTTGCCCGGTTGCCTTGCTTAGGCTACGTACGCGTAAACCTTCAAGCGCCTGCGCACGGCAGTTGTCACGTTACCGGCGCAACAGACCCTTGACGCCTTTAACAACACCTCTAAAGACCACCCACAAAAAAGGCCGCATTCACATGCGGCCTTCTTGTCACAGCGCCCCTGACTCAAGAAGCCACTTCAGGCGCCTCTTTCTTCACTTCATCGCGTCGCTGAATGTACTTCCAGTCAGCTTCATCGATGTAGATACCGTTAGGCCCACTGCCGCCTTCCAGGTCAATGGCTACGTGAGCAGAGACCTGAGGTTTCACGCTGGCCAGGATCGGTACGAAGCCCAGTTGCAGGCTTGTTTCCAGCAAGGCGGCCTGGTTCTTCTCGTCGATGTCGGCTGCTTCGTCCAGGTAGTAGGGGAGGCGTACGCGGCCCGCCTGGTCGCGGTCCATCAAGTGCAGCAGCAGGTACATGTTGGTCAGCGCCTTGATGGTCATGGTCGTGCCGTTCGACGCAGCACCGTCAATGTCGGTGTGAATGACCGGCTGACCATTGACCTTGGTGATCTCGAACGCCAGCTCGAACAGGTCTTTCAAGCCCAGCTGGTTGTGATTGGCGGCTACCAGACGTGCCAGATACTCCTTTGCCTCTTCGTTCTTGTTGTCCTGTTCTGCACTTTGACTGAGGTCAAAGACCGACAGTGTTTCGCCTTCCTCGTACTGACCGGCACTGTGGATGATCTGGTCAATGTGCTTGAGCGCTTCCTTGTTGGGAGCCAGCACGATGCGGAAGCTCGCCAAGTTGGAGACCTGACGCTTGTTGATCTCACGATTGAAAAGCGCCAGTTGGTGCTCGAGGCTGTCGTAGTCGCTGCGGATGTTACGCAGGGTACGTGCGATGTCCGTAACGGCAGCACGGCGTGCCTTGCCCAGCGTCAGGGCTTCATCGGTGCGATGCGCATACGCGTTGATCAGCAGTTGCAGACGACGCTCCATGTCGTCTTCGCTGTCGAACTTCGCCACGCCTTTAAGACGCACTTGTGCGTACAGCGCTTCGATCTGGCCGTCGCTGCGCAACAGGCCTTGCCAGCTGTCTTGATAATCGTTGAGCAGGGGCAGCAGATTATCCATGGAGTCGTCGATCGACTCCATGAAAGGCGTACCGAATGGCAGATCAGCAGGCAGCAACTGACGACGACGCAATGCGTCATCGAGCGTACGCTGCTTTGACTCCAGATCGCCGATCTGACGCGCCACCAGTTGCAGCTTGGCCGACAGTTGCTGGACACGCTCTGTGAACGCGTCGCTTGAGCGTTTCAGTTCATCCTGAGCAGCTTCCATCTGCGCAAGGTCTTCGAGTTTGCCTGACTCTTCAGCGCTCAAGGTCTGGCAGCGACGAAAGTCCTCCAGGGCTTTCTGCGCGTCCAGAACCTGCTGATACAACGCCTCGGTCTGAGTCTTGCTGGCTGAGCGGTCAGCGGCAACGGCCTGCTGGGTTTTCAGTTGCTTGAGTTCTTTTTCCAGGCGCTCCTTCTGATCGCGCAACGCTGCGCGGTCAGCCAGTGCCTGCAAGGCAGGAGGTTCGATGGTCGACAGGTTGATGGTCAGGCCCGGCACCACGAACTGCTCGCCCTTGAAGCCGTCCAGGATCGTTTCCAGTGATTTGACCCAGGCATCGCCATCGTCCAGCGCGATACCCTGTTCACCCAGCGGCAAGCTGAACAGCGCACTGTTGAACAAGCGCATCAGGCGCTCGACATCCGGTTGCGAGAACTCTTCGCGCAGACGGGCATAGCTATTGTTATCAGCATGATCGAGTTGCTGTTTGACCGACTTGAGACGTTTCTCCAGATCGCGCAGACGCTCGTCCAGATCTTCGGCGCTGAACTGGCGAGACTGGGCCAGTGCGCCAGCCAATTCATCGTGAGCGTCCTTGGCGGCAAGCAACTGCTGCTCCAGGACTTTGACGTCATCCACCAGCGCAAAGCGATTCTTGAGGACCGACAGTTCACCAATCCAGCGCTGCAGGCTGCTGATCTCACGCTCGAGGCGCATCAGCTCCTGCGTGCTGCTACGCTGGTCGTTCTGCATCTCGTCTTGCTGAGCACGATAATGCTCGGCCTGGATGACCAGTTCTTCCTTGCGCGCACTGGAGTAATCAGACCAGGTGCCCAGCAGCGAATCGAGGATAGGTGACAGGCGATGCAGCTTGCCGCGCAGCACATCGCGCTGGCGGACACCCGAGGCCAGTGCTTCGACCAGCGGACCTGCCAGCACCAGAGAGTTGTAGTCCTGCTCCATGCGGCGTACATCGCGGAAAGCTTCTTCACAGGCGGCAATGTAATCGACGCTGCCGGAACGCAGGCTATGTTCGAATGCGTCCAGAAACAGCTGCTTGAGTTTGGCCGCGGTGATTTCGCGCATATGTAAAAGGTTGATGAACAGCGCACGGAAGGTCTTGAGGCTTTGTTCGCTGGTCGAGCGCAGCGGAATCAGCGTGAGGTCCAGCGGAATCGAAGTATGACCGCCCACCAGCAGGCGACGCAGTTCATCAGGCTTGAGTTCGTAGGCTTTCAGGCCCTGGCTTTCCAGATTGGCGAACAGCTCTTTCTGACGCAGGCAGGTGTCGTTCTTCTGGTAATGACCAAGGTCGAGCTCGCCGGCGTAGGCGAAAAACTGGTGACCGAAGCCGCCGCCAGGTCCGCGGCCGACCACGCCAATGACGTGGGGGCCGTGAGGCAGGGAGACTTCAACCAGAATGTAGCTGGTGTCCGAGGCAAAGTAGAAGCGGCGGGATTGCTCCAGGCTGTACTTGCCAAAGCTCATGTCCGACATGCGGGCCAGAATCGGAAACTGCAGCGCATTGATCGAGGCGCTTTTGCCGAGGTTGTTCGCGCCATAGACAGACAGCGGATTTTCCAGCGGGAACAGGCCAAGGCTATAACCGGCGGTGTTCAGCAGGGCGAAGCGGCGGATGCCATAACGTTCCTGGCTCATGCGTCCAACTCCTGTTGTTCATCGGCGATAGCACGCGCCAGCGCCTGCTCTTCTGTTTCCTCACTGAATTCGTCCAGATCCAGAGGATCATCGGTTTCCAGCAGCTTTTCATCGCTGTCATCGTCGATAAGCACCGGCGTTGGCAACGGCAGGGCGCTGTGCAGGCTGGCCGCCAGATCGCGGTCCTGCTGCACCGACAGGCACACGTCGAGAAAACGATGCATGGGTGGCAGAAAGCGGTACACGCCCATTTCTTCCCCGGCGAAGCCGAGTTGGGTCATGCGCCGCATGATCTTCTCTTCGAGCTCTTCCTGAGTCTGGACCTCAGCCTGCAAGAACAGATCGCGGTATTTCTCCAGCATGGAAGGCAGTTCATCGCGGCCCAGGCTGCCACCGTCCAGCACCGCCATAGGGTCACGGCCCTGATCTGCCAGGTGCTCGACCAGAATGAAGGTGAACAGTGCGAGGCGTTGAGCCGTCTTGTTGACCTGTGCAGTGGCCAGCTCAGGGACGAAGTAATAGAAGCCACGCGTATCGCACACCAGTTCGAAGCCAAGGGCCTTGAACAGCATGCGGTACTGGTCCTGGAGATTGGACAGTTGGGCATACAGCTCCGGGTCGCGACGGCTGACGTGGTAGCCCTTGAACAGCTCGCGAAAGATCGGCGCCAGCTGGGACATTTCTGATAGATCAAGATGCATGAACGGTGCTCTCGGAATTCTCTGGCTGCTGTTCTTTTGGGGCAAGCAGTGCAAAGGAGCGCAGGCTGACGCGGTGCTCCCGGGTGAAATATTCGCGACGCTCAAGGCGTTCGCGTGCGAAGCGCTTGTCGCGCGACAGGCGTGAAAACCAGTACAGCAATTCATCGGTTTCGCCGTGCGGCTCCTGTTCCAGCAACCAGACCATCAGGTCGGGCATCGGCAGGGCGTCTTCGCAGCGTTCGAGCATTTCCTTGACCGTGCGCGGCGCGCGTGGTGGCTCGCCTTTGCGGGTGGCGCTGGCCTTGGGGAATTTTGCCGGTTTGGGTTCAAAGCGTGCCAGCGCATAGACGTAGGCTTCAACCTGACTCGCACTGCCCAGAAAAGTACTTTGCGGACGGGTGAACATTGGCATCGCTGCCTGCGGTACGGCATCCAGGCCCTTGCGGCGAATGGCGGACAGCGCCAGCGCGGCGCCACGGGTCACGGCGTTGTGACGACGAGCCTCTTCGCGCAGCGGCAACAGCAATTCCCGTGCATGGCGAAGTGTGAGCTGGGCGCTGGTCTGCATCTCCAGAATGCGCGCGTGGGTCCTCAACAACATGTCGTCGTCGACCAGGTGTCCCAGACGCTGCTGTTCGGTCAGCAGTCGCAGCAGCACGTTCTCGACCTTGCGCACGCCCTGCTCAAAGGCGCCATCGGCGTTCACCAGTTGAATCATCGGCTCGATGTACTCGTCCCAGGTGGCCAGCACTTCGGCGTAACGCTGACGCAGCGGGATCTGACGGTCGCTGGTCTTGGCCCGGTCAGCCACGGCAACCAGCGCCTGTTCGTCGTTGGCGAGCTTTTTGAGGACATCACGGACACGCATGTCGAGCAGCCGCAGCTGTCGGGCCAGGTCGTTGGCGTCGCGTATGTCGAACGCATCCTGAATATAGCCAGCCAGACGCTCCAGGTGACGCAGGTAAGCTTCGATTTCCAGACACAGGCCGAGCCTGTGCTCGCGGCGCAGGTAGGACAGAAAGTCATGTATCTGCGCATTCAGCTCGAAACGGTTCGGGCTCTTGGCGACCGGTACCAGGATGTCCAGACGAATCCACACGTCCAGCAGGTTGGTAATGTCTTGCGGGGTGCTGTCCTGTTGCTGTGCGGCCAATTGCAGGCGCAGCTCGCTCAGGCTCAGCGTGCCCTGGTCGAAATGCTCACAGAGAGGCTCCAGAAGCGCCCAGTGCTCGGCAAGGGCGCGCAGGACGCGCTTGGGTTCGATCATGGGTAGGCCGATTGTTGGCAAATGAAAGGCGGCGATTGTACTGCATCAACCGCTCGATATTTCACCTGCGCACGATATGCAGCAGCACGAAAAGGCGAACAACGCTAGAATTGCGCGCTCAACTTATCCACAGGTGGCTGACCCTTGCTGAACGAGTCCCGTCGCCGCGCTTATTTGACCGCCATGCAAGTGGTCAACTGGCTGCCGCGTACAGAACTGCCTTTTGCTGCCCCGTCCCGTCCGGAGCTGCTTGCGCCCGTGCCGCCGCCGGTGGAGGTGCACAGCGTCGTGCCTGCTGCTGCGCCTGCAGCGGCGGCCGAGCCTACGAACGTCGTGCCGATCGCGCGCCCGGTCGAGCGACCAAAGATCGAGGTGCCGCGTCCATCGTTGGCCAGCACCCGTACGGTCGCCGTGGTCGAGGAGGCTGAGCCAGCCGCACCGAAGGTGCAGGTTGTGCCGCCGCCACGTTTTGCCTTGCAGCTGCTGCGCGCAGGGCGCTGCCTGCTGCTGGTCGAGTTATCCACCGGTCAGCCGTTTCAAAGCCGTGATCCGTCCTACCTGCTACTCAAGGATATGCTCCGCGCTGCGGGTTTGCCGGACAGCCCGCAGATCATCGGCGAGCCGGTCCGCTGGCCGTTGTTGGTGCGTGGACAAATGGATCAAGGCCCCGAAGCCGCCCGCGATTTTGTGCAGGGCTTTGTCGGCGCGCGTCTTGAAGACGAACCCTGTGCCTGTTTGTGGCTGATCGGTTTGCCTTCCATGAAGTTCGCCGGGGAAGCGGACGCCGAATCCTATAATCGTGAGCTGCAGGTCGACGGGCTGGGTGCAGCCTGGGCGTTGCCGGGGCTTGAGTTACTGATGGACGAGCCTGAACGCAAGGCCGATGTCTGGAAAGCCATGCGTCGGCTTATGGCGCGCTGGAAATCAATCGATGAGTGACGCAATAACCTTTCGCCCGATGACCGAGGCGGATCTGGATGCTGTGCTGAAGATCGAATACGCGGCGTTCAGTCATCCCTGGACACGTGGCATCTTCCTCGACGGACTGAAGTCGTACGAAATCTGGTTGATGTTCGAAGGTGCCCAGCAAGTGGGGCATGGCGTGATTCAGATCATCATCGATGAAGCGCACCTGCTCAACATCACAGTCAAGCCTGAGAATCAGGGGCGTGGGCTGGGCCTGAAGCTGCTGGATCATCTGATGAAACGCGCGTATCAGCTCAACGGCCGCGAGTGTTTTCTGGAGCTTCGCGACAGTAACCGGCCGGCCTATCGTCTTTACGAGAGCTATGGCTTCAACGAGATAGGCCGGCGTCGTGATTACTACCCTGCGGTGGGCGGCCGTGAGGATGCAGTCGTCATGGCCTGTACGCTGTTCGAGTAGCTTCAGCGCCGGGCGTCACCGTCCAGCGGGTCGATGATTGCCAGCTCTTCTTCGTCAAGACCGCTGCCGCCACCGATATCGTCTTCATCAACTACGGTCAGGTCCAGATCAGCGGCCTCGTCTTCGCCCTGTTCTGACGGCGAACGGGCGCCATCTTCGTGAATCAGTGTTTCCGGGGACAGATCATCGTCAGTCGAGTGATGATCGTCGGTTGACGCGCCGGTCATTCCGGCCTCGCGTGTGCGCTGATCCGGAATTTCATGTTCAAGTTCGTCTTCAGGAATAAGATCGCCAATACGGGCGGTCTCGTCGTCCCGGAAATTCAGCTCTTCCATTGAGCCCATGCGGTCTTCGTTATCGTCGATGGGCTCTGGTTGGGTCGCATCGAACGGACGGCGTGAATCGTTCATGACAAATCCTCTTTGCAGGTGGTCGTGATAGGTGGACCGGCCGCAACTTTGAAGATTCCTTTTTTGTTGCCTGAGACGCAGGCGACAGTAGTGGCAAATAGACGTGACTTGTCGGATCGGACACCAGTCCAACGCTGAGCATCATTACCGAGGCAACAAAGCATGAACGATCTACAAGACCTGATTGATAACAATGCACGTTGGGCCGATGCGATCAAACAGGAGGATCCTGACTTCTTCGCCAAGCTGGCTCGCCAGCAAACCCCTGAATTTCTGTGGATCGGCTGCTCGGATGCGCGCGTTCCCGCCAACGAGATCGTGGGCATGCTGCCTGGCGATCTGTTCGTACACCGCAACGTGGCCAACGTTGTGCTGCACACGGACCTCAATTGCCTGTCGGTCATTCAATACGCCGTGGACGTTTTGAAGGTCAAACATATTCTGGTCACTGGCCACTATGGCTGCGGCGGGGTACGCGCCTCCATGCAGGATCGTCAGTTTGGCCTGATCGATGGCTGGCTGCGCACCATTCGTGACTTGTATTACGAGAACCGCGCCGTGCTGGCCAAGCTGCCGACCGAAGAAGAGCGTGTCGACCGCATGTGCGAGCTGAACGTGATTCAGCAGGTCGCCAACGTGGCGCACACCAGCATTGTGCAGAACGCCTGGCACCGTGGTCAGAGCCTGTCGGTGCATGGCTGCATCTATGGCATCAAGGATGGTCGCTGGAAAAGCCTGGACACCACCATCAGTGGTTTCGAGCAACTGCCGCCGCAGTATCGCTTGCGTCCCCAGGACTGATTGATCCTTCAATAACAGGCGTCATCGCGGATTGTTCGCGATGGCGCCTGTACGCCGTTCCAGCGTCACAGCACGAACCGTTGCACCATCAGGTTCAGATCGGTTGCCAGCATCGACAGTGCATTGCTCGCCACCGTGGTCTGCTGCGCGCCAGAAGCCGTCTGTGTCGACAGATCACGAATGCTGCTCAGGTTACGGTCAACCTCGCCTGCCACCTGCGCCTGCTGCTCTGCGGCGCTGGCAATCAACAGGTTTCGGTCGTTGATGGTGCTGGTCGAAGTGATGATGACCGTCAGCGCCTCGCCTGTGGCGGCAGCCTGCTCCAGCGTGTGATTGGCCTGTGAAGCGGTATGACGCAATGAACTGGCTGTTTCCTGAGTGCTTTGCTGCACACCATTGATCAACCCTTCGATTTCAGCCGTGGACGCGCTGGTGCGTTGCGCCAGCGAACGGACTTCGTCTGCCACCACGGCAAACCCGCGTCCGGCTTCACCGGCCCGCGCTGCTTCAATGGCAGCGTTGAGCGCCAGCAGGTTGGTCTGGTTGGCGATGCTGCGGATCACGTCGAGAATACTGCTGATGCTTTGCGTGCGCTCGGCAAGGCCTTCGGCCTGATGCGACGAGTCCAGTACGTTTTCGGTCAGCGCCTTGATTGAGCTGATGGTGGCAGACAGCTTGACCTGGCCCTGTGCGGCCGCCTGGGTGGATGCTTCGGATTCGGTCACGGTATTGCTGGCATTGCCTGCCACTTCTACCGCTGCCTGGCTCATTTGGTTGACCGCCACAGCAGCCTGTTCGATTTCGTTGTTCTGCAATTGCAGGCTCAGCGCGCTCGCTTCCGCGATACTGCCCATCTCCTGCACCGATTGCGACAACTGGGCGGCAGCGGCATAGATCTGGTCGATGGTGCTGTGCAGATTGGTGCGCATGCGACCCAGCGTCAGTAGCAGTTGGGCCGGTTCGTCCTTGCCTTGCGGGATCTGGTGCTCTGTCAGGTCACCATCGGCAATGGTGCTGGCGATGTGCAGGGCATGCCGCACCGGGTGAATGATGCTGATGCTCAAGCGCCAGGCCAGCAGCAGGGTCAATGCCAGGGCAAGGGCGATGGCGCTCAGCGCGATGATGCGCGTCTGCTCGTAGCTCGCACCGGCAGCGTCCACGGCGGCGGCCGCACTTTGTTTGTTCAGTTCGCGCAGCAGTTGTACCTGCATGTCCATCAGATCGCCTTGCAGCGCCAGTTGAGTATTGGCGAGCATTCGGGCTTCAGCGAGTCTGTTCTGTTCGATCAGCGCGATCTGATCCTGTAAACCTGGCATGAAGGCCTTGTAAGCATCCTGCAAGGCGGTGATCGAATCATGTTCGGTGCCGCTGGTGACTCGGGCCAGATAGTCCGAGAAGCCTTTTTCGACTTCATTCCTGAGCTGTTCGACATTGATCTTGCTGTTGATAACGGCACCGGGATCGTCGGCGTTGGCGATCAGGCGGGTCGTTTCGCTGCGTAACTTCACCAGTCCGATCGCGATGGCATCGGCCATGGCGATACTGGGCAGCGCGCCACTTTCAACCGCCTCGCCCTGATTACGGATACCTTGCATTTGCAGCAGACAGAACACACCCAGTGCCACCATCAACAGTGAGGTGATTCCGAAACAGATCACCAGCCGAGGCGTGATGTTGAAACGGCGCAAGACCGTCAATCGGGACTGCTGGCGCATGGCACGAGGCAGAATTTTTTTCACGACACATGACCTCTGAACGGACTTTCTTGGAGAGCCGTTTATAAGGCAAGTGTGTGATGTCTTTATGACATCTCCGTGCAGCCGGTCGATTGACGTCAGAAAACCGGGACAGCACGTGAGAGAGATCAAGCGACGGGCGGCCCTATCTCCTGCATCAGTTCCTCAAGATAGCGCTTGAGGCGCTTATGCCTCACCTTCGCCAGCCTGATGCCTGTCGACGTTTGAAACCCGTCTGCCAAGCGCAAGAGCTTGGTGTGAAAGTGGTCCACGGCAAAATGTTTATCGTCGTAAGGGCGTTGGGTGGCGTCAGGATCGACGGCATCATAGAGCAACCCACCCATTCGTCCCGACACATAGAAAACCCGCGCTACGCCTACCATGCCCAGCGAATCCAGGCGATCAGCATCCTGCAGAATTTTGGCTTCCAGTGTCAGGGGCGTGATCGCCGCAGAATAGCTGTGGGCTTCGATGGCATGGGCCACAGCGCTGACGCTTTCTTCGTCCCAACCCATTTCTGTCAGCAGCTCAGAAGCCCTGGCAGCGGCAAGGCGCGAGGCGCTGGAGCGAAAGGGGGAATTTTTTTCGACCGATACACAGTCATGCAGCAATGTGGCCGCAATGAGCACGCGCGCATTTCCGCCTTCATGATCACGGATGGCCCGAACGTTGTGCCAGACCCTCAGCAAGTGCGAAATATCGTGCGAGCCGTCGATTTTTTCCGCATGGGTGTGGGGGAGCAGCAAACCGGCCAAGTCCTGGAACGGTTCAAAACGCTCGGTGATCATCCGGATCTCCTGATGCATCGTAGGTGGAGGAAGCATTGCAGAAATGTGTCGCCAGCAAAACCGCAATCTGCGAAAACGCAGGCGCAAGCTGCCAAACCTGCGGCCATTAGGTCGCACCGTGGCGTCGCTAAAGCCGGCATTCCCCTAAACCCGGAAAAGCCCTTTATAATCCATGGTTTTTAACCGCCTATGTGAGAACCATTGTGAGCTTACCGTCCTGCCCGAAATGCAATTCCGAATACACCTACGAAGATGGCTCCCTTCTGATCTGCCCGGAATGCGCTTATGAATGGTCTGCGGACGGTAGCAGTGCCGAAGCATCGGACGATGTGAAAGTCATCAAGGACTCGACCGGCAACGTTCTTCAGGATGGCGATACCATCACCGTGATCAAGGACCTGAAAGTCAAAGGCTCTTCGCTGGTGGTCAAGGTGGGCACCAAGGTCAAGAACATCCGTCTGGTGGATGGCGATCACGATATCGACTGCAAGATCGACGGCATTGGCGCAATGAAGCTGAAGTCCGAGTTCGTCAGGAAGGTTTGATTCAGCGGGCCACTCGTTTTAGCCTGAACGCCTCGCCGGTCAATTAGCCGACGGGGCGTTCGTGTTTTCGGCACATCATGTCTGGCTGCGCGAGCGACAGCCCCATGAGACGAACAAGACAGGAGGAGCTTATGCCAACAACTCCCGCACCCTATCTAGGGCCTGATGAATGCGTTGTGCTGTACGACGGTGTCTGCAAACTGTGCAACGGCGTCGTGAAATTCCTGATTCGCCACGATCCGCATCAGCGCCTTCGGTTGGCGGCGGTGCAGACGCCAGAAGGCCAGGCGTTATTGAAATGGGCCGGCTTGCCACTGGATGAATTCCACACCATTGCCGTCATCGTCAACAACCGCCTGTACGTTCGTTCAGATGCTTTCCTGTACATCATGCGACTGCTGCCTGCGCCATGGCCGTTGCTTAGCGTGTTGCGAGTCTTCCCGAGGTTTTTGCGGGACTGGGCGTACAACAGAATCGCACTCAACCGCTACCGCCTGTTCGGTCGCTACGACCATTGCCTGCTGCCGTCGGCTGATCATGAAAAACGTTTCTTGAAAGCTTCTGACGCTTGACGTGTCAGTGTTCCTGGCCCTTGACGACTACGGGACAGGGCGAAAGCTCCAGCACCTTGCTGGTCACCGATGGCTCCTTCAGCCTGCCGAAAAAGGACATGTGGCGATGGCCGATCACCAGCATGTCGCTGTCCATGCGTCGTGCTTCTTCACAGATCGCCACCGCCGGGTCATTTCCCGCCAGCGTTTCAGCCGAGCAGACGATGCCGCTGACCTGAAGCTGCAGTAAAGCCTCTTTCATGAGCGCCTGCCCTTGATGTTGCTCATGGGCGGCGGCGGGGTATTGCTCATTGGCGAACAGACTGTCGCCCTCCGGCAGCGCGTACGCCGGATCAATCACGCAGATGAGCCGAAGATGGGCGTCATTGGACGGACCGGCCAGCTCTTTTGCCAGGTCCAGAACGGCCCAGCTTTGCTCGCTGCCGTCGATGGCGACCAGAATTTTCTTGAACATGCGGGCTCCTTTTCAGTGACGAGCAGTCTGCACAGCCCTGGATGACCGGTAAATGCTGCCGCGTGCAACTATAAAGTGCGCCTCACGCAACCGACGGTCACCTGTAAGCGCTGTGATTCATCGATGTGTTGTGATCCTCCCGATCGATCCGTAGAATTCGCGGTATTGAGCTGTACTTCTTATACCCACAATAATCCACTTCGCACGCTGCGCTCGGTCTTCACTGTTGAGCGGGGCGCGTTTGCGTTGGTTTTTTCTGGGGTGCAGCCAGCTGGATTGATGTGTACAGGTGCCATGCGATTTGCATATGTGTGGCGATCGGCCTGCGGGTCGGAACCCCTTTGAGCGTTGCATACCCCTGATGACTACACCCCCGAATGCACATGCCGGTAGCTGGCTTGGCGTACTCGCGTTGGCCTTGGCGGCCTTTATTTTCAACACGACCGAGTTTGTGCCGATTGGTTTGCTGAGCAATATCGGCAAGAGCTTCGACATGACGACGGCTCAGGTCGGCCTGATGCTGACGATCTATGCGTGGGTCGTTTCGCTGATGTCGCTGCCGATGATGCTGATCACCCGCAACATCGAGCGTCGCAAGCTGCTGATCGGCGTGTTCGGTCTGTTTGTGGTCAGCCACGTGGTCTCGGCCATGTCGACCAGCTTTGCGATGCTGCTGGTCAGCCGTGTCGGCATTGCGTTCGCGCATGCGGTGTTCTGGTCGATCACGGCGTCGCTGGCCGTGCGCATTGCGCCGCCGGGCAAGCAGGTGCAAGCGTTGGGACTGTTGGCAACCGGGACCTCGCTGGCCATGGTGCTGGGTATTCCGCTGGGTCGCGTATTGGGCGAGGCGCTGGGCTGGCGCACCACATTCATGGGGATTGCGGGCGTTTCGGCGCTGGTGGTGTTGCTGTTGACCCGTTCGCTGCCGCTGTTGCCCAGCCAGAACTCCGGCTCGCTGCGCAGCCTGCCCATCCTCTTCAAGCGTCCGCGTCTGGTCGCCCTGTATGTGCTGACCGCACTGGTCGTGACCGCTCACTTCACTGCTTACAGCTATATCGAGCCCTTCACCCAGACAGTGGCGCGGCTCAGCGGCGAGATGACCACGGTATTGCTGCTGGTGTTTGGCGGCGCAGGAATCATGGGCTCGATCGTATTCAGCCTGTTCAGCGACCGTTTTCCCAATGGCCTGTTGATCACCGCGATAGGCACCATCGCCTTGTGTCTGCTGATGCTGCTGCCGTTGTCCGGTCAAGCGATAACGCTGGGGACACTGACCGTCGTCTGGGGCATGGCGATCATGTGCTTTGGCCTGCTGCTGCAGGCGCGCGTGTTGCTGTTGGCGCCGGATGCTACGGACGTGGCCATGGCCCTGTTCTCGGGCATCTTCAATATCGGTATCGGCGGGGGCGCGTTGTTGGGCAGCGTGGTCAGCAGCCAGTTGGGCGTTGCGAGCGTCGGTATTGTGGGCGGTCTGCTGGCGCTGGGCGGGTTGGCGTTGTGCTGTTACACCACCTACCATTTCGGCAAATCTGCGAGCACAGCCGGGATGCAGGCCGAAGGCAAGTAGTGATCAGAGGATCATTCGCAGATCGGGCGACCCTGCCTGATCTGCGAAGCGGGCGAGACTGTCGGATGTCAGACGGCCCGTGTGTGGACCGCTCAGGCCTTGAGCCGGCCCAGCCATTCCAGCGATGTTCTCCAGATACAAATACCCAGAAAGTACGCCGACATCGCCATCCACAGGCCCATGACAACCGGGCCATTATGTGGGTGGTTGATGATCAGCAGAGCGCTGGACAGCAACCAGACGGTAGTCACCGCAATATTGATCGGCATGAAGCGACGCACTCGAAACGGGTGCAGGAACTTCATGCGGGTCAGGGTCAGCAGCGCCAGGGCGATGATGGTGACGAATGTCATCCACGGCGATGGCGAAAGAATGTACAGGCACAGCACGACAACGTTCCATGCCGCCGGGAAACCCTGGAAGTAGTTATCCTTGCTCTTCATGTCTACGTTGCAGAAGCAGAACAGCGACGAAACCAGAATGACCGACACGCTGAGCAGCAGCGTGTAGTCCGGCACTGGAATGTAGCGGTAAAGGAACAGTGCAGGGATGAACACGTAGGTCAGGTAATCGATCACCAGGTCCAGAACCGAGCCATCGAAGTGCGGGAGCACCGAGATCGTGTTGACCTTGCGCGCCAGCGAACCGTCTACCCCATCGACGATAAGGGCAGCGCCCAGCCACAGCAGGCAGGCTTTTGGTTCATTGTTGAACAAGGCAATGGTGGCGAGAAACGCCAGGACTACGCCGGTGGCAGTAAAGCCATGTGCACCCCAGGCGTTGAGCCGGGCTATGCGTTGATTGGTTATCACGGGGGCGCTCTCCAGGAAATAATGCATGCCAGGGTTGCCGTAAACCTGACCGGTAGCAACTATCGACCCGGCAAGCGACGATAAGGTTCAGCGGTGACTATCGCTCGTTTCCCTGTCATTTTCCAGAAAACTGCGTCCTCCATCGGACCGCTCGTCTCTGTATTCCTCTGGTTCTACGAAACAGGTGGGCGGCTCACCATTGGCATTGAGCTGGTTGATCAGCGTCGGCTGGCCCTTGCTGTTGAAAAAAACCTGACCCACACCTGCCGAATTCCACAAGCGTTCACCCGCTTTGCTGTGTTCGGGCGTACGCGGGATGACCTTCATCAGACGTCGCTTGGTGAACCAGTTCAGGGGTGAGCGGGGGGAGTATAACCAGCGATTCAGGCGATCAAAAGTGTCCAGCAGGCGTCGAGGGAATTCATTCTTGATTCCGCTGCTGGTGATCTGCCAGATACGAGGCCCGCCGCTGCGGTGACGGATCAGGATTTCGTAGACGAATGAGTAGTGAACGTCACCCGACAGAATCACGTAATTGCCTGGCGTTCGTGAGTGGCGAAAGATATTCAGGATGACATGTGCAGCGCCACGGTGGGCCATCCAGTTTTCCGCATCGACCAATAATGGATAGCCGCACCAGCTGAAAATCCGCTGGATGGCCTCGATCAGCTTGACCCCGAAAACGGGAGCGGGGGACACGATGATCGCTGACTTGTGGTCGATCAGCTCCTGTTGCAGTTCGCAGAGCGCTTCCCAATCCAGCAGGCCGGACGGGTGATTGAAATTCGACTCGCTGCGCCACCGTCGGGTACGCGTGTCGAGCACGACCAAAGCCGGTTGGGTGGGCAGTACGTAGTGCCACTGCTGAAATCTCAGTAATTGGTCGATCAGCGCGTTCTGATCGGCACTGTTCAGTTGCCCGTCACGGTCAACCGCGTCAGCGCTCAGTTTGTGCGCCTTTGCGATGAGGTCATTGAGCGCGTCGGGATTATTGCCCCAGCCCTGACACAGCAGATAGGCGATCAGGGCGTTGCCGATGATGCGTTTTGAAAAGGGATGGCCGTAGGCGGTTTCTTCCCAGTTGGCCGACAGGTTCCAGTCATCGGTGATGTCGTGGTCATCAAAAATCATCATGCATGGCAAGTGGGCCATCGCCCGGGCAACACCGCCCAGCCCCTTCTTGAACTCATCTATCAGCGTCTGTTCGGCGGCGTAACGCTCCTGCTCCTGCTCGTCCAGCTGGGGCAGGTCAGGCTCGATCAATGTCCACGGCACGGGCGACCACACCAGCATGTACATCGCCATGACTTCCGCCAGGGTGACCAGGTGGTTGTCGGCGGTGCTGCTGGTGAACACCGGTTTGCTTTTGCCACCAAAGAAACGCTCACGCAGGGTGTCGTTGCTTTTCAGGGCAGGCAGCAAGTCGGCGCGCTGGTAGTAACTGGCCGGGTGCTTGTACAGGCTGACGCTGTCCTCGACGACTGCACCTTCGAGCGTTTCATCGAACAGCCCCAGCCGTTCTATCAGGCTGTGAATAGCGCGCAGCATTGGGCCTGCAACGTCGTCCGCGTATACCTGATCACCGCTCATCATCAGCAGAGCGGGGCGTTGCAGCGGGTCGCTGGTGTCGGCCAGCAAACGGTCTACGCACAGCAAGCCTTCGGCGGCGCAGTGGTGTGGCTTGCGGCACGAGCCATGCAGCATGTGATCGATGCTGCTGCGAATCACAAAGTTGGGATGGCCGGCGCCGTCATACAACATATGCGGTGCCCATTCGGCGATGCTGCTCTGATCGCCATCAACCCTCAGGTCGTACTCGATCAAAGTGTCGCGTGGCAGCTCTTCATCCAGTTTCAGGTCGATCAGGTGCACGAAGGCGTCACGGCCTACGGCGATGACCTGGCATTGCTGAGTGTCCAGCGGATAGTCCGTAAACGTCCCGGTGGTGTCACCGGCGGCAGGCCGCAGGCGCACTGTCAGCTCAAGCGGACGGGAGCCGATCAGCCAAAGCACCAGACGGTTGGCTTCCTGGCGGCGCAGCAGTGGTCCTGCGAGGACGGAGGGTAAAGGGGGCTGCTGTGTGGCAGACGAGGACGGCATCCTGATTTGAGGCTCTGATAACGGGTGACGGAAATAGTAACGCAGCGGCGCTTGAAAGTTCCTGTTACACAACCTCGCACCCCGGGCAGCATGTTTCAAAGCGTTGCGGGTCGCGGTTCCTTGAGATAGCCGGAAGAGTATAGATGGGGACAGTCTGTCGGTAATTCCGTGAATTCACTCCAGTGGGGCGTGCTGTGGCCGATAGTTACTCGATAGGACGCATGAGGTTGTCATTATCACGGATGCCCTGTGATAGAGCCTCTGCTTATCGCTCATCAGAGGGACCTCGTCATGAATTGGTTTTACAACGCCAGGCTGTCCACCAAACTGTTTATCTCGTTTGCGCTGTGTGCGCTGATCACTCTGGTGGTCGGCGTGATCGGCAGCCGAGGCATCAGCGACTTGTCGACCAGCCTCAAGCTCACGTTTTCCAACAACCTGGTATCAGTTTCCAAGACCAGTGAGACCAAAGCCAACGTCATTGCCCAGAATCGTGACTTGTATCGCATGATTTCAACGGCGGCCGCCAATGCTCCGCAGACCGCGAAGGACGAGGTTGTCGCCAGCATTCGTGAAAACAGGGCTCAGGCTGAGAAGGCTTATAACGCCTATCGTGCCACGCCGCTTGAAGATGACGAGAAAGCGGCCGGCGATCAGATGGACCGGGATTGGCCTGCTTATCAGGCGCTGGTGGATAAAGCTGTCGGTGTGGCCCTGTCGGGAGATGCCGGTGCAGCGAGAGCGTTGGTCGATGGTGAGGTTCGTGCCGTCTACGGCAAGATCATGGAGGAGTTGAATATCATGGTCGGCTCCAATGCGCGTCAGACCGGTGAAGGCGCTGACGCAGCTGCAAAAACAGAAGCCGCCGCCAACCTCAACCTATACGTAGGCATAGGCCTGGCCTTTCTGGCCGCATTTGGTCTGGGTCTGTTCATCAGCCGTGTCATCAGCAAGCCCATTGCCTACGCCGTGGGCAGTGCCCAGCGAATTGCGGGCGGCGACCTGACCCAGCCAATCATCAGCGCGCATCGCGATGAAGCCGGTTTGATGTTGTCAGCGCTCAGCGACATGCAAAACAGCCTTAAAAGCACCATCGGGCAAATTTCCAGCGCTGCTGATCAGTTGGCATCCGCTGCTGAAGAGCTCAATGCGGTTACCGAGGAAAGCAGCCGTGGTCTGACGCGTCAGAATGACGAAATTCAACTGGCTGCAACGGCGGTGACTGAAATGACCGCAGCGGTCGAAGAGGTGGCGCGCAATGCCATGTCCACCTCCGATGCGTCGAAAGTCACCAGCACCGAAGCGGCCAACGGTCGTGACCAGGCTCGCGAGGCGGTGAACGCGATCAATTCCGTGAGCACCGAGATCAGCAGTTCGACCACCATGGTTGAAGAGCTGGCCGGGCGTGTGCGCGAAATCGGCAAGGTTCTTGATGTCATTCGGGGTATTGCCGAACAGACTAACCTGCTGGCCTTGAACGCGGCCATCGAAGCCGCGCGTGCTGGCGAGCAGGGCCGTGGTTTTGCCGTCGTAGCGGACGAAGTGCGTGCACTGGCTGCGCGTACCCAGGCGTCTACCGGGGAAATCGAGGCGATGATTGGCAGTGTTCAGAGCAGCGCTGACCAGGCCGTTCGTGCCATGGGTAACAGCCGCACCCTGGCCAGCAACACTCAGTCGCTGGCGCAGGCCACCGGTCAGTCGCTGGAGCGTATCGCACAGAGCATTGCAGAGATCAACGACCGGAACATGCTGATCGCAACCGCCTCCGAGGAGCAATCCCATGTTGCTCGCGAAGTGGACCGTAACCTGGTCAACATTCAGGATCTGTCCACTCAGACTGCTGCTGGCGCCAATCAGACCAGCGCGTCCAGCCACGAGCTCTCCCGTTTGGCGGTCTCGTTCAATAGCCTGGTAGGACGGTTCAAGGTCTGATCCCCTTGTTCTCGATCAAACAGGCCTGAGAGCCTCAGGCTGCAACAGCCTGCGGCGATTGGCTTACAGGCGCTTCTGGAAAAAGAAGCGCGTGTGCCCGGGCGGGTAATCATCGATCTGGCCGAATTCGGTGAAGCCATGCCGTCGGTAGAAGTCCGGCGCCTGAAAGTCAAAGGTGTCGAGCCATATGCCGACGCAGTCCTTGTCGCGCGCCAACTGCTCTGCCATCTCCATCAATCGATTACCCATACCTTGCCCTCTGGCCTGTTCAGGCACCACCAACAGTTCGATGAACAGCCAGCGATACAGGATCCGCGCATGCAGACCGCCGAGGATTTCCGAGGTCTGGTCATCACGCACGAACAGCGCCAGTTTTTCGGATTTCCCGTCACCCGCCTGCTCGGCGTTGTAGCGCCTCAAAGGTTCCAGAATCGCCAGGCGATCTTCTTCTGTGGGGTTGCCGTTGACTTCGATGTGCACGCTCATGCGGTGGCTCCCGGCCATTGATTGCCCGCAGAGGTTAAAACGACGAGTGGGCATGGGTAAAGAGGGGCAGGCGCGTCGCGGTTTTTTCTGGCTTTCGAGTGCCGCTCCCCTGGACGCTGCCGACAAGGCATTCAGTCGACAGGGCGGGTGTGAGAGAACAGGGCTAATTTCAGTGCTGTGTCATACGTCTTCCATGGGTAGGCCTGTGTCCGTGGCGCAGGCGCATTCATTATCCGACGGAGGCAAGACAGATGGCATTTGACCGTGAAGACACCCAGTTTCTGGTGGTGATCAACGAAGAACAGCAGTACTCGATCTGGCCCGAGTTCAAGGCTGTGCCGCAGGGCTGGTCAACGGTAGGTAGCGCAGCATCCAAGGCCGATTGCCTGGCTTATATCGAAGCAAACTGGACTGACATGCGTCCCGCCAGCTTGCGCGAGGCAATGCAGGCGTAACGTTGCGTTGGGCGTTGGTGTCTTTGATGGACCCGTTCAGGCCGGGTTGAGGTCAGGAACTGATGCCCAGACCTGCGATACGAGATCCGATGCCAGAGTTCTGGCATCGGATTTTCGGGCTGACCCGGTCAATTACCAGCGATAGTTGACCGAACCTATCACCGTGCGTTCGTCGCCGTAGCGGCACGAGGCGTTGCAGAACAGATACTTCTCATTGGCCAGATTTTGCGCCTTCATGGCCACTGTCCAGTTCTTGTCGACTTCGTAGCTGACTTTCGCGTCGAACAGGGTGTACGCCTCGACTTTCGCGTCGGTGTCCGAGCTCGAAGTCCGGCTGGTGCCCATGTAGCGTGCACCGCCGCCCACCACGACCTTCGACAGGCCCAGCGCGGTCAGACGATAGTCGGCCCACAGGCTGGCCATGTGGTAAGGCACGCCATCGATGCGTGTCCCGACGCGGCTCGCCACGGCGTCATCAGTGATCTTCGAGTCGGTGTAGGTGTACGACGCAGTGGTGCTCAGGTTCGTAGTGATGTCCGCTTTGGCTTCAAGCTCGACGCCGCGTGAGCGGGTTTCACCGAACTGCACGGTGTTACCGGTAAGGTCGGTGCTCAGCGAGTTTTTCTGCTTGAGGTCGTAAACTGCTGCGCTCAACAGGGCATTGGTGCCTGGCGGGGTGTAGCGCACGCCCACCTCATACTGTTCGCCTTCGGTCGGTTCGAACGCAGTAGGCGCGTTGGCGTTGAATACGTTGGCGGGCAGGAACGACTGACTCCAGCTGATGTAAGGTGCCAGGCCGTTGTCCGCTTCATACACCAGCCCTACACGGCCAGTCGCCTTTTTGTCGTCGCGTGGCGTGCGTGCGCCGGTAGCGTTGGCGTAGGTGCGGCTTTCCGCCCAGTCCTGACGGCCGCCGAGCAGCAGTACCCACTTGTCGTCGAACTTGATCTGATCCTGTACATACACGCCAGCCTGGGCGCTGTGCAGGTCCGAGCCGGTGTCGGCTGTGGTGATGGCCGTCGGTGCGCCATACACTGGGTTTGCCGGGTTGAAAACAGAGTTGGCGCCCGCGAAGCGATGCGAGTCGTAGGTCTTGTGGTAGTAGTCCACGCCTGCCAACAGGGTGTGCTGCCAACGGCCGCTGTTAAGGGTCCATTCGACGTTGTTGTCACTGGTCCAGCCTTCAGAGCGTTCGCGGCGAATACTTGCCCGACGTGCCAGCAGGCCCTGGTTGCGCAGTGCCACGCTGCCCGTATCGGCGACCTGCATGTAGTCCCAGCTCAGATCCGCATCGAAGTGGCGTAACGAGTGACGGACTTTCAGGTCTGGCGTGAAGTTGTGTTCGAACAGATAGCCGACCGTCGTCGAGTAGTTGTTGTAATGATCGAAGCCGCGCTCGCCGGTGAACAGATCACGATCGACCTTGGGGTAACGAGTGCTTGATGAGGTCGTGAGGTCATAGTCCAGAGGCGGGGCAAAACCGGTGCGGGTTTCCTGATAGCTGGCCAGGAAGGTCAGCGAGGTGTCCTCGTTCGGGCGCCAGGTGAAGGCGGGTGCGATGTAACGACGGTCGTCGTCTGCGTCGGTGGTCTGCGTGTCGCTGTCGCGCCACAGGCCCGTGAGGCGATAGGAAAACTGCCCTGCGTCGTCGAGCGGGCCGCCGAGGTCGAAGCTATATTGCTTGCGGGCATGGCTGCCGTATTCGACGTTGATTTCATGCAGCGGGGTGTCTGTCGGACGCTTGGTGATGGTGTTGATCAGACCGCCCGGTGACAGTTGACCGTACAGCACCGATGAGGCGCCCTTGACCACTTCAACGCGCTCCAGGCCGTAGGGTTCGATGCCGCCGTCATACACGCTGCCTTGCAGTTTCATGCCATCACGCAGAATGCCGCCAGTGCCCGAGCCCACGTTGAAACCGCGGATCACGAAGTCATCGGCTACCCGGCTGAAACCGCCCGGCTGGGCAATCACGCCTGGCGTGTAGCTCAGGGCTTCGGCCAGCGTGTCGGTTTTGCGGTTGTCCATTTCGTCACGCGTGATGACCGAAATCGACTGTGGGATCTCCTTGATCGCCGAGTTGGTCTTGCTCGCGCTGGTGCTGCGCGTTGCCACCGGGCCACTGACCTGCCCGGTCGGGTTCTCGATCACTTTGGCATCGATGTTGGTGTCCTGCAGCACCAGCGTGCTGCCCGGCGTTGCGGCACCGGTAGTGTCGGCGGCGTATGCTGCGCTCAGCGGCAGGCCACTGAGAAACAAGGCGAGCGCCAAGGGATGATAGGCGAAGACATTCTTTGCGTGCATGGAGGCTCCTGAGTGTGAAGTATTGGTCTTTTAAGTGGTTAAAGGTCAGGCCGCTCGTTGCTGATCCCCATCAGGTAGCGGGCGGCCAGCGTCAAACAATCAAGGGTAGTAATCGTCGAAGAAGGTCTCGCGTTCCAGACGCAGCAGGGCCGCTTTCTTGTGTGGCAGGGTGATGGTCTTGAGCCTGCCGTAGCCCTGGGACTCAAGGAAGCCGATCTGCCGGTTATGGTCGATCCGCGGCTCGCCGAGGATGCGCTGGGTGCGCGGCTCGTCGATGAACATGTAATGCATGAGCGAGCGGAACCAGCCCTTGAGCTTGCCGGCGCTCTGGTGTTTGCTCTCGCCGACCACCACGTGCCAGCCACGGTCGTGGTCCTGTACGTCGTAGTAAGGGGCGATGCGGTCTTCCTTGCACCAGTAGACCTCGAAGTAGGCGAACGGCTCGTCGTCATAGCTGCCGATCAGTGGCAGAACTCGAGGGTCGTCGAGCATCTGCTGCAGGTATTCGGCATGCTCTTGCAGGCTGCCGGTCTGTTCCCAGAAGAAGGCGACCTGTTCGAGGTTCATCCAGCGGTTGAAACGCTCCAGGTCACGCCCGATGTCGACGGTACGCAGGCTGAACGTGGTCTTGAGGCCGGGCAGTTCACGGCGATAGACCTCCCCATCAGGGATCGGCGGGCGTTGCGGGTGGCGTTTTTCACCGCTGAAGGTATACCGCAGCGGCATGCCGGCGGCTGAGCTGGTGGTCAGCCACGGCAGCGGGTGTTGCCAGAAGCTGCTGCGTGCACAACCCAGGCGGGCCGTGTGGCCGTCGTGGCCGAGCAGGGTGTCGAACACGCCTTGGCGGATGGCGTCGCGAGCGCGGTCGAGAGAAAGTGGAGCGCTGATTTCCAGCAGCGGGACGCGGGATGAATTGCAGAAGATCTGGCCGAGCAGCGCCAGCAGACCGGTGACCGGGAATGCCTCGGGCACGTTCTCCAGCACCACCTGATGGTCGTGGCGATGAAAATGCACGGGTACGACGCCCTCGATGGTCAGGCTGCCGTTGCCGTCGTCCGCCACTTGGGCGATCACGCTGCGGTCGTCAGCCAGGCGTAGGGTGAAGTTCGGCGTGGTCATGATGCTTCTCCGTTAGTGGTTTCTCGCGTATGCCGGCCCGCAGGAAACCTGCCGGGCATTGGCCCGGCGCAGTTCGTCCAGGCCATAGCTTAGGTAAGTCTGTAACGAATGGGAATCACAACTATTTACATTTTTTCAGATGACCTGCCATCGCAGGCCGTTTTCAGCGTTTGCGCGCCAGCAACCACATGAAGTAAGGGCCACCGATAAAAGTGGCGAACATGCCGGCTGGAATCTGCCACGGGAACACCAGATTGCGACCCAGCCAGTCGGCCAGCACCAGCAGCGTGCCGCCCAGCAATGCCGAGAGCATCAATTGCGCGACCGGCCTTTGCGCGCCCAGCATACGTGCCATGTGCGGCGCAATCAGGCCGACGAAGCTCAGTGGCCCGACTACCAGGGTCGCAGCGGCGGTCATCACTGCGGTGAGCAGCAACAGGACCAGTCGGCTGCCGCCCAGCGAGATGCCCAGTGCGCGGGTGCGTTCGGCGCCCAGCGGCATGATCGCCAGCCAGCGGTTGCACAGCGGCGTGACCAGCAGGAACGGCACCGCCAGCGCACTGATGACGACCGCCTGGGCGGTGTCGATGCGATAGGTCGAGCCGGTCATCCAACTGAGCATGAGCAGCACCCGGGAATCGCCACTGACCATGAACAGTGCGGCGAACGCGTTGAGCAGGGTGCTCAGCGCAACGCCGGTCAGCAGCATGCGGTCTGGTGCGAATGCGCTGCGCCAGCTCAGGGCGACAATGGCCAGCAGAGCCAGCAAGGCGCCAAACGTGGCGGCCAGCAGCAGGACCATCGGGTTGAAACCAGGCACGATCAGCAGGGCGAGAATGCCGCCCAGCGCGGCCCCGGAACTGACACCAAGCATTTCCGGGCTGGCCATGGGGTTGCCGGTCATGCGTTGCATCAGGGTGCCCGCGAGTGCGAGCAGGATCCCGGCGGCAAACGCAGCGGCCACGCGTGGCGCACGCCATGGCAGCAACGCCTCGAACTCCGCACCGCCGCTGAAATACCAGCCATCCGGGCCACGGCCCCAGGTCAGCGCCAGCAACACCGAGACCGCCAGCACTGCGAGCAATATCCACGCAGTGCGCTTGAGCGGCGCAACATGACTGGCCGCACGTTGAGAAGGCGGGTTGAGGCGGGTTTCATGCAGCCGCGTCAGTAGCACCAGCAGCAGCGGCGCGCCAAGAAAGGCCGTGAAGATACCGGTCGGCATCTCACCACCCAGCAGACCTGCCAGTACCTGCACCACCTGATCGGCGAGCAGCAGCAGCAAAGCGCCGAACAGTGGTGCCCAGATCAATCGCTGGCGCAAAGTACGGGCACCCGCCAGACGAGCGAGGGCGGGTGCTGCCAGACCGACGAAGCCGATCACGCCGACGCTGGCAATGGCGCTGGCGCTCAACGCTACGGCCACTGCAAGGGCCATCAGCCGCAGACGGTTGGGCGATAAACCGAGGCTGCCTGCCGCGGCGTCGTTGAGGCCGAGCAATTCAAGCGGACGAGCGAGCAGTACCGCGAACACGGCCGCCACTGCCAGACGCGGCGCCAGGTGATACACGTCCTGCCAGTTGTTCTGGTTCAGCGAGCCTGATTGCCAGATGAACAGGTTGCTCAGCACTTCGTGGTTCGCCAGTACCAGCAAGGTGCTCAGGGTCCCGCAGTACAGGTTGATGATGAGGCCGGAAAGGATCAGCGCCACCGGTGACAGGCGTCGGCTCCAGGCCAGGCCAAGCACCGCGAGCATGCCCAGACTGGCACCGGCCAGCGCCACGCCTTCCTGGCCGCCATCGAGCAGGTTCGGCGCATAGATGGCGCAGGCAGCCAGCGCCAGGTGCGCCCCGGAAGCGACGCCCAGCGTAGTCGGCTCGGCAATGGGGTTGCGCAGCACTTGTTGAAAGATGACCCCGGCCAATGCCAGCGCTGCACCCACCAGCAGGCTGATGACCAGTCGTGGCAGATAGCTGTAACGAACCAGCAAGGCGGGCAGGTCATCAGGGGCAACTGTGCCGAACGCATCGCTCCAGGGCGCATGGGCTAGCAGGGAACTGCCCTGATGGATGCTCAGGGCCAGGGCGATGAATAGCAGGCAGAGGGCCAGCCATGCCGGCTGGCGGCGCAGGCGTGAGGTCGGTTCAGGCATGGTTGGCTTCCATGGCGAGCAACTGCTCGGTGATCGTCAGTGCCAGGCGTTGTGCTGTCAGCAGACCGCCACTGGGGTAAAAGCGTGGCAGCGCCTGAGTGCGGCCTTCGCGAATCATCGGCAGGGCGCGCCAGATCGGACTGTTGTCCAGACGACGTTGCGCCGCGACGGCTTCGCGAGGGTTGGTGTAATACAGCAACGCGGCTTCGGGATGGTCCAGCAGCGTTTCGATGCCCACTGCGGGGCTGCCACCCCAGGCGTTGGTGCGGCCCTGATAGGCATTGCGCAGGCCCAGGCGTTCAAGAACCGCGTGATACATGCCTTTTGCACCGAACATCAGCAGGTGACGGCCGTCCGGGTTGAGGCGGGCGATGTACACCGGACGGTTGCTGATCGGCGCGAGCCGGGCCCGCAACTCGTCAAGCAGGCGGTCGGTCTGTTCAAGCAGGGTCTGCGCCTCGGTGCGACGGTCCACCAGCGCGCCGAGGTCAAGCATCACCTGGCCAGCGTTGCGATAGGGTTGGGCGTTCGCGGTGTAGATATCGAAGGTGCGCAGCGGCGCGATGCGGTTCAGCAGCGTGCCCTCCAGTTGCCAGGATGTGCCGATGATCAGGCCCGGTGCCAGGCGCTGCAGATATTCAAGATTGGGCTCGATGCTCGGGCCGAGGTCCAGAACGTCTTCAGGCATTTCCGGGTGCGCGACAAATTCGCGATAATAACCGGCGTTCACCACCGCTCTTGGCGCCACACCCAGGCCCAGCAGGCTTTCCGTAAGGGCAGGCTCGAAACTGACGATATCGACTTTGGGCAGTGTCGGTCCGGCAGCGCGGACCAGTCGCGAGCCGCACAGTGCGACCGGCAGCAGTGCGAGACCCGTCAGGGCTCGACGGCGGGTAATGGACATTTGCAGCTGACTCCGAGGCAGAACGATCGCCTCCTGGCGAGGATGCGAGTCTATAGCAACAGCATCTTATTCCCAATACCTGCAATAATACGGCCCGGCACGGGGCTAAAGAATCGCTTGCAGGCTTCGTTTATTCCTGTGACCCCACTCTATCGATGGCGACGGCGTGACGGCCTGCGCCAGCCGACCCCAAGGAGACACCATGTCATTGTTCGGTATGCTGGTCCGCGCTTCGCGCACTCGGTTGGCCGTGGCCATTGGCGCAAGCCTGGTCTGCGGTCTGGCCAACGTGCTGCTGGTGGCGTTGATCAACCAGGCCCTGAACGCACCGCTGGACGGCCTGGCCAGTTACGCGCTGCCTTTTGTGCTGGTGATAGCGCTGGTGATGGGCAGTCAAGTGCTGTCCAGGACGCTGTTCGCTCATCTCAGCCAGCAAGGCCTTGCTACCTTGCGCCTGCATATCTCGCGGCATGTGGTGGCGGCACCGCTGCGCGGGCTGGAAAAAGCCGGGCGCGGGCGCATCCAGGCGGCCTTGGCCGATGACACCACCACTTTGTCGAACTTCTTCACCGGTTTCCCGATGCTGGTGACCAGTGCTGTCGTGGTGATCGGTTGCCTGGGCTACCTGGCGTATCTGTCATGGGCGATTTTTCTGGTGTCGGTGCTGGCCATTGGTCTTGGTTCGCTTGGCTATCACTTGTGCCATTCGCACATGCTCCAGTATTTCCGCAAGGCGGGTTCCAGTCAGGACGAGCTTTTCGGGCACTTCGACGCCATGGTTTCGGGCGCCAAGGAGCTCAAGCTCAATCGCTCCAAGGCCCGACGTTTTCTCGATGAGGTGCTGGTGAAGGCCGTCGAGCAAGTGCGTCACAACCGTGCCAAGGGTCTGATGCTGTTCGCTATCACGGGTGGCTGGGGACGCTTGCTGTTCCTGGTACTGATCGGTGTGGTGCTGTTCCTGCGTTTGTGGATCCCCTCCGACACGGCAGTGATCACCGGCTATGTCATGGTGTTTCTGTACATGATGGGGCCGCTCGAAGGCGTCCTGTTGAACCTGCCGCAGATGAGTCAGGCGCGAGTTGCCAGTGCGCGCATCGAAGCAACGCTTGCCGAGTTGAAAGCGGAGTCCCAGGTCCAGACCGCAGCCCCTGCCGTACAGCCCAAGGGTGTGATGCTGGAGCTGGACGGTCTGACCCACGGTTATTTCAGCGAGCGTGAGGACGAGGTGTTCACCCTTGGTCCGGTGGCGCTGACCCTCAATCCCGGTGAAATTACCTTCCTCGTCGGTGGTAACGGCAGCGGCAAGACAACCCTCGCCAAGCTGATCGCCGGCCTGTACCGGCCGGAAAGCGGGGAAGTGCGTGTCGATGGCCGGCCCGTAGCGGACGGCGAGTGGGATGATTACCGCCAGCTGTTCTCGGCGGTGTTCTCGGACTTCCACCTGTTCGACACCTTGCTCGAAGCGCCGGACTCCAGTCTGGATACCCAGGCGTCGGAATGGCTGGCCAAGCTGCACCTGGATCACAAGGTCAGCGTCAGTGACGGCTCGTTCTCAACGCGGGAACTGTCCCAGGGCCAACGCAAGCGCCTGGCCTTGATCGTTGCGTGCCTTGAAGGGCGTCCGGTGATCATTTTCGATGAATGGGCTGCAGACCAGGACCCGGCGTTCCGTGAAGTGTTCTATTGCGAGCTGTTGCCTGAGTTGCGGGCGCAGGGCAAGACGCTGCTGGTCATTTCTCACGACGACCGCTACTTCCATCTGGCTGACCAGTTGATCAAGCTCGAACGCGGCCAGATCGTGCATCGTCAGGCACCTGCACTTGTTGCGGAGTTGCAGCCGGCAGGTTGATGGTTATCGATTCAGTGTTGTCGCACTGCGCGCTTTTCCGACCCGGTCGGTAAGGCGCGCAGTGACGGTCACCGCTCCTGCTGCATGGCGCGTAGGCCATCCGGCCGAAACCTGTCCTCCGTCCGGCTCTGTCCCTTCTGCAAATAACAATATTTATCAAAGACACTTAATTCCCCGCGCATTTCTTTCGTCCTTATTAGCAGTGTTCCAGGCAAGGCCAGTCTGGCTTGCCGAGTGCTTTAAGGAGATTTTCAGTGTCCGTCGCAAACGATCGCATCCGCCTGTTCTGCTTTGCATGCTCCGGAGCAAGCGCCATGGCGTTCGCTCCCTGGCGCGCGGCTTTGCCCACCTGGCTCGATGTGCAGCCAGTCGAATTGCCCGGCCATGGTCGCCGTGGCGATGAGCCGTTGCAGGTGGACATGCCCAGCTTGGCGGCAAACCTGGGGCGCGAGTTACTGCCGCTGATCGACGGGCCGTACCTGATGCTCGGCCATAGCGTCGGGGGTGTCGTCGCCCTGGAAGTGGCTCATGCGCTGGTTGCCCTGGGTGTCGAACCGCCCCGTGCCCTGATCGCCGTAGCCAGCACCGCTCCCGGCCAGCGCGACGGCAAACCAGATGCCCAACCCATGAGTGATGCCGAGCTGATCGCAGAGCTGCACCGGCTCGGCGGCACGCCTCAGGCGGTTCTTGATGACCGCGAATTGCTGGCCATGGTGTTGCCGGTACTGCGCGCTGATTTTTTGCTGGGCGACCGCTATCAACCGCCTCGTCGCAAGGCTTTGCCGTGTGCGCTGCATGTCTTCGGTGGGCGTGACGACAGCGTTGTGGTCAGTGCCCTCGCGGCCTGGGAGGCCGAGTGCAGTGGGCCGTTCCAGCTGGAAATGTGCGCGGGCGGGCATTTCTTCCTGCATCGCCAGCGTGCCGATTTTCTGCAGCGCCTGGTTGCACTGGCGCATGCGCAACGCCCTGCACTCCCTTCCTTGCGCGCTCTGGGCTGATCACATGCCCCGCCGCCTTCATTCTCTCGCGGAGTCTTCCATGCTTGATTCGCGCTTCGACATCCGGCCCCTGCGCCACGCCGACACACCGTTACCTCTGCTGATCGAGGCCCGAGAGCCGGGGCTGGATCTGTCGGGCTGCCTGCCCGACCTTCGGACCCTGATCGATGAGCAGTTGCTCAGCGCCGGTGGCGTGCTGCTGCGGGGTTTCGATGTGCAGACCGCTGAACGCTTTCGTCGCTTTGCGGTGGGCTTCGGTTCTGACCTGCTGACTTATGAATTCGGTTCGACGCCGCGCAGCAATGTGACGGCAGGTATCTACACCTCCACCGAGTACCCGCCGCACCAGCATATTCCGCTGCACAACGAGCAGGCCTATACCCGTGACTGGCCGATGAAGATCTGGTTCTTCTGCCAGCAGGCATCACCGGTGGGTGGCGCAACGCCGATCGGGGACAGTCGGGCGATCTACCGGCGCGTCGGCGAGCAGATTCGTGAGCGGTTCGCCAGCAAAGGCCTCATGTACACACGCAATTACGGCAACGGCCTGGATGTGTCCTGGGAACAGGTGTTCAACACCGAGGACCGTTCAGTAGTGCACGCCTACTGCGAGGCGCATGGCATCAGCCTTGAGTGGAAGGACGACGGCGGCCTGCGCACGCGTCAGGTCTGCCAGGCAGTGGCCACGCACCCTCGCACCGGCGACGCGGTGTGGTTCAACCAGGCGCATCTTTTTCATGTGTCCAACCTGCCCGAGGAAGTGCGCGAAACGCTGCTTGATCTGGTCGAGGAAGAAGATTTGCCGCGCAACGTCTATTACGGCGACGGCAGCCCGCTGGAGGAAACCCTGCTGGAAGACATCCGTGGCGTGATGCAGCAGGAGCAAGTGGAGTTCGCCTGGCAGGACAACGACGTCCTTATGCTCGACAACATGCTCGCTGCTCACGGCCGCGCGCCGTTCAAGGGGCCGCGCAAAGTGGTGGTGGCCATGGCCGAACCCCACGGTGCCGAAGCGCGCTGAGCACCTTCGAATTTTCTGATTTTTGCGATTGCAGGAGGACGCCCCATGGCCATCCCGTACAAGTCTCAACCCCGGTCCCTCATCGAGATGCTGGCGCAGCGCGCCGAACAGCAAGGCGAGCAATTGGCCCTGCGGTTTCTCGGCGACGGCAACGAAACCACCGAGCTGTACACCTACGCCCAGCTCGATGCCCGGGTCCGTCATATGGCGGCCTGTCTTGAGGAACACGCACAGGAAGGTGATCGGGTGCTCCTGCTGCTGACCAATGGCCCTGATTACATCGTGGCCTTTTTTGCCTGTCTGTATGCGGGGCTGATCGCTGTGCCCGCCTATCCACCGGAGCGCAATCGTCAATTCCATACCGAGCGTCTGCAAGGCATGGCGATGGACGCCGAGCCGTCGCTGATTCTTTGCGAGCAGGGCGCTCTGGAGGTCTCGCAGCAACTGCGCGATGGTCTGACCCTGGCACGCCTGCCGGCGGTCGCCAGCGTTCAGGCACTCGAAGCGCAGCCGCCGCGCACCTGGCGTTCACGGCAAGTGCCAGGCGATGCCATTGCGATGCTGCAATACACCTCCGGCTCCACCTCCGAACCCAAAGGTGTGGAAGTCACTCACACCAACCTGCTGGACAACCAGCATCTGCTGCAGATGGGCTTCGGTACCCGGCCGGGTGATGTATTTGTCAGCTGGTTGCCGCTGTACCACGACATGGGTCTGATCGGCGGCATGCTGCAGCCGATCTACGCAGGCGTGCCGCTGGTACTGATGACCACTCAGCACTTCCTTGCCCGCCCGGCGCGCTGGCTGGAAGCGATTCACCGCTACGACGGCACGTTGAGCGGCGGCCCGGACTTTGCCTTCAGGCTGTGCACCGAGACCGTCCGCGACAGCCTGCTCGCCGAACTGGACCTGAGTCGTTGGTGCGTGGCGTTCTGCGGCTCCGAACCGGTACGTGCCGATACGCTGGCAGACTTCTGCAAGCGCTTTACGCCGACCGGTCTGGCGGCCACCACGCTGCATCCCTGTTACGGGCTGGCAGAAGCGACCCTGATGGTCACCAGCAATATTCGCGGCGGTCCTTATTACACGCTGCATGTCGACCACCAGGAACTGGCTCACGGTCGGGTAGTACCTGATCCATCCGGCACCGAGATGGTCAGCAGCGGCGGGCTGTTGTTCGACGATCAAGTACGCCTGATGGACCCGCAGACCCTGCAACCCGTCCCGGACAACACGGTAGGCGAAATCTGGGTGCGTGGGCCGAGCGTCGCGCATGGCTACTGGCGCAACCCTGAGGCCACTGCCAAGACGTTTCTCGACCTGCCCGACGGCCGCTGGTTGCGCAGCGGTGACCTGGCGTTCCTTCACAACGGCGGTCTGTTCATCACCTCGCGGGCCAAGGACGTGATCATCATTCGCGGTCAGAACCGTTACCCGCAGGACATCGAGAAAGCCGTCGAGGAGGGCGTTGAAGCAGTGCGTAAAGGTCGCGTTGCAGCCTTCCCGGTACAGGTCGACGGCCGCGAGTGCATCGGCATCGCCGCCGAGATCGGTCGCAGCGTGCAGAAGAAGTTCGACCCGCAGACCTTGATCGACGCCATCGACCGTGTGGTCAGCGAGACTCAGCAGGAACCGGCCAGCGTCATCGCTCTGCTGGAGCCCGCCGCGCTGCCCAAGACCACCAGCGGCAAGCTGCAACGCTCGTCCTGCCGACTGCGTCTGGAAACAGGCGAGTTGGGTGCCTATCACGTCTACCGTCGTCCGGTGCTGAGCCCGCTCACCGCCGAGCAAGGCGGTGCCGCCCCTGAGGGTGAGACCGAGCAGCGCCTTGCGACGATCTGGTCGGAGGTGCTTGAAGGTGTCGATATCAGTCGCGATGACGTGTTCCTCGCCAAGGGCGGTCATTCTCTGGCAGCTGTGCAAGTGGTGGCGCGGGTGCGCACCGAGTTCAACGTCGAACTGCCGCTGAGCGCGCTGTTTGCGGCCAGCCCCTTGTACCTGATGGCCGCCACGATTGACGCCGCGCCGCGCATGGCCGCAGGCGTACCGCTGCAGAAGTTGGAAGCAGGCGGGCCGCAAGCCATGTCACCGGCCCAGCGCAGCCTGTGGCTGGCACAGCAATTGGGCGGCGAAGAAGGCCGGGCCGCGTACAACATGGTGGCCCAGTTACGGCTGAGCGGTGAGCTGCGTGCGGACGCGCTGCAGGGTGCGTTGAACGGGCTCATGCAGCGTCAGGCGAGCTTGCGCAGTGCCTTCGTGCCGGGGCCGGACGGCGTGGCGCAGGTGCATTGCGCCAGTCAGGTCGAGCTGGCGTTGCCGGTGCTCGACCTGAGCGGTCTGCGCGACGCCGAACAGGCCACCGCGCTGGCCATGGCCGAGGCCGAAGCCGCCGGTCAGCCGTTTGATCTGCAACAGCCGCCGTTGTGGCGCGCCACGCTGCTGCGCGTGAACGATCAGGAGCATCGCCTGCTGCTGAGCATGCATCACTTGATCGGCGATGGCTGGTCATTTGGTGTGCTGGTCCAGGAACTGGGCGCGTTGTATCAGGCGCAACTGACCGGCGAGGCGCCCTCGCTCGTACCACTGGATATCGAGTACAGCGACTACGCAGCCTGGCAAAACGCCAAGGCGGGCAGCACCGAGCGTCAGCGTGAGCAGGATTTCTGGCGCGAATACTTGCGCGGTGCAGCACAGCAGCTGGCCTTGCCGACCGATCGCCCGCGCCCTGCGACGCCGCAGACGGCGGGTGCCAGCGTGACCTTCCAGGTCAGTACCGAGCAGGTTGCGGCGCTCGAAACACTGGGTCGCGCGCATGGGGCGAGCCTGTTCATGGTGCTGCGTGGCGCCTTCGACTGGCTGTTGCATCGCATCACGGGTCAGGACGATCTGGTCTACGGCACCGACATCGCCGGTCGACCACGCGCCGAGCTGGAGAAACTCATCGGCTTCTTCGTCAATATCGTTCCGCTGCGGGCCCGTGTCCGTGACCAGCAGTCGTTCAACCAGTGGCTGGCCCAGGTCAGCGAAGATTCCCTCGCCGTCTTTGAACAGGCCGATCTGCCGTTCGAACAGATTGTCGACGCCAGCGGTGTACCCCGTGAGCGCCAGCGCAACCCGTTGGTGCAGGCGCTGTTCGTGCTGCACAGCATGCCGCGCGGGCAGTTCGCGGTGCCGGGGCTGAGCGCTGAATTGCTGGCCGCCCCGGCGCAAACCTCGAAGTTCGACATGGCGCTGTTCCTCACCCCCGACGCCCAGGGTCTGAGTGGCGAGTGGGTGTTTGCCACTGCCATCCTCGATGAAGCACGAGTGCGCTGCTGGGCCGATGCCTGGGTCGATCTGCTGGGGCAGGTTCTCGCCGCACCGGACCAGCCGCTGTCCGCGTTGACCCTGGGCGCTCTGCAACCGGCGCCGGTTGCGCCGGCCAGTGGTCGCTCGCGGCTGGATGCCAAGCGCGACAAGCTCAAGTCTTTCACCCGTCAGGCCGCACCGTCTGCCGTCCAGTCCGCTGTGCGTTGCACGCCGCTGAACGCCGGCAGTGAGTTCCCGCTGGTGATCGAGCCCATCAGTGCCGACCTCGATCCCTGTGTGTGGGCCAGCCAGAACCGCGAGTTCATCGAAACCCGGCTGCGCCGGCATGCCGGTCTGTTGTTCCGTGGCTTTGGCCTGAGCACCGCGCAGGATTTCGAGGCCTTTGCCGAGGCCATCCAGCCTGGCCTGTATGGCGCCTACGGCGACTTGCCGAAGAAGGAAGGCGGGCGCAACACCTACCGCTCCACGCCTTATCCCGAGCGGCAGATGATCCTGTTCCACAACGAAAGTGCGCACCTGCGTCGCTGGCCGCGCAAGCAGTGGTTCTTCTGCGAGCTGCCGTCGCCGGTCGGTGGCGCCACGCCAATCGTTGACTGCCGGGCCATGTACCGCGCCTTGCCTGCCGAGCTGGCCGAGACCTTCGAGCGCAAGGGTTTGTTGTACGTGCGTACGTTCACGCCTGGCTTCGATGTGGACTGGCGCGACTTCTACAAGACCGATGATCGCGCCGTGGTCGAGGCCGCGTGCCGCGAACAGGACGTGGCGTTCGAGTGGTTGGCCAACGGCGGCCTGCAGACCCGCACGCCTTGCCCGGCAGTGATCCGCCACCCTTACACCGGTGAAAAATCATTCTTCAACCAGGTCCAGTTGCACCACGACTATTGCCTGCAGGCGGACGTGCGTCGCGACCTGCTGGGCATCGTCGGTGCCGGGCACATGCCGCGTCAGGTGTACTTCGGCGACGGCACGCCGATCGACGACGCGATCATGGAACAGCTGGGCCAACTCTATGAAGCCTGCGCAGTGCGTTTCGACTGGCAGCGCGGCGATGTGGTGATGCTCGACAACATGCTCGTCGCTCACGCCCGTGACCCGTTCGAAGGCCCGCGACGCATTGTCGTGGCAATGGGCGAAATGACCGACCGCAGCGTGTTCGACAGCGCTGCCGAAGACACCGTCGAACGCTCTGGCCAATCCGCCGGCCTCCCCGTTTAAGGACACCTTCAATGAATGATCTGAGCGTTGATTTGACCGCGCAACAAACGTTGGCTTTGAGCCCCGAGCAGCGCGCCAGTCTGCTGGGTCACGACCCGGCACGTGCCGACGCCGGCAGCCATCGGCTACGCATCGCCCTGAGCGCTGCCGATGCACCCACGGCTGTGCACGCCGCGTTGCAGCAGTACGCCGCAGGCCAGCCGCTCCTCGGTGCACGCTGGCTGCAGGTTTCGGGTTTTCGTGGCTGGCGTCAGGCATTCGCCAGCCAGAGCGTCTTGGTACGTTGGGTAGAGCTCGACGCCACGGCGCCAGCCTTGACGCTGGACGAAGGCGAGGTGCTGGCAGTCAACTGCAGGACGCTGGCGGATGGCACCCGCGAAGTGGAATTTGTCGCGGCCGCCCTGGCACTTGATCCGCCGAGCCTGGAGCGTCTGGTCGCCGACGTGCTGGCGTTGGCGCAAGGCGAGACGCCGGTCACCAGAGACGTCGGCTACGAGCATTACGTCGAGTGGCGCCAGGACATGGCCGCTGATGAAGATGCCGCGCAAGGCCGCGCTTATTGGCAGCACGCTCAGGTCGATCCTGCTCAGGGTGCTGCGTTGCACCTCGGGCTGCGGAGCGCCGTCCCTCTACCTCAGGCGCAGCGTTTGAATGTGCAGGCCGAAGTGCCGGCGTCACGGCTCAGCGCTGTGCAGGCCCTGGCTGACTTTCTGGGGCAACCGCTGGACTTCGTGCTGCAAGGTCTGTGGTGGGCGCTGCTGAGTCGGCTGAGCGGGCAGCAGAGTTTTGTCGGCGGCTGGCTGCACGATTGCCGCAACGACTATGACCATTTCGAGCACACCCTGGGTGTCTTCGAGAAAGTGCTGCCGCTGCGCGTCGAGCTTGACCCTGCGTGCCGCTTCGCCGAATGGCTGCAGCAGGCCGAAGGCGTTCTGTCTGATCATCTTGGCTGGCAGGAATACTGCCCGATTGAAGCGCCCACCAGCGCCGCACCGCTGCTGGCAGGGTTTGTGTCGGAGCAGGCGCGTATAGCACCCGGCCGGGTGCTCGCCTACCCAGACCGCTCCGCATTCGAACTGCTGCTGCGCGCCCGCCGCTGGGGCGAAACCCTGCACCTGAGCATTGAAGCCAACGGCGCTGCGTACAGCGTGGCCAGCCTTGAGGTGTTGCTCGAACAGTTCCAGACACTGCTGGAAACCCTGCCCGCCGACGGCGCGATTGCCTTGGCCGACCTTGAACCGACGGGAGCAAAAGAGCGTCAGCGCCTGCTGGCACTGGCCCCGAACCTGCCCGCACCGGACGGTGAAGGGTTGCTGCAACGTCTGGCCCGGCACGCCCGGCAAACCCCGCAGGCAATGGCCCTCAGCAATGGTCAGCAACGCCTGGATTACGCTGAGTTGCAGCACACCGTCACGCGCATGGCGGGCTGGTTGCAGGGGCAGGGTGTGGGCGTCGGGCAATGCGTGGCTATCGAAAGCGAACGTTCGCTGCAAGGCGTGCTGCATATTCTCGCTGTTCTCAGTGCCGGCGCTTACTACTTGCCGCTGGAGCCGGGCTGGCCAGCCGAGCGTCGCCATGACCTGTTGACACGTGCGGCCCCGGCGCTGGTGCTGTGCGATCCCGCCTCCAGTAGCGCTCAGGGCCCATGGCCCAGCGCCAGTCTGGAGCAGGCAGGTGCCGATGCCCCCATGCCGTTCCAGGCTCCGCAGCTGACGGACCAACATCTGGCGTATCTGTTGTTCACCTCCGGTTCGACCGGTGCACCGAAAGGCGTGCTCATCGAGCATGGTGCGCTGCGCAACTACGCCCAGTCAGCCTGCGAAGCGTTGGGCCTGCAACCCGGCATGCGCCTGGCCCTGACCAGCCCGTTGACCGTCGACCTGGGCCATACCTTGCTGTTCGGCGCCTGGCAGGCCGGTGCCGAGCTGGTCATCGCCGCTCAGGACGACCTGGTTGATGGCGCGGCCTTCAGCCGTTTTCTGTTCAGGGAGCGGCCGGACGTGGCGAAATTCGTCCCGTCGCATCTGGCGGCGCTGCTTGAAGGTGACGCCCCTCCTTTGCCCGGCACCTTGATCCTCGGCGGCGAAGCGACGCCGCGTCGACTGGTCGAGCAACTGTTCGCTCAAGCGCCCGCATTGCGCCTGTTCAACCACTACGGCCCCACTGAAACCACGGTCGGCGTGCTGTATCACCCACTGCGGGCCGACGCGCCGGACCGCGATGACCGGGTGCCGCTGAGCCGTGTGCTCGACGGTAACCGGGTGTACCTGCTTGACGACCGCCTGCGTCTGGTCCCCACCGGAGCCTTGGGCGAGCTGTACATCGGCGGCGCGCAGCTGTGCCGGGGTTACCTGGACGAAGCCAATGCCGAACGGTTTGTCGACGACCCGTTCATGCCGGGCCAGCGCCTGTATCGCTCGGGCGATCTGGGCCGCTATCGCGCCGAAGGTGGCCTGCAACTGGTCGGCCGTCAGGACCATCAGGTCAAGCTGCGCGGTCAACGCATCGAACTGGGTGAAGTCGAGGCGGCCTTGCTCGGTTTGCCCGGCGTTGATCAAGCCGTTGCGCGCCTGTGGTCACCCAGCGAAGGCGCAGCCAGCCTGATCGCATACGTGGTACTCGCTCAGGGCGTTGCTGATGACGCGTTGCAACAACTGCCGGCGGCGTTGGCTGAGCGCTTGCCCGAAGCGCTGTGTCCGGCGCGTCTGCTGGCGGTGCCAAGCCTGCCGCGTCTGTCCAACGGCAAGGTGGATCGCCATGCGTTGCCTGAGCCTGGGCAACTGGCGCGGCGTCAACCTGCCCGAGCACCCACCAGTGAACTGGAAGCCAGTCTGCGCGACGCTATGGCCGAACTGCTCGACTGTGCACCGACGGCGCTGGGCGTTGACGACGATTTCTTCGAGGCTGGCGGTCACTCGTTGCTGGTGATCAAGCTGGTGGCACGCTTGCGCACCACGTTCAAGCTCGAAGTCCCGCCGGGTCTGGTGTTCGACCACCCCAACGCAGCCGGGCTGGCTGTGGCCCTCGGCGAACTTGCCGACCCGGCACGTCTGGAAAAGATCGCCCGCCTGCGCCGCGAACTGGACAGCCTGAGTGACGAGGAACGTGCCGCGCTGCTGGCCAAGGCTCGTGCCGCCAAAGGTCTGGCGGCCCACTGACAATGGGCCGGCCCCGGTCGGCCCCCTTCTTTTCGAACTGGATTGACCATGACCGATATCGACCGCGACGAATTGCTTGCCCTGTTACTTGATGATGAAGCGCCAGCCGCTCCCAGCGGGCCGGGCCGACGCACCGAGAATGGACCGGCGCCGCTGTCGTTCGCCCAGCGCCGTTTGTGGTTTCTCCAGCAATACGATGTGCACAGCCCGGCTTACAACTCGGCACGTGCCCTGCGGATTCATGGCCAGCCGGATGTCCCGGCCTTACAGGCCGCCTTGCGCCGATTGATCGAGCGTCATGCCAGCCTGCGCACCCGTTTCGTAATGGTCGACGATCAGCCGATGCAGGTGATCGAGCCCGTGGTGGATTTCCATCTCGAATGCGTAAGCCTGGCAGACGACGCTGACCTGCAAGCGGAACTGCGCCAGCGCGTCGCCGTGCCCTTCGATCTGGGTCAGGCGCCGCTGCTGCGGGCCAGCCTGTTGGTTGGCGAAGGCAGTGCGGTGTTGCTGTTGTGCCTGCACCACATTGTCGCGGATGCCTGGTCGAACCCGTTGCTGATTGCCGATCTGGGCCAGGCCTATGCGGCGGCGCTGGGCGGCAATGACCAGCCCCTGCCAGGCCTGTCTCTGGATTACGCTGACTACGCAACCTGGCAGCGCGAACACTTTGCCGGCCAGGGCCTGACTGAAGGGCAGGCGTACTGGCGTGAGTATCTGGGGCAGGACGTGCCCGTGCTGGAGCTGCCGACCGATCGGCCACGCAGCGCGGCGCCACGTCTTGAGGCCGCGCGGCATGATGTTCAGGTGCCTGCGGCCACCGCCCAGGCAGTCCGTGAGTTCTGCCGCCAGCAGCATTGCTCGCCCTTTGTGTTGCTGCTGGGTGCCTGGCAAGTCGTGCTGGCGCGTTACAGCGGCCAGCGTGACTTTGCCGTCGGTGTGCCCAACGCCGCACGCAGCCATGCCCAAGTGCAGGACATCGTCGGCTTTTTCGTCAACACCCAGGTGTACCGCGCCCGTCTGGAAGCGCAACTGACCACCCGAACGCTGTGCAGTCGTTTGCGTGATGAAAGCCGCATTGCACTGGAACAGTCGGACTTCCCGTTCGAGTGCGTGCTGGATGGTCTGAATCTGACCCGCGATCTGCACCACACCGCGCTGTTCCAGGTGCTGTTCAACTTCCGTCATTCCCGTGACGCGCAGGCCCTTCGTCTGCCGGGGCTGGACGTGGACGTGCTGGACGTCGAGCTGGAAAGCGCACGCTTCGACCTGACGCTGGACGTCATCGCCAGCCCTGAAGGCATCGATTGCCGTCTTGAATACGTCACCGCGCTCTATGACGCCGCGACGGTCGAGCGCCTGGGCCAGCACCTGTGCCAGTTGTTGCAGGGCATGGTCACGACACCTGACCGTCCAGTGTTCAGCCTGCCGTTGATGGGCGTGGCCGAGCTGCAACAGTTGAACAGTTGGAACGCCACCGACACTCAGTACCCAGCGTATTCAAGCCTGCCCGCGCTGATCGCCGAACAGGTTCGCGCCACACCGGATGCGTTGGCACTGGTCTACGGCACTCAGCGCTTGAGCTACGCCGAACTGGACGCCCGCGCCAATCAACTCGCCCATTGGCTGCAAGGTCAGGGCGTAGCGCCGGACGTG
>NZ_JAGTPK010000043.1 GCF_021147775.1 Pseudomonas californiensis
CACAACCACACAACCTCACAACCTCTCAACCTCACAACCTCACAACCTCACAACCTCACAACCTCACAACCTCACAACCTCACAACCTCACAACCTCACAACCTCACAACCTCACAACCTCACAACCTCACAACTGCTTGAGGTTATAAAGTTATTGGTTTATAGTTTCTTGAAGTTAAAACGCTATGAATTTATGAGGCTATGAGATGAAAACTTCAAAGGGTGTGATAGACCTCGCTGCAACACTGACTGCTGCTGCCTCGGCGTCGTTAGTCGCACCGCCTCCAGCTCCAGAAAAGGCGGTAAAAAAAGTAGCCGGGGAGGGTGGCACGATGCAGATGACATTACGGCCGGCGCGTTCTCTGTACAGCCTCTATGTTGGTAAAGCTGCTGAGCGAAGCAAGCAAGAAGGGCGCAACGTGTCTGTTCAGGAAATCATGTTGGAGGTGTTAGAAAAAGGGGCGCAGGTATGAGTAATTTGATCTTTATAGGTGGGCAGAAAGGCGGTACCACCAAAACCACTACAGCGCATCTGATGAGCCTAGGAGCAATTCTACGGGGGCAGCCAGCTGCCTATGTGTTAACTGATCCACATCGACTTCTCAAGCCAGAAGGTCGTCCATATGGCGTAATGGACGGAAGGGATGGGGCAGAACTGGCCAAAATTATTACTGCAAGCAGCAACACCAAGAACGGATGGTTGATTATCGATGGAGGCGGGAACCGGCCCGAACTGGACAGAGCCATATCCGAGCAAGCGCAGTTAACCATCCTGCCTTTTCGTGGATCAGAAGAAGACTTAGAAACTATTTCTCGCGACCTTGCTTCAATGCCAAATGCTATAGCGTTGCCGTCGGCTTGGCCTACAAACAAACACGCCCAAGAGGCTGCACAGAAATTTATTGATGCGCTGGAGCAAGTGTACCCAGGGCGGGTAATCAAAACCCCTATCTACTTCGTCAACTCTGCGCTTGAGCTGTTAGGGCAACGCTTAGACAGTCCATCAACGCCGGTACGTAACGCGGCTCGTAGAGCATTCTCAATTTTATCCGAGCGTCTGCAACTCACGTTGGCACAGAACAAACAGTAGCAAAGCGTATGGCAATAAAGGTGCCGGGGCATGGCTGGAACCATCCCCGGCGTGAGACACAAAAATCCTGAGAGGAAAAATTATGTCCGAGCGAGAATATAACACAGTCCGAAACCTACACCTTAGTCAGCTTTCAGATCCCCAGTATCTGCATTTACTGAGAGAATTTGCTGGCCACATGGCTCCGCCATGCGTAGCAGAAGCCCTAACGAGGTGGCTTGATAGCCTTCAAGGAGCGGTCGTATGAAGCTGATGACTGCTGAACTGATTGCTTTCATAGCTGCAATTGGTCTGTTAGAAGCAGGCCTGCGGACATTAAATCTTGCGTACAGCGAAAAAGGGATTATTGCCCTTGGCTTGGGGTTCGTCTTGATGCTTGCGGTCCTAGCGCTGGAAATAGTTGCACCGCTTCGTGAAGAATCTCTCATCCATCAGTCATCTTTTAAGGAGCTAGCACCATGAATGGATATGAACACCCTACCCGCGACACCCCAGCGCACGCGGTCTACAGATTGTCCTGGCTTGCATATGCCAACGTGATCATGACGTCGATTGTCTTGATTGCTGTGTCATTAGGCATCGGCTCGTGGACGACACATAATGCTCAATCTGATGCGGCGTACCGTGTTGGGATTACCGTCAACGTTTTTGTACTGGTAGTAACGCTGGCAGTGTGTGCTTACAGGTTCCTCTTCCTGAAAAGTGTTCGCCTCTACACAGATGATATTGGTGTATGGATTTTTCGTGGGATTTTGCCTTGGAGCAAAGGGGTTCGCGGTGTCAAATGGCGTGACATTGAAGATGCCATGTACTACACGGGGTTTTTCAGCTGGATGTTCCGTTCGTACACCGTGCGCATTGGCCATAGGTTCACTAAGACGAGCGAGATTTTCGTTTATCACTTGGCCCAAGGTCACAACGCTGTCGAGCACATAAATCACATGCATCAAACGATCCTACAAGCCGAGCAGGCGGCCAGTTCCTCAATTTAGGTTTGATGTGCCGACGGTCTAAGGAAGTACGGGGCCACTCTAGGACCGGCAAGCCGCTGAAATAGCCACAATAGGTGCTATATCAAATAGGCCCCTTACGCTCGACGAAAGCGTAGGGGCCTTTTTTTGAAAGAAGGCAGCGAGGATACCCCATCAGGGCTGCGCCAAGCGGCAATGAACGGCAGGGCAGGTGGGCATCTCAAATGAAGACATCCACACTTGCCTGCGAGGCTCTATGTGCAGCCATTATGAAGCACCGTCACCCCAACAGGTCTCTGAAGCGTTCGGGGTCGCACTGTTCGACCAGGGCAGGCTCGATCTGTGGCCTGGCTACATCGGTCCATTTCTGCGCCGTCCAGACGGCCGGGCAGATGACAGCGATTCTCCCGCAACCATTGAAGTGCTGACCGGCTCCTTTGGGTTGATCCCGTCCTGGAGCAAGGACAGCAAGTTTGCCAAACACACATTCAATGCTCGGTCTGAAACAGCTGCAGAAAAACCCTCATTCCGACATGCATGGCGCCAGGCGCAACACTGCATTATCCCTGCGGTGGCCATCTATGAGCCGGACTGGCGATCAGGTAAGGCAATTGCCACGCGTATAGCCCGTGCAGACGGCGAGCTGCTGGGCATCGCGGGGCTATGGGAGCAGTGGCGTGATCCGGCCACCGACCAGATCCTGCACAGCTACACCATGCTGACCGTGAATGCAGATGATCACGACTTCATGAAGGCGTACCACAAGCCCCAGGATGAAAAGCGCATGGTAGTGATTTTGCCCAAAGGCTCGTATATGGACTGGTTGACCGCGCAGCAGGAGCAGAGCGCAGCGTTCATGAACCAGTACCCGGCAGATCGGTTGACCGTGGACATGTGACCAGGTCTTCCCTAGAGCTGGTGATGGACAGGGTGACTTGTCGCGCTGGACGGCAGCAGCCACCAAGCCGCAGGCGCGGTAGCATTTTTCGTGACGGCAATTTGCACATTTAATTCAAGCGTCAGGATCTCCTGGACAAGGTGCATGAGCAGATCGCTGAGTTCTACGATGATGGAGCTTCGCCGGAGGCGCGTGCAGCATATAAATATAGGGCATATAGCCCTATAAAAGGTTGCAATTTAGGGCTTGGTGCCCTAATATGTATCTCAAGGCCGGGCACTTCGCTCAGGTCGTAGGAGAAAGCAATGCAAGCATCTGAACTTGAAGTGATCCAGCAGGCCTTGGCCATTCTGGATGCCCACCTGAAAACTAAAGGCGAGGCGTTGCAGTCGCCGGGTGCAGTTCGCTCGTACCTGCGCCTTCAACTGGAGCAGGAGCAGTGCGAGGTTTTCGCGGTGTTGTTCCTCGACACCCAGCATCGCGTGTTGCAGTTCGTTCGCATGTTTACCGGCACCATCGATCGGGCATCTGTCTACCCGCGCGAAGTGGTAAAAGCTGGGCTTGCGCTCAATGCTTCGGCAGCGATCGTTTGCCACAATCACCCGAGCGGCGATTCGACGCCTTCGCACGCTGACCGCCAAACCACGGTGCGCTTGAAGGATGCGCTGGATTTGGTGGGTATTCGCTTGCTGGATCACTTTGTCATCGGCCATGGCGAAACTACGTCTTTTGCCGAAATGGGCTGGATCTAAATTTAACGAGCCCCGCAAGGGGCTCCGTCACAAGGTGATGTAATGGAAACCAAAGGCAGTTATGGAGAGCAAGTCAGTATTCGGCCTGAATGCCTTTGCGCTCGCAAAGATTGGGCCGAACCTAACGCTGATGAGGTGCGCGCCGCGCTGAAAATGGCGAACTGGAGCGGGGAAGAACTGTCTCGGCGTATCGGCGTGGATAGTCGAACTGTGCGCCGCTGGACGCTTGGGGAAAAGCCAATCAATTACGCGTCCTGGTGTGTGCTGTGTGCACAAGCTGGGCTTGGCCAGATCTGGATGTTTTCACCGCTTTAAGTCCGAATTTCACAGAGGTGAATTGTTGGAGGATAATACGATAGGCAATATTGCCTATTTGCCTGCCTAGGCAATGTTGCCTATTACAGAATGGGAGGTGCGCATGGACAATCGCACACGATATCTGCAACTGCTAGATACCTACGGAATTACTCAAGCAAAAAGCGCTGAGCTGATTGCAGCCGTTACTTCGCGCCCTTGCGCAGTGCGGACTGTTCGGTCGTGGCTCAACGATCCTGAAAAGCCCAGCTCAACACCGTGTCCCGATTATGCCGTTGCTAATCTGGAAAAGGCCATTGATTACATGCAGCGCTATGTGGCGCAGCGCACGCAGACCAAGTAGGAAATCGTCCGTGTAGGCCTCGCTTTGTGCGGGACTGGGTCAGTAGAAAAAACACGTTTGCATCGAAAAGACACAAGGAACGTCGTATGAAACTTTCAATTGCTCAATTTTTTGCAGTTCTGGCTTCAATAGTTCTGGGGGAAGCAGGGCAGCGCACAGGAGATCTGGCGTACATCTACGCAGGTATTCTCGCTCTCGTATTGTGGTTTGTTCTGATGCTCGCAACTTTTGGAATCGAACTCGTTGAGTTGCTGCGCGAAAGGTCACTGAGCCAAGGCCGCCTGGATACGCCAGCCGCATAGGAAAATCTTATGGCAGAGCTAAAGGTAGTACCACCTCCCAAGCTGAAACGTGACTACACAGGGAAGCGCGTTCGCACTCTCCGTGAGTTCCGTAACGGCTGGGGAATTATCCCGATTGGGTCGCTCGCCGTGATCGACCACCAGAGCCCCAAGGGTTCGTCACTGGTGATTGACACCTGTAGCTGCTGCGGATTGAAGCCGATCATTAGCTCAATCAAGGCCAGCGACATCGAATTTGTTGAGTGATAGGAAATCCACCATGAGTACAACTACCCCGTTGTTGACCCTTACCTTGGATGCCAAGGCCCAGGCCGCGCTGATACGCAGTCAGGAAGCATATAAGGCTTGGCTGTATGCCCCAAACCCCGACAGCCTGCGGGAAGAACGCGTGACAGCGGCGCTGCGCTTGGCGGATGAGATAGGTCGCATAGCTCAACCGGATCTTGATTTGGTCATCATCGCGGCAGCTAAGGCCAAGCGCTTGGCGGCATGGGAGGAGCTGTGCAGCAAGTCTGTCGCAGCTGACGACCTAGAGAACTGGAACACGCAGCTGGTGGACGAGGTTGGTGAAATGCTCAATGAAAAACTGATCAGCCGGGATGAAGCTGACGCTCTGCTTTTGAGAGCCGAGTTCCGCTGGACTGATGAAAACGCCAGACCTGACCAACCCAACCGGTAATCACGGAAAACGACAGGAGCGCGACCATGAAGAAAACTAGCTACATTCGCACCGAACAGCCTGCGCTACTCATGGCACCTGTAACCCTGAATATCGCCGGAACTCTGCTGGCTGAACTGAACCTCTACCGCCAGGCTCGGCATCACTATTTCAGCAGTCCGCACGATTTGCCAGACGTTGAACGCAGTCGCCGCCACCAGATCCTTGAGCACTTAGGCGAACAGTTGGCTTCGTCTCTCGCCCTTGAGGTTCGTTTAGAGCTGGGCGAGCCGTCTGATTTTGAATGACAGGAAAATCGGCTACCGCGCCCAAGGGCTTGGTGGCTGCTGTTAACCAGGGCGACAAGTCACCCTGGTTAACAGCAGCTCCACGATCAACGGAAAGAAGCATGGCCACAGTATTTTTGGTGATGGCAACAGCCAGCGGCTTTAGAGCATCCGAGAGGCAACCTCTGCCTCTGCGAGTCTTTGTAGACCGGTCGGAAGCAGACGGTTGGTTGGACAAATTGATCGACTATCACGTGAGTCCGCCTGAGCAGCCTCACGGGTCCGATAATGAAGAAGATTGGTCCGAGTGGCGTATGCAGATGAATGCCTGGCGTGCTGACCATCCAGCCGGTGTTGTCGCCGCAGATTATCAGCATTTCGGAGTTTACGATCTGCCTCTTGGGTTATAGGAAAACGCACCAGGTACACCACAAGCCCAGCCCAAGAAAGCTGGGCAGTGTCAGTAGAAACAGGCCACTTTCGGCCTTGGGATCTGGCAGGAGAACACATGCCGTTCGTATTCACTCCATCACCTCACTTCGTGAGCGCTGGTCACGAAGCGTCACATGCACTCGACACCGATGCCGAAACGGCTATGGATGTTGCAAAACTTCGTGAATTTTACCCTGAGCTAACAGGCTGGGGCGATTGGGCACTGCACGAAGCCTGGGGCAGCTTCTCTCAACAGGTGTACATGATGCACTGGCAAACCATTACCGAGCGTGAAGTGAATTTTCTCAACTTCTGCTGCTGGGAGCAGACACGCGGTGAGTTTCCTTGGGGTGGCGACAGCAGTGATTTGGCCCAGGCGAGTGAGTGGAAAAGTTAAAGGAAAACGTTCATTGCCAAATCAAGCTGGCCGGGGACAGTCATTGAGCGCTTTACCAACGCAGCTACGACACGAAAGAAAAAAGGAAGCGGCAACATGATAGGACTTCGAACACGTCATTCGTTTGCACAGTTTTTAGAACTGCAACCCCCAACCGTTGCAGTTGTTCTCTTAAGCAAGTATGGGGTTCAGCATCTTTCACTGCCGCATGACCATTTGCTGCCAGCTTTACTAAACATCCTGCGTTCGCTCGACGAGCGGACCATCATGCATGTACTTGCCGAGGTCCTAGCAACCCCAGGGAATCTGCGTGCGAGGGTCAATCCGAAATATCGCTTTGACGAGCGTATGCATGACCTCACGCAATGCCTGCTGCTGGATGGTTACATCGTAACCAACAAGACGCTCATTAAGGGAGACCCGTCCATCACCAACGCACCACCGATAGAAGACGATCTGATCTTAGCGCTTCAAAACTCAGGGGCTCCTCGCAGAGACGACATTATCGCGCGGATTAATGATTCGGCCTCTGCATTTCGTTCGACGCCGCCTGATTTCAACGCTTCTCTCGTGAATGCGCGAGTGGCACTTGAAACACTGGCAGTCGATATCGCCGCTCATGTCGCTTCACGGATGACAAACCCACCCCCCTACGATCCTTCAAAATGGGGGATGGTTATCCAGTTTTTACGCATAAGTGGTGAGATCACAGTTGAGGAGGAGAAGGGGCTTGCTGGTGTATTCGGCTTTTTAAGCCCAGGCGCTCATCGGCCAGTCGGGATTCCCGAAGATCAGATGACACGGCTCGGGCGGTCATTTGCGCTTAATATGTGTTGGTTCTTGCTCATGAATCACTTAGCGTAAGTGACACCACACCTGACGTGTAGGAAAGATTGCTGCACCCACAAGCCCGCCCAGCCGCGGGCTTTGGCAGTACTAGGGCGCAGCTTTCGCGGCCTCTACACGAAGGAACTTTTTATGACCGATAAACAGATCAACGTCCCTACAGAATCCATCGGCAGCCTGTTGAACATGATTGAAAAGCGTATTCGTGAGATTGGCAAAACCTACCAAGAGAACGGCAGGAGCTATCAAGACGATCTCGAAATTACTGCCCTTCGTGCTATGGCTCGGCAACTGGGGTTTGACTTTGAAGTTTCATCAATTTCTTCAGGTTTTGCCGTAACGCGCCATGCATACACCGAGGCCGTTTGATAAAGGAAAACACATGCATCCCAATAATCACCCTGCTGCGCCTGACAGCTTTGAGAACTCTCGCTTGGAGGACCTTGTCACGCTGCATCAGGCGATCGCAGCACTCGGCCAAGCGCTTGATTATACGGCGGTGGTTGAGCAGCGCTCGGCGCTGTATGACCGCGTGCGCGACCTACACCCTACCCTGATAAGTGACGAGGAAAATTCAGCCTTGAACCTGCTGATAGGCTCCATGGCCGAGACGCGTAAAGAAACTCTCGGTATCTGAACCCCATCAGCTGCGTTGAATAGGAAAAGAATATGCCCATCATCACCGATCAGTTAACCAAGCATGACATCGAGGAGGCGATCAGGCTGGCTCGTGCGAACTATGTTGAGCTGATCAACAAGTTCGTTAAACCTCACGGCCCCACGAGCAGCCTTTGTATCGCGCAGGTTGAGGCAGAGGTGCGGGAATATCTGTCAGACGCGCTGACAGCATGCTACGGGGGATTTGTTGAAGCTGTTCTCGCCAAGGACCAAACAAGCGGCGATTTGATCGGATTCACGATTGTGTTGCGCGGTAATGACCCGAAGGATTGTGGCATCAATTACGCCGTGGTCAGCGTAACTCAAAGGCGGCAAGGGATTCTTCGTGAAATGCTGAAAGGAATCCAGGCGCGATATAACCACATCGGTCTGTCTTGCAGCGTGGACAAGGTGCCTTACTACGAAGCATTAGGGTTTCATATTACTGGCCCCGACTTAACCCAAGTGGCTATGTGCTGTGGTATCGATAAGCCCGACGCCAGGATGGGAGCGCTGGACTTTAGTTTGAATTCAAAGATCGCTGAAGCCGTGGCTACTTTCCGGCGTGTCCACGGCTTGAAGGCTGAAGGAATGCTTAGCAAGATGGGGGAGATACAAGAGGATCGGTTCAAATACGTCGATGGATATGTCACCAAACGGCTGTCGGGAATTTCGCATGCTGACGCCTCATAGGAAAAAAAATATGACAACGTGTCGCTATATTCGCACCGAACAGCCCGCGCTACTAACCGCACCGCTGAGTTAAAATATATGACCGAAGAAGAAATGCGCCTGGCATTGTTTGGCATGGGCGGGTCGCCAGCACGCAAAGCGGCCCAACAGAGCCAGCAAACCACAGCCAGCGACCAACCACCGAAAGCAACCGCCAGGCGCAAGAACGCCAAGAACTTCGTGCCCAAGCTCATAGTCACGCTGCGCGTGGGCAACGAATTTGAAGGCGCAACGGAATTATTCACACACCAGGCACACACGCTCAGCAAGCTCCAGGCCGAGCTGGACGCGATGAAAGAGGCCCGTAGGAAATACAAGTACATCGAGCTGGTGTCAGTCAAATGATCACAATAGGTCTGTTAATCGATGAACATGGACTTGATGGTGCCCCACTTGCAAAAGCTTACGTCGCTTGCCCAGCTCAATACTTGACCTTGAATGTAGGTGAGTCTTCCGGCCGCTGGCCGCGACGATCATACAGTCGCGTCGTGCTGATGTTTGCGTGACCCAGCCAGATCTGCACCTTGGCAATGTCCGCATCATGCTCGAGCGCGTTGGTCGCCGCCGTGGCCCGCAGGCCGTGGACGCCTAATCCGTCCACGTGGATCAGCGCAGCGCTTGCCCACTTACTGACAACGCCATACACCCCCTTGCCGGTAATCCCGGTACCTGACGTCTTGCCACGCAGCGAGCGAAAGAGCGCACCCGGCGTCTGCGCTCGATCACCATCACGCACCAGGTACACGTAGATCCTTTCAGCCGCGACCGGGTGCAGTGGCAGGTAGCGGATCTTGCCGCCCTTGCCGTGGATCCGCAGGTGCTTCACACCACGGCGCTCCTGCAGGTCGCCGGTCTGCAGCAAGCTCAGTTCTTCACGGCGCAGTCCCTGGTACAGCAGTACCGCCAGAATCGCCCGGTCGCGCACGCCCTGGAGCGAATCATCGTCGGGCGCATCGAGCAGCCGCTTTGCCTGGTCGTCGCCCAAGGCGGGAGTCTTGCCCTCGTTGGTTTCCACTGGGGGCCTGGCCACGCCATGCACCGGGTTACCACCGGCCAGTGCATTGTTGTCCAGAAGGTAATCGAAGAGGCTGGCCAGCGCCGCCAGTTTGCGCCGGATCGTGGCCCCAGAAAGAGCGCGTAACTCGAGCTGGGCGCGCCAGGCTAAAACGTGTGCCCGGTTTACGACGCGAAACTCTTCGGCACCGGCCAGGCCGACAAAGCTGCAGAAGTCGCGCAGATCGGCCTGGTACGCACGGCGCGTTCGCGGGTTGCGGATATTGGCGAACCACTCGACCGCTGCCGGCACTGAGGCCAGTTCCTGGAATTCCAGTGCAGTCAGTCGCCGCTCGCCGGCGTTGGCCATCACCAGCTCGCTCATGCATTTCGCTCCGCATCGTGCCGCGCTTTGATGGCCGGCCACTCGGGGGAAGCCATCAGCTCGCGGATCAGGCGCTCATGTTCCGGCTCTGGCACCAGGTGCTGCCAACGCTCCTGCTCCAGCTCCATCTGCCTGACACCGCGCAACTGAGCCTCAATCTTCACACCTGCTGCGCCGAGGCGCGCACGTGCCTGGCACCAGAAGCCTTCCGACGTGGTGTATTCGTACAGCGGCACGATGGGCAGACCGTGCAGTTGCCACAGGTGCCAGAGGACGGCCGAGCCAATGCCTTGCCGCTGACTACCGGGCCTGAGCTCAATCATGTTGATGTACAGCCGGTCGCGCAGCGGGTTGATGCTGTAGTCGATGTGACCCACACGCTGGCCATCGACCTCGATGTGATCGACGAAGTCAGTACCGGGAAACACGAAATGACCAGGCTGCGATTCGGAGCGCTCGTTCACGAGGGTAATCGGACGCTTCACCACACTCGCGCCGTGCCGTCTACGAAAAAAACCACGAATCCTGCTGAAAAACGCCATGTACCCGCCTGAGGTCGAAAGAGCCGATAACGTATTTTATCACCTCTTTTTACTGAGTTGATGCCAATCCAAAATCACACGCTATTTGACAACCATTCGTCGGCAAGACTCGAAATAGGATCCAAGATTCATTAATCTGATTGTCAGACAATAGGACACATAAACTATGCTTAGCTTTCCACGCCCTCACTCTCTTGTCGAAAGTGTCGTCTCTGCCATCCGCAGAGAAATTACGAGCGGACGGCTTCCAGCCGAGTCGAAGATGCCGACAGAGCATGAATTAGCTGATCAATTCAGTGTGAGCCGATCTGTGGTACGTGAGGCCATTTCGCAGCTTAAAGCTGATGGCGTGTTAGTAATTCGTCGGGGCAGTGGTTCCTTTGTTTCCCACACTCCCGGTGGAACAGTTTTTCGACTGCCAAGCAACGAAAGGCATTCAGCGGATTTGTCCAAATTGTTTGAGCTGCGGTCATGGATTGAAATCCAAGCAGCATCTGTTGCTGCACAGCGGCACATGGATTCAGATTTGGAGCGGCTCTCTGAAGCGATGTCGTTGATGGAGAGTAACGCGACCAATTTCGAGGTTTCCTCTAAGGCGGACGTTGAATTTCACAGTGCTATCGTTGGTGCGTGCAAAAACGAATATCTGACCGCATTCCACGATTTTTTAGGTAGCCAGCTGATCCAGGCCCGTTTCATGGCGTGGGAAAACTCTTCAAAACTTGCAGTAGGTCCGAGTGGTGCCATCCGAGAGCACCGCAAGATTTACGACGCAGTGGCAAAACGAAATTCGACCGAAGCCGCTCACTTCGCTCGCATGCACCTAAAGTCCGCAGCTCTACGGCTCAACATAGATCTGGCGGATTAGTGGGTATCCATGCGTATGACTCACAACGACCTAGTTGTCAGACAACCTGACGTTAAAAGGATTTTTTATGCTTTACGATTTCTGTGTGATTGGGGGTGGCATCGTTGGGCTTGCCACGGCAATGCGGCTGCTCGAGGTTTACCCTGGCTGTTCACTTGTGTTGATGGAGAAAGAGCTTTCCCTAGCGCAGCATCAGACAGGTCATAACAGCGGTGTGATTCATGCTGGCGTTTACTACGCACCTGGTAGCTTCAAAGCGAAGCTTTGCACCCAAGGTGCAGAGCTGACGAAATCGTTTTGCACCGAACACAGTATTCCTTTCGAGGTGTGCGGCAAGTTGGTGGTTGCATCAAACAAGGAGAGCTTTGCCCGGTTAGGATCGCTAGAAGAGCGGGCAAAACAAAATGGCCTGACCACAGAACGCCTTGATGCACAGGAGCTACGGCGGCGTGAACCCAATGTAGCAGGGGAGGGCGCGTTGTTTGTAAAAAGCTCGGGGATCGTTGACTACGGTGTGGTGTCTCGTTCCATGGCAAATGTGATTGCTCAAGCTGGAGCACAAATACTTCTGGGCCAAACGGTCGTCTCTATAGAAGAACATGGAAACCATGTAAGCATTGCGTCTGAGCGTTTGTCACTGTCCGCAAAAAGGTTAGTAGTCTGCGCTGGATTACAATCTGATCGATTGGCAACACTTGCAGGATTGAAAGTGGACTGCAGAATTGTTCCTTTCAGAGGTGAGTATTACCGGCTGTCATCACATCTTGATGACAGTATAAAACACCTAATATATCCGGTCCCAGAGGCCGGGCTGCCATTTCTTGGAATACATTTGACTCGTATGATCGGCGGCGGGGTTACTGTTGGACCCAATGCCGTATTAGGCCTATCAAGAGAAGGATATCGAAAGTTTGCGTTTAATGCGCGTGATTTCCTAGAGTACAGTTTGTATCCGGGGTTTTGGAAGCTTGTTGGAAAAAACATCAACTCCGGCATTGCTGAAATGAAGAATGCGATTTTCAAAAATAACTATTTAGAGCAATGTCAGAAGTATTTTCCGTCACTTAAAATGGAGGACCTTGAACCCTATGAGGCAGGTATTCGTGCTCAGGCGGTCACCCGTTCAGGTGAGTTTGTTGACGATTTTCTGTTTGTACAGACAGAAAGAATGTTGCATGTGTGCAACGCACCATCCCCAGCAGCGACGTCAGCCATTCCAATAGGCCGAATTATCGTAGATAAGCTTACGAAGAACAGCTGAGTTCTATAAAAATAAATAATATATTTTGAAGGGATAATATATGAGCGCTGTAGCAGATCTGCCGAATAGTGAAAGTTTGGACCAGCGTAAGGCTCGACTGCGTAAGGTTGCAGGTGCAACAATAGTTGGCTCCATGTTGGAGTGGTATGATTTTTATCTGTACGCGATGATGGCCGCAACGGTTTTTGCGAAAGTTTTTTTTGACCCTCGCGATCCCCAAACGGCAACGCTTATGGCATTTTCAACGTTTGCAATTGGATTTATAGCTCGGCCATTTGGCGGCGTCGTGTTCGGGCATTTGGGTGATAAGTTCGGTCGCAAGCGAATGCTGATGGTAACGTTTTGCCTAATGGGCATATGTACAACCGCAATAGGCTTGATCCCTGGCTATGCCACGTTAGGAATCTGGGCTCCAATTCTCTTGGTGCTGATTCGAATTCTTCAGGGGCTTGGGGCTGGTGCTGAACTTGCTGCGGCAGCGGTGACTGCTTATGAACATGCCGATGAAAAAAAGCGTGGTAGCCAAGGAGCCTGGCCTGCGCTCGGGTTGAACTTGGGTCTACTTTTTTCGTCACTTACTGTCTACCTGCTTACGATGAACGGAGAAGAATTTCTCCTTGCAGGTGGTTGGAGAATACCATTTATCGGAAGCATTGTATTGGTGTTGGTTGGTATGTGGGTACGCAACAGTATTCCCGAAACTACAGCGTTCCAGGAAATGGCAAAAACAAAGCAAGCTCAAGGTCTATCGGAAATTGGGATTGAAAAAGCACCTCTGCTGACTTTATTGAAGAATGATTTCAAAGGCCTTGTCGTCGTGCTTCTTGTTGCAATTGGGTATAACGCACTCAGCTATATATTTAAAACCTTTTCACTCGCCTATCTAACCTTATACAAAGGGGTTTCTGCAAGCACTACTTCCCTATCGGTAACTATTGCCAGTCTAATAGCAATATTCGCGGTCCCATGTTTTGGAGCTTTGTGTGATCGTTGGAGTAGCAAAAAAGTATTGATGGCCGGAGGGACTTTGTCAGCAATATTTGCATACACCTTCATGCAGCTTCTTGAAACGGGGCAAAGTCTATGGATCTACATTGCTGTTGGTCTCGCAACTGGTGTGCTTGCACCAATGATGTTTGCCCCACAAGGGTCGTTCTTGAGTCGTCAGTTTCCCACTCATACAAGGTCATCAGGTGTAGGCACAGGCCGCGAGATCGGGACCGCAATAGCTGGTGGTCTAGCACCGCTTGGAGCATTGTCGATAGTTTCAAACTCACCCACTCACTCAACAAGTGGCGTAGTGATTGTTTTGATATCGTCAGCAGTGTTGCTGGTTGTAGCTAGCGCTTTTGATCAGGGCGGCAAGAACTCGAGTTTTAAGAACTGATAAAGAAAGTTGTCTGGTCTTTCATAGACGCTGCGTGCATAGTGTTGGAGAAAATAATGATAATTGATGAAGACGAAGCGCGAATTGAAATAAAAGAGTTGATGGACTTGATACGCTTAGACGAAAAGTACTCATTCTTGTTGTCTGATGGTATTTTTCCAATTGATCACGAGGCAGTTGAATTCAATTACCAACGACGATTTCGAATCATGGAAATTTCACGCAAATACGGCCTGAACTGAGGTTTGATATGGTCTATGTTTTTTCATCAGACTTGTTGTAAGTCGTGAATTTGTTCATGAACGCCAGTATTTCTTCTAGAGATTCTGGCGAGTCAACTTCTGTTGCTTTGTCAGCTATGGCCTGCCTAAGCGATATCAGGCGCGTCCTGAGCACGTCTTGGCCGCCTGGTAGCAGCTCCCCAGGAGCTACGTCAAAAGCCATCGAGATTTTTATCAACTGCTCGACACCAGGGAGGTAAATTCCCCTTTCATAACAACCTACAAGCGGCGCATCACAGCCTATTTTCTCAGCTAGGGCGGCCTGGCTCATGCCTGACAATTTACGGAGAGCCTTGATTTTTGCTCCTACGAAGCTTCGAAGCGTGTCCATTATTTGCCCATAAAATCTCATGATTTCATGCGTTTGGCTCACATAAAAGAATGCAAGCTATCTAATAGATAGAATTCTGTTTACTTTTTCTTCTGCTTGCTCTATTTTGTTAACTAGAAATCCATCACCTGCAGGCCATCCCGGACCAGTCAGAGATGGAGATTGTTTCCATCAGCACACCACTTGCCCCTGCGCTCAGCGGTTTGGGAATTCGAAAGAGCGCCTGATTGAAAGGTTCTGAGTATGAAAAACTGGTACGTATTGATGCACAATTCTGCTGTTTATCAGTCGCTTATGACGTCGATCGAACGGTTGGACGTGGAGGTGTATTCCCCCACCAGAACTACTTCTCGCAAACGTACGGATCGCCCTTCATCGATAGAGAAGGAGGTACGTTTATTTCCTGGCTATCTACTGCTGCGCTTCGATCCCTTCGTGACGCATACCACCACCATCACAGCGCTGAATGGTGCCCATGGGTTTGTTCAGTTCGGCGGTCAAACCTGTGTTATGCAGGACAGCACGGTTGAGGAGTTAAAGGCTGTTGCTATGATTCGTTCTAACCGTCCGCTCGATTGCATCGAGTTTCGCAATGTGCCGACTGAGCTGGAAAAGACGCTTCGTCTGATCATCGACATGAAATCTGAAGCTGCGCGCAGAGCGGCTTTCTTTGCGCTCCTGGCCCAGGACGCCGCATTGGAACGCCTTGTTAGGCGTTCAGAGACAGTTTTCTATTCGACGATTAATGCCGCCTAGGCATTACCACTTCCCACGATTTCCCATTTCACCGCCTGGTTTTGCCAGGCGGTGCTTTTTTGCGTTCTCACAGCCTTTAGGAGTTCCCATGGCGTCATCCGAAGATGAATCAACTACCAAGACATCAAGCGTTTATATCCGACCGGTCAGGGTGGATGCGCTGAATAGAGCTGCGATACGGGTGAGCTATGAAACTAACAGCTTAAGACGAATTTCACCCTCGGAGCTCGCTCGCTACCTGATCGACAACTATTTGGAGCAGGCCGTTAAGGAGCTTATTGCAGAGTCGGCAAAAAAGAAAAGTTAGTCTTCCCAGCCTTTAGGAGTTTTGAACATGTTCACCACCAGTGCCTTTCTGGCCCTGGCTATGCAATGCGCTCCCTCGATACACCCTGCCACGCTTACCCCCATCGTCAAGACAGAGTCCTCCTTCAATCCCTATGCCATTGGCGTGGTCGGCAAAGTGTTGCCGCGTCAACCGCAAAGCCTGGATGAAGCCGTATTGGCGGTGAAAAAGCTGGTCGCGGAAGGGGCAGACTTCAGCATCGGCCTGGGCCAAATCAACCGGCAGCATTTCGATGTCAGCCGACCCGAACCCGTATTCGAACCCTGCACCAACCTGCGCATGGCTGCCGCTGTTCTTGAACAGTGCTACGCAGCAACCAGCGCCAAGGAGCAAAACCGGCAGGCAGCGCTGCACAAGGCTATCTCCTGCTATTACAGCGGCAACCTCAAACGCGGATTCAAAGCCGAGGCCGCTTTTGGCGGTAGCAGCCACGTGCAACGTGTGTTGGCCAACGCAGGCACGACCACCGTGACCGTCCCGGCGCTGGAAGGCGGCTCCGCTGAGCCAAGCCAGCTCCAGCGCGCTCAGGCCCCGGCGTCCACCGTTGAACCGACCTATGAAAGTTGGGACGTGCTGCGCCAGTACCCGCGCTATCTGCCGCCTGCACCACCGCCTGTTGCTGCGCCAACAGCGGCACCCGCTGTTCCCGCTTCACTCCCTGAAGAACCCTCAACCTTCCCGAAGGAGGATCAATGATGATCAAACGTACCCTTGTGCCCAACAAAAGCGAGCTTTGCATTCTGGTGGTGGCTCTGGCCTGCCTGCCTGGCATCGCCTCCGCTGACTGGATGAACACGTTGAACCAGTGGGGCAGCAATATCCGTCTGGCCCTCTATACCCTGTCGGGCACCTTGGGTCTGTGTTGCCTGATCTGGTCAGGTGCTCAATGGCTGATTGCTCGCTCCAACGGCGACCGCTCGCACACCTTCATGGACTACTTGGAGTCGATGGGTGTGTTGCTGGTCGTTGGTGCTTCGGTGCTCCTAGGCACAGCGGCCTGGCAGGTGTTCGGCACCGGCGTGCCGGGTTGACCAGGAGCGCTTATGGCCAGTAACGAAGTACTCAAGAAACTGACCTTCGAAAGCTATAACGCGATGAGTCGGCCCGCGATGTTCTGGAACATCCCCATCATGCCGATGGTGGGCTTGCTGATGGGCGGCCTGGTCTTCGGTGTTGCCGCGACGTTCCTGCTGTCCTGGGTGTGGGGCCTGGTGGCTGCCGCCCCGTTCCTGATTGCCCTGATCGCCTTGAGGGTTGTTGGCCTGATCGATCCGCAGTACCTGCGACGTATCCGCTTTGCGCGGCGGCGTCTCTGGCTGAGCCTCAAGTACGGCAAACCGTTGTTGCTGACCCCCTTTAACCCGCAATGGAATGAATTCTATGGCGCACGATTTTCACACAAGCGTTATGCCCCCGGAAAAGAAAGCGCCATTGATGCGCTATCCGGTCCACGAACACATGGTGACCCTGCCCGGCAATCGCCTGGTGAGCCTGATCCAGTTAAAGGGGGTTTCCAGCGAAACCCGCAGTGATGACGAACTGGTCCACCTGTTTCACAACCTCAACCGCTACTTCCTGGCCTTGGGCAAAAAGGAAGGCAAACACCTGATGCTGCAAACCTACATCACCAAGACGGGCATCGAGCTGGACACGCCGTACACCTTGCCGCTGCCCGCGCTTCAGGACTTCGTGGACGCTTACACCGCACCGTTTCGTAACGGCACCTTCTACCAGGTCGGGTACAGCATTGCCCTGATCCTCAAGTACCGCGAGGTGGATGAAGGGATCGAGCGCATGAGCGACCTGCTGTCGCTGTCCTCAACCTTGTTGGCCGAGTATGACCCGGCGATCATGGGCCTGGAGGAGAACGAACACGGTGCGCTGTTCTCGCAGATCGGGCGCTACTACAGCCTGCTGATCAACGGCCATGAAAAAGACGTGCTGGTCAGTGATACCCGCCTGGGGGACGCGATCATTGATAGCGTCACCAACTTCGAAAACTACGATTTTGTCGAGAACCGTCCTAATCGGGGTGGCCAGCGCTTTGCGACCACCTTTGACCTGCGCGACTACCCCAGCGGTGGGACTTACCCTGGCATGTGGGACGAGGCCATCGAGCAGCAATTCGAGTTCACCCTGGTGCAAACTTTTCTGTTCGAGGACCGCAACAAGGCCAAGGACAAATTCAAAAAGCACGTTGCGGACTTGGGCTCGGTCGAGCGCGATTCCAAGCAGACCGAAGAACTTGAAAATGCCATCGAGGCCATCACCCTGGGCGACAAGGCGTTCGGTCGTTATCACGCCTCCCTGATCGTCTACGGCAAGACCCCGGACCAGGCCATCGAGAACGGCACAAAAATGGCGTCGGTGTTTACGGTGCGTGACGCCACCTTTGTGCGTTCGACCATGAGCAACATCGACACCTGGTACACGCAGTTCCCCGGTGTGACCGAGGCCATGTACCCCATGATGAAATCGACCGAGAACCTGGCGTGCAGCTTTTCGCTGCACTCCACCCCTACGGGCAAGGTCAAGGGCAACCCTATCGGCGATGGAACGGGGCTGATGCCCGTGCTGACAGCCAACCAGGCATTGTATGTCCTCAACGTGCACGACAGCCCGCCCGGCCAGAACAACCTCGGTGAAATGCTGCCAGGTCATGCGGTCTTCACGGGCCAAACGGGAGTTGGTAAAACCACCGTTGAAGCCACCCTGCTGACCTTTCTCAGCCGCTTCGATCCGCTGATTTTCGGCATCGACTACAACGAGTCGCTGAGACACCTGCTGTGCGCATTGGGGGCCGAGTATTACACCGTGCAGCCTGGGCACTTCACCGGCGTCAACCCGTTCCAGTTTCACGACAGCCCAGGGTTGCGGCAAATGCTGATCGACCTGGTGCTGTGCTGCGCCGGTGGCCCTGCAAAAACAGATGAAGCCGACCAGCGAACCATCAAGGATTCGGTCGAAGCGGTCATGGCGGTCACCAATGTGCGACTTCGGGGCATGTCGCTGTTGCTGCAAAACATCCCCCATCGGGGGGGTAATTGCCTGCACACCCGGCTGTCGAAATGGTGCCGTCTGGCCGGTGAAGGCCGCGAAGGGCAGTACGCCTGGGTACTGGACTCGCCCATCAACCAGTTCAATGCACAGACCTACCGGCGTCTGGCCTTCGATTGCACGCAGTTGCTTAAAAACGACTACGCCGAGAGGCACCCCGAGGTGATGGAAGCGTTTCTGAACACGCTGTTCTACATGAAGCGTGAAATGCACCAGGCCCGCCCCGGCAATCTGCTGCTCAACGTGGTGGCCGAGTACTGGGCACCCCTGTCCTTCAAAAGCACAGCGGACGCGATCAAGGAGGTTCTGCAGAGCGGACGTATGCGCGGGGAAATCCTGATCATGGACACTCAGTACCCCGAGCAAGCGCTGGCTACGCCTTACGCCGCAGCCGTTATTCAGCAGGTGACGACCCCCATCTGGCTGCCTAACAAGAAGGCCCAGGCTGAGAGTTACGCGAAGTTTGGCGTCACGGGCAAATTGTTCGAGGCCGTGCGTGATATGGGGCCGCTGAGCCGGGAAATGGTGGTGCAGCAGGGTCACCAGACGGTGAAGCTGAAGATGGAGCTGGACGGCCCTCTCAAGTATTGGTTGCCGTTGCTATCCGCCACCCAAAAGAACCTGGCGGTGGCCGAGCGTATCCGGCAGCACCTAGGCACAACCGATCCCACGGTATGGGTAGATGCGTTCCTGGTGGCCGAGGCCGTGCGCCAATGGTTGAACACTGACGACCCCGCTGTATGGCTGCCGGCGTTCGACTACGCCGAAAACCTGCGCCAATCCTTGAAAACGCGAGATGCACAACGCTGGATGCCGGCCTTTCAGAAGGCTTGGAAAGCCATTCAGGAACACAACGAAATGGAGGATGCGTCATGAAAAAGCAGATGATGGCTTATGCGCTGAGCGCAGTGCTGGTTGTTGGTGCAACGCCTGTCCTGGCGATAGGTATCCCGACTTTGGATTCGTCTACCCTGCTCGCGTTGAAGGTGAATGCGTTAGCCCAGGCCAAGGAGGCAATGGACGCGCTGAGCACGGCCAAGGAGGCCATCAGCGAGACCGCAAAGCAGTACAACCATTACAAAGGCATCATCACCGGCAACGACATGCTGGGTGGGTTCCTGAATGATCCGGCTTTAAACAGGGTCATGCCCATGGGGGAGTGGGCCGATCTGTACAGCACTGGACAGGATATCGCCAGCTTGCGTGACCGCTACGGCTTAACCTCGGATAATGCCAGCGTGCAGGCGAAATTCGACCAGATGATGGCGGCTGCCGATGCGCTGGAGCGCAATTACAAAGCCAGCACCGAACGGGTCAAGAACGCCGAGATGCTTCGGGCCCGGTTAAACGAGGTGACGACCCCACAGCAGAAGCAGGATTTACAGCTGCGCTACCAGCAGGAGCTGATCGAGCAACAAAACCAGCAGATGCGGCTGGCCAACATGCAGATGCTCCAGCAGCAGCAAGAGAAAATGGACAATGAAAAACGGGCACAAGCGTTTGGTGATTACATGAAGGGTAAAACTAGCGTGCGGCCTAGCTACGATTGATTAAGTAATAAATTAAAAAGGGAAGATGACCTATGTTTAAAAAAATGAGTGCTGTGATTTGTTTGGCTCTGTTTGCATTTGCACTGTCGGGATGCGGTGCGGATAAAGGGCAAGAATTCCTCGGGCGATGGACCGGAGAAAACAAAACCAGAATGGGTAAGCCAACCTATGTAATGGATATATCTAAGGATGGCGAAATATTCCACATAAACCTAGAAACCACAGCTGACATTGTGGGGTATGGAAAAATGAAAAAAACCCTGCAGCGATTTGAAGCTAAAGCAGAGTCAGATAGTGTCTTAAGCATGGCTGGTGGCTTTGCGACCATGCGGTTGGAAGGCAGCGCTATTTATTTCGACGGTACCACCTATACCCGATTAAAATAACGGAGGCGGCATGGACGTAACAAAAATAGCCCAGACGTTGTTTGATTTCGTTGATGCCGCTCTGCAAAGCACCTTGGTCACCGGGATGGCCAAGGTGATGCTGGGGCTTGGAGCGCTCTTCGGAACCATGTGGTTGATCCACTTCACGCTTCGTAACATGCAATGGCTGTACCGGGGGATGAACGTCGCTTTCGAGGATGTGGCCAAAGAAATTGCGAAAATGGCTGTCATCACTGCGTGTGCGTTCAACCTGGAGTGGTACGTGCAGACGATTGTGCCCTTTGTCACCGGCTTCCCCAACTGGATGGGGGGAATAATGTCCGGCCAGGAGGGCGTGCAAACCAACCAGATCGACAGTTTGATTGCTACATATGCTGTCAACCTGGAAGCGCTTATCAGTGCCATGAACTTCAATATCATCACAACCAGTTTTGCTAATATTTGGTTGGGTATTCAGGGGGTGGTGTTTTATGTGCTTGGGGGTATCCCGTTCTTGCTCGCTTCCGTGGCCACCCTTTTTGTGCTGAAGGTGACGACAACGGCGATTGTGGCCGTGGGGCCTCTGTTCATTGCTTTTCTACTATTTGAACAGACCAAGCAGTATTTCTGGGGGTGGGTATCAGCCATCGCAGGCTTCATGTTGGCTCAGGTACTGATTTCGGTCGTACTGGCTATCGAAATCGGCTTTATCAACACTGTGATGATTAAAGATGGTTCCTTGACCACCACTTTGGCAGGGAATCTCACCATACTCATAGTCTTCTGCACGTTCACAGCGCTTGTCATTGAACTGCCAAGCCAGGCGGCCTCGATCATGGGTGGCGGCCCCTCCGGCGGAGGACTTGTCAGCCGAATATCAGGATTTAGTGCAGCCAAAGGCATGACCCGTGGTGCCGCCGCTGCCATTTCCAAAATGCGGGGGGCAGGTCGCAACAAAGTCTCTTAATCCCTCGAATACACGCCTTCAGCGCCTTCGCCTCTCTCTCGCCACAACAGGTAATCCAACATGACGTTCAGACTTGCTTTAAGCGGGCTGCTTTCGGCTGCCTTGCTGTCAGGGTGTGGCTCTGCACCCAAACTTTCCAAACCAGAGGGTCAGTGGGAAGACATGCCCTTCACCCATGCTCCTGCACCTCGGGCTGCCCCCGTGACAACGCCCTCTCCAGTGCCTGGCCGGGTGCAGCCAGCAGTGAGCCCTGCGCCCAAGGCCCAGTCGCTCAAGACAACCCAGCAAAAGCGCCCGGCAACAGCCTCCCCGGCAAAGCCTGCCGAGGCCCCGCCCAACGACTCTAAATGCTCCGCGAACTGATCCGCGCAGCGCGTGTTTGTCCAGGTTTAGGTGACTTATGAAAAAACTTCGAAAATCCAAACAGGACGTGATCGATCAGGAGCGGCAACTGGCCGCCCGTACCAGCATCGACGCGGCCACCGCACAAGAAATCAGCTTGGCTGAACAGGCATTTATCCATGCAGCGCGATTTTTCGAGAAGAGCATCGCCGCCGATGAAAAGGCCAAGACCAAACGAGCACAGCGATTGAATTACGTGTTTGGGACACTTGCCTTCATGGCGATCGCCGCTGTGCTGGGCCTGACCCCGCTCAAGACCGTGCAACTTGGCCTGGTAAGGGTAGACAACAACTCCGGCTACACGGACGTGGTGTGGGCCAACGACAAAGGCAAGCCACAGGAGCAGATCGATGACGAGTTCTGGCTTTCCGCCTATACGCGTTTCCGCGAGAGCTATAACTTTTCGAGTAACGATGCCAATTACGGCATGGTCAAGTTGATGTCCTATGACGCGACCTTTACCGAGTATCGCAACTTCCAATTGTCCTCCAAGGGCTATCTGGAAGTGCTGGGAACTAACCGTCAAATCCGCACGGATATCAACAATATCAACTTCCTGGAACGCAAAGACCGGGCAGGCACCGCCCAGGTGCGGATCACCAAAACCGTGCTGGATCGCAACGGCACGCCGGACCCCCAGTTGGCTCCGGTGACTTGGGTGGCCACGGTGACCTACGACTACAACAACCCGGCCAAAAAAGCCGGTGATCAATGGCTGAACCCCCGTGGTTTCGGGGTCATGGCTTACACAACGACCCAGGAAGTGGGGGTGTCCAATGGTAAATAAAGCCGCTTCAGGCCTAACGGCCTTGTTACTCCTGACATTCGGTCAGCCGGCCTTTGCCGAGAGCATGGGCACCGGCTCGACGCTGGACCGTCGCGTGCAGACCGCTGTTTACAGCCCGGACAACGTGTACCGAATCCAGGCCACTGTGGGTCGTGCCACACTGATTCAGCTTCCGGCCAATGAGACGATCAACGAGGCCTCGGGCTTGATGGTCTCTGGTGATCCCAAGGCCTGGTCCATCGGTCCGAACAAGGCCGGTAACCTGGTGGCCATCAAACCCATCACCGACCAGGAGCCCAATACCAACCTGGTGATCAACACCAACCGGCACACCTACCTGCTGGAACTGAAATTGGTGAGTCGGCCGGCGGACATGACCTACGCGCTGCGCTTCACCTACCCGGAACCGCCGAAAAAGTCCGGCGCGGTACGCCGTGACGCCGGTAATCCTTGCGATGGCCCGGTGCAAAACGGTCCCTATCAAAAGCGCTCAGATTCAGAGAGCAGGTCCATAGCGCCGTTTGAGGGCTGGGACAACGGCATGCTGACTTGCTTCCGCTTTACCGGCAACGGGCCGCGCCCGGTGCTGTACCAGGTACTGCCCGATGGCACCGAAACCGTGGCGGACGCGCACAACGAACAGAATGTGGTCGTGGTGCATGGGGTCAGCCGGCTGTTCAGGTTTCGGCTGAATAGCTTGGTGGTGGAAGTGCGACCTACCGCCCAGGTGAACACGGGTTACAACTTCAACGGGACCACCACCGGCGAGATTCGGGAGCTCAAGCATGCAGAACAATGACAACGACCAGGCCCCGCCAAGCACACCAGGGCCGGACAGCATCGGGCCGCCCGAACCATCAGCGGCTCCAGCAGCGGCCCCGGAACACGCGCCGGCCTCAGAGCCAGCAGCTGCACCGGCACCCGAGCCCGCGAGCACCCAGGCCCGTGGGGCCTTTGACGTACGGGCCAAACGCACAGGCGATACCCAAAACAAGAAAACGCTTTACCTGGGCCTGATCGGGCTGGTGTTGGTTGGTCTGCTGGGGATTGCCGGGCTCTGGTACTTCACCATTTCCCAGATGAAAACCACCGGCTCCGAGGTCGATGAAACCAACGTCAAGAAGGACGCAACCCTGGACGTGAATCTGGGCAGCGACGACAGCATGAAAAAGGCGCGGGAGGCCAAGCTGGCCGCTGACAAAGCCGAAGAGGACAGGAAAGCCCGTGCTGAAAGAGAGCGATTGGAGAAAGAGGAAAAAGATAGAAAGGACGCTGATCGCGGAAAAACCGGTCAGGGAAACGCCGGCAGTGCTGCGCCACCGCCAGGCGCGACCGGCCAGCCTCCCCCCGTGGTGCTGACGCCCCGGCAACGCAAACTTGGGGCTGCGATGTTCGTCACCTCGGAAGATGCGCTGGGCACCGGCGCTGCGGATACACAGCCGCAACAGCCGTCCACCAGTCAGCCCTCCGGGATGCCTTCACTATTGGACGGCATCCCTAGCGGATCGAGCGGCGACCTGGGCGGTGAATCGTCCACCAGAAAACGCAGCAGCCTGAGCAACCTGGGCGGCACCACCTTTGCGCCGGCCAAGGCGTACCTGGCACCGAACCGCAAATACCTGGTCAGCCACAACACCTACACGCGCTGCGCGCTGTACACCGAAATCATCAGCACTCACCCAGGGCTGGTGGATTGTCGTCTGACCGATCCGTTGTATTCCGCTGATGGCTCCACGGTGATTGCGGAGGCCGGAGACAAGCTGACCGGCGAGCAGACCGTTCAGGTAGGGCCAGGCGAAACCAGCGTGTTCACCACCTGGACGGAGCTTGAAACCCGATCGGGTGCGCGGGCCAAGCTCGATAGCCTCGGTGCAGGCCCCATGGGAGCCAGCGGGACCGAAGCCTGGATCAATCGTCACTACATGCAGCGCTTTGGCGGTGCGGTGATGTTGTCGTTCATCCAGGACGCGCTCCAGGCTGCGTCCAACACCACGCAGAAAGGCTCAGGGTCCGGAGGCTACACGGTGAACAACAGCGAGCAGAACGTGGAGAGCATGGCCAACAAGGCGCTGGACAGCACCATCAACATTCCTGATACCGCACACCTACTGCCAGGCACTGTGATGACCGTCATCGTGGCCCGCGACATCGACTTTTCATCGGTTTTTGAGAACCGCTAAGGAGTATTCATGACGCAAGAACAAGGACTGACCGAAGACACGCTGGTCCTGGACTTTCTCGACCAGGCAGGCGTCACCGAGCGCCTTAATCGCCCAGGCACCAAGGACGTAGCCATTAACCGGCCTTACGAGCTGTGGGTGGACGGTCCGGACGGCTGGGAGCGTGAAGAAGCGCCTTGGCTCACCTACAGCCTGTGTTGGCGGCTGGCCAACGCACTTTGCGCGCTGAACTACCGCGTACTGGCTCCGCATTCACCTATTCACACGGTGGAACTGCCTGGCGGGGAGCGGGGCCAGATCGTCATGGCGCCGGCGTGCGAAAAGGGCACTCTTTCGACGACGTTTCGAAAACCTTCCCTGGATCGCTTCACCCATATGGATTACGTCAACAGTGGCCGCTATGACCGGGCCAAGGCCATCGCTTCACCGATACTGACCCTGAAAGCCTGGCAGCGCGACATGCAGGAAGCCCACGCAGCCGGCGAGTGGCACCGATTTATGGAAATCGCCATCGCAAATCGCCAGAACATCATCATCTTTGGCGGGCCAGGTTCGGGTAAGACCACCTACGGCAAGTCGCTGATCGACATGTTTCCGGTGAACCGCCGAATGATCACTATCCAGGAAATACTGGAAGACCCTATGCCCTTTCATCCCAACCATGTGCATCTGCTCTATGGCCATGTGGTGACGCCAAAAGCCTTGGTGGCCAGCGCGCTACGTATGAAGCCCGACCATCTGTTCCTGGCCGAGCTGACCGGTGACGAGGTGTGGCACTTCATCGAGATTCTGAACACCGGCACCAAGGGCACTGTAACCACGGCGCACGCCAATGACAGTGAAGCAGGCTACGCCCGTGTGTGTGGTCTGGTGAAGCAGTCGGAGGTCGGCAAGGGTCTGGATTACGAGTACATCGAGCGCTTGGTACGAACCTCATTCGACGTGGTGGTGTACATGGAAAACACCTACATCGAGGAAGTGCATTACGAGCCTGAACACAAGCTGGCCTTGCTCAATGGCCAGCGTCAACGCGCTGCCTAGGAGAATGCCATGTGGTGGAAAGTCTCGTTATCAATCGTGTTCATGATGGCTGTGTGCTTCGTGATCGGGCTGTACGCAGGGGGGGCTATGTATCTGCACCTGACCCAAGGTCACTTCGCGGGCCTGGCCTGGGACACGCTATGGGATACCCGCAAGCTGGCCTGGAACGACCGGCGGATGCTGTACGTGCCGTGGTCTTGGTGTGTGACCGCCGCTATGACGTTCCTGCCAGTCGGCATCACGTTGATGGCCATTTTCACGCGCTTGAAGCCCAAAACCTCTCTGCACGGTGATGCCCGCTTTGCCAACAACCGCGAGCTGCGCCAGTTCGAGTACCAAGGTGAATACAAGAACACCAGCAAGTAGGCATTGCTCTCGCATCACTGCCTGATACTCCCGCATTTTCAAACCATCCCAGTGCACCGCTACGCAGTCGGCTATCAGCTGTCAGGCGTTTGGCTGTGCCTAGCTTTATCCATATGAGGTGTACCGTGCTGCTACCTTTCGAGCTGGACCCCGAAATCATTCAACACATCATCCATAGTCAGGCCGGATCGATCGGCAAGGCCATCATCGAGCTGGTGATGAACTCTGTAGACGCCGATGCCACCGCATTGCGCCTGACCATGACCAAAGAGGGTTTTCACTGCGCTGATGACGGTCGCGGATTTGCCAGCCGCAATGACGTGTTGCGTTACTTCGGACGCTTTGGCACACCGCACCAGGAAGGTGATGCCACTTATGGCCGGTTCCGCCTGGGCCGGGGCCAGATCATGGCGCACGCCAAAACACGTTGGGCTTCCAACGATTGGCAGATGACCGTTGATACCCGCTCGATGGGTTACAACTACGATCTGGACGATCTTGAACACGGCGCACCGGGTTGCTCCATCGAGGGCATCTGGTACGAACCGCTCAACGATTTGGAGTTGATGTCTGCCGTCCAGGAGATTCGTGACCTGGTGCGTTACACCCGCATCAGCGTTGAACTCAATGGCCGTCTCATTACCCGCGATCCTGCAACGGAAAAGTGGGACTTTGAAGACGAATACGCCTATTACCGGGCCAAGGAAGAAGGCGCGGTTTCGATCTACAACCAAGGTGTGCTGGTCCGTCACGATTCCTCGCACCTCTGGGGGGCTGGAGGCCTGATCGTGACCAAGCGGGCGATTGCCCTCAACGTCTCCCGTAGCGAGATACTGCGCAAAACCTGCCCGGTCTGGAAAGCAATCGCCAAGGTGTTCGGCCCGTTGGCCGACAAGGTCTCGGGGGAGTTGGGTGGACGCCGCAAGACAGAAGCACGTCGAGCGCGATCAGCACTTTCGTTGCTAAGCGGTGCAGCTGATATGGGCAAAATATTCTGCCATGAAGAAGTCATTACGGTGCTGCCAGGCAAACGGCATATCACCCTGATGGATTTTATTAACAAGGCGTTTCGCGAACACAACGGCACCTACACCGTTGTTTTAAAGGGCAGTGACATACCCAAAGGCGAAGGCATTGCCGGGCAGCGCATCATCCAGGTACTGCATCCGCAAACGCTCGACCGCTTCGGTTGCCATAGCGTTGAAGATTTTGAAGATGTGCTGGAGCGGGTGATTGCCAATGCCAGACCTGCCGTCAGCCACTGGTACCGAGAACTGAAAGTGCCCCAGTGCGCCGCTTTTGCGACCGTCAAGAAGGCTTATGTCGAGCGAACATCTATTGTCGATGAGAAAAAGGCGCTGGACAAGGAAACGCGCCGGGCCTGGATCGCGTTGCGCTGGTGCCTGCAACACTACGCCGGTGCGTGTGTAGGAGCTGAACGCTGGAAGGATGGCACCGTTCGGCATAGCAAAGACCTCCTGGCTGTGTTGCTTGGCGAGTCGAACACCAGTGAAGCGTGGACGGATGGTAAAACCTACCTGGCCATCAACCGCTCCATCGTGCAACGGCTCAAGTCTGATCCCATGAAAACGGCAGCCTACATCTTCGGGCTGGTCGAACACGAGGTGGCGCACCAGGGCGACAGCATGGCGTGCGGGCATGACGAAGCGTTCTATCAGCGCTTCCATGACATTTCCCTGCGCATGGCACCCGAGCGGCAGCGGTTCATGCACAAGTGGTTGATGAAATACACCACTAGCATGGAAATGGAAGGCAAGAGGGCAACCGGCAATGCCTGGGGAGAGCTTCACCTGGTGAGGCGTGTGGGCACTGGCCGTATGAAACGCGGCTTGTCGGACGCCATCGAGGACGACTCTGCGGACCCGATTGTCAGCACGCCGGTGCCGGAGCAGGACATGGCGTTGCTCAGCAGGATCAATGCCGGGTTGATCGACAAGGGTGTCTGCCCACCGCCGCCCGACTGGAACAGGGTCATCGAGCAGGCCAAGGCCGATCAGGTGGCGAGCAGCGAGCAGTTGAAGGAGCGGTTGCAGGCTCAGCGCGAGGCTCAAAACGCTGAATACGCAGCGCTTGAGTTGCAGATCGAAAAGGCTAAGCCCGAGGTCGCACGGATTCTGGACATGCCGCTGGCAGACATTCCAGCCGGTGCCCTGAACTACCTCGCTCATTTGCTGGCCACCGGAGGCGATGAGCAAGAGATACGCACCGAATGGGAATGCCAGTTCGGACAGCCGGACTTCGATGATGATCCCTATGACTATTTCACCGAAGAGGAGTTGGCCGAAGAGCAGGCACGCAGCGACCAGTTCAATCAGGAGCAATTGGCTGCTGAACAGGACGATCCACGCCGTAAGTTAGCTAAGGAATACCACGTCATGGTCGAGCCTGGCGAAACCTGGTGGGTGCTTGAACGTAACGCCGCTTCTGCAGGGTTTTGGCGTGTTGAGGACTACTTGAAGTGGCGACATGCCGATCAACTGCTACTCGATAACTCAAGCGGGTGTTGCGCACATAAGTAGCCGCATCGCCCTGATACCACCGCACTTTTCAACCTTTTCCATGCATCGCCACGCAGACGGCTATCAGCCGCCTGGGGCCGAGCTGTGCCCGGAAGCACCTGCAGGAGAGTCCTAATGGAACAATCAAAAGAATCGAAACCCCGCCTCTTTTTGGGTTTGCCCTTGCCCATTGCGCTGGGCGTTGTCTTCGTCATTGCAGCTTGGCTGGGGATTTGTATTGCACTCGCCCAGCTTGATGAGATCAGTGAATCACTCAGGCAGATCCAGGCCAATCAGCAGATGGCCATCGCCCTACAACAAAGATTCCAGTCCCAACGCAGCGCCCAGGCGATTGAGCGTCAAGCGGGGACCCACTGATGGCCAAAGCAAAATCGCAACCCATCAGCCCGACCAACCCACAAAAACGGATCGATGAGCATCCTGCGTTCCTGCTCGGCAAGCACCCCACGGAAGATTCGTTTCTGGCCAGTTACGGGCAACAGTTCGTGATGCTGGCCGCACCACCGGGCACCGGGAAAGGAGTAGGGGCCGTGATCCCCAACCTGCTCAGCTACCCCGACTCAATGGTGGTCAACGATCCGAAATTTGAAAACTGGGAAATCACCTCGGGGTTCCGGGCTTCTGTCGGGCACAAAGTCTATCGCTTTTCACCTGAGCGTCTGGAGACGCACCGCTGGAACCCCCTGAGCGCAATCAACCGCGATCCGCTCTACCGGCTGGGGGAGATTCGCACGATCGCCAGGGTGCTGTTTGTGTCCGACAACCCCAAGAACCAGGAGTGGTACAACAAGGCGGGCAACGTCTTCACCGCCATGTTGCTGTATCTGATGGAAACGCCGGACATGCCCTTTACGCTGCCCCAGGCCTACGAAATTGGCTCATTGGGGACAGGGATGGGGACGTGGGCTCAGCAGATCATCGAGCTGCGCAGCACCGGCCCTAATGCGCTCTCCTTTGAAGCCCTTCGCGAGCTTAATGGCGTATTTGAGGCCTCGAAAAACAAGAGCAGTGGTTGGTCCACTACCGTGGACATCGTGCGCGACGTGTTGTCGGTTTATGCCGAGAAGACGGTGGCCTGGGCAGTGTCAGGGGATGACATCGACCTGTCTAAAGCCCGGGAAGAAAAGATGACCGCGTACTTTAGCGTCACCGAGGGTTCGCTGAAGAAGTACGGCCCGCTGATGAACCTGTTCTTCACTCAGGCCATACGGCTCAATTCCAAAGTCATACCGGAGCAAGGCGGACACTGTGCAGACGGCACGCTTCGGTACAAGTACCAGTTGGCCCTATTGATGGATGAGCTGGCCATCATGGGCCGTATTGAAATCCTGGAGACCGCGCCCGCATTGACCCGAGGCGCGGGGCTGAGGTTTTTCTTCATTTTCCAGGGCAAGGATCAACTGCGCGCTATTTATGGCGAGGAAGCGGCCAACGGCATCATGAAGGCGATTCACAACGAAATCGTGTTCGCCCCTGGTGATATCAAGCTGGCCGAGGAGTACAGCAGGCGCTTGGGCAATACCACCGTGCGCGTCCATAACCAGTCATTGAACAGGCAGAAGCACGAGATAGGTGCTCGAGGCCAAACAGACAGTTACAGCGAACAGCCCCGGCCCTTGATGCTGCCCCAAGAGGTCAACGAGCTGCCTTATGACAAACAGTTGATCTTCGTACAGGGGACCCAAACCACCCCGGCCCTGAAGATTTTGGCTCGCAAGATTTATTACTACGAGGAAGAGGTGTTCAAGTCACGAGAAAAGCTGCCGCCGCCGCCCTTGCCCGTGGGTGACGCCTCCAAGATCGACGCGTTAACTGTGCCGGTGCGCACCATCGAATCCAAGGTCGCAGTGGCAGACACCAAGCCCATGCAGGCCGAACAGCGACAGCGCTGGAATCCCAAAGAGAAGGCCGCTAACGCCGTCCCGGCCAAGCCAGATGCGGCTCAGCCAGTTGATGAACCGGATCCCGAGCCTACACCTGTGCAGGCTGACGATACCCTCGAAACGATGTAACACCCCACCGACGCCTTCTGGCGTCAGCAGGAGCAAAACATGAATACCTTCAGGAAAACGGTTGACCGCCAAGGTCAGGCCGCCGGCAACGCCGTGCCCGGTCGCAGCAAAACGCGGGTCTTCGCACTGTTCACCGCATGCCTGTTGAGCAGCGGTTCAGCCTTTGCCGGCGACCCGTGCAAGTCCGTGCTGTGCATGTTCGGCAGGCTCACCGGCAACAGCGGTGGCAGCGAGTGCCGCACCGCCGAACAGGACTACTTCAGCATCCTGGTCAAGAAGCACGGGAACATCAAATGGAGCCAGACCGCCACGGCGCGCCAGGACTATCTCAACAGCTGCCCCGGTGCTGATCAGAGCTACACCCAAAAAATCAACGACAAGTTCGGCAAGGTCCGGGGCTAAGCCCCAGATCCTGACAAGGAGAACACCATGCGAGTATTCATTGCGGAAAAGCCCGCCCTGGGCCAGGTCATTGCCGAGGCGCTGGGCACCGTCATACGCAAGGACGGCTATTTCGAGTGTGGCTGCAACAATATCGTCACCTGGTGCGTGGGCCACCTGCTCGCACTGGCCCCGCCCGAGGTGCACAACCCCGCTTACAAAGACTGGGTGCAGGCCGACCTGCCCTTGAAGCTGCGCCCGGCCATGTACCAGCCGATTGCCCGTACCCGCGACCAGCTCAAAGTGGTCCAGCAACTGATCGGCCGTGCCTCGGAAATCGTCCACGCCGGTGACCCGGACGACGAAGGCCAGCTGCTGGTCGATGAGGTCCTGGTGCATTTCGGCAACACCGCGCCGGTCAAACGCATCCTGATCAACGACATGAACGCCAACGCTGCCCGCAAAGCATTGGAAGGCCTGCGCGACAACAGCGAGTTTTATGGCCTGTTCCAGAAAGCTCTGGCCCGCAGCATCGGCGACCAGTTGTACGGCTTCAACATGACCCGCGCCTGCACCCTGGCCGGTAGGGCCAAGGGCGTCAAAGGCGTGTTGTCAGTAGGCCGCGTGCAAACCCCGATCCTGGGGCTGATCGTGAACCGCTACTTGGCCAACAAGAGCCACGCCAGTACGTTTTACTACACGGTCGCGGCAAGCCTGGCCGTTGGTAGCAGTCGTGCGCAGGCCCGCTTCGTGGTGGCCGCCGATGCCCCGATCGATGACAAGAACCGGATCATCGACGAGGCATACGCCGCCAACGTGGCCGACGCGTGCCGGCAGAAACCAGCCGCCGTGATCGAGGCCCGCGTGGAAGAGAAGCAAACGCCGGCACCCTTGCCGTTCGCGTTGCTCGACCTGCAGGTGTACATGAGCAAGACCCACAGCATCGATGCTGAAAAGACACTGGCCTTGACCCAGGCGCTGCGCGAGAAATACAAGGCCATCACCTATAACCGTTCCGATTGCAGTTACCTGACCGACGAACAATTTGGCGAGGCTCCGCAGACCTTGAGCCTGCTGAGCGAAGCCCTGCCAGACCTGGCCGGGATGTTCACCGAGGTGAATTCGGAACGCAAAAGCCGGGCTTTCGACGACAGCAAGGTCTCGGCGCACACCGCGATCATCCCAACGGCAGTGAAGATCGACATTGCCCAGCTGAGTGCCGATGAACGCGCCGTGTACATGGCCATCGTCAAACGTTACGTCGCGCAGTTCTTGCCCGAAAAACGTTACCTCAGTGCCGAAGTGCGTTTTGGCGTGAACGGACACGCCTTCGTTGCGCGCTCCACCAAAGTGACGCAGCCAGGCTGGACGGCGCAGGTCACTGAAGAAAACGAGCAAGACGAAGACGGGTCGGACGCCGCCGAGGTCGCGAGCCCCTTCGATGCGCTGGCGGGTCTGAAAGTCGGTGACGCCGGGGTATGCGACGGCATCACGGTGGCCAAGGAAAAAACCAAACCCCTGCCGCTCTACACCGAAGCCGAATTGCTCAAGGACCTACGGCGGGTCGCTAAATATGTGAAAGACCCACGCATCAAGCAGCTGCTGATCGACCGTGACCAGGGCAAGAAAGGCGAGAACGGCGGCATCGGCACCCCGGCGACCCGTGGTGCGGTACTGGCCAAGTTGCAGGAGCGTGGTTTTTACGGGGTAGAGAAGAAAAAACTAATCCCCACCCAGTTGGGTTTGGAGTTCATCGCCGCGCTGCCTGATATCGCGACTACGCCGGACATGACCGCGCTCTGGCATGAACAGCAACAGATGATCGAGGCCGGCGAACTGACCGTTGACGCGTTCCTGGACGAGTTGGAGGCCTTCATTGCAGACCAGGTGCAAAACATCGACCTGGGCAACGTGCAAGGCGACGGTAAGCCGGTACTGGACAGCCTGAACGCCCAGTGCCCCATGTGCGGCAGTGAACTGGCCGTCACCCCGCGAGTGATCGGATGTCGCGCCTGCGCGTTCAAGTTTTACCCGGAAGTCAGCGGCAAGATGCTGTCCCCCGGCCAGATCGAGGCGCTGCTGACGAATGGCAAGACCGGGGTAATCAAGGGTTTTCACAGCAAGAAAACCGGCAATTCCTTTGAAGCGGCCCTGAAGCTCAACCACGAAGCCAAGCTGGAATTCGTGTACAGCGGCAAACCAAAGCGCGCATGACCCTATCTTCAAAGGAGGCATTAGCTATGCCAGATGAACAACAGCCCAAGGCGGCTCAGTGGCCAGACGGTGACACGATGACGGCGCACTGCCCCAACTGCGAAACCCCTGCGACCGTGGACATCGTCAACGTCAGAGAGTGGGAAATGACCTGGCGTCCGGTGGATTGCGACAACTGCTTTGCAGAGTTTGAGTTGTCGGCAGACGGCACAACGGCATTGCTGCTGGGCCCAGCTGAGCAGTCCACAGCCCGAGGCCGAGAGCTTCTGAGCACGATATTTGTGTTTGACCCGAACGAAGACACCCCTTAACGAACTCATTGAAGAAGGAGCGCATCATGGCGCGTGGAATCAATAAAGTGATCCTGGTAGGCACCTGCGGACAAGATCCTGACTGTCGTTACCTGCCCAACGGCACTGCGGTAACCAACCTGAGCTTGGCCACCAGCGAGCAGTGGACTGACAAGCAGACCGGTCAAAAGGTCGAGAAGACCGAATGGCACCGGGTTTCGCTGTTTGGCAAGATCGCAGAAATCGCCGGCGAATACCTGCGCAAGGGCTCGCAGGTCTACATCGAAGGCAAGCTGCAAACCCGCGAATGGGAAAAGGACGGGATCAAGCGTTACAGCACGGAAATCGTCGTGGACATGCAGGGCACCATGCAATTGCTCGGGGGCCGGTCACAGGGCGACTCCCAACAAGGGCAGAACGGCCACGGCAGCAGTGGCAGCGACCACCAGTCTGCGCCTCGTCCGCAGCAGTCGCGCCCACAACAGTCAGCGCCGCAGCAATCCGCACCTCAGCAAAACCACAACCAGCCGCCGCAGCAACGCGACTCGCGCCCCGCGCCGCAACAGCAAGCACCACAGCCAGCCGCTGATTTCGACAGCTTTGATGACGATATCCCCTTTATGGACCCCTACCGGTTCAGCTGGATGCTGGTCTGACCCACCCACACAGCGATCTTGCCCACGTCAGGTGCCGCGCTCCCGGCTCGTCGTGACGCGCTCTATCGTCGCGGCGAACGGAAGCACGGGCGCAGCGCACACTTGACGCTACCCCGCCCAGAAAAGGCTCACCTTGGGAGTGTGGGGTAGCTTCACCACCCCGCGCTCCCGAGGTCAACGCGGCCGTTGCGAGATGACAAGGGCCGCGCCCTTGGTGTTGAACCCGTCCAGACACACACATTTTCAGCCGCCGCCCCTTGGGCGTCGCAACCTTTCTCACCTTTTAATCACTCAGGACCACCTCACATGACCAACATCAAAGTTGTCGCGATCAACTACACCGGCACCGTTGGCAAAACCACTATCTGCGCCAACGTGCTGTCGCCCCGTATGCCTGGCGCGCCCATCTATGCCATTGAGTCAATCAACGAAACCGCCGAAAACCTTGGCCTGGACGTGGAGAAGCTGCGCGGTAGCAAATTCCGCGAGCTGTTCCAGAAGCTGATGCTTGAGGATCAGGCCATCATCGACGTAGGAGCTTCCAATGTTGAAGACTTCATGAACCACCTAGCCGGTTTCGAAGAAGCGCACGATGAGATTGACTACTACGTGGTCCCGGTGACATCAGGAACCAAGGAGCAGAAAGAGACGGTCAGCATGATCGAAACGCTGACCGCCATGGGCATTCCTGCTTTCAAGATTCGTCTGATCTTCAACCGTGTGCAAAGCGACGTTGAGACAGAGTTTTCGATTGTCATTTCCTACTACAACCGCAGTAAAACCTTCACCATGAACCCCAAATGCGCGGTATTCGAAACTGAGCTGTTTGACGCATTATCGGTCAAACGCATTTCTCTCAGTTCTTTGATGGCCGACGAAACTGACTATAAGTCCATGCTCAAAGATAAGAGCGCCGATATGCAGGATCGTGAATATTGGTCCGATATGTATGGCTTGAAGCTTCTTGCGCGGGGTGTCAATCGCAAACTTGATGTGGTCTTTACTGAACTGTTCAGAGAGGAGGCCCTGCAATGAGTCAGAATGAAAGAGTACCTGCTACTGCTCGGGATGCTTTGATTACTGAACTGTTGAGCGACGTGGGCCGTTTGCATGACGACATAAAAAGCATTCCAAAAATACTTGAGCTTTCCATGAGAGATTCAATTGATATCGTGGCTGATGCAGTGGAGGACGCAGAAGACACCGCATTGCTTCTACAAGAAGAGACGAAGGCTTTAATTCAGGCAACTACAACAAAAGCAGGCCTGGACGTAGGTATCAAGCTTTCCGAAGCCATTCATGAAAGCCTAAGCCGGGTTTTTGAGCCAGCGTTGAATCGGGCCACCGTGAAGATTGAACAATTAGAAAATCGGCTATCTGCTCTATCAGGAAACATTCGCGATACGCACGCAACCCGTTTCAATTACATGATGCTAGCTGGTTTCGTGATGTTGGCAGTGATCATGCTCGGCGGTATGACTTGGCTCGCCATCGAGAGTCAAGATGTAAGCGAAACTAACAAGTGGTTTTACGAGGAATACAAAGCTCAGAATAATCTTTTGAGTAATATTCCTGCATCGATAAAAGAGAAATATAAGAAATAAATATGTCAGGTGAATGTGTGCCTAATGGGCACACATACTCCAGCTATTTTTCGTCGTACACGATGCCTCTACCGGAAATAAGAGCATTCAAATCCATTCTATCGACATCCTCTCTGATTTTTCTGAAATCAGCTGGAGTCATGGGCTTTCCCGGACTGGCCTGTGGTTTATCCATAGCTGACTTTGTTTTTTCACCAGTGGGTACAGGCTCAGGGTTCTTTTCGGTCCCGTGCAGATTTGAACTCTTCAATGCAGAGGTCGTTGTAGGTGAGGGTAAATTTTGAATCAGATTGAACGCTTTCAAATATCGACTGAATTGCGCCTTGCTGATGACCAAGCCTTCTTCCTGCATCAATTCTAGCCGGATCGCGCTTTGGGTCTCGCCGCCTTTTAGCCTGGACTGGATCAGTGGCAGATGCTTTAAAAATTGCGCCTTCCCGTTTCTGGGTTTGCTTCTCCAATCACTCATGGGTGCCTCCAGTCGGCGCTTCAAAGCCTCAACCTAGCAGCTAGTGCAACGTAGTGCAACAGAGTGAGACTTAATGCAACAGAGTGAGAGTCAGTGCAACACAGTGCAAATCAGTGAGACTCAATGCAACCTAATGCGACGTAGTGCAAATCAGTGCAATTCCTGAGTGCCTACCCCTTTTTCGAAATCGAAAAACAGGCACGTTACCGATTGTCTACAAAAAAGAGCTTCGCCTTTTTCGTATCCAATCGACGTGCCAAAGGGGATACCCCTTTGAAACCCCGCAGAGCGGGAA
>NZ_JAGTPK010000044.1 GCF_021147775.1 Pseudomonas californiensis
GCAAGCGGATCTGCCGGAAGGCTACACACGCGTACTGAACACAAAAACCGGCAACTTCGAAGTCCGCAGCCCTACGGGTGATTTGCAATTTCCTGATTCCGAAGGCAACCTCATCCCCAAGGACGGGGGTAAGCTGGCTCAGCAGAAGCAGGCTGAGGAGAGGATTGCTGGTGCAAAAGGCGCAGGTGAGGCAACAAGCCTAGCGAATGCCGCGAAGCTTCGTGGGCAACTTACAGGGCAAGAGATATCTGGCGGCCATGCATTTGAAAAGCATGTAGTTCAGCAGGGCGAATATGAGGCTTTGGGCATAACTACTCGCGAGCAGTTTGCCTCGCATATTGAAAGCGTCGTTAATAACCCAAGCTCATTTCGTGAGCTAAGTGGTGGGCGAACTGCTTACTGGGATAATGTCAGTGGTACGGTCGTTATTAGGAACCCTAAAGCAATTGATGGCGGCACTGCATTCCGTCCCGTGAATGGGCAAGCTTACTTTGATGGTTTGAGGTAGTTACTGTGGAGATGATTAGCTCTTTGCGCAATTTGGCGAATGTTAGCCTTAATCGAGATGAGCTTTTGGTCTTGAATGCGGCTTTAAATGAAATATGTAACGGGGTAGATGTGTTCGAATTTGAGACGCGGATCGGTGCAGATCGTGAGTTTGTAGCTGGTTTGCTTCAAAAAATTGGTTTGTTGCTTGATAACATGGATCATCTACCCAACTGATCTGCAATGACCTTGTTCCACTGACACCGGCCTCGGGCCGGTGTTGTTTTATCTGCTTACTGCAAAATCTCTCTTCCTTCGCTGCTTGCCTTGGTCGTGGCCTGAGCAATCAAGGCATCCAGCATCTGCGCAACAAATTTCTGCTGACTCTTGGGTAGCTGGTCGATAGCTTCCAGTTGCTGTTGCCATTTTGGAGCAGGTCCACGCTTACGCACAGTGGTTTCCTGCTGCTGACCAAACAGCTCTTCGAGTGTGGTTGCAAGCAGTCGGGCCAGTTCAGGCAGCGCCGCTACCTGAATCCGCCGCTTACCGGACTCATAGGTTTGGATGGTCTGCTAAGTGGCTGACCAAAACCAACCGAATCCTGTACAACCAGGCTTCTGACCTCGATCTACCGAGGATGGAACAGCGTTTGCCGAAACACGTCCTCAGCAGCAACGAAGCCGAACGCATCCTCAACGTGCCGGACACCCAAACCTCGACCGGCATCCGAGACAGGGCGATGCTGGAAACCCTCTACAGCACCGGCATGCGCCGCATGGAGTTGATTGGCCTGAGCTGGAGCGCTATCGACTACGAGCGTGGCACGGTGATAATTCGTAAGCGCTCCATGAACCCACATTCCAAGCGCTCATCTGATGCTCGATGCTGTGCTCCCGATTCTCTCAGGAGCCCGTTCGCCATGATGCGACCCGATGCAAAAGTCGAAAAAGTCTATCCCTACCCCAAGCCCGTCGACTTTCGAAAATCCATTGATGGCCTAGCTGCGTTAGTCGAGCTGGATATCAAGGTCGCGGTGTTTGACCCAGTCCTTTTTGTTTTCCTCAACAAGCCGCGTAACCGCGTGAAGATCTTGTACTGGGAGCGAAACGGCTTCTGCCTTTGGCTCAAGCGCCTGGAGTCTGAGCGTTTCAAAACATCGCCCGATGTGACCGACGAAGCAATTGTCCTGACCGTTCAGGAACTCGAATGGATGCTCGACGGTTTTGACCTCTGGCGTAACCGTCCCCATCAAGTTTTGACGCCGCGATTCGTGGCCTGATTCGGTATAATCCAGGGCATGAATTTCGTGCCCGACAACCTTCCTGATGATCCTGAATTGCTCAAGCAGATGCTTGCGAAGCTGCAGTCCAGGATGGGCGTGCTCGAAGAACAAGTTGCATTGCTAAGGCAGCGCCTGTTTGGCCGAAAATCAGAGCAGGCCGTCGATCCGGCAATGCCTCAAATGGCGTTGTTCAATGAAGCGGAGCACGAGGTTGAGTTGGCGTGCGAGACTGCATCGAGCAGGCCCCATACCAAATCTTGCTCTTCCATCGGCATGCATGAAATCGCTTCGAACTGGTAGCACAGTCGATTCTGGGTTGCGCATGTGCTTGGTCAAGCGGTCAGAGCTGCCCAGCGAAACCCCTGCACACAAGCCAATGCCAAGAGCGAAGCCAAACGCAATATCGTCAGCACCTTAGTGACCGGCATTGCGGCCATGAGCGATCCGTCAGGCGCAGCAGCGGCCAACAATGCGTCCATCTCCAATCTGGACAATAACTCGTTCGTCCTCGGGCCTGTAACACCACCGGGCACTACCTACACAGTGTTCTTGCTGGCTCTGGTGGTCACTCCGATTGCCGGACGTTTGAGTAAATCGCGGCCGCAATATGAAATGCTGGCAGGCGCCGTAGCGCTCGGAATATTTGGCCCACTGCTGACCTTGTGGTCCTTGTTATGGATGATCGTCTTGGGCCTTGCCCTTGGTTCAGCGGGCGTGGTTCTTGCGCAGGCATCCGCCAATGCGTTTATCACTGCCCGAGCGGGTCGTTAAAAAGCGCAAGCGGTTGGGCTGTACCTGACGAGCTATTACCTCGGACGCAGCCTGGGTGCAATCGCACCCGCGATGATCTGGAGTCATTGGGGGCTGGCAGGGCTGCGTATTACTTCTCATCGGCTTCCAGTTGTTGTCATTGCTGCTTGCCCTGAAAGGCTGGAAACCGCCGACAGGCTTGAGGCACGCGAAGGGTTTTGATGGCGTCGCAACAGCTGCCGCACGGCTCGCAGTCCCAAGGACGAGATTGGCGCCGATAGTTTTTGTCTCATCGAATGATTGGCAAGACGCAAATCAGTGATCAGGGCTGTAGCGTTCGCGCGATAGATGGCGGTATACGCCAGGATGATTGCAGGTCGGATGCAGCAGACCTGCCTGACCGCTCGACAGTAGGTAACGCCATCGTGTGCCCTGGACTGAGGTCATAAACGACTTCGCTCCCAAGCGGTCACTCAAACAAAAAGGCCAATACTTTCGTATTGGCCTTTCGGTTCAATCGTTTGAAGCTGTGGCGCTCAAGCTTTCTTTGCTGAGCGCCACAACTGTCTTCATCAGAAGTCGAGGTTGGACACTGCCAACGCATTACTCTCGATGAAGTCACGGCGGGGCTCGACCGCATCACCCATCAGGGTGTTGAAGATCTGGTCGGCACCGATTGCGTCCTCGATGGTGACCTTCAACATGCGACGCACACTTGGGTCCATCGTGGTTTCCCAGAGCTGATCCGGGTTCATTTCGCCAAGACCTTTATAGCGCTGGATGGTGTGACGCTTGGTGCTTTCGGCCATCAGCCAGGCGAGCGCTTCCTTGAACTCGGTGACAGGCTTCTTGCGCTCGCCACGTTGCACGTAAGCGCCTTCTTCCAGCAGCGTGCTGATTTGCGCGCCGAGTGCAGTGACGGTCTTGTAGTCGTTGCTGCCAAAGAAGTCGCGGTTGAACGTGACGTAGTTCGACAGGCCGTGGGAGATCAGTTCGACCTCTGGCAGCCAGACGTTACGTTCACGGTCTTCGCGCAGGCTGGCTTTGTACACCAGACCGGACTTCTCGCCGCTACGCAGACGCGCATCGAAAAGGGCCAGCCAGGCTTGCATGCCTGCGTGATCCGAAAGCTGTTCCAGCGTGATCGGCGGCAGGTATACAAAGTGCTCAGTCAGCTCCTGAGGGTACAGGCGCGACAGACGCTTGAGGGTTTTCATGACCATGCGGAAATCGTTGACCAGGCGCTCAAGCGACTCGCCGGAAATGCCCGGTGCCGAATCGCTGAGGTGCAGGCTGGCATCTTCCAGAGCCGACTGGGTCATGTACTCTTCCATGGCCTCGTCGTCTTTGATGTACTGCTCTTGCTTGCCTTTCTTGACCTTGTACAACGGTGGCTGAGCGATGTAGATGTAGCCACGCTCGATCAGCTCTGGCAGCTGACGGAAGAAGAAGGTCAGCAGCAGCGTACGGATGTGGGAACCGTCGACGTCAGCATCGGTCATGATGATGATGTTGTGATAACGCAACTTGTCGATGTTGTACTCTTCACGGCCGATGCCACAGCCAAGCGCAGTGATCAAGGTGCCCACTTCCTGCGAAGAGATCATCTTGTCGAAGCGCGCTTTTTCAACGTTCAGGATCTTGCCTTTGAGGGGCAGGATGGCCTGGGTCTTACGGTTACGTCCCTGCTTGGCTGAACCGCCAGCAGAGTCCCCTTCCACCAGGTACAGTTCGGAGAGGGCAGGGTCTTTCTCTTGGCAGTCAGCAAGCTTGCCTGGCAGACCGGCGATGTCCAGCGCACCTTTGCGGCGGGTCATCTCGCGGGCTTTACGCGCAGCCTCACGAGCGCGGGCAGCGTCGATCATCTTGCCGACAACGGCCTTGGCTTCGTTCGGGTTTTCCAGCAGGAAGTCAGAGAAGTATTTACCCATCTCTTGTTCAACTGCGGTTTTGACTTCGGACGAGACCAGCTTGTCTTTGGTCTGCGAGCTGAACTTCGGATCAGGCACTTTCACCGAAATGATCGCAGTCAGACCTTCGCGCGCATCATCACCTGTTGTGGCGACTTTGTGCTTTTTGGCCAGACCTTCCTGCTCGATGTAGTTGTTCAGGTTACGCGTCAGCGCTGAGCGGAAGCCCACCAGGTGAGTACCACCATCGCGCTGCGGGATGTTGTTGGTGAAGCACAACAGGTTCTCGTTGAAGCTGTCGTTCCACTGCAGTGCGATCTCGACGCCAATACCGTCGTCACGCTGGATGTTGAAGTGGAACACTTCGTTCACCGGCGTCTTGTTGGTGTTCAGGTACTCAACGAATGCGCGCAAACCGCCTTCATACTTGAACAGCTCCTCTTTGCCGCTGCGCTCGTCTTTAAGAACGATGCCCACACCGGAGTTGAGGAACGACAATTCACGAATCCGCTTGGCCAGGATGTCCCAGCTGAAGTGGATATTCTTGAACGTGTCAGCCGACGGTTTGAAGTGGATCTGCGTACCGGTGCTGTCGCTCTCACCGACGATTTTCATCGGCTCTTGTGGCACACCGTGAACGTAGGTCTGTTCCCAGATCTTGCCGCTACGGCGAACTGTCAGCAACAGCAGTTCGGACAAGGCGTTAACTACGGAAACACCTACACCGTGCAAACCGCCGGATACTTTGTAGGAGTTGTCATCGAACTTACCGCCTGCGTGCAGCACGGTCATGATGACCTCGGCCGCTGACACGCCTTCTTCTTTGTGAACGTCCACCGGAATACCGCGACCGTTGTCGCGTACGGTGATCGATTCGTCCGGGTGGATGATGATGCTGATGTCGTCGCAATGGCCAGCCAGAGCTTCGTCGATCGAGTTATCAACCACTTCGAATACCATGTGATGCAGACCGCTACCGTCGTCTGTATCACCGATGTACATTCCGGGACGCTTGCGTACGGCATCAAGTCCTTTCAGCACTTTAATGCTGGACGAGTCGTACGTTTGGTTTTCGCTCATGCAATCACTCCCGATGGTCGTGGGTCTGGGTGATACGGCCTTGTTCCACGTGGAACAAAGCGACTGGCGTTTCCGTCTGCCAGCCCTCCCTCAAAAATTCTTGATCTACACAGGTGATAAATACCTGGCAGCGTAATTCTTCCAGCAAACGGCAAAGCGCTTGGCGATGGTTATCGTCCAGTTCGGACGGCAAGTCATCCACCAGATATATACACTGGCCTCGACGCACTTGGCTGACGAGGTGACCTTGGGCAATACGCAGTGCACACACCACCAACTTCTGCTGACCGCGGGACAAGATGTCCGCCGCGTTGTGTGCGCCTAATCTAAGGCGCAGATCAGCACGTTGTGGTCCGGCTTGCGTATGGCCCATTTGCTGATCCCGGTTCAGGGAGGAGGCGAGCACAGTACTTAGCTCTTTTTCCTTGTCCCATCCCCGGTAATAACTCAGAGTCAAACCTTCAAGCTCAACCAGCTCACTCAAGGTCTGTTCAAAAACTGGCTTGAGCGCTTTGATATAAGCGCGGCGAAACTCATCGATTTCGTCGCTCGCCAGGCACAGCTCTCGGTCCCACGCCGCCTGCGAAGCGGCGTCAAGTGTACCATGCCGAAGCCACGAGTTCCGCTGCCTCAGGGCCTTCTGCAGGCGCTGCCAAGTGGCCATGAAGCGAGGTTCCACGTGGAACACTCCCCAATCCAGGAACTGTCTGCGAATCTTGGGCGCACCTTCCAACAGTCTGAAGCTGTCAGGGTTGATCAACTGCAAAGGCAGTATTTCAGCCAACTGAGCTGCACTGCGTGCATTCTGACCATCAATACGGATCTGAAACTCGCCCTGTCGGTCGCGTGAAACACCCAGATTGCTATGGCCGCCTTGTGCCAGATCAACTTGGCCAAACACGGTACACGCGGGTTGTTCGTATTGAATGACGGGAAGCAGACGGCTGCTGCGAAACGAGCGGGCGATGCCCAGCAGATGGATGGCCTCCAGCACGCTGGTTTTGCCGCTGCCGTTGGCACCGTAAAGAATATTGATTCGCGGGGAAGGGGAAAGGGTCACCGGGTGCAGATTGCGCACCCCGGTGACCGAGATGCGGCTGAGAGACATCAGGTTTCGCTGTGCATGGATTACAGACGCATCGGCATGACAACGTAGGCAGAGTCATCGTTATCCGACTCTTGCACCAGTGCACTGCTGTTGGAGTCGGACAGAATCAGGCGAACCTGCTCTGTTGTCATGACACCCAACACGTCAAGCAGGTAGCTCACGTTGAAACCAATCTCCAGAGAACCGCCGTTGTATTCAACGCCGATTTCCTCTTCCGCCTCTTCCTGCTCAGGGTTGTTCGCCTGAATCTTCAACTGACCGTTGGCCAGCTGCAGACGGATGCCACGGTACTTCTCGTTCGACAAAATTGCGGTCCGGCTGAAGGCTTCACGCAGCGCCTGACGATCGCCCAACACCAACTTGTCACCGCCTTTAGGCAGCACACGTTCGTAGTCCGGGAATTTGCCGTCGACCAGTTTGGAGGTGAACGTGAATTCACCGGTGGTCGCACGGATGTGATGTTGACCCAGAACGATGCTGACCATGCCTTCCTGCTCGGTAAGCAGACGCGCCATTTCCAGAATACCTTTACGCGGGACGATGACCTGATGGCGGTCGGCGTGTTCGATATCCGCAGCCATCGAGCACATCGCCAGACGGTGACCGTCAGTGGCCACTGCGCGCAGGACACCGGCGCTGACTTCCAGCAGCATGCCGTTAAGGTAATAACGCACGTCCTGCTGGGCCATTGCAAAGCTGGTGCGCTCGATCAAGCGGCGCAGTTTGCTCTGGACCAGATTGAACGTCAGCGAACCCGGGCCTTCTTCGACCGTCGGGAAATCGTTGGCAGGCAAGGTCGACAATGTGAAGCGACTGCGTCCGGCCTTGACCACCAGCTTGGCGTCATCGACCTTGATGTCGATCAGCGCGTCGTTGGGCAGGCTTTTGCAGATGTCCATCAGCTTGCGCGCTGGCACAGTGATTTCGCCTGGCTCGGCAGGCTCTTCCAGTTGAACACGGCCAACCAGCTCCACTTCCAGGTCGGTACCCGTCAGCGACAGCTGCTGACCTTCGACGACCAGAAGCACGTTGGACAGCACCGGCAAGGTCTGGCGGCGTTCAACCACGCCGGCGACCAATTGCAGGGGTTTCAACAAGGCTTCGCGTTGAATGGTGAAATGCATGGTCTAGTCCCTTGCCTTAATAAGCTGCACTGGCGTCATCACGTAGTCAGAGTGCGCAGCAGGTTCTTGTAGTCCTCACGGATATCCGCGTCGGATTCCTTGAGTTCGTTGATCTTTCGGCAAGCGTGCAAAACGGTGGTGTGGTCACGACCACCAAACACGTCGCCAATTTCCGGCAGACTGTGGTTGGTCAGTTCTTTGGACAACGCCATCGCCACCTGACGAGGCCGAGCCACAGAACGGGACCGACGCTTGGACAGCAGATCAGAAATCTTGATCTTGTAGTACTCGGCAACGGTGCGCTGAATGTTATCCACACTCACCAGTTTGTCTTGCAGCGCGAGCAGGTCTTTCAGCGATTCGCGAATCAACTCGATGGTGATGTCACGGCCCATGAAGTGGGAGTGGGCGATAACCCGCTTGAGCGCACCCTCCAGTTCACGAACGTTGGAACGAATGCGCTGAGCAATGAAGAACGCGGCGTCGTGTGGCAGATCCACCTTGGCCTGGTCTGCCTTCTTCATGAGGATCGCGACACGTGTTTCGAGCTCAGGTGGCTCGACTGCGACAGTCAGGCCCCAGCCGAAGCGGGACTTGAGGCGTTCTTCGAGACCTTCGATTTCTTTCGGATAACGGTCGCTGGTCAGAATGACCTGCTGTCCGCCTTCCAGCAAGGCGTTGAACGTGTGGAAAAACTCTTCCTGCGAACGTTCCTTGCGGGCAAAGAATTGAATGTCATCGATCAGCAGTGCGTCCACAGAGCGATAGAACCGCTTGAATTCGTTGATCGCATTGAGCTGCAAGGCTTTGACCATGTCGGCCACGAAGCGCTCCGAATGCAGGTACACAACCTTTGCGTTCGGGTTCTTCTTGAGCAGGTGGTTGCCTACAGCGTGCATCAAGTGGGTTTTACCCAGACCTACACCGCCATAAAGAAACAGCGGGTTGTAGCCATGCTTGGGGTTGTCAGCCACTTGCCAGGCCGCAGCGCGTGCGAGCTGGTTGGATTTGCCTTCGACAAAATTCTCGAAGGTAAACGTGCGATTCAGATAACTGGTGTGCTTGAGCGCGCCCTCAACCTGGACGGTACGCTGTTCTGCACGAGCAGGTGCCTGCTGAGAGCTGGCGCCCGCCATGGGATCGAAGCTGTCACGCGAAGGCTCGTCATGGGCCGGTGCACTCTGCACAGGCGACGGCGATGCAGCAGGCGCGGCTGGCGTCGCTACCGGAGCAGGGGACGACACACTGCTGACCGAATTGGCGGACAACGCCTGAGAGGCGGCCGCAGCCAATGGGGCGTTAGGTGCAGCACGCGGCGCGGAGCTACGTTTGCTTCCTATTAATAAGGAAAGCGCAGGAGCGAGCCCTTGGCCGTGTTCGCCAAGAAGTTCGAGCAGACGGCCCAGATATTTTTCGTTGACCCAATCGAGAACAAAGCGGTTCGGTGCGTACACACGCAACTCGTCGCCTTCAGCTTCGACCTGTAGCGGACGGATCCAAGTGTTGAATTGCTGGGCAGGCAGCTCATCGCGCAACAGCTCCACGCATTGCTGCCAAAGTTCCACTGACACGGATATCCCCTAAGTTGAAAGCCGGTGAGGCAAAAACAACCGCCATTGTAACGACCCGAGGCTGACTTATCCACATGTAGGTTGCTCACAAACACCTATAAATCAGTGATTCACGACTCCATGAAGCGACAAACGGTATGTGCATAAGCCCTGTGGATAACCCGGCCTCAGCTCGTTGCATAAGTGGGGGTTGAAATCTGTGGATAAAGCGCCTGTGGATAAAATGCCATTCCATACACAGCTTTTCCGACAGCGCAGCACAGACAGGCCACCGCTTCTCGACAGACTTTCAGATCTCTGTACACCTTATAAAACATGGCCTTCAGCGTTTTATCCACAGATACTGGCTACGTAAGAATAACAAGCTTTATAAAGAAGCTTTAAATAGTCTCTCTTTTTATTTCTATAGCTGAGGGTTGAACGCGTGTCCGGGACAGGCAGGTGAAAACCGACAAATGACCCCTAAAGAAGTAAATGAAGGAAAAGCTGGTTGGAAATTGACCTGCGAGCCCGCTTTCTCTAGAATCCCCGGTCTCTTAAAACGGGGGCCATTCCGGCCCGTAGTGGACGAACCAGGTAACACGCCATGAAACGTACTTTCCAACCCAGCACTATCAAGCGCGCCCGCACCCACGGTTTCCGTGCACGTATGGCCACCAAAAACGGCCGTGCAGTTCTTTCGCGTCGTCGCGCCAAAGGCCGTAAGCGTCTGGCAGTTTGATAAATCGGCACAGGAGGTGAGTCGAGACTTCAGTCGGGAAAAGCGTTTGCTGACTCCCCGGCATTTCAAGGCAGTCTTTGACTCCCCTACCGGCAAGGTTCCGGGGAAAAATCTCCTGCTCCTTGCGCGCAACAACGACCTTGATCATCCCCGTCTGGGGCTTGTGATAGGTAAAAAGAGCGTGAAGCTTTCCGTTGAGCGCAATCGCTTGAAACGCCTGATGCGCGAATCATTTCGCCAACACCAAGACAGTTTGGTCGGTTGGGATATCGTTATCGTCGCGCGTAAAGGTTTGGGTGATGTAGAAAACCCTGAACTTATTCAGCATTTCGGCAAGCTCTGGAAACGTCTGGCACGTAGCCAACCTGCTCCAGAACCAAAATCAGAGCCTGTAGGGGTAGACAGTCCAGATGCGTAAACTGGCGCTCGTTCCGATCCAGTTCTATCGCTATGCCATTAGCCCGCTGATGGCCAGCCACTGTCGTTTCTACCCCAGTTGCTCCTGCTACGCGTATGAAGCCATCGATAATCATGGCCTTTTGCGCGGCGGCTGGCTGACTATTCGTCGCCTGGGTCGCTGTCATCCGTGGAATCCCGGTGGTTTTGACCCGGTTCCGCCTGTCCCCACCTCCCGTTCTTCTTCGATGGCCGAGTAATCATGGATATTAAACGCACGATCCTGATCGTCGCCCTGGCAATCGTGACCTACGTCGGGGTTCTGAAATGGAACCAAGACTACGGCCAGGCTGCCATGCCGACCCAGAATGTTGCAGCCAGCAACACCGCACCGGGCATTCCGGATACGGCTGTTGGTAATAATGGTTCTGCTAATTCCGATGTACCAAGCGTTGCCGCAAACAATACGAATGCGGCGCCTCTTGAAACGCCGGCCGTAGCCAGCAAAGACCTTATCCACGTCAAGACCGACGTGCTCGATCTGGCGATTGATCCGGTGGGTGGTGACGTCGTTCAGCTTCGTTTGCCTCTGTATCCACGTCGTCAGGATCGTCCAGACGTTCCTTTCCAGCTGTTTGATAACGGCGGCGAACGTACGTTTCTTGCACAAAGTGGCCTGATCGGCGCCAACGGTCCCGATTCGCGTCCTTCAGGTCGTCCGGTTTACACGTCCGCGCAAAAGACCTATCAACTGGCTGACGGCCAGGATTCGATGGTTGTTGATCTGAAGTTCTCGGACAACGGCGTCAACTACATCAAGCGCTTTACGTTCAAGCGCGGCCTGTACGACCTGGTTGTCACTCAGATTGTGGATAACCAGAGCGCTCAACCGTGGTCCGGCAGCCTGTTCGCGCAATTGAAGCGCGACGCCAGCTCCGATCCATCGTCGACGACCGCAACCGGTACCGCCACCTATCTGGGTGCCGCACTCTGGACTGCAGCCGAGCCGTACAAGAAAGTGTCGATGAAAGATATCGACAAGGGCCAGATCAAGGAAAACGTTCAAGGTGGTTGGGTTGCATGGTTGCAACACTACTTCGTGACTGCGTGGATCCCGGATCACAATGCGAGCAATGCCGTTCAGACCCGCAAAGACAGCCAGGGCAACTACATCATTGGCTTCACCAGCCCGACCCTGACCGTCGCACCGGGTGCGCAAGGTGAAACCAGCGCCACGTTGTACGCAGGTCCGAAAAGCCAGGCGGTACTCAAAGAGTTATCCCCAGGTCTGGAACTGACCGTCGACTACGGCATTCTGTGGTTCATTGCCCAGCCGATTTTCTGGTTGCTGCAACATATCCACGCCATTGTCGGTAACTGGGGCTGGTCGATCATCTTCCTGACCATGCTGATCAAGGGTCTGTTCTTCCCATTGTCCGCCGCCAGCTACAAATCCATGGCTCGCATGCGCGCTGTGGCTCCAAAGCTTGCAATCCTGAAGGAACAGCATGGCGACGATCGCCAGAAGATGTCCCAGGCGATGATGGAGTTGTACAAGAAAGAGAAGATCAACCCGTTGGGTGGATGCTTGCCGATTCTTGTGCAAATGCCAGTATTCCTTTCGCTGTACTGGGTTCTCCTGGAAAGCGTGGAAATGCGTCAGGCTCCATGGATCCTGTGGATAACCGACCTTTCCATCAAAGACCCGTTCTTCATCCTGCCGATCATCATGGGCGCTACCATGTTTATCCAGCAGCGTCTGAACCCGACTCCGCCGGATCCGATGCAGGCCAAGGTCATGAAAATGATGCCAATCATCTTCACGTTCTTCTTCCTGTGGTTCCCTGCTGGTCTGGTTCTGTACTGGGTTGTGAACAACACCCTGTCGATCGCGCAGCAGGCGTATATCACTCGCAAGATCGAAGCGGCTACCAAGAAAGCTGCCGCCTGATCTAACCTGTGAACACGTTGCACAGAACGCCCCCTCGTGGGGCGTTTTGCTATCTGTCAGTTGTCCAGGAGCAGGACCATGAACGTCCCTCGTGAAACCATCGCCGCTATTGCCACTGCTCAAGGACGAGGCGGTGTAGGAATCGTGCGCGTGTCAGGCCCGCTGGCGAGCAAGACCGCCGAAGCCATTATCGGCAGAACGCCCAAACCTCGGTTTGCTCATTACGGGCCGTTCGAGGACGGTGCCGGGCAGGTGCTCGACGAAGGCATCGCACTATATTTTCCTGGCCCTAACTCATTTACCGGCGAAGACGTACTGGAGCTGCAAGGCCATGGCGGCCCAATCGTCATGGACATGCTGTTGCAGCGCTGCCTGCAGTTGGGTAGCCGACTGGCGCGCCCGGGCGAGTTCAGCGAACGTGCCTTTCTCAACGACAAGCTCGACCTCGCGCAGGCTGAAGCCATCGCCGACCTGATCGAAGCAAGTTCTGCACAAGCAGCCCGCAACGCACTTCGCTCATTGCAGGGCGCTTTTTCGCAACGTGTGCATAACTTGACTGACAAATTGATCAGCCTGCGCATCTACGTTGAAGCAGCCATCGACTTTCCGGAGGAAGAAATCGACTTTCTGGCCGACGGTCATGTGCTGAGTATGCTCGACGATGTCCGCCTTGAGTTATCCACAGTCTTGCGCGAAGCCGGACAGGGCGCTTTGTTGCGCGACGGCATGACGGTAGTGATTGCTGGCCGTCCTAACGCCGGCAAATCAAGCCTGCTCAATGCGCTGGCTGGACGTGAAGCGGCCATCGTTACCGAGATTGCCGGCACGACGCGAGACGTTTTACGTGAACATATCCATATCGATGGCATGCCCTTGCACGTGGTGGATACGGCGGGCCTGCGAGACACCCAGGACCAGGTAGAGATGATCGGGGTACAGCGTGCCGTCAAAGCAATCGCTGAAGCTGACCGGATTCTGCTGGTGGTTGATGCCACGGCGCCTGAAGCGAGTGATCCCTTCGCGTTATGGCCTGAGTTTCTCGAACAGCGACCAGACCCTGCGAAAGTCACGTTGATCCGTAACAAGGCTGATCTGAGTGGCGACGCGATTGCGTTGGAAACCAGCCAGGACGGTCACGTGACCATCAGCTTGAGTGCCCGATCCGGTGGGGAAGGGCTCGAGCTGTTGCGTGAACACCTCAAGGCCTGCATGGGCTATGAACAGACCTCGGAAAGCAGCTTCAGTGCGCGCAGGCGTCACCTTGAGGCACTCGGTCACGCCAGTGACTCGCTTGAACACGGCAGGGCGCAGCTGACGCTTGCTGGAGCGGGCGAATTGTTGGCCGAGGATCTGCGTCAGGCGCAACAGTCTCTGGGCGAAATTACCGGAGCCTTCAGTTCGGATGATCTGCTGGGCAGGATTTTTTCCAGCTTCTGTATCGGCAAGTAAACCTGTTGGAGAGGGCGCAAGACGCGCCCTTTCCATATTTCCTTACCAGTTGTAAGAAACCGTCCCCAGCAAGGTCCGGCTGTCCCCCCAATAGCAGCGACCGGCATCATTGCAGCCTGCGACGTATTCCTTGTCGAACAGGTTCTTGGCGTTTACGTCCAGCGACCAGTTTTTATCGATCTGGTAACCGACTGCCGCATCCACCAGCGTCACATCCCCAGCATCCAGTTTTCCGTAGAGCGCATTGGGTGTGTACGCGAACGTACTGTCGAAATAGCGTACACCGCCGCCTACGTAAAACGCACCGAGAGGGCCGTCCAGAAACCGGTATTTGGCCCAGAGCGAGGCCTGATTGCGCGGTACGCCGGTGATCTGATGGCCTTCGATCAGAGAGCCAGGCGCATCCTTGGTCACTCGCGCGTCGGTGTACGAATACGCAGCTGTCAGGCTCAGATGACGATTGATATCGCTATTGATCTCGAGCTCTGCCCCCTTGGAACGACTTTCACCCACTTGGCGATAGGTCGATGTGGTGGCGTCGAGGTAAGTGTCATCCTGTTTGCGCAGGTCGTAAACCGAGGCCGTGATCGAGGTATTCCAGCCTGCGGGTTCATATTTCAAACCCACTTCATATTGCGAGCTGGTGATTGGGTCCAGGGGCGCACCGCCATTGGAGATCTGCTGCACCGGGACAAACGCCGTCGAGTAGCTGACATACGGAGTGATGCCGTTGTCGAACTGGTACATGACGCCGCCCTGATAGGTGAACTTGCGGTCACTCATCTCCAGGTCGCTCACAGGCGCCAGCTTGTTGCGGAAATCGCTGCCGACCCAGTCCTGACGGCCTCCGAGCAGGAATATCCACTGGTCATAGCGGCTTTGCAGTTGCAGGTAGACGCCTTGCATCTGTTGCTCAAGCAAGGTGTTCTGGACTGCGATGGAGGTCACAGGATCACGGCTGTAAACCGGATCGTAGATATTGATCTGACCTGCAAACCCCGCGTCCCAATCCTGACTGAACGAAGTGCGGTCATGGCTGGCGCCGAACAGAACGGTGTTCTCGAACCCGCCGGTCTGGAATTTACCTTCTAATTGGTTATCCAGCGAGTACACCATGGACTTGTTATAGCGATCATAAGCTGTGACGTTGAGCAGGTTGCCGAAGCCAGCATTATTGAGACTGCCAGGCCAGGTTTCGTGACGGGTAATGCGCGATTGCATGTACCGGGAGTTCTGACGGAACTGCCAATCTTCATTGAAGCTGTGGATAAATTCGTAACCCAGGCTCCAGGTTTCACGCTCGAAGGTATTCCAGTCTGGCACACCGAGCATGGTGTCCTTATCCAGCTTGCCGCCGGGGTTGTGCAGCAACGTGCCGGCCGCAGGCAGTCCCAGCTCCATGTTGGTGTGGTCTTTCTGATAATTGCTCAGCAGGGTCAACGAGTTGTAGTCGTCGAAATTCAAGGTCAGGGAGGGCGCTATGTATACCCGATCATCCGGCACGTGATCGACCTGTGTATCAGCATTTCGGCCCAGCATGACAACGCGGCCCTGAATATTGCCTTCGTCATTCAGAGGGCCAGAGATATCCACAGCCAACTGGCGTCTGTTGTTTGACCCATAGCTCAGTTGCAGCTCGCCGCGCGGGGTTGCAGTTGGGCGTTTACTGACCAGATTTACCAGACCGCCTGGCGCGTTCTCGCCGTACAGAATCGAAGACGGACCGCGGAACACTTCCACGCGTTCAAGACCGTAGGTTTCGGACGTGGTGTCATAGCGGTTGCCCTGCACGCGCAGCCCGTCGCGCATAAGTCCGTAGCCATAATCTGTTGCGTTGAAACCCCTGATGAAAAACAGGTCGCCAGCCAGACTGTCGCCTGCAGCAAAGGGCGGGGCGAAGATTCCAGGTACATAGCCCAATACTTCCGTGAGGGTCTGGGCTTTTTGATCGTTGATGCGCTGGCTCGTGACAACTGAAACAGAACGCGGTGTTTCAGCCAGCGACGTACTTGTTTTGGTGCCGGCACGGCTGCGTTCAGCTTTGTAACCGGCGTCGCCAAGGCTGTCTTGAGCGAAACTGTCCGGGCGAGTGCTGCTGATAGTCGTATCGCCCAATATCATGGAGCCGCTGGCGGGTATTGCCTGCAAGGTATAGCTGCCGGGACCCTGATTCACGATCTGCAGGCCCGAGCCTTTGAGCAACACAGCGAAACCTTGATCGACCGAATAATTTCCCTGCAGCCCCGGCGAACTGAGCCTGGCAGTTTGGGAGGGAGAAAATGACAGGGTGACATTTGCCGCAGAGGCGAACTGGCTCAGCGCATCATCGAGCGGGCCAGCGGCTATGGCGTAACGTTGCGTCACCGTGTCAGCAACAGCATTGCCTGCGATCAGCGGGCTTATGACTGTGGCACCCAATAACAGATGACAAGAGAGGCAATGCCGAAAAAAATGCTGACGAAGATGAAGCGGAATGGATGCTGGTCGCATTGTTGTAAGCCCTGAGAGTAGCCATTAGCCGCGTTATCGCGATTATCTGTAGGGCCGTTTCACATTTAAAAAAGATAACCCTGTGGGTAACTATTTTTGTGCACAGCTATCCGGAATGTCTGACGGACACCCAATAGCGAGTGAAGTAATGGACACGTATAGGCAGCGAAGCCTGCAAATTGACCAACACAGAATCCATAGAGTCGAGGCGAAAGGTGCCCGACACACGTAAATCGGCTGCCCGTTCATCACACTGCATGATGCCAGGACGATAGCGAGCCAGCTCATCCACCACGTCACCCAGCCGCGCATCGAGAACAATCAGTTGCCCTGCAGACCACGCCACTTGGGTCTGGCGGAAGGATCCAATAGTCCCAACGTGATGAATGTCAAAGTCTGCGCTTTGCCCAGCGTTCAACACAGAGTATTTATCCACAGCCCGATCCGGCTGAATGCTGACCTGATCCTCTAATACACCGACATGCGTACGACCTGTCTGCTGGCGAACCGAGAAGCAGGTGCCAAGTGCTTGAACGCGTCCCTCGTGGCTCTCGACAAAAAAAGGCCGTGGATCACCTTGTTTGCCAGTACGGATCAGTATTTCTCCAGCACGCAGGCGGACGAGGCGCTGCTGAGGGTCGAATTGAACGTCGACAGCGGTATCCGTGTTGAGATCGAGCTGAGTCCCGTCCACCAGCTCAATGTGGCGACGTTGTCCTGTGCGTGTGTGGTAATCCGCCCAGACATTACCGATGCTGGTGTTGCGTTGAACGCTCCAACCGGCATAGCCAAGCACAGGCAGCAACGCCAACAATTTGAGCATCTGGCGACGCCGCTGTGTGTCGGAAAGCGCTCGCCGAGTCAGGTCCTTGGGCATCCCGCCGATGCTGCGCTGCAACTGCTCCATCTGATTCCAGGCCATCTGATGCGCAGGATCGCTGTTGAGCCAGCTTGACCAGGCCCGCTGCTGGGACGGCGTCGGTGCTTCGGACTGAAACTGGACATACCAGTAGGCGGCTGTCTCGAACACCTTTCTGTCTGGTTGCATGGCCATCAGAGAGAGGTCATCAGTATCGAGCACTCAGTCAAAGCCCGGACCATGTGCTTCTTCACCGTGGTCAGTGAAAGATCAAGCGTTGTGGCGACCTGTTGATAAGTCATCCCGTCTACCTGGCTCATCATGAAAATACGTTGTGCGCGCGGGCCAAGACTTGCCAGAGTTTTATCCACAGCGATCAACGTTTCAATGATCAAAGCCTTTTCTTCTTCGCTGATTGCCGTCACTTCGGGCCGCGAAGACAGCGTCTCGAGGTAGGCCAGTTCTATTGCACGACGACGGTATCGATCAATAACCAGACCGCGCGCAACCGTGGCCAGGTAATGCCGTGGCTCTCTGATAGCAGCGTCACTGCGAGCGCTCAACAGGCGCACAAACGTGTCATGGGCAATGTCTGCGGCATCGCACGCGCTGGAGAGTCTGCTTCTTAGCCAGCTCTGGAGCCAGGAATGATGCTCCTGATAAATCACTTCGACCGCAGCCGTATGAGGTTGAGAGGACATGAAGACAGGGTCGAGTTAATGATAATAGCTATTATTAGCTTTTGTTGACGCCCGCGACAATAGCGTTTGTCTGTGGATTTACCACTGACCGACGCTTGTTTTGATAGGGCGACCGGCACCAATAAACGCTCATTCGGAGAAAAAAGAGTGCGAAAGATCGTTTTTTCTCGAAATAAGCCCTGTGCATAACCCCGCCTCAGCTCGGTTGATAACCGGGGTTGAAAACTGAAGATAACCTGCCCTGTGGACAAGTAGCACTTTAATCCACAGGCTCAAGGCGGTTATCCAAGCCCCTTATTGGCACATGACCACAGACTTTAAAATCTCTGTACACATTGAATATATTGGTCTGTAGAGATCTATCCACAGAAAGGCGGCTCAGTAAGAATAAACATAAAAACAAGGCTTTATAAACTTTCTTTCCTTTTTATTTTCTTTATCTGAGAGTTTTCCACAGCTGGTTAAATTTTGTGCAACGGGTTTCATTCAGGTGGGGTAAGTCCCTATACTTGTCAGCTATCCCAATTTCCCATCGACAACAGGCACGAGGTGCGTGGTGGATTTCCCTTCCCGTTTTGAAGTGATCGTCATCGGTGGCGGTCATGCCGGTACCGAGGCCGCACTTGCGTCGGCACGCATGGGTGTCAAAACCCTGCTGTTGACGCATAACGTGGAAACACTCGGCCAAATGAGCTGCAACCCCGCTATCGGTGGCATCGGCAAGAGCCATCTGGTCAAGGAAATCGATGCCCTTGGCGGCGCGATGGCAATGGCCACCGATAAGGGCGGTATTCAGTTTCGCGTGTTGAACAGCCGCAAAGGCCCTGCTGTGCGGGCAACCCGTGCCCAGGCGGACCGTGTGCTGTACAAGGCAGCTATCCGTGAAACGCTGGAAAACCAGCCGAATCTGTGGATATTTCAACAAGCGTGCGATGACCTGATTGTTGAACAGGATCAAGTCAAAGGCGTGGTCACACAGATGGGTCTGCGTTTCATGGCCGATGCTGTCGTACTGACCACTGGTACGTTCCTGGGCGGACTTATCCACATCGGCATGCAGAATTATTCGGGCGGGCGAGCGGGCGATCCGCCGTCTATCTCGCTTGCACATCGACTGCGTGAGTTGCCGTTACGGGTAGGCCGACTGAAAACCGGGACACCGCCGCGTATCGATGGGCGTTCTGTGGATTTTTCGGTCATGACCGAGCAACCGGGCGACACACCCATCCCGGTCATGTCGTTCCTGGGCTCCAGGGAACAACATCCGCGGCAGGTCAGTTGCTGGATCACACACACCAACGCCCGCACACATGAAATCATTGCGTCCAACCTTGATCGGTCGCCGATGTATTCAGGTGTGATCGAAGGTATCGGCCCGCGTTACTGCCCGTCGATCGAAGACAAGATTCATCGTTTTGCCGACAAGGAAAGCCATCAGGTCTTCATCGAGCCCGAAGGCCTGACCACGCACGAGCTGTACCCGAACGGTATTTCCACATCGCTGCCCTTCGACGTGCAGTTGCAGATTGTCCGCTCGATTCGCGGGATGGAAAACGCTCACATCGTGCGTCCTGGCTATGCCATCGAATATGACTATTTCGACCCGCGTGATCTGAAGTACAGCCTGGAAACCAAAGTCATTGGCGGTCTGTTCTTCGCAGGTCAGATCAATGGCACCACCGGTTACGAAGAAGCAGGCGCACAAGGTTTACTGGCCGGAACCAACGCAGCACTTCGTGCACAGGGCAAGGACAGCTGGTGCCCCCGTCGCGATGAAGCGTACATAGGTGTGCTGGTCGACGACTTGATTACACTCGGTACCCAAGAGCCTTACCGGATGTTCACTTCCCGGGCCGAATACCGACTGATCCTGCGTGAAGACAACGCTGATTTGCGTCTGACCGAAAAAGGCCGCGAGCTGGGCCTGGTCGACGATGCACGTTGGGCTGCGTTCTGCACCAAGCGCGAGAACATCGAACTCGAAGAGCAACGGCTGAAAAGCACCTGGGTTCGCCCGGGAACCGAGCAAGGTGATGCAATTGCCGCGCATTTTGGTACGCCGCTGACTCACGAATACAATCTGCTCAACCTGCTGACCCGGCCGGAAGTCGATTACACCAGCCTGATCGCAATCACGGGGCAGGGCTGCAGCGACCCGCAAGTGTCTGAGCAGGTCGAGATCAAGACCAAATACGCCGGTTACATCGATCGTCAGCAAGACGAAATCGCCAGGCTGCGTGCCAGCGAAGATACCCGCCTGCCAGAAGACATCGACTACGCCGGCATTTCCGGCCTGTCGAAAGAAATTCAAGGCAAGCTGGGGATAACTCGTCCTGAAACCCTGGGCCAGGCTTCGCGCATCCCGGGCGTCACACCCGCGGCGATTTCGCTGTTGATGATTCATCTGAAAAAACGCGGCGCGGGCCGTCAGTTGGAGCAAAGCGCTTGAGTTCTATGGTCACCCCGCAACACGCCCAAGAGTTATCCACCGGCGCCCGGGATTTGGGTATCGAACTGACTCAGGTTCAGCACGATCAGCTGCTGGCCTACCTGGCCCTGTTGATAAAATGGAACAAGGCCTACAACCTGACCGCTGTACGCAACCCCGACGAGATGGTTTCCCGACATCTGCTCGACAGCCTCAGCGTGGTGCCCTTCATCGAAGGCGCACGCTGGATGGACGTCGGCAGCGGTGGAGGAATGCCCGGTATACCGATGGCCATCATGTTTCCGGACATGAAAGTCACGCTTCTGGACAGCAACGGCAAGAAAACCCGCTTCCAGACCCAGGTCAAACTGGAGCTGAAACTGGACAACCTTGAAGTTATCCACAGCCGGGCGGAAGCGTATCAGCCTGAGGTACCGTTCAACGGAATCATTTCCCGTGCGTTCAGCAGTCTGGAAGACTTCGCTGGATGGACTCGCCATATGGGCGACACCGATACACGCTGGCTGGCGATGAAAGGGCTGCATCCTGCTGATGAGCTGGTAGCATTGCCCACAGATTTTCACCTCGATAGCGCACAAGCCTTGACCGTTCCAGGTTGCCAAGGCCAACGCCATCTGCTGATACTGCGCCGCACGGCATGACTGGGAACACAAGCAATAATGGCTAAGGTATTCGCGATAGCGAACCAAAAAGGTGGGGTAGGCAAGACCACCACGTGCATCAACCTCGCCGCGTCTCTGGTTGCGACCAAGCGACGGGTGCTGCTGATCGATCTCGACCCTCAGGGCAACGCGACGATGGGCAGCGGTGTGGATAAACACAATCTGGAAAACTCGGTCTATGACCTGCTGATCGGTGAATGCGATCTGGCAGAGGCCATGCAGTTTTCCGAACATGGCGGATATCAGCTGCTCCCGGCCAACCGCGACCTGACGGCCGGCGAAGTCGTTCTGCTGGAAATGCAGATGAAAGAGAGCCGCCTGCGCAATGCGCTGGCGCCGATCCGTGAAAACTACGATTACATTCTCATCGACTGCCCACCGTCGCTGTCGATGCTGACGCTCAACGCTCTGGTCGCCTCCGATGGGGTGATTATCCCCATGCAGTGCGAGTACTTTGCACTCGAGGGCCTGAGTGACCTTGTGGATAACATCAAGCGTATTGGCGAATTGCTCAATCCGCAGCTGAAGATCGAAGGGCTGCTGCGTACGATGTATGATCCGCGGCTGAGCCTGATCAACGATGTGTCGGCGCAGCTCAAGGAACACTTCGGCGAGCAGCTGTATGACACCGTGATCCCGAGAAACATCAGGCTGGCCGAAGCGCCGAGTTTCGGCATGCCGGTTCTGGCGTATGACAAATCGTCGCGTGGCGCCTTGGCGTATCTGGCGTTGGCCAGTGAACTGGTCCGTCGTCAACGTCGCGGTGCGAAAGCCGCTCAGCCAACCTAAGGAATTCCCATGGCCGTCAAGAAACGAGGTCTCGGACGTGGGTTGGACGCACTTCTGAGCAGTCCAACCGTCAGTTCGCTGGAAGAGCAGGCCGTCAAGGCCCCGCCGCGCGAGTTGCAGCATGTGCCGCTGGACCTGATCCAGCGCGGCAAGTATCAGCCGCGCCGTGACATGGATCCGCAAGCACTCGAAGAGCTGGCCCAGTCGATCAAGGCTCAGGGTGTGATGCAGCCGATCGTGGTCCGTCCGATCGGTGATAACCGGTTTGAGATCATTGCCGGTGAACGTCGCTGGCGTGCCAGCCAGCAGGCCGGCGTTGAAACCATTCCGGCCATGGTTCGTGATGTTCCGGACGAAACCGCGATCGCGATGGCGTTGATCGAGAACATCCAGCGCGAAGATCTCAATCCGATCGAAGAAGCCATGGCGTTGCAGCGTTTGCAGCAGGAGTTCCAGCTGACCCAGCAGCAGGTTGCTGACGCCGTTGGCAAGTCTCGGGTGAGCGTGGCCAACCTGTTACGTCTGATCGCATTGCCTGAAGTGATCAAGACCATGCTGTCCCATGGCGATCTCGAAATGGGCCATGCACGTGCATTGCTCGGTCTGGCGGAAGATCGTCAGGTTGAAGGAGCGCGACACGTTGTCGCACGTGGTCTGACCGTGCGTCAGACCGAAGCACTGGTCAGGCAGTGGCTCAGTGGCAAGGAAGCGACTGCCGAGCCTGTCAAAACCGATCCGGACATCAGTCGGCTCGAACAGCGTCTGGCCGAGCGTCTGGGCTCTGCGGTGCAGATTCGTCATGGGCAGAAGGGAAAGGGTCAGTTGGTGATCCGTTATAACTCGCTCGACGAGCTTCAAGGTGTGCTCGCACACATCAGCTGAAACAATTGCTCTGTAGCGTATAGTCGGAAATCACTACCCGACTGTTGAATAGGGGCTGAACCGCCCCTATACTCTGCGCGCATTTTGTCGGCACAAATTATGCCAAGTTATTGATTATGGCGACCGACACGAGAGGAGCAGTTGTGATGGAATCCCGCATGCCAGACCGCTTGCCGTTCCATCGTCTGGCGGTTTTTCCGATTTTGCTGGCTCAATTGATTGTCCTGCTCATAGCCGCATTGGCGCTGTGGCAGTGGCACGGAGTCGTAGCCGGATACTCGGGTCTCTGCGGAGGCCTGATAGCATGGCTGCCCAATTTATACTTTGCTCACAAGGCATTCCGGTTTTCCGGGGCCAGAGCAGCGCAAGCCATTGTCCGGTCTTTTTATGCCGGCGAGGCTGGCAAACTGATTTTTACGGCAGTGCTTTTCGCATTGACGTTTGCAGGTGTGAAGCCATTGGCGCCGCTGGCTGTATTCGGCGTGTTCATGTTGATCCAGGTGGTCAATTGGTTCGCTCCCCTGCTTACGAGAACAAGACTTTCGAGACCTTAGGGCGTTTGAGGCAACCATGGCAGAGCAAACAGCTTCGGGCTATATCCAGCACCACTTGCAGAACCTGACATTCGGGCACCTGCCCAATGGCGAATGGGGCTTTGCCCACACCGCAGCAGAGGCCAAGGAAATGGGCTTCTGGGCTTTCCACGTCGATACCCTCGGCTGGTCGGTTGCGTTGGGTCTGATTTTCGTTCTGATTTTCCGCATGGCGGCGAAGAAGGCAACTTCCGGTCAGCCAGGCGCCCTGCAGAACTTCGTTGAAGTTCTGGTCGAGTTCGTCGACGGCAGCGTGAAAGACAGTTTCCACGGCCGCAGCGCGGTTATCGCGCCGCTGGCCCTGACCATTTTCGTCTGGGTATTCCTGATGAACGCGGTCGACCTGGTACCGGTCGACTGGATTCCTCAGCTGGCGATGATGATCTCGGGCGACGAGCACATTCCGTTCCGTGCCGTTCCGACCACTGATCCAAACGCAACGCTGGGCATGGCGCTCTCCGTATTCGCGCTGATCATTTTCTACAGCATCAAGGTCAAGGGCATCGGCGGCTTCATCGGCGAACTGACCCTGCACCCGTTCGGCAGCAAGAACCTGTTTGTTCAGGCGCTGTTGATCCCGGTCAACTTCCTGCTTGAGTTCGTGACACTGATCGCCAAGCCGATTTCTCTGGCACTGCGTCTGTTCGGCAACATGTATGCTGGCGAGCTGGTCTTCATCCTGATTGCCGTCATGTTCGGCAGCGGTCTGCTCTGGCTGAGCGGGCTGGGTGTGGTTCTTCAATGGGCGTGGGCTGTGTTCCACATCCTGATCATCACCCTGCAAGCGTTCATCTTCATGATGCTGACCATCGTCTACCTGTCGATGGCTCACGAAGATAACCATTGAGGTCCGCCTTCGGGCGTATCTGATGACCGTTGCACCAACGGTGCGACGGTGCCCGCAAGGGCTGATGTACAAACGATTTTGTTTTACCGCTTCAATTAATAAAACCTAACCAATACGACGTAAAAGTCGGGAGGAAAGATGGAAACTGTAGTTGGTCTAACCGCTATCGCTGTTGCACTGTTGATCGGCCTGGGCGCACTGGGTACTGCAATCGGTTTCGGCCTGTTGGGCGGTAAGTTCCTGGAAGGCGCAGCGCGTCAGCCAGAAATGGTTCCAATGCTGCAAGTTAAAATGTTCATCGTTGCGGGCCTGCTCGACGCCGTGACCATGATCGGTGTTGGTATCGCTCTGTTCTTCACCTTTGCGAACCCCTTCGTTGGTCAACTCGCTGGCTGATCACTCGAATTTTCGAGTTGATTGGTGTGATGGACAACGAACGAGCGAGGTGTTGGCGTGAACATTAATGCAACCCTGATTGGCCAGTCCGTTGCGTTCTTCATTTTTGTGCTGTTCTGCATGAAGTTCGTGTGGCCTCCGGTCATCGCGGCTTTGCACGAACGTCAGAAGAAGATCGCGGATGGACTGGACGCTGCTTCCCGAGCAGCTCGCGACCTGGAGCTGGCCCAAGACAAAGTGGGTCAACAACTGCGCGAAGCTAAGGCTCAAGCAGCTGAAATCATTGAGCAAGCCAAGAAACGCGGTACTCAGATTGTCGACGAAGCCCGTGAACAGGCTCGCGTTGAAGCTGACCGTGTGAAGGCTCAGGCTCAGGCCGAGATCGAGCAGGAACTGAACGGTGTCAAAGACGCCCTGCGCGCCCAATTGGGTAGCCTGGCAGTCAATGGTGCTGAGAAGATCCTGGGTGCCACAATCGATCAAAACGCGCACGCGGAGCTGGTTAACAAACTGGCTGCTGAAATTTAAGCGAGGGCGATCATGGCAGAACTGACCACGTTGGCCCGACCTTACGCTAAGGCGGCCTTCGAGCACGCGCAGGCCCACCAGCAACTGGCCAATTGGTCAGCCATGCTCGGCCTGGCTGCTGCGGTGTCGCAAGACGACACCATGCAGCGCATGCTCAAGGCCCCGCGACTGACGAGCGCACAAAAGGCCACCACTTTTATTGAAGTGTGTGGCGACAAGTTCGATGCCAAGGCACAGAATTTCATTCACGTCGTTGCTGAAAACGACCGTCTCCCGCTTCTGCCGGAGATCGCCGACCTGTTCGACCTGTACAAGGCCGAGCAGGAAAAATCGGTCGATGTGGATGTCACCAGTGCTTTCGCATTGAACCAAGAACAGCAAGACAAACTCGCCAAGGTTCTCAGTGCACGGCTCGGCCGGGAAGTGCGCCTGCATGCTGCGGAGGATGCCACCCTTATCGGTGGTGTCGTAATCCGCGCCGGCGACCTGGTTATCGATGGCTCAGTTCGCGGCAAAATCGCGAAACTAGCCGAAGCATTGAAATCTTGAGTTTGAAGGGGCAGCAGAGCAATGCAGCAACTCAATCCTTCCGAAATAAGTGAAATCATCAAGGGTCGCATCGAGAAGCTCGATGTAACCTCCCAAGCCCGTAACGAAGGCACAGTCGTCAGCGTGTCTGACGGTATCGTGCGGATTCACGGTCTGGCCGACGTAATGTACGGCGAGATGATCGAGTTTCCGGGCGGCGTCTACGGTATGGCGCTGAACCTTGAGCAAGACTCCGTGGGTGCCGTTGTACTGGGCGCTTACACGACTCTGGCTGAAGGCATGAGCGCCAAGTGCACTGGCCGCATCCTCGAAGTTCCGGTTGGTAAGGAACTGCTGGGTCGCGTAGTCGATGCACTGGGTAATCCAGTTGACGGCAAAGGTCCGCTGAACAACACCGAGACCGATGCGGTCGAGAAAGTTGCTCCAGGCGTGATCTGGCGTAAGTCGGTAGACCAGCCTGTACAGACTGGCTACAAGGCTGTCGATGCCATGATTCCTGTCGGCCGTGGCCAGCGTGAGCTGATCATCGGTGACCGTCAGATCGGTAAAACCGCTCTGGCCATCGACGCGATCATCAACCAGAAAAACAGCGGCATCTTCTGCGTCTACGTGGCAATTGGTCAGAAACAATCGACCATCGCCAACGTGGTTCGCAAACTTGAAGAAAACGGCGCGTTGGCTAACACCATCGTCGTGGCTGCCAGTGCTTCCGAATCCGCTGCGCTGCAGTTCCTTGCACCGTACTCGGGTTGCACCATGGGTGAGTTCTTCCGCGACCGCGGTGAAGACGCGCTGATCGTTTATGACGATCTGTCCAAGCAAGCAGTGGCTTACCGCCAGATTTCCCTGCTGCTTCGTCGTCCGCCAGGCCGTGAAGCCTACCCAGGTGACGTGTTCTATCTCCACTCCCGTCTGCTGGAGCGCGCATCGCGTGTTTCCGAAGAGTACGTAGAGAAGTTCACCAATGGCGCAGTGACCGGCAAAACCGGTTCCCTGACCGCACTGCCGATCATCGAAACCCAGGCTGGCGACGTTTCCGCGTTCGTTCCGACCAACGTGATTTCCATCACCGACGGTCAGATCTTCCTGGAATCGGCCATGTTCAACTCCGGCATCCGTCCGGCAGTGAACGCCGGTGTTTCGGTATCCCGTGTGGGTGGTGCCGCTCAGACCAAGATCATCAAGAAGCTTTCCGGTGGTATCCGTACCGCTCTGGCTCAGTACCGTGAACTGGCTGCATTCGCACAGTTCGCTTCTGACCTGGACGAGGCGACCCGCAAGCAACTTGAGCATGGTCAGCGCGTTACCGAGCTGATGAAGCAGAAGCAATACGCGCCGATGTCGATCGCTGACATGGCGCTGTCGCTGTATGCCGCTGAGCGTGGGTTCCTGACCGACATCGAAATCGCCAAGATTGGCAGCTTTGAACAAGCGCTGATTGCTTACTTCAACCGCGATCACGCCGATTTGATGGCGAAGATCAACGTGAAGGGTGACTTCAATGACGAAATCGATTCTGGCATGAAAGCCGGTATCGAGAAGTTCAAGGCCACCCAAACCTGGTAAGCCGCAGCGGGGGCCGCAAGGCTCCCGCTTGCTAACCTGATAGGTGTTACATGGCAGGCGCAAAAGAGATTCGCAGCAAGATTGCGAGCATCAAAAGCACGCAAAAGATCACCAGCGCCATGGAAAAAGTGGCGGTCAGCAAAATGCGCAAGGCTCAAATGCGCATGGCTGCTAGCCGTCCTTACGCGGAGCGCATCCGCCAGGTGATTGGTCATCTGGCCAACGCCAACCCGGAATACCGCCACCCGTTCATGATCGAGCGCGCTGTAAAGCGTGTCGGTTATGTCGTGGTGAGCAGTGACCGTGGTTTGTGCGGTGGCTTGAACACCAACCTGTTCAAGGCTCTGGTCAAGGACATGGCGGTAAACCGTGAAAACGGCGTAGAGATCGATTTGTGCGTGGTTGGCAGCAAAGGTGCGGCATTCTTCCGCAACTTCGGCGGTAACGTCGTCGCTGCGATCAGCCACTTGGGCGAAGAGCCGTCGATCAATGACTTGATCGGCAGCGTCAAGGTGATGCTGGATGCCTACCTGGATGGCCGTATTGATCGCCTGTCCGTGGTATCCAACAAGTTCATCAACACCATGACTCAGCAGCCAACAGTGGAACAGTTGATTCCGCTGGTGGCGACCCCGGATCAAGGGCTCAAGCACCACTGGGACTATCTCTACGAACCCGACGCCAAAGAGCTGCTGGACGGCTTGATGGTTCGCTACGTGGAATCGCAGGTGTACCAGGCGGTGGTCGAGAACAACGCAGCTGAACAAGCAGCGCGGATGATCGCGATGAAGAACGCCACAGACAACGCCGGTGATTTGATCAGCGATTTGCAGCTGATCTACAACAAGGCGCGTCAGGCAGCGATCACCCAAGAGATCTCGGAAATCGTCGGCGGCGCTGCCGCGGTTTAACGGTTCAAATATTAGAGGAACCAGCTAATGAGTAGCGGACGTATCGTTCAAATCATCGGCGCCGTGATCGACGTGGAATTCCCACGCGATAGCGTACCGAGTATCTACAACGCGCTGGAAGTTCAAAGCGCGGCAGCGACCACCCTCGAAGTTCAGCAGCAGCTGGGCGACGGCGTGGTTCGTACCATTGCGATGGGCTCCACCGAGGGCTTGAAGCGTGGTCTGGAAGTTACAGACTCTGGCGCAGCCATTTCCGTACCCGTCGGTAAAGCGACTCTGGGCCGGATCATGGACGTGCTGGGCAACCCGATCGACGAAGCTGGTCCGATTGCCACCGAAGAACGCTGGGGCATTCACCGTCCTGCGCCGTCCTTCGCTGAGCAAGCTGGCGGCAACGACCTGCTGGAAACCGGCATCAAGGTTATCGACCTGGTTTGCCCGTTCGCCAAAGGCGGTAAAGTCGGTCTGTTCGGTGGTGCCGGTGTCGGCAAGACCGTAAACATGATGGAACTGATCCGTAACATCGCCATCGAGCACAGCGGTTATTCCGTGTTCGCAGGTGTGGGTGAGCGTACTCGTGAGGGTAACGACTTCTACCACGAGATGAAGGACTCCAACGTTCTGGACAAAGTGGCACTGGTTTACGGTCAGATGAACGAGCCGCCGGGTAACCGTCTGCGCGTAGCACTGACCGGCCTGACCATGGCCGAGAAGTTCCGTGACGAAGGTAACGACGTTCTGTTGTTCGTCGACAACATCTACCGTTACACACTGGCCGGTACTGAAGTATCCGCACTGCTGGGCCGTATGCCTTCTGCAGTAGGTTACCAGCCGACTCTGGCTGAAGAGATGGGCACTCTGCAAGAGCGCATCACTTCCACCAAAAACGGTTCGATCACTTCCATCCAGGCGGTATACGTACCTGCGGATGACTTGACTGACCCGTCGCCAGCGACCACGTTTGCCCACTTGGACGCCACCGTCGTTCTGTCCCGTGACATCGCTTCCCTGGGTATCTACCCAGCGGTAGATCCACTGGATTCGACTTCGCGCCAGCTGGACCCGAACGTTATCGGCCAGGAACACTACGACACCGCTCGCGGCGTTCAGTACGTGTTGCAGCGCTACAAAGAGCTGAAAGACATCATCGCGATCCTGGGTATGGACGAGCTGTCGGAAACCGACAAACAGTTGGTTAACCGTGCTCGTAAGATCCAGCGCTTCCTGTCCCAGCCTTTCTTCGTGGCTGAAGTCTTCACCGGTGCTTCGGGTAAATACGTTTCCCTGAAAGACACCATTGCTGGCTTCAAAGGCATCCTCAACGGTGACTACGACCACCTGCCAGAACAAGCGTTCTACATGGTCGGCGGCATCGAAGAAGCGATCGAGAAAGCCAAGAAACTGTAATCCCGGCGCCCGGTAACGGGCGCTAATTAGGTTGAGGCAAGCAAATGGCTATGACAGTCCATTGCGACATCGTCAGCGCGGAAGGGGAAATCTTCTCCGGTCTGGTCGAGATGGTGATTGCGCACGGCAACCTGGGTGATATCGGTATCGCTCCAGGCCACGCGCCGCTGATCACTGATCTGAAGCCGGGCCCGATCCGCTTGATCAAGCAGGGTGGGGAAGCCGAGGTGTTTTACATCTCCGGTGGTTTCCTTGAGGTTCAGCCGAACATGGTCAAGGTGCTTGCCGACACTGTGCAACGTGCTGCCGACCTGGACGAAGCTTCTGCTCAGGCCGCCGTGAAGGCTGCCGAGAAGGCCCTGAACGAAAAAGGCGCGGATTTCGATTACGGATCTGCAACTGCTCGTCTGGCCGAGGCTGCAGCTCAGCTGCGCACCGTTCAGCAAATTCGCAAGAAGTTTGGCGGTTAACACCGTCGCTTCATTGCGCGATTGAGAAAAAGGGTAGCCTCGGCTACCCTTTTTCTTTTTTCAGAATTAGCCCGCCCCTGGCACTGGTTGCCGCTCAGTTGGTAGTCCTCTCATGTCTCTCGATATCGTAATTCTCGCGGCTGGCCAAGGAACCCGGATGCGTTCGGCCTTGCCCAAGGTTCTCCATCCCGTGGCTGGCAACTCCATGCTCGGCCATGTTATCCACAGCGCCCGCCAGTTATCCCCAGTGGGTATCCACGTGGTGATCGGCCACGGCGCGGATACCGTGCGTGAACGTCTTGCCGCCGATGACCTGAACTTCGTGATGCAGGAAAAGCAGTTGGGTACCGGTCATGCCGTAGCTCAGGCGCTGCCCGAGCTGACCGCTGATACCGTACTGATTCTGTATGGCGACGTGCCGCTCATCGAGGTTGAAACCCTTCAGCGTCTGCTCAAGCTTGTGACATCCGAGCAGTTGGGTCTGTTGACCGTCACTCTGGATGATCCGACAGGTTACGGCCGTATCGTCCGCGACGAGCAGCAGCGCGTGCGCGCAATCGTCGAGCACAAGGACACCAACGAAGCACAGAAGGCGATCACCGAGGGCAACACCGGAATCCTGGCGGTGCCTGGCAAGCGTCTCGCCGATTGGCTGGGTAGGCTGTCCAACAACAACGCTCAGGGTGAGTACTACCTGACCGATGTGATCGCAATGGCGGTCGACGACGGCCTGGTGGTTGCGACCGAGCAACCTCATGACGCGATGGAAGTGCAGGGCGTCAACGATCGCAAGCAGCTTTCCGATCTGGAGCGTCATTATCAGCTGCGCGAAGCGCGCAGGCTGATGGCAGCCGGTGTGACACTGCGCGACCCTTCACGCTTCGATGTGCGCGGTGAAGTGATCGTCGGACGAGACGTGCTGATCGACATCAACGTGATTCTCGAAGGCAAGGTCGTGATTGAGGACGACGTAATCATCGGGCCTAACTGCGTCATCAAGGACAGCACCCTGCGCAAAGGCGTTGTCGTGAAGGCCAACAGTCACATTGAAGGCGCGATCATGGGTGAGGGCAGTGACGCGGGTCCGTTCGCACGGTTGCGTCCTGGCAGCGTCCTGGGTGCCAACGCGCATGTGGGTAACTTTGTCGAGCTCAAGAACGCCAGGCTCGGTGAGGGCGTCAAGGCAGGGCACCTGACTTATCTCGGTGACACGGTTATCGGCGCGCGTACCAATATTGGTGCCGGCACCATCACCGTCAACTACGACGGCGCGAACAAGCACCAGACCGTGATCGGCGAAGACGTGTTCATTGGGTCGAACAATTCGTTGATTGCACCGGTGGAAATCGGCGATGGTTCGAACACCGCTGCCGGGTCGACCATCACGCAGAATGTGGATAAGTCACAGCTTGCTGTCGGTCGCGCGCGCCAGCGCAACATCGATGGCTGGAAACGTCCGGTCAAGGTCAAGAAGACCTGAGTTATCCACAACGACCCTTGACGAGGCTGGTTTTGGTTTGGCTGCCGAAATTGAGTACATCCGCTTCGAATGCATGGGCTGTTGATAAGTTTTCGTGAGCAAGCTCACTCCCACTGTGCGGTTAACGCACTGCCTGTGGGAATCAGCTTGCTGATGAAGAGGCCGGCCTATTTATCGTAACTTCTCGACTGGTCCCCCGCTTCGGAAGGCGTGGGCTGTTGATAAGTCTTGGTGAGCAAGCTCACTGCGCCCGTGCGGTAAACGCACTCCCCTGTGGGATCAGCACGTTCATCAAAATGTCTCTGCCATTCCACGCTACGCCAGCCAAACTATCCACAGCCCCAAAACAGCCCATTTCTCCATCCCGGCACAAAGAGGGCTTGACCAAAACTTTCTCATGAGTTTTGATTGCCTTCGTTATCTTCCGAATCGAAACTTAATACCTCCATGTCGAAACGTAATACGCCCCAACGCCGACACAATATTCTTGCCTTGCTCAATGAGCAGGGCGAGGTCAGTGTTGATGATCTGGCCAGACGTTTCGAAACGTCGGAAGTTACGATTCGAAAGGACCTCGCCTCGCTCGAAACCAGCGGCTTGTTACTGCGCCGCTACGGTGGTGCGGTTCCGTTGCCTCAAGAGCTTATCGCTGAAGCCAGCCAGCCGGTGTCGCGCTACAAGCAAGCGATTGCCCGGGCCGCTGTCCAAAGGATTCGTGAACATGCCCGGATCATCGTCGACAGTGGCAGTACCACAGCGGCGTTGATCCCTGAACTGGGCGCGCAGCCCGGCCTGGTGGTGATGACCAATTCGCTGCATGTAGCACGCGCCCTGACGGATCTGGAACACGAGCCGGTTCTGTTAATGACAGGTGGCACGTGGGACCCGCATTCCGAGTCGTTTCAGGGGCAGGTGGCCGAGCAGGTCCTGCGTTCCTACGACTTTGATCAATTGTTCATCGGCGCCGACGGGATCGATCTGACCCGCGGTACCACGACCTTCAATGAGCTGTTGGGCCTGAGCCGTGTGATGGCTGAGGTTGCGCGGGAAGTGGTGGTCATGGTCGAGGCCGACAAGGTCGGTCGCAAGATCCCTAATCTGGAACTGCCCTGGAGCAGCGTCCATACCCTTATTACTGATGATCGCCTGCCCCTTGAGGCGCGCGAACAGATACAAGCCCGTGGCATCAATCTGATTTGTGCTGCTGTCAGCTAGGAGAAAATCATGTGTGGAATTGTCGGTGCTGTCGCTGAGCGTAATATCACAGCCATCTTGCTGGAAGGTCTGAAGCGTCTCGAATACCGCGGCTATGACAGCGCAGGTGTAGCTGTTTTCAGCAACGAAGGCACCCTGGAGCGCCGCCGTCGCTCGGGTAAGGTCAGCGAGCTTGAACAAGCGCTGGCCGGCGAGCCGCTGATCGGTCGTCTGGGTATCGCTCACACTCGCTGGGCCACGCATGGTGCGCCGTGCGAGCGCAACGCACATCCGCACTTCTCGGCCAATGAGCTGGCAGTTGTCCACAACGGGATCATCGAAAACCACGAAGCGCTGCGCGAGCAGCTTAAAGCTCTGGGTTATGTGTTTGCTTCCGATACTGACACCGAAGTCATCGTTCACCTGCTTCACCACAAGCTCAAGAGCACGCCTGACCTGACCGTCGCCTTGAAAGCTGCCGTCAAAGAACTGCATGGTGCATATGGCCTGGCGGTGATCAGCGCAGCGCAGCCCGATCGTCTGCTGGCGGCCCGTAGCGGCAGTCCGCTGGTCATCGGCATGGGCCTGGGCGAAAACTTCCTGGCGTCTGACCAGTTGGCGTTGCGTCAGGTTACTGACCGCTTCATGTACCTTGAAGAAGGCGATATCGCCGAAATCCGTCGCGACAGCGTACAGATCTGGTCTGTGGACGGTCTGCCGGTCGAGCGCGAAGTCGTGCAATACCATGAAGGCGCCGAGGCTGCCGACAAGGGCGAATATCGCCACTTCATGCTCAAGGAAATTCACGAACAGCCCAAGGTGGTGCAGCGCACGCTCGAGGGCCGTCTGGGTCAGCAGCAAGTGCTGGTTCACGCTTTCGGTCCACAGGCTGCCGAGCTGTTTGCCAAAGTGCGCAACGTTCAGATCGTGGCGTGTGGCACCAGTTATCACGCCGGTATGGTGGCTCGTTACTGGCTCGAAGGTCTGGCGGGTATCCCGTGTCAGGTGGAAGTCGCCAGCGAGTTCCGCTATCGCAAAGTGGTCGTTCAGCCTGACACGCTGTTCGTTTCGATCTCGCAGTCCGGCGAAACTGCAGACACCCTGGCCGCGCTGCGCAACGCCAAGGAACTGGGCTTTCTCGCCAGCCTGGCTATCTGCAACGTCGGTATCAGCTCATTGGTACGCGAGTCCGACCTGACCCTGTTGACCCAGGCCGGACCGGAAATCGGTGTGGCGTCGACCAAAGCGTTCACCACGCAACTGGTCGCGCTGCTGCTGCTGACGCTGTCGCTGGGCCAGGTCAAAGGCTCGCTGGAGGAGGGCGTCGAAGCTACGCTGGTTGAGGAGCTGCGCCGCCTGCCGACCCGCCTGGGCGAAGCACTGGCCATGGATACTGTGGTCGAGAAAGTTGCCGAGCTGTTTGCCGAGAAGCATCACACACTGTTCCTCGGCCGTGGCGCGCAATTCCCGGTGGCGATGGAAGGTGCGCTCAAGCTCAAGGAGATCTCCTACATCCACGCCGAAGCCTACCCGGCGGGGGAACTCAAGCACGGTCCATTGGCGCTGGTCGATGCCGACATGCCAGTAGTAACCGTTGCGCCGAACAACGAGCTGCTCGAGAAGCTTAAATCCAACCTGCAGGAAGTTCGTGCACGGGGCGGTGAGCTGGTGGTATTCGCCGACGAACAGGCTGGCATGAAGAATGGCGAAGGCATCCACGTGATCGCCATGCCTCACATCATCGACGCACTGGCCCCGATTCTCTACACGCTCCCACTGCAGCTGCTGTCCTACTACGTCGCCGTGCTCAAAGGCACGGACGTTGATCAGCCGCGCAACTTGGCGAAGTCAGTGACGGTGGAGTGAATTATCCACAGGGATACAATGTGATATTTGTGAATTAAAGCTGTCGCTGGTCAACTGCGCGCGACCAGAGGTGGGGCTTCAAGTGATGTCGGATGCTGGGCTGCGATGAGCTCCGGGCATCTGGAGCTTATGGGGAGCAAGGCTGGACCCATGCTTTGTTTTTCAAAGGTTTCGGCCAATAGCAGTCATCCATTTCTAAAGAATTGGTGGATTATGCCAGCAGAGAGCAGGTGTGCTCGCAGAAGCTCTGCCCTTTGTGAGCCACTTGTTGTGAAGGCTACTCAGCAACCTCCTACTCAGCCGAGCGGTCACTATCGACTTTTTTTCGTGCCGGTGCGAAAGTAGCGCAAGGGACCTGAAGGAGTACAGGAAGATGCCGTTAGTAACGCGCAAGGTATTTATAGATACGGAATTCTTTGTCAAAGCAAATCTTGATTTCAACTCTAGTACAATAAAGTCCTTTGAAGAATTGTGCAGCAATAATCAACTGAACCACATCACTACCACAATCGTAGTTAATGAGGTGCAACGAAAGATTGTTGATCACATCAAAGACGCACTAAAAGGCATTAAGAATTTCCGGCGAAAAGCCGCCGTCCTTAAAGAGTATGATGACGAAAGTATAAAAAGCCTTTTTACGGAAATCAATGAAGGCGATCTAGAGGCAAAAGCGCTAAAAGCATTTTATGATTTTATTGAAGCTTCGAATGCTACTGTCGTTGACATGAGCCGCGTAGATGGAAATGAGATTATTGACATGTTCTTTAATCACGTCAGTCCATTTAGCACTCAAAAGCCTAACGAATTTCGTGATGCGTTCTCTCTCCTTGCTATACGCTCTGCTCTGGAAGTTCAGGAAAAGGTCTACGTTGTTTCGGCGGACCCTGACCACAAAGCATTTTGCGAGGCTAATGAGAGGTTCGTAAATATTGAAACTCTTAGTGGGCTGCTAGACATATATAATAAACACAACGACGATAGATCTCAGTTCGTTGAGCAGTTTTTGAACCTCAAGAAACAAGAAATCATAGGACAAATAAAGTCTCAGCTAGAAGACTCCGAAAGCTATAACTCGTCTACGTGGGAAGACGCTGAAGTAGATACTTTCGAAGTGGCTGAAATTGAGGATTTTGAACCTCAAATAGTTCATTTGGATGATGAAAGCTGCAAGGTCGTATTCGACGTAACTGTAAAGTTTCTAGTAAATGTCAGCGGCCCAGACACTGCGAATGGTCATTATGATAAGGAGGATGGCGTCCTCTACACGTTTGATTCTATTGACCGGCAAGAGGAAGAGGAAAAAGAATTTTCTATAGAGTTAGATTTGTCCTTTGAATCCGATGAAGGCGAATTCATTGATGATGAATTTGTTTTGCATGTAAAGGGCTTGGGTGGTGGCATCGAATTTGGTGTTGAAGAGTATCCGTGGGAAGACCCTAGGATGTGATTTAATCACATTGGCGAACCATGCGGAGTCCCCTGATACCGTGGTCGGACCTTCAAACTTGATTGTAAGCACTTAGAGATTTTCTAAATAGGCTACGCTATTCTCTGCGGTTTGCTGTAAGATTGCGCGCTCTAAGATTCAACAGCCACATTGATCACAGTAATCTAATGTAAGTTTAAGATGATACCGACAATTCAACCTGATGAAACTCTTCCTTCATTACTTCAGGATGGGAATTTTAGTGAGGTATCAGCCAAAGTGCGCGCATGCCCGGACGTCGATAAAGCGCTCAGCTTAGCCTTTGGGAAATCATAGGCGGCGACCGAGGCGTCAGTTTATGACGCGCTCCTGAGCTATGTTGGCAACCTTGTGACGGAAACCAGCGGGTGTTATATCGTAAGCGCTCCATAAACCCCACCTGGCAAAAGATAGGTAAAGCGCTTAGCTGTGAAGTCGAGGTTCGCAGTTCCACGGCAGCAAGGCTTCGTAATC
>NZ_JAGTPK010000045.1 GCF_021147775.1 Pseudomonas californiensis
ACAACGAGCAGCATCCGCACAGCGCTTTGAAATACCGTTCGCCGAGGGAGTTCAGGCGCTTGGCAGTCGGATTAATTTAACGGGGAGTTGGTGTCCGGTCTTGTAGGGGCGAGTCCAGCTGAGGTGGGTCTGCTCAATGACGTAGTTAGGGGCTACGGCCAAGTCCTCTCCCCTGCTGAGGCATACCCTAAGCAACGATTCACGATCATCAGTGACGCGGGCCACAAACGATTCAATGACAGCATCTACCTGAGCGCTAGTCAGCCGACTCATTTCATATCTCCCGCATCAATTTTCAGGCGCGTCTGTTGGGAAAGCTCGGCCATCTCGCCTGCTTTCGTCTTGGTTTCAGTTCCGGGGCGTACGAGCTTCTGATAAAGGTCGTACGGGATCTGGGTATAGACTTCCGACGTCTTAAGCAGCGAGTGACCCAGCGTCTTTTGCACGACCACTAACCGATCAAGGTAATCGCTACCAATATCTGGCGTCCTCAAAAGGGCATAGGCGTTTCCGTGCCTCAACTTGTGGGGAGAGATCATCCTGTCGATTTTCAGCAGGTTAAGCGCTCGCTTAGACGTGCGCTCCAAGAGCTTGGAGATCGAACGAGAGGTGTATTCGCCGCCTTTTGCGTTAAGGAAGGCAGGGGTGTTCTCAACGCCCTTGAACTGCCGCTTACACATCTTGTAAAGCGGCGAGGCATGGTATTTCTTGATGCGTAGCAATGTGGCGCGGCTGACCAACGTCTGACGCGGTTTAAAGGAGTCCGCAGGGCCTTTGCTTCCATCAATGTGCAGCGGGCAGTAGTCCGCATTCACCGGTTCTGTGACACCAGGCGAGATGAACAATGTGTCCTGGAATCGAAGGGCATCATCGATGGCATTGAGGGTAACTCGCGGGACTTCTGAGCGGCGCAGGCCTGCGTCGTAAATGAACTGGAGCAAGCAACGCTCACGCTCACTCTGAGTGGCCAGGATGAGCTCTCTGAGATCATTCAGGGAACAGGCCACTACCAAGTTCTTGTTGGGACGGGGGGATAGGTACCCTGCAGTGTAGGGGTTAGGTGCGGTACGAGGCGCGGGGGCGTCATCCACTCCCCGGCACAGCGAATCATTAAAAAACGCCATCAAAGACGAATCTCGGTTGCGCACCGTCTTCTTGGAAAGCTCGTCTTCCTCGCGCAGGTGAGCGAAGTACTCCTCAATAACATGGGTACGGATTTCCAAAAACGCTGAGTCACGCTCGCAATCTTGAAACTCACGGCGGTTCATCAGGTACTCGCAGGTGTACCCAAGGTTGCGACCATAGGTGATGGCCGTCTGCTGGGAAATCTGGGCGGTCTGGAGCGCATGGGATAGGTAACCCGACATCAAAGGCATCAGGCGCTCATCGTCATCAAAGACGGCTGCCCCCGTTACTTTCACGGCTTCATGGATTTGGGGTTCTTCGGATGAGTCGTCCCGTCTGGTTGGGGACTCACTGAAATCTAGGGGTTTGCCCCTAACTGCGATGACTTTCAAGCTCTTCACTCTCCTCGAAGCGGCCCGTACTATACACAATGTGCAATAGGATATAGGGCACAATAAACGAGCTTGGAAGGAGAAGGATATTACGCAGCTATTGCGTACTGTGCAGTTTCTTGAGTGGGGTATAAAAGGCCCAGATCGTTGGAGCGAATGTACAGCGTCAACGAGATTTCACGGGTTTGCGGGTTCGGGTGCAGTTGATACAGCAGGTGACACGGTGGCAAAGCCATCTCGTCGAGCTGCGCGCAGTTCCAGCCGTGAAACAGAATACGGCGGCTGCCTGGATCGTTGATGATGGTGTCGACGCACTGGCGGATCTGATCGATGGCCTTGTACAGCACCACAAACGACTGGCCGTCCTCTTCGGATTCGGCAATCTGGCGATATCCCTGGCTGATCGCTAGCTCAATCGCCGCCACATTGCTGGCGTCGATCCGCTTGTAAGCGGGCCATTTGCGCCATTGCACGCCGTAGATCTCGCCGAGGTCATCTTCGCGCTTGCGGAACGGGTTGTTCAGCCACTGGGCGTTTTCGTTGGCGTTCTGGTCCCAGACCTTGCAGCCCAGCTCGCGGAATTCGGCCGCATTGCTAACGCCACGCAGAAAGCCGACCATCTCGCCGATCGCCGACTTGAACGCCATGCGTCGCGTGGTGATGGCCGGAAAGCCTTCCTGCAAGTCATAACGCAGCATCGCACCCGGAAAGCTGATGGTATTCACGCCAGTACGGTTGGATTGCAAGGTCCCGTGCTTGATCACGTGAGCGACCAATTCCAGATATTGCTTCATAAATCACCTGCATTTGTTGAACGCGCCGGGTGCTGTCACCCGGCGTTTCGGTATTAAACCGCTGCCTTGGTGGCAGCCGGGGCACGCTTGTAGGCCAGCCAGATGAGGCCCAGACCCGCGATGATCATCGGCAGGCTCAGAATCTGCCCCATGGTCACCCAGCCCCACGCCAGATAGCCCAGTTGTGCATCCGGGACGCGGACGAACTCGACGATAAAGCGGAAGATGCCATAGAACAGCGCGAACATGCCCGACACAGCCATGGTTGGACGGGGCTTGCGTGCGTAGATATTGAGGATGATGAACAACGCGACGCCTTCGAGCGCAAACTGATACAGCTGCGACGGGTGACGCGCCAACTGCGCAGGGTCACTGAACGGCGGGAAGACCATGGCCCACGGCACGTCGGTGGGCTTGCCCCACAGTTCGGCGTTGATGAAGTTGCCGATACGGCCTGCACCCAGACCGATCGGCACCAGCGGCGCAACAAAGTCCATCAGCTCGAAGAAGCTCTTGCCGTTGCGTCGGCCAAACCACCAGGCTGCGACCATCACGCCGACAAAGCCGCCGTGGAACGCCATGCCGCCCTTCCAGACCTCGAAGATCAGCAGCGGGTTGGCGATGTACGCCGACAGATCGTAGAACAACACATAACCCAGCCGCCCACCGACGATCACGCCCATGGCCAGCCAGAAAATCAGGTCGGAAAGCTTTTCCTTGGTCCAGGTCGGGTCGAACCGGTTCAGTCGACGGGACGCCAGTAGCCACGCGCCACCGATACCGACCAGGTACATCAACCCGTACCAGTGAATTTGCAGCGGGCCGATAGCAACGGCTACCGGGTCAATCTGCGGGTAAGGCAGCATTGCGACTCCTCAATGGGGAACGCCCTCGCAGGCGATTGAATCAGGCGGGCATGTTACCGGAGCCCGGCTTGATGCTCTAGCAGCGACCGATGGAAGCTGCGTACAGTGGCGAAAAAAGGAGCACTGCATGTGTCTGATCGTTTTTGCCTGGCGCCCCGGCCATAGGCTACCGCTTATTGTGGCGGCCAATCGTGACGAATTTTACGCGCGCCCTACCCAGGCGCTTGAACAGTGGGAGCACGCCCCCGGCGTCTTTGCAGGACGTGACCTGGAAGCAGGCGGCACCTGGATGGGCGTAGGTCCGCAAGGTCGCTTTGCTGCGGTGACCAATATTCGTGACCCTGGCCAACCGACCGGACGGCGCTCACGGGGCGAGCTGGTCGCGAAATTTCTAGCTGGCGAGCAATCGGTTGAGGACTATCTGACGGATATTGCCGGACGCGCACAGGAATACACCGGCTTCAACCTGCTGGCAGGCGACGCCGAGCGGCTGTTTTACCTGAGCTCGATCGACCCGATACCGCAACTGCTGGGGGACGGCGTCTACGGGCTGTCCAATGCCGGGTTGAATACTCCTTGGCCAAAGCTGCTTAAAACTCGATCCGCCTTGATCGCACAGTTGGAGAACCCACAACCCGCAGCGCTACTGACAATGCTGAACGACGCCGAGCGCCCACCCGAAGCCGAGCTGCCCGATACAGGCGTCGGGCTGGCAACCGAAGCGCTGCTGTCCAGCGCATTCATTGCCAGCCCCCATTACGGCACGCGCGCCAGCACCGTGCTGATTGTCCAGGCCGACGGCGCTCGGCAGATGATCGAACACAGCTTCGGGCCCTGCGGCGCCAGGTTGAGGGAAGTGGAATTGAAGATATAGAGCGAAGCGTACAAAAGGCGCGCAGACACGGGCTGTCTGCGCGCTGGAGGATCAGTGGCCCTTGACCGAGCCAGGATTGATCATTCGCGACAGCCCCAGGTTCTTCAGCGCCAGTTGCAGCGAGCTGCTGATGACTTGCGGATTGTCGTTGGTCATGAGCTGAGCCAACAGCTCCTTGGCCTTGCTCAGGTTGATCTGGCGCAGCATCCACTTCACTTTTGGCAAGTTGGTGGCGTTCATGGAAAGGCTGTCGAAGCCCATCGCCATCAACAATACCGCCGCTGCCGGGTCGCCTGCCATTTCACCGCAGATACTGACCGGTTTGCCCTCGGCGTGCGCATCGCGTACCACACTCTGCAACGCCTGAAGCACCGCAGGGTGAAGGTAATCGTAGAGATCGGCAACGCGAGGGTTGTTACGGTCCACCGCCAGCAGGTACTGCGTCAGGTCGTTGGAGCCCACTGACAGAAAGTCCACCTGACGCGCCAGATCACGCGTCTGATAGACCGCCGCAGGCACTTCGATCATGACGCCGACCGGTGGCATTGGCACATCGGTGCCCTCGTCGCGCACTTCACCCCAGGCACGGTGAATGAGGTGCAAGGCCTCTTCCACTTCATGGGTGCTGGAGATCATCGGCAACAGAATACGCAGGTTGTTCAGGCCTTCGCTGGCCTTGAGCATCGCGCGGGTCTGAACCAGGAAGATCTCCGGATGATCGAGGGTGACGCGAATACCGCGCCAGCCCAGAAACGGGTTGTCTTCCTTGATCGGGAAGTAGGACAGCGACTTGTCGCCGCCGATGTCCAGGCTGCGCATGGTCACCGGCAGCGGGTGGAACGCGGCCAGCTGCTCACGATAGATTGCCAGCTGTTCCTTTTCGCTCGGGAAGCGCTGGTTGATCATGAACGGTACTTCGGTGCGGTACAGGCCAACGCCCTCGGCGCCACGCTGCTGGGCACGCGCCACATCAGCCAGCAAACCCGTGTTGACCCACAGCGGCATGCGGTGCCCGTCCAGGGTCACGCACGGCAGCTCACGCAATGCATCGAGGCCCTGGGACAGCTGGCGCTCTTCCTCGACGACCTTGCCAAACTGCTTGCGCATGATGTCGCTGGGGTTGGTGAAAACCTCACCGTGGTAGCCATCGACGATCAGATCGATGCCATCCACCTTGGAGTACGGGAAGTCCACCAGGCCCATGACCGTGGGAATACCCATGGCTCGCGCCAGAATCGCTACGTGGGAGTTACCGGACCCCTGAACCGAGACCAGACCGACCAGCTTGCCTTCCGGCACTTCACCGAGCATGGCTGGTGTCAGCTCTTCACTGACCAGAATGCTGTTGTCGGGATACACCAGCGTCTGTTGTCGCGCTTCCTGAAGGTAGGCCAGCAGGCGACGACCGAGGTCTTTGACGTCGGACGCCCGTTCGCGCAGGTAGGCGTCGTCCATCAGTTCGAAGCGTTTTACGTGTTCATTGACCACCGAGCGCAAGGCGCCCTGCGCCCACTGGCCGGTCTTGATGACGTCGGTCACTTCGCTGCCCAGCGAAGCGTCATCGAGCATCATCAGATAAACGTCGAACAATGCACGTTCTTCAGGACGCAATTGCGTCGCCAGCTTGGCAGACAGGGTACGCATGTCATTGCGCACGCCTTCCAGCGCGTTCTGGAAGAGGGCCAGTTCGGCGGCAATGTCAGTAACGGCCTTGTCCGGTACCACTTCGAGGTCGGCGGGCGGCAGCATGACCACCGCGACACCGACCGCCGCACCCGGCGAGCCCGCCACGCCGACGAATTTCGCTTCCTGAATACCTTTGCCCTGGCGACCCAGACCGCGGATCGAGCCGGTGGCTTCGGCGTGGGCAATAACGCCCGCCAGTTGCGCACTCATCGTTACGAGGAAAGCTTCTTCCCCTTCGTCGAACTGACGACGCTCCTTTTGCTGGATGACCAACACACCGACCACACGACGGTGGTGAATGATTGGTGCACCAAGGAACGAGGCATAACGCTCTTCGCCGGTTTCGGCAAAGTAGCGATAACGAGGGTGATCAGCGGCGTTTTCGAGGTTGAGAGGTTCTTCGCGTGTACCGACCAGGCCGACCAGACCTTCATTCGGCGCCATGCTGACTTTGCCGATGGAACGCTTGTTGAGGCCTTCCGAAGCCATCAACACGAAACGGTTGGCTTCAGCATCGAGAAGGTAGACCGAGCAGACCTGGCTCCCCATGGCCTCCTTTACACGTAGCACAATAATGCCCAACGCCGCCTTGAGATCCTTGGCGGAGTTAACTTCCTGGACGATCTTGCGCAGCGTATTGAGCATGGCTCGGGGTCGAACTCCGTGTCAGTCGCGCGATAACAGGCGCGGGGCAAGCTCTTTGAGTGCGCGTCGATACACCTCGCGCTTGAATGTCACCACTTGGCCTAACGGATACCAATAACTGACCCAGCGCCAGCCATCGAACTCCGGTTTACCGGTCAAATCCATCCGCACCCGCTGCTCGTTGGAGATCAGGCGCAGGAGAAACCATTTCTGCTTTTGGCCGATACACAGCGGTTGGCTATGAGTGCGGACCAGTCGTTGCGGCAGACGATAGCGCAACCAGCCCCTTGTGCAGGCAAGTATTTGCACATCCTGTCGCTCAAGCCCGACTTCTTCATTCAACTCACGATAAAGCGCGTCTTCCGGCGTCTCCTGCGGGTTGATACCGCCCTGAGGAAACTGCCAGGCATCCTGGTTGATACGGCGAGCCCATAGGACCTGACCAGCATCGTTTGTCAGAATAATCCCGACATTAGGACGGAAACCATCGGGGTCGATCACGGCAACAACCTCGCAAACGCATGTCGCCGCATTGTTCCACAAAGGCGATCAAACCAGCAACGAGGCTTATCACCTTATGTGAAGACTTGTGAAAACCTCGTATTCTGGGGCTCTTTTTTCAGCTATTTCAGCGAGTAACCGTATGCGCCTGGCTTTATTCGACCTCGATAACACCCTTCTGGGCGGCGACAGCGATCACGCCTGGGGCGATTACCTGTGCCGTCGCGGCATTCTCGATACTGCGACCTACAAGACGCGCAACGACGAGTTCTATCAGGATTATCTGGCCGGCACGTTAAACATGACCGACTACCTGAACTTCACTCTGGAGATTCTCGGCAGTACCAAGATGAGCCAACTGGCGCAATGGCACGACGAATTCATGCGTGACTGCATCGAACCGATCATGTTGCCCAAGGCTCTGGAGCTGATTGCCAAACACCGTGAGGCAGGCGACAAGCTGGTGGTGATCACCGCGACCAACCGCTTCGTGACAGCGCCTATCGTGGCCCGCCTGGGGATTGAAACGCTGCTGGCAACCGAATGCGAGATGGTTGACGGGCGCTACACTGGCCGCACCACTGGCATCCCGTGCTTTCGTGAAGGCAAGGTGACGCGGCTCAACCTGTGGCTGGAAGAAAACGCGTACAGCCTTGAAGACAGCTACTTTTACAGCGACTCGATGAATGACCTGCCCCTGCTGGAGCAGGTCACCCACCCTGTTGCGGTCGATCCCGACCCGACCTTGCGCGCAGAAGCCGAGAAGCGCGGCTGGCCGGTCATCACGCTGCGCAGTTGATCGCACCTGCAATCACGCCGGCTTGAAGCCCATCAAACCGGCAATCACCACAAAACACACCCCGCTGATGACCGCCAACGCCACGGTGAATCCTCGGCTACGGGCGGCAACACCCGAACGCACACGGTTCAGACGCACCACCAGCCAGACCCAACTGAACAACCCAAGCGTATAAAGCAGGCTGCTGCCCAGCACCCATGTCTGACCAAGCGACAGCCCCACGAGATGCACCAGCCACCAGCCAGTAAACGGCAGAATCGCCAGACAGACGGCCATCGCGATCCAGAAAAACAGCAACGGCCGCTTCAGCAAACGGTTCTGAATGGTCGCATCGCCTTCAAGACGAACCTTCACGACCCCACTGACAAGCACCAGCCCGCTGAACAACAGCAGCGTCATGGCAACGATGTGCAGGGTTTTGAGGGCAGTGAGGGATTCCATCGGGGGGTATTCCTGTCGAGTCGAGGCGTGTTGAGTCTAGCAGCAGGGTGAGGCTATCCGTCAGTCTTCGCGAGCAAACGGAGGGCCGCCCGGCTCGTACCCACCCTGCTGCAACTTCAACTGCTCGCGAAGAGGTCGGTATAGTCGACACATCGGTTCAAGATGCACCGCCCGTTCTCTCAGCCGAGAAACAGCCGGTACGCCGGGTTTTCGCTTTCGTCCCAGTACGGATAGCCGATTTCACTCAGGGCCTGGCCAACCAGATGTCGCTCATCCTCGGGCACCACCAGCCCGGCGACCACGCGGCCATCGGCTGCGCCGTGGTTGCGGTAATGGAACATCGAGATGGTCCAGCGTCCGCCCAGGCGGTTGAGGAAGTTGAACAGCGCGCCCGGGCGCTCCGGAAACTCGAAGCGCAGCACCACTTCATCGCTGACCCGCTCTGCATGCCCGCCGACCATGTGACGGATGTGCAGCTTGGCCAGCTCGTTGTCGGTCAGGTCCAGCACCGGGAAGCCCTGCTCGGTCAGGCTGGCGATCAACGCACTGCGCGGGTCGTTCTCGGGGTGGGTCTGCACACCCACGAAGATGTGCGCTTCGCGGTCGGTGTGGTAGCGGTAATTGAATTCGGTGATCTGCCGCTTGCCGATCGCCTCGCAGAAGGCTTTGAAGCTGCCCGGCTGCTCCGGAATGGTCACGGCAATGATCGCTTCGCGGCCTTCGCCCAGCTCGGCGCGTTCTGCCACATGGCGCAGACGGTCGAAGTTGACGTTGGCGCCTGAGTCGATCGCCACCAGGGTCTGGCCCGTGATGCCGCGCTGCTCGACGTACTTCTTGATCCCCGCCACACCCAGCGCGCCCGACGGCTCGGTGATAGAACGCGTGTCGTCGTAGATGTCCTTGATTGCCGCGCAGATCTCATCGGTGCTGACGGTTATCACTTCGTCCACGTAATGCCGGCAGACTTCGAAGGTGTGGTAGCCGATCTGCGCTACCGCCACGCCGTCAGCGAACAGGCCCACCTGGCTGAGCACCACGCGCTCACCCGCCGCCATCGCCGCTTGCAGACAGTTTGAATCATCCGGCTCGACGCCGATCACCTTGATCTCCGGACGCAGGTATTTGACGTACGCCGCAATGCCTGCAATGAGGCCACCGCCACCAACCGGCACGAAGATCGCGTCCAGTTGCCCGGGCTGCTGACGAAGAATCTCCATCGCCACCGTGCCTTGGCCGGCAATGGTGTCTGGGTCATCGTAAGGGTGGATATAAACGAAGCCTTGCTCGTCGACCAGTTTCAGCGAGTAGGCCAGTGCCTCGGGGAAGGAGTCGCCATGCAGGACCACTGTGGCGCCGCGCGAACGCACGCCTTCGACCTTGATTTCAGGTGTGGTGCGCGGCATGACGATGGTCGCCAGAATCCCCAGCTCGCGTGCCGCAAGGGCCAGCCCCTGGGCGTGGTTGCCTGCCGAAGCAGTGACCACGCCGCGTGCGGCCTCTTCGGCGGTCAATTGAGCCAGCTTGTTGTACGCGCCGCGAATCTTGAACGAGAACACCGGCTGCAAGTCTTCGCGCTTGAGCAGTACCTGGTTGCCCAGCCGCTCTGACAGCTGACGAGCACCGTGCAGCGGCGTTTCGACAGCGACGTCGTAGACGCGGGAGGTGAGGATTTTCTTGACGTATTGTTCAAGCATCGGGACGACATCACTGGCGAAAAGGACAGGATCGGCAAGTCTACCCCGCGACCCGAGGCAGGACCACACGAATGACGGGGCTTTGCGGCGCAGTCGCCGCTATAATGCTGGCCCTTTTGCATACCTCTGGCACCGTGGAGCCCGCATGACCCAGGATCAACTCAAACAGGCAGTCGCTCAAGCCGCTGTCGACTTCATCCTTCCAAAGCTCGACGACAAGAGCATCGTAGGTGTCGGAACAGGCTCCACAGCCAATTGCTTCATTGATGCGCTGGCCAGGCACAAAGCGGCTTTCGACGGCGCTGTCGCCAGCTCCGAAGCCACTGCCGCGCGCCTCAAGGGCCATGGCATTCCGGTGTATGAGCTGAACACGGTCAGCGATCTGGAGTTTTACATCGACGGTGCCGACGAGAGTGACGAGCACCTGAACCTGATCAAGGGCGGCGGCGCAGCCCTGACCCGCGAAAAGATCGTCGCGGCGGTGGCAAAGACCTTTATCTGCATCGCCGACGGCAGCAAGCTGGTGCCCGTGCTGGGTGCTTTCCCGCTGCCGGTCGAGGTGATACCGATGGCCCGCAGCCACGTTGCTCGTCAACTGGTCAAGCTGGGCGGCGATCCGGTCTACCGTGAAGGCGTGCTGACCGACAACGGCAACATCATCCTCGACGTGCACAACATGAGCATCACCGACCCGGTGACGCTGGAAGCGAGCATCAACGCCATTGTTGGCGTGGTCACCAACGGCCTGTTCGCCGCTCGACCGGCGGACCTGTTGCTGTTGGGTACCGCCGAAGGCGTCAAGACGCTGAAGCGCTGATCATAAGCACCATGCCCGCTCGCCAACGGGCATGGTCGCCGAGTGTCAGGGTTTACGGAATACGTAGAACAGGTTCGGCTCGCTGACCAGATACAACGTCCCGTCGTCATCCATGGCGACCCCTTCCGCCTGCGGCACGCTCTTGCTCAGGCCCATCTGCCCTTTTTTCAGTGAACTGCTGCCAATCGGGCGGCCGTCGGTGTCCAGCTCAAGAATCTGTTTCGATTCGTCCGACAAGGCCAGCAAATGCCCGCTGCCTTGATCGAACTGCAAACTGGACAGGTCACGAACAAACAGACCGGCATCGCGCTTGCTGTCAGAAATCACTTGAAGGTTGTTGGGACCATCGGCATTGGTTTTGGGAAAACCGCGCACCTCAATGATCTGCACCGGATCACGCTCACGCGCCACAAACAGGCGCTCGCCACGACGGTCATAAGCCAGGCCTTCATAGCCCTTGTTGCCGCCCGCATTGAGCCCCAGCGTCAATTGCTCTGCATCGGCCGCATTGAGCGAGCGGGTGCTGTCATCAATATGAACCTTGATAAGCCGTTGCTGGCGCTCATCACTGATCACATAAACGCCAGGACTGATGTATTCGACCGCCTCGGCATCACCGAATCCTGTCAGTGTGATGCGTCGCAGAATGCGGCCGCCGAGACTCAACTCGACCATCTCGGCGTTCTGGTTGGTCACCGTGAACAGGCTTTTGCGATCCGGGTCGTAACTCAGGCCAGATACATCGTCTGCAAGACCGTCGATGACACGCTCTTCGATCACCACACGGTATTGATCCAGGCCAATGGCCTCGCGCGAATCGGACTGCCAGTAGACCTGCCAATTGAAAGAAGCACGCTCCATGAAACGGTATTTCTGGTCAGCGACAATAGCGAGTGCCACCAGCGGGACCAGCAGGACGAGCAAGAGCAAAGAGCGAGTAGAGCGACGCATTTCAGGGACTCGGAGGTTGTGCGGACGGCATTGATACCATGGCAATCTGAAAGCAAGCTTAATGGCACAGTGCTATTTTTAAGCTTCCGTATCATTCAACCGGTTCATTTTTTTCGAAACACGTAAAACAGGTTGGGCTCGCTGACCATGTACAGCGTACCGGCTTCATCCATCGCAACCCCTTCTGCGCGAGGGATCGTGTTTTTCAAGCCGTTAATGCCACCCAGCAGAGTCATGAAACTCACCTGTTCGCCCTGCTCGTCCAGCTCCAGCAGCATGTGCGAGTCGGCAGAAAGCGCCAGGGTATGACCGGTGCGCGGGTCAATGCTCAGCGATGAAAGATTGCGCATGTCGAGCGAGCGGCTCGGCAATTTCTGCTTGTCGCCCTTCAACACGTCGCTGCCGTCGCTCTTCCAGGTGAACAGCGCTGGCGGTCGCTCTTCGCCGAGCAGCAACTGCTGACGAAGCGGATCCCAGGCAATCCCTTCAAAGCCCTTGTTCTGATTCGCGGACTTGCCCAATTCGTATGCCGGGAAATCCGAGAGATTCAACGTGGTGGTTTCTGGCGTGACCTTGACGATCACCAGCTTGTGCTGACGTTCATCAGTGATAGCCATCAGGCCATTGTTCAAAACCGCCACGCCTTCGGGGTTGCTCCAGCCCACCAGCGGGATCTTGCGCAACACATCGCCCTTGAGGGTCAGCTCCACCAGAAACGCATTCTTGCCCATGACAGCAAACAGGGTTTTGGTAGAGGGATCATAGGAAAGGTCGGACGCCTCATCTTTCTCCATTCCGGGCAGTGGCTTGGCGTCGATGTCTACCTGGTAGTCCGGCAGCCAGATGCTGGCATTGCGACCTGCTGTGTTCTCGAAGCTTTCCTGTAACCACAATGCCGCCCGGTCATCCCAGTGCATCGCAAACGCCACGCCGTAACTCAGAACGATGACCAGCAGAAGCCATACGTACCAGCGCAGATTGCGAATGAAGGAAAAACGTTTTCCAGAAGAAGGCAGCGCTTGGGCAGGAGGAGCCATTGAAATGTGTTCCCGAACAAAGATGACGTCGTGGTGGCGTACTGCCCTCAGCGGGCTCGCAGGATTATCCAGAACACGTGTGAAAAAAACGCCAAAGGACCGCGACTATTACCTACCCGACAAACAAAAGCCACCCAGGACGTTGTCCAGGATGGCTTAAGTTGTAAAGCGGTTTCTCTTAACGAACAACGCTCTCGAACGGCGCCTGACCACCCAGTTCCAGAACGATCTGGTCACCAGCTTCAAATGGCCCGACGCCCGCTGGCGTACCGGTCATGATGATGTCACCGGCCTGCAGGGAGAAGTTGGCGGCCATGTGCTGGATCATCGGCACGATCGGGTTGAGCATCAGGCTGCTGTTACCGTCCTGCACGACTTTGCCGTTGATGGTCAGACGGATCCCGATGTCGGTCAGGTCCGGGAAGGTTTCAGCCGGTACGAAAGGCGCGATCACGGCAGCACCGTCGAAACATTTGGCCAGTTCCCAGGGCAAACCTTTCTCACGCAGACGCGACTGCACGTCACGCAGGGTCAGGTCGAGGCCGGGGGCAAAGCCGCTGATGGCGTCGAGCACTTCTTCGCTGGACGGGTTTTTAGTGAGCGGCTTGCCGATCAGCACAACGATTTCGGCTTCGTAATGCACCGAACCGCGGTCTGCAGGAATGGTAAAACCACCTTCCAGCGCAACCACTGCGCTGCCTGGCTTCATGAATATCAGCGGCTCGGTAGGCACCGGGTTACCCAGTTCCTTGGCATGCTCGGCATAGTTGCGCCCGATACAGACCACCTTACCCAGCGGGAAGTGGATGTTCGTTCCATCGACATATTTGTGCTGGTAGCTCATGACGTCTCCTGGGTCAGATAGATGCAGCTTGTTTGTCATTATAAAAGCGCAAAAAGAAGGTCAAACCGCGAAGATTTTCCCCGGGTTCATGATGCCGTTGGGGTCGAACACGGCTTTCATTGCCTTCATGTATTCGATTTCGACCGGGGAGCGACTGTACGTCAGGTAATCGCGCTTGATCATGCCAACGCCGTGCTCGGCAGAAATCGAGCCGTTATACCTCTCCACCGTTTCGAATACCCACTTGTTGACCCTGGCGCACTTGACGAAGAACTCGTCCTTGTCGAGGTGTTCAGGCTTGAGGATGTTCAAGTGCAGGTTGCCGTCGCCGATGTGGCCATACCACAGCACGTCGAAATCCGGGTAATGCTCGGCAACGATGGCGTCGATTTCAGCAAGAAACTCCGGCACTTTCGAGACCGTGACCGAAATATCGTTCTTGTACGGCGTGAAGTGCGAGATGGTTTCCGAGATGTATTCACGCAACTTCCACAGATTGCGCAACTGTTGCTCGCTCTGACTCATCACGCCGTCGAGCACCCAGCCTTGCTCGACGCAATGCTCAAAGGTCGCCAGCGCCTGGTCGGCGAGGTCCTGCGTGGTCGCTTCGAATTCAAGCAGCACGTAAAACGGGCACGGCGTATCGAAAGGCGATGGCACGTCACCGCGCGCCATCACTTTGGCAAACGACTTGTCGGAGAAGAACTCGAAAGCGGTCAGGTCCAGCTTGCCGTGAAATGCATGCAGCACCGGCATGATCGAGTTGAAGTCAGTGGTGCCCAGCACCATGGCGGTCAGGTTGCGGGGCGCGCGATCCAGACGCATGGTCGCCTCGACCACGAAACCCAGCGTGCCTTCGGCACCAATGAACAATTGGCGAAGGTCGTAACCGGTAGCGTTCTTGATCAGGTCCTTGTTCAGTTCCAGCAGGTCGCCTTTGCCCGTGACAACCTTGAGGCCCGCCACCCAGTTACGAGTCATGCCGTACCGGATCACCTTGATACCGCCCGCATTGGTGCCGATGTTGCCGCCGATCTGGCTGGAGCCCGACGAGGCGAAATCCACCGGGTAATACAAGCCGTTCTCTTCAGCCAGCGACTGCAACTGGCGGGTGATCACGCCCGGCTGACACACCACCGTGCGGTCGGTGAGGTTCACTTCCAGCACCTGATTCATGTAATCGAACGACACGACCACTTCGCCATTGGTCGCCACCGCAGCCGCAGAAAGCCCGGTACGCCCGCCCGAAGGAACCAGTGCCACATGGCGTTCGTTGGCCCAGCGCACAATGGCCTGGACCTGCTCGGTGGTTTTGGGAAAGGCAATGGCCAGGGGGGCCGGGGTGAATTGCTTGGTCCAGTCCTTGCCGTAGGTCTCAAGGGACGCTGCGTCGGTCAGCACCTTGCCGGGGTCAACCAGGGTCTTGAGCTCATCAATCAAAGCGGGATGGGTCATGGACTCAACTCTCGAACAATTCATGGGCATCCTGAGAACGGTTCACGTTCAAGAATGGGGTTTCGCGGGGTGCTTATGCTAGCATATGCCCCCCGTGAATCGTGCCTAGAGCCGTTCCGGCCACCCCCTGCCAATTTTCTTCGGGACACAGGTTTACGCAGATGAGCAAGACTTCCCTCGACAAGAGCAAGATCAAGTTCCTTCTTCTCGAAGGCGTCCATCAATCCGCTGTCGACGTCCTCAAGGCAGCCGGCTACACCAGCATCGAGTACCACACCAAATCTCTGCCGGAAGCCGAGCTGAAGGAAAAGATCGCCGATGCCCACTTCATCGGTATCCGCTCCCGTACCCAATTGACTGAAGAACTGTTCGATTGCGCCAAGAAACTGGTCGCAGTGGGCTGCTTCTGCATCGGCACCAACCAGGTCGACCTCAGCGCAGCGCGCGAGCGTGGTATCGCGGTCTTCAACGCGCCGTACTCCAACACGCGTTCCGTGGCTGAACTGGTATTGGCCGAAGCCATTCTGCTGCTGCGCGGCATCCCCGAGAAGAATGCGTCCTGCCACCGTGGCGGCTGGATCAAGAGTGCAGCCAACTCGTTCGAGATCCGCGGCAAAAAGCTGGGCATCGTCGGCTACGGCTCGATCGGCACTCAACTGTCGGTACTGGCTGAAGGCCTGGGCATGCAGGTGTATTTCTACGACACGCTGACCAAACTGCCGCTGGGCAACGCCACGCAAGTGGCCAGCCTGACCGAACTGCTTGGCATGTCCGACATCGTCACCCTGCACGTTCCGGAAACCTCGGAAACCCAGTGGATGATCGGCGAGAAAGAAATCCGCGCGATGAAGAAAGGCAGTATCCTGATCAACGCGGCGCGCGGCACGGTTGTCGAGCTGGACGCGCTGGCTGATGCAATCAAGGACAAGCACCTGATCGGCGCCGCCATCGATGTGTTCCCGGTCGAGCCACGCTCGAACGACGACATCTTCGAAAGCCCGCTGCGTGGCCTGGACAACGTGATCCTGACCCCGCACATCGGCGGTTCCACTGCAGAAGCACAGGCCAACATCGGTCTGGAAGTTGCTGAAAAGCTGGTCAAGTACAGCGACAACGGCACATCGGTGTCGTCGGTGAACTTCCCGGAAGTGGCCCTGCCCGCTCACCCTGGCAAGCACCGTCTGCTGCACATCCACGAAAACATCCCGGGCGTGCTCAGCGAGATCAACAAGGTATTCGCCGAGAACGGTATCAACATCTCCGGTCAGTTTCTGCAGACCAACGAGAAAGTCGGTTACGTTGTGATCGACGTCGACGCCGAATACTCGGACCTGGCCCAGGAAAAACTGCAGCACATCAAAGGCACCATCCGCAGTCGCGTGCTGTTCTGATCGCAGGCCGGCATTAAAAAGGAGACCTTCGGGTCTCCTTTTTTGTGGGCGCTCCGCAGTCCTCTCGCGTGACCTGGCAACGGGCGCTGCTACACAGCCCACCGCGGGTGGAAAGAAGCCGGATCGCTACTTCACATTAATGGTGATTTTTCTCGATTCAACCGGTGGATTGGTAGGGATGTGGCTTTTGTCGCCTACCAGCAATTGCAGAGTGTGCTGGCCTGGCGGCAGGTTGAGTTCGGTCTCTGTCTGGCCTTTGCCGAAATGGCGGATGTGGTCAGTCATGGGCAGCGGCGCATCCATCGCGGGCTGGTCCTTGACGTCGATGAGCAGATGGTGATGCCCGGTATCGGGGACGTCGACGCCCGCTGGCGCTACGCCCATGCCCTTCATGCCGAATTGCACCGTGAACGGTGAGGTCACGGTTTCGCCATCCTTGGGCGAGATGATGTAGACCTCTGCACCTTCGGGTGATGCTGTGCGCGGTATGTCCGCTGCACTGACCAGCATCGAGGTACTCAGTAACAGGCTGGCGACGATCGCTCCAGAAAATAGGGACTTCATGACTGCTCCAGGCTCAGTTGAGGTAAGCGCACGCTTCAGGCCTGAAGTTTTGAGCGCCTGGGTGCGTGGTCACGATAGCTCGCCACCGGGGTCAATGGCTGCCTGCGTTCATGAAACTGTTTTCATGAAGACTCGAGCAAAAGCTCACTGAAACAGTTCATTGCCCCGACGCCGAAACCAGCCGGTCAATGAAAGCCGGTCACGATTGGCAGGCATGACTTCATGTTCGATTTCGCCCGACAGAAACACCACCAGGCATCCGCCGGTGGGTTGTACGTCGTAAGCGACATCGTTCTTGAGGTACATGCGCAACTGACCACCATGCTCGGGCAGCCAGGCCTGATTGAGGTACAGCACAGCAGACACCATGCGCTTGTCGTCATCGCGAAAGCGGTCTACATGCTTGAGGTAAAAAGCACCTGGCGGATAGAGGGCGAAATGACTTTCGTAGTCCTCAAGACCCAGAAACAAGCCGCGATTGAGGGCCTGTCGCAGGCTGTCCATCAGCTCCAGATAACTGTCACAGCACAAAGCCTGCCCCGCTTCCAGCCACTGAATATGGTCACCGCGGATACCTTCGCGAACCTCCTGAGCAGGCCCGCGCCCGACACCCGCAGGCTCCAGCTCGCCTTCGGCGGCACGCTTGCGGCACTCTTGCGCCAGCTCAAGGGTCAGAGCTTCGGGCAGGAAAATATTCTGCTGCGACCAACCGTTGGCAGCCAGGTCGTCGACGATTCGTAGCAGCAGCGGGTGATCGGAAGGTATGCGCATGGCGCGCATAGTATCCATAAGCCTTCAAATCCGACAGCGGCACGTATGCGCGGCGCCATGTGCTGCAGTTTTCATCCGGGAAGAACAGTCATAACTCGACATATCCACGGTAATACCCGGAGAATAGCAACCTGCCGACAGGAGTCCCTAATGCGTCGTTTGTTGTTTGTTTGGTTGTTAATGTTGTGCACGACGCCCGCCTGGGCGGACGGCTACGATCAGTTGTACAAGGCTGCTGGCTGGCCGGATCAACGGGCTCATTTCAACGACGCTCTAAAGGCTGCGCAGCAACGCTATCGCGATAACCTGCCGCCTGCCGTTTTTCAGGCGCTGGTCAACAACAGCAACCAGCGTTTTGCTCCGCAGGCCATGGATCAGCGCGCCGCCAGGCGTTTGCGCGAAAGCCTCAAGGATCCCAACCCGTCGCTGCAGTTTTTCCAGTCGCCACTGGGCCGCAAGATCGTCAATGCCGAACTCACCGCGACACGCGCCGATCAATTGGCGCAGCACGCTGACGGGCTGCCTCACATTGAAGCCGATGCCACGCGCCAGTTGCTGATCGGGCACCTGGCGCAGGCGCTGCCGGCCAAACAGGCAGGTGCCGAAGTGAGCCTTGCGATTGCAGGCGTCGCAGCCGACAGCCTGAGCCAGATGATCCCTGGTCTGCTGGGTGGCGGTCAGGCGCAAGGCATGCTCGAAGGCCAACGCGAGCGGTTGATGGCGCAAATCAGCGCGGACCTCAACAACACATTGCTGTACGTCTACCGCGATCTGTCCGACCCGGAACTGGAAGAGTTCTCGACTTTTGCCGAGTCGCCAGAAGGGAAAGCCTACTATCAGGCTGCACTTGCCGCGATTCGTGCAGGGCTGGCGGTTGGGCAAAGCGCATCGAGTCTTGCACCCACTCAATAGCATCAAGGAAGAGCTTAAATGTCAGATTTCTACAAGTACTTCAAGGAAAACATGGATGCCTTGAACCTGCCTGCACCCGAGTCGTTGTTCAGCTCGCTCACCACGGCGGTGAGCACCTCGACAACGATCCTGGGCACGCTCGAAAAGCTCGGGCCCGCGACGACCTTGCGTGAAGTCATCGGAGCCACCACAAAACTTGAGGCTCTTTCCGTCATTGCCTCCGTTTCAGCGGCGTTTTATGTGGGTGCAATCATTGGCAGCATCGCCGTTGCGACCGGCAGAACCCTGTCGGGCGGGACGTCATTGGCCGACGTGCTGTTCACGGCTCAGAAACACAACCTCAAGCCGGAGTGGCTGACCCGATACCTGAGCGCCTACCCCGGCATTTACAATGCTTCTGCACCAGGCAGAGACAGCTACAGACACCGGCTCGCTTTCGTATGAAGGACTCTATTGCTCTGCTTTTGACCGCCCTCGCCATGGCGTTTCTGGCATGGCTGTTCTGGGCTGGACTGGGCCAGGATGCGTTTGCGGTGTTCGGTGCGCTGGCGACCGTCTTGCTGGCAGTGGACAATTTCCGCCTGCGTCGTCAGGTCCGGACAATGTCAGTCCGCAGGGCTGAGAAGCGCTAACGCAGTCGGCTGCTGAGAAATTCAAAATAGCGTGCCCGTAACTCCGGCAGCTCGTTGGCCAGATGATGACGGGCATGACCGAGCATCAGGATCTCGGGCTGGCTGAACTTTTCTTTGAGAACTGTCAGGTTGTGCGACCAGTCCACGGTCATGTCAGCCTCGCCCTGAACGATCAGCGGGCTGCGTTCGCTACGGGGCGCGCTTTCAATGCGTACGATCCATTGCGCCAGCGCGCCGACCCAAGCGGTCGGCAACCGGCTGGGCTGCAGCGGGTCCGCCAATAGAAACGGCAAGAAAGCAGGCGCGTTCGAGTTTTCAGTGAAACGTCGGGCAATCCCGGTCACGAAAGGCTTGAGCAGGTAATAGCTCAGACGCGACCAGCCCCACGCACGCGGCCTGACGAGTGGCGACAACAGGATGACCTGACCTTGCGCCGGGCTCTCTTTCCCCTGATTGAGCAGGTGATCGATGACGATCGCACCGCCGGTACTCTGCCCACACAAATGCCACGGATGCGGCAGTTGGAGAGCCGCAGCTTCAAGCAACAGTTGCTGTAACACCGCCTGATATTCTGCAAAGTCATTGATGCTTGCCCGGCTGCCGCTGGAAAGCCCATGCCCCGGCAGGTCGCAGGAAATCACCGCAAACCGTTGCGTCAGCGCCCACTCGATCACATGCCTGTAGAGCCCCATGTGGTCATAAAAGCCGTGAAACAGAAACAGCGTAGCGACTGGATTTTCGGGCACCCAGACCTGACCCACGACTTCGTACCCGGCAACATCGAGACGCCCAAGCCAACTGCGAATGACGTTTTCCCCGCCCAGCCCGGCCAGACCATAGAAGCGCTGGTAAGCCTGCCCATCCAGAGAGAGCGGATCAATGACGCTCAGTGGCAGCAGACTGGCGCGCAGGTTATCGGGATCAAATGTTGCAGACATTGGGTTTCCAGAGTTCAGCGGGGCGGCGTGCAGGTGATGCAACGATATTCTTCTGTCTGCGCAGCCATGGCAAGGCAGAACGTGCTGATTCGCACAGATCTGTGACGGCGCCACCGGTCTGTATCGGCCTGGTATCTTCACTACCCAGCCTGGAACCAAAGCGGTAGCCTTCATCCTCGACACACGCATTTACAGAGAACCCGGATGAAACGCAGTCTCGCCGTTATCGCCATCATCATTGCAATCATCGCCGGTGGTGCTGGCTGGTACGTCCACAGCAAACAGCCCGTGCGCGCGGGCGAATTCGCCATGAGCCGTCTTCAGGCCCCTGTGACTGTGCGTTATGACGAGCGTGGCGTGCCACATATTCGAGCCGAAAACGAAGCTGACCTGTACCGGGCTCTCGGTTATACGCAGGCGAAAGACCGGTTGTTCCAGATGGAAATGCTGCGTCGGCTGTCGCGCGGCGAACTGGCCGAGATCATCGGACCGAACCTGGTAGAGACCGACAAACTGTTTCGCAGCCTGCGCATCCGCGAACATGCTGACGCGTATGTAGCCCGCCAGGACAAGAACACGCCGACCTGGAAAGCAGTTGAGGCCTATCTCGACGGTATCAATCAGTTTCAAGACACGCACGCAAGCCCGATGGAATTCGATGTACTGGGCATTCCCAAACGGCCGTTCACCGCTGAAGACACGATCAGCATAGGCGGTTATCTGGCTTACAGCTTCGCAGCGGCGTTCCGCACCGAACCGCTGCTGACTTACGTGCGCGACAACCTCGGTCCGCAGTACCTGAAAGTCTTTGATCTGGACTGGCATCCGGACGGCATGCTCGGTCAAAAGCCCGCGCTGGCCAGTGCAGACTGGAGAGGCTTGAGTGAATTGGCACAATTGAGTCATCAGGCGCTGGAAAACGCAGGCCTGCCGCAGTTCGAAGGCAGCAATGCCTGGGCGATTTCCGGCAGTCGTACCCAGAGCGGCAAGCCGATACTGGCGGGCGATCCGCATATTCGTTTCTCCGTACCCTCCGTGTGGTACGAGGCTCAATTGTCAGCCCCCGGCTTTGAACTCTATGGCCACTTTCAGGCGCTCAACCCGTTCGCCTTTCTCGGTCATAACATGGATTTTGGCTGGAGCCTGACCATGTTCCAGAACGATGACGTGGATCTGATCGCCGAAAAGACCAACCCCGAGTATCCCAATCAGGTCTGGTATCACGGCCAATGGGTTGAAATGACTCGCACCGAGCAGCAGATCGCCGTCAAAGGCGAAGCACCCGTCACCCTCACGCTGCTCGAATCGCCGCACGGCCCTGTCGTCAATAATGTCCTGGGCAAAAATGCGGGGCAGGCCCCGATTGCCATGTGGTGGTCATTTCTGGTGTCCGAAAACCCGGTGATGGACGGCTTCTACGAGGTCAATCGCGCTGACACGCTGGAGAAAATGCGTAACGCCGCCGAGAAGATTCAGTCGCCAGGTCTTAATCTCGTCTGGGCGAACGCCAAGGGAGATATCGGCTGGTGGGCCGCCGCTCAGCTGCCCATTCGACCGGAAGGCGTTAACCCGACCTACATTCTGGATGGCAGCACCGCTCAGGCAGACAAGCTGGGCTTTTATCCATTCAGTGCCAATCCGCAAGAAGAAAACCCGTCGCGTGGGTACATCATTTCTGCCAATTTCCAGCCGCTGTCACCCACCGGCATGCAGATCCCCGGCTACTACAACCCTGCCGAGCGCGGTCAGCAACTGGATCGTCAATTGAGCGACTCGACCGTCAAATGGGACCTTGCCGCCAGCAAGGCATTGCAGCTGGGCACACAGACCGACTACGCGCCCAGCATTCTGCGCCCGCTGATTCCGGTACTGCGCCGGGTGGTCAGCGACCCGGATGAACAGGCGCTGGTAGAGCGCCTGGCCAGCTGGAAAGGCGATTACCCAATCGATTCGGTAGGCGCCACGTTGTTCAATCAGTTCCTGTTCGATCTCACCGAAGAAACCTTTCATGACGAGCTGGGCGACGGCTTCTTCCAAACGCTACTGTCGACTCGCGCGCTCGACCAGGCGCTGCCTCGACTGGCAGCCGACGCCAATTCGCCCTGGTGGAACAATCGCAATTCGCCTCACGAGGAAAGTCGCGACAACACCGTGAAAGTCGCGTGGCGTGCCAGCGTTTCGCATTTGAAGTCGATGTATGGCAACAACCCCGATGAATGGGTCTGGGGCAAGGCCCATACCCTGACCCAGGCTCATCCGCTGGGCTCGCAGAAGCCGCTCGACAAGCTCTTCAACGTAGGGCCCTATGCGGCGCCGGGCACCCATGAAGTACCGAACAATCTGTCATCGAGTATCCGTCCAGCGCCGTGGCCAGTGAACTATGGGCCCTCGACCCGCCGGCTGATCGACTTCGGCGATCCGGCGCACAGCCTGGGTATCAATCCGGTCGGACAAAGCGGCGTCCCGTTCGACAAGCATTACGCCGATCAGGCCGAGGCCTTTATAAAAGGCGAGTACATGCCGCAGCATTTCAGCGAAAAGGACGTGGCAGAGCACACAGAAAGTGTCCTGACGCTGGTGCCGGGGCAGTAAGGCGTCAGGCATGAAGCAATTCAGACGATCAATGCCGCAATAACTTGCGCAGTGGCACACCGTCTTTCATGACCGGGGATTTGATCACGATGTAGCTGAAGTACTTGGAAATGCCGATGTTCTTGTCGAGCAATTCCTCAATCACTTCCTGGTAGTGCTGAATGCTTCGGGTCATGAAGCGCACAAGGTAGTCGTAACCGCCGCTGATCAGGTGGCACTCCAGCACTTCATCCACATGGCGGATGTTGGCTTCGAATTTGGCGAAGTCTTCACGCTTGTGGTCGCTGAGAGAAATCTCTGTGAACACGGTGACCGATTCAGTGATTTTCGCGAGGTTCAGGTGCGCCTTGTAGCTGGAGATATAGCCCGCCGACTCCAGGCGTTTGACGCGTTGCAGGCATGGGCTCGCTGAAAGCCCGACAGCATCTGCCAGGCTGACGTTGGTCATGCGCCCGTCTTTCTGGAGCTCAACCAGGATATTGATATCAATCCGGTCCAGTTTGACCAAGCCTTCCATTACCTACCTCTTGTTTTGCCATTCACAGTGCCTACCTTCTAGCAAAATCAGCGCCGTAAGGACAGCTGATGCTGTGCGACAAGGTCAGCCATGCTGCTGATACAGATGTCTGCCGGGCAGGGTTGGCTGTGCTGCTCACGACTGCGACGGATCAAACACAGTCCGCCAGTGCTCAGCGCCGTGGCGGGCGGGCGAGACACACGCAGGGTTTCGTTGGGCGCCAGGTCCATGTCGGTGAGCCAGCGGGTGTCGTCGAGCGAATGCGTGTTCATCGACAAGAGGCTGTCCGGCTCAAGGCCGAGGCGCTCACACAGCAACCCACGGTCTTGCACATCGCGATCGGCATACACCAGCAATTGATAGAACTTGCGCAGGTAGAGCATAGCGCCGGGTGCATCTTCGAACAGTGTCCAGCCCGGAACCGAGCGAGCGAAGGTCATCCCCTCCTCCCAACTGGCCTTTATACCCAGACGCTCGGCCAGTTGACGGTGCGCAAAGCACATCAGCCCACTGAAACCCAACTCGTCAAAACGTGGATACAGCGTACTGATCACCTCGTTGAACTGAGCCAGTACCTGCTCTCTTTCGGGGGGATAAACACCGTTTTCCAGCAGCGGTTGCAAGGCTGCCCAGACACCAGAGTCGCGGTCTATCAACACTTCATCACAATCGATCAGCAGTGCACGGTAATCAGTTAATCCCATGGCAAACGACGTCTCCATTCCAACGGTGATGCCCAGCACTTGAGGCTGCGGCGCCTTGCGACGGCCGCAACCCACGCAGCACTCAGCTGGACTTCAATACTCGTGCCAAGGCAGCATCAAGGATGACCAGCGCCTCATCGATCTGCTGTTCAGTGGTCACCAGCGGTGCCAGAAAACGCAGCACGTTGCGGTAAACGCCGCACTTGATCACCAGCAAGCCACCAATACGCGCCTGATCAATGATTTTCTGATTGGTATCGGCATCCGGGCTGCGCGCGGCGTCATCCTTGACCATTTCCATGGCCAGCATGAAACCGGTGCCGCGTACGTCGCCGATGCAGCTGTAACGTTCCTTGAGCTTCAGCAGGCCGGCACGCAGATAAGTGCCCAACTGCTCGCCCCGCGCCAGCAGGTTGTCCTGCTCGTAGGTGTCGATGACCGCCAGCGCAGCGGCGCAGGAAAGCGCATTGCCCCCATAAGTCCCGCCCAGACCGCCCGGAAGCGGTGCGTCCATGATGTTGGCGCGCCCGACAACGCCCGAAAGCGGCATCCCGTCAGCAAGGCTCTTGGCGACCGTGACCAGGTCTGGCTGGATCCCGGCGTGTTCAAAGCCGAACCATTTGCCGGTACGTCCGAAGCCCGTCTGGATTTCATCAAGAATAAGCACGATGCCGTGTTGCTCGGTCAGCGCGCGCAGGGCCTTGAGGAACTCGACCGGCGCTGCGAGGAAACCACCGTCGCCCTGAATCGGCTCGATAATGATGGCAGCGACACGGTCCGGAGCAACCTGAGTGGCCAGCAGCTCATGCAGTGCAGCCAACGCCATGTCGCCCGTCACGCCACGGTATTCGTTAGGGAACGGGGTGTGGAACACTTCTGGCGCCATTGGCCCGAAGTTCTGTTTGTACGGCTGGCTCATCCCGGTCAGCGTAGTGCCGAGCAGGGTCCGGCCGTGGAAACCACCACGAAACGAAATGATCGCCGGGCGGTTGGTGTGTGCCCGGGCAATCTTCACCGCGTTTTCTACCGCTTCAGCACCGGAGGTGAAAAACACGGCCTTGTGGTCGATGCCGCTCTGCCCGGCCACCATGTGGCTCAGACGTTTGGCCAGATCAACGTATGGCTTGTAGGACACCACCTGAAAGCAGGCGTGGGTCACTTTTTCCAGTTGGCCCTGGATCGCCTTGACCACATTGGGATGGTTATGGCCGATATTCAGTACGCCGATGCCGCCGACGAAATCCAGGTAGCGCTTGCCGTCCACGTCCCACAATTCAGAACCTTGAGCACGGTCAATGACCAACGGGTGGGCAGTAACCACGCCACGCGGCACGAACTGGTCGCGCTGACGGATCAAATGGGGCGTTTCATCGACTTTGCTGTTCATGGTTTTACCTATCGTGGGTCTGGCAACCGGCGGGTGGCTGCGATGTAGTTCAGGTTAAGCCTTCAGCAAAATGATCTACGCCGAACTTGGCCTTCCAGAAGTCCATATCCACTGTTTTTCCCCTCGCAAACGGCAGATTCCTTCAGGCCCCCCACGCACCACGCAATCTGCCGGACAGCGCCCGCTTTTCAGGCATCACAGCGCACTGAAGCACGCCTTTCAACAGATCCTGCTCCTGACTTGCGGCATGATGGAGGCCCACTTTCAGACTCAGGAAATGCCATGCCCGCCCTGCTCTATAAAGCCGATCCCGCACGCGCCGAACGATGGCGAGTTCTGTTCGCAGAGCATGCGCCTGACATCGAATGGCGGGTGTGGCCGGACATTGGCGACCCTTCGGAGATTCATTACTTGGGCGCCTGGCTGGCACCTGATGATCTGGACATCGTGCTGCCCAACCTCAAAGTGCTGTTCGCCTTGTCAGCAGGCGTCGATCAACTTGACCTGAGCCGCATTCCGCAAACGTTGCCAGTGGTGCGCCTGCTCGATCCCGGTATCAGTCACGGCATGTGTGAGTACGCGACCTTCGCGGTGCTCAGCCTGCACAGAGAAATGCTGCACTATCGGCAGCAGCAGGTTGAAGGTATTTGGAAAGCGAGGCCATTGGTGCCGGCTCATAAACGCAGAGTGGGCGTCATGGGGCTGGGTTTGCAGGCGCAGCATATTCTGTCGAGCCTCAAGCCTTTCGGTTTTCAACTGTCAGGCTGGGCACGCAGCGAGCACCGTATTGACGGAGTCGCCTGTTATTCGGGCGAAGGGCAATTGGGCGATTTTCTGGGCCAGTGCGACATTCTGTTGTGCGTGCTGCCGCTGACTGAAAGCACCGAAGGCATCCTCAATCAAAAACTGTTTGAGCAACTGCCGCAAGGTGCTGCGCTGATCAACATGGGCCGCGGCGGGCATCTGGTAGAAGCAGACCTGTTGGCGGCTCTGGACAGCAATCATCTGAGCGCAGCCGTACTGGATGTCGTGCAGCAGGAGCCCGCGCCGGCTGATCATCCGTTCTGGAAACATCCGAAGATCATGCTCACGCCCCATGTTGCCGCCATGACTCAGCCGGAAAGCGCTTTCCCCGGCCTGCTCGACAACATACGGCGTTTCGAGCGTGGTGAAGCCATGAACGGCCAGGTTGATCGCGGTCAGGGTTACTAGGTACAAGTACCGGAGCAGACCACAAAAGCGGTAGCACCCGCCGCACTTGGCGGGTGTTTGACCTTACAATAGCGCTCGTCCAACCACGAGCCACCCCCATGACACGCCCCGCCGCCCCCCGCAAACCTCGCGCACGCAGTCAGGCCCGGATCGATTCGATCCTTGACGCTGCGCGTACGCTGCTTGCTGCCGAAGGGGTTGCCAGCCTGTCGATTTATAGCGTGGCCGAGCGAGCAGAAATTCCCCCGTCGTCGGTCTATCACTTTTTCGCCAGCGTGCCTGCGCTGCTCGAAGCGCTGACTGCAGACATCCACGCCGCTTTCCGCGCCAGCCTGCAAGCGCCTATCGAGCACGCAGAACTGAACCACTGGCGCGACCTGTCCCGTTTGGTTGAACTGCGCATGCTGGCGATTTACAACGCAGACGCCGCTGCGCGGCAGCTGATCCTTGCTCAGCACGGTCTGGCCGAAGTCAATCAGGCCGACCGCCAGCACGACATCGAGCTGGGTCAACTGATGCTGGACGTCTTCAATCGCCATTTTCAGCTCCCGGCACTGCCGGATGACGTCGACGTCTTCGCGCTGGCCATGGAACTAGGCGACCGGGTGTACGCACGCTCGGTGCAGTTGCACGACGAAATCACCCCACGCATGGCCGAAGAAGGCATGCGCGTGTTCGATGCCTACCTCGGGCTGTACCTGCCGCCGTGCCTGCCGAAACGGTCAGTGGCGTTGATCTCGCCAACGGCTTGAACAGAACGAAGTCCAACTCAATTCCTGCGAATATCGCTTACCACATGCTTCCTATTCAGAAATGCTGCATAACGTTGTGTTTCTTGAGCAAACAACTTGTCAGCGCCAATTTGACCTCTTATATGGTGAAGGTTACCTGGGGCTTTCTGGATTGCGTCTACATAGTGATCCTGAAGCGTACGCGCTCGATGTATACGATTTTCATACCTCTCAACGATACTGCTTCGTGGAGCGAGACCCTTGCCCTGCTTGCGCGTGAGGTCGTACCTCAACGCTTCCCTGATTCTCCGCCGATCGGCGTGATTCAGCACTTCTTGAGTTCCTGATGTACCGCTTGCCCGGGAGGTCGAGGCTTGAGAGAGGGGTTCGGCATAACCGCCTCGGGTCGATGCAACCGGTGACGCAGAGGACAACTGTTCAACGCCAAGGTTGGAGCGTGATGTGTTTGCCCGTTCTAACATGCCGAGCATCACCGGGTGACGTCTAGCCAAAGATGAGGGGGCAGCCTGAGGTGCGATAGGCCGAGCAGGGGACGGGCCTCGTGTTCGGGGCCAGAACACATAATCTATCGAATGCCGGGAGCGACCTGATTTGAGGATCACCGAAAAAGGTGCATGCCCCGTTGGGTCCGAATAGTTGACAGGGTCTCCCTGACAATACGCATAGGCATTCAACCCGCCTTCGCCGAACGGGCTCAAGTCATCAGGGCTGTTGAAACGCATAAGTACCGGGTTGAACGCGCGATAACCATTGCCCAGCATGTAATGCCCTGTGATCGGGTCGCGTCGCTCGCCATTGAAGCCCAGCAAGCTGGTCAGGCCGCTATCAGTCGGATGGTGCCCGTAGGCGGTATAAGCCAGAGACTCGGCGCCTGCCTCGTCGAGGCATTGCAGGACTGAACGCTGTCGATCGGTCGCCAGCAGGCTCTTTACAGACTTCCCTTCCGATGCTGCTGGGCAAGCACAACGTCTTCATGCTGGAAGATCGTACGTTGCAGCGTGCCCTGTATCTCGGTCGCCAAGCGGTTTTTCTGATAGAAGCGCTGCGTCCCGGTTTCCGAAACCGGAGCGCTGGCAACCAGGCGATCCAACGGATCGTAGCGATAACGGCACGACATTGCATGAGCGGGGATGGCCATGGTGAAGGCTCCAACGGAACAGACCTCAAGCATCCCCCAAGCTGCGCAGCACGACCACCTCACAAAACTGCCAGGTATAAAAAACCCCGGAGGGTCGTCACCGTCCGGGGCTTGTCTGGCAGGCCGATCACAGTTTGGCGATCGAAACCTCAGTGGATTTCACGAAGGCAATCACTTCGCTGCCCACGACCAGCTCCAGCTCTTTGACCGAGCGGGTGGTGATCACTGAAGTCACGACGCCGGAAGCGGTTTGCACGTCGATTTCAGACAGCACGTCGCCGTGGACGATTTCCTTGATGGTGCCCTTGAACTGGTTACGAACGTTGATGGCTTTGATAGTCATGGCATGTCTTCCTTTGGGATATCGGAGTTAAGTTGCCCAGCGCAGTTGCGTAGGCAATGGTGAAAAGGGTTCTGGCTCAGGCGGTGAACCGGGGATAGCGAGCACTCGGTTGAGGACTTCGGTCTCGAGCGCTGCAAGGCGATGCGAGCCGCGTGCGCGAGGCCGTGGCAGATCAACCAGCAGGTCGAGACCGATGCTGCCCTCGTCGATCAGGATCACCCGATCAGCAATCGCGACAGCTTCGCTGACATCGTGAGTCACCAGCAGCACGGTGAAACCATGCTGGCGCCACAGCTTTTCGATCAGCTGTTGCATCTCGATGCGCGTCAACGCGTCAAGTGCACCCAGCGGCTCGTCGAGCAACAACAGGCGTGGCTTGTGAATCAAGGCACGAGCCAGAGCCACGCGCTGCTTTTGACCGCCGGACAATGCTGCAGGCCATTCATCTGCCCGCTCGGCAAGACCAACAGCTTCCAGCGCCTCGAGTGCCTGGGCACGCCAGTCGCCGCTCAGTCCGAGGCCGACGTTATCGATAATTTTCTTCCATGGCAGCAAGCGCGCTTCCTGGAACATCAGACGCGTGTCTTCGCGGGCGTCGGCCAGCGGCGCAGAGCCTGCAAGCAGTTGGCCCTGCGTAGGCTTGTCGAGCCCGGCCAGCAGACGCAACAGGGTACTCTTGCCGCAACCGCTGCGACCCACCACGGCGACGAACTGACCGGCCGGAATATGCAGGTCGATGTTCTTGAGCACTTCACGCGTGCCAAAGGCTTTCTTGAGATTCTGAACACCCAGCGGAATACCGCGAAGCAGGTGCGGAGGTTGTTGCTTCAGACTGGTCATGCTGCACCGCCTTTGCTGACTTGATAGGCCGGGTGCCAGCGCAGGCAGACCCGTTCCAGACCGCGAGCGGCCAGATCGGCCAGCTTGCCCAGCACCGCATACAGCACAATGGCCAGCACCACGACGTCGGTTTGCAGAAACTCACGGGCGTTCATTGCCAGGTAGCCAATACCGGAACTGGCGGAGATGGTTTCCGCCACGATCAGCGTCAGCCACATAAAGCCCAGTGCGAACCGCACACCCACCAGAATCGAAGGCATGGCGCCCGGCAGAATCACGTGCCGAAACAGGCTGAACCCCGACAGGCCGTAGCTGCGGGACATTTCCACCAGCGCCGGATCGATATTTCGAATGCCGTGGTAGGTGTTCAGGTAAATCGGGAACAGCGTGCCGAGCGCAACCAGGAAGATCTTCGCAGTCTCGTCGATGCCAAACCACAGGATGACCAGCGGTATCAGCGCCAGATGCGGCACGTTACGAATCATCTGTACCGAACTGTCCAACAGGCGCTCGCCCCATTTGCTCAGGCCAGTGATGAACCCCAGTGCCAGACCAATACCGCCACCGATGGCAAAGCCTATGCCGGCGCGCCAGCCGCTGATTGCCAGGTGGGTCCAGATCTCGCCGCTGGCGACCAGATTGTAGCCAGCCTCGATCACCGCACTCGGTGCCGGAAGAATGCGCGTGGACAACCAGCCAGCGCTGACTGACAACTGCCAGATCGCCAATAACAGGACAGGAAGTGCCCAGGGTGCCAGTCGATGAGTAAAACGTTGCGAAGCACTGAGGCTCATGGAGTTGTCTCCTCGAAGGGCCTGTCGATTACTGTGCTTGAGCAACAGCAGCGGGCGGCGTCCAGACCACGTCAGCGATGCTGAGCGGCTTGGGGATCAATTTGAGCTGGTAGAAGGTGTCTGCAATTTTTTGCTGAGCAGCCACCACCGGTGGGGTGATGAACAGTGCGCCGTAGCCCTGACGCTTGACCGAGGTCAGCGTGATGTCAGCGGGCAGGCCCAGCAGCGGCGCGACCTGTTTGGTCACTTCCTCAGGGTTGGCCTTGGACCATTCACCCACGGCTCGCACTTCTTCGATCAACGCCTGAATCACTTTCGGGTTCTTTTGGGCGTAAGGCTTGGTCGCCAGATAGAACTGATGGTTGTCGACAATGCCGGAGCCGTCTCTCAAGGTGCGGGCCTGCAACTGCTGTTCAGCAGCAGCCTGGTACGGGTCCCAGATCACCCATGCATCGACACTGCCACGCTCGAAAGCGGCACGTGCATCAGCAGGTGGCAGGAAGACGGTCTGGATGTCGGAATACTTCAGACCGGCATCCTCAAGTGCGCGTACCAGCAGGTAATGCACGTTGGAGCCCTTGTTGAGGACAACCTTCTTGCCCTTGAGGTCTTTGACAGAAGTGATCGGCGAGTCCTTGGGTACCAGAATCGCTTCGCTGGTCGGCGCGGGTGGCTCGTAGGCCACGTACAGTAGATCAGCGCCTGCCGCCTGGGCGAACACGGGTGGTGTTTCACCGGTCACACCAAAATCGATCGAGCCTACGTTGAGGCCTTCCAGCAACTGCGGGCCGCCCGGGAACTCTGTCCACTGCACCTTGACGCCTTGCTCGGCCAGACGTTTCTCAAGCGAACCCTTGGCCTTGAGCAGCACCAGCGTGCCGTATTTCTGGTAACCGATGCGCAGGTCTTCAGCCTGGGCCTGGGTGATCGCGCCGAACGCGAGCGCTGCGGTAAACAGAGCGACCAGGCTTCGACGCAGAGTGACAGTGCGCATGGCGCGCTCCTTACAAATGGGGGTGGTTGCCTGCACGACTGTTGCAGCTCGGGCGAGGCGGAATGGAAGTGACATTAACAGCAGTTTTTTATATCCATAAATCTTATTTATTCATTTAGTTATTCCATAAATGAATATATGCGATTGAACGACGCTACAGGCCGGACTTCGGACGGGATGCTCAACAAGCGACACAAAAAAAGGGCCGATAAATCGGCCCGAATAACCCCACTCTCGGTGAACCCGGAAATTCAGCGGTTAGGCTGTGGCGTCAGGCGCAGATAAGGCGTGACGGCGGTATAGCCCTTCGGAAAGCGTTGTTTGATTTCTTCCTCATCCTTGATCGACGGCACGATCACCACATCGTCACCGTCCTTCCAGTTGGCCGGCGTGGCGACTTTGTGGTTGTCGGTCAACTGCAGGGAATCAATCACCCGCAGGATTTCATGGAAGTTGCGGCCAGTGCTGGCCGGGTAGGTGATGGTCAGGCGCACTTTTTTGTTCGGATCGATCACAAATAGCGAACGAACCGTCAGCGTGTCACTGGCATTGGGATGGATAAGGTCATACAGATCGGACACTTTGCGGTCTGCGTCCGCCAGGATCGGGAAATTGACATGCGTGTTCTGAGTTGTGTTGATGTCATCGATCCACTTGATATGGGAATCGACCGGGTCGACCGACAGGGCAATGGCCTTGACGCCGCGCCTGGAGAATTCGTCTTTCAGTTTGGCGGTAAAGCCAAGCTCGGTGGTGCATACCGGCGTGAAGTCTGCCGGATGGGAAAACAACACACCCCAGCTGTCGCCCAGCCATTCGTGGAAGCGTATGCGGCCCTCACTGGAGTCCTGTTCAAAGTCAGGGGCGATATCGCCAAGTCGCAGTGTCATGGTGTTGCTCCTCGTCTTGTTAGGGTATGTCTCAGTCAAGACCAACTGTGCCTGTCGGTGAAAGAATTTAAAAAGAATATAAACAGCTGTGGTTAGGCCTGATAGGCATATAGAAAATCAGGCAAAAGAAACCCCGCACAAGGCGTAATACTGTTCACTTAAGCATTTGAGTCCAGGCCGGGCTTTATAGAGAATCCGATGTCAGACCTCTGGCATCGGATTTTTTATGCCCATTCAGCAG
>NZ_JAGTPK010000046.1 GCF_021147775.1 Pseudomonas californiensis
GGTCGCATCATGATCGATGGGCTCCTGAGAGAATCGGGAGCCCAGCATCTGGCATTAGCTTAGTGCTTTGAATGTGGGGTTAATGGAGCGGTTACGGTCTACTGCTGTGACGGTGCACGATCTGAAGCGTTGGGAGAAAGCACTTTCCGACGCCAAGAAAGTCTTGAGTAAGTTAAGTGGAATGCTTCTGAGCTACGCTGATTCTGACGACGTTGACCTGTGGGGCTGGGGACGTCTTACGTTCAGGCCCTGCAGAACGCCCAGTCAAATCGAGGGGAAAAAGCCGATAGTCGTGGGCGCTGTGACTTGTTTTCGTAGTTTTACTAAAAGCTACCTGCCTTAAGCTGAATAGCTATTTGTAAAATGTATATTATAAAAACATCAATACTCAAACGTGCAGAGGGATGGGTTGCTTCCACTGCAACTGAGTCCGTTCCAAGCTTTCCCCACAGGTGTTGCTACCTTGAGTGTTTCAAGACTCATCCTGATTCCTGCGCTGCTATTACCCTCATAGTCGCACGCCACAAATGCATTACCTGTGATCGCGCTTCGGTTGCGTATATTTGCAGTTTTGAAAGCAATACTATTTATGTCCTTTGCATCGCCTCGCGGGTTTTCGCCTCTCCATTGTTGGTTGTTTGGGGCTGGTGCCGTATACACAAAACCTTGCCCTTCCTGATGTTGTTTGATGACGCTGACATCCGGGCACGCGGCAGGAGTAGGAGCGGCATACACCTTGCCCATTAAAAGTGCCAAAGCAACAATGCCTACTGATTTCTTTGAGCGAGCTTTCATTTTACTTTCTCCATCGTGGATCTACGTTGATTTTATTTTTTACAGTGGGTGAGCGAGTTGCTTGTCATGCTTTTAACCGACAGATTACCACCACCGACTTATCTATTCGCTTTTACTTTTACATGCGCCGCACTTGAGTGGTCATCAGTGTCCATCGAGTTCCATTATGCTTTCCAAATATTTTAAATGGTCGACAGCGCCTCAATGGCAAAGCTGCGATCAGCGTCAAAAGGTAGGTTCTCTTATCATGTAGCGATTGATCAATCTGAGTCACACCCACCACATTCGTCACGACACCCATCAGGCTGTGCACGGCGCGGCTCAGGTATCGGCGGAGGGTGCCTGCTTCAAGACGCGTCCCGGTAGTGTGGACGTAGTAATCTCGTCAAGGAACGGAAGACTGGGAGAATAATTTTCCATTCCACATAAATGCAGATTGCGCCCATTTTGGAAAGGCACCCGATTTGCGCTTCTGTGGTTGCCCACAGCTAAATACGGATATCCAAAAAATCGCCTCGTTCGTGACGCCCTGGATGTCTTCGATCTCCACCACGGGAATCCTCAGTTATGAGAGCAGTTCCTGACGCGATGCATGACACTCCGGATCGGCGTCGTTTCAACAACGCTCACCATGCCGTGATGCGCGCGGGTGCTGACGCGGCGCGCAGCGGCATCCCTCTCCACGCATGTCCCTACCGGCATCCCGCCATGCGCGCATCGTGGCTACAGGGCTTTGCCCAGGAGCAACAGCAACGCTTGGATTTCTGACTCAGAGCGATTAACCCACTCCACCCACGTTTACGGTTACGTATGGCGAGCGCAGATCAGGTCTAGGACAGTGCAGCTTCAAGTCACTTTGAGCTCATTGATTCATGACCGCCGAGCCTATTTGCAAACCAAGTTTCGTCCAGACTCTTCTCGATATTGCAAAATTCCCAGAGCGTCATCGTGCTGTTGCCAACACGTGGGCTGATCATTTCGGCGTACCGCCGGAGCGACGTGACGAGTTCATGCTGCACTACCTGACTCACACTTCGTCGACACGGTGCTGGTGCGTTTCACTTCATAACGACGACCAGGTCGCACGGCCAACTGTGGCGCGATTCGGCAGACAGCTCCAATACTTCGATGGCCAGCTGATTTCCGCTGTGCGGTTTGATGAGAAGCGAAAAGTCCCAGTCCACGCACCCACGACGAGTCGAGCGTTGAAGCTGGCTCATCAGTTGATTACTCATGGGGGTGCGCAAGCACTTCTGACGTCGTTCAGCAAACACGCACGAGACCTGGCACTGCACGAGTCGCAGCTCAGTATCAAACCGCTCATGAAACTGGATTTCTTGGCGGCCAGCGAAGAAGGCCGAAACAAACGCTTTTACGGTCCACGTAACCGGTTTTACCTCACCTGCATCGGCGCAACGCTAAAGAAGTTTTGTCAGAGTCTGGATCAAGAACTTTTACACGCCGTACGTTCAGTACAGTGCCCGTCTGCTCAACTGTATAACTGGCTGGCTCGGGGGGATCGTACGCGTCGGCTTCAGGCCTTGAAAGCGCAACCCGTCCTCACTCCAGTGCTGGTCATTGGCCATGCAATGCCTTGGCCGAAAATTGCAGACAGCCACCTTCTTGAACAGTGCCCGTGGGGAGACCTGCAGGAGTACTGCGGCTCTTGGGATGATGATTGCACCAGAGACGGAGCAGGCTTGGTGGGGCACGCAGCCGATACCGGCCTGCCTTTGAACAAGGTGCTGGCGTGGCTGTTTTCCACCCCCATCTCCGCGATCCGCTATCTGGGTCAGCAGCGGGTGTACGACACCGGCAGTGCGTTGAGCCGCTTGAATGCTGAGGGGCTCGAGGCCGGATGGGGCGATTTGATAGCGGGTGCCCGTCTCGGTAACCGTCGCCCGAGCACCAAAGCCCAATGGCGCTCGTTCTATGCGTTCAGGTCGGCAATCCCGTGGTCATTACTTCGAGCATTGCCTGACATGAACGCTCTTTTGGCGGGTTGCCCAACCGACTGGGCAGACCCTGCCTGGTCGAACATCACGACCAAGCTGGTCGATCTCAGAGAGCTGTTCTCCAGCCTCGACAGGGCTGGCAGTCGCGCGGCGTTAAACACCAAGAACCGTCTGAACGCGTTTGTGGGCGGCTTGAGCTTTCGTCAGATATCAAATCTGACCGATGCGTTCCACGGCGAACTCGAAGCGATCAGGGCCAGGCTGGAGAAGGCTATACCCCCTGAGCCATCAGATGCCTTCACTCGCTGGCCGGGGCTGATGCTCAACACCGACACCATCACCTGCAGTGAAACAGGCCTACACATCGTCGAATTACGCTGCGCTGATGACTTGGACCTGGAGCATCGCGCCTTGGGTCATTGCATCGACACCTACGACTACCACGCTTTTTCAGGTAACTGTCGACTCCTGTCGATCCGCTCTGGAGCAACCCCGCTGGCGTCGGTCGAGCTCGCACTCAGGGCCCATGGTCATGAGCACAAGACGGGGCAATCGGGCAAATGGGCTCCCAAGCATCTGCACGTCGTTCAAATCAGAGGCCACCACAACGAAACCCTGGACACCCTCTCGCCGGTGATGAAAGCGTTCGACAGGTTCATCGCAGAAGTCAGGAACGGTCGTATTCCGGTGAACCTGGACTGGCCCAACCTGGTAGCAAAAATGGATCGCTATGCCGACAAGACCTCAATCTATAAAATCCGTTTCGCAGAAGAGGTTATCGGGTGGGCCGAGCGGCTCATGGACAGAGGGCTCTGATCGTGGCCTCGCCCAAACTGATGAACAAGCGACCGGTCCTTTTGCGCAAAGCCATTTACGACGGCTATGACTTCGGACTATCCCTGAGTTATCTCGAAGGTGCCAACAAGCTGTTGTTGCGCCGGGGTGGCTTTTTCATACGCCGGTCTGATCACCCGCTAAATCAGTTCTGGCGCGTGCCCAAGGCCAAGCTGCTCGATGACCTCGATGTGCTGTATCGGGAACTGGCGGAGCTCGCGGATGGAAAACACATCGAAAGCTGGCAAGCCTTCCGGGACAGGATCACCTCTGCCCAGTCCGACCTGCACCGTGACGCATTCACTTGGGGGATGAGGTTTCGGCTCGCGCCGTTGGCGGAAGGTGGCGTGATCCTGTCAGGGGATTTTCATCCGGGTGCTGTCGCCATCGCCAAGCGCATGCGCGGAGTATACCTCTCGGCGGGCAAAGCCTGGCGGGTCCAAAGCACCGCGGAGTTGGTCCGAAGCAACCTGATCCTGGAGCTGGGCCTGGCTGAGGATCAGTTCGAGATTCTGGATACCTTGCAAGAACTGCTTGCCGACGGGTCTGTTTCTCCGGTGCGTGAAGTCACCAGCATCAGTTTGGGGGGTTACTCCCCGGAGTCGACGAAGTCCGAGGAGGAGGTTTCAGATTCAGGTATCTACCTGGCATCTGTCCCGTCCATCAAAAACACCGAGTTGACCAGCGCCGATATCGATGAGGCGCTGGAAGAGTTTTCGCTGATGGATCACCAGCCTGCAGGCATTCGTCATTTGCTACAGCGCACCAGCGCACTACTGGCCGATGACATGGGACTGGGGAAAACTCGCCAGGCGGTGGTTGCCGCAGGTATCCGCGCACAGGGCAAACCCGTTCTGGTGATCGTGCTCAACAGCCTGATCATCAACTGGCAGCGCGAAATCCTGATGGTGTTTCCAGAGGCTCAGATTGCCCTGCAAACATTCGATGCGCAGGCGGGCTGGATCATCGTCAACTACGAACGTCTGGGCGATTTTGTGAGGCACGCTGGCTGCTTCGCAGTGATGGTCATCGATGAGGCTCACCGGCTCAAGGAACCCACTGCTGCGTGGACACGCCACGGCTTCGACATCGCCGCTCAGGTCCAGAACCGCTACCTGTTGACGGGCACGCCTGTGCTCAATCGCGAAGCGGAGCTGCACACACTGCTCAGGCTTTCAGGTCATCCGATTGGCCAACTACCACTCAACGAATTCTGCGAGCGATTCGCCGGCAGTCCTGAGTTTCGCAAGACGCTTCGAGATGAGATATCTGACTGGATGCTTCGCCGCCGTAAGGACGTGCTGCCCAACCTGCAAGGCAAGCAAAGGCAGACTGTGCCCGTGATCCTGAGCCAGGTTGAGCGTGACGAGTACAATCAGATCATGCGCAGCGACACGCACCGATTCGCAAGGCTGGGCGCACTGCGTCAACTGCTCGAGCGCGTGAAAGTACGGATCGTGGCGGACCTGATGGCCGAGCTGGACGTCGACGACAAGGTGATCCTCTTCTGCGAGTATCAGGAATCGGTGGCCACGTTGCGTGAGCACTGCCTCAAGATGGGAATCGGGTGCGTGACGTTGGTGGGCAGCGACTCGCCCAAGAAGCGACAGAAGGCGATTGATGCTTTCCAGCAGGACCCGGACTGCAGGGTATTCATCGGGACCAGGTCGGCCGCCGGCACAGGGTACAACCTCACTGCGGCTAACTATGTCTTTTTCCTGGGGCTGCCATGGACGCCGGGGCTACAGGACCAAGCTGAAGACCGGGCGTATCGCAATGGGCAACTGCGCATGGTGGTAGTCAAAATTCCTCTAGCTGAAGACACCATCGATCAGCAGCTGTGGCAGATGCTCATGGACAAACGCGCACTAGCCAGTGATCTGATCGATCCAGAAACGGAGGAGTCAAGCAAGAAAGCGCTTGCTGAGATCCTTTGATCGGTTGTGGCTGCAAGGGATGTTTGTGCACTGTTGCATAACGGTCTAAAGGGCCGAAGCCCCAGCACGGGCGGTGCCAAAGAAGTTATGATTGCTGAGGGGTTGCAGCCAGTAATCGTGTCGGTCCAGTTGCCAACCCGTTTCACAACCGACCGCATTTTTGGGCTGTCCCATTAAGATCGAAGCCAAGATAGGGGTCAGACCATTAACGAGAACTTCCAAGGACAATCTGCATGGCGTTGACGTATACACCGAAGGTCGGCGAGGTAGTGGAATGCGAGTTCGGCGACTTCATGCGGCCACCTCCGACACCACGCTACAACGGACTCATGCTCCCGGAGATACGCAAACGCAGGATGGTAGTTGTGTTGAATGGTCGTCTTCCCAACGGCTGCGTGATGGTTGTGCCGATATCTTCTAGTGGCAACCCAAATGCTGTCCACAGGGGCCTACATGTATATTTGGAGCCGCCCTTGTTCTCTATCACTGGTTTTTACGACAGACGAGATCGATGGGCGCTGGCCGAATGCATCACGCATGTATCTAAAGATCGCTTGAACCAGATCAAAGAGAAAGGGGTACCGATTCCGACCTTCCTCCCAAGGGACAAAGTGACACTGATTCAAAAGGCCGTCATCAAGACGATTGCAGCAGCTGGTCTATTGACATAATCACTGCGTTGCTATTATTATTTCATCACTGGCCTTTGAGCCCTTTGCTGCACCTAGTGCGTTTAACGCCTAGAAAAAACCCGCCTAACGGCGGGTTTTTTCGTTTTACCTCAATTCATTTTGTCAGCGGCGACGCAGATCGGCTAATCCATCGGGGGATAGCCCTCCCGTACCCCCTGCGTCGCCATGCCTCCTCGAATAACCTGAATTGATCCGTTTAGGGTTTAGCAGTGCTTTGTAATTGAAGCGCTGGCACCTTGGCCACCATCAAGAAATGGGGTCAAGGCACACATGATCAGGCAACTTTCCACACTTTCCATACTCGCGATATTCGCCGGATGCACGTCTGTAGTGGACAAACCGGTTGGATCAGCTTACGACAGCAGCCAGAATCCTGAGCTGCTCTCGCTAGACCTGTATTCAAATGGCGCGAAGCCCGGTCAGGAGCCCACGGTTCGTTACGGTCGATACGCCCTGGTGAATACCGCTCCAGAAGCCGAACAACGCGACCTGATGGCCCAGATCATCGATGTCAGCATTCCTCCCAACATGCACCCGTCCGTCCAGGATGCGATGCAATATGTTATCAGCCGCTCTGGCTATGCCTTGTGCCCACCGACCACGGATCACGTAAACATCCTGTTCACGCGCCCCCTTCCTTCGGCCCAGTACAAGCTCGGCCCCATGAGTCTGCGCAACACCCTGCAGGTGCTCGCAGGCCCCGCATGGCAGGTCAAAGTCAATGAGGTTACGCGCGATGTCTGTTTCGTACTGCGGCCTGGTTACCAACTTCCGGATACACCAAAGCCCACAGCACCGGTTCAAACTGACCCACCATCCAACGCTGGAACACGCCGGTAGACAGCACCTCATCGTCCGTGGCCGCTGGGCATTGGCCATCGGCATTGAATCCTCCGGCTACCCTCTCACTCCCTCCCCAGACAGCAAGCTCTGAGGACGCGAGAAATCTCATTGGAGCCTTTATGCGTTTGTATCTGTGCGAGAAGCCCAGCCAGGGTAAAGACATTGCCGCCGTACTCGGAGCAAAAACCCGGGGTGATGGCTGCCTCAGAGGGCCGGGGGTGGCCGTCACGTGGGGCATTGGCCACTTGCTGGAAACTGCTGCGCCGGATGCCTACGGCGATCACCTGAAAAACTGGAGCCTGGATACACTTCCTATTTTACCTGCACAGTGGAAAGTCATCGTCAAACCGAAGACCGCCAGCCAGTTCAAGGTCGTGAAGCAGTTGCTCAAAGAAGCAACAGAACTGGTGATCGCGACCGATGCCGACCGCGAAGGTGAGATGATCGCGCGCGAGCTGATCGAGTATTGTGGGTATCGCGGACCCATTCAGAGATTGTGGTTGTCCGCGCTGAACGAAGCATCCATCCGTCAGGCACTCAGCAGCGTCAAACAGGGTGCAGAAACCTACCCGTTGTACCAGTCGGCACTTGCACGCTCCGGAGCGGACTGGTTGATCGGCATGAACTTCTCTCGGTTGTTCACTCTGCTCGGACGACAGGCCGGGTACACCGGCGTGCTGTCCGTCGGCCGTGTTCAAACACCGACCCTTCGCCTGGTGGTCGACCGGGATCGGGAAATTGCAAACTTCATCCCCAAACCGTTCTGGAACCTCGACGTTCAGCTCTGCGCTGCCGGGCACTCGTTCCTGGCTAAATGGGTCGCCGATGAGTCAGTAACCGATGAAGAAGGCCGCTGCCTCGATCAGAGCGCAGCAACTGCCGCGCTCAATGCACTGAAAAATAGCCAGACGGCTACCGCTATCTCTGTGGAGACCGAACGTGGCCGGGATCTCGCGCCGCTCCCCTTCGATCTGAGCACCCTGCAGGAGGTGTGCTCGGCGAAATTTGGGCTAGGGGTTCAAGAGACGCTCGACGTCGCCCAGGCCCTCTACGAAACCCACAAAGCAACAACCTACCCCAGAACCGATTGTGGTTACCTGCCAGAGAGCATGCTGGATGAGGTGCCTATGGTACTTGATGCCATCAACCGAACTGATCCCACTATTGGTAAGGCACTCCTGCTGATCGACCCGGAGCAGCGCTCACGGGCGTGGAATGACAAAAAAATCACGGGGCCCCACCATGGAATCATCCCGACCCTGGAACCCGCGAACCTTTCAGCAATGTCTGAGAAGGAGCGCAGGGTCTATGAGTTGATCCGCGCTCACTTTCTTGCGCAGTTCCTGCCTAACCATGAATACGATCGTACCGTGGCGACCTTCGAATCCAATGCAATTTCACTGCAGGCAGTGGGCAAGCGAATAGTGGTGCCGGGCTGGAAAATTCTATTTTCTAACTCATCCGAGGAAGAGGGAGACGAAAGTGGAGGTCGGTCACAGACCCTGCCAATGCTGCAGGTTGGCTCTCGATGTGACATCCAGGACCTGCAGCTGAAAGCGCTGAAGACAGAACCTCCTAAGCCCTACACCGAGGGCACGTTGGTCAAGGCAATGAAGACCATCGCCAAGCTGGTCAAGGATCCACGGCTGGCTCAGAAGCTAAAAGAAACGACGGGGATCGGGACGGAAGCAACTCGCGCCGGGACAATCCAGGGCCTGATAGACCGAGGTTCGCTCATCAAGAAAGGTCGCGCGCTGCGGGCAACTGAAGCAGCGTTTTCACTGATCGATGCGGTGCCTCCAGCAGTGGCCGACCCTGGCACCACTGCGATCTGGGAACAGGCACTCACGATGATCGAGCAAGGCACCCTGACGCTCGATGACTTTATCGCCAGGCAATCGAGTTGGATCACCAGGCTCGTCGATCAGTACAAGGGCACTACCTTGTCGATCAAGGTTCCCGAAGGTCCCAGGTGCCCGTTGTGCAACGCGAAAACCTCGCACCGCAAAGGAGCCTCAGGTGTTTTCTGGGCGTGTACCAGGTACCCCGAATGCAAAGGTACGGTGAACATCGGTACAGGGAAGAAAAAATCGCCGGGCAAGTCAGCCAAGACGCGCACCGCCACGACCAAAACCGCTTGAACCACTGGATATGGCGGCCTGACAAATGATGTGCCACAATAGGTCCATTCACTGTTCCACCCCGCTGGTCACTGACGGTCATCAGTGACACCCTGGAGAAGTCGGCCTTGCCTTCATTCTCCAACCCCAAAGTACGCAAAGCATCGGGAGGGGCGTACAGATCTTGTTGTGAATTCTCCCTGTGTCTCCCTGTTCAATAGCAGACACGCAGCCGTCTAACTCGTGAAAGCGGGTTCATAGGCACACAGGGTTCATGGAAGGTTCGATGCACAATCGTCTCAGGGTCACACTGGTGTTGTGGCCCACTTTTTTTAAATTCCCCCGCTTTTTCGGAAGGTAACCTGGTCATCTCGCAGCGCGCTGGATGACCAGGTTACCTTCCGAGGTAGCCACTTTTCGCTGCCGGTGCCCGCCGGTGAAAAAACGGGCTCCTTTTGTGCGCGAATGCGTGCCTTTTGATTACTGGCCCAAGCCACGACAACGGGTCGGGTGATGTCGATGAAGCAATGCGTGCGATCAATGCCCAGGGATCCTCGCTGACCTTGCGCTCACAGGTGGCACATTTTTCAAGTTGTAGCCAAGCCCACATCGGCTGAGAGTGATCGTCTGTGACGATGATAACTCTCAGCACGATTCTCATCGTTATCCTCTTGGCCGTCGCGCTCAAGTGATCCTCGATCGGGCGAGCACTCTCGCCTAAATGGTGTCCGATTCATCACGTCATTGCCGTTCACCCAAGATCATAAGCGACACCACCGCTACTACTGCTTGACAAGCCCTCCCCGAATTCTCATTCTCAAGACATGTACCGCTGACGTTGTCAGCCACATGCCCGGGTAGTCTGGATCTCATGACTACGGTGCGTTCAACGCATTGATCCATCCCCAAGTTCGCAAAGCTTCCGGAGGCGCGAACGTTCGGTATGCGTTACCGATGGATGCACATTTCACGTTCCACTCGACGATCCACTTGGACCGGTCGAGTCACATCACATACACAAATAATCCTCGGGGAATACTTTCCCCTGGGGATAAGTGTCTCCGTTTTCAGCTATTTGAACGGAGACAGACCATGTCAGACTACACGGCTGCACACTCAGCATCCCAAAGTGCTGGGATCACTAAACGCGTTGATATGCTTTACGGCGAGGCATGTCGTCAATTTCCGACATACGAAACTCTGGTCTTCGAGCATTTTTGTTCGCGGATGATCGAGATGTTTGGCGGTGATGAAGCGGCACCCGAACCGGCATCGCATGCCTTTACCTATGCACGCTCGGACTATAATTATCTTTCCCCGTCAGAAATTAAGGCGGCAAGGGAAGTTAATCGAAGCCATGGAATCTGCAGCCACGGCCTGACTAGCGACACCTGCCCTTGCGGTTGCTTCGAGTTCACAGGACTAGAAGTCTATGAGGACTCTGGACCTCAGCAATGTGACCTGATGCAAGAACCAGCCTTCGAGCAAGATCCAGACCTCGTCATGAGTGATGAAGAATGTGCGCAGCTTCAGGAGCAATGGCTCCAGGAAGAAATTTCACGCACTAGTGGACCGGATATGAAGCGTGTTTCCATCCACACAACAAATGCGGCTATCCGCAGCTTTCTCAAGTTTTTATGGAATGTGGCGCTGACGTTGTCAGCAGCACGCCCAAGGTAGTCTGGATCTCACGACTACGATGCGTTCTACGCATTGATCCAACCAAAAGTTCGCAAAGCTTCCGGAGGCGCGAACGTTCGGCGACCCAATTGCCGATGGTTGCACACTAAACGCGTCACTCACCCAGCGGGGAATCACTCCCCTCTCGGGCGGTGTTCTCCGCATTTTTCCCTGGAGAACCACCATGAGTACAGCAAGCTTTCGTTTTGGCGTTAGGGTCGGTAAGGCATTGCGTGAATGCATCCGTGCGGTCAACCAAAAGCCAAAACCTGCAACAGTCCATGTGGTAGCAGCGCAGTGCAGGATGATGCCTGAACCTGTGATGACCCACGACGAGTGCGAAAACTACTGCAGCGTGCCAGCCATAGTGCGTCGCAAAGGGATCAATCTTCATGATTGGTATGAGGCTAATACGCAAGAAGCTCAGACCAAACCAGCGAAGAAAACCCGTAAGCCTCGCGCATCAAAAGCACACGCCACCTCCAAAAGGCAGGATGCTGAACCAGCCGTTAAGGGCCCTGTACTGGGCTCTCTGGACCAGCTCATTGCATGATACCCGCTACCCTGTCAGGCCCCTCATTTATTGAGGGGCATTTTTCATTTTGAGGGTTGACAAACGAATCGCCCTTAAAGGATTCTAAAGCCATGTACCGCTGACGTTGTCAGCAACATGCCCGAGGTAGTCTGGATTTCATGACTACGATGCGTTCCACGCATTAATCCAACCCCTAGTTCGCAAAGCATTCGGAAGCGCGAACGGTTGATCAGATTATCTGATTGATGAATGCACATTGATTCTCACACCCATCGGGACCTTCCCGTAGGGTAGGTCTCGCGCTCAGCAGGAGACCTTCATGAAAAGCAGTATTGCGCTGTACCAAGCATTGATTTCGATCGATGTCGAGGAAACCCGCGCCGCTGCAGTTGTCGATGCCTTGGAGTCTGACATGCAAACGCAGCTCGCCACCAAAGCCGATCTCGACAAACTTGAACTCAAACTTTCAATTCGTATGGCACTCATGCTGACTGCTGCTGTAGGCATTATGCTTACTGCGTTCAGATTCATGCATTGATTGTCGTGAAATTTCGCTCTACCACCCATGCGGGGAATACCTTCCCCCCCTGGGCGAAGTGTATCTCCGCTTTGAATACTCAAAACTGGAGAAACACCATGAGCAACTCTACTAACGAAACCAAATACTTCGACCTGCATACCACTGGTATCGGCTATCTCAACCGCATTCGTGAAGTGAAACCCCGTAAAGGGAATCCTTTCATGGCTGTCACAGTTGCCGCCCTTAAAGGCTGCACTACTTCGGCTGAGTATGCCTTCATCGATTGCAACGTGGTTGGTGCTGAAGCTGAGAAGCTGATTCGCCGTTCCCAGGAAGCAGTCGTTGCCGGCAAGAAAGTTCTTGTTTCTTTCCGCATCGGTGATATCTGGGCTGATACTTTTACCTACGGCAGTGGCGATAAGCAAGGCCAAACAGGTGTCAGCCTTAAAGGCCGTCTCTTGTACCTTGCCTGGATCAAAGTCGATGGTGAGACTGTCTATCAGGCTCCGCTGAAAGAAGAGGCTCACGCCTCCTCCAATAGCCAAGTATCTGACACAACCCCAGACGACCAGCATGAAGCGCCTGCTCCAGCTGAATCGGCTGAAATAGATACTCCAGCTGCTGTTACTCCTCCTAAAGCCAGTCCGGCTAAAACGGCTCGCGCTGCACGAGGACAGAAACAAGCTGCTTGAAAGCTCTTTCACTCCCTCAAGGCGCCCTCCAGGCGCCTTTTCTTTACAACGCAGGGAACGATTCCATGAAACTCGCCATCGCTACACTCGTGTTTACAGCGCTCAGCATCTTTTTTCTCGAATGTGGACAACAGCTCTCCGCTCAACTACTGACTCAGATAGGCGCGGGAGGACTGATAGCCACTTTTCTTGCAATGATGGGTATTGTGATCACTTCTTGAAGCAAAACTCGCCACTTTCCCTTAGGGCCTCACCCTTAGGGACCGGGACCCGTATATTGGAGCCCCGTGATGAACAGTAATCCAAATAGACTAACCCTACGACTTGAGCTGGCCTTGCTGGTTTCAATAGCAAGAACTCAGGATAGTATTTATCAACAGGTTTTAGAAAAAGATACTCCGCCGGATCGTTCTTCCAGCTTGTATTGGGAGGATGTACTGGACAAGCTCGAAGACCTGGCCCTCTTGGATCACGCTGAGAATTTTATACCGGACCATAGCTCTTATCTTGACGATGCTGGAATCCTGAAGTCTTACTGGACTCTCAGGGAATGGTACAGAGATGGTTTCCCTTATTAACTGACTCGCTGTAACAGAAAGTTTCTATCCAAACGTTCTCAAGAACGTAAACCAACCTGACCGGGTAATTCACCTCCCGGTCGGGCCAGGTGGTTACCCGCACCTGGAGAACTACTATGTCCATCACCATAAATCACTTGCCATCCACTTTGCTGAAATTGCCTGTTGTGCTGACTCCTTCTGCCTGGAAAGAATCTGTTCATATGGAAGCACCATCACATATTGCAGAGGTCGGTACTCGGTTAGGCGAAGTCGTACTCGAAGCGTATCGCGAGCTGCATCTTCAGCCCGATGAGCCACAGATTGACTTCGGCATCTATCGTTTTCTGCCCAACGGTGACCGCTCGGGGCGTCATTGGCTCGAACTGAGACTTCATCGGATGGATGCCATAAACGGCAATTCCTACCTTTGCATTTCTCTTAGAGATGAACAGCCTCTCAACCTGTTCTGACCCAGTTGGCAACTTGATACCACTAACAAGCCCGAGTATTCGGGCTTTTTTTCATCGGGCATCCGAGTATGTCGCCAGCCCGAGCAACGCGGAGTAGCTCATGATCAACCTGCCCGGCTATCTGGCCATACGCACAATCAACGGCCGTAACGGCGAATTCAATGTCGGAAGGCTCTCAACGTCAATCGGCGAGTTCGTCATCAAAGACGCTTTGCTGGACCAGTACCACGAGGGGAAATATCGAGGTGATTTCGTTATCACTGAAATTCGTCCCTCCTACTACACCAACGGCGGCAGATTAGTGGTCGAAGTCCGCGCCAGGCTGGACAGCATGTCGTTGGACGACGTGGCCAACCTCAGCGCAGATGAAGCTGAAAGGCTGTCCAACAACGAAACTGACCCACTCGACGAAGAAGCCTCGGGCGGCTCGTCGTCAACCAGACCTCGTCCTGCTATTCAAACAACGCCCAGAAGATCAGTTTCTGCTGACAGTGACGCACCGTTCGGAATGATGGGATCCGAGCCTGAGAAACAGGTCAGCACACTTGAGGCTGATGCAGAGCTGTTCGGCACGATCTGGCCGATTGGACGTTCAGTCAAGCTGGACACAACTGTAGATCGTAAGCGTCTGCGGCAACAATGTTTTCGCCTTGGCGAGCTTGGGTATGAGCTTGACTTCAAGTTGCAGATTTGGAATCTCAGCACACTTTAATCCTGCTCCAAAGCTGATCATTTCCTGGTAGCAATCGATAAACCCGAGTTTATCCGCTAAACACATTGAATCCCGAGGGGCATCACCGCCCCTCAGGGCGGGTCCCCTCCTGTTTTGGAGGACCTAATGCCGAACCGCACTCAACTCTTTCATATAGAAGAATGCCCGGATCTGTACGTCGACGCGTGCGTCTGTGACGAGCAGCGAAACCTGATATTCCTCTCAGCCTGGGGCCGCGACACGGCCATGCAGGAGTTTCTGGCCAGACTAACACTCGGTAACTCCGAGAACGGCCTAGATCAGTTTCATATCGTCATGAATGACCAACGCATCCCCGTGTTCCCTGATACGGATCTGTTGGAAAAACGGACCACTCGCCAGCTCCGCGGAACGCTCTTCGGCAGCCTGTTGCACTTATGGCTGTTCGATCAGCGTTGCTCGCAGCCGGATCGAGCAAACCACTGTGCGTACGCGCTCATCGGTCAAGCCCAAGACTCATTCGACAGATTGTGGCCGCTGGTCGTAGACACTTGTCCGCTTCCCTTCCTTCCACATTGGCGTGAGGCTGTGATGGAAGTCCTTACTGCGCACAACATGTTGCATCCGCTACCAGGAGCTATTGGCTAGGTGACTGCCTGGCGTTTGTCGCTGCAGCTGGACGTGCTCGAAAAAGCCCTGGGCGAACTCATTCGCGCAGGAAAACTCACCACTGAACTTACGGCGTAGTTCACACCCACTTGTCCAAGGAGCCCATCATGGCTTTGATGTTTTCACGGCTTGCCCGTAATTTTGCACGCAACGGCTATTACCCGACTGACGAACTGACGCTGGAACGCACTCTGCAGGCGTTGGTGCCAGCTTCCTCGGGACGAATGCGGATTCTTGACCCGTGCTCGGGAGAAGGCGTGGCGTTGGCTGAAGTCGCACACCGTCTGGAGCGCGACCGAACCGAGGCCTATGCCGTTGAGTACGACAAAGAGCGCGCTGAACACTCGAAAACGTTGCTGGACCGAGTGCTGCAGGGTGACTTGATGGACACCATGATCTCTCGACAGTCCTTCGGACTGCTCTGGCTCAACCCTCCTTACGGGGATCTGGTCGCTGACCACTCTGGCGCTTCACAGTATCAGGGTAGCGGGCGCAGAAGGCTTGAGAAGGCGTTTTACCAAAGGTCACTGCCGTTGCTTCAGTACGGAGGAGTGATGGTATTCATCGTTCCTCACTACGTGCTGGACGACGAGCTGTGTGGCTGGCTTACCAATCACTTTACCGGGCTGCGGGTCTGCGCCGCGGTAGACCGGACGTTCAAACAGGTCGTTATATTCGGGATCAGGGTACGCCGTCAGGATCTGGCAAGGCCTCGGGAAGTGGCTGCGATGCGTGAGCATTTGCGGGCAATCGGATCCGGGGAGCAAGCTGCTGATCTGCTACCGGCCACTTGGCCATGGGAGCAATACGCTGTCCTGCCGATCGCCAATGATCTGGAACACTTCTACCGAATCACGCTTGAACCAGAGCAATTCAGTGAAGAGGTTCTTCGTCTGAAAGGCCTATGGCCTGATTTCACGCTGCACTTTGGCCAGACTGGCGCTCAACCGCGCGCGCCCGTGAAGGCACTTTCACGGTGGCACTTGGCATTGGCACTCGCTGCTGGAGCCATAACCGGTGTGGTGACCTCTCGGTCCGGGCGTGTCCTTGTCCTCAAGGGCGACACCTACAAGGATAAGGTTCCCAAGACCGAATTCACCGAGGACGAGGACGGCAACGTGTTTGAGACAAGGATCTTGACTGATCGTTTTGTGCCCAGGATTCGGGCATGGGATATGACGCCAGGCTCATCCTATCTCGGGTGCGCACTGACCATCAGCTCGGATGCGACAACACCAGCTGCACACGAAACCACCTCAAACACTGAAGCACGTAGCCAGGACGCTTTATTTGAACTGGGCCGTGTGGTGCTCACGCATAGCGTTCAAAGTCTGCTCGAAAACAACTCTCTCGACGTGATGCAGTACCTGCGGCGTCACGCGACGGGCGATTGGGGCGAGATTTCGAACGACGACTGGGACAGCAATCAGCAAGCACTGAGTGCTGAAGGTCGATTGTTTTCCGGGTATGACATCGACGCTGGAGATGAAACCAGACTTTGGATCATCACCGAGGTCGATCGCTCCGTGACCACCATCATGTTGCCGTCGGACTACTGACAGCGCATTAAACAAAACATTCTCTCAACCAACCCGCAGGGTATGCCCAATACCCTCCGTGGTGTCGTGCGTGCCCTGTTTCATTCTCATGTGGAGAAACACCATGAACGACATAACATTGCCAAGGGCCTCGAACCACCTGAAAGCCAATGCTTTAAATATTGGACTCACTGAATTCATCGAAGAATTCGGCGATGAGCTTCTGGAATCTCTCAACCGCTCAAACCCGCCGGTCTATGCCGGCATCGACAATCCGGCTCGGCAGCGGGTGATGGACGGTCTCAAACGACAGCCCTTCCCAGCCCAGGCTCAAGTAGTCCAGGCAATTGCCGCGCTTTTGCTCGATCAGAATGAGCAGGCCGGCATCATCAATGCCGAGATGGGTACCGGCAAAACGATGATGGCCATCGCGCTCGCTGCAGTCATGCATGGAGCTGGTTATCGCCGGACGATGGTCATCGCGCCCCCGCATCTGGTCTACAAGTGGAGACGCGAGATCCTCGAAACCATCCCTGACGCTCGTGTCTGGGTGCTCAATGGACCGGATACCCTGGTCAAGCTGCTGAAGCTGCGCGATCAACTGGGTGATACCTACGACGGACGTCAGGAGTTCTTTATTCTCGGCCGCGTGCGGATGCGGATGGGATTCCACTGGCGTCTGGCCTTTTGGCAAAGGCGTGCCGGCGGTGGAAGGAGCCTGGCAGCGTGTCCAGATTGTGGACGTCTGCTCCAGGACCTGGAAGGCAATCTGATAACCGCTGAGGAATTTCAGCGAGAAGAGCGACGTCGACGCTGCGATCACTGTGATGCCGCTTTATGGACGCTGATGCGTCTGGGCAAATCGGATGGCGGCAGCCGCCGAAACACGATTCTAAAGTCGATGTGTCGCATCCCTACAATCGGACCTGTTCGTGCAGAACGGCTTTTGTCTGACTTCGGCGAAGACTTTCTCGCCTCGATGCTTCTGGACAATGTCTCTGAGTTCATCAATCTGATGGACGCCAAAGGCAATTTCATCTTCAGCGATCGACAGGCCAAGCGCATGGAGCGCGCAATGGCCAACATCGAGTTCGGGTTCGGCGAGGGGGGTTACCAGCCCACTGAATTCATCAAGCGCTACCTACCTAACGGGTGCTTTGACCTACTGGTCGTGGACGAGGGACATGAGTACAAAAACAGTGGATCGGCACAAGGTCAGGCTATGGGCGTGCTCGCAGCCAAAGCTCGAAAGACTGTGCTGCTGACCGGCACTCTGATGGGTGGCTATGCAGACGATCTGTTCTACCTACTGTTCCGGATCCTCACCAGACGTATGATCGAGGACGGCTATCAGCCCAACACGCGAGGAAGCATGGCGCCGGCGGCGATGTCTTTTATGCGGGATCACGGAGTATTGAAGGATATCTACACCGAGCGTGATGGCAGCTCTCACAAGACGGCCAAAGGTAAAAAACTCTCGGTGCGGACGGTCAAAGCTCCGGGCTTCGGCCCGAAAGGTATTCACCGCTTCGTTTTACCCTTCACGGTGTTCCTGAAACTCAAGGATATCGGCGGCAATGTACTACCTGGTTACCGGGAGGAGTTCATTGACGTGCCGATGTCTCCAGACCAGGAGGCGGCTCACCTTAAACTTGCCCAGACATTGACCATCGAGCTTCGTCAGGCACTGGCCCGCAGAGACACCACACTGTTAGGGGTGGTGTTGAACGTGCTGTTGGCATGGCCGGACTGCTGCTTTCGACCTGAGGTGGTGAAGCATCCTCGATCCAGAGACACACTGGCTTTCGTGCCATCGATCTTCGAAGATGATGAGCTCATGCCGAAGGAACAGGCCCTTCTGGACCTATGTCTTGCTGAAAAAGCCCGGAACCGCAAGGTTCTGGTCTACTCGGTTTACACGGGTACCAGAGACACCACAAGCCGCATGAAGCGGGTGCTCGAGCAATCGGGACTGAAGGTGGCAGTGCTGCGTGCATCGGTGGACACCGCCAGGCGCGAGGACTGGATCCTTGACCAGGTTGATCGAGGCGTCGACGTACTGATCACCAACCCGGAGCTCGTAAAAACCGGTCTGGATCTGCTCGACTTTCCGACCATTGCGTTCATGCAGACGGGTTACAACGTCTACACGGTGCAACAGGCGGCGAGGCGGTCATGGAGGATCGGACAGAAGCAGGACGTCAGGGTGATCTTTTTCGGCTACATCGGCAGTTCTCAGATCACCTGCCTGCAGCTGATGGCCAAGAAGATCGCCGTATCACAGAGCACGTCAGGAGATGTTCCAGAGTCCGGGCTGGACTCGTTGAACCAGGACGGTGATTCTGTAGAGATGGCGCTCGCCAGACAACTCATCAACGCTTGACCATGGCCACCTTCGGGTGGCCTTTTTTATGGGGTCTGCTGGCCATTGTAGAAACTACCGACGGCTTATAGTGTGCTGTCTTCGAAAAAATCTGTCGTTTGTTTTGAGTATAAACAATATTCATTAATAGGCAACATCGCGGATGTATGGGCAAGTTGTTTCGAAAACAGTACAATAGAATGGATCCAAATTCAAACAGATAAGCCTAGTAAATGCTTTCAAAAATTCAGATTCTTGATGCTCAATGCAATGCATGGTTCATATCGACGATCTGATGAAGCTGGAGGTGCTTGGGCGTTTCTTTGTTGATCTTCTTGAGAAAGGTCAGCCACTCTTGATGCCTCTGCTAACGCTCGATGCTGCTGATCAATTCTCTTGGAGGTAACCCAGTGCAGCGAATAACGTGACAGTGCCATGGCGGGTGTAATCATGGACTTAGTCAGGGTATGACCGATGCCCAAATGCAAACCCGGCTGTGTTCGTTCCAACGCCTGAACCTGGGGATACCAGAGCGTGATCGTTGGGCATGAAAATGCCCTTCAACCGTGCGATGTTATCTCGAGTTTCGCCTTCGGCAGCCAGCAGGATTATGCGTGCTAGCCGCCGCTCTCGCTGAGGGATGGTGGCAGAACGAACTCGTCGTTTTAGCTCGGCCGTTTCTTCATTTCTAAGAAGACACTGATTTATTCTAAAACCCAGCTGTTGCCCCCCCAGATAAATCAAGGCCTCCAGAGCGTTGCCGGGACGAAAAATCGAATAAATCAGCGGCTCCTTAGTCGCTCTTCTAAGGAAACCTACATGAATTCATGTGCGGCTGCCATCCGTTTTCGTTCTTGATTAGTGTATGAATGAGAGCAGTTAAATGAGACCAGTGTCTTTAAGAAATTGCATCAATTGCTCAGAGACATAATCTGGCGAATATACTTCTGTCTTCAGGTGAAGGTCTGGCGTCGTGGGTGCCTCGTATGGCGCGTTAACACCAGTAAAATTCGCCAAGTCGCCAATCCGAGCTTTTTTATATAATCCTTTTGTATCCCGAGCTTCTACAGTAGCCAACGGACAATCCACAAAAATCTCAAAAAACTCATTAGGTTGAAAAAGATCACGAAGCTTTTTCCGCTCCGATGCAAGTGGAGAAACGAATGCGCATAACACGATCAATCCCGCATCACACATTAACTTTGCGACTTCACCTACTCTCCGCATATTCTCGGCACGTTCAGGCTCTGTGAAGCCAAGGTCACGATTCAGTCCATTCCTTACATTGTCACCATCGAGCACATATGTATGATACCCCAACTTGAAAAGCTTAAGTTCAACCAAATTAGACAGCGTGGTTTTCCCCGCCCCTGACAGCCCTGTAAACCACAGCACACAAGGCTTTTGTTTTTTTAGGCTGGCTCGATCACCCTTGCTTATATCCAGACGAGGCGGATAGATATCCCAGCGCTTAGACTCCTCATCATGAAATCTCCTGGCGTTAGTGGCGTCTGTGTAAGTTTTTGTCATAAACACTCACTTCATAGCTTGATAGTTGATTTTTTTAATTTTAAATACGTGCATTATGAACAAAGTTGGACATGATCAAATTGCTCTGAACTTCGTCCATATTGAGCTCTCAGGGTTACTGGGAAAATACACCCTGTGACCGCACCATCAGTCATCAGTCAGCTCACTCAGAGCAAGGTTGAAACAGCTCATCGTGACAACACCAGCCAATAGAAATACCTGCAGATATTGAAGACATTCTTCTCTGGATATTTGGAACCCTTCAATAGCTCGTTGCAGAACGTCGTTGACGCAAGAGTCGTTATCGATCAGCGCCCATATCAGTACCGCAGACACTGGAAGCTCCATGATCGGGGTATTTACCCGCAGTAGGAAAAAAGTGTCTGCGTGACTAACAACACGAACACCTGCTGGTTTTTCAAGCAGCCGGTTTCTTCCTGAAGGATGAGATGGGAGGAAACGAGAGACCGTCCAGAATTCCTCTTCAGGCATACGATTAGACATCACGGAATGATCCGACATGACCTGCAGAAAGCGATAACACCGATGGAGGTAAACTTTTTTTTGGCATACGGAGCCGCTGAAGTCGCCAGCGAAAACATCCGCAAAGCGCTCCAGTGCCAAATGTGTTTCACCGATAAAAAGCTGTGCATATCGTAGCTGCCATTTGTCCAGTAAAGACGTGGCGCCACAGAAGACTAGAAACTGATTAAAGCTGTGCTTTGCCGCGGTTCGAGCTGCGAGCACGGCAGAATCGAAGTCTCCCGCATCGACGAAACCGGAAGAGACCCTCAATGAGCGCTCGGCATTGAGCTGACAGAAATCCCCCAGCCTTTTTCTGAAAATATCGATATCCAACATTTTTTTCAATTGATCGAAACTGTGAGCGTTGGTTAGGCCAATCCCGCAATACAGCCGATGACACAGCAGCAATTCATAGTTTGTCATGTTTGGTAGGTCTTCGCCGTCTAAGAGCATCTCGACGATATGCTCTATTTTAGCGAGGCTAATTCGGGTGACTTCGATAGGTCTAGGTCCGCCTGTAACAAGCGTTTCACCTTCGCTGCAGGTTTCATAAACGGCATATACGTCATAGTCGGAGCTTGGCGTCGCCAGTCCTTCGGCAACCGAGCCAGACAGGAACGTATACAAAGGTTTTTGCTCATCATTATTTAAAAAAGCATCGAGCCTTTCCTTGATGGCAGCCAACTCAGCCTCTGACAGCGTCACGCGAACTTGCGATGAATAACTCATTTAACCTCCCGGCAGTGATAAAAGCGGCAATGTGACACCGGTCAATATCAAAGTGACATCCTCTCAACTCCAGCAACATTAGGACTTGAAGACTTAAGCATTGATTTGTCACATGTCAAGAAATTAACCGACATGCTTTGATGCGCCGAAATCATGAAACATTTTGTAACATTTGCTGTTGGATCATTTTTTGACACATCCTCTGAGGCTGTTTAGGGTTGATGCGAGGCGATTAAAAAGTCTCGAAGACGATCAAATTGATCTCAATTTATGAACTAAAAGGATGATCTTCATGAATCATAATATTCGCGTACTTACCACGACCGAACAGCAAGCCGTAAGCGCTGTAATCACCTTCACTTCAAGTGGCGGTGCCATTCACGCACCTAAATAACACCGCCTGAGGTTGTCACATTAAACGGATGTATTAGACGTTGCACAAGGATGTGCTGATTCAAAGAGTAGTTGATAACAAATTGGCCATCTACTCTTCGTATTCACTGGCATGTAATGACTGTTCGATACTCAAGGAGGATCCATGAACCAGATAGCCCAGCTAGCAATGTCAGAACGGAGTGTGCTATTTATTACTGTGGATTCATGTCGTTATGATTCTTTTTCTCAAGCCAGGACGCCGACTTTTGACAGTCTCGGTCATACCCGCGCGGCGGGCACCCATGGAACGTACACGCTACCGGCACACATGAGCTTTTTCATGGGCTATCTGCCTTCCGTTATCACGCCTCCTTTCAATGATTTCTACAGTCCTGAAGTACGCCAGCTATGGCGTCTCGCTTCAGGACGCCAACGCGACCCCATGACCATCGGTGTCAGCATTGACGGTGAATCGGTCCCCAAATCCTACGCAAAACGTGGCTTCCGAGTGATTGGTGCCGGGGGTGTTCGCTGGTTCAGGCATCCTGCGCTGGCCAAGCATTTCGATACCTTTCATTTTTATGGGAAGAATGACTTCGTTTCCGTGTTTACGGAAAGGGAGGCTTCTGAGTTTCCACTGAATCATATTGATGAGCTTGTTGATGAAATAGGCAGCGACCCGTTCTTCCTGTTTATAAATTGTCCTGAAACCCATGTACCCTACGACTGCGGTGTGGCGCCTTTGCCGGAATCAGCCAAAGAAACAATAAAAAAACATAAGAACTTGTGGGGGTTGAAAAAAGCGTTCTCTCACGAGGTGGACGTGGATACTGCTGCGCTCGCGCAGTTGCAAAAATTACAAGTGGCAGCGCTGGAAGAAGTCGATCGAAAAGTGGGCATTCTCCTATCGAAGATTTCTCATCCACTGTTGGTGGTCATCGCTGGCGATCACGGCGAATGCTTTGGGGAGGACGGTATGTGGGGGCATGGTTATCCGCACGAAAAAGTTACCGAAGTTCCTCTTCTTATTGCAACCGTCAACTAATAACGGTTGTTTAATTCGCAGTCATTACAGGTTGATTTATGCCTGAATTTCAAGTTCTAGATGCTGCATGGGGTGCAACGATCACAAATGATATCGGTAAGTTTTATGTAGGTGCAATGGAGGCCAATTATAAAGGCCAAATATTTCATCACATGTTTATCTATCGAAATCTAATGTCCCCCGTTCCTTTGCGAATTCAATCGGCCTGCGCGCTGGGGCATATTGCAGGCGATCATGAGTGTGACTGCTGTACACAGATGACCGACGCCATGCATACACTCAATCGGCTGGATAACGGTTTGATTATCTACACGGACGAGCATGACGGACGAGGAAGGGGACTCGTAAGTAAAGTCAGAGTTTACACAGAAAGGCAACAGCACAATCTTAGCAGCTTGGATGCTTGTATGCGTTTGGGGCTCGACTATGATCTTCGCGACTTCGGTCAGATTGCCGAAATATTGAAGCATCTGGACATTGTCGATGTGTACCTCCTTTCAGAGAGTGCGGAAAAAAAGGCCGCATTGGAAAGCCGAGGTGTCAAGACTCACGTAATGACTCCAGCATGACATCATCGATTCTCTACTTTTGCGGTCCGCATGGCGCGGGTAAATCTACCGCCATCAATCAATTGGTAACTCACAGCAGGTATTCCCGGGGCTTTGCTTTCTCATTCCAGATACCTGAGACATCCGCGTACCAACGGGCCAGCGTTCGCGCCATAAAATACCTTGTTGAACAAATAGAGAATAAAAAAGCTCCACGCCCCACTACGGTGCTGGCAGACCGTTGTATCTACGATACCCTCTGCTACATCAACGCCTACCAGGAACTAGGTTGGATAACGGAAGATGAAACCAGGCGATTAAACGAACACATCGACCGCCTTTTCCTTCCCCATGGCTTTCCTGACGTGCTGGTTTGCATGCTTCCGGATCTGCACGTATTGCGAGAGAGACTGCACTGTCGTGCCCTTGATGGTGAGCTGCGTTGGCAACATGACAACCTTGCGCTTCTACAGGCAGTGCATGCCCAATACGATAAGCTGTGCGAAGAACTGCTCGCTTCCGACAAGCGAATACTGAAATTGATGAATGAACCGGCTGATCAACAGTACGAATACATTATCGATTTTATCCAGCATCTTCAGGGTCATCATTGACCGCAAGTATAGGAACAGAGACCCCAACCGAACCGCTACTTTGAGACGAACACACGATGGACAAGTATCTCAACGCTCTTATGACCGTGCATGAACGAGAAAGCGCGCACTCGAGATTCTCGACAGTGTTCGGTTTCATGGGCACCACGCTCAAGGTTACCTTGGCGGATGCTGGCACCTTGCGCCTCTTCAGCGCTTATGTATCACCTTATTTCGCGGTGCCGCTTCAAGAAGACGATTCTTGCGTTCGGTATGCGGTAAAGGTCAACACCGGGGCGCTTCCCGCCGATCTTGAACAACTGACCCATGGCTTTGAGGCACAGGCTGAAACGATGCCGTGGTATTTCGGAGCGACCTTGCAGGTGTTGCGAGTCGGTGATTTTAGACTGGCACACGCAGTGGACAGCGGTTGGATGTTGTTCAGCGCAAACTCGGTAATCGTTTGGTGCATCTCCGATGAGGTCAGCGCGCTGTTACTGGCCGTACGCTTGTCACGTGAAGCGATGATCACGCTCAGCGAACATGACCTGCTCAGGATTCATGGCGGCTTTATCTCATTCGAACACAGTGGCTGTTTGGTACTTGGCGGTTCCGGTGCTGGAAAGACTTCGCTGCTAATCAATAGTTTGCGCCACCCCGGAGGCAGCTTTTGTGCCAACGACAGGAGCCTGGTTTACCTGGACGGCGATTGTCTGGCTGCCCATGGGAGCCCCATACAAAGCCAAGTGGGCGAGTTTCATCTACGTGACATTGCCGAACTGCACTTACCTGCGAATGAGCAGTACGTGAGCCCGAGCGGCGAGATCGGCTTCTGGTCAAAGACACATCCCTTTAAAAAAGCTTCGCTCTCTCCCCGTTTGCTGGCCAGACTGTTTAATTCTCCGATGCGATCTCACGGACGCATTGATGCGGTCGTCATTCCTCGACTCTCCTCGGAGACTGCCACCGTCGTTGGAATTGAAGAGATCCACCACAAAAAAAGAACGCTGCTGATGGACCAGGTCCTGAATGAGGACAATGCCTTCCCTTCCTCCATATTCGATCTGGCGGCCAAACCTCTGCCAGAACCAGTCATCTCGGCGTTATGCCAACGACCATGGTACTTTTTAAACGGTTACTTCAATGATGGAGCAGTCGTCAATGTGCTTGAAACCACTGTCAGGCGTCAGCCCCTTTGAAGAAGCCCTTTCTCCATCAGGAGGTCAACACGTGACCGATTCCACCATCATTATTTTCGATATGGACGGTACTGTCCTCGACTCGGCTCCCGGAATCCTTGAGAGTTTGACGTATGCCATCCGTCAAATGGGCCATGATTTTATTCCCGGCGCCGAGACGCAGAAGCTATTTGGCCCCCCAATGAAGCAAATTGTCGCAGAGCTTTTGGCGCCTTACTCAGACGATCGAGTCGACGAGTGCGTCCACTTGTACCGCTCCCACTACAGGGAGCAAGGGCTCTACAAAAGCTTTCCGTACACAGGCATAAGCAATGCGCTCAGTCATTTTTCGAACCGTAACTACTCGCTCTTTATTGCGACCTCTAAACGACAAGAATTTGCTGAAAAAATGCTTACCTACAACGGGTTGTTCAATGCTTTCCAGTCGATCTTCGGCACTTCACCCGACGGTAAACTGGATGACAAGGCTGATCTGGTGAAGGCGCTGCTGGCATCCCTTGCGAAGCCCCCATCTAGCGTTTTCATGATTGGCGATAAACGTGATGACATGCAGGCTGCGCATCTAAATGCAATAATTCCGGTGGGTGCACTGTGGGGCTATGGGGCCATCGATGAATTGAAAAACAGTGGGGCCGTGGCCTTGGCCGATACACCCTGGGCATTACCCTCCGTAGTTGACAGTCTGCTGCCCGCAGCCTGATAAGGAGCGACATGCCCCCCACCGCCAATAGCAGCCGCCTGCTCGATATCATGAAAAATCCTACCTTCGCCGGGTATTGGGTTGGCACGTTGGTACTTCAGATCGTCTTTCAGACGCAAACATTGCTATTTGCCTGGTCCTGGAGCGCGGGCCATGTTGACGCAGCCTTCTGGGTCTATTTCGCCAGCAATGCGCCTTTTGCCATACTCACTCTGTTTGTAGGTTATCTAGGTGATCGCTACTCTCGCAAAGGGCTGCATTTCATAGGGCAGGTTTTGATTGGCGTGAGCTGTGTGTTGGGTGCCGTCTACTTCATACGAAGCCCGAGTTTCGCTTTAGGGATGAGCGCGTTGCTCATCCTGAATGCTGGCATTGCGATCAGGGGGCCGTCCTATCAAGCAACGATCATCTCCCTGTTTGGCGAGAATGATATAGATACGGTGTTGTCGGTTCACGGGTTGGCGGTCAGCATTGCAAAACTGGCCGGCCCCTTGTTCGTTGCGTACGTCATACACCAGAGCCTAACCGCGCTACCAGCTCTGGTCGGTATTGTCGCTAGCCTTTGGACGGTAATGGTCATCGTTTTCTGGGATAAGGCCCAATGGCGTACCACCATCAAAAACAATGGGGTGGACAAGGCTCCACCCACGTCACTCATCAATTTAACATCGGCAAAGAACCTGCTCTTGGTCGGAGCCTTAGCGTTTGGATGCTGTAGTGTCCAAACCCTGCTGCCTTCTCTGGTCAGACTTCACTACGGCGACAATGCGACCCGGTACACATTGCTGATGGTATTTTGGGGAGTTGGGGCTCTGCTTGGAACCTTTTCGGGCCGTTTTTCGATCCGACTCTTCGCCCGGTACGAAGAGGCTGTGTTGACGCTCATCTTCTCGATAACTACAACACTGCTCGCGCTGACATCGCATGTAGTCATTCATGGCCTGGCGCTGTTACTTTGCGGCTGCGCCTTGTTTATCCTATTCATACGATTGTGCGGTGACCTGACGAGAGCCTCGCCGCCGGGCCAGAGAGCATTCAGACTGTCCTTGTACTTTTTTTCAAATTACCTTGGAGGGACGCTAGGGGCGTTGGCTTGGGGGTTGATCGCACGGTTTCAAGGGGCGAACTCCGCTATGTTGATAGCGAGCATTCTGGTCCTGCTGCTCGGCTCGATCATGTTTAATAAGCAGCGACGTCTGCCATGACTTAACCTGCCCGGTGGTGAACCAAGCCAATCCGCTGATTTGGATGTCGTTGTCCATGACCCATTGAAGGTCAACATCGGCTTCGCCGCGATGGTGCAGATGTTGACCAAGTGCGCACTACGATGAAGATATTTCACAGGCTTTCGTAGGAAGCGCCCGGCCCCAGTGTACTGTTTTCGAAAAAACCAGCTACTGACTAACGGAAAAGTCAATTATTATCAATAGCTTAGATTTAAGGTCATGGGTAACTTATTTCGCGAACAGTACACTAGGGCATCAGCGGCGACACATGCAGACGGGTTACAACGTCTACACGGTGCAACAGGCGGCGAGGCGGTCATGGAGGCTTGGACGGAAGCAAGACGTAAGGGTGATTTTTTGGGCTACATCGGCAGTTCTCAGATCACATGCCTGCAGCTGATGGCCAAGAAGATCGCCTTATCGCAAAGCACTTCAGGCGATGTTCCAGAGTCAGGACTAGATTCGCTGAACCACGATGGTGACTCCGTTGAAATGGCACTCGCCAGACAACTCATTAACGCTTGACCATGGCCACCTTCGGGTGGCTATGTTTTATCTTCTTCTGAATGAGTAGGCGACTGGGAACTCTTCTGCGTCTAACGGAGCCTTCGGGCTCAGATTAATTGCGAACGGGCTTGCATTCATTAGGGACGCACGTACTTCAACAGACCAATGTCACGGGCATTGATCAGCAACTGATGCACCGCCAAACCCGACAGGGTCCGTACGTAAAGCATTTGGACACCACACAGCACGCAACTCGAGAGATCACGGTTTAAGAGCTGTTTGCTCATCTGGGCAAAATGGAGTGTTGGCGCTTTGCCAGGTTTCTGCATCGTCAGCCTCGGTAGACGAAAAATGCCGGTATCGTGAATTGATGAGCAGCTTGATACTTAACGTACTTTAAATTCCGTTTTCTGAAGCGTCCCCAATGAAGCGCCGTCTCGTACCGTTTATCCGGATCAGTTGCGCAACTGTGGTCGAACTCTTGTTGAACTCCGGCCAAACTCGACCTACCCCGAAACTGCCCCTTTCCAGCCTTTCCGGAGGGGGGTAAAAAGGTATCACGATATGCGATTTGCGCCTCAGGGCAGCCGCCGGATACGGGCTTTCCAACAGCGCCAACCGGTAAATTGCGATCCCCTCCAAACCCCGCCTCGGCGGGGTTTTTCATTGGGCGAAGCATAAGGAGACCATTGCAAATGTTGAAAGACTATCGATGCGGGCAGTGCAAGAAGCTGCTGGCCCGCATGGGTGACTACACCGAACTCCAGATCAAGTGCTCCCGCTGCGGGACGTTGAATCATGTGAAGGCCGTGAGCCTTGAGTTATCGCCTTTGAGCAACAGAGGTACAGCAGCGTCGCTGCTGCCTCCCACAACTATCTGAAGGTATCAATTATGTACAATAGCAACTCTGCTGTAAGCCAGCTCCAAAATAGTCCTCTCGTAGATAACATCAAATACCCACCTACTGTCTGGTCCCGCGCCGATGCGCTGAAGGTCAATGAAAATGACCCGACCACGACGCAGCCACTGGTCAGTCAGGACTTTCCGGTCATGAGTGACACGGTATTCATCTGGGACACCATGCCGCTGCGCGAGCTGGATGGCACGGTGGTTTCGGTCAACGGCTGGTCGGTCATCCTGACCCTGACGGCTGACCGTCACCCCAATGATCCGCAATATCTCGATGCCAATGGCCGTTATGACATCAAGCGTGACTGGGAAGATCGTCATGGCCGCGCACGCATGTGCTACTGGTACTCGCGTACCGGCAAGGACTGGATCTTTGGTGGTCGCGTAATGGCCGAGGGGGTATCGCCCACCACTCGAGAGTGGGCGGGCACACCCATACTGTTGAATGACAAAGGCGATATTGATCTTTATTACACCTGCGTCACACCCGGCGCAGCGATCGCCAAAGTACGTGGCCGTATTGTGACGTCCGATCAGGGCGTGGAGTTGAAAGACTTTACCCAGGTCAAAAAACTGTTCGAGGCCGACGGCACCTATTATCAAACCGAAGCGCAGAACTCGAGCTGGAACTTTCGCGACCCCAGTCCGTTCATTGATCCTGAAGATGGCAAGTTGTATATGGTGTTTGAAGGCAACGTCGCCGGTGAACGCGGCTCGCACACGGTAGGGAGTGTCGAACTTGGCCCTGTGCCGCCGGGTCATGAAGACGTGGGGGGTGCCAGATTCCAGGTGGGTTGTATCGGTCTGGCGGTCGCAAAAGATCTCAGTGGTGAGGAGTGGGAAATACTTCCGCCGTTGGTGACGGCCGTCGGCGTGAACGATCAGACCGAGCGCCCGCACTATGTTTTTCAAGACGGCAAATATTACTTGTTCACCATCAGTCACAAGTTCACGTATGCCGATGGTGTTACAGGGCCAGACGGGGTGTACGGTTTTGTCGGCGAACATTTGTTCGGTCCGTACCGGCCAATGAACGCTTCCGGCCTGGTGCTCGGCAATCCGCCCGAGCAGCCTTTCCAGACGTATTCGCACTGCGTCATGCCGAACGGTCTGGTGACTTCGTTCATCGACAGCGTGCCCACCACAGGCGAGGATTACCGTATCGGCGGGACCGAAGCGCCGACGGTGAGAATCCTCTTGAAAGGGGATCGCTCGTTCGTGCAGGAAGAATATGACTACGGTTATATTCCTGCGATGAAGGACGTGACGCTGAGCTGACACGTCGTTCCCATGTGATGCCTAAAGAACGCCTGTGCGAGCAGGCGCTCTTCGTGCGTTCAGCCCAGCAGCTCGCTCATCGCGATAATCTGCTCGGCTATGGTCACATACCAGCGCCTTGGCAGGTGTAGTGCTCGTTCATGCATGGGCATTTCAAAATGCCCGTGCATGGACAGCATATTTTGTTCCCTCAGAACCATACTCAAAGGAGAAATCGCAATGGCGACTGCGAACAAAAATCTCAAGGCGAGCTGGGTCGCAACAGTTACGAATCTTGACTGGCCGTCCGCCTCATCTCTGACCATCACTGATGAGGCTGCACGTGTCAGCACACAGAAAGAAGAGTTGACCGGCATTCTTGATGATATCGTGGCAATGAAAATGAATGCAGTGATATTCCAGGTTGTTCCCTGCGCAGATGCATTCTACGCATCAGACCTGCTTCCATGGTCGAAGTACCTGACGGGGACGCTGGGGAAAAATCCCGGCTTCGACCCACTGGCTTATGCTGTTGAGCAGGCGCATGCTCGTCATATTGAGCTGCACGCATGGGTGAACCCGTACCGCATATCGATGAGCGCCAGCGACGGCACAATGGAAGAGCTGAATAACTCATCATCTGACTCGCCAGCCAGTGTGTTTAATACGCATTCTGAGTGGACTGGGACCGCAGCGAACCGCTTTGTTCTCAATCCCGGCATACCTGAAGTTCAAGCGTGGGTTGGTAGTATTGTTGAAGAAATTGTCACCAAATACGATGTTGATGCCATTCAGTTCGATGATTATTTTTATTATGAAACCGCGGATTCCCTGCTGCAGGATGATGCTACCTACCAGACATACAATACGACCTTTACCACAAAGGCCGACTGGCGACGTAATAACACGTATTCGCTGGTTGATGCATGCCACAAAAAAATAGCCGCAGTTAACACGGATGTCTTGTTTGGTATCAGCCCGGCAGGCGTCTGGCGGAATAAATCTGATGACCCGCTGGGGTCTGATACGCAGGCAGGTGCACCTAATTACGATTTTGCGTATGCAGACACCCGGAAATGGGTCATTGACGGCATCATTGATTATATCGCCCCACAGGTCTACTGGCCGTTTGCCCGGGAGGTTGCCCGCTACGACGTCATCACACAGTGGTGGGCGGATACCGTCAGGGGTACCGGCACAGCGTTATATGTAGGTATGGCTCTATATAAGGTGGGAGCCGCCTCAGCAGCCGAGCCCGACTGGACTGTTGAGGGGGGCGCGCCTGAAATGACCCGTCAGCTTGACCTGAATGATTCTCTAGCTGAGGTGTCCGGTTGCATGTTATTTCGACATATGTTTCTGCGGGCCTCACAAACTCAGCAGGTGGTTGACTACCTGAAGCTTCGCTGGGCCGACGTCTAAGTAGACGCTGATTTATTCTAAACCCCAGCGGTTGCCCCCTGACAAATCAAGGCCTCCAGAGCATCGCCGGGGCAAAAAATCGAATAAATCAGCGACTCCCTAGGTTTTGTACGAAAAGTCGGTGGGGGTAGAATTGCCGCCATGATTGGCTGGAGGCCCGCATGGCAAAGCGTTACGAACTCTCCGACGCATCGTGGGAATTGATCAAGGATCTGGTTTCTCCCGAGCAGAAAATGGGTCGCCCACGTAGTGATGATCGACTGGTACTCCACGGAGTCCTTTGGATTTTGTGCTCGGGTGCTGCCTGGCGTGATCTGCCGGAACGCTTTGGGCCTTGGTCGACGGTGTATCAGCGTTTTCGTGACTGGCGCGATAACGGCACGTTCGACCGGATACTGGAACGCTTGCACATTCGACTCAACCAGGAAGGACTGATCGATCTGGACACCTGGATGATCGACTCCACGGCGGTACGTGCAACCCGAGCCTCCTCAGGCGCCGGGAAAAAGGGGGACCTGAAGAACCGCTAGACCATGCTCTGGGGCGCAGTCGAGGCGGCCTGACAACCAAGATTCATATGGTTTGCGACGCTAATGGCGTGCCATTGCGCTTCATGCTTTCACCGGGACAAGCCAGCGATATCGCCCACGCCCAGCCGTTGCTGGATCAGGTGCGCATTTCCGGTAAGCCGGGGCGACCACGCAAACGCAGTAGATGGTTGCTGGCTGACAAAGGTAAGCGCTCCATAAACCCCACCTGGCAAAAGATAGGTAAAGCGCTTAGCTGTGAAGTCGAGGTTCGCAGTTCCACGGCAGCAAGGCTTCGTAATCCTC
>NZ_JAGTPK010000047.1 GCF_021147775.1 Pseudomonas californiensis
TCGGGTCGCATCATGATCGATGGGCTCCTGAGAGAATCGGGAGCCCAGCATCTGGCATTAGCTTAGTGCTTTGAATGTGGGGTTAATGGAGCGGTTACAGTCCATTCTTGAAAAGAACCGGGATAAACTATCGGTTGAATAAACGTCCCTGTTATTGAAGTGGGCAGGTCGATAGAGTGTCGGCCTGTTTTTGCAGCGCCTACTGCAAGGTCAATAGTTCCACAGCGATGTTTTTTGCAGGCTGATCACCAAGAACTTCCCGTTGCAGGAGTTCGCGGGTGGTTTTAAGAATCCGCTCTGACAGTTGTTGGTCATGGGTGCTGCGCGAGAGCATCAGCGCACCGACAAGGCTGGACAAAACCAGTATGCTCTTGGTGTTCGTGTCATCACAAGGCAATGAGTTCTCGAACAGCGTCAGCAAATGGTCAACAATTTCATCAGTCATCGGGCTCGGCTGATTCCTCTGGCCGAGTTCAAGGCAGATGCTGGGCAGTGGGCACCCGGTTTCAGCCTCTTCCTTGTGCTTGGCTGAAAGATAGAGCTCAATGAAGTAGTTAAGCGATTCCTGTTCATCCCGGTGGTCAAACACTTCCGTGGTAATCGCTTTCATCTCGTCGACCGCGTGCCGCAAGGCTTGTTCGACCAAATCATCCTTTGATTTGAAGTGAGCATAGAACCCGCCATGGGTAAGCCCTAGTGCTTTCATCAGAGGTTGCAAGCCAGTGGCACCGATGCCGTCTCGCCGAAAGCGTGCAGACGCTTCCTTGACGATTCGTTGGTGAGTTTGGGCTTTGTGATCGAGCGCGTAACGCATGCGCCAGTCTCCAGGCAGTGGCAAAAAAAGCTGTACCATAGTTATACATGGATAGATGAAACGATGCAGCACGCTATTTAGCCATCGCCATGATTGCTGTAAGCCTGTGCGGCTGGCCAGCGCAGAATCGTCATAAAATCATCCAGTGACCCAGATTTACAGGTGTGGCCGTACAACTCTTCCGTCTGACAAGCCTTTGACTTCTCGCTCTAATCCCGGACAATTCCGCCCGCTGTTTTCGAGGGAGGTGCGGGACTGCCAGGTTTTCGATGCGCCTCCCTTTGTGATTAACCGGCCACGGAGAGTCGACCGGATGAATGATCAGGCAAATGGCGTCGTAGAACGTCTGGATGTAGCTCCTGCGAATATTGCCTCGTGGAGCCGTAATGACACCACGTGGATGCTTGGTTTGTTTGGCACCGCCATTGGTGCAGGTACCCTGTTCTTGCCGATCAGTGCAGGCATGGGTGGTTTCTGGCCATTGCTGGTGCTCGCGGTACTGGCGTTTCCGATGACGTTCTACGCGCACCGTGGGTTGACACGCTTCGTATTGTCGGGGCGCGAGGGAGCTGACATCACAGAGGTGGTAGAGCAGCACTTCGGCAAAACCGCTGGTACGCTGATCACGCTGCTGTATTTCTTCGCGATCTTCCCGATTCTGTTGATCTACAGCGTAGGGCTTACCAATACGGTCAGCAGTTTCCTCGTCAACCAGTTGCATATGTCAGCGCCGCCGCGTATCTGGCTGGCGCTCTTTCTGGTTGTGGGCCTGTTGATAGTGGTGCGTTGCGGGGAGCGGTTTATCGTCAAGGCCATGAGCCTGATGGTGTATCCATTTATCGTCGCGTTGCTGTTCCTGGCGGTATTCCTTGTCCCGCACTGGAACGGCGGCATTCTGAGTACGGCGACCACTTTGCCTGAGCCGGCTGCATTTTTGCCGGCCCTGTGGCTGGCCATTCCGGTGATGGTCTTTTCTTTCAACCACACGCCGATCATTTCAGCGTTCGCTGTCGATCAGAAGCGTCAGTACGGGGAAAAGGCCGAAATACGCAGCTCGCAGATTCTGGCTCGTGCGCATGGTTTGATGGTCGTGCTGGTGCTGTTTTTCGTGTTCAGCTGTGTACTGACCTTGTCGCCGGAACAGCTTGCCGAAGCCAAGGCGCAGAACATTTCAATCCTGTCTTACCTGGCTAACCATTTCCAGAACCCGACCATTGCGTTTGTTGCGCCATTGATCGCGTTTGTGGCTATCTCCAAGTCCTTTCTGGGGCATTACATCGGCGCCAGTGAGGGGCTGAAAGGGTTGATGGTGAAAACCGGCGCCCGGCCTGCGTCGAAACTGCTGGACCGCACCAGCGCGGGCTTCATGATGCTGGTGTGCTGGATAGTGGCGACACTCAACCCAAGCATTCTGAGCATGATCGAGACGCTGGGCGGTCCGGTGATTTCGGTCCTGTTGTTCCTGATGCCGATGTACGCCATTCACAAAGTGCCTGCCATGCGTCAATACGCAGGCAAGCTGTCGAACGTCTTCGTGGTTGTGGCCGGACTGGTCGCGATCTCTGCACTTGTTTTCAATATGGTGCGTTAAGCAGAACGGACCGCGATGCGGCGGTTGATACCGCCACATCGCCGCTCGCTCTTGCATGAACCGAGACCGGCGTTCAATCCCACTCCGGTGCCAGGCTGCCTGGGCTTGTCAGACGATGACCACGATCCAGCGCAGCGATCTGCGCCATATCCTGGTCGCTCAGTGTCAGGTCACGCGCTTTGAGGTTGCCTTCGAGGTTGGCGGGTTTGGTCGAAGACGGAATCACTGCATAACCCAGTTGCATCGCCCAGGCCAGGGTCACCTGAGCAGTGGTAGCGTCGTGGCGCCTGGCGATCGCTTCAATCACAGGGTCCTTCAGCACTTCACCGTAGGCGAGGGTCATGTAGGAGGTGATCTGGATGCCATGCTGCGCCGCAAACTCAGCGACTTTGCGGTTCTGCAAATAGGGATGCAATTCGATCTGGTTGGTGGCGATATTCTCGGCCCCGACTGTTTCGATTGCTTCGTTCATCAGAGCAATGGTGAAGTTCGACACGCCGATCTGGCGCGTCAGGCCCTGCTTTTTGGCATCCAGCAGGGCGGTCATGAACTCTTTCACCGACACTTTACCTTCGGGCGATGGCCAGTGGATGAGTGTCAGATCTACGTGGTCGGTCTGGAGTCGGGCCAGGCTTTCCTTGAGGCTCGGGATTAATTTGTCGGACGAAAAGTTGTCCGTCCAGATTTTGGTCGTGATGAACAGTTCGTCACGCGCAACGCCGCTTTCGGCAATGGCTTTGCCGACTTCAGCTTCGTTGCCATAGATCTGCGCGGTATCAATCACGCGGTAGCCAAGTTTCAGCGCGCTGCTGACCGAGTCAATGACGACCTGATCCTTGAGGCGAAAGGTGCCCAGTCCAAATGCGGGAACAGTCATGAATACTCCAATCCGAGAAGGTAAACGTGACCCAGTATCCCAGCGCTTGCGGGACTGAAAAACAGCCCGTTCAGAAAAGGATATTTGCCTGGGGGTCACAAGCGATCTTCTGATTGGGCAGCCTCTTGCGCATGTCGTTCCTTGAAATACGCCGGTTCAGTCCATGTTGAGGATCAGGCAAGTGGTGCTCGCCGTGGCGTACAGTCGGTCATCCACGTCGTACAACGGCCTTCGGCCAGCGCAGTGGAGCGGCCCACATGAATGACCTTGCCCTCGGCGCGTATCGGACCGACTTTGTCGCTAAGTGCGCGTACGTAACTGATCCGCAGATCGAGCGTTGTGTAGCCTTGGCCTTTCTTGAGCAGGGTGTGGATCGCACAACCCATGCACGAGTCGAGCAGTGCAGCGGCGTAGCCGCCGTGAACACTGCCCAGAGGGTTGTAATGCCTGCTGTCCGGCGTGCCCTGAAAAATGAACAGGCCCGGTACCCAGCGCAGCGGAAAGAAGTCCATCAACTCTCCGATGGGCGGGCTGGGTAATTCACCCCGGCTGATTTTCCCGAAAAACTCGGCAGGCTCCAACGCAGCCACTTCCGACATCGTTACCGTGCCAGCAGCGGCCAGCCCTGCACGCACGGCCTGTTCTTCAGCCAGCCATTGGGCGATGCGTTCATCACGAGACAGATCTTGCATGAGTGCTCTCCACAGTAATGCGCCATTGTGGCGATTAATGATGATGAACATAATCTTTGGAGTGGGGTTTATGCAATTAAAAGTTAGAAGCAAGCGGGTGCGCACCGGGTTTCAGATGCTGAGCAGGTTGGCACTGCGCCTGTAGGGAGTGCCCGTAGAGGAGAAACCGCTGAGTGCGATGGCACAGGCCATCTGCCGAGGCTCGCGAAAGGCAGCCCCGACGAATGACTGAGATGTTCAGCCGACGGCTGGATCTGACCAGGTCAGTCCACAGGCTCAGGGTGCAAGGGTCTGGACAGGTGCATGATGCTGGCGTAGTCGTAGACGTATTGACGTCCCGCATGACTGGTCGAACGCAGCTGGTCGATCAGCAATCGCTCTTTCTTGTTCAAATATCTCAACGCCGGATCTTGACTGGACTTCAGGCGATCACGTTCATGGGCGTCAGGGAAAGCGATGACGTTCGTCATGAAAAATCTCCTTGGGTTTTAGTCCTTGCTTGCTGTGATGTTGCCCCGGTTACTGTGGTTGTAACGACGACCCACCTTACCCATAAAAACTTGGGACGATCAACCCTGCGATGAAAGGCAGCGTCAAAAGGCGTGGGTGATCTCAAATGATTGTTGGCTGCCATTAATGACAATCTGCACAACATCGCCTTCGAATTTGCCGCGCAACTGATGTCCCATGGGCGCATGAGCCGTAATCACCGTTATCAACCGGTCGTCAGAACTTACTTTGAGGCCCGCAGCGTCAGGCCCGAGAAAAACGTACTGGGTTTGACCGTTGTCGTTTTCAACGGCCACCAGATCACCCACCTGAATGCCACGGGATTCATCAAAGGGCTTGAGTGGCCACTGCTCATAGACCACCAGCGACTGACGGATTTCCTCGACGCGCCGTGCCTGGCCCGCTGCGAGGTAGGAGGCCTCCAGGCCGAGCGTGTCGTACTTGTTTTCGGCAATGTTCTCTTCGTGCGTGGCCGCTTCGTACGCGGTTTGCGCGGCACGCTGGGCGATGTCCAGATCGACTTTAAGTTTGACGGTGATTCGTTGCAACACATCCGCTTTGTTCATGGTTTATCCGCAGTATTGATTGATGCTCGCACGGCTTTTTTCGCTCGGGGCAGTGCGATCCTGCTGCATCCAGAAATCACATTTGGATCGACTGAAGGTTCGTTGTTGCTGTTCCTGTGCCTGTTCGCGGGCCTGTCTGGCTTCGCTTTCGCGCAGGCTCTGCTCGTACTTCTGGAACATCGCAGTCTCGGGCTCAGCCTGTGGCGCAGGCGGCGCGGTCAGTTGCGCCGCGGCCCTTTCCAGTGTCTGGGTCTGCGCGGGCGGCAGATTTTTGTAAAGCAGCAGCCCGGTCAGAAATACCGCCACCGCGCCAAGCCAGATGCCCAGCGCGATGCACAGGATCAATTTCAACGAGACGTAAAATTCGCGACGACGGTTAGGGATCGACATGGCTGAAATCCTGGCGAAGGGCAACAGCTGTGATTGTGCCATGACTGGGCATTCGGTATGACAACTGCTCTGCGCGTGAGCACGTTGCACAATTCACGGTCTGGTGAAGGCAGGTTGTTCTGAGGGACAATCGGTGTTTTATGTATCTGCCCTCAGGGAGCCAGAATGAAAGCCTCTTGGGACATTTTTTGCAGCGTTGTCGACAATTTCGGCGACGTGGGCGTGACCTGGCGACTCGCGCGCCAACTGGCTGCCGAGCATGACTTGAACGTGCGGTTGTGGATCGACGACCTGTCGGCTTTTGTGCGCCTGTGTCCAGGTGCTGATCCGGACGCTGTGCAGCAATGGCACGCGGGCGTCAGTGTTTGCCAATGGCCCACGCCCTGGCGGCCTGCGGATTTGCCGGATGTGGTGCTTGAGGCGTTCGCCTGCCGCTTGCCCGATGAGTACACCGGGACGATGCTGCAACGTTCGCCCAGACCGTTCTGGCTGAATCTGGATTATCTCAGCGCCGAAGACTGGGTGTCTGGCTGTCACCGGTTGCCTTCCGTGCAGTCGAGTGGCTTGAAAAAGTTCTTCTTTTTCCCCGGTTTTCAAGACGGCACAGGCGGTCTGCTGCGTGAGGCGGGACTGATCGAACGGCGTCAGTCTTTTCAGCAGGACAAGGCTGCGCGGCAAGGCTTTTTAAAGGGTCTGGGTATCGAACCGCGGGCCGATGCCCGATTGATGACCCTGTTTGCCTACGAAAACCCGACGGTGGGCAGTTGGCTCGACGCGCTGGCCAGTGACACGCGCTCAACGCATCTGCTAGTGCCCGAAGGTCGGATTCTGGGCGATCTGCAACAGTGGCGGGAAATGCGTGGGCAAGATACCGCGCCGCTCAAGTCTGCAACCGTGCAGACTTTTGGGGCGCTGACGATTCAGGTAATGCCATTCGTCCGACAGGAGGATTACGACCGTTTGCTATGGTGCTGCGACTTCAATGTGGTTCGAGGCGAAGATTCGTTCGTCCGCGGCCAATGGGCGGGGCGGCCGATGCTTTGGCACATCTATCAGCAGGAAGAGGGTGCGCATCTGCCCAAGCTTGAGTCTTTCCTGACGCTTTATGCGGCGGGGCTTTCCTCTGCTGCGGCACAGGCACTCAACACGTTTTGGCTGGGCTGGAGCGCAGGTGATGACGTGGGCGAGCATTGGCGAGTATTGAATGGCCACTGGCCGGAAATCGAAAAGCACGCGGAACGCTGGTGTCTGCAACAGGCCTCGCGGACTGATCTTGCCACGGCGCTGGTACAGTTTTATGGAAATTCGCTATGATACGCGGCCTTGATACAAGGCTCTGTACGAAAAGTGCCTGCGCAGGCTATTTCTCGTACAGAGCCTTTGGTTAATTCCATCCAAATTCGGATATATGCAATGAAAACTGGTAAAGAGCTGAAACCCGGTACCGTGATCCGTCTCGAAAACGATCCTTGGCTGGTTCAGAAAGCTGAATTCACCAAGTCCGGTCGTAACAGCGCGATCATGAAGACCAAGCTGAAAAACCTGCTGACCGGCTACAAGACCGAGATCGTTTACAGCGCTGACGACAAACTGGACGACGTGATCCTCGACCGTAAAGAAGCGACTCTGTCCTTCATCAGCGGCGACACTTACACGTTCATGGACACCACTGACTACACCATGTACGAGCTGAACGCAGAAGACATCGAAAGCGTTCTGCCATTCGTGGAAGAAGGCATGACCGACGTTTGCGAAGCTGTGTTCTTCGAAGACCGTCTGGTTTCCGTAGAGCTGCCGACCACCATCGTGCGTCAGGTTGACTACACCGAAGGTTCCGCGCGCGGCGACACTTCGGGCAAGGTCATGAAGCCTGCCAAACTGAAAAACGGTACCGAGCTGAGCGTTGCTGACTTCATCGAAATCGGCGACATGATCGAGATCGATACCCGTGAAGGCGGTTCCTACAAAGGCCGTGCCAAATAAGCATGGTCGTGTAACCCCGTTACGCAAAGAACCCGCATTGCTGCGGGTTTTTTTGTGCCTGTGATTCCAGTGTTGACGCTTACTTCAAATGTTCTTTGAGCTCTTGAGAAGCCTGCAACATGGCTGAACGAACCGCCGGAACTTGACTGACTACGTTGAGCAGGCCGTAGTCATGAATCATGCCGTTGTAGCGCACTGCAGTGACCGGTACGCCAGCCTGATCCAGTTTGCGGGCGTAGGCTTCGCCCTCGTCGCGCAGCACGTCGGCGCTGGCGGTCTGCACCAGCGCGGGCGGCAGACCTTTCAACTGCTCAAGGCTGGCCCGCAGTGGAGAGGCATATATCTCGTTACGCTGTGCTGCGTCGGTGGTGTAGTTGTCCCAGAACCACTTCATCATGTTGCGGGTCAGGAAGTGGCCCTCGGCGTACTGGTCGTAAGAACCAGTGTTGAAGTTGGCGTCCGTTACCGGCCACAGCAGCACCTGATACCTGAGGGCCGGCGTACCTTTCTCCTTCGCCATCAGGGCAACCACGGCCGCCATGTTGCCGCCGACGCTATTGCCGGCTACCGCCAGACGCTTGCCATCGACGTTGATTTCCTTGCCGTGCTCGGCCACCCAGCGAGTGGCGGCGTAAGCCTGGTTGATGGCGGTAGGGTAATGCGCTTCTGGCGAAGGTGTGTAGTTGACGAACACTGCCACGGCACCTGAGCCCGCTACAAGATCACGCACCAGCCGCTCGTGTGTCGGGAAGTCGCCCAGCACCCAGCCGCCGCCGTGGAAAAACATGAAAACCGGCAAAGTCCCTTTGACGCCTGCGGGCCGCACGACCGTCAGGCTGATGGGCTGGCCTCCACCGTGATGGTCTTGTTGCTGACATCGGCTTTGGGCAGGGTCAGTTTCACGCCTGCCTGAGCCCCGGTCAGGACCGCTCGTGCGTCTTTGGGCGAAAGTTGCTCGATCGGCTTGCCTTTACCTGAATTCAGGGCATCGAGAAAGGCCTGAGTGGTGTGCTCAACGCCGGTGTCGCCCGCTGCGAAGGCGCTGCTGACCGACAAGGTGAGCAGGGTGCTGGCCAGGACTTTACTGAGGGTTTTCATGTTCGGCTCCTGTGACGTATCGGGATCGGGTCTTGGTGGCTTTTGGGCGGTCGAGGTCAGACGGTGACGTGCAGGCGCACATCGACGTTGCCGCGAGTGGCGTTCGAGTAAGGGCAGACCTGGTGCGCCGCTTCCACCAGTTGCTGGGCGTCAGCCTGCTCAAGGCCCGGCAGGCTTATATGCAAGTCGATATCCAGACCGAAGCCGTCTGGAATCTGACCGATGCCGACATGAGCAGTGATCGATGCGTCGGCAGGAATACTGCGCTTGTTCTGACCCGCCACGAATTTCAACGCGCCTATAAAGCAGGCAGAATAACCCGCCGCGAACAACTGCTCAGGGTTGGTGGCTTGGCCGCCAGCACCGCCCAGTTCTTTGGGGGTCGCCAGCTTGACGTCCAGAATGTTGTCGCTGGAGACGGCGCGACCATCACGGCCACCGGTTGCTGTTGCGACTGCGGTATAGAGCGTATTCATGGCGTTACCTCTGATAGATTGTTGATAAATTGCGCTAAATATTTGCGCGCTAACTAATCGCCAAATGAATATATCGCTCTAATATATTGCGCGCAAGATAAATTTCCAGAAGGTCATCAGCTTCTCGGACTCGACCGGGCAATTCTCAAGCAGCGAATCACCTGACGGGACATGGATGGAGCGAAGGAGAATCTGTTTTTTGTTTTGATAATCAGCAAGTTGCTGAAATTTTGAGGTGGATCACCGCGTCGGGTGCGCGGTGATCCAGGTGAGCGTTCAGCTCAGGACGCAAGGTCAGAATTTATAGGTGCCGGTCACCACCATGTTGCGTGGGTCACCGACTCGAATCTGGGCGGCACTGGTGGCAGAGCTGTAATAAGTGCGGTCTGTCAGGTTGTTGAGCGCTGCCCGCACGTCCCAGTCCTTGTGCCGGAAGCCCGCCAGTGCGTCCCAGCGGCCGTAACCGGGCAGCACGGTAGTGTTCTGATTATCAGCGAAGCGCTCACCGACCAGGGTCAGACCGGTTTCCGCGTACCAGCCCATTTCCGGTTTCCAGGTCACGAACAGGCTGCCATTGCGCTTGGCAGCGTTGCTGACACGGTTGCCTTCCAGGCCGTTGTCGTCCTCGACGATCGTTGCGTCCTGCAGGCCGATGCCGCCGCGTACATACCAGTCGCCGATCACCCGGCCTGTGGCGGTCAGCTCCACGCCGCGTGAACGTTGCAAGCCGGTCAGAAGCGTCACGGTGGGGTTCAAGGGGTCAGTCGTGCGTCGGTTGTACAGTTCCAGCTCATAGACAGCCAACGTGGTGCTCAAACGCTCCTCCAGCCAGTCGCTTTTGACCCCGACCTCCTTCTGTCGGGTCATTTCCGGGCTGAGGTCGTTGGCATTGCCCGAGGCGCCCGGAGTGATGCCGATAAGTCCGCCACCCACCGGTGAGAAAGTCTTGGTCCAGGATGCATAGAAAGAGTGATCCTGCAGCGGTGTCCAGACCACGCCCACACGCGGGCTTGTGCTGTGGCTGTCTCGCTGGTCCTGAATGCCGCGAAGCCTGTTGGTGGTTTCGACCTCAAAAACGTCGTAGCGCAGGCCACCGAGAAGCTGCCACTGATCACTCAGGCGAAGCTGGTCCTGAACATACGCGGCGCGGCTCTCGACTTCGGTGTGGTTGTCGCTGGAGGTGATCATTCGACCGTTGTGGCTCAGGTTGCGATCCGGCTTGAGCAGGTCCAGCGCAGGCACGGCTTGAAAGCCAGCGCCAGAGGTGGCTGCGGTATACAGCGTCGGGTCGCGGCGCTGACTGCCCACTTCCAGCCCGGTCAGCAGGCGATGTTCCAGACCAAAAGTTTCAACCCGGCCCTCGAGTTCAAGGTTGTTGAAGAAGTTACGGGTGCTGAGGTCCTGCTGCCAGCGCTGGCGGCTGACCCGCCGGGTTGCCGGGTCGTAGCCCGTCAGATAAGTGTTGTCGAACTCGCTGTCGAGTTTGAAGATTCCGAGGGTCTGGCGCAGTTGCCAGTCGTCGTTGATTGCATAGGTAAACTTCGAGCGCAATGATTGGGAGTGGTCGTCGATGTAGTCGCGATCATCTCCGTAGCTGGTCTCGCGGCTGACATCGGCGGGACGTCCACCGACACCAGGAATGCCGCGGTCCGGTGTCCGGTCATAGCGGCTGTACTCGTACTGCACCAGCCAGTTCAGATCGGGCGTCAGCTGCCAACTGATCGACGGCGCAAAGAGCTGTCGGCTGCTGGAGATGTCGTCGCGGAAGCTGTTGCCGTCCTGATTACCCATGTTCAGACGCAGGCTGACGTTGTCAGTCAGATCTGTACTGAGGTCGGCGTACAGGCTGCGCAGGTCGTCACTGCCTGCTTGAGCCTCCAGAGTGGAATGGCGACCGAACTGCGGGGCTTTGCTGACCCGGTTGACGATACCTCCTTGGCTGCCACGTCCATAAAGTACGGCCGCGGGCCCTTTGAGTACCTCGATACGCTCGATGTTATGCAGGTCGCGGACGTACTGACTGTCGTCGCGAATGCCGTCCAGATAAAAGTCGTTGCTGGCGTCGAAGCCTCGAATCCGCAAGCTGTCGAAGCGGGTATCGGCAGCGTTGCTGACGTTGGGAATCCCGCTCAGTGCCGTGCCCAGATCGTTGGTGCCGTAATCCAGCACGTTGGAGGCCTTTACCGAGTCGATCGCTTGCGGCACATAACGCACCGGCGTCTCGGTCCTCGTGGCGGTGCTGACCTCTTTCACGCGATGATCGTCAGCCTCTGCGTCGGCACCGATGTTGAGCGCGGGCAAGGTGGTGGGTGCAGCGCAAGCGAAGCCTGCAGTCAGTAATACGGAGAATCCGATTGAAGCAGGTTTGAGACGCAGAAGGGCAGGCATGAAGATGCGTATCCAAAGAGGTTATGATTTTTTGGATGCGAATGGTAATGCTTGCTATTTGCGCTTGCTGAATATTACTGAGCTTTTGAGTACCAGGATTGTATCTTGATATGTCGAAGCGATAACTGCGGGGGTTTACAGCTTCATTGCCTACAACTCGTCGCGGTCAAAGGCTGTCGTGAAGATGACCACGCAAGCTCAACAGCTCGTTCTGCAGCTCATGCAGCTTGTCCATCGTCAGGCCACTCGCGGACAGGATGCAGCCAGGCACAGTCAACGCCTTGTGCTGGAGTGCGCGGCCCTGCTCGGTCAGGTGCAACAACACCACGCGCTCGTCTTCCTTGCTGCGGGTACGGCTGATGAAACCTTCACCTTCCAGGCGCTTGAGCAAGGGTGTCAACGATCCCGGGTCGGTCAACAGGCGAGTGCTTACGTCACCCACCGTTACTCCGTCCTTCTCCCACAACACCATCATCGCCAGGTATTGCGGATAGGTCAGTCCAAGAGCCTGAAGCAAGGGTTTGTACACCTTGGTCATCATCAGCGAGGTGGAATAGAGGGCGAAACATAACTGGTTGTCCAGCAGCAACGAGTCGCAATCGGCGGTTGTTTGCGGGGTAGGGCTCTGCTCGTCACTCATGGACAATCCTCGTGCGCTGGGAAGGAGGGTTAATTTAGTGTTGCGCTCTTTAATGCGCCAGATAATTTGCTGTTTGCCGATCATTCAAAACGGCTATCGCAGGTGCATGCATGAAAAAACAGACCTTTTGTTGCGCTGATCGTTTTGCGTGGCGCTCAGGACTGCGTAGCATTTGGCCATGGGCTGATTGAGGGTGTGGCGTGATTGAAGTGGTGATGTTTGTGTTGCTGGGTGCTGCGATGGGCACCCTGGGAGGGCTGTTCGGGATTGGAGGAGGCCTGGTCGCGATACCTGCGCTGGGCGTGCTGTTCGGACTGGATCAGCAACTGGCGCAAGGTACGGCGCTATTAATGGTGCTACCCAACGTCTTGCTTGCCTTGTGGCGTTATAACCAGCGTAACCGCATTTTGCTGCGCAATGCGCTGATGTTGATTATCCCCAGCTTTTTCTTCGCCTGGCTGACGTCTCTGTTGGCTGTACGCCTCGATCCACAGGCCATGCGTCTGGGATTTATCGGCTTTCTGGTTGTATTGACGGTGTTCAATGTGGCGCAGATGTACTGGCGCAGGTCGCAGGCCAGTGTCGGGCTGCGCCGCGAAAAATGGTTGTGGCTGCTGGGCGTCGGCTCCGGCGTGACCGGCGGGCTGTTTGGCGTGGGCGGAGGCGTAGTGGCAACTCCGATTCTGACCAGCGTGTTTGGCGCGACACAAGTGGTTGCCCAAGGGCTGGCACTGTCGCTGGCCGCACCCAGCACCGGCATCACACTGGTGACCTATGCGCTGCACGATCACGTCAACTGGTCCATGGGCATCCCACTGGCCGTCGGCGGACTGGCCAGCATCAGTTGGGGCGTCAGGCTGGCTCATTCGCTGCCAGAGCGGACCCTGCGCTTGATGTTCTGTATTTTTCTGGTGCTGTGCGCGGTGATTCTCGCCCTCAAGGTTTGAAGCCCTGCGCGATGTAATCGGCCATGCATTCGGTAATGGGTGAAGGGTTTTTCGGGTTGCGCAGCAGCACCACGCTGGCCGTGGGCAACTGCGGCAGGTCTTCTGCCTCGCCAAGGATGCGCAGGTCCGGGGTGACCAGGCTTTGCAACTGCGCGGTGACCGCCAGCCCTGCGCCGACCACCGCCATGATTGCCGACATGCTGGCGCTGCTGTAGGCGATGCGATATTCGCGCTCGCGGATGTCGAGCGCATTGCAGGCCCATTCCCGACAGAAGCACTGGCTGTTGAACATCGCCAGTGGCATGGGCGTCTGCTCATGGGGTGCAAAACCGTTGGCTTCTACCCACACCAGACGTTCCTGGCGCAGCAGCTGGCCTATTTCGGTGCCTGGTTTGCGCGTGACAATGGTCAGGTCAAGATCGTGTCGTTGCAAGAGCACGTCAGACGGTTCGCAATGCACTTCCACCTGCACCAGCGGGTAGGCCTGTGCAAACTGAGAAAGGATACCGGGCAGAAACCGCATCACGTAATCGTCGGGCGAGCCGATCTTTACCACCCCGATCATGTGCGGTTCGCGCAAGGTATTGAACACCTCGCTGTGCAGTTTCAGGATACGCCTGGCATAGCCCAGCAGCACCTGACCTTCCGCTGTCATGCTCAGGGTGCGACCCTCTTTCTGAAACAGCTGGCGCTGCACAATGTCCTCTTCCAGCCGCTTCATCTGCATGCTGACGGCGGATTGAGTGCGGTTGACAACCTCGCCAGCGCGGGTGAAACCGCCGTGGTCGGCGATCGCAACAAAGGTGCGTAGCAGCTCGGTGTCTATGCTGGGGTACGTAGCCAATACATCAATCTCCCAGATGCTAAGGATAATAAACATTCGTTGGATTGATCCTACGCCTGGAGCGAGACTTTAGTCATCCCCAACTGGAGGGCAGGATGATGAAAGGTCAAAAAAGTTACGTACAGGTGGCAAGCCCTGCGCCTGACAGTCAGGTTTGCAAGGTGTTGGCCGCGTTCAAGCAGTTGATGGGTCGCTGGTACGAGCTGCACCGTCAACGCCGGACGCTCGCAGGCATGAGTGATTCTGCGCTCAAGGACATGGGACTGAGCCGGGTCGACGTCCTTCAGGAGTACGAGCGTCCTTTCTGGGACGATCCCATGAAGCGCTGACAAGGCACGGCATAATCGGCTAGCGTGCAGGGTCCTCACGGAGAACATTCGATGTCCGTAGATATGTCCCTCAAGCAAGCACGTCGTCTGGCACTGGCCGCCCAGGGTTTCACGGGGCGCCAGCCGCCCGCGATTATCAAGGCCAGCCATGTCGTCCAGTTGATCCAGCGCCTGGGCGTGGTGCAGATCGATTCGGTCAATGCGCTGGTGCGCTCACATTACCTGCCGCTGTTCTCGCGGCTGGGTATCTACTCGCAAACCTTGCTGGACCAGGCAGCCTGGAGTCAGGGGCGGCACCGCAAGCTGTTCGAGTACTGGGGCCACGAAGCGTCGCTGCTGCCCATCGAACTGTACCCGCTGATGCGCTGGCGCATGCGACGTGCAGCGCAGGGTGAGGGAATCTACCTGGGACTGGCGAAGTTTGGCCGCGAGCAACAGCCGGTAGTGGAACGGGTGTTACAAGCCGTGCGGGAGCAGGGCGCGTTGGGGGCGGGCAGTCTCAGTACCCGCCAGGATCGCGCAGGGCCCTGGTGGGACTGGAGCGCCGAGAAGCTGGCGCTTGAGTGGCTGTTTGCGGCCGGCAAGGTAACAGTGGCCGGGCGTCGAGGTTTCGAGCGTCTTTATGACTTGCCCGAGCGAGTTTTGCCGATGGCCGTACTCGACCAACCTGAAATCAGCGAGGCCGATGCGCAGCGTGGTCTGTTGCTGCATGCAGCGCATGCAATAGGCGTGGGAACCGAAAAGGATCTGCGTGATTACTTTCGTCAGGACCCGTTACCGAGCCGTCTGCTGTTGGCGGAGCTGGTGGAGGCGGGCGCCTTGCAGGTTGTTCAGGTAGAGGGCTGGAAGCAGAAAGCGTTTTGTCTGCCTGACAACAGCACTGCGCGCAAGGTGTCGTGCAGTGCGTTGCTGTCACCGTTCGATTCCTTGATCTGGGAGCGCTCACGCACTGAACGGCTGTTCGACTTTCGCTATCGGCTGGAAATCTACACGCCTCAGGCCAAGCGCATTTATGGCTATTACGTGCTGCCTTTTTTGCACAACGAACGCATCGCTGCCCGCGTCGATCTGCGCGCCGAGCGTGCATTGGGCAGGTTGGCCGTGCATGCCGTGCATGAGGAGACCAAAGGGCTGGACGAGGACGGCATGCAAGCGCTGGCCCATCACTTGCGTCAACTGGCCGATTGGCTGGGGTTGACGCAGGTTCAGGTCAACTGTCAGAGAAACAGTGGAGCGCGTCTGATGGAGGCGCTCCGCTCTCAGGGCGAAGCAGGGCTCAGCGCCTGACCTGTTTCAGGGTTTCAGCAATCAGGAACGCCAGTTCCAGCGACTGATCGGCGTTCATGCGCGGGTCGCAATGGGTGTGATAGCGGTCCGAAAGGCCGTCTTCGGTGATCGGACGTGCGCCGCCGATGCATTCGGTGACGTTCTGGCCGGTCATCTCGATATGAATGCCGCCCGCGTAGGTGCCTTCGGCCTGATGCACCTGGAAGAACTGCTTCACCTCGCCAAGAATTTGCGCGAAGTCGCGGGTCTTGTAACCGCTGCTGGCTTTGATCGTGTTGCCATGCATCGGATCGGAGCTCCACAACACCTTGCGGCCCTCACGCTCGACGGCACGGATCAATTGTGGCAAATGATCGCCCACTTTGTTGGCGCCCATGCGAGCGATCAGGTTCAGGCGACCAGGATCGTTGTCGGGGTTGAGGATATCGATCAGACGGATAAGGTCATCGGTGTTCATGCTCGGCCCGACCTTGACGCCAATCGGGTTTTTCACGCCGCGCAGGAACTCGACATGCGCGCCATCCAGTTGCCGGGTGCGGTCGCCAATCCAGAGCATGTGCGCCGAGCAATCGTAGTAATCATTGGTCAGGCTGTCGCGACGTACGAACGCTTCTTCGTAGTTGAGGAGCAGCGCTTCGTGGGCCGTGAAGAAGCTGGTTTCACGCAGCTGCGGCGAAGTGTCCATGCCACAGGCACGCATGAACGCCAGGGTCTCGTCGATTCGGTCGGCCAGGTGACTGTATTTTTCAGCCAGTGCCGAATTGGCAATGAAATCCAGGTTCCACTGGTGCACCTGATGCAGATCTGCAAACCCGCCCTGTGCGAATGCGCGCAACAGATTCAGGGTGGCCGTCGACTGGTTATACGCCTGAAGCAGACGATCCGGGTCCGGGACGCGGCTCTTTTCGTCAAAGCCGATGCCGTTGACGATGTCGCCCCGGTAGGCCGGCAAGGTCACGCCATCAATGGTTTCATCGTTGGAGGAGCGAGGTTTGGCGAACTGCCCTGCCATGCGCCCTACCTTGACCACCGGACAGCCAGCAGCGAAGGTCATCACGATTGCCATCTGCAACAGCACTTTGAACGTGTCGCGGATCTTCGCTGCAGAAAACTCCATGAAGCTCTCGGCGCAGTCACCGCCCTGCAGCAGAAACGCACGTCCTTCGGTCACTTCGGCAAATTGACGGCGCAATTCCCGGGCTTCACCGGCAAACACCAGCGGCGGATAGCTGGCCAGGCTCTGTTCTACTTTCGACAGGTGCGCGGCATCAGGATAAAGCGGTTGCTGCTGTATAGGCAGTGCCCGCCAGCTGTCGGGGCTCCAGGGTTGGCTCATTGTTGGCTCAAGGGTTGTGCAATCGGGCCATCATGTTAGCAGTTCAGGGCCACGCTGCCAGCGGGGCGGGTAAGCATCTGCCCATGCATCGACGTGCAAATGTGACAAAGCGGCGCGCTTGGCTGACAATTCATCCTTTGCGCTGGGCGCAGGTACAACCAGGAACGGTAATGACGGAAGAGCGTGAGCGCGTAGAACGAATTCTGGCTGAGGTCCACGACGACTTCGGCATGATCCGCGTGCTGGAGGTGGACGACTATCGTTTCCTCGAATTTGGCGATGCCATCGAGCAGAGTTGTACGTTCACGGCTGATCCCAGTTGGCTGGAATACGACTACACGCGCGCCATGCTGATCGGCGCCCTGTGCCACCCGGTGCCGGAGAGCGCATTGTTTCTGGGGCTGGGTGCCGGCACGCTGACCCAGGCGTGCATGAAATTCCTGCCGTTGGATGACGTCGAGGTGATCGAACTGCGCCCGGATGTTCCGCGTCTGGCCATGGAGTTCATGGGGCTCGACGATGACCCGCGGCTTTATATACGTATCGGCGATGCGCTGGAACTGCTCGACAGCGCCGAGCCCGCCGACCTGATCTTTGTCGACCTGTACACCGATGTGGGCCCGGGTGTCGGACATCTGGCCTGGAATTTTCTGCACGGCTGCCAGCAGCGGCTCAATCCTGGTGGCTGGCTGATCATCAATCAGTGGGCAACCGACGACGGCAAACCGTTGGGCGCTGCGCTGCTGCGCGGGCTGTACCATCGGCATTACTGGGAGCTGCCGGTAAAAGAGGGCAACGTCATCCTGATCGTGCCCGCCGATCTGGATCAGGAGCTGGATATCAACGCGTTGAACCTGCGTGCCGACGCACTGGCACCTCGATTGGGCTATTCCCTGGAGTCGCTGATCAAGGCGTTACGACCGGCGACTTGAAACTGACAGGTATTGGCGTTTTCCCCATTTTGCATGTGGGACAATTCGCCGCACGTCGCAAGACTAAGCCTTGATGCCCCGCAGGAATTAGTGAAACGTTTAAGCTGGAGTGCCCGCCATGGCGGCCCCGCAGCACGTTCGTCCGGTTTCCACTCTCTGGTGGAGCCTGATTTTTCTCGTTCCGTACACATTGTTCCGCAAAAAAAGACTCACTTTTATCCGTAATTCCGGTATAGTGCGCGCCGGCCTTAACAGGGCCCTCGTCCAGGTATTGCAGTTCCCCGAAGCCAGCTTCGGTCGCGTGTTCGCTATGCGGACTATCCTAGGCGATCCATTCATCAAACGTTTTCGCAAATCCCCGCCGACAAAGCAGCCAGGGTGACCTCAAGGTCGTACACGGCACGCGCAGCTTTGAAGCATGGGTCTTTGCGGATGCACTAGAGGCAGACCCATGACCCAGGAAATCGGCGGCTTCGCCGCTCTCGAACTTCATCCAAATATCGTTGCAGCTGTCGTCGCCACTGGCTACGAAGAGCCTTCGGCCATTCAGCAGCAATCGATCCCGATTATTCTCGCCGGTCACGACATGATTGGTCAGGCGCAAACCGGTACGGGTAAAACCGCTGCGTTCGCACTGCCTATCCTGCATCGTATCGACCCGAGCAAGCGCGAGCCGCAAGCACTGATCCTGGCCCCGACCCGCGAGCTGGCACTTCAAGTTGCCACCGCGTTCGAGACCTACGCAAAACAAATGCCGGGCGTGACCGTTGTAGCGGTCTACGGCGGTGCGCCAATGGGCCCACAGCTCAAGGCTATCCGTAACGGCGCTCAGATCGTCGTCGCTACCCCGGGCCGTCTGTGCGATCACCTTCGCCGTGACGAAAAAGTCCTGGCGACCGTGAACCACCTGGTTCTCGACGAAGCAGACGAAATGCTCAAGCTGGGCTTCATGGACGACCTGGAAGTCATCTTCAAGGCCATGCCTGAGACCCGCCAGACCGTTCTGTTCTCGGCCACACTGCCGCAATCCATCCGTGCCATCGCTGAGCGCCATCTGCGTGATCCGAAGCACGTGAAGATCCAGACCAAGACCCAGACCGTTACCGCGATCGAGCAGGCTCACCTGCTGGTTCACGCTGACCAGAAGACCTCGGCTGTACTGAGCCTGCTGGAAGTCGAAGACTTCGACGCCCTGATCATGTTCGTGCGCACCAAGCAAGCGACCCTGGACCTGGCAAGTGCTCTGGAAGCCAAAGGCTACAAGGCCGCTGCTCTGAACGGCGACATCGCCCAGAACCAGCGTGAGCGCGTTATCGAATCCCTCAAGGATGGCCGTCTGGACATCGTTGTAGCGACCGACGTTGCTGCTCGTGGCCTTGACGTCCCGCGTATCACTCACGTGTTCAACGTGGACATGCCTTACGATCCAGAGTCCTACGTTCACCGTATCGGCCGTACTGGCCGTGCAGGTCGCGAAGGTCGTGCACTGCTGCTGGTCACTCCACGTGAGCGCCGCATGCTGCAAGTGATCGAGCGTGTCACCGGTCAGAAGGTTGCGGAAGTCCGCCTGCCGGATGCCCAGGCCGTTCTCGATGCACGCATCAAGAAGTTGACCAACAGCCTTGCGCCGCTGGTTGCTGATGCAGAGTCGACTCATGGCGAGCTGCTTGATCGTCTGACAGCCGATATCGGTTGCAGCCCGCGTGCTCTTGCTGCTGCATTGCTGCGCAAGGCCACCAACGGTCAGGCACTGACCTTGTCGGCCATCGAGCGCGAGCGCCCACTGGTTCCGAACAACGCCCCACGTGGTGATCGTCCGGAGCGCAGTGATCGCGGTGATCGTCCAGAGCGTGAGCGTCGTGCTCCGGTTCCACTGGCCGAAGGCCGTGCTCGTTGCCGTACCGCGCTGGGTGCGCGTGATGGTATCGCTGCCAAGAACCTGCTGGGCGCTATCCTCAACGAAGGCGGCCTGGCCCGCGAAGCCATCGGCCGCATCCAGGTCCGTGACAGCTTCAGCCTGGTCGAGCTGCCGGAAGATGGCCTTGAGCGTCTGCTGACCAAGCTCAAGGACACCCGCGTTGCTGGCAAGCAGTTGAAGCTGCGTCGCTATCGCGAGGATTGATCCGCTCTTGAGCTGATCGTCCAATAAAAAATCCCCGACTGGTTCGGGGATTTTTTTTGCGTTGCAATCAGCGTGTCTGACAGTCGTTGTTTCAACTGAGTCGATGGTCAGCCGAACCGATAGATGTCCATGCCCAGCGTACCCATCATGAATCCCTGATGCGCGATGCTGAATGGCCCACCCGCGCCGCGTGCAAAGTACAGCGGCAGCAGGTGCTCGTCGCTGGGGTGTGCTCGAGCAGCATGCGGGGCCAGACTGCGATAGTGGTGCAGGGCGGGCTCGTCATCATTCTGGAGCTTTTCGATCATCCAGTCTCGAAACGCCAGCGCCCATGGCTCGATACTCTCTGGGCCGGCATCCCAGTCCAGATCGCGCAGGTTGTGCGTGATGCTGCCTGAACCCACGATCAGCACCCCTTCATTACGCAAACTGGCGAGCGCTTTGCCGACGCGTGTTTGCAGTTCCGGGCCCTGACGGCTGGGAAGAGACACCTGTACCACCGGAATGTTGGCGTGCGGATACATCAATGACAGCGGAACCCATACGCCATGATCAAACGGCCGACGCGTATCGACACGGGGCGACAGTTCGCTTGCGGTCAGCAGCGCCAGGACTTCAAGCGTCAGTTCCGGCATGCCAGGGGCGGGGTACTGCATGGCGGACAACTCAGCCGAAAAGCCGCCGAAGTCATGCCAGGTTTCCGGTTTTGGATTGTCGTTGACGATGAGTTCGTTGCTTTCCCAATGCGCAGATACAATCACGATAGCGCGGGGTGTGGGCATTTCGGCGGCCAGCTTCGCCAGCGCGGGGCCGCTTTCGCCAGGCTCCAGTGCCAGCATCGGGGAGCCGTGAGAGATGAACAGGCTGGGAAACATGAAGGCTCCAGAAGAGGGGGAATGACTTATCTTCAGGCATCTTCATCATCTAAATCTAATATAAGTTCTGGCGCATATTGATCGGATTTTCTGGAGGTTTCATGCAGGCAGATTTTTGGCAGCAACGCTGGACGACCGGCCAGATCGGGTTTCATCAGGATCAGGTCAATCCGCTTCTGCGTGAGTTCTGGCCGATGGCAGGTGTTGAGCCGGGCGCGCGCGTGCTGGTACCGTTGTGCGGTAAAAGTCTCGATCTCGGGTGGCTGGTAGATCAGGGTCATACAGTCATTGGAGTCGAGCTGTCGCAAACAGCAGTCGAGGACTATTTCGTTGCCCGTCAGCTTGAACCGCATATTACTGACCGGGGAGCGTTCAGCGTCTACGCGACACAAGGGCTGGAAATCTGGTGCGGTGATTTTTTCCAGCTGACTGCGCAGGATATCGGACTGTGCACTGTCCTTTATGACAGGGCGGCCATGATCGCGCTGCCCTCGGCAATGCGCGAACGCTATGTCGAGCATCTGGGCAGGCTTTTGCCCTCGGGGTGCGGTGGTTTATTGATTACCCTGGATTACGATCAGGCGATATTGGCGGGTCCGCCGTTCTCGGTGCCTGACGAGTGGCTGGCGACGTTTGTCTCCCCCGGCTGGGAACTCACGAAGGTTGCAGGGCGCGACGCCTTACAGAGCAGCGCCAAAGCCTTGAAGGCCGGTGTGACACAAATGGACGAAAATGCCTATGTGCTGGTGCGCAAGCCGCAGGCTTGAATGGCCTCGCCTCAGCCCTGAATAGAAAAGGGCGACTCTCGTCGCCCTTTTCGGTTATTGCTTCAAGGATCAACCGCGGCGGCGAAGTGCCTCGATACGTTGCTCCAGTGGCGGGTGGCTCATGAACAGGCCAGCCAGGCCCTTCTTGAGACCGGCGTTGATGCCGAACGCGGTCAGGCTGTCAGGCATGTTGACTGGCACACCCTGTTCGGAACGCAGGCGTTGCAGTGCGCCAATCATTGCCTGCGTGCCCGCCAGTCGTGCCCCGGCATCGTCAGCCCGGAACTCACGCTTGCGTGAGAACCACATCACGATGGCGCTTGCCAGGAAACCCAGCACCAGTTCAGCGAATATCGTGGTGATGTAGTACGCGATGCCCTGACCGTTCTCGGTCTTGAAAATCACTTTGTCAACGAAGTTGCCGATGATTCGCGCGAAGAACATCACGAAAGTGTTCACCACACCTTGCACCAATGCCAGCGTGACCATGTCGCCGTTGGCAACGTGGCCTATTTCGTGAGCGAGAACCGCCTTCACTTCGTCGGGCGAGAAGCGTTCCAGCAAGCCCTGGCTGACGGCAACAAGCGCGTCGTTTTTGTTCCAGCCTGTCGCGAAGGCGTTGGCCTCGTAGGCCGGGAAGATACCCACTTCCGGCATCTTGATGCCCGCATCGCGGGACAGTTGTTCGACGGTCTGCAGCAACCATTGCTCATGGCGGGTGCGCGGCTGGGTAATGATCTGAGTGCCGGTGCTCATCTTCGCCATCCACTTGGAGATGAACAGCGAAAACAGCGAGCCCGCGAAACCGAACACAGCGCAGAAAACCAGCAGCTGATTGAGGTTGAGATCAACCCCGTTGGCCGCCATGAACCCATTGAAGCCAAAAAGGCTCAGGGTGATGCTGGCAATCAGCACGACCGCAAGGTTAGTGGCCAAAAACAGCAAAATGCGCATCATGGTCGAAACGTTCTCCTCAGGACAAAATGTAACTGGATGCCGGGTATATAAGGTGATGACCGCTCCGATTCAACAGAGGGACTATTTCAAACTGTGTCCTCTGCTCAGGCTTGATGGTAATCCGCACAAGCTGAACGGCGCCTGAGCCATAGCGCGCGATGCCTGGGGCGGATAACAGGGCAAATGGCCTGTATTTAAGCAGGCTGAAATAAACTGCCCCGAACAGGTCGGGGCAGTGGGGCTTGCGGTCAGACGAGTGACGGGCTTACTGACGATAACCCTTCAGGAAGTTGCCGATGCGGCCAATGGCCTGCTCCAGTTCGTCCACACGCGGCAGGGTCACGACGCGGAAGTGATCCGGCCATGGCCAGTTGAAGGCTGTGCCTTGCACGACCAGAAGTTTTTCCGAAAGCAGCAGGTCCAGCACGAATTTTTCATCGTTGTGGATCGGACAGATCTTCGGGTCGATACGCGGGAAGGCATAAAGCGCACCCATCGGTTTGACGCAGCTTACGCCAGGGATGTCGTTGAGCAGTTCCCAGGTCCGGTTACGTTGCTCAAGCAGACGCCCCGGTGGCAGGATCAGGTCATTGATGCTCTGATAACCCCCCAGTGCCGTCTGGATCGCATGCTGGCTCGGCACGTTGGCGCACAGGCGCATATTGGCCAGAATGTCGATGCCTTCGATGTAGCTCTGCGCGTTGTGTTTGGGGCCCGAAATCGCGATCCAGCCAGAGCGGAAACCCGCAACGCGATACGATTTGGACAGGCCGTTGAAGGTCAGGCACAGCAAGTCAGGGGCCAGCGATGCAGTGCAGATGTGCACGGCGTCGTCATACAGAATCTTGTCGTAGATCTCGTCAGAGAACACCACCAGATTGTGCTGACGGGCCAGTTCCAGCATGCCCAGCAACACTTCACGCGAGTACACGGCACCCGTCGGGTTGTTCGGGTTGATGATGACCATGGCCTTGGTGTTCGGCGTGATCTTGGCCTTGATATCGGCAAGATCAGGCCACCAGTTGGCCTGTTCGTCACACAGGTAGTGAACCGGGTTGCCGCCAGACAGCGCCACGGCTGCGGTCCACAATGGGTAGTCGGGGGCTGGTACCAGAACCTCGTCGCCATTGTTGAGCAGGGCCTGCATCGACATCACGATCAGTTCGGACACGCCGTTGCCGAGGTAAATGTCCTCGATGCCAACGCCTTCGACCTGTTTCTGCTGGTAATACTGCATGACGGCCTTGCGGGCACTGAACAGGCCCTTGGAGTCGCTGTAGCCCTGGGCTGTAGGCAGGTTGCGGATCACGTCCTGAAGGATTTCGTCCGGCGCCTCGAAACCAAACGGTGCCGGATTGCCGATGTTCAGCTTGAGGATGCGATGACCTTCCTCCTCCAGGCGTTTGGCGTGCTTGAGCACGGGCCCGCGAATGTCATAACAGACGTTTGCGAGCTTGTTCGATTTGCTGAACTGCATGGTGATGATCCTGAAAATGGACGAGCTGTTACTGGCTTGCAATGAAGGCCGCTGAACATGACACCATGAAAATGGGTTTGTGTGCGACAAACGCGGGTGCCAGACTGGCTGCTGACGTGGCGCAATCATACGTGCCACCTGATCTGCGGAAAAGATACAGATCAGGCTTTTTCGAATTCGGAGGTGTACCTGTGGACAAGCTGAACAAAACGCTCGAAGAGTGGAAGCAGATGCTCGACCCCGAGCAGTACAACGTTTGCCGCCTCAAAGCGACAGAGCGGCCGTTTACTGGCAAGTACAACAGCACCAAGACGCCTGGCGTCTACCATTGCGTGTGTTGTGGCGAGGCGCTGTTCGACTCCGAGACCAAGTTCGACTCGGGTTGCGGCTGGCCGAGCTTCTATGCACCCATTGAAGGCAGTGCAGTGGTCGAAGTGCGAGACATGACTCATGGAATGATTCGTACCGAAGTGGTCTGCTCCAAGTGCGACGCGCACCTGGGTCACGTCTTTCCTGACGGCCCCAAGCCCACCGGCCTGCGTTATTGCATCAACTCGGTCTGCCTGACGCTGCAAGCTCGCGTGTAACGCCACCGTTCACGAGCGGCTGCCGTGCTTATCGACCCGTATCAACAAGGGGAATCGGAGTGCATGCCGCTCGTCTGCACGCTACTGTCATTGGTCAGTTCTGATCCCCGTTCTTTCCAATATTCATGACCCCGAGGCGCTGCCATGAGCGAAGACCTGCTTAACATTCCGTGCACCACAATCAAGGGCGAGCAGAAAACCCTCGCCGACTTTGCCGGCAAGGCGGTGCTGGTGGTCAACACTGCCAGCAAATGCGGGTTTACGCCGCAATACAAAGGACTGGAAAAGCTCTGGCAGGATTACAAGGATCAGGGGTTGGTGGTGCTGGGTTTTCCGTGCAACCAGTTTGGCAAGCAGGAGCCAGGGGACGAGGGTGCTATTTCGGGATTCTGTGAGCTCAACTATGGGGTGAGTTTCCCGTTGTTCAAAAAGATCGATGTCAACGGCGACCAGGCTCATCCTCTGTTCATTCAACTCAAGAAAAAGGCCCCGGGTTTGCTTGGCTCTGAGCGTATCAAGTGGAACTTCACCAAATTTCTGATCGGCCGCGACGGCAAACTGGTCAAGCGTTTCGCGCCGCTGACCAAGCCTGAAGAGCTGACAGGCGAAATCAAGGCGCTGCTGAGTCAGTCGAGCTGACCATCACTCAACGGGATGGTGTTCGGTCACCGGTACCCACCGGTCCAGGATCCCGATCAGTTCGCTGCGCCTGAATGGCTTGGCCAGATAGTCGCTCATGCCTGCCGCCTTGCAGCGTTCACGCTCATCGGGCATGGCATTGGCGGTGACGGCAACGATGGGCAGGTCAGGCCAGCGCCCGCTCCGACGGATTTGCCGACTGGCCTCGTAGCCATCCATCACCGGCATGTTGCAATCCATCAGCACCAGATCGAAGTGCCCCTGTTCCAGTTGCTCAAGGGCCTCTGCGCCATGGCTGCTGACAATCACATCGCAGCCCAGCCTGGCAAGGATGCCCTTGGCCACCAGTTGGTTGACCGGGTTGTCTTCTACCAGCAGCACTCGCGCCTGACGCTGCACAGGGAGCTCCTGGGTATGCAGGTTCCGGGTGCTTGTGCCTTCCTTGTTCAGAACGCGTCGCAGCGTGTGATAAAGCGCGTTGCGTGCCAGCGGTCTGGCCTGCTGCTGGAGTGGGGCGAGGGCGCTTACCTGTTCGCCTGGCATGAAGTTGCCGTAGGCGGTGACCAGCAGGATTGGCACCGAGGTGACGGGTCGAATCGCGAACAGGCACTCGGGACAGTCAGTGATGATCAGGTCCGGGAGGGTGTCCAGTTGCAGCTCTGAGGTCTGGTCATCAATGCTGCGACGCTTCAACGTCACGCCCCAGCCCGGAAGAAGGCTGCCGAGCAATTCGACCAGGCCGCTGCCCGCCGAGCTGATCACCGTCACCCGGCCTTGCAGCGGTGGCGGTTCGACTGCTGCAAGGTGGACCGGCAATGGCAGGTCTGCACTGAATACGCTGCCAAGGCCTGACTGCGATTGAAAGCTCAGCGTACCGTTCATGGCTTCGCACAGGCTGTGGGTGAGTGCCAGCCCCAGGCCGGTCCCACCGAATTGACGAGTGATAGCCGCTTCTGCCTGGGTGAAGGGCTGAAAGATCTTCGCCTGTGCTTCCTGCGCAATACCAATGCCGGTATCACGCACGTCGATTTTCACTCTGTCCTGCTGCGTTTGTGGGTCTTGATAGCGGCTCAGACGAACGTCCACGCGGCCGAAGCGGGTAAATTTCAATGCGTTGGACAGCAGGTTGCTGACAATCTGTCGAACCCGTGTCGGATCGCCCATGACCATCGCCGGGAAGTCTGGCTCGATCAGGCAGGTCAGCTCTACACTCGGGGCGGCGTTCTGTGAAAGCAGATTGGCCGTGTCTTCGACCAGCAGGCCCATGTCGAACGGGATGAGCTCGATCTCAAGATGGCCTGCGTTGAACTTGGACATGTCGAGGATATCGTTGAGCAGCTCTACCAGCACTTTGCCCGAGTCATGGGCAATCATCAGTTGCTGGCGTTGCTCGGCGCTCAGCGGGCTGTCCAGTGAAAGCGCCAGCATGCCGAGCAGGCCGTTGAGGGGGGTACGAATCTCATGGCTCATGTTCGCCAGAAATGCAGAGCGTGCGTTGGCCATGTCCAGTGCGGTGCTTCGGGCTATCTGCAATTCTTCGTTGGATTGGCGTAGGCGGTCGTTGCTGGTCCGGAGTTCGTTGGTGCGTGCCGAAACGATGTTTTCCAGCTCATTCATGTGGTCGGTCAGCCGGTCTTCAGCTTCGCGACGTCTGGACAGTTCACTGGTGACGGTTTCGATCTGGCGGTTGAAGGTTTCCACCAGCACCCCGATTTCATCTTTCTCGTGGTGAAGCGGACAGCTGATTCTGGGCCGCTCGGCGCTGCGCGGATCGTGCTGGCTAAGCTCCCGGATGACAACGACCAGAGGCTTGGTGAGGGTTGCGTAAAACAGCAGCGTCAGCAGGGCGGCCAGCACCAGGCTGCGGACGAATCCATTGAGCAGGGTAATCTCGGCGCGCTGCAGAAAATGGCTGCCAAAGGCAAAGGTGTCGACGGTCAGGTACAGCGTCCCGATGCTTTCATTCGGCATAAGGGCCAGGTGCAGGTTTTCCTCGAACTGACGGCTTTCGCCGAACATCCAGTCGCTGAGCACGCGGTAGCGACCGCTGGCCATCGGTCGATCAACGCTTGCGAGCACCACATTGTTATTATCGGACAGCCTGGCGCTCACTACCGCCGGGGAGTGCAGCAGCCCCGCGGTAAGCTCCTGAGCCAGCTCGGCATCGATGTTGTATGCGATGCGCGAGGCGGGGGTCTTGATGATTTCCAGCAGAGAACTGATTTCGCGATCTATGGAAGCGTCTTCGCTGGCATAATCGATCGCAATCTGAAACAGACTCAGCAAGGTTCCCAGCGCAAAGCCGATCAATACAGCCAGGCGTGCCTGCTTGAACGAAAGCCGTTGGGTGAATGGTATATCCATGAGTCCTTACTGCCACTTCAGGTGCCCGGTGCCCGGCAAGCATAGCTGATCGGATGGGGTGGATAATCAGTTAAATATAAGGAGAAACCGTGGATTCCCGGTTGAATGCTTTTCTGGAACGAGCCGACGCGGTGCTTGCGCGTCTCGAGCCTCTGTTACCGGCGCTGCGCGAGCCAGTTGACTGGACGCAAACGCTGGCCGCACGCTGGGTTCGAGAAGGTCGCAGCGGCTATCTGATGCCGCTTGAAGTCAGTCTCGACATGCGTTTGTCCGACCTGATCGGGGTTGACTTGCAGCGTGATCAGTTGGGTCGCAACACGCGTCAGTTCCTCGACGGCCTGCCAGCCAACCACGCCTTGCTATGGGGCTCGCGAGGCACCGGCAAGTCGTCGATCATTCGCGCGTTGCTGGCCGAGTATGCGCCGCTCGGCCTACGGCTTATCGAGATCGAACGTGACCATCTGGGCGACTTGCCACGCGTGGTCGAGCAACTGCAAAAGTTGCCGCAGCGCTTCGTGCTGTTCTGCGACGATCTGTCGTTCGAGTCCGGTGAAGGCGATTACAGGGTGCTCAAGAGCGTGCTTGATGGTTCGCTTGAGCAGGCACCAGACAACGTGTTGTTGTACGCCACCTCCAACCGTCGCCATCTGGTGCCGGAGAAGGAGAGCGACAACGAGAACTGGAAGCACGTCGACGGCGAACTGCACCCCAGTGAAGCGGTGGAGGACAAGATCGCGCTCTCTGATCGTTTTGGCTTGTGGCTGTCGTTTTACCCGTTCACCCAAGAGCATTACCTGAACGTGGTCGAGCACTGGATCACGCAACTGGCGCTGAAAGCAGGGCTCAAATGGCAGCGCGACGAACAGCTCGACAAGGCCGCCATTCGCTGGGCGACCGGGCGCGGCAATCGTAACGGCCGCTGCGCCTATCAATTTGCGCGCTATTGGGTGGGACTTGAATTGTTGGAGCAACAAAGATGATTGACTTGCAAGATACCGGCGCTGGCCTGAATGGCTACAACCTGCTGGCTGCGCAACTGGAAGCGCTGTTGGCCGATGAGCGCGACTTCATTGCCAACGCGGCACAGTTCTCAGCTTTTCTGTATACCCAGCTTGATGACCTGAACTGGGCAGGCTTTTACCTGAACCGTGACGAAGAGTTGGTGTTGGGGCCGTTTCAGGGGCAGATTGCCTGTGTGCGAATTCCGTTCGGTCGCGGCGTTTGCGGCGCGGCAGCGCAGAGTCGCCAGACCCAGCGTGTCGAGGATGTGCACGAGTTTCCCGGCCACATCGCTTGTGACAGCGCTTCCAACAGCGAACTGGTAGTGCCGTTGGTCAAGGACGGACGGTTGATCGGTGTGCTGGACCTGGACAGTCCGAGTGTGGGGCGTTTCAAGGAAGGGGATCAGGCGGGTATTGAACGACTTGCGGCTATCTTTCTGGCATCGACCGACTGCTGAGCCGGTCAACAAGCCGCTGCCGGATGCTCGATCATGAGCGGCAGCGGCGTTGGCAGGACCGTCATCAATCGTAGATGACTTTCTTCTTCCACTCCGATTCGGTGTCGTCGGCCTTCAAGCCTTCAGTCAGAGCGTTATCATCGTCTTCGGTGGGCGCAGTGTTGGTCAGTACCATGGAGTTGGCACGAGCCAGCTGTTTTTCCATCGCCAGCAGCTGTTGCTGATACGTCACCGGGTCCGGCTGGTTGCGCAGATACTGCACGCCACGCTCGAAAGCCAGACGTGCCTGGCCAGGCTGATCCTGCGAAAGTGCCATTTGCCCCAGATTATTGAAGAACTCGATATGCAGCGTGACCAGAATGGTACGTATCTCGCGGATCCAGTGCTTGGCTTCGCTGGTCTGCAAAAAGCCGTCGTGAGCTGCACGTGTAACCTGACCATGAAGGGCTTCCAGCAGAAAGCGCACGTCCTTGGCCTTGGCCTCTGTCTGGATCGGGGTGACTGGGTTGGTCACTTCGATGCGGTCACCTTTGGCGACCTGCTCTTCCAGCTCGCCAACGCGGTGCTTGAGCTGCGCATTACCTTTTTCCATCGCCAGCATGCGCTGAACGACGTTCAGTTCCAGGCGGGTCAACAGCAGCTTGAGTGCGGGTGACATCAACTGGCCTGGAAACACTTCGGTGATCTCGCTGCAGCGGCGCAGACGATCACTGAGTTCGACTTTGGCGCGAGCCTTGTCCAGTTTGCCGTTTTCAGCGACGTGATTCAGATAGCCGATCGCGATAAGCAGCGCGATGCCAGCTACTACTATCAGCGTGATCATGAGTGGACTCACTGCACAAACCTCATTTGTTCGAATAGTTTTCCCCGCGAGTGTAGTGGCTAAGCACTACTGCGCATAGATGTACCCGTCGGAGTTTGTAGATAAGCTTCTATTATAGGTAAGTTATAGCGGACTGGCTCGCAACCGTCTGTCGCGGCTCCGAGCAGGGCGAAGTCGTTGATTTCAATAAATTTTCAGAATGGGGTTGACGACCCCCCAAACCATCCATAGAATGCGCGCCACTTACAGCGTAAAGCACACAGCGTAGCGCAATAAGTAGTGAATGTTGTACGTGTGTCCCCTTCGTCTAGTGGCCTAGGACACCGCCCTTTCACGGCGGTAACAGGGGTTCGAGTCCCCTAGGGGACGCCATTGCGGGAATAGCTCAGTTGG
>NZ_JAGTPK010000048.1 GCF_021147775.1 Pseudomonas californiensis
CCAGGCCGTCGATGGACTTTCGGAAGTCGACCGGCTTGGGATACAGATACACTTTTTCGACTTTTGCATCGGGTCGCATCATGGCGAACGGGCTCCTGAAGGGAATCGGGAGCACAGCATCCGGTATCAGCTCAGTGGTTTGAATGTGGGGTTCATGGAGCGCTTACAGTATATGAACATTCATCAAAATTCTTCCTGTCAGCTTTAAAGCTATTTAGTGATCACTGGGCTCGTCGAGCGCCTTGTTGAAAGCAGTCAGCAGATCAAAGGCCTGCCCTTTTATTTCCGTCCAGTTGGACATCAACGTTTGAAAACGGGATACAAAACTGACCAGGTACAAACCGTTGTGAATGTTTTTGATACGATCGTAAGAAGAGTCGACCAGTTCTTCCAACAACACCCAAAGACTTTCTATATTACTGACGCCGCTGGCAGCTCCATCAACCCTCGACTTCAAATCCTGCAGAGAGGTTTCAAACGCGGTCAAACTGGCCAATAGCATATTGACGCCCTCAAGGTTCTTTTCGACCTTGCGTTTCTCTTCAATCAAACGGTCTTTCTCTTCGAGTGCCGCCGTCGCCTTGGGCCCATAGATCGATACCGAGATGACACCTGGAATCACGCCCCACCAGAAGCCGATCCACTTGTAGTCGCTGTATTCTTCGTACTCGGCGAGCTTTTGCTCGATACGCTGATTGAGATGAGCAATCTCCTCAGTGAGCCGATTGACTTCAGCCTCAGGACTGCCAGAGCTCACCAACCTGATTTTCAGTGACACGCCAGGCGCAATATCGTCCTTCAGAACACGCTTGAAAGTCGTTACGCCGACCCGGGTAAGGGTGGTACTGGCGCTGTGCTCTTTCACATAGATCTTCAGGTCGTCGACCAGCGCCAGCAGTCCTGGCAGTTTCTTGCGATCACCCTCAACCAGCTCAACAGGCGGCATACGGTCGATCTGCTCAGGGCTCAGGTCGCCAACCTGAAGCGTCTGGTAAGCATCCAGACTTTTGACATACTCGATCATGTGGACCGCGATGGTGATCAGATTGCCGGCAAAAACATATAAGTCGCTGCCCACCTTCTGCATGTTGGTCTCAAGCTCCGTCCATGTTTTGGCATGCGCCTTGATATCAACATGAAGGGCCTGGATGGCCTGTGGTTCCAGCCCTGAAATATCGGTTGCTTCGTAGCCGAGCAGGTACTGGACCTCGTTCAGCTCGGAAGGCAATGCGAGGGCGGTATTGACGTAACGCCGAATACGTCGCACATCCTCAGTGGTAATCAACAAACCGGGGGGCCGTGTCGTATCAGGCTGACTGCCGGCAAGCACATTCATCAGGTCTTTGCTGACGCGACTTATCTCTTCAACACTGTGCGGTTCACCGTCAGTCAATTCCAGCTTTAGTGCAGTTGACATCATAAACTTTCCTGTCCAGTTTTATTGCCCAGGACCGATAAAGCCGGCGCCTGAAAGCCAATAAAAATTAACAGAGCCGAACAGGCCAAAGTAGCGAGCAACACGGACCCAGACTGTAGGAATAAGCAACATATTAGTTGCAGGTAATCCGTGACAGGTCATTTCTCTGCACGGCCTATACCGTATAACAGGAAGGCCACGTACTTAATTAGTTATCTTTTTTCATTACCCACAAAAAAGCCCATGATCACTCATGGGCTTTTGATGTAACGCGGGACGTTACAGGTAGTACGACTTCAGCGGCGGGAAGCCATTGAATTCAACAGCGCTGTAACTGGTGGTGTACGCACCGGTCGACAGCCAGTACATGCGGTCACCGATGGCCAGGTTGAGCGGCAGGCCATACTTGTAGTTTTCGTACATGATGTCAGCGCTGTCGCAGGTCGGGCCGGCGATGACGACTTCTTCCATCTCGCCTTTCTTCTCGGTCCAGATCGGAAACTTGATCGCTTCGTCCATGGTTTCGATCAGGCCGGAGAATTTGCCCACATCGGTGTACACCCAACGCTCGACGGCGGTACGCGATTTGCGCGCAACCAACACGACTTCGCTGACCAGAATACCGGCGTTGGAGATCAGCGAGCGGCCTGGCTCCAGAATGATTTCCGGCAGGTCATCACCGAAGTCTTCCTTCAGGAAGCGGATGATCTCTTCAGCGTAGGTTTCCAGGCTGTTGGTACGGGTGATGTAGTTGGCCGGGAAGCCGCCCCCCATGTTGATCAGTTTGAGAACGATGCCATCTTCTTCTTTCAGGCGCTCGAAGATCACTTTGACCTTGGCGATCGCCGCGTCCCAGACGCTGATGTCGCGCTGCTGCGAACCCACGTGGAACGAGATGCCGTAAGGCACCAGGCCCAGGTCGCGGGCCAGGATCAGCAGGTCCATCGCCATGTCGGTCTGGCAGCCGAATTTACGCGACAGAGGCCAGTCAGCCGTGGTCGAGCCCTCGGTCAGGATACGCACATAGACTTTCGAGCCCGGTGCGGCCTTGGCGATGTTGCGCAGGTCAGCTTCCGAGTCGGTTGCAAACAGGCGTACGCCCTTCTCGAAGAAGTAGCGGATGTCCTTGGATTTCTTGATGGTGTTGCCGTAGCTGATGCGATCCGGGCCAACGCCGCAGCTCATGACCTTGTCCAGCTCATAGATCGACGCGATGTCGAAGCTCGAACCCTTGTCCTTGAGCAGGTTGATGACTTCGACCGCCGGGTTGGCCTTGACGGCGTAGTACACCTTGGCGAATTCGAAACCTGCACGCAGGTCATCGTAAGCCTTGCTGATGATCTGAGTGTCGATCACCACGAACGGGGTTTCTTGCTTGTCAGCGAACGCTTTCATTTTCTGAAAGGTGTCGGCTGAGTAGTAGTCTTCGACCTTGATCGACATGCGTGGGACTCCAATTGGCAAACTGAAAAATCAATGGGTGCAAATGAACGCCCTCCGTATCCCCACTTTGGTTCGCCTACTTCCCAAGGCATGTCGCCGAAAGCAAAAAGGCCACTGAAGGGCTTGCCTTCCTGGCCTTGCTGTCTCGTCGTCAGTACTTGAGCCGGATGGATCGTTTCCAGCATGGACGTTCGGCGCGAACTTTAGGGCGTGAAGGGCCTGAGATCAACTAAAAATGTCGCGTTTCTACACGCGTTCGTCGTAGCCGCTGCACTGGCCTCTTGTGTAACGGACCTATGTGACAGGCTGATGTTCCTCACCCAGGCAATAACTCGACAAAACCAGGCCGTCGTCGATGACTGCACACCCCGTTCAACGCCCTCACAATCCGCCGCCATTCGTGGCTTGCAGTTGCTCAGCCAGCAGCGTGGGGTCAGGGGTGGTAGGGGTAGTCAAGCTGCGCAAAGGGGGTGTCCCAGGAAAACCAGCGCTTCCACGAAAATCCAATCGATCGGGGTTCTCTGATCAAATAGGCCCGCACATAGGCAAAGGGAATGCCGTTGCGCGCAAGAAACAAAGGGGCAATACCCTCCACCTCTCCAAAATAAATTTCGTCCAGCTTTCTCAACCATGGCTGAAAGGGCAGATCGGCTATTTTCAGACGGTCGAACTGCTGCGCTGAAACGGTCATTGCGACGCTTTCAAACTCGGTCGAAAGTTGCGCCACTTGTGCGGTCGCACGACCAGGCATGTCACGCACAATCGCTTCTTTTATACGGGATGGCATCTCTTCAAGAACCGGGCGGGGTCGACGATTTGTCGGGTTGGCCGGGAGAAGCTTTTTGTCCGGCATTTTATTGATCGGAGTTCTTACTGCTCTGCCCGGCCACTTCACCCTACTCATAAACACATGCCCACTTGGATCGCTACGGTTCACAGGATCCCCGACACAGTAGCTATAGGCGTTGAGGCCACCCTTGCCAAACGGACTCAGACTGTCGGGGCTGTTGAAGCGCTTCAGGACGGGGTTGTAAGCCCGGTAACCATTTCCGAGCAAGTAGTGACCGGTGATCGGGTCGAGCGGTTCGCCATTGAAGCCGATCAGGTCAAGGCCCGGCGCAGACGTGTGCCGATGCCCGTAAGGCGTGTAGACCATATCGACTTCCTGACTGGCGTCGCGTGCATGAAGCAGGCTTTTCTGCTGATCAACAGCATTCAATACGACACGCGATTCACCCGCTTCAAGAACACGCTGCGCTACGCAGACATCCCTCGCCTGCATGAGCCTGCTGTGATCCTGCCCCCTCAATTCTGCTGCCAGTTGCTCGCGACAATAAAATCTCTGCGTCATGGCAGGCGCAAGGGCTGCAAGGTGTGCCAGGCGATCCAGCGGATCATATCGATACAGACAAAGGGTGGTCATCTGAAGGGACCCGCTTCAACTCTCCATGGGTTTGAAAACTCTAATCAACCCTCCATTGCCCCGCCACTGACAGTTGTACCAGTAGTAAAAATCACTCAAGCCGCCACACTCATCGCTGAACGCTACCGTCCGCTTGAGGAAAGCACGATGATCCGCTTGATCGCCAGCACACTGTCAACGCGTCCCGCAATTCTGCGGTTCTATCAACGCGACCAACGGGTCCGCTGCGGTTTTTAGTTCCCTACAGACCCAGGAAATTCTTGCCGCAATCCAGTCTGATCAGAGGTTAACCAGGCTCGTCAGTCGTACCGCCACTCCTCGGCGAAAAAACTGAAGGCTGCCGAGGCAGCCTTCAGTTCCAGGCGTAGTCACCTGAGACATGTCATCCAGCAGCGGAGAGCAATCAGACTTGCGCAGCCTGCTCGGCCAGATCAGCCGGCGAAACAATGCTGGTTTTCATGCCGCGCGAACGGCCCGAACTCAAGTAAGCCGCAATGGACTCCTGGGTGACTTCGCCGAGGAACACGTTCTCGGCATCCAGTACCGGCAGCCACGAACGATTGAACTCGTACATGCGCGACAGCAGGATGCGCAGGTGTTCGTCGTAGGCTGCGGTGGCATTGAACTCGCGCAGGAATTGCAGGCAGTCGCCGGTCTGACGATGCAGGTCACGGCGACGCACATAACCCATGGCCTTGTTCTCGCTGTCGGTGACAACGATATAGCGACGGTCGTTTTCGTCCATCACTTCCAGCGCATCGGCGACTGGGGTTTCCGGGCTGACCGAAGGCGCGTTGTCCGCCGCGTCCTCGGCCTTGACCAGCAACAGGCGCTTGAGTGTGCTGTCCTGACCAACGAAGCTGCTGACGAACTCGTCCGCCGGGTGTGCCAGCAACGTGTCCGGGTGGTCGATCTGCAGCAGCTTGCCGCCACGGAAGATGGCAATCTTGTCGCCCAGCTTGATCGCTTCGTCGATGTCGTGGCTGACCATGATCACGGTCTTGTTCAGCGCCCGTTGCATCTCGAAGAACTCGTTCTGGATCATCTCGCGGTTGATCGGGTCGACTGCACCGAAAGGCTCATCCATCAGCAACAGAGGTGCGTCAGCCGCCAAGGCCCGGATTACGCCGATACGCTGTTGCTGACCGCCGGACAGTTCACGCGGATAGCGGTGCAGATACTGCTTGGGCTCAAGCTTGATCATGCTCATCAGTTCGCGTGCACGGTCGTGGCAACGCTTGGCGTCCCAACCCAGCAGCTTGGGCACGACCACGATATTTTCTTCGATGGTCATGTTAGGGAACAGACCGATCTGCTGAATTACGTAGCCGATATTGCGACGCAGAGTCACTTCGTCCAGATCGGTGGTGTCTTCGCCATTGATCAGCACCTTGCCGGAAGTCGGCACGATCAGACGGTTGATCATCTTCAAGGTGGTGCTCTTGCCGCAACCCGATGGGCCGAGAAAGACGCAGATTTCACCTTCGTTGACCGTGAGGCTGACCGAGTCGACAGCCTTCACTTCTTTGCCGTTGCTCTGGAAAGTCTTGGAGAGGTTCTGTAGTTCGATCATTTCAGGAGTCCTTTTGGAGTCAGCGTGCGTTGCAGCCATTGCAGGAGAAGGTCAGCGACGATGGCCAGAATACTGACCAGTACCGCGCCGACGATCAGCATCGACATATCGCTGCGGCTGATTGAAGCGAGAATAAGTACACCCAGACCACCGGCACCGATGGTCGCGGCGATGGTCATGACACCAATGTTCATCACCACGGCGGTGCGCACACCGGCGAGGATGACGGGCACCGCGATGGGCAACTCGACCATGCGCAGGCGCTGGCCGAAGGTCATGCCGATGCCCTTGGCGGCTTCACGAATACCTGGCTCCACCCCGGTCAGGGCGAGGTAGGTATTGCGCATGATCGGCAACAGGGAATAAAGGAACACTGCGGTAATGGCGGGCATCGGGCCAAGGCCCTGGCCGAACTTGGAGTAGAACGGCAGCAGCAGACCGAACAGGGCAATCGAAGGCACTGTCAGCAGCACAGTAGCGCTGGCCTGCAGTGGACCGGCCAATGACGGAAAGCGCGTCATCAGCACGCCCAGCGGCACGCCGACCAGAATGGCCAGGGTCACTGCGATGCCGACCAGCGTGATGTGCTGCCAGGTCAAATGCATGACCTGTGCCCAATCCAGATGGGAGAAGGCGCTCAAGAAACTCATATCGTCTCCTTCCTTAGTTAAGTGGGTGCTGGCGCAGGAAATCTGCGGCAACCGAGGATGGGCTTTCATGGCCGACATCGACGCGAGCGTTGAGGTCGATCATGGTCTGGTTGTCCAGCAGGTCAGCCAGTGGCTTGAGCAGCGTGGCGATTTCCGGGTGGGCATCCAGGTATTCCTGACGGATAACCGGGGCGGCCGTGTAGTCCGGGAAGTAGTGTTTGTCGTCTTCCAGCACCTTGAGCTTGAAGGCATTCAGGCGACCGTCTGTGGTGTAGACCAGACCGGCAAAAACCTGACCATTGCGCAAGGCGGTGTAGACCAGACCGGCATCCATCTGCCGAGTATTTTCGCGACCAAGATTCATGTCGTAATGCTTGACCATGCCGATTAGGCCGTCAGAACGGTTGGCGAATTCGGTGTCCAGCGCTACGACATGACCCTCTTTGGCCTCATCCTTGAGCACCTTGGTCAGGTCGCTCATGGTGTTGACCTGCGGGTACTTGTCAGCAACTTTCTGCGGCAACGCCAGCGCATAGGTGTTGTTGAACTTCGACGGTGAAAGCCAGGCCAGGCCTTTCTTCGCGTCGACTTCTTTTACCCGTGCGTAGGTCTGTGCACTGTCTAGCTTTTCATCGATGTGGTTATAAGCAACCAGCGACACGCCGGTGTACTCCCACAACAGATCAAGCTGACCGCTTTCCTGTGCGCTGCGGGCCAGGTTACTGCCCAGGCCGCCAGTGATCTGCACGTTGTAGTTCTTGGTACGCAGGTATTGCGCGGTCAGTTCAGCCAGCATGGTCTGCTCGGTGAAGACACGAGCGCCGATGCGCAGCAGCGGTTTTTCCGCCGCCTGGGCAAATACCGGAAACAGCAAGGCAAAGCCTAAAAACAAGCATATCTTTTTCATGAGGTTTCCTTCGCTCAGCGAGCCAGGCCGCGTTCCAGCCACAGACGACTGGCGAGTGTCACCAGGCCATCGAGCAACAGCGCCAGCAAAGCAGTACAGGCAGCGCCCAGCACCAGTTGCGGCTGATTGTTCAGGGCGATGCCCGGGAAGATCAGGCTGCCGAGGCTGTTGGCGCCGATCAGAAACGCCAACGGAGCGGTCCCGACGTTGATCGCCAGCGCGACACGCACACCGCCGACAATGATCGGCACGGCGTTGGGCAGTTCCACGCGCCACAGCACCTGACGCGGCGTCATGCCGATGCCGACTGCGGCTTCCTTGAGCGACCCCTGGACGTTTTTAAGGCCTTCATAGGTGTTGCGCACGATGGGCAACAACGAGGCGAGGAACAGCGCGAAGATCGCAGGCCCGCTGCCAATCCCGAGAATACCGAGGGCAATGGCCAGAACGGCGAGAGGAGGAACGGTGTTGCCAATGTTGAAGATCTGCATGAAGCGTTCGGCGCGGCCAACCATACTGGGTCGGCTGAGGGCAATGCCTGCGGGAATCCCGACCACCAGGGCCGCCAGCATTGAAGCCAGCACCAGAATCAGGTGAGCCTGCAGATAGAAGAGCAGATCATCCTGGTATTGCTTGATTGTACTTATGCCGATCCAGTGGATCAGCAGGGCCAGGAGTGCGATAACAACCGCACCTCCCAATAGCCCCTTGCCATAGCGATTTGCCACGGGCGGACTCCTTATTTCAGTCGGCGAACGCGTTGACTAAAACGCCCAGAGGGGGCGTAACAATAACGTTCGCGAAGAGCAGCGGGTGGGTCGCCGGAAAGGGTTTAACCTCGGCGAAAACACAAGCCATGAGCGCAGCTTCGTCAAGCTAACGTGCTGATTTATCAGCCCTGTCATAACCTGTTACAGGGGAGTGGACGCCTCCACAACCAGAAAGGTTCCCACGCGAGACATTATCTGGCCACCCCAAATCGACTGAACGGTTCGGTTATTGCCCCGATTTGAGCTATAATCTGCGCCCTTTTTTTAATCCTATTCCAGGCGATTTCCCATGACCCAACAGGCCGCCGAAGTCGCGAAACGCCGCACTTTCGCCATTATTTCCCACCCCGACGCCGGTAAAACCACCATCACGGAAAAACTCCTGCTGATGGGCAAGGCCATTTCGATCGCCGGTACGGTCAAATCGCGTAAATCCGACCGTCACGCGACCTCCGACTGGATGGAAATGGAGAAACAACGCGGCATCTCCATCACCACCTCCGTCATGCAGTTCCCGTATCGCGATCACATGATCAACCTGCTCGACACCCCGGGTCACGAAGACTTCTCCGAAGACACCTACCGCACCTTGACGGCAGTGGACTCGGCATTGATGGTTCTCGACGGCGGCAAGGGTGTAGAGCCACGCACCATTGCGCTGATGGACGTCTGCCGTCTGCGCGACACACCGATTGTCAGCTTCATCAACAAGCTCGACCGTGATATCCGCGACCCGATCGAACTGCTCGACGAAATCGAAGCGGTCCTCAAGATCAAGGCTGCGCCTATTACCTGGCCGATTGGCTGCTACCGCGATTTCAAGGGCGTCTATCACCTGGCCGACGACTACATCATCGTCTACACCGCTGGCCACGGGCACGAGCGCACCGAAACCAGGATCATCCAGAACCTGGATTCCGACGAAGCCCGCGCCCACCTTGGTGACGAGTACGACCGTTTTGTCGAGCAACTGGAACTGGTGCAAGGCGCCTGCCACGAATTCAACCAGCAGGAGTTCATCGATGGTCACCTGACCCCGGTGTTCTTCGGTACCGCATTGGGCAACTTCGGCGTCGATCACGTACTCGATGCCGTGGTGAACTGGGCGCCGATGCCCTTGGCGCGTGTCGCCAACGAGCGCACGGTCGAGCCGGAAGAAGAGAAGTTCAGCGGCTTCGTGTTCAAGATCCAGGCAAACATGGACCCCAAGCACCGCGACCGCATTGCCTTCATGCGCATCTGCTCGGGCCGTTACGACAAGGGCATGAAAATGCGCCACGTGCGGTTGGGCAAGGACGTGCGGATCGGCGACGCACTGACCTTCTTCTCCTCGGAACGTGAGCAACTGGAAGAGGCCTATGCCGGTGACATCATCGGTCTGCATAACCACGGCACGATCCAGATCGGCGACACCTTCACTGAAGGCGAAGGCCTCGGCTTCACCGGCATCCCGCACTTCGCACCGGAACTGTTCCGTCGCGTGCGCCTGAAGGATCCGCTCAAGTCCAAGCAGTTGCGTCAGGGCCTTCAGCAGTTGGCCGAAGAAGGCGCCACGCAGGTGTTCTTCCCGCAGCGCAGCAACGACATCATTCTGGGTGCCGTTGGTGTGCTGCAGTTTGACGTGGTCGCCAGCCGCCTGAAGGAAGAGTACAAGGTCGAATGCGCCTACGAGCCGATCACCGTCTGGTCAGCCCGCTGGATCGAATGCGCCGACAAGAAGAAGCTCGAAGAGTTTGAAAACAAGGCGGTGGAAAACCTGGCGCTGGACGGTGGCGGTCACCTGACCTACCTGGCCCCGACCCGCGTCAATCTGGCGCTGATGGAAGAGCGCTGGCCTGACGTGAAATTCCGCGCTACCCGCGAGCATCACTGACAGTTTGCGCGGCACTCTCGCCAGAAGCGCGAGGGTGCTGCGCGCTGTATCACCGTTTCAGTGCGCAGATCAATGCGCATAATCCCTCAGCTTCTCCTGCATGAAATCCAGAAAACACTGAATCCTCAGCGCCAGTTGCGAGTTGCGGTAATACACCGCATTGATCGGCTGTCGATAGCCGCTGTTGGCCTCGCCCAGCAGACTGACGAACCGCCCTTCGCGCAGGTCTTCATGGGTCATGAAGTCTGACAGGCAGGCAATACCCACGCCCTCCAGTGCCAGATGACGCAACGTGTCGCCGCTGGACGCAGACAGCGCTGGTTTGATTGGCAACCGGTCGCCTTCGGCATGGCGCAACGGCCACTGGTTGAGCACATCGACCTGCGTGAACCCCAACAGCGTATGCCGCGCGAGATCTTCAACGGTCCGCGGCGTACCGTGACGCGCCAGATAAGCAGGGCTCGCGACAATGTTCAGCAGGCAACTGCCCAGGGACCGCGCATGCAGCGTCGAATCGGGCAGCGCGCCGAGGCGGATCGCAATGTCGGTGCTCTGCTCCAGCAGGTCGATGAACCAGTCATCGCTGTTGAGCTCGAGCTGGATATCCGGGTAGCGCTGACGAAACTCCGCCACGTGCGGGACCACTGAATGCAGCATGAATGGCGATGCGGCGTTGACTCGCAAGCGGCCGGCGGGCGTCTGCCGGGACGAGGTCAGGTGTTCTTCCAGGCTTTCCATTTGCTCAAGAATGTCGCGGGCACGCACCAGAAAAAACTTGCCCTCCTCGGTCAGGTCCATCCGCCGTGTGGTGCGGTTGATCAGCGTGGTTTCGAGCTTGGCCTCAAGCCGCGAAAGCGTGCGGCTGACGCCCGAGGGTGTCTGCCCCATCTTTTCGGCAGCAGCAGAGATCGAGCCGCTTTCGATAACCGAGACAAACACCTGCAACTCATCGGACCTGGCTTTCACTGTTGTCCCCTGTTCAAAAGTCAGAGGATATAGCTGTGTTGCAGGCAAAGGACAGCTTGCGGTGTGGAATCCATAGTCCCAAACGGCGAAAACAAAAACCATACAGGTCAGCCGGGACACGCTGTCTTGCTCGCGAGCTGCCGGGCACCGGCAGCAAGGCTTCCATGCGTGACTTCAGACAGCAAACACCTTGGCCAGGTGCGCTTCGTAGCGTTGGACGTCGCCTTCGACATTGGGCATTTTCATGACGTCGACGGCCAGAAAGGTCGGCAGCGCGGTCATGCCAAGAAACTCGTTGGCCTTGTGAAACGGAAAGTACACCGCGTCCACGCCTTTGGCTTCGAAAAAGTCGGACGGGTCGTCAAAGGCTTGCTGCGGCGCGTTCCAGGTCGCAGAAATCATGTATTGCTTACCGTGCAGCAAACCGCCGCTGCCGTACTTCTGTGAGGCATCGGAACGGGTACGGCCATCATTGGCGTACAGGCTGCCATGGCCTTCGGTGAACACTTCGTCAATGTACTTCTTCACGGTCCACGGCGCGCCCATCCACCAGCCGGGCATCTGCCAGACAATCACATCGGCCCAGAGAAACTTCTGCACTTCTTCTGCAACGTCGTAACCGCCGTCGATGAAGGTCTCCTTCACATCAAAACCTGCTCGGTCCATGAACGCCACACCGGCTTCGTGCAAGGTCGCGTTATAGCGGCCATCAGAGTGGGCGAACTGTTTACCGCCGTTCAGGAACAATACTTTTTTCATGCTGACCTCTCGATGTTCAACCCGCCGCGCCAGTGGCAAACGCGGGTGACATTCATTAATGGATGGACCAAGCATAATGAGAAGCCGTCGGATGAATAAGCCGAGGACGGGCAAAATACATTTGCTTTAAAAGCACGAATCGATGCGCCATTGTTGACTTAAAGTAACCGCTTACGCATTCGAGGCAGCTATCAATGAACAACCTGCACGGCTTTATCCTTCATGCCCAGACCCGCCCTGAAAAGTCGGCCGAGTTCGAGGCCCTGTTCAGTGACTACGTGGCTGCCAGCCGCAGCGAGCCTGGGTGCATCGAGTACCACATGCTGCGCGATCAGCAAGACCCGACGCTGTTCATCTTCTTCGAAATCTGGGCGTCGAAGGCCCACTTGGATGTGCATTCGAACTTGCCGCACATGACGCAGTTCTTCGAGAACCGCATGGAGTACCTGACTCGCGACTTCGACATCCGACGCATCGACATGGTCAGCCCGCCATCAGCAGGTGCAGCCCCAGCAGCCCCATCCCTATAAAAAACACGCGTTTGAACAACATGGCGCTGATGCGCTGGCGCAGCCATTGGCCGAGTACCATGCCCAGCAGCGCGGGTGCCAATGCCAACAGCGAGGCGCCCAATTCAGCCCCGCCGAGGCTACCCCGCCAGAGCAGACCAATTGCCAGCGCCAGTGTCGAGACGGTGAACGACAAGCCCAGCGCCTGCACCAGTTGATTACGCTCAAGCCCCAACGCTTGCAGGTAAGGCACCGCCGGTATCACGAACACGCCAGTGGCCGAGGCGATGACACCGGTAATGAAACCGCACAGCGGTCCCAGCCAACGCTCGGTGCCTGACGTCACGGCAAATGTCGGTAAAAACAGACCGCTCAGCGCGTACAGCAACAAGGCCCCGCCCAACGCCCGCGTCATCCCGTGGCCACCGCTCAGCCCCAACCAGAAAGACCCTGCGCAGGTGCCGATGAAAATCATCGTCAACATCGGCCACAGCCGTTGCAACAGCGGCCGCAACGCCCCGCCATTTGCCAACTGCCAAAGATTGGTAAAGGTCGAGGGGATGATCAGCAACGCCGCTGCCTGCGCCGGCAACATAGCCAGCCCCAGCAAGCCCATGGCAACGGTCGGCAAGCCCAGACCGATCACACCCTTGACCGTTCCGGCCAGCAGAAACGTACCGACAACCAGTGCCGACAGGCCCCAGCCGAGCGTGTGATAGAAATCGAAGAATGTATTCATACGTCAATCATGCCGCCGCCGAGGGCCCTTGAAAATCTGGCATATACTGAGCCAGCCTCAGGTATAGACAGAGGCACCTGACTCCGACGCACTGGCGAAGCCCCGTATGCATTTTGACCTGACTGATCTGCGCCTGTTTTTAAACGTGATGGACACCGGCAACATCACAGCTGCTGCTGCACGCAGCCACCTGTCTCTGGCCTCGGCCAGCGCGCGTATCCGTGCCATGGAAGCGTCGTTGCACGCGCCTTTGCTGGAGCGTGGACGACGTGGCGTGACACCGGCGCCTGCCGGCAAGGCGCTGGCCCAGCATGCACGGGTCATCCTGCAACAGGTCGAGCGCATGCAGTTTGACTTGGCCGAGTACGCCAAGGGGTTCAAGGGTCAGGTCCGGATGCTGTGCAACACCTCGACACTCAGCGAGCATCTGCCGGAGCGGCTGGCCGATTTTCTCGTGGCCCATCCCCATATTGATATCGACCTGCAGGAGCAGCCCAGCCTGCGCATTCTGCATGCCTTGCGGCACGGCACCGCCGATATCGGCATCGTGTCCGATGCCGTGGATGCCAGCGATCTGCAAACCCGTGCCTTTGGTGACGATCCACTGACGCTGGTAATGCCGTTCGACCATCCGTTGAGCGGTTCATCAACACTGAGCTTTTCCCAGACGCTGGACCATGAGTTCGTCGGCATGGCCGCCAGCAGTGCATTGGGTATCTATCTCGAAGAGCAGGCGCTGCACGCGGGCAAGCGCTTGCGTATCAGGGTGCGGGCCGAAGGGTTCGATGGCGTGTTGCGCATGGTCGCCCACGGTGCTGGCCTGGGTATCGTGCCGCAGGCAGCAGTAGATCGCTGGGCCGGGGCGCAAGGTTTTGCCGCGATCCGCCTGAGCGATGCCTGGGCCGACCGCAAACTGTTGCTCTGCGCTGCGGACTTCGCAGCCCTGCCCGGCTACGCCAGCGCATTGCTGCAAGCCTTGAGTCCTGGCGAGTAGCTTTGGGTAAAGCGAGTTGCGTTGAGTAAAGCGAGTCAGGCCTGACTGGCGTTACGCTCACGCAGGTAGGCGAGCACTTCCACCTGGTTACCCGCAAACTCGATGCGTGCAGCCTTGGCTTCACGCTGGTAGGCATACATCGGGTCGTAATACTCGCCGAGCAGGCCTTCGATCCAGCCTCGATGCAACTCGACATCCCCACTGCGCAGTTGCTGGTCGAGCGCAGCTTCCATCAGCGTCAACAGGCGCTTATGACGCTCACCACCCAAACGCTTGTGGATGTTGTTCAGACTCTGCAACAGGCGTTCGGCAAACTGGCTGAAACCGCTCTCCTCACCTTTGACGCTGATGAACTCAGCGCACAGGTTGATCACGTAATCGTTGAGAATCCGCTCGACGCGGTTCTCGAAACTGTCTTCCAGCCACACCATCGGGCAGTCCTGCATCGCCTGATGCAGCTCCAGCGGCACGTTGCAGCTGCCGACCAGCCGGCTCTCGTCTTCCAGCACGAACTGGATGTTGCCTGCAGCCCGTTTTTTCAGCAGGTCGATGGCCAGGCGGTTTTCAAAATCGATCTGTGCCGGCTGTCCGGTGGCACGCTTGCCGAAGCTGGAGCCTCGGTGATTGGCGATACCTTCGAGGTCCAGGCTGTTGGGCAATTGCACCAGCACTTCGGTCTTGCCGGTGCCGGTCATGCCGCCCAGTACCACCAGGCCGCATTCGGTCACGGCCTCATGAAGGGTGTCGAGCAAAAAGGTGCGCATGGCCTTGTAGCCGCCCAGGATGCGCGGGTAATCGACACCGGCGTCCTTCAGCCAACGCTGGACAGTCTGCGAACGCAGGCCGCCTCGAAAGCAATACAGGTAGCCGTTGGGATTAGCTTTGGCGAACGCCAGCCACGCCTCGACGCGCGCGTCCTTGACCGGCCCGCACACCAGTTGATGGCCCAGTTGAATCGCGGCGTCCTGGCCGTGCTGCTTGTAGCAGGTACCGACTTTCTGCCGCTCGGTGTCGGTCATCAACGGCAGGTTGACCACGCCGGGAAACGCGCCCTTGAAAAATTCAACCGGCGCGCGGGCATCCATCATGGGCACATCATTGAGAAACAGGTTGCGGTAATCACTGCTGTTGTCGGCCATCAGAACACCTCGACGGCGTGGGCCTGTCGCTCGACCAGTGTGCCGATCGGCGTCAACAGCAGGCCCAGTTCGGCGGCAACGGTGAGAAACTCGCTTTCGCCCTCAGGGCTGACCGCGACCAGCAAGCCGCCGCTGGTCTGTGGATCGCACAGCAAGTCGCGCTGGGCATCGGTCAGCGGGGCGATTCTGTCGCCATAGCTTTCGAAGTTGCGCAACGTGCCGCCCGGCACACAGCCTTCGGCAATGTAATGCTCGACGCCCGGCAAACGCGGCACCGCGCAGTAGTCGAGCCGCGCGGTAAGACCGGCACCGTCAGCCATTTCCACCAGATGCCCCAACAGACCGAAGCCGGTGACATCGGTCATCGCATCGACGCCAGCCAGCTTGCCAAAGCGGCTGCCGGGCTTGTTCAGGGTGCACATCCAGTCACGCGCCAGACCGATGTCTTCTTCACGCAACTTCGATTTCTTTTCGGCCGTGGTCAGGATGCCGATGCCCAACGGTTTGGTCAGGTACAAGGTGCACCCGGCACGTGCCGTATCGTTGCGCTTCATGTGTTTTTTCTGCACGACGCCGGTCACCGCCAGACCGAATATCGGCTCCGGTGCGTCGATGGAATGGCCGCCGGCCAGTGGAATACCGGCGGCGTCACACACGGCGCGACCGCCACGAATCACTTCGCGCGCCACCTCGGGCGGCAACACATTGACCGGCCAGCCAAGAATGGCGATGGCCATCAGCGGGTCACCGCCCATCGCGTAGATATCGCTGATCGCATTGGTGGCGGCGATGCGACCAAAATCAAACGGATCATCAACGATCGGCATGAAGAAATCAGTGGTCGACACCACGCCGCGCTCGTCGTCCAGTGCATAGACGGCGGCATCGTCCCGCGATGCATTGCCGACCCAGAGGTTGGGGTCGAGGTTTTGCGCGCCGCTGCCAGCCAGGATCACGTCCAGCACCTTGGGGGAAATCTTGCAGCCACACCCTGCTCCGTGACTGTACTGGGTCAGGCGGATTGGCTCACTCATCGCAATTCTCTCGGTCGCTGGGAAACAGGCTGCGGAGTCTAGGGTCTGTTGCCGTTTGAGCGCAAACCGTAGCGCCGTTCGGTCATGCGCGCCGAACAACCGGTGTGCCGAACTGGTCTTTCTTGTCGCGCCTCCTATAATCGCGCGCTCCAGTACCGAATTCATCGAAGCGCGCCTGCTCGTTCAGGGCCGCTTTGTCTGCTGCCTTTTCCGTCATAGACCCGGAGCACTCCATGTTCAAGCGTACCCTGGCACTCGCTGCCAGCCTTGCCCTGTCCTTTTACGCGCTGACCAGCCATGCCGCCGACACGCTGCGTGTCTCGGCCATCCCCGACGAAGCGCCTACCGAACTGCTGCGCAAGTTCAAGCCGCTGGGCGCCTATCTGGAGCAGCGCCTGGGCATGAAAGTCGAGTTCGTGCCGGTCGCTGACTACCCGGCCGTGGTCGAAGCACTGGCCACGGATCGTCTGGACATGGCCTGGCTGGGCGGTTTCACCTTCGTGCAGGTCAACCTCAAGACCGGCAATGCACTGCCGTTGGTTCAGCGTGAGCAGGACGCCCAGTTCACCAGCAAATTCATCACCTCCGACCCGAGCGTGAAATCGCTGGCCGACCTCAAAGGCAAGACGTTCGCCTTCGGCTCGGTGTCGTCCACCTCGGGTAGCCTGATGCCGCGCTATTTCATGCTCAAGGAAGACATCAAGCCCGAGACTTTCTTCAGCCGCGTTGCCTACTCGGGCGCGCATGATGCAACTGCTGCATGGGTTCAGGCAGGCAAGGTCGATGCGGGCGTGCTGAATGCCAGTGTGTGGGACAAGCTGGTCGCCAGCGGCAAGGTCGACACCGGCAAAGTACGGGTCTTCGCCACGACTCCAACCTACTTCGATTACAACTGGACAGTACGCGGCACGCTGGATCCGGCGTTGGCGCAGAAGATCAAGCAGGCGTTCCTCGATCTGGACCCGGCCAACCCGGAGCAAAAGGCAATTCTCGATTTGCAGGCCGCCAGCCGCTTTATCGAGACCAGGCCTGAGAACTACAAAGGCATCGAAGAAGCTGCGCGTGCGGCCGACCTGTTGAAATGACACTGCGTCTGTCCGCCATCGATGTGCGCCACAGCAACGGCACGCTGGCGCTGCGTGGCATTGAGCTGAGCATTGCACAGGGCGAACGGGTGGCAATCATCGGGCCGTCCGGTGCGGGCAAGACAACCTTGCTCAACCTGTTGGCCAGCGCCCTGCCGCCCAGTGCCGGGCAACTGGACGTGCTGGGAGCAAATCCCTGGCAACTGTCCAGCGGGCAGAGGCAACGCCTGCGCAGTCGCATTGCACTGATTCATCAGGCCCCGCCGCTACCGCCCCGGCAGCGGGTTGTCACCGCAGTGCTGGCTGGCAAACTCGGTCAGTGGGGGCTGGGCAAAAGCCTGCTGAACCTGTTGCATCCGCTGGATGTGCCCGGTGCACGTGACGTGCTGAGCCGTCTGGACCTGGCAGACAAGCTGTTCGTTCGTTGTCAGCAGTTGTCCGGCGGCCAGTTGCAGCGGGTGGGCATTGCCCGCGCGCTGTATCAGGCACCCGAGCTTCTGCTGGCCGATGAACCGGTGTCGGCCATGGACCCGCGTCTGGCGGAGCACACGCTGGCACTGATGTGTCAGCACGCGGTCGAGCAGCGCGTCACGCTGGTCGCCAGCCTGCATGCGGTGGAACTGGCGCTGGCGCACTTTCCACGCATCATCGGCGTGCGAGACGGCCGGATTCATTTCGACCTGACAGCCAAGGACATCAACCAGCAGCATCTGGATACGCTGTATGCCAATGAACAGCTGAGTACGCCGCCAGCCAGCGCCAAGGCGGACATCGGCTGGACGTCTCGATGCTGAGTCGTGACCGGCGCGACCCGGCCGCCGTGCCGCGCCTGTTGCTGGCGCTGCTGGCCGTTGCATTGCTCTGGCCGGGCATTCGACTGGCCGAGCTGAACCCTGCGGTTCTGCTGCAAGCGGAAAACGCCCGAACGATGGGCGGCTTTCTGGCTGACTTCTGGCCACCCGCACATTCCGCCGAGTTTCTCTCGCTGCTGCTGGACGCCACCCTGCAAACCCTGGCCATCGCCACCGCAGGCATGGCGCTGGCGATGCTGTTCGCGGTACCGGCCAGCCTGCTGGCCAGCAAAGCACTGTCGCTGTCGGCGGCCTCGCGTGGTGGTCGTCCCGGTTGGCCGGGGCAATGCCTGCGCTGGCCGGTGCGCGGTCTGTTGATCTTCTTGCGCAGCGTGCCGGAAATCGTCTGGGCACTGCTGTTCGTCCGCGCAGTCGGTCTGGGGCCTACCGCCGGGGTGCTGGCCATCGCCATTACCTACGCAGGCATGCTCGGCAAAGTCTACGCCGAGATCTTTGAGTCGGTAGACCAGCGCCCGGCCCGCGCCCTGATGCAAGCGGGCAGCGGACGTCTGGCTGCGCTGGCCTACGGCATCCTGCCCAACGCTGCGGCGGAGCTGACCTCATATACCGTCTACCGCTGGGAATGTGCGGTGCGAGCGTCGGTGGTGATGGGTTTTGTCGGCGCGGGCGGCCTGGGTCAACAGATCGACCTGTCGATGCGCATGTTTGCCGGTGCTGAAGTGGCGAGCATGTTGCTGACCTTTCTGGTGCTGGTGCTGCTGGCCGATCAACTCAGTCGCTTGCTGCGCGGGAGGCTGACATGAGGCGCGCAGGCAACCTGCTGCTGGTGCTGGTCATCTTCGCGGCGGTCATCGGCTCGTTTGTGTACCTGGGTATGGACCTGCTGACCCTCAGCAGTCACGACAGCCTGACCCAGATGGGCCGCTATGCGCTGCGGTTCATGAGCCCGGACCTGAGCAGCGGGCATTTGCAGGCGATTGGCAAAGGCGCGCTGGAAACGTTAGCCATGTCGGCACTCGGTACACTGCTGGCGGCCATCGTCGGTCTGCTGCTGGCGCTGCCTGCGGCGGGGCGACTGGGCTGGCCGTTGCGCAGTGTCAGCCGCCTGCTGCTCAACGCCCTGCGCGCCATCCCTGAACTGGTATGGGCAGTGCTGATGGTGCTCGCCGCAGGGCTTGGCCCCAACGCGGGCACCCTTGCGCTGGCGTTGCACACCACTGGGGTGCTGGGCCGGTTGTTTGCCGAGGCACTGGAAAACACTGCGCCCGAACCCGCCGCTGCTATCCGCTTGCAGGGTGGCAGTGCCTGGCAGGCGTTCTGTTACGGCACGTTGCCCAATCTCTGGCCGCAGTTGCTGGCGTACACCCTGTATCGCTGGGAAAACAACATTCGCATGGCCAGCGTACTCGGCTTCGTCGGTGCAGGCGGGCTGGGGCAGATGCTGTATTTCAGCCTCAGCCTGTTTCAGGAGGCGCAGGCCAGCACGGTCATTCTGGCGATGCTGGTGCTGGTCTTTGCCGTTGATGCGCTGAGTGGCTGGAGCCGCCACCGCTGGGTCCGTCAATGAAGGATGCTGCGCAAACAAAAACGCCGCCGCACTGAAAAACAGTGCGGCGGCGTAGCCAATCAGGCGACTCAGTAGCCCAGTGACAATCCCGTGTTGCGACGCGGGTCGTTGGCGCCGTAGAAACGGTTATTGCCCACCGGCTTGCCTTCCAGCGAAGGCGCACCGACCAGGATGGCCGCCACGTGGTTCATCGGCTGTGGGCCGGCAAATTTGTGCCCCCAGCTTTCGAGGATTTTCAGCGTGTCGGGGCTGACCGCGAACTTATCGATATTGGTCGTCTCAGGCTGCCACTGCTGATGAAAACGCGGCGCATCCACGGCCTCCTGAATGTTCATGCCGTAGTCGATGACGTTGAGCATGGTCAGCAAGGTCGCGGTAATAATGCGGCTGCCGCCCGGCGTACCGACCACCATGACGGTCTTGCCGTCCTTGGTGACAATGGTCGGGCTCATCGACGACAGTGGCGTCTTGCCCGGCGCGATGGCATTGGCTTCGCCCTGCACCAGCCCGTACATGTTGGGCACGCCCACCTTCACCGTGAAATCGTCCATCTCGTCATTGAGGATGACCCCGGTTTTGCTGGCCATGACACCGGCACCGAACCAGTTGTTGAGGGTGTAGGTCACCGATACTGCGTTGCCCCACTTGTCGACGATCGAATAATGCGTGGTGTTGCTGCCTTCATGAGGTGCAACGCCCGGCTTGATAGCGTTGGAGTCACCCGCTTTCTGCGGCTCGATGGCGGCACGCAGCTTGGCCGCGTAATCGCGATTGAGCAGGTGCTCGACCGGGTTCTTGACGAAGTCCGGGTCGCCCAGGTAGCTGTTGCGGTCGACATACGCGTGACGCATGGCTTCGATCTGATAGTGCATACCCTGCGCTGAGCGGAAGCCCAGCTCTTTCATCGGGTAGCCTTCGAGGATGTTCAGGACCTGGCAGATCACCACGCCGCCAGAGCTCGGTGGCGGTGCCGACACGACGTGATAGCCGCGATAATCGCACTCGACCGGCGCCAGCTCACGCGTTTTGTAATGATCAAGGTCGGCCTGGGTAATAATGCCCTTGCCCGCCTGGCTTGAATCGACCAGCGCCTTGGCGACCCAGCCCTTGTAGAACCCGTCGTTGCCTTTGCTGGATATCTCGCGCAGGGTCTTGGCCAGGTCTTTCTGCACCAGCTTCTGTCCGACTTTCATCGGTTCGCCTTTGCTGAGAAAGATCGAACCGGAGTCGGCCATATCGGCCTTGAACACATCCGTGGCGGAAGAGAGCATGTCCACGTCACCCTGCTGCAACGCAAAGCCTTCCTCGGCCAGTTTGATGGCGGGGGCAATCACTTCCTGACGCTTGCGGGTACCGTACTTGTTCAGTGCCATTTCCATGCCGGACACGGTGCCCGGTACGCCCACGGCCAGATGGCCCTTGGCGCTCAGGTCCGGGATGACATTGCCATCCTTGTCCAGATACATGTCCGCGGTGGCGGCCAATGGTGCCTTTTCCCGGAAATCGAGAAAGGTCTTGCGCCCGTCAGCGAGCTGGATGGTCATGAAACCACCCCCGCCCAGATTGCCGGCCGCCGGGTAGACCACCGCCAGCGCATAACCGACTGCAACGGCCGCATCCACGGCGTTGCCCCCTTTCTTCAGGACATCGACGCCCACGTGGGTGGCCAGATGCTGGGCGGTCACGACCATGCCGTTTTCAGCGGCAACGGGTGCCTGTGACGCAGCAAAAACAGGGGAATACGCAACGATCAGTGCCGTCGCTATCAGCGACTTGGCGAGGGGTTCGAACTTCATGGTCGGTCTCTTCTTTTTTGAGTCAGGGACGTTTGACAGATCCTTGCCCATGCTTCGGGCAAGCGGTACTGCACTACCGCCTCAAGGCGTAACCGGCATCCTTGCGGTGGTCGAACCAGAACAAAGTAGCGGGTCGAGACGTGATTACCTAATGTAAAAATGCAGATACGCACCCGCACAAGATCGGGACGAAATGATGGCTTTTTGCTGATCTGCAACGTTCGTTACGTTAATGGGATAAGATCGCGCCACACAATGAGAATCATCCCCATAAACGTTATCAACCTGTCCGGCAGGAAACTCCCGATGTGCGCTTCAATTCAGCCCCATCCTGCGCCACGTATTCTGGTCGTGGACGATCACCGCAAGATTCGCGACCCGCTGGCGGTCTATCTTCGACGTCATCTGTTTGAAGTGCGCACGGCCGAGGACGCTGCAGGCATGTGGCAGTTGTTGAAGCAGCAGGCGTTCGATGTGGTGGTGCTGGATGTGATGCTGCCGGACGGCGACGGGTTCGAACTGTGCAATCGCCTGCATCGACGCGAGAACATTCCGGTCATCCTGCTCACCGCACGTGACACGTCTGCCGACCGGGTTCGCGGGCTGGACATTGGCGCAGACGACTACGTCACCAAACCGTTCGAGCCCCGCGAGCTGGTAGCGCGTATCAACAGCGTGCTGCGCAGACGCGGAAACGTCAGAACCGAGCCTGACTCAGCCGTCGTCAGCGAAGCGGTTGTCTCCACAAAACGTCTGGCATTTGCCGGCTTGAGCTTCGCCAGCAGCACCGGAACCCTGATACGTCGCGATGGCACGACGGTCAAACTCAGTACCGTGGAGGGCCGTCTGCTGGGCGTGCTGCTCGATCAACCCAATACTATCCTCAGCCGCCAGCGCCTGATCGACCTGACCGCCCGCCCCGGCACTGAGGTCTACGACCGCGCCATTGATCGGCAGATCAGCCGCCTGCGGCGCAAGCTCGACGACAACCCTGTCGATCCCGAACTGTTGCGCACGATCTGGGGCGACGGCTATCTGTTGGCGGCGACTGTAACCTTGCTCAACGCATGAAAGGGCTGAACCGTCTTTGGCCGAAACGCATGACTCATCAACTGGGTCTGTTGCTGCTGCTCGCCCTGCTGGCGTCCAACGCTATCGCGATGTTGTACCTGCAACGTACCGGTGCGTTGATCCATCCCCTGTCACGTACGTTGGCCGTAGAGCGGCTGATCACGGCCTACCACGTCGCTCAGGGGCTGAGTGCCGAAGATGCATCGCGCCTGCTCAGCGCCCTGCAGACACCGGACTCGGAGCTGTGGGTGTCCCGCGACCCGATTGCCAACACGCTGGACATGCGTGCCGAAGAGCATCGGCTGGTCGCCGACCTGAGAAAACGCCTGACGCTGCCTGCCGACACCACCATAGGCATGCAACTCGAACGCATCAGCGGCGGGCCGGCGCGTGAACATGTGTTCGTGGCCGCAGGCTGGGCGCCGTTGCGGCTGCGCACCAGCATCGGCCTGCCTGACGGTTCGCAGTTGAATGCCATTCAGCACCCGGCCGGTGGTTACGAATGGGGCCGCATGCTGGCGTACACCTTGCCGGTGACCACCATTCCCGTGCTGCTGATCGTGGTGTTTTTCATGCGCCGCATTGTGCAACCGGTGAAAACGCTCGCACAGGCTACCGAACGGGTCAGCCGTGGCGAATGGATACCGCCGCTGCCGCTCTCCGGTCCGCAGGAAGCCCGCGACCTGACCACCGCCTTCAACGTGATGCAGGAGCGCATCGCTCGTCATGTCGAAGGCCGCACACGCATGCTGGCCGCCATCAGCCATGACCTGAATACGCCCATCACCGAATTACGCTTGCAGATAGAGTTGCTCGAAGACGGGGCCGAGCGGAACGACATGCTCGAAAGCCTCGACGAATTGCGCGCCATGGTGCGCGAGACGCTGAATTTTGTGCGCGGCGATGCGGTGCAGGAAAAGACCGCGGACATCTCGCTGACTGCCCTGCTGAATGATCTCGCCAGGCGTTACCAGAGCATGGGAACGCCGATTGGCTGGAGTGGCAGCACCGATATCCATTGCCGTTGCCGCCCGCTGGCCGTGAAGCGCGCGCTGACAAACCTCATCGACAATGCCTTGAAGCATGCAGGGGATGCGTCGGTCAGTGCATGGACAGAGCCGAATGGTGATATCCGCCTGGAAATCCTCGATCACGGCCCCGGCATCGAGCAGGCCTGGCTGACTCAGGTGTTCGAACCGTTCGTGCAACTGAGCCAGACCGGCGCAGACCACACTCAGGGTGGCGGGCTTGGCCTCGGGCTGGCCATCGCCCGCGCCTGCATACAGGCTCATGGCGGCGAGCTGACCCTGGAAAATCGCCCGCCTGCGGGGTTATGCGCCGTGGTGCGGCTACCTGCCGCCTGAATGAACCCTGCGCCGTTGACTGCGCAATTTACCCGTCAGAACCGTACCGTCGTGCTCGCCCACAGAGTGCGGCCGTAATTCACCGTGCCGTAGGTTTCGTCGTCCAGACGCTTGTCCGTGAGGTTGTACAGCGCCCCGTTGAGCGAGATGTTTTTGGTCAGCTCGTACGAGCCACCGAAATCTGCCGTGGTGTAGGCCGGCGCAGCAACGTCGGCAATGGTATTGCCGTATTCCTTGCCGTAATAGTTGGCCGACGCCCACAGTTGAGCACGGTCGTTGAGCTTCCATTCGGCCCGCACGTTGGCTTTCTGCTCCGGCGTCAGCGCCAGCGGAGCACCGGCATTGGCGCCGCTTTTTTGCTCGGAATCGGTGTACGTATAGTTGCCCTTGATCGCGACCGCAGGCGTGATATCCCAGCGTCCGTTGAGCTCTACGCCTTTGATGACAGCCTTGTCGACATTGACCCGATCCATGACGATGAAGCCGTTCCAGACCTCGGTTGTGGTCACGGTCGACAGCTTGCCCTGGAAGTCGTTGTAGAACACCGTCGCACCGGCCGACAGGTCATTGCGATTGGACCACAACGCTGACAACTCATAGTTGGTGCTGGTTTCAGGCTTGAGGTCGGGGTTGCCAAACATGACGAAACGGTTGCGACGCAGGTACGAATAACCCGGCACCACCGCGCGCACTTCCGGCGCCTTGAACCCGCGCGCGACACCGCCCTTGAAGGTCCAGTCATCCGTGGCACGCCATACGCCGTAAACGCGTGGGCTGAAGTGCACACCGTACTCTTCGTGGTGGTCCATGCGCAGGCCAGTCGTCAGCGCGAAGGTGTCGGTCACCGACCACTCGTTCTCGGCAAACAGCGCCTTCTGCACCACTGAGAATTCATAGTCCTTGCGATCACCCAGGCCCTGGTTCCAGTCAGTGACCGTGGTGTCGTTCCATTGCAGACCGGTGGTGGTGATGTTGCGTTCGGTCGGCATCACCAGCTTGGCATCCAGCACGGTGTTTTCGACTTCCGGTTTGCGGCCCAGCACGTCGGTCTGGTCAGCACTGGCCTCACCTTCGCGGCTGGATTTTTCATGCGCCAGCGAGATGTCGGACGTTGCCCAGCCCCAGCGGCCCTGATGGGAAATCGACCAGTGATCGCGGTTGTTTTCCTGCTCACGGGTGGCCCAGTTGGCGCTCAAACCATCGCCGTTCTTCAACCGCGTCGCACCCGCTTCCAGCAGAATGTCGTGATCCACTGTCGGCGTGATGGACAGGCGTGCGGTCAGGTCGCGGTGATCAGCCTTGCTGAAACCGTTGGTCTGCTCGACATCATTGTCAGCCTGACGGTCCAGATAGCGCCCCCAGACTTGCAGCCCCAGCAGATCATCCTTGATCGGCCCGCCGAGGAAGAATTGGGTCTGGCGCGCATTGCCCTGGTCGCTGTGCTGGCGAGCCGAGTAGTCATACGTGACCGAGCCGCCCCATTCCGATGTGACCTTGCGGGTAATGATGTTGATCACGCCGCCGATGGCATCCGAACCGTAAAGCGAGGACATCGGCCCGCGCACGACTTCGATACGCTCAATGGCTTCGGCAGGCGGAATGAAGCTCTGCTCGTAGCCGCTGTTGCCGTTGACCCTGGATTCGCGGGCACTCTGGCGCTTGCCATCAACCAGAATCAACGTGTAGTCGGCCGGCATGCCACGGATCGAAATATCGGTTTCATTGACGCCGCCATTGACCGTGACACCTTCGACATCCCGTACCGCATCGGTCAGGTCGCGGAACGAGCGCTTGCGCAGCTCATCACCGGTGATAACCGTCATCGAGGCTGGCGCATCCTCCAGGTTCTGCTCGAAACCAGCAGCGGTCACTACCACATCATCGATCGACAACACATCGCCCGGCTCGATGACTTGTTCGGCCGCGTACACCTGGCTTGACGCCATGCAAGCCAGTGCGAGCTTGACCATCACAGCCGCAGGCCGAAAACGAAGAGGAGAATGCATGAAGCTTCCTTACGATTCACTAGCAAAAGAGAATCGTATGCATCTGCATTCGGGAAGGTTGGACAAGGTGTGACAACAATGACGAGCCGTCGCCCACAGACCGTCTGAAACGTGCCTGCGGGCGACTGAGTAACGTGAATGAGCGGCGAGCGTCAGGCCTTCGGCCGATAGCCCTCGATGATTGCCGAGAAATCCTTACCGCCATCACCGCGCAGGCTCATCGCCTGATACAACTGATGGGCAACCGCGCCCAAAATCACTGGCTGGTGCGCAGTACGTGCCGCCTCGGTCGCCAGCCCGAGGTCCTTGAGCATCAACTCGGCACCAAACCCACCGGTATAACCGCGCGACGCCGGCGCAGTTTCCACGATGCCAGGCCAGGGGTTGTAAGCCTCCGAGCTCCAGCAACGGCCGGTCGAGGTGTTGATGATGTTGGCCAACACCTCAGTATTGATGCCCAACGCATTGCCCAGCGCCATGGATTCGGAGACACCGATCATGGAGATTGCCAACAGCATGTTGTTGCACAGCTTGGCGATTTGCCCGGTACCGACTTCACCGCAGTGGACGATATTTCGCCCCATCTGCTCCAGCACAGGCTTCAACGTTGCGAAGTGCCCAGGCGAGCCGCCGACCATGAAAGTCAGAGTGCCCGCCTGAGCACCGCCCGTGCCACCAGACACCGGAGCATCACCTACAACCACACCTTGCAGCGCGGCGATTGCTGCGATGTCACGGATGGTCTGCGGGTCAATGGTGCTGCAATCCAAAGCCGGAGTTCCTGGTGTGATGCCCTTGAGCACACCGTCATCGTTCAGGTAGACGCTGCGCACATGCGCCGCTGCCGGCAGCATGGTAATCACCAATTCGCTGCCTTCGACCGCCTGCCTGGGCGAGTCGCTGATCTGCCCACCCAGCTCGGCGAACTCTGCCAGCACGGTCTTGTTGAGGTCGAACAGTTGCAGTTGATGCCCGGCCTTGATCAGATTGCGGGCCATGGGGGCGCCCATGTTGCCCAGGCCTATGAATGCGATTTTCATGGTGTGGCTCCGTGGCTGGACTCAGCGCAGGTTGATCGTGGTGTTCACGCCATCGTTGATGCTGTCGTCATCGAACCAGCGACTGGTGACGGTCTTGGTCTGAGTGTAGAACTGCACCACCTGTTTGCCATAAGGCCCCAGATCGCCCAGCTTGGAACCCCGCGAACCGGTAAAGCTGAAAAACGGCACCGGCACGGGGATCGGAATATTGATGCCGACCTGTCCGACATCGATCTCGCTCTGAAACTTGCGCGCCGCCGCACCACTCTGGGTGAACAGCCCCGTGCCGTTACCGAACGGATTGGCGTTGACCAGCGCAATCGCTTGATCAAGCGTGTCGACTTCGATGACGAGCAACACCGGACCAAAGATTTCCTGGGTGTAGATCTGCATGTCGGTCGTCACGCCAGAAAACAGCGTCGGCCCGACAAAGTTTCCGCCTTCGTAACCTGGCACAACGACTTCGCGACCGTCCAGTTCGAGCGTCGCACCTTCACGCACGCCGCTTTCGATCAGATCGACAATGCGCTGCTTCGCCCGTCGCGAAATCACCGGCCCGATATCCGTGCCCGGCTCGCTGCCCGCGTTGACCTTGAGCTTCTGCGCCAGCGCCTTGAGTTCCGGCAACCATTGCTTCGAGGCACCGACCAGCACCACCACAGACGTCGCCATGCAGCGCTGTCCGGCGGCACCAAAACCGGCGCCAACCAGTGCATTCAGCGTTTGCACACGATTGGCGTCAGGCAGCACTACCGCGTGATTTTTGGCGCCCATCATCGCCTGCACACGCTTGCCGTGCCGACCGGCCAGGTCGTATACATGCGTGCCAACCGCCGTCGAGCCGACGAAGGAAATGGCCTTGATGTCCTTGTGCGTGCAGATCGCATCAACCACGTCTTTACCGCCATGCACCACGTTGAGCACACCTGCCGGCACGCCCGCTTCAAGCGCAAGCTCCACCAACAGCAGGGTCGACAGTGGGTCCTGCTCGGAAGGCTTGAGAACGAAGGTGTTGCCGCAGGCAATCGCCATCGGGAACATCCACAGCGGGATCATGGCCGGAAAGTTGAATGGCGTGATCCCGGCGCAGACCCCGACAGGCTGGCGCAACGTGTACGTGTCGACGCCACTGGCGACGTTCTCGGCGAATTCACCCATCTGCAACGTGCCAATCGAACACGCGTGCTCGACCACCTCCAGCCCGCGGAAGATATCGCCTTCGGCATCAGCCAGCGTCTTGCCTTGTTCGGCACTCAACACAGCGGCGATACGTTTGGCGTGCTCGCGGATCAGTGCCTGCAACTTGAGCATGATGCGCATGCGGGCGCCGATGGGCGTATCGCGCCAGGAAAGATAGGCCTGCTGCGCAGCCGCAACTGCTGCGTCCACTTCACTGCCGGTAGCGAAGGGCACCTGCGCCAGGACTTCCTGAGTGGCGGGGTTCACGACGTCTTGCCACTCACTGCTTTGCGAGTCGACCCATTCGCCCGCAATCAGCAATTTGACCCGTGCCACTTGTGTGTTGTTGTTATTCAGCGAGGCATTCATTTGGACCGTTCTCCGTTCAGGCAAACCCACCAGCCAAGTCAGCTGGGCAGAGGTCTGCACAGGGCTCATCACAGGGGTTGGTCAGAGCACATGCTTTGGAGTATAGATGTGCAAACTTCTAACAAGAACGCACATAAAAGCAGGCTCAACATGCAAAAAAACATCACATCCCTGGAACTGTTGAACTGGGATGACTTGAAGTTTTTCCTCGAAGTGGCACGCACCCGCAAAGTCAGCAGCGCCGCCAAACGCTTGGCAGTCGATTACACCACCGTGTCGCGGCGGATCAATTCGCTGGAAACTTCGCTCGGCACATTGCTGTTTGAAAAGTCGCGCAACAACGGCTTTATCATGACCGCCGAGGGCCAACGTTTACTGGGCTATGCAGAGTCAATCGAAAGCACCCTGCATCAAGCGTTCGAACAGGTTTCAGGGTCGAGTGTCGCCTTGTCCGGGCACATTCGCATGGGCTGCACCGAGGGTTTCGGCAGCTTCTTCATTACTCCGCAGCTGAGCCATTTTCTGGATGCCTACCCAAGCATTTCCGTCGATATCCTGCCGTTGCCGCACTTCATCAGCCTCTCCAAGCGCGAGGCGGATATCGTCATAGCCCTGGAGCGTCCGGAACATGGGCCCTACGTGTGCTGCAAGCTCTGCGACTACAGCCTGCGCCTTTATGCGACCCGGGAATATCTGGACAACCACGCGCCAATTGAGCGCAAGGAAGACCTCGCTGATCACGTGTTCGTCAGCTATGTCGACGACCTGGCGTTCAGCTCGGAGCTGCTGTACCTGAGCAACCTGCTGCCCAATGCCCAGGCACAACTGCGCAGCACCAGCGTGATCGCTCAATACACCGCCGCACTGCAAGGCCGGGCGCTGGCCATACTGCCGTGCTTCCTCGCCGCGCAAGACCCCAGGTTGCTGCCGGTACTCAGAGATGAAGTGAACATCACTCGGCAGTTCTGGATGTACTGCCGCGAGGACCTGAGAAAGCTGAAGAGGGTTACGTTACTGTGGGATTACATTCGGGAGGTCACGGAGCAAAATCGTGATTACCTGCTGGGTAATGCCCCGACGGTGAGTTTCCTGGAATCATGACCTTGAACACACTCAACGCGCTACAGACGGGGTGTGCAGGAACTGCGCAGTGAATTGGCCTTCCCGCTGTATCAAGGCCTCGTCGAACGCTGCGCAGGCTTTCGTCGAACTGCGCAACAGATTGCGCAGTTCTGGCTACAAGATGTGCGCCCTGAGCCTTCACATCCGCTCTGCCCGCTGATTTACGGGGATAAACATGAGCTGGCACTGTTCTTGTTATCTCCGTTGCGTTCAGCGGGCGTGCTTGCCCGTTCCTACGCAAGGGATCCGGGATGTTTGCAGCTGCCAATCAGGCTCATTT
>NZ_JAGTPK010000049.1 GCF_021147775.1 Pseudomonas californiensis
GGGCAATCGGCATGGATGCCGATTGAGCTGCACCGGGCCATGGATGGCCCGTTGCAGCGACCGCCGGATCAGTGTCAGGACGAAGGAATCCGCCGCAGGTGGACCCAACCGGAGCCTGAGGCTTTGCCCACTTTGGCCCCATCAAAGTGGGTCGCCGAGGGGCGAAAAGGTGACCTGAGCCGAGCGTGCAGGCCACTGAGTCCACAATCCATATCATCCATATGCCCAAACAAGGTGACCCGCGCCGAGCACCCAAGCCCCCGAACCCATGCCGCATCGCATCACCAAACAACACCCGGCCCTATTACCGCTGCTCGCCCTCATACCGATCCAGCGTGTCACTGGCAATCTCACGCCCCAACGCAATCAACTCCGGGGCCTTGTAAAATTCGAAAAACCGGCACACCCGCTTCGGCACATTAATCAGAATATCCGGCGGATACCCCGCAATCTTGTACTGCGCCAACGACGTCTGCATCACCTCGAAACTCTGATTGATCAGATCCAGTAACGACGCAGGCCCGACGTTATCGATAATCACCGAGCCACTGGCCGATCGCGGTGCGCCTTCAGACTGAGGCGCTGCGGCGGGTTGCTGGGCCAGCGGGTCGGCAGACACCTCATCCAGCCAAGGGCTTGGGACATGCGCGGCGACCGGTTTCAGACTGCTGGTTTCAGACGATGCCAACTCATGACCCGTGGTATTGACCTTGCGTCTGAACGGCAGACGCGCACCCAGTGAGTTGATCAATAGGTCGACCCGCTTCTTTACCGCAGGCGGACGCTCGATCACTGGTAACTGATAATGCTGCTGGTGGGTCGAGTTGAGGTTGACTGCCACGATCAGATCACAATGACTGGATACCACGGGCACGATTGGCAGCGGATTCAACAGCCCGCCATCAACCAGCATGCGTCCTCCTTGCATGACCGGTGTGAACAGGCTGGGTATCGCCGCCGATGCGCGCATGGCCTGGTGCAGGCAGCCTTCCTGAAACCATATCTCCTGCTGATTGGTCAGGTCAGTGGCCACCGCGGTATAGGGAATACGCAAATCCTCGATGTTGATATCGCCCACAATTTCGCGAATGTGCCCGAAGACTTTTTCGCCACGAATGGCGCCCAGTCTAAAGCTGACGTCCACCAGACGTAACACATCCAGGTAATCCAGGCTTTCTATCCAGTGGCGATACTGCTCGAGTTTGCCAGCTGCGTAGATGCCCCCGACCACTGCGCCCATCGAACAGCCTGCGATGCACGCGATTTCGTAACCGCGCCGCTCCAGCTCTTCGATCACGCCAATGTGCGCGTAGCCACGGGCGCCACCTGACCCCAATACCAGTGCTATCCGTTTTTTCATCAGCTCACCCCTGATTTCAGTCGGCTCACGATACGCTGAATAAAGAACGTTGTTGGATGAAAACAGTTACCCTTGACCCCCGTATGACGGCACTTTTAGCCGTTTACACCGTCAAACCGCCACACACTTTTTCTACTCTTGAGGTAACACCCCATGAAAGCCTGGATCTGTCTGCCATTGTTCATCGTGGTTCTTGCAGGTTGTGCTGGCAAGACAGGGTATCGCGACAGCTGCGCCACTCAGCTCGACGGCGCCTGGCACGAACTCGATCTGGCCAAGGCCGAAGGCTTCGCCGGGACGGTCAGTTACTCCAAGGCGCTGTCGCTGTTGACGGGTGCCAAGACCCAGCAACAATTCGAAGCATTTGAAGGCTGCACCGAGAAAGCCGAAAAAGCGCGGTTCTACATTCGTGAGTCACGCGCTGGCCGTTGATTGATCCGTTGTGAGCCGCGTCCTGGTGCTATTACCAAGGCGCGGGCTGCAGACGTCTCGACGGGCAGTTTTCCAAGCCTGCCTGTACACGTTGAACACCCTCCGCAATGCCTTCTTGCCTTCCTTCCGGCAAATCCCTTCATACTGTGGCGAAACGGCCTACGCTGACCATAAAGTGTTCGGACGTTTCGCATCGTTTGCAGTCCCACAGTCATGAAGCCGTTGCCGGGAGAGACTTTCGATGGATAGAAAACTCGATGCATGTTTGAGCGCCATCAATGAGGTGGTGCTGGGCAAGGAAGCGCAGGTACGTCTGGCGATGACCTGTCTGATTGGCGGTGGCCACTTGCTGATCGAAGACCTGCCGGGCATGGGCAAGACCACACTCAGCCATGCGCTGGCCAAAATTCTCGGGCTGAGCTATCAGCGTATCCAGTTCACCTCGGATCTGTTGCCCGGCGATATCCTTGGAACTTCGGTGTTTGATCGCGATAGCGGGCAGTTCACCTTTCATCCTGGGCCGATCTTTGCCGAGCTGGTGCTGGCTGATGAAATCAACCGCGCTACGCCCAAAAGTCAAAGCGCTTTGCTGGAAGCGATGGAGGAGGGGCAGGTGTCCATCGAGGGCGCGACCCGTCTGTTGCCCGATCCCTTTTTCGTCATCGCGACCCAGAACCCGTTCAGTTCCGGCGGCACGTTTGCTTTGCCTGAGTCGCAGCTGGATCGATTCCTCATGCGTATTTCCATGGGGTATCCAGCCCGCGCGGCAGAAAAGGCCTTGCTGCTGGGCGAATCGCGCCGAGAGTTGTTGCCGCGTCTGCAACCCATCTTGGATCACGCTGCGCTCGGTCAATTGCAGGCAGAGGCCCGACAGGTGCGGGCCAGTGACGCGCTGGTCGATTACGTGTTGCGGTTGGTAGACGCAACCCGCAGCCAGCCGCAGTTTGCTTACGGCCTTTCACCACGGGCCAGCCTGGCGATTTTGGCGGCGGCCAAGGCGTGGGCCATGCTGTTTGGTCGTGATTATGTGATCCCCGAAGATGTTCAATCGGTGCTGCCCTCGGTGGTCGGTCATCGTTTGCGCGAGCGCAGCGACCCGACCGGTCATGGCGGTGGTGCGTTGGTGCAATGGTTGCTGCGCGAGGTGCCGGTGCTTTGATTCCGCCGCTCACACCGTTCTGGCAGCGCTGGCTGGAGAAGCGTATTCCGCCTGCATCGCGAGTTACCCTCGATCACCGGCGCATCTTCATTCTGCCAACCCGAACCGGAATGACCTTTGCGGCGGTGCTGGTGCTGATGCTGCTGGTCGCGATCAATTACCAGAACAGTCTGGCTTATGGCCTGACGTTCATGCTGATGTCAGTGGGTGTACTGACGATCCTGCATACTTACCGAAACATCAGCGGGCTGATTTTGAGCGCCGGAGTGGCGCGTTCTGTGTTTGTCGGCGAGCCCGTGCAATTGCGCTTGCGTCTGGAAAGTAGCGGTCCTTCCCATCACGCGCTGGGGCTGGGATGGGAGGCTGTGAATGTGCAGCCGGGCGACGTCACACCGAGAGGGCTGACCGAGATCGAGCTGACCCTGCCTGCCGAGCGCAGAGGCTGGCTACGTGCGCCCAGACTGCGGGTCGAAAGTGTATTTCCATTAGGTATTTTTCGCGCGTGGAGCTGGCTGGATCTGGAGCAGACCGCGCTGATCTACCCGCGCCCGCTGTTTGGCACGATGCCCTTGCTCAAAGGCGTTCAACCTCACGCTGAGGACAGTGGCCAGGTGACGCAAGGAACAGGTGTCGATGACTATCACGGCTTGCGTGGTTATCAGCCGGGTGACAACCGTGGGCGTCTGCACTGGAAAGCGTACTCCCGGGGTCAGGGGCTGCTGGTCAAGGATTTTGTCGACCTGAGTGGTCACGATCTTTGCCTGGACTTCATGGCGCTGGGTGGCGACATCGAAGAGCGTCTGTCACGCTTGTGTTATTGGGTGCTGGAACTGTCGCAACGTCGACAGCCGTTCGCCTTGAGCCTGCCGGGCTTTGTGTCGGCGGTGGGCAGCGGCGATGCACACCGCGAGACCTGCCTGCGCGCGCTGGCGCTTTATGGGGATCGACCATGAAGGCGCGGACCACAAAGCCTGCGGTCACGAAGCTGCAGGCTGAGCTCAGTCAGCCCGTTCCCCGCGACAGCCTGACCTGGCTGTTGCTGGCGCAGGCACTGGTGGTGTTGCCATTTACGTTGCATGTACCGGTTTCGATCATGGCCCTGTGGCTAGGGTGTACGGTGTGGCGCGTGCAGGTCTTTCGCATGCGCGCCCGTCTGCCCGGTACATGGGTCAAGTCTGGTTTGCTGGTGGGCACGGCGGGGGGTGTGTACCTGGCGCGAGGCAGCCTGGTGGGGCTGGACGCTGGCGCTGCGCTGCTGGTCGCGGCTTTCGTGCTGAAGATGCTCGAAGTCAGCACGCGCCGCGACGCACGGGTGCTGATCTTTCTGGGCTTTTTCTGCGTGGTGGTGGGTTATCTGTTCGAGGACAGTCTGCTGTGGGCGCTGTTCAGCCTGCTGCCCATCGGCGCGTTATTGGCGGCACTGATCGGTCTGCAGCAGTCTGCTCTGGCGAGCAGGCCTGTTGCCACGCTCAAGCTGGCTTTCAAACTGATGGCCCAGGCGGTGCCGTTGATGCTGTTGCTGTTTGTATTCTTCCCGCGTCTCGACCCGCTCTGGTCCTTGCCGCAGCCCAGCAACAAAGGGCTCACAGGTCTTTCGGACAATATGGCTCCTGGAGACATGGCAGAATTGAGCCGCTCCCCCGCGCTGGTGTTTCGCGCCAGTTTCGAAGGCGCTGTTCCCGCCCGCAATCAGTTGTACTGGCGAGGCCTGACTCTGGAGCAGTTTGATGGACGTCGCTGGTCGCAATCGTCACGCGCCCAGAGCGTGCAGGTTGCGCAATGGCAAAAACGCGGCGAGCCACTGACCTACAGCATCGTCATGGAGGCCAGTGGTCGTCCCTGGTTGCCAAGCCTGGATGTGGGCGAAACCAGCCTGTCCGAGGTGCGCCAGATGAGCGATTTCCGCTTGCAGCGCAGACGTCCTGTCGAGCAATCGTTGTTGTACGGCGTCACGTCCTGGCCGCAGAGCGTGCGTGATGCGCAGCCTACCGAGCAGATCCAGCGTCAGGACATGCAATTGCCTGCCAAAGGCAATGAGCAGGCCCGGCAATGGGCCGATGACCTTCGCCGTCGTTACGCCCGCCCCGACGCGCTGGTCGAAGCCATACTGGGTTACTTCACCCAGCAGCCGTTCCATTACACCCTCAAGCCAACCCCATCGGGCAATGACAGCATCGATGACTTTCTGTTTGTCAGTCGCAGGGGTTTTTGCGCTCACTATGCCGGTGCGATGACCTTCGTGTTGCGTGCCGCAGGTATTCCGGCGCGGGTGGTGGCCGGCTATCAGGGTGGGGAGATCAGTTCTGATGGCCAATACCTGACTGTGCGGCAGTTCGACGCCCATGCCTGGGTCGAATACTGGCAGCCGGGCGTCGGCTGGCGCAGCGTTGACCCGACGGCCGCGGTTGCGCCGCAGCGTATCGAACAGGGTCTGGAACAGGCACTTGCGGCCGACGAAGACTTTCTGCAGGACGCGCCGTTTTCGGCATTGCGTTACCGGCATGTGCCCTGGATCAATGCCATGCGCCTGAGCTGGGATGACCTCAATTACGGCTGGCAGCGATGGGTGCTGGGCTACCAGGGTCAGCAACAATTGCAAGTGCTCAGCCGCTGGTTCTTAGGGTTCGAGGCGCCGGTGTTCGTGGCAGGCATCATAGTGTCACTGGGGCTGGTTGCGCTGTGGCTGTTCAAACCGTGGCGCCGTGAGAGCGATCCGCAGCTGCGTCTGTTCAATGCGTTTGAACGCTTGCTGGCTCGCCATGGTCTGCGTCGTATGCCGGGCGAAGGTGCGGTGGCGTTCGGTCGCCGTGCGGCACTGTTCTTTCCTCGGCAAGCGGGCGCCATCGAGGCGTTCGTGGAGGAGTTTCAGGCCCAGCGTTATGCCGGTCGCTCCGGCTCGTCGAGCCAGTTGCGTGGCCGCTTGAACGCACTGCGTCGCCAGATGCCGTGGCGGTTATCGGCGGCCAAGGGCAGTCATTCATGAGTTGTTTTGTTTGAGGGGAATTGCATGTCATCAATGGTTGATCATCTGGTCGCCAACGTACTGGCGCTGGATGTCAAATTGCTTGCGTGTCAGGCACGGCTCGCGGTTTCGACTGACAGCGAAGCGTTGCACGATCTGCGCACCACCGTGCGCCGCTTGCGTAGCCTGCTGCGGCCGATGCGGGACATTTCCGGTGTCACTCAGCTGGAGGATGCTGCCAAGGCGGTAGGGCAGTTGACCACGCCATTGCGTGACATGCAGGTGCTCGCCGCGTTTCTTGACAAGCAAGGGTTGCACGAGCCTGCCCGTACGCGTAACGAACACTTGAGCCATGCATGTCCCAGGGTTGCCAAGTCCGGCGAAATGACCCGTCTGATGACATTGATTGATCAGCTTCCAACACTGTTACGCCTGCAGCAGCGTCAAGGCCTGTTGCGTGGTCTGCGTAAAACCATCGAAAACCGTATGGACAAACAGTGGCGCAAGTTGCGCGTGGCGATTGCCGAGCCTGACCATGATCGTCACGACTTGCGCCTCTTGATCAAGCGCGTGCGCTACGCCGCCGAGGCTTATCCGGAATTGAGCCACCAGCCGAAAAACATGCAGGCGCGCCTCAAGTCTGCGCAGAGCGAACTGGGCGACTGGCATGATCATCTGCAATGGCTGGCGCAGGCAGGTGAGCAGGCTGATCTGGCACCTTGTATTCCTGGCTGGCAGATAGGCATCGTGCGTGCCGAACGCAAGGCCGAAGCGTCGCTCAAACGACTGGCCAAGGCCTGCTTCTGAGGCAGTTGCCAGAACGGATTATTCCTACGGCATACAGGTCGTTCAGGCCGCAATAATGGCCGTTATGCGGCATGTCAGTTGGCCGGCAGATGGGTAACATCTTGATCATCCTGTGCTACCCATCGACATGGGTACCGATGTCGCCCTCTGCTGGAGCCTCCATGACTTTTTGCGAACTGATCAATGCTGTCCGCGACACGCCACGTGCGGTCACCATCCCGGCCGAGTGGTCGCAGGGCCGCGCCTGCTTTGGTGGGCTGATGGCGGCGCTTACCTTCGAGGCCATGCGTGCCGAGGTGCCTGAAGGACGGCCGGTGCGGTCGCTGGCGATCACGTTCGTCGGGCCTGCCGAGCCCGGCGTGCCGATTGCCTTTGACGTCGAGATCCTGCGGCATGGCAAGGCGGTCAGTCAGGTGCTGGGGCGTGCTACCCAGAACGGACAGGTGATGACCCTGATTCAGGGCAGTTTCGGCGCGCCGCGCGAATCCATGATCAACGTTGCTGCAGCCCCTGCGCCCACCTTCAAAGCGGCCGACGACTGTACCGAGCTGCCGTTCGTCAAAGGCTTGATGCCCGATTATCTGCGATTCATGGAGATTCGTTGGGCGTTGGGTGCTATGCCGTACAGCAATACCCCATCGCCCGCTATCGGCGGATATGTCCGGTTTCGCGATGAGCAGCAGGCTTGGCCGATGACCGAAGCTCACATCCTGGCACTGGTCGACAGTTGGCCACCCGCCGTGTTGCCGCATTTGAACAAACCGGCACCGGGCAGCTCGCTGACTTGGACCATTGAGTTCGTTCAGCCACAACCGGCGCTCGACACACTGCAATGGTGCAGCTATCAGGCTGTCATCGAGCATGCTCGCGATGGTTACGGGCACACGGCTGCAATGTTATGGGGGCCGGAAGGAGAGTTGATCGCGATCAGTCGTCAAACCGTCACTGTGTTTGGCTGAGAGCTCAGAGCTCCGGCTTCAGCGCCGGTGCCGCTGTTTCCAGGCTTGCCACCATCCACCGCTCAACACAAAACGCGGAAAGGTCACGAATTGCTCGGTCAGCAGACGTTTGATGGCGTCATTACGGTCACTGAATGGTTCTGATGCGTGTTGTTCGAGCGAGTGACCATGACGCTGCACACCCAGCGCCGCAATCAGGCCGATGACACCAATGGCGATGGACGAGAAGCTGAATGAAAACAGTCCATCCAGAATCAGCAGCGCCGTGATGACAAACAGCGGCACAGCGATCAGATGCAATACCAGGTTGGTCGGGTGCTGGTGGTTGCGTGCGTAGCCGCGCCACTGCCACGTGTGAAGGTCGGGGAGTCGCTTACCCATACTGCTGTCCTCTTCAATGCCATCCTCGGATGCATCTTCCAATGACTGAAGAGTAGGCCTGCTCCGGGCCGCGCGCGAGTCAAGCCTGACTATCGCCGTGATAGTCGCTCACAACTTCAGTTGGCCGACGGCAATGTTCAATTCGCTGGCCAGTGCAGCGAGCCCACCACTGGTGCTGGCGCAATCGATGGTCTGGGTCACGGTGCGCTCTGTCACGTCACGAATGCTCACCACGGCGCGATTCATCTCTTCGGCAACCTGGCTTTGCTGCTGAGCAGCCACTGCAATCTGCGTATTGCTTTCACGCATCCGGGCAACCGCATCGGCGATGGCCGCCAGCGCATCGCCGGCCTGTTGTGCCTGCTGCACGCACTCGTCAGCCTTGTGCGAGCTGTCCTGCATGTAGTCCACCGCGTCACGAGTGCCGGCCTGCAAGGCCGACACCATGTTGGTGATTTCATCCGTGGAGTTCTGCACCCGTTTGGCGAGGTTGCGCACTTCGTCGGCGACGACCGCAAAGCCTCTTCCCATGTCCCCGGCACGGGCGGCTTCGATAGCGGCATTAAGAGCGAGCAGATTGGTTTGCTCGGCAATGCTGTGAATCACGCTGACCACGCCATTGATCTTCTGGCTGTCCTGCGCCATGCGCTGGATCATCTCGGCCGTCTGCTGCACGCCGCTGGAAAGCCCGGCAATTGACAACTGCACACGCTCCACCACGGCCTTGCCGCTGCCAGCCAGCGCGTCGGCGGCGTGTGACTGGTCTCGGGTAGCGGTGGCATGTTGAGCAATGTGGTGAACGGTGGCGTTCATTTCGTTGATCGCGGTCGCGACCTGATCAGTTTCGCTCTGCTGGTCGAGCATGCCTTGGCGTACTTCGCGCATCCCGATAGCCAGGTGCTCGGCCTCATCATCCAGCCGGGCAGCGGATTGCGAGACAGTGTTGACCACGCGTTGATAGCCGGCCTGCATTGCATTGAACGCTTTGCTCATCTGCCCGACCTCGTCATCGTTGCCGTTGGGTACACGTGCAGACAGATCGCCGGTTTGCTCGACGTAAAGCATCACGTCCTTGAGGGCATTGAGTTGGCTGAGGAGAAAGCGAATGAGCAGTTGTGAAGCGCATAACATGGCGATCATCAGCACCAGCACGGCGATCGCATAGTGGATCGCGCGGTGCTCAATCATCTGAGTGAGAGACGGTGCAAACGCAAGCGCTGCGACGCGCTGACCATCAGCCCGGACAGTGACCTGGGCGCCCCACAATGATCGTTCACCCAAAGACCTGTCGAGTGTGACCCAGTCGTCGGCGTTGGTCAGTTCCGGTAGCGCAACGCCGTTGAAACTGGGTGTCGCGCCTGTGGCGTAAGCCAGCAGTGCGCCACTGGACGGCAACGGCTGCTCTGTTGGCCATCTGGCAATAGCGCGGGCGAGAGTCTGAGCGGCCTCCTGCGAGGTTTGTCTTCGCGCCTGTTGCTCAAGCTGCACGGCGTACAGCACCAGCAACAGAGTGGTGATAAACGCGACGGCATTGACCGCCCAGAATTTGTATTTGAGTGACAGGTTGCCAAGCCAGGAGCCCATTTGCAGTCTTCTTTGATGGTCGTGAGTGATAGTGTCAGGGTGCTATCGCTGTGTCGCAACTCTCAAAGCAACACTTGATGCGGATCAATGAAAACGCAGATTTCAGTCTGCTGTTCGCTCAAATGTCGGCAAACCGAAGAATTCACGTGCGCATGCGGTGCTGTGCAGCGCGAGGTCCTGTTCGCTTTCGTTGCGGTGCAACGCTACTTCGCGAAGCACTTCAGGCAGATAAGCCGGTTCGTTTCGACCGTTTTTCGGTTTCGGGCGCAGGCTGCGTGGCAGGAGATAAGGTGCGTCGCTTTCCAGCATCAGGCGTCCGCGGGGAATATTGGTCACGAGGGGATGCAAGTGCGTGCCGCGTCGCTCATCGCAGATCCAGCCGGTGATGCCGATGTGCAGGTCCAGATCCAGATAGCTGAACAACGCGCTCCGCTCGCCGGTGAAACAATGCACCACGGCGGCGGGCAAACGGTCACGGTAGTCGCGCAGGATCTCCAGCAGGCGCTGATTGGCGTCGCGCTCGTGTAGAAATACCGGCATTTGCAGTTCAACGGCCAAAGCCAGATGGGCTTCCAGCACTTTTTCCTGCTGGGGACGCGGCGAGAAGTCACGGTTGAAATCCAGCCCGCATTCACCGACTGCCCGAACGCGATTTTCGTTGAGCAGAGCATGCAACTGTTTCTCGGTGTCGCCGGTCCAATCGCTCGCCGAGTGAGGATGGATGCCCGCTGTGCAGAACAGCCTTTGCGCACTGTCATCCAGTTCGTGGCAGAGCTGCAAAGCCTGTTCGCTGCCCTCGACACTGGTGCCGGTCACCACCAGTTGGTCCACGCCTGCGGCATAAGCGCGGTCGAGTACCGCCTGTCGCTGCGAAGCGAAGCTTGCGTTGGTCAGATTGACGCCGATGTCGATGAGTTGCATGGTGCTACCTCCAGCTGAAGGCTGCCGAGCATACCAGAGCTACGGCTACAACAAGAAAGAGCTGGATATTCAAACGCTTGGGCGTAACGGCTCAACGATTTCCTGTGCTGTCCAGTACTGCTGCGTGACCTCAAGAGTTCCTTTTTCCTGTTTTTTTCCGGCATTGCCCTGGGGAAGTGAATGATCCGATCCGCGCTTGTCTGCACGATGTGTCTATTACCGCTTTTGCCCTTCCATGCGTCGGCCCGACAGACAGGCCCAGAGGTTGTGCAACATGCCACTCCGGTGCGTGACCTGGCCGCGATCCGCAGCAGCAAGGTCCTGCGCGTGCTGGTCAACCAGAGCCGCAACAGCTCAGGCGACGTCAAAGGGGAGGAGGTCGGTATCGAATACCATCGACTGCAAGCGTTCGAGCGCTACCTCAACAGCCATTCCCGCTATGGCCAGAAGGTCACCTTCAAAATCATACCGAAAGCCAAAAATCAGTTGCTCAGCGCCTTGCAGCGCGGTGAGGGTGATCTGATTGCGCCGGGCGAATTGCTTGATGCCAGCACGGCCAAAGGGGTGCGTGCCAGCGAGCCGATCATTCACGACGTACCTCTGGTACTGGTCGGTGTTCGCGGCCAGCGCAGCTTGAAACGCGTCGACCAGCTTTCCGGCCGCACCCTCAGCCTCGCCAGCGGCAGCGCCGTTGACGACGCGGTGCATCAGGTCAATCGGCAGCTGGAGTTGCGCAAGTTGCCACTGGTGAAAATCGAGTGGGTCGATCCCAGTCTTGCGGTGGAGGACGTACTGGAAATGGTCCAGGCCGGCATCTATCCCATGACCCTCGTCGAGCAGCCTATTGCCGAGCGCTGGGCCAAAGTCATGCCCAAACTGCGTATCGATCGTGGCCTGACCCTGCGTACTCAGGGCGACATCAATTGGTTCGTGCGTGACAACGCAACCCTGCTGCGCGCCAGCATTGATGACTTCCTGCATGGTTACAAGCCATCCCCCAATCAGGATTTGGCGTTTGAAAAGGCCTACAAGAACACTTACCGGGTCAACAATCCGCTGGTTCGCACCAATGTTCAGCGGCTCGAACAATTGCGGCCGATGCTGCAGCGTCACGCCGATGCACAAGGTATGGACTGGCTGGATCTGGCAGCATTGGCTTTCAAGGAATCAAAACTCGATCCTTCCGCCAAAGGCAGTGGCGGGGCGACAGGCCTGCTGCAGATCACCCCTTCGGCCGCGAAGAGCGTAGGTGTACCCAACATCCAGAGTACTGAGGACAACGTTCGGGCCGGCTCGCGCTACATGGCTCAAATCCAGAGAAAGTATTTCTCGAGCCCCAAGGTCAACGAACGCGAGCGTATGGCCTTCGTTATGGCCGCTTACAACATGGGGCCGGAGCGAGTACAGGGCATGCGTGAAGAGGCGCGGCGACGTGGCTTGAATCCCAATCAATGGTTTTTCCAGACCGAGCGTGTGGCGATGGAGCAGGGCGGGGCCAATGTCGTCACGTTCGTCAACAGCGTGAACAAGTACTACCTGGCGTTTGACCGTGAACGGGATGCGCTGGAGAAAGACGGTGCGGGCAAAACACCTACCAATCGAATAATCAGATGATAATGGGCTTTATTTTGCGGTTTCTACATTTGTAGATTTGATTATGATGGCGCCACTCTCATTCAATAGCAACGGAATACGCCAGCATGAACACATTGATCAAATCGGTACTTGGCACCCGCGCCGGTTATGGCCTGACCGTCCTTCGCGTCATCGTCGGCATTGCTTTCATTGCACACGGCAGTCAGAAACTGTTCGGCGCTTTTGGTGGCTATGGCCTTGAAGGCACAGCACAGTACATGGAAAGCCTGGGCCTCACGCCGGGTTATCTGATGGCACTGTTATCGGGCAGCGCCGAGTTTTTTGGTGGTCTGGGCCTGTTGCTAGGCTTGCTGGCACGCCCTGCAGCAGCGGTGGTGACTGTGCTGCTGCTGGTTGCGATTTTTTCTGTACATATCCACAACGGTTTCTTCATGGCCAATAACGGCTATGAGTATGCGCTGGCACTGCTTGGCGGCGCATTGGCAGTTCTGATCGAAGGGGCAGGCAAGCTTTCCGTGGATCGCGCCATCGCCAGGTAAGCATTGCCTGGTCGCCCGAAAGGCTCGCAGATTGCGGGCCTTTCGCGTTTCTGATGCTTTGTCATGGATGACAATTGACAACGAATGCCGCGCTTCTCTAGGATGCGTGCTCAAGCGCCGATTTAACAACTACTTGCGGGGCGCCTGACGAGGTTCAAACCTTGTTTAAATACCGCTAAAACGTTGGTTCGGTGTTGCCTCTCACCGCTGCCCAGCGGAGCTTCTGAGGCAGAGAAAAAGCCATGAACAACTTGCGCCCCCTTATACGTCTTTCCCCGATCAGCACCACGCTGTCCCGTAAAAGCCCCCGGATCCTGCTGGGCGGTTCTCACCAACCCACGCTGTTACGTTACCTGGATGGCTGGCCTCGTCGCCGCGGCGGTTCCTGCGCGTTTCTGATCCAGTTCATCAAACCGCATCAATCGCTCAGCGGTTTTGCCAATGATCACTTCGACCTCGCCGTGATTCAGTCGCCAGCCAGGGCCGATGTCGAGCAGGTGATTCGTGACCTGACCCGCGTCGCGCGGCAGGGGTTGATTACACTGGGCTGATCCAGGCCGCGAATCAGCGGCCATAGAAGGCATTTTGCTGGCCCCCGGCGCTTCGCTTGACAGGCAAAATCGCCGCCTTATCAAAGGATTAGGTGGTGGCTGCATGCGATTGGTTTATTGTGCTCTGGCTTGCTTGACACTGTCGGGTGTTGCACTGTCTGCCCAAGCGAGAAACGCGACCGAAAACGAACGCTATCTGTGCCGTTGGGGTTCGACGATTGCGGCGGGTGCGCAGACGTCCAAGCTTTCAGGGGTGACGCGTTACGGTGCCCGGCAAAAGCTGCAGGCGCGCAAGTTCACCAAACAGTGGATGCGCCCCATGGCGCTGGGAATCAACGAGCAGACCTATGACAGCGCATCGCGATTGAAGCCTGACAGTGTCAGCAAGATTTATTATGACGACTGCATCAGGCACGAGGTGACGCGCAAGTAGCGCAGTCAGCGCCGGATGACCTTTTTCTTGCGGTCCGGAGAAGTGTCTTGAGTACAAAGATCATCACCCAGCAAGGGCACGACGCCCTGAAGAAAGAGCTCGATTATTTGTGGCGCGAGCACCGGCCAGACATCACCCAAAAGGTCGCCTGGGCGGCATCGCTGGGTGATCGCAGCGAAAACGCCGATTACCAGTACAACAAGAAACTGCTGCGTGAAATCGACCGTCGTGTGCGTTACCTGCGCAAGCGTCTGGAAGACATGCGCGTGGTGCAGTATTCGCCGGAGCAGGAAGGACGGGTGTTTTTTGGCGCCTGGGTTGAAATCGAGAACGAAAACGGCGATCTCAAAAAATTCCGCATCGTGGGTTATGACGAGATCTATGGACGTAACGATTACATCTCCATCGACTCGCCGATGGCGCGGGCTCTGTTGAAGAAAGAAGAGGGTGACGAGGTGCTGGTCAACACGCCCGAAGGCGAGAAGCTCTGGTTTGTGAACAGTATTGTCTATGAGCAGTAATACCTGTCTGGGCGGTTTTTCAGTTTGCAATCGTCAAGGGCCGCAGCGTAGCCCATCGCAGCCGTCGTAACCTTCGCAAGTTCCCGCACCCTTCGGGCAGAGGCCTGTTTGAGTTTTCATGCCTGTGGGCAGGACGGTGCTTCGCGGGTCCTCGGGATATTTTCAATCATGAGGTCGGGTGCGGTTTTTTGACTGCGGATTCAGGAGCCTGATGTATTCGACTCACGTCACCTTTGCGCCCTTACGGCGCCCTACTTTGAAAAGACCAAAGTAGGCAAAGTCTCCAGCTCCGGTTGGGTCCGCCTGCGGCGGATTCCTTCGTCCTGACCCGGCGGTCGCCGCAACGGGCCATCCCTGGCCCGGTGCGGCTCAATCGGCATCCATGCCGATTGACCCCCGGATCAGCGCCAGGACTCAGCCTGCACCTTACGTCGCGCTCTGTAGTGGCGCGGCTGTCGTGGAAGGAAAGCGCGGCTTTTTTAGGGTGCTGTGGCTTTGCCTTCTTTGATCCTTATCATGCATCTTTTAGCGAATATGCCGCCCTCTTCGTCAGCAAGCTGACTCCCACGGGTGTGCATTTCAAATGTGGAATCCAGGTTTGCGTGGGAGCGAGCTTGCTCGCGAAGACTGATTTAAGGCACCCCATCAATGTGAAGCGCGTCTCAAAAGTGGGGCAGCAGTTGGAGTCCGTGTTCCATCAGAAACTCGCCCCAGCCTGTTGACCAGCACCGCCTCAACCCTCACGCAGCACGGTCAGCGGGCTGACATTCAGCGCACGGCGAGTGCCGAACACGCCCGCGCCGCCGACCAGCAGCGCCCCGATCACCGGCAACAACAGCAGCCAGGGGTGCGGCTGCCATTCCAGTGAGAATGCATACCTGTACAGCACGAAGCTCACCAGCTCACAGCCCAGTGCCGCAAGCAGGCCACTGGCGGCGCCCAACAGGCCGAACTCAATTCTGCGGGATTTGATCAACAGCGCGCGCTCTGCTCCCAGTGCACGCAACAGCGCGCCCTGGCGAATCCGCTCATCCAGTGTGGCCTGCAAGCCGGAGAACAGCACCGCGATGCCTGCTGCCAACACGAACAGCAGCACGAACTGCACCGCCAGAGTCACCTGGTCCAGAATGCTGCGCACCTGCGCGAGCAGCGCTTCTACTCCCAGAATGCTGATGGAGGGAAATGCCCGCGACAGTTCGACAATCTGCCGGTCCTGCCCGGGCGGCAAGTAGAAGCTGGTCAGGTAAGTAGTCGGCAGGTCAGCAAGCTTCCCGGGCTGAAATATCATGAAGAAGTTGGGCTGGAAGGTGTCCCAGTTCACGTCCCTCAGGCTCGTCACCATAGCGTCGCGTGTCAGACCGCCTACGATGAAGCTCAGGCGATCCCCCAGTTTGATGTGCAGGCTCTCGGCCAGTTTGGTCTCGATCGAAACGCCTGGCGTCGTATCGTTTTGACCGGCCGGGGGCAGGTCCTTCCACCAGTTGCCTGCTGTCAGTGTGTTGCCTTCCGGCAGGTCGGCAGCCCAGGTCAGGCTCAAGTCCCGACGCGTGGCGTTCTCGCCGCGTGAGTCTTTGGTGACGAAGTTGCCGACAGGCTCGCCGTTGATGCTGGTCAGACGGCCCGGCACTACCGGATACAAAGGCGCTGAGTGCGTGGACAATTTGCTGATGGCCTGGGCGAAGTTTTCCTTGTCCGCTGGTAGTACATTGAGCACGAAGTAATTCGGCGCGTCCTTGGGCAGTTGGTTCTGCCAGGTATCGAGCAGCTCTCCCCGCAGCAGCGCGATAAGGCCCATCGACAGCAGAATCAAACCAAAGGCCAATGACTGGCCAGCGGCAGCCAGCGGATAACGCAGCAACTGACCCAGGCCCAACCGCCACGGCAGCGACGCCCCTGACAGCAAACGACGCAGGCTGTTGAGTGCCAGCAGCAACAGACTGCCCAGCACCAGTGCGGCGATGATGCCGCCGCCCAACAAGGCGAAGGTCAGGACCAGGTCAAGGCTTAGGCGCCACATGATCAGGCCCAGCGCCAACAGCGCGGCACCGTAAACCAACCAGGAGCTGGCCGGGATCGGCAGCATGTCGCGACGTAGTACGCGCAAAGGCGGCACGCGGCCCAGTGCGGCCAGGGGGGGGAGCGCGAAACCGGCGAGTGCGACCAGACCGGTACCCATTCCTGCCAGCGCAGGCAGCAGGCCACCCGGTGGAACACTGGTTGGCAACAGGTTTTGCAGCAGCGCGAACAGACCCAGTTGCGCCACCCAGCCCAGCACGGCCCCGCTCAGGCTGGCCAGCAGACCGATGATTGCGAGCTGCAGACTGAACAGCGCCATTGCTTCACCGCGCGACAGGCCCAGGCAGCGGAGCAGGGCGCTTGCATCGAAACGTCTGGCGGCGAAACGCGACGCGGACAGAGCAACGGCGACGCCTGCCAGCAACACGGCTACCAGACTGGCCATGTTCAAATAACGCTCGGCCTTGCCCAGTGCGCCGCCAATTTGCTGGCTGCCGTCGCGGGCGTCCTTGATTTCCTGATGCGGTTCGAGACCGGACTCGATGGCATTGCGGTACGCGGCCAACGTCTGCGGCGGGCCGCTCCACATTTCCCTGTAGCTGACACGGCTGCCCGGCTGAACCACGCCCGTGGCGGCCAGGTCCTGCAAGTTGATCATTACCCGCGGCGTAAGGCTGTAGAAGTTGCCGGCGCGGTCGGGCTCGTAGGTCAGTACGCGAGTCAGTTTCAGGGTCTTGGCGCCAACGTCGATGTCATCACCGACGTTAAGGCCGACTGCGGGAAACAGCCTGGCCTCGGCCCACGCTTCGCCGGGCTGCGGGCCACTGCCCGCTTGCTCGGTCTGGTAAAGGTCCGGCGCGCTTTTAAGCTCGCCGCGCAGCGGGTAGGCGCTATCCACAGCCTTGATGCTTGACAGCTGAATGCCTGCGTCGGTGGCGATGACGCTAGAGAAGATAACGATCTGTGCATGCTTGAGCTGGAGCCGCTCGCCTTCCTGCACCTGTTCGGCGCGTGCCGGGCTGGAGCCTTCCAAAATCAGATCGGCACCCAGAAATTCGGTCGCCCTCAGCAGCATCGCGCCATTGAGGCGAGCGCCGAAATAACCGATTGCTGTGCTGGCTGCGACGGCAACCAGCAGCGCGAAAAACAGTACGCGTAATTCCCCTGCGCGAGCATCGCGCAGCAGTTGGCGCGCAGCGAGGCTCTGCAGGCGGGTGAAAGGCAAGCGTGCCATCAAGGCTCCAGAGGGGCTACCAGACGGCCCCCTTCAAGACGGATCAGGCGTCGGCAACGATGGGCCAGACGCTCATCGTGAGTCACCAGTACCAGTGTCGTATTGCGCTCCTTGTTCAATTCGAACAACAGGTCGCTGATCCGCTCACCTGTATGACTGTCGAGATTGCCGGTGGGTTCGTCGGCGAACAACACGTCTGGATCAGCGGCAAAGGCTCTGGCAATCGCAACCCGTTGCTGTTCACCACCGGACAACTGACGTGGCGTGTGCGTCAGGCGCTGGCCCAGACCGACTCGTTCCAGCAGGACGCGGGCGCGCTCGCGGGCGTCCTTGCGGCCTTCGAGTTCCATGGGCAGCATGACGTTCTCCAGCGCATTAAGGCTGTCGAGCAATTGAAACGACTGGAAGACGAAGCCTACGTGTTCGGCACGCACCCTGGCGCGCTGATCTTCATCCAGCTCGCTCAGGTTGCGGCCCGACAGAACCACCGAACCAGCGCTTGGCAGGTCCAGCCCGGCCAGCAGGCCGAGCAGGGTGGATTTGCCCGAACCCGAGGCGCCTACGATGGCCAGCGTGTCACCCTTGTTTAGTTCCAGGGAGAGTTCGTGCAGGATAGTCAGGTCACCTTCGGTGCTGGGGACCACTTTACTGAGGCTTTGGGCACTGAGAATACTTTCACTCATGGAGAATCCGATGCGTGCGTGGTTTTTAAGTGCTGGCCTGGGGTTGATGCTGCTCTCACAGGGCGCAATGGCGGGCACAGTGTTGATCGTTGGGGATAGTATCAGCGCGGCTTTCGGCCTGGATACCCGGGTGGGGTGGGTCAGCCTGCTGGAACAGCGGCTCAAGGAGCAGGGCTTTGACGACAAGGTGGTCAATGCGTCGATCAGCGGCGACACCAGTGCCGGGGGCCAGGCGCGGCTGCCTGCGCTGCTTGCAGAGCATAAGCCTGAGCTGGTTATTCTCGAATTGGGGGGTAACGATGGGCTGCGTGGCCAGTTGCCTGCTCAATTGCAACAAAACCTTTCGTCGATGATAGATGGATCACGTTCGGCGGGTGCCAAGGTCCTGTTGTTGGGTATGCGCATACCGCCCAACTATGGACCGCGCTATACCAAGGCGTTCGAAGAGGTCTATACCAACCTTGCAAAAGAGAAAAAAGTGCCGCTGGTGCCGTTTTTCCTGGAAGGAATTGGTGGTGTGCCAGAGCTCATGCAGTCCGATGGACTTCACCCTGCCGCGTCTGCGCAGAACAAGTTGCTGGAAAATGTCTGGCCGACCCTGAAACCGCTGCTTTGAGGCTTTTCTAGGCGGGGGCTTTCGGCTAAGGTGGCGCCCCCGATCTGGAGCCCCCCATGCCGCGTCCCGCCTGGTCCCTATATGCCTATCAAGTGCTTGAGCCCGATGAACAGCTTGATCTGTTCGCGTGCCAGGAAGTGCGGGTGCATCTGATTGCGCGTCAGCTGGAGCTTGGTGGCTCGATTGACCGCACGTTATGCGGCACGTTGCTGCCAGCGCAGCCACAAATGTCTGCCGTCGAGCCGGACGCGCTGCGCGACGACCGTCTGTGTCAGCTGTGCAAAGCCATCCTTGATGCCCAGCGCAGAGGCATGAACCCCATCTGGCCTGAGCTTTAGCTGTCCGCGTGCTGTTGTCAGGTGCGTGGAGCCGGGCGCAGAGCTCCCCGAATCGGCGAGCGCCGGTGTACACTTCAATTCTTCTCTATAGCCGTTACCCGAAGGACTTTCCCGGATGTTGTCGCGCATTCCAGCTGTTACCCGCTGTCTGTCACTTGCTGCTCTCTGCGCGGCAGGCTCTGTTCATGCACTGGAGTTTCCATTGCCTGCGCCCGGCGAAGACATCATCGGGCAGGTCCAGGTCATCAAAGCCAAATACGAAGATACCTTTGCCGACCTCGGCACGCGTTACGACCTGGGGTATCTGGAAATGATCGCAGCCAACCCGGGTGTCGACCCATGGCTGCCGGGTGCAGGCAAGGACATCGTCCTGCCGACCCGTTTCATCCTGCCGCCGGGCCCCCGCGAAGGTATCGTTATCAATCTGGCCGAATACCGCATGTACTACTACCCCAAGGGGCAGAACGTTGTGCACACCTATCCGCTGGGTGTGGGGCGCGAAGGATGGGGGTCGCCGATCGGTGTTACCAAAGTCATCGCCAAAACACCGAACCCGACCTGGACGCCGCCTGCGTCTATCAAGGCTGAGCACGCTGCCGACGGTGATCCGCTGCCCAATGTCGTGCCGGCAGGTCCGGATAACCCGCTGGGGCCGTTCAAGTTCGGCCTGGGCATGTCCGGTTACCTTATCCACGGTTCGAACAAAAAGTTCGGGATTGGCATGCGCACCAGCCACGGCTGTTTCCGTATGTACAACAACAACGTACTTGAATTGGCCGACATGGCCCCGGTCGGCACAACCGTGCGCATTATCAGTGAGCCATACAAGTTCGGTCTGAGCGGCGGCAAAGTGTATCTCGAAGCCCACACGCCCGTTGACGACCAAGGCAATCCATCGGTGGTGGATAAGCACACTGCGGTCATCAATGCATTACTCAAGCGTGACGACCTGGCCAATAACCTGCGTATGAACTGGGATCTGGTGCGTGACGTAGTTGCCGCTGAAGACGGTATGCCCGTCGAGATTGCTGTTCCGGGTACTGCCGCTGCGGTATCTGAAGCACCGGTAATTTTTCAATAAGCTTGCACAGGCGTTCAAGGTGCTGAAAAAAGCGCAATAAAAAAGCCGATCCGTTGCCGGATCGGCTTTCCATAATCCCGAAGGATTATTACTTGCGGCTTGCTTTGTCCAACATGCGCAGAGCGCGCTCATTGGCTTCGTCAGCAGTTTGCTGAGCTTTTTGAGCAGCAGCCAGAGCTTCGTCAGCCTTGCGATAGGCTTCGTCGGCACGTGCTTGCGAACGGGCTGCTGCGTCTTCGGTAGCTGTCAGACGAGCTTCGGTTTCTTTGGATACGCTGCTGCAACCGGTGGCCAGAACTGCTGCCAGAGCCAGAGCAGAGAATTTCAGAACGTTGTTCATCGTGTTCCCCTTCAAGGAATTTTTTCAAATTAGTCATCTCTCGAACGTGAGAAAATGACCGGCGTACATAGTACCCATTGTTTGTAGTAAGTAAACGGACGAAGCGCAAGAAGCCGATAAATTTCCCGGGTTTGAAAGTGTTCCGCCTTACTGCTCATGCAGTTTGTTCAAAAACTATACATTTTTAACGCGACGGCGTTCGCCGCTCAGCCTCTGACAACACTATCAGTCCAGTGTTTCGGCCGGCATTCGGGCGGCTGGCAGGCGACTTGGAGGTTGTGTTGATCACAGGCTCAAGGCGATGTTGCTTCAGGGCATTAATGAACGTTTGCTGTTTCAAACGTTCGGCAACAGCGTTCTTCGAGAGCTGGCCCGTTTGAGTTCGCTGGGCGCTTGCATGCCAGACCGTCACCCTGGCTTTTAATGAGGTTTCATCTTTTTTATGAGCTTTGTGCTTGAGCATATTCGGCAATGACGCCTACTATTTGAGGGTGCTCTTATTGAGATCGGCTGGCTCTTCCCGGTGTCAAAAACAGACGCAGGGTGGCGTAGATGTTCCTTCGCCGGAAAAAGATCGGTAAGGTAGGGGTCAAAATCCAAGACCCGCGAGGAGTAGCGATGAGCGAGGCGTTGTCCATCCACCATGATCAGACCGGCCATCAGTTCGAAATCAACATCGACGGCCATCGTGCCTACCTGACTTATATGGACCTGGGGAAGCAGACCCTGGATTTTTATCGGACTTTCGTTCCGGATGCCCTGCGGGGTAGAGGCATTGCGGCTGCCCTGACCGAGCAGGCACTCAATTATGCCGACAGCATGGGCTATACCGTTATCGCATCCTGCTCCTACGTGGAGCGCTACATGGAGCGCCATCAACGGCAAGCCGCCAAGATCTGAGTTATCGCACCACGCACAAAAACGCCGAGCATTTGCTCGGCGTTTTCGTTACAGCTTCAATTGCCGCTGTTGACTGTCCTTACTTGCGCTTGCGCGCAGGCAGGACGTCCTTGAGCTTGGCATGCATGCTACGCAAGGTTTTTTCGGTACTTTCCCAGTCGATGCATGCATCGGTGATAGAAACGCCGTACTGCAGTTGCGACAGGTCCTTGGGAATGGACTGGCAACCCCAGTTCAGGTGGCTCTCAACCATCAGACCGATGATCGACTCGTTGCCTTCCAGGATCTGATTGGCAACGTTCTCCATCACCAGCGGTTGCAGGGCCGGGTCCTTGTTGGAATTGGCATGGCTGCAATCGACCATGATGTTCGGTCGAATGCTGGCCTTGTTCAGGGCCTGCTCGCACAGCGCAACACTCACCGAGTCATAGTTCGGCTTGCCGTTGCCGCCGCGCAGTACCACGTGGCCGTAGGCGTTGCCCTTGGTGGTCACGATCGACACGCCGCCTTCCTGGTTGATGCCCAGGAAACGATGCGGGCTGGAGACTGATTGCAGAGCGTTGATCGCAACCGTCAGGCCGCCGTCTGTGCCGTTCTTGAAGCCGACTGCCGAAGACAGGCCTGAGGCCATTTCGCGGTGAGTCTGGGATTCAGTGGTGCGTGCGCCGATCGCCGACCAACTGATCAGGTCCTGCAAATATTGCGGGGAAATCGGGTCCAATGCCTCTGTGGCAGTGGGCAGGCCCATTTCAGCAAGGTCCAGCAGCAGTTGACGACCGATGTGCAGGCCGTCCTGAATCTTGAATGAGTCATCCAGGTATGGATCGTTGATCAGGCCTTTCCAGCCCACGGTGGTGCGCGGCTTCTCGAAATAGACGCGCATGACCAGGTAAAGGGTGTCGGAAACCTCGGCCGCCAGGGTTTTCAGGCGTTCGGCGTATTCCTTGGCCGCCTTGAGGTCATGGATCGAGCACGGGCCAATCACAATGAACAGGCGGTGGTCATTGCCATCGAGGATGTTGCGGATCACTTCGCGACCCTGGCTGACGGTATGCAATGCAGCGTCAGACAGAGGGATTTCGCGCTTGAGCTGATCCGGCGTGATCAGTGTCTCGTTGGAGGCAACGTTAAGGTCGTCAATCGGTAAATCAGCCATCGTGTTACTCATCAGGTCGCGGGTACTGGCCGCCTACGGTACCCCGTGCGGCGGTGCCCAGCAGGTTTGAGCGCAGCGGGGAGCCGAACCTTAGCGCGTTAACCGGCTGTTCGACAATGGTTAAAACGTGGTGTCGAGCCCGGTTGCCGGTGCTGACGATCGTCTTTGGCGGCTGACGCATGGTGCTTTTGCGCAGGCTTTGCATTCGAATTTGCAACCGATGGCTCTGCGACGGATAGTGTATGCCCAGAGGTGAGGACCATTCGTTGAATCAAGTGCAACTGAGCGATTTTGATATTGATCATCAACTACTGGAGCTGTCGGGCATCTCGCTGGTGATTTTCACCAGTGTCGGTTGTTCGAGCTGTCGCTGGGCCAGACAGCAGTTACCGCACATGCATCTGCCTATCGATCGGCTCTGCTGGATCGACGCCGAAGAAAACGGCGGCGCCGTGCAGCGCTACGAGGTGTTCCACCTGCCAGCCTTGTTCGTTGTGCGTGACGGGTTTTTTTTCGGCTCGCTTCACACGACGATGACGGCTGACGGCCTGGTCGGCGCGTTGGAGCGCGCCTTGGGCAACGTGCCCGATGAGTTGCCCTGACAATCGTGACTGAGAGTAGAGAGCCGTTATGAGCACTGATACAAATCGTCCCCGGATCGGCATAATCGGGACCGGGGCCATTGGTGGTTTTTATGGGCTGATGCTGGCGCGTGCCGGGTTCGATGTGCATTTTTTGCTGCGCAGCGAGTTTGAAGCCGTCGCAACGCACGGGTTGCAGGTCAACAGTGCGGTGCATGGCGAACTTCGTCTCAACCCTGTTCAGGCTTACGTGTCGGCCGCTGACATGCCGCCCTGTGACTGGCTGCTGGTAGGGACCAAGAGCACCGGTAACGCGGCGCTTGGGCCAATCATTTGCCAGGCGGCGGCATCCGACGCAAAGGTCCTGCTGCTGCAGAATGGCCTGGCGGTCGAGGATGCACTTCGAGAGGTCTTGCCCGACACGCTGCACCTGTTGGGAGGGCTGTGTTTCATTTGCGTCAGTCGGACCGCGCCCGGCGTGATCAATCACCAGGCGTTTGGTGCCGTCAGTGTGGGCTATCACAGCGGCCCTGCTGAAGATGACGCAAGCTGTTTATCTATTGTCCAGGCGTGCGCCGCATTGTTCAGGACAGCAGGCGTCGAGTCCCATGCGATGGCCGATCTGCTGCAGGCCCGTTGGCAGAAACTGGTCTGGAACGTGCCTTATAACGGTTTGTCAGCGTTGCTGCAGGCCAGCACTTCGCGTCTGATGACTGTTCCTGAAAGCCGAGATCTTGTTTTATCGCTGATGGATGAAGTCGTACAGGGTGCTGAAGCTTGTGGTCAGGTATTGCCCGAAGGCTTCGCGCGCCACCTTTTTACGGTGACCGAGAACATGCCGGACTACAGACCGAGCATGTACCACGATCGGGTCGAACAGCGGCCGCTGGAACTGGACGCCATTTACGCCCGGCCATTGGCTGCGGCGCTTGAGGCCGGGTGTGACATGCCGAGGGTGCGCACGTTGTATCAGGCACTAGCCTTTATTGACCGCAGCAATCGCTGACAGGGTAACGATATGAATGTCTCCCTGAGCAATGTTCCCGCTGTTGGGTGACTCATGGTCACGCGCCATATACTGCCCGGTAGTGGCCAGGTCTTATGGCGTCGGGCAGACGGGGAGCCTGTCGAGCGCCGTCGCAGACGTGGGCGCGCTGCTAAACTGAATCCATCTCCGCCGTTCTGGCTGTTCGGGAGGTTGTATGGTTCGTTCAATGCTGTACGCCACAGACCTCAGTCTGTATGCGCCGTATGTAACGCAGCATGCATTGGCGCTGGCTAGAACGTTCGATGCAGCACTCTACGTTGTCCATATCGTTGAACCCATGGGACTGTTCGCCGAGTCGGTGCTGCAGAGCTATCTGGGAGAGGATGCGTTCAGAGAACTTCATAGCAGGGGCGCGAGTGAGTTCATGGACGCTATTGAGCAACGGATGCTCGACGGGTTTCGTGACGACCTGGGTGAAGGTCACAAAGACCTGTCTTTCATTCGTACAGTGCGTGTCGTTCAGGGAGAGCCTTCCAGCATGATTCTTGAACAGGCGCGAAAGCTGTCGGTGGATCTGCTCGTGGTCGGCAGCGGTTGCCGTCAAAGAGCGACGGAAGGGGCGTTGATCGGTCGTACAGCGTCCAGGGTCTTACAGCTTTCAGAAATACCGGTTTACATGGTGCCCATGCTGCAGAACAGAGGATGAGGGCAGGGCGAAGGCCTAATTGGAAGATTAAGTGAAATCGAGCGTGCCATCGCCCTTCAAAGGTGATAAATAGTTCTAGAAATATTCATCTGACCATTAATCCAGTTATATACCGTCGCTGATGCCCCCTAGGGTTCATCTGCTTTGAGGGATACATATGAAGCTCCAACAACTGCGCTACATTTGGGAAGTGGCGCACCACGACCTCAACGTTTCCGCGACGGCACAGAGCCTATACACCTCACAGCCCGGCATCAGCAAGCAGATCCGCTTGCTTGAGGACGAGCTTGGTGTTGAGGTTTTTGCCCGCAGTGGCAAGCATCTCACCCGGGTCACCCCGGCGGGCGAACGCATTATCACCACCGCCGGCGAGATTCTGCGCAAAGTCGAAAGCATCAAGCAAATTGCCCAGGAATTCTCCAACGAGAAAAAAGGCACGCTGTCGATTGCCACAACGCACACGCAGGCCCGTTATGCATTGCCGCCTGTGATCAGTAATTTTATCCGGCAGTATCCTGACGTTGCCTTGCACATGCATCAAGGGTCGCCAATGCAGATTGCCGAGATGGCGTCCGACGGGACCGTCGATTTCGCCATCGCCACCGAAGCGCTCGAACAGTTCGGTGACCTGGTGATGATGCCGTGCTATCGCTGGAATCGCTGCGTGGTGGTTCCCAAGGACCATCCGCTTACCAAAGTCCCGAAACTGACGCTGGAGCTGTTGGCGGAATACCCGATCGTGACCTATGTATTTGGTTTTACCGGGCGCTCAAAGCTGGACGAGGCGTTCAGTCACCGCGGGTTGGTGCCTAAAGTGGTATTCACCGCAGCGGACGCCGATGTGATCAAAACGTACGTGCGGTTGAATCTGGGCGTGGGCATTGTTGCGAGAATGGCAGTGGACGAAGAGCTGGACAACGACCTGGTGATATTGGACGCCAGCGACCTGTTCGAATCCAGCGTGACGAAGATAGCGTTCCGTCGCGGCACGTTCCTGCGGGGTTTCATGTGTGATTTCATAGAGAAATTCGCCCCACACCTGACGCGGGAGGTCATGGCCAAAGCGATTCAGTGTCATAACAAGCAAGAGATGGAGGACCTGTTCGCCAACGTCGAGTTGCCGGTGCACTGATTGATTGGAGGCATGACGGGCAGGCCTTTGCCCGCCGTGCCCCCAGGTCAGGTGCCGAGGTCAGGCTTTTGCCTTGGCAATCACGTTGCCCGCGTGCAGCCCGCACTCCTTCTGCGTGGCTTCTTCCCACCACCAGCGGCCTTCACGCTCGTGCTGGTTCGGCAGTACCGGGCGGGTGCAGGGTTCACAGCCAATACTGACAAAGCCACGTTCGTGCAGGCTGTTGTATGGCAGTTCGAGCATCCGGATATATCCCCAGATTTCTTCACTGGTCATCTGCGCCAGCGGATTGAACTTGTACAACGTGCGCTCGGGCGTCGAAAACGCGGTATCAATCTCAAGCACGGCAACCGCGCTGCGGGTACCGGGGCTCTGATCGCGGCGCTGACCCGTGGCCCATGCTTTTACATCGGCCAGTTTGCGGCGTAACGGCTCTATCTTGCGAATACCGCAGCATTCGCCGTGCCCGTCGCGGTAAAAACTGAACAGCCCCTTTTCTTTTACGAGCGGCTCCAGCCTGTTCTGGTCCGGGGTCATGATCTCGATGTCGATCTTGTAGTGCTCGCGGACCTGTTCGATAAAGCGGTAGGTTTCAGGGTGCAGGCGTCCAGTGTCCAGGCTGAAAACCTTGACGTTTTTATTCAGTTTCCAGGCCATGTCGACCAGCACGACATCCTCGGCGCCGCTGAAGGAAATCCACAGCTCGTCACCAAAGTGTTCAAAGGCCAATTTCAGAATGTCTTGCGCAGACTTGTTCGCATAAGTCGCCGCGAGCGCGGCGACGTCGAAGGGTTGGCTCATCAGGCGGCTTCCTAAATGCAGGGGTGGCGCTTAAGCGCTCGTGATGACAGCAATGGTAACAAAATCCATCACACCTTGGCCGCTTCGCACGTGCCAGCGGTGCGTTGCGCAGGGTGTAGCGAGCAGCTAGAGTGCCGCTTCCCTTTGTGAAGTGCCCGTAAGGAGTGTTCTGTGGAAATTGCCTGTCTCGATCTGGAAGGTGTACTGGTCCCGGAAATCTGGATTGCCTTTGCCGAAAAAACCGGCATTGAATCGTTGCGGGCCACTACCCGGGACATTCCCGATTACGACGTGCTGATGCAACAGCGTCTGCGGATTCTTGACGAGCACGGGCTGAAACTCTCCGATATTCAGGAAGTGATTGGCACCCTCAAACCGCTCGACGGTGCGATCGAGTTCGTCAACTGGCTGCGTGAACGTTTCCAGGTGGTGATTCTGTCGGACACGTTTTACGAGTTCTCCCAGCCACTGATGCGCCAGTTGGGCTTTCCGACCTTGTTGTGTCATCGACTGATTACTGACGAAACGGATCGCGTGGTCAGTTATCAACTGCGCCAGAAAGACCCCAAGCGTCAGTCAGTGCTGGCGTTCAAGAGCCTTTACTACCGCATCATTGCAGCGGGAGACTCGTATAACGACTCCACCATGTTGGGCGAAGCGGATGCGGGCATCCTGTTTCATGCCCCTGACAACGTGATCCGTGAATTCCCGCAGTTCCCGGCAGTGCACACGTTCGAAGACTTGAAGAAGGAATTCATCAAGGCGTCAAATCGTGACCTGACGCTGTAACAGGGATAGCACAGCAACTGGCGGTGACATCCTGCTGATGCTCCGCCCGTGAGCCAGTTCGAGAGCAAGCTCGCCCACTGGATTTTCATTTCAAATTGAAATTCGCAGCTGAATTCAATTTGTGAGTCCGCCTGATGACGCAACGATCGGTTAATCGAGTGGAGGTCTCGGCTCAGTATCAACTGCAAAGCCCAGAGGCTGAATCAAAGTGCTTCGAGTGTCTGCAGCAGTACGCGCACTTTGGTGAAAGTCTCCTGGTACTCAGCTTCGCAGTCCGAGTCGGCCACGATCCCGCCGCCACCCGAGCATGACACCTGACCGTCCTTGACCAGCAAGGTGCGGATGGCGATCGAACTGTCCATTTCCCCGCGCACATCCAGATACATCAAGGAGCCGCAATAGATACCGCGCCGTGCGGGCTCCAGCTCATCAATGATCTGCATCGCCCTTATCTTCGGTGCGCCCGTGATAGACCCGCCCGGAAAGCTGCCGGCAATCAGGTCAAGCGCATCCAGGCCTCTGGAGAGCTGTCCGGTAACGCTACTCACCAGGTGATGCACGTTGGGGTAGCTTTCAAGGCTGAACAGTTCCGGCACACTCACCGACCCTGTTGTGCAACTGCGACCCAGATCGTTGCGCAGCAGGTCGACGATCATCAGGTTTTCGGCACGATCTTTCTGGCTTGCCAACAGCTCGTTGGCCAGTTCTGAATCCTGTGTCGCATTGTGTCCACGGGGCCGGGTGCCCTTGATCGGACGCGTTTCTACTGTGCCTCGGCTGACCTTGACGAAACGCTCAGGTGAGACACTCAGCACCGCTGCGCCCTCCGGCAGCGGCATATAGCCTGAAAAGGGCGTCGGGCACGCCAGCCGCAGTGCGCAATAGGCCGCCCACGGATCGCCCTGGCAGCCGGTCTGGAAGCGCTGGGTCAGATTGACCTGGTAGCAGTCGCCTGCCTGGATGTAGTCCTGAATGCGGCCAAAGGCGAGCCGGTAGTCCCGGGCGCTGAGGTCGGCCTGAAAAGCCCCATCCAGTTTGAACTCGGCGGAGGTAGCGTTGAACGGCTCAATGAACAACGCCAGCAGGCGCTGGCGCTCGGGCTCAGCTACAGCAGGGTGGCACACCAGCTGAGTGGTGCAAGCGTGATGGTCGCTGATCACTGCCCAGCCATACAGCCCGAGACGCGCGTCTGGCAATTGAAGATCATCAACAGCCGTTTCGGGAAGCGGTTCGAGGCGCCGGCCAAAGTCGTAGCCCAGATAGCCGATCAAACCGCCTGCAAAGGGTAGGTCAGCGGGTAGTTCTGCCTCGCCCAGGCTGACGATCCCGGCGCGAAGACGCATCAGAAAGCCCGTGCCGGTTTCCTGCGGGGTGGGGGCGAACTCCTCCAATGGCCATGCACTGAGCAGATCGAACCTGCCGCGATCCGCACCCGGCCACCCGCTGTCCAGCAGCACGGCACCGGGCGCGAGCCTGATCCGGTCGAAGTAGTCGGCAGGGTTGCTGCAATAGGGAAGGGGGTCGATCGAACAGCTTTGCATACAGGGTTCTGGTCAGGTACTCGGTTGGGGATTGTAACCGGCCTGACCGGCGAGAGCCTAGGCTCTGTATGAAAACGTACTGCGTTTGATGTTGAAGCGCGAGGTGCCGATGGGGAGGCCAATGCCCGCCTCTTGATGAACAGTGGCGTCGGATAGAGTAAAGACGGCTGATGCAGTTTTGAATCATGATGTTAATGAGGTAGGGCGGTGCGCGGCCAGTAAAAATACTCGGCTGCATGAAATTCAAGTGCCTGAGTAAGTGCCAGGTGTGACGTGTGAACGAGCCCCATGAAAGACAGGACACCGTTCCCCCCTTAAGATAAGGGATAGGCAAACGGGTATGTTTATGACTAACAGCAACGATAAGGGTGGCGA
>NZ_JAGTPK010000004.1 GCF_021147775.1 Pseudomonas californiensis
TGACCCCTGAGCAGCGGATCAAAGAGCTTGAAGAGCAGCTGGCGCTGAGTAACCAGAAGGCTCAGTTCTTCGAAGCTGTCGTCAATGTTTTAAAAAATGTCCCGTCCTGAATAAGGTTTACACCTTCTGACCTTTCCTCAGGAGGATTCAATGGACTCAGGCAAAAGGCGCAGCCAGGTCGATTACACGCCAACCTTTGAATATCAGCCGTAGATCAGATCTTCCAGGTTACCCTCTGGCTGACTTCAGCTCTTTTTAAAGCGATAGCACTTCTGCAGGCGCTGATGCAGTCGACCTGATCAGATTGAACAGTCGGATTTGACGAAGTGACCTTTCAATTGTGTCCAGCCCGGCCCTGGACTGGTCTGGGCGCAGACGATGCGATTGTCGCCCTGCCACTTGTAGTAATGAGCGGGCGCAGCTTCTGCCAGCAGGGTCAGGGCTGTCAGGCTGACGGTGACGATGCCGAAGAGGCAGTTGCGAACGGGCATGTGGATTCCCGATGGGGTAGGGGTGAACACCAGATTACCACTGCGCACCGATTGGCCAAACGTGGCAATGAAGTTTTTTTGGCGGTACTGACCAAGCAATTGGCCACAGGCGGCAGTCTGCCGCCGCTATCGCTTCATGCTTCGCCTGAAGGTCGCTGTGGTGACGCCGTTTTTACTGGTTAATCAAGCAGTTAAGTAGTTGTAGAGAAGTTGGTTCAAAAATTGCTTTGTCACTTGCAGAACAGCTACAGGCGGCAAGCGTCTGTCGGAGGAGGAAGACTGTGGACAAGTTGCTTTACGTCGCAATGAGCGGGGCGTCTGAAAACGCAATTGCGCAAAAGGCTCACGCCAACAACCTGGCGAACGTCTCTACCAACGGTTTCATGCGTGACCTGGAACAGGCCCGCTCGATGCCGGTGTTTGGTGAGGTCATGCCATCGCGTGCCTACGCCATGAGTGAGCGTCCGGGGACTGACTTTTCCGGTGGCACCATGGTCGAGACTGGCCGCGAACTGGACATTGCCATCAAGGGCAATGGCTGGATTGCTGTGCAGACCGCCGATGGTGGAGAGGCTTATACCCGCAGCTCCGGCATGAATATCGACGCATTGGGTGTGCTGCGCGACGGCAGTGGATTGCCGGTAATGGGCAACGGCGGTCCTATTGCCGTGCCGCCTCAGCAGCAGATCGAGATCGGTGCCGACGGCACCATCAGTATTCGTTCTCTGGGTGAAAGCCCGCAGGTGATGGCGCAGGTCGACCGGATCAAGCTGGTCAACCCTGATCTTAAAACATTGGAAAAAGGCCCTGATGGCCTGATTCACACCAAGAGCGGCCAGCCTGCACCGGTGGATGCCAATGTACAGGTCGAGTCCGGCTTCCTGCAGGCGAGCAACGTCAATGCGGTTGAAGAGATGACGTCGGTGCTGGCTTTGTCTCGCCAGTTCGAGCTGCACGTCAAGATGATGAAGACCGCCGAAGAAGACGATCAGTCGATGGCTCGCGTCTTGCAACTTGGCTAACCATTGACAGCTTGCGCCGACAATCCGGCGCTTGAGGAGAACACCTTATGCTACCTGCACTATACGTCGCGAAAACCGGTCTTGCCGCTCAGGACATCAACCTGACGACCATTTCCAACAACCTGGCGAACGTGTCGACCACTGGCTTCAAAAGCGATCGCGCCGAGTTCCAGGACTTGCTTTACCAGATCAAACGTCAGCCGGGTGCCCAGTCCACTCAGGACAGCGAGCTGCCTTCGGGTCTCCAGTTGGGTACTGGTGTGCGTATCGTCGGCACTCAGAAAAACTTCACCGCCGGTAGCCTGCAAACCACTAACAACCCGCTTGACCTTGCCGTCAATGGTCGCGGTTTCTTTCAGGTAACCCAGCCGGACGGCACCATCGCCTACAGCCGCGACGGTACTTTCCACCTGGACGCCAACGGCCAGATCGTCACTTCCAACGGCTACGCTCTGGAGCCTGCGATTGTCGTGCCTCAGAACGCCCAGACCTTCACGGTCGGTCAGGATGGTACGGTGTCGGTCACGCTGGCGGGCGCAACTGCGACGCCGCAGATCATCGGTAATATTCAGACGGCCGACTTCATCAACCCGGCTGGCCTGCAGGCCATCGGCGGCAACCTTTATCTGGAAACCGGTTCCAGCGGTGCACCGCAGATCGGTACGCCTGGCCTGAACGGTCTCGGCCCAACCCTGCAGAACACCCTGGAAAACTCCAACGTCAGCACGGTTGAAGAGCTGGTCAACATGATCACCACTCAGCGCGCTTACGAGATGAACTCCAAGGTGATCTCGACGGCCGACCAGATGCTGCAGAACCTGACTCAGAACCTGTAAGACCCTGACGTATTTGCTGCTGTACAAGCTCAATCCGATGCGGCGCCTGATAAGCGTCTGTTACACCGCGAGGTTGCAAGTGTCATGAAACATCCAAGTGTTGTTCCGCGTTGTTCAGTGTTGATCGCTTCATTGTGCGGGATCGCTTTGCTGTCGGGCTGCGTGGCGCCCGCCGCGAAGCCTAATGACCCTTACTATGCTCCGGTGTTGCCGCGTACTCCCATGTCGGCCGCGTCCAACAATGGCGCGATCTATCAGGCGGGTTTCGAGCAGAACCTGTACGGCGACCGCAAAGCGTTCCGGGTGGGCGACATCATTACCATCACGCTTTCCGAGCGTATGGCGGCCAGCAAGGCTGCGACCTCGGCGGTCAGCAAAAACAGCACCAACAGCATCGGCCTGACTTCTCTGTTCGGATCCGGGTTGACCACCAACAACCCTATTGGCAGCAATGACCTGAGCCTGAATGCCGGTTACAACGGTGCCCGTTCCACCAATGGTGATGGCAAGGCAGCGCAGAGCAACAGCCTGACCGGTTCGGTGACGGTGACGGTGGCGGATGTGTTGCCCAACGGCATTCTGTCGGTGCGCGGCGAGAAGTGGATGACCCTCAACACCGGTGACGAGCTGGTGCGCATAGCAGGTCTGATCCGCGCCGACGACATCGCGACAGACAACACCGTGTCGTCCACACGTATCGCCGATGCACGCATCACTTATTCGGGGACCGGATCGTTTGCCGATTCCAGCCAGCCAGGCTGGTTCGACCGATTCTTCCTCAGCCCGTTGTTCCCTTTCTGATAGCGGGATAGACATGATCAAGCTCAAGCAACTGATAGCGGCGACCTTGTTGTTGTCCACGGCATTCGGCGCTCACGCCGAGCGCCTGAAGGACATCGCCAGCATCTCCGGCGTGCGGGCCAACCAGTTGATCGGTTACGGTCTGGTGGTGGGTCTCAATGGTACGGGTGACCAGACCACACAGACGCCGTTCACCCTGCAGACGTTCAACAACATGCTCTCGCAGTTCGGCATCAAGGTGCCTGCCGGGTCGGGCACTGTGCAGTTGAAAAACGTCGCGGCGGTTGCGGTGTATGCTGACCTGCCAGCCTTTGCCAAGCCTGGTCAGACCGTCGATATCACTGTTTCGTCGATCGGTAACTCCAAAAGCTTGCGCGGCGGTGCGCTGTTGATGACACCGATGAAAGGTGTCGATGGCAACGTCTACGCCATCGCTCAGGGCAACCTGGTCGTAGGCGGTTTCGATGCCGAAGGTCGTGACGGTTCCAAGATCACTGTCAACGTGCCGTCCTCGGGTCGTATTCCTGGCGGTGCGTCGGTCGAGCGTTCGGTGCCGAGCGGTTTCAATCAGGGCAACACACTGACCTTGAACCTCAACCGTTCCGACTTCACCACCGCCAAGCGCGTGGTGGACAAGATCAACGATCTGCTCGGCCCTGGCGTTGCTCAGGCGATCGATGGTGGATCGGTGCGTGTGACTGCGCCGCTTGATCCGGGCCAGCGTGTCGACTACCTGTCGATCCTGGAAAACCTGGAAGTCGACCCGGGCCAGACCGCTGCCAAGGTCATCATCAATTCGCGTACTGGCACTATTGTCATTGGCCAGAACGTCAAGGTATCGCCCGCTGCTGTTACCCACGGCAGCCTGACGGTGACCATCACCGAAGACCCGATCGTCAGTCAGCCCGGCGCGTTGTCCGGTGGCCAGACCGCTGTGGTGCCGCGCTCGCGCGTCAACGCTCAACAGGAGCTGCACCCGATGTTCAAGTTTGGCCCTGGCACCACGCTGGATGAGATAGTCCGTGCGGTCAATCAGGTGGGCGCTGCGCCCGGTGACCTGATGGCCATTCTCGAAGCCTTGAAGCAGGCCGGCGCGTTGCAAGCCGACTTGATCGTGATCTGAGGATTCGAGCATGGATATGCCCAAGAGCGGAATTTCCACGACGGTCGACTCGGGTGCCTATACCGACGTCAATCGTCTGGCTGCGTTGAAACATGGCGACAAGGACAGCCAGGGCAACTTGAAGAAAGTTGCCCAGGAATTCGAATCGCTGTTCGTCAGCCAGATGCTCAAGGCCATGCGTTCGGCCAACGAAGTGCTGGCCAAGGACAACCCGATGAATACCGCCGCCACGCGGCAGTATCAGGACATGTATGACCAGCAACTGGCCGTGACCCTGTCGACCCGCGGCAACGGTATCGGTTTGCAGGACGTGCTGATGCGTCAGCTCTCCAAGGACAAGGGCGTGCAGCACACTGCAACGCCTGATGCGGCTGCTACGGATGGTGCACCGGCAAAAACCGGTCTGGCCACCAGTGTCTATCAGCGTCCTTTGTGGGCGACGCGTTCGGCTGCAGCTGATCAGGCTGCCGCCGCTGCGTCGGCATCCGGCGAAGGCCGCAACGACATGGCGTTGCTTAACTCACGACGTCTGTCGCTGCCGACCAAACTGACCGACCGGCTGTTGGCGGGCATCGTGCCGTCCGCCACGGCAGGTGTTGCCAACAGTCCTGCGCCTGGCCGTGTTGCATCGGCGGCCAAAGGCGGCAATGGCGACTGGACGCTCGACCCGAACCTGGCGCCTGCACCGGAATACGTTCGCACCATGGCTCAGCCGCCTCTGGCGCCGGCCAAGCGTGCGTTCAGCAATGCTGACCAATTTGTCGAGACCATGTTGCCGCTGGCCAAGGAAGCCGCGTCACGCATTGGCGTCGACCCGGTCATGCTGGTGGCGCAGGCAGCACTGGAAACCGGCTGGGGCAAATCCATCATGCGTCAGCAGGATGGCAGCAGTAGCCACAACCTGTTCGGCATCAAGGCTGCGGGCAGTTGGAAAGGGCCAGAGGCCCGTGCGATCACCAGCGAGTTCCGCGACGGCAAGATGGTCAAGGAAACGGCAGATTTCCGTTCCTACACGTCCTACGCCGACAGTTTCCATGACCTTGTCAGCCTGTTGCAGAACAACAATCGTTATAAAGAAGTGGTCAATTCGGCCGATAACCCGGAACAGTTTGTAAAAGAGTTGCAGAAGGCCGGCTACGCAACAGACCCGGACTATGCCAGCAAGATTTCGCAGATAGCGAAGCAGATGAAGAGTTACCAGACCTACGCCGCCGCAACGGGCTCTTCCACGACTTTATAAGGTTTTGATCATGTCGCTGATTTCAATTGGGCTCTCAGGGCTGAACGCAAGTAGTGCTGCCATCAGCACCATCGGTAATAACACGGCGAACGTGGACACCGCTGGCTACTCGCGTCAGCAAGTGTTGACCACAGCTTCAGCGCAGCAGAACCTGGGCGGCGGCTACGTCGGAACAGGCACGACGCTGTCCGACGTGCGTCGTATTTACAACAGCTTCCTGGACAGCCAGCTGCAAACCAGCACGTCACTCAGTTCGGAGGCCGCATCGTATTCGGGGCAGGCGTCGAAGACCGATAAGTTGCTGTCTGACTCTTCCACTGGCGTTTCTGCGGCACTGGCCCAGTTCTTCACCCTTATGCAGGGTGTCTCGACGGCGGCCACCAACTCCAATGCTCGTCAGTTGTTTCTCAGCCAGGCGTCGGCGTTGACCTCACGGTTCAACTCGGTTTCTTCGCAGCTGACCTCTCAGAATTCGTCAGTTAACAGTCAGTTGATGACCATGACCTCTCAGGTCAACAAGCTGTCGTCATCCATTGCTTCGCTCAACCAGCAGATCACGTCGTCAACAGCGACCGGGGCAACGCCCAATACGTTGCTTGATTCGCGCAGTGAGGCAGTGCGTCAGCTGAACGAGTTGGTGGGGGCCAAAGTTGTTGAGAGCAACGGCAACTTTGATGTCTACATCGGCACCGGCCAATCATTGGTCAGCGGCAGCAGGGCTTACTCTCTCAGTGCTTCGCCAAGCAGTGAGGATCCGCTGCAATACAATGTGAAGCTCGAATACGCGCTCACCACTACCGATGTCAGCTCTGCTCTGTCGGGTGGCAGCATCGGTGGCCTGTTGAATTATCGCAAAGAAGTACTGACGCCATCGATCAATGAGATCGGTCGGGTTGCGATGGTTCTGTCCGATCAGGTAAACGCTCAGATGAATCAGGGTATCGATGCCAATGGCGCATTCGGCACCAACCTGTTCAGCAGCATCAATGACCCAGGTCAGATCAGTCAGCGCAGTATTGGTAACGCAAGCAACACAGGGTCCGGCAACTTCAATGTCACGATCACCGACTCAAGCAAGCTGACTGCCAGTGACTATGAAGTGGCTGTCGACAAGACCAACCCCAATCTTTTCAAGCTTCGTAGTCTGCCTGAGGGGCGCGAAGTGGGTTCAGGCGATTTTACGGTTGCGTCCTCGCTGACCTTTGCTGATCTGGGTTTCAAGATCAGTCCTACTGGTACCGCTGGTGCGGGTGACAGCTTTAAATTGACGCCGACCCGTAATGCGGCTGCGGCCCTTTCTACCGTGATCACGGACCCGCGCAGCGTCGCTGCAGCGGCTCCTCTGACGGCATCTGCCAGTGCAAGCAACACCGGCACCGGCAAGTTCACTCAGCCCGAGATTATTACTCAGGCCAACATTTACGATACCGCATCGACCCAGGCGCTGCAGGGCGCAATCAAGGACTCCACGCCGCTGAAGTTATCGTTTGGAGCGGTGAGTGGCGGGTCGCAGAGTTATCAGTTGCTTGATGCCAAGGGCAATGCCGTGATGAAGGCAGACGGGGTGACTCCCGTGACCGGTTCCATCGTGCCGGGCCAGAGTAACCAGTTGAACCTTGAGGTAGGCTACGGCAGTGGTCAAGCGTATACCGTACAGATGACGATCTCCGGGGCGCCCAGCAACAAGGACGCCTATAACATTGATCTGACGGGCGCGGGCTCGTCGGACAATCGCAATGCCATTGCTGCGCTGAGTCTGCAGACGAAGCAGACGGTCGGTGTGAACGGATCGGCTGGGCAGAGCATGTCTGGCGCTTATGGGTCACTGGTGTCTACTGTCGGTTCTTTCGCCGCGCAGGGCATTACCGATACAACAGCGACCAGCGCATTGTTGACGCAGTCCAAGAACGCTCGCGACGCGGTGTCTGGCGTCTCCCTGGATGAAGAGGCCGCCAACCTGATCAAGTATCAGCAGTATTACACGGCGTCTTCGCAAATCATCAAGGCGGCGCAAACCATTTTCAGCACGCTGATCAACAGTCTTTAAGGAGTCGTAACCCATGCGTATCTCAACTGCTCAGTTTTACGAAACCAGTACTGCGAACTATCAGCGTACGTATGCCAACGTCGTCAAGACGGGTGAAGAAGTATCCAGTCAGGTCAAACTCAACACGGCTGCCGATGATCCGGTGGGGGCTGCGCGCGTACTGCAGCTGGCTCAGCAGAACTCCATGCTGACCCAGTACTCGAGCAACATAAACGTGATTGATACCAGCGCCACCAAGGCCGAGACGGCACTGGACAGCATCAAGAATGCATTGCAGACGGTCTCGGAGTTGGTGCTCAAGGCCGGTAACGGCACGTATACCGACAACGATCGTAAATCGACCGCTCAGGAACTGGAAGCATTGCAGTCTCAGATCCTGGGGCTTATGAATACTCAGGATGCCAATGGCGAGTACCTGTTTTCCGGATCGAAGACCAAGGTTGCGCCTTACACGCAGAACCCTGACGGGACCTATGCATACAACGGGGATCAGACCTCGATCAATCTGGCGGTGGGTGACGGTCTCAGTATCGCCAGTAACACCACCGGTTGGGACGCCTTCGAAACCGCGGTCAACACCGCGCGTACGTCTGTTGCTCCGACGCCGTTCACGCCGCCTGCACCTGCCGCTCCCATAGCCACTCCTGATGACGGCAAGATCAATCTGTCTGGCGGTATTGTCAGTTCCAACGCCAAATACAGCACTGAGTTTCTGGACGGGCAGCCTTACAAGATCAATTTTCTGAGCAGCACCGCGTACACGATTACCGACAAGAACAACGCAGACGTCACCATTGATACGGGGAGCACGGGCGCTTTTTCGTCTGCCGACGCCAGCGGTCAGACGATCAACTTTCGCGGTGTGAATCTGACGCTTAACGTCAATCTCTCGGCCGCCGAACGTGCTTCAACAACCACTGCCGATAATGCACTTAAAAACCGCAGTTATGCGTTGACGTCCACGACTGACAATATCAGCACCACGTCGAGTACCGGCAACACGGGCACTGCCGTTATTGTGGGCGCTACGGTGGGCAGTTCTGCAACTGATATAAATAACTACAACAACACATTCCCGGCCGGGGGTGCGATTCTCAAGTTCACCACTGCGACAGACTACTCGTTGTACGCGTCGCCGCTGACCAGTTCCAGCCAGCCGGTATCCAGTGGTACGTTCACTCCGCCGAGCACAACGCTGAGCGTTTCCGGAATCCAGTTCTCGATTACGGGCACTCCTGATTCCAATGACCAATTCGTGGTCAAGGGCGGCACCCAGCAAACCCAGAATGTGCTTAACACCTTGTCGTCGGTGATCTCTGCGCTTAAAACGCCTGCGGACGGCAGTCCGCTTGCTACTCAGAAACTTCAAGCCATACTGGATGGCGCCCTGGGCAACATTCAGAGCGGCACCGAGCAGGTTTCCGGTGCTATTTCTGCAGGTGGTGCGCGACAGGCCAGTGCGACCGCGCAAGGCACGACCAACAGCCTTCTGCAAAGCAACAACAAGCTCGAACAGGGCGCTATTGTCGATGCTGATCCCGTCGATGCGATTGGTCGCCTGACCATGCAGCAAACCATGCTGACGGCTTCCCAGCTGGTGTTCACCAAGACATCGCAATTGAATCTGTTCAGCAGGCTGTAAGCGTAACGCCGCAGGTATGTATTGCAGTGCCGAGCATCAACCGTATTTTTTCAGCGGTTAAAGGGCTTGTTGAGAAAGGCAGCAGGCCCGCCGCTCGTGAGTATGTCCAGTGAATTCAGCTCCTCTTGTCAGCATCGCCATCCCCGCGTACACCCCACGCTTTTTTCACGCTGCTCTGTCCAGCGCACTCAGCCAGACCTATTCGAATCTTGAGGTCATTGTCTGCGACGACAGTCGCGGTAGTGAGATAAAAACCATTGTTGATGCTTGCCAGCAAGCAACGGACATCAGCATCCGCTACGTGCGTAATGCCGAACACCTTGGCATGGTTGGCAACCTGCATGCCTGCCTGAACGAGGCTAAAGGCGAGTTCATAAAGTTTCTCTGTGATGACGACCTTTTGTTCCCCGCCTGTATCGCCGTGCAGGCCGCTGCCCTCGTTGACTATCCGGACGCCAGTCTGGTGTCGGCGCAGCGCATGCTTTGGGATGCAGACGATCTGCATTTGCCGAAGCGGCTCGAAAACAGCCCACTCGCTCCTGGCAGCTCGATTTTCAAGGGCGATGATCTTCTGGCGATTCTGGAAGGTTTTCCAGTCAATTTTCTGGGTGGATTCAGCAGCGTTCTGTTTCGAGGCGCCGACATTCAAGAGCTGATGCCTGCTTTGACTCAGCCCGGCCACTGCTTTGTGGCAAGTCTGGATCTCGCTCTTCAGGTCTGTCTGCTGCGTCGCGGCAATCTGGTGCTTTCCAATGACGTTCTAGGCGTGGAACGTCTGCATCCCAATCGTCTGAGCGGTCGTCAGTCCATGAAGGACTCGCTGTTGGAAGAGCGCAAGTGGCTTCGACAGATGATCAAAGGCCGCGCGGGTGAGTCGGCCCCTGCATTCGGTTGGGTTCGTTATCTACCGCTGAATCGTGCGGGCAAGGAACCAAGGATCTGGGAAGAGCTGCCGTTGAGCAGGTCCATGGGCACGCAGCAGAGCACACTGCCCTGGAATGTCGGGGTCAATGCGCAAAACTTTTCCGAGCTTTATGCCGAGTGGCTCTCTTGCCGCAAGCTTTCTGAATCAGCTCACACGCTTTTACCGGACACGCTTGATGGCTGGTCATGGCGTCCGAAGATTGTCCCGGTGGTCATTGATGATCAGCCGAGCGGTGCTGGTCTGATGCTCACGCTCGATAGCCTTGATCAGCAAGTTTATCCGCCGCATCTCGTGGTGGTGCTTTCTGCGCGCTGTACAGAGACAGCCCTGGATCAAAATACGTTGCGAATGCCCCTTCAGGAGGATTGGTCAGCGCAGCTTAATGAAATTATTGGCCAGTTGGACGGTGCCGACTGGCTGCACTTGCTGCGGGCAGGCGATCGCTTGTCCGACACAGCGATGCTGATAGTGGCTGAGCGGGTTGTGGCGCATCCTGACGCGATGTGCATTTACAGCGATGAGGGTGGTCTGCGTGACGGCGAATCAGTCGAGCCAGTATTCAAGCCTGACTTCAACCTGGACATGATGCGCAGCTATGTTTATGTGGGGCGCAACCTGGCGTTTGATCGTGAGCGGTTACTGGCGGTGGGCGGTTTCGACTCGTCTTTCGGAGAGCTGTCCCCTCACGATGCGCTTTGGCGTCTGGTCGAGGAGCATGGTACGCAGGTTGTCGAGCACGTCAGCGAGATTCTGGTTGAGTCGTCCCAGGGCTTGATCAAATGGCTGGCTCTGCCGCAGGTCGTCGAGCAAAACAGGGCGGTGCTGGTGGCACATCTTCAGCGTTTGGGGGTGGCTCATGAGCTGCGCCAAGACCCTGCTCAGTTGATAAATCGCGTTGATTACCTGCATGCTCAACGTCCGCTGGTGTCGATTATCATCGCCTGCAAGGATCAGATGGCCGCCTTGCAGCGTTGTGCAGAAAGTCTGTTGGAGAAAACCGCCTACAGTGAATACGAATTGCTGCTGGTCGACAACGGCAGCGAGCAGCCGGATATCCTTGCCTGGCTGGACGGCATGGCGCAATTGGGCAGTGACAGGTTGCGTGTGTTGCGTTATCCCTCTCAGGGGAATATCGCGGCGCTGCGCAATTTTGCTGCGCTGCAGGCACGTGGTGATTACCTTTTGTTCCTCAGCCCTATGGCAGTCGTAACCACGCCAGACTGGCTCGATGAGCTGCTCAACCATGGGCAGCGACCGGAAGTCGCTGTGGTGGGTGCGAAATTATTCGACCCAAGCGGAAACCTGGCCAGCGCGGGCCTGATCCTTGGTCTTCAAGGGCCTGCAGGCGCTGCGTTCATCGGAGCTCCCGGGCAGTCGGCAGGCTACATGTCTCGTCTTCAAATCGTCCAGAATCTCAGTGCGGTCGGAGCCGAGTGCATGCTGATCCGCAAGGCTGTGTTTGATGAGCTTGGTGGCCTGGATGAACAGAGTTACGAGCAGACGCTTGGCGAAGTGGATCTATGCCTGCGCATTGGCCAGCAAGGATATCTGGTGGTCTGGACGCCTCACGCCCGGCTGGCGTTGGGTAATCGACAGCCGCAGGTCATCGACTCTGTCGCGCAGACACAGCAGGCACTTGAGCAAAAGAACTTTTATCAGCGTTGGCTGCCCGTGGTCGCGCGTGACCCAGCCTATAACGTTAACCTGACCCTGAATGCCATTGGTGGGGGCAGTTATTGTCTTGATCCTGGGCTGAAGACTGGCTGGCGTCCATTTTTGCTCAAGCAACTGCCGGTTATTGCCGCCTTGCCCATCAACGCTTCTGCGGTGGGACACTATCGCGTGAACCAACCGCTGGCTGAGCTGCAGGCAGCGGGCAGGGTGACGGGAGGGACCTATTATTCGACGCCTTCGATCATCGAATTCGAGCGCTTGAACCCTGACGTGATCATCCTGCAGTTGCGCTACAGTCAGGGACAGATCAATGAGATGGAGTCGATTAAAAATTACCTGAAGGCGCGTCGGGTTTTCGAGATCGACGACTACGTGATCGAGGCGACCAAAAAGAACCTGCATACCCGTAACAAGGCTGGCCCAGAGGAAACGGAACGTTTGCTTCGAAAGGCCGTTGGTCTGTGTGATCGCGTGGTTGCTTCAACTCACGCGTTGGCAGAAACGCTAGCGAGCATGCACGATGATATTCGTGTGGTGCCCAATATGCTGGCTACGCATTTGTGGAGTGATTTGCACAGTCGACGCAGGGTCTCTGCGAAACCTCGGGTTGGCTGGGGTGGTGGCACCAGCCACAGTGGTGATCTGGAAATCATTGCCGATGTCGTCCGAGAGCTTGCCAATGAAGTCGAGTGGGTTTTCTTCGGTATGTGTCCCGAAGAGCTGCGTCCCTACATTCATGAGTTCCACGGCATCATCGATATGGAAGTCTACCCGGCAAAACTGGCCAGCCTGAACCTTGATCTTGCGCTGGCACCGCTGGAATTCCATATTTTCAACGACTGCAAAAGCAATTTGCGATTGTTGGAATACGGCGCTTGTGGATACCCGGTGGTATGTAGTGATACGCGTGCCTATCGCGGTTACCTGCCGTGTACCCGGGTGGTGACCAATAGCACCCAGGAGTGGTTGGAGGCCATACGCATGCATCTGGCAGACCCGGACGCCAGCTACCGCATGGGCGATCAATTACGAGAAATCGTGCTGCGCGATTTCATTCTGCGTGGCGATAATCTGGAAAACTGGATCAACGGCTGGCTCGCTGACTGATCCGAGTGTCGAAACAGTTGAAGCCAGCTCGCGCAACGCAAGCTGGCGCGCTTCCTGCATATTGCCCTTTGTATCGCCATAAAACGTGCATTTCAGGCTTTTGCTTAAAAGTCTGAGCGGCGCGTCAAAGGATCGTTGCAGATGGCTTGCAAGGCTGCCGTTAGCTTGCCGTAGCCCTGTGTAGTAGGAGGGGGAGCGAGATGAAGGCAGTAATTCTGGCCGGCGGCCTAGGGACTAGGATCAGCGAGGAGTCGCACCTCAAGCCCAAGCCAATGATCGAAATCGGTGGCAAGCCAATTCTCTGGCACATCATGAAGCAGTACTCGGCACACGGGATAAACGACTTCATTATTTGCCTGGGCTACAAGGGGTATGCGATCAAGGATTTCTTCGCCAACTATTTTCTGCATACCTCTGATGTCACGTTCGATATGTGCAACAACCGCATGGAAGTGCACCAGAATTATAGTGAGCCGTGGCGAGTCACCTTGATTGATACCGGCGAAGAAACCATGACAGGTGGGCGCTTGCGTCGTGCCAGTAGCTATGTGAAAGACGAAGAAGCCTTCTGTTTCACCTATGGAGACGGTGTTTCCGATCTCGATATAAGCGCGCTTGTGGATTTCCACCTCTCCCATGAACAGTTGGCAACAGTAACGGCAGTGCAGCCGCCTGGACGTTATGGTGCCCTGGAGCGCGACGGGCATTTGGTACGAGGGTTTACAGAAAAGCCTCGGGGCGATGGCGGCTGGATCAATGGCGGATTTTTTGTGCTGTCGCCCAAGGTCCTGCCATTGATAAAAGGCGATGACACTGTCTGGGAGGCCGAGCCTCTGACAGGCCTGGCTGAGCGAGGCGAATTGGCCGCGTTCCAGCACGATGGTTTCTGGCACCCGATGGATACCCTGCGCGACAAGAACCATCTTGAACAGCTGTGGCAGAGCGGGGAGGCACCTTGGAAGCAATGGGAGTGAGCCCGCAATTCTGGCAGGGAAAAAGGGTATTGGTGACCGGCCACACTGGCTTCAAGGGGAGTTGGCTGGCCCTTTGGCTGCAGAGCATGGGCGCGCGCGTTACCGGTTTTGCACTGCAGCCTCCGACCGAGCCCAGTCTTTTCCAGTTGGCGCGCGTTGCCGAAGGTATTGATGACGAGCGTGGTGACGTGAGCGATGCCAGCGCCTTGCTGGAGGCTATCGTCCGCGCTCGTCCGGAAATCGTTCTGCATTTGGCTGCCCAACCGTTGGTGCGCGAAGGGTATCGCGATCCTGCCGGGACCTATTCGACCAATGTCATGGGGACATTGAATCTGCTTGAAGCGATTCGTCAGGCCGGCTGTGTGCGTGCCTGTGTGCTGGTGACCACTGACAAGGTTTACGCCAATCAGGAATGGCTTTGGCCGTACCGGGAGGACGAGGCGCTGGGCGGACACGATCCTTACAGCAGCAGTAAGGCTTGCTGTGAATTGCTGGCTCAGTCTTATACCGCTTCGTTCTTCCCCGCCCAGCGATACGCTGAGCATGGCCTTGCTGTAGCTACTGCGAGAGCGGGCAACGTATTGGGCGGCGGCGACTTCGCTGCAGACCGGTTGATCCCCGACGTGTTCAAGGCCTGGTCGGCTCATGAGCCGGTTACCCTGCGATACCCTCAGGCAGTTCGGCCATGGCAGCACGCACTGGAGCCGCTCGCCGGCTATTTGTTGCTGGCGGCCGCCCTGTATGAGCATGGCCCGACTTATGGCGGGGCCTGGAATTTCGGCCCCGGCGAGGCGGATATGTGTCGGGTGGGGGAGGTCGTCGAGCAGTTGGCCAGCCGTTGGCCACAGGCTCCAGGCTTGCGAATCGAACCGAGTGATTTGCACGAGGCCGGTCTGCTCAGGCTGGACAGCAGCCGCGCCCGGCATGTGCTGGGCTGGAAACCACGCTGGGCTTTGAACCAGTGTCTGGAACACACCTTGAACTGGCACCTTGCCTGGAAAGCCGGTGAGGATATGCGTGATGTCACACTTGAGCAGCTGAATGTGTACAGGGGACAGGCGTGACCGAATTCATATTGCATGCGTTGCCTCTCGCCGGTTTGTTCAGCGTCCAGCACATGCGTCACGCCGATGAGCGTGGGCATTTTTCCAGGATCTTCTGCGAAGGCAGCCTGAGTCAGTCTGGTCAGCCCTTCCACATTCGGCAGATCAACCACTCCTGCACCCGGGAGAAGGGCACGGTCCGAGGTCTGCACTATCAGAGCGCAGAGAGGCCTGAGGCCAAACTGATCAGTTGTTTGAAGGGCGAAGTATGGGACGTGGCGGTGGATCTGCGCACAGGTTCGGCCACTTTTCTGCATTGGCATGCCGAGCATTTGCGTGCCGGAGACGGGCGCAGCCTGCTGCTGCCGGCAGGTTTCGCCCATGGGTTTCAGGCGCTGACTGACGATGTTGAATTACTTTATCTGCACAGCGCCGATTACAGTCCAGGCCACGAGGCAGGGTTGTCGGTAAGTGACCCACGACTGGGGATCACTTGGCCTCTTCCCGTCAAAAATTTGTCAGAGCGGGACATTTCGCATGCTTTGCTGGATGCCCGGTTTTCTGGAGTTTGTGTATGAACTGCCGAGGTTGTGGCGCAGCATTGCATTTGCCTTTGATTGATTTAGGAACTTCACCGCCTTCCAATGCCTATCTCCGGCCTGATCAACTGGAAAGCGCCGAGCAGTGGATACCCTTGAAGGTTCAGGTATGCCAGTCCTGCTGGTTGGTGCAGACAGAGGATTTCACTCAGGCCGAGAGCCTGTTCGATGCTGACTACGCCTACTTCAGTTCGTTTTCGAGTACGTGGCTGGAACATGCCGCTCTTTACGTCGCGACGATGGCAGAGCGCTTCGGGCTAGGTGAGAAAAGTCGTGTCGTCGAAGTGGCTTCCAATGACGGCTACCTGCTGCAGTACGTTGCCAAGCGAGGCATTGCCTGCCTTGGGGTAGAACCGACGCGCAGTACTGCTCAGGCTGCACGAGAAAAAGGTCTCGATATACGGGAGTTGTTTTTCGGTCGTGAGACAGCATCGCTATTGCTTGAGGAAGGATGGGCCGCTGACCTTATGGTCGCGAACAATGTGCTGGCGCATGTTCCTGATATCAATGATTTTCTCGGCGGTTTTGCGACATTGCTCAAGCGTGAGGGAGTCGCGACATTCGAGTTTCCCCATTTACTCACGCTGATGGCGGGTGCCCAATTCGACACCCTTTATCATGAGCACTATTCCTATCTTTCACTGACCGCTGTTCAGGCGCTTTGCGAGCGTAATGGCCTGTTCATTTTCGATGTCCACCACTTGCCCACCCATGGCGGTTCGTTAAGGGTTTTTGTACAGCGGGCCGACGGTGGACAACACGCGCAACTGCCATCCGTGCAACAGGCTCTGCATGCCGAAGCACTGGCGGGCATCAAGACGCCTGAGTACTACGCGAGTCTTGCGCCCGCTGCCGAACGCATCAAGCACGATCTGCTGCGATTCCTCTTGCAATGCAAGGCAGATGGCAAGCGCGTGGTGGGTTACGGTGCTGCGGCCAAAGGCAATACCTTGTTGAACTACGCCGGGGTCAAGCTTGATCTGCTGGCCTGGGTCGCCGATGCCAACCCTCACAAACAGGGCAAGTTCTTGCCAGGCAGCCGTATTCCTATCGTTTCACCAGAGCGAATCGAACTGGAAAAGCCGGATTTTGTTTTGGTACTGCCGTGGAACCTGATAGATGAAATTACCCAGCAGTTTGCCTGTGTGCATGGCTGGGGCGGTCGCTTTGTCGTTGCGATTCCGGAGTTGAGTTATCAATGAGCAGAATTCATTACACCAAGCCCAGTGTCGGCGAACTCGAAGCCTCTTATGTGCTGGACGCGGTGCAGAATGGTTGGGGCGAGCGTTGTTACGACTACCTCAATCGTTTTGAGAAAACCTTCGCCGGGCATATAGGGGCGCGCTGGGCTGTCGCGACGTCAAGTTGTACAGGGGCCCTGCACCTGGGCATGGCAGCGCTTGGTATAGGGGCCAATGACGAAGTCATTCTGGGCAACAGCAACTGGATCGCGTCAGCGGCGCCCATCACCTATCTGGGGGGCAAGCCTGTCTTTGTCGACGTGTCTCCAGAAGACTGGTGCCTTGATCCGGACGCTGTACGTAAAGCGATCACCCCACGAACCAAAGCCATTCTTGCTGTTCATCTTTACGGCAATCTCTGCAATATGGATGAGTTGCTGGCAATCGGTCGGGAATACAACATTGCGGTCATCGAAGATGCTGCCGAAGCGATCGGCTCGCAATGGCGTGGGCATGCAGCAGGTTCGCTGGGTGCGTTTGGCGCATTTTCCTTTCACGGCACCAAGACCATGACAACCGGTGAAGGCGGCATGTTCGTCACCTCTGACCGGGCGCTTTATGAACGCGTTCTGACTTTGTCCAATCATGGTCGGGTTGCAGGCAGCAGTCGACAGTTCTGGCCAGACTTCATTGGCTTCAAATACAAGATGAGTAACTTGCAAGCCGCCATTGGCTGCGCTCAGGTCGAACGGATCAATGACCTGATCGAGCGCAAGCGCACTATTTTCGATAACTATGCTAAAGGTCTGCTGGATATCGCAGGCGTATCAATGAACCCGCAGCCCGATCATGCCCGTAACGGATATTGGATGCCGACTGTCGTGTTCGCCGAACACACAGGGATTACCCGGGACCAATTGATTGAGGCATTCAAGGCCGTCGATATAGATGCGAGGGTGTTTTTCTGGCCCCTGTCGACGCTCCCCATGTTTGCGCCGACCCCTGACGAACCCAATGTAATTGTGACGCCGGTGGCTGCTTCACTTTCAGAGCGCGCGGTCAATCTACCCAGCTATCACGACATGAGTGACGAGGATCAACGGCGGGTAATTACAGTGCTTCGTGAACTTTGCGCACGCAAAGGGTTGCTGTGAATATCTACCTTTTAGGAGCGGCCAATCCGGAAGCGGTCCGGATGATCGGTTCGGTGGGTCGGTCGGATCCCGACCTGAAATTCGCGTTTCTGGACAACGACCCTGCCAAACAGGCAACGCTTTTTTTTGGCATTCCTGTTCTGGGAGGGACTGAACGGGTCGCGGACCTTAAAGGTCCGAATGCGCGGTTTGTCAACCTCATCACGGGCTCGACGCCTCTGCGTTGCCAGACCACTTGCGAGTTGCTGCACGCAGGAGCGACTCTGGGCAATTTCATTCACCCGGGTATCGACCTGAGCATGACGCGCATGGGGACAGGCTGCTATCTCCAGGAAGGCGTGATTCTGCAAGCCGATGTCTGGCTGGGGGACAACAGCAGTATCAGCGCTGCCAGCATCATTGGCCACGAGGCTCGTATTGGTCACTCGGTGTTCATGGCGCCGGGAGTTTGTCTGGCCGGCTGCGTGGAGGTCGGCGACGGTGCGTTCATCGGCGCCAACGCGACAGTTCTGCCCCGTCTGCGCATTGGCAAGTGGGTAACTATCGGCGCTGGTGCTGTCGTCACCAGAGATGTGCCTGACTACGCAGTGGTAGTGGGAAATCCCGCCAGAATCATTAAGTCGAATGCGGTCCCCCACCAGGATGGCCGGGTTCTCAAGTCATTGCCGCAGCCTTTTTCGGAGAGTTTTCAATGAATCCTCATGAACAGTTTCGTGAAGAAGTAAAACAGAACATCGAAGCGTTGGAACAGGACAAACCGCTTCAGACCGCGTCGCTGGATTGGGTGGGCGAGACGGCAAAACACAAATATACGTATAACTTCAGCTGGATGGGGCGCCCCATCATTCAGTTTCCGCAAGACATGGTCGCCATGCAGGAGATCATCTGGGCATTACGGCCTGATGTGATCATCGAAACAGGGATCGCGCACGGCGGCTCATTGGTTTTTTACGCCTCGATACTGCAGTTGATTGGTCACGGTACGGTACTGGGTATCGATATTGATATTCGCCAGCACAACCGCGAAGCCATCGAGGCTCATCCGATGAGTCATCGCATCGAGATGATTCAGGGATCAAGTATTGACCCGACCATCGTTTCGCAGGTCACCGAGCGAGTGGCTGGCAAGAAGGTTCTGGTGGTGCTCGACTCCAATCACACGCATGAGCACGTCCTGCAGGAACTTCGTGCTTACGCTCCGCTGACCAGCATCGGCAGCTACTGCGTGGTCATGGACACTGTCGTCGAGGATATGCCTGAGGATGCGTTCCCGGATCGTCCCTGGGGCAAGGGCGACAACCCGAAAACCGCAGTCTGGGCCTACCTGAAAGAGACGCAGGATTTTGAAATTGATAGCGCCATACACAGCAAGCTATTGATCACCGTTGCACCCGACGGCTATCTGCGCCGTATCGGCTGAGCCCCTCCAGATGGGCGGTTAGGCTTTTTGTAATTCACAGGTTGTGTGGGGAAGTAGTTATGCAAGGCAAGCACGGTTCCGAAAATGTTCTACCACTGAACGAACTGCTGACAGTGGTGCTGATCAGTCACAATAAGCCAGCATTTTTGCGCCGAGCGGTACGGTTCTACAGCCAGCTGCCTTGCAAAATACTGGTGCTGGATTCTTCCAGTGAAGCCACCGATGGCCTGGAAGGTGTATCGCCGTTTCAGGAATATCAGCACCTTCCTCAGTATGGCTATTGGGGTATCCAGGAGAAATTGCGTTACGGCGTTCGACAAGTCACCACGCCTTATATGGTGTTTGCGGCGGACGATGATTTTTTGCTGCATGACGCTTTGTTCGACTCTGTCGGATTTTTGGACGCCAACCCTGACTACGGTATGTGCCACGGTTATTGTCTGATGTACCTGACGATGGGCAAGAAGGTGCAATACTTCCGACGGGACAAGAAGGTTCAGGAAGACTACAGCTCTGATAGCCCCGAAGAGCGTGTCGTCGAATTCATGGGTCAGTTTCTGCCACCCTTTTATGCGGTGACTCGTACTTCGTTGCTATTGAACTGGTACGAGGCGATGCCTGAGAACACGTCGTTCCAGTGGCAGGAAATTGGCCATGCCTATTACATGGCCGCCTCCGCCAAGCTGCGAGTTCTGCCCATTCCCTATGTCATCCGCGAGGTCAACGTCGGCTCTTCCGAGCATAAGACCGAAGTCGCTCACTCTCTACTGTTCACGGATAAAAAATCGGTTGAGGAGCGTGAAGCTTTTGCCGACGTGCTCGCTGCCATGCCGCTGGGCATGCAAGACCTCAGCGTCGAGCAGCGACGTCAGGTGGTGATCAAGGGATTTACCGCCATGGGTGACTGTCTCCTTCATGGACGGTCGCTGGCTACCGAGTTGATCTTTGATTCCACGTGGACCATTCCTGAAGACGGGCCGGAGCGCCGCTTTGGTCCTGTGCAATACATGGAAATGCCTTATTACAACCAGGCGTTTTTTGACCGGCTGACCGAGATTGAATTTTTTCTCCATGCCATGCCTGCGGGGCGCATGCAACTCATGGCGCTGGAGGGCGTCTGGGTCCGCCAGGAGCAACTGATGGCTGCGCACGTCAACGACAATGTCGAGACGCTCAGCACTCGTCTGTGGGATGCGATGCAACTGAATGCCTTTAACCGCCGGGTAGTCAAGGCACTGGCTGAGCAGCTTCAGATCGCAGGAGAGGAGGTGGATGCTCAGAACATGAAAGCCTGGGCGCACCGGCTGGAATCCTGTTTCGAATATGACAGCCTGCAGACGCTCGGAACCATGCGATCAGGCGCGGTGCTGAAGTGGCTGGCAGCCCGCACCCCGACTGTCGATGAGCAGCAGTTGATCGCCAAACGCCTTGAAAAAGAGGAGGCGCCTCAATTTGGTCTGTTGCTGCTGGATCTTGAAGACAGCTTCAGTAAGGTGCAGATCACTCTCGACAGCCTTGTGGAAGGGCTCTACAAAGGCTTCAAGATCGTGGTTTTCACCACCGGCGAGCCGCCAGCCGCAACCTTGCTGGAAAATACCCTGCATTTTGTCAAAGTCAGCAAGAACAACTATGTCGACAAGCTGAACCAGATCACCCGGCAGCTATCGAGTGATTGGGTGATGCTGGCAGAGGTCGGTGATGAGTTTACGCCTGCCGGGTTGTTGCAGGCCGGCCTTGAGTTGATGGCCGCTCCGCAATGTCGGGCTGTTTATGCGGATGAGATTCATCGTCTTGAAAGTGGATCTCTGGTCGAAATCTTCCGTCCGGGTTTCAATCTGGACATGCTGCAAAGCGTTCCGGCCTTAATGGCTCGACATTGGTTGATTCGACGCGATGTTCTGGTCGACGCTGGAGGCTATGCATCGGACTTTACCGACGCGCTTGAATTCGATCTCCTGCTGCGGATCATTCAACAGGGAGGCACAGGCTGGTTGGCGCATCTCGACGAGCCTTTGCTGATTTGCGACACGCCGACTGCTGGAAATACCCACGAGCGTCTTGCGTTGAGCCGACATTTGGCCAGTCTGGGTTACAAAGCGCAGATCGCCTCGGAACCAGCGGGCACCTACCAGATTGATTACCGGCATGCAGAACGGCCGATGGTCAGCGTAATGCTGCATGGCGACACCGGTCTTGAGCATTTGCAGGACTGTCTGGCCAGCGTGCTTCAGCGTACCCGTTATCTACGCTTCGAGGTGCTCATTGCTGCCCATCAGGGCATGACTTCGCAAATGCTGGGCTGGATCGGCCAGCAAGAGCAGTCAGGTGGGCGGGTACGGGTAGTGGCAATTGCAGAAGGACTGACCCCTTCAGCGGCACGCAACGCAATGGCTGCCCAGGCCCAGGGTGAATATCTGCTGTGGCTTGCCACAGACAGTAAAGTGGTCACACCCAACTGGATAAGCAGCTTGCTTAATCAGGCGTTGCGTCCCGAGGTTGGTGTGGTCGGGGCGAGACTCACGGATTCGGAAAATGTCATCACCCAGGCAGGCTTGATCCTTGGTTTGAACGGTAGAGTGGGTTCGGCGTTCGTGGGTGTCCCTTCAGAACTCCCGGGTTACATGTACCGGCTGCAGATCGCGCAAAATTATTCGGCTGTTTCTGCAAGCTGTCTGATGGTACGCAAAGAACTGTTCGAGTCTGTCGACGGATTTGATGAAGGGCGCCTTGCGCACGCATTCAGCGATATCGATCTGTGTTTGAAAATCGGCCAGAGCGGTTTCATGACTGTGTGGACACCACAGGCGCAGATTCAGCATTGCGGAGTTCTCTCGGATGATGCGGATGCGCTGGCGGCTTTGCAGGAAAAGTGGGCGGGGCAGTTCGAGCACGATCAGGCCTACAACAGGAACCTGTCGCTGACTGGGGATGGCTTCAAGCTGGGAGAGACGTCCAGCGTCAACTGGGCACAGTTGCTCCACTAAGCCCTCAAGGATTTTGGCTATGTTCAACGGTAAATCCATTTTCATTTCCGGTGGCACCGGCTCTTTTGGCCGCCAGTTCATTCGTACCTTGCTTGAGCGATATCAGCCAAGACGAGTAGTGGTGTTCTCACGCGACGAGCTCAAGCAGTATGAAATGCAGCAAGAGTTCACGGCACCGTGCATGCGTTTCTTTCTGGGCGACGTACGCGATGCCGATCGCCTGCTGCAAGGCATGCGCGGCATAGACTATGTCGTGCATGCCGCGGCCCTCAAGCATGTTCCGGCGGCTGAGTACAATCCGACGGAGTTCATCCGTACCAACGTCCATGGCGCCGAAAATATCATTGCAGCCGCGATTGCGAATGGTGTGCAGCGTGTCATCGCCTTGTCCACTGACAAGGCGGCCAGTCCGATCAATCTGTACGGGGCAACCAAACTGCTTTCGGACAAGTTGTTCGTCGCGGCAAACAACATTGCTGGCGATCAGGCGACCCGGTTCGCTGTTGTGCGGTATGGCAACGTTGCAGGCTCACGTGGCTCTATAGTGCCGTTCTTCAAAAAGCTTATTGCTGGCGGCGCCAGCGAGCTGCCGATCACCGATCCGCGCATGACCCGGTTCTGGATCACGCTGGATCAAGGGGTCGATTTCGTGATCCAGAGCTTTGCTCGCATGCACGGTGGAGAAGTATTCGTGCCCAAGATTCCGTCTATCCGTATCGTCGATCTGGCCAAGGCCATGGCGGCCGACCTGCCTCACAAGCTGGTAGGGATACGCCCGGGCGAAAAACTGCATGAGTTGATGGTGCCACTGGATGATGCGCGCATGACGTTGGAGTTTACCGACCACTACACCATCGTGCCTTCGATCCGCTTCAATAATGTCGATGCGGATTTCAGCCTGGACAGCTGCGGTGAGCAGGGCAGACAGGTCGATGACACGTTCGAGTATCGTTCGGATATCAACCCGCACTTCCTGACGCCAGGGGAGATCATCCAGTTGCACGCCGATATGAAGCAATGATCCCTTACGGTCGCCAGAGCCTCGACCAGGCTGATATCGAGGCGGTCATTCAGGTCCTCGGTTCAGACTGGCTGACCCAAGGGCCGGTCCTGGAGCATTTTGAAGTCGCGATGGCTGAGCGTTGCCAGGCGGAATTCGGCGTGGCGGTCTGTAATGCCACTGCAGCGTTGCACGTAGCCTGCCTGGCTGCTGGTCTGGGTCCTGGTGACCGGCTCTGGACCACGCCCATTACCTTTTTGGCGTCCGCCAACTGTGGGCGTTACTGTGGTGCACAAGTCGACTTCGTCGACATTGACCCATTGACCTGGAATCTTGATGCGCGGGCGTTGGCGCGCAAACTGGAGGCGGCCGAGCGTGACGGGACGCTGCCCAAAGTGCTTGTTGCTGTCGCATTCTCCGGTCAAAGCTGTGATATGCGAGCCATTGCTGTGCTTGCCGAGCGTTTTGGTTTTACGGTTATCGAAGACGCTTCACATGCAGTCGGCGCTTCGTATGCAGAACGCCCTGTAGGTTGTGGCGAATTTTGCGCCATGACGGTGTTCAGCTTTCACCCGGTCAAGATAATCACCAGCGGCGAAGGCGGTATGGTCATGACCAACCGACCTGAGCTGGCCGAGCGCCTTCGTCGCCTGCGCAGTCATGGAATGACGCGTGATCCTCAGTATATGGATGAAAGCAGCCACGGCCCTTGGTATTACCAGCAGATCGAGTTGGGCTTCAACTATCGCATGACTGATATTCAGGCCGCGCTGGGCTTGTCACAGCTGAGCAAGCTGGACGTTTTCCTTGAGCGCCGCCGTGCCATAGTCGCCCGTTATCAGCAGGCTTTGGCCGGACTGCCACTGACGTTGCCTCGTGCCCAGCCGGATGCTCGATCGGCCTGGCATCTGTATGTGGTTCGATTGCAGACAGAGCACCTGAAATCGAGTCATCGCGAGATTTTCGAAGCGTTGCGCGAAGCAGGCATTGGCGTAAATCTGCATTACATTCCCGTGCACTTGCAGCCGTATTACCGGGCGCTGGGTTTCCAGCCCGGCGACTTTCCCGAAGCCGAGCACTACTATCGTCAGGCAATCAGTCTGCCGGTTTTTCCAGCCATGAGCGACATGCAGCAGGATCACGTTATCAAGCAGATGCGGCGCCTTCTCGATCATCCTGTTCGTTGATGCTGTATTTCCAGAGAACCAATAAAGAGAATTGATATGCGTGATCTGACGGAGCAGGAGCAGTTCTGGTGTGGTGATTTTGGTAACGATTATGTTGATCGTTGTCAGGGGGCTGCATTGGTAGCCAGCAGCAAGGCCTTGTTCACCAAGGCGCTGTGCCGTACCCGACGGCTCGGCAGTGTGCTTGAGCTGGGCACCAATATAGGCAACAACCTGGCAGCACTGCATGACTTGTTGCCTGCCTGTTCGCTTTATGGCGTAGAGATCAATGACAAAGCTCACGCGCAGGCCCAGGCATTGGATATTGCGACGATCTGGAAGGGCTCGCTGTTTGATTATGCTCCGCAGCGCACGTTCGATCTGACCTTGGTGAAGGGTGTACTCATCCATCTTGCGCCTGAGCTGCTGCCGACAGCTTATGCACAGTTGTATGACTTGAGTGGCCGTTACATTCTGATCGCAGAATATTACAACCCCTCACCGGTGGAGGTTTCATATCGGGGTAACAGCGAAAAGCTGTTCAAACGTGATTTTGCCGGTGAGTTGCTGGATCGTTACGCTGATCTACAGTTGGTGGACTATGGCTTCGTCTATCATCGTGACCCGCAATTTCCGGCAGATGACATCACCTGGTTTCTTTTGGAAAAGCGTGCATGAGTGCCGTTGCGATCATACCGGCCCGTGGCGGTAGCCAGCGTATTCCGGGCAAGAACCTGAAGCTGTTCAACGGCGAGCCTATGATCGTGTGGTCGATACGCGCTGCACTGGCGAGTGGTGTTTTCGAAAGGGTCGTTGTCAGTACTGATAGTGAGCAGATTGCCGACGTCGCAAGGGCTCATGGTGCTGAAGTCCCTTTCATGCGTCCTGTCGAACTCGCGGATGCCTATACGGGTACCGCTGCTGTCATCAAGCATGCTGTAAGTGCTCTGCATGATGCAGGAGAGAGGGCTGATTTTGCCTGCTGCATCTACGCAACTGCTCCGCTGCTGCAGATACGTTATCTGCAGCAGGGCCTTGAACTGCTGCGAGCTGCCGCCGATAAATCGTATGCCTTTTCAGTTTGTGATTACGGTTTTCCAGTGCAGCGGGCGTTGTACATTGACGAGGTCGGAGCGTTACAGGCGATGTACCCGCAATATCGTGACAGCCGCTCTCAGGACTTGATGATCGCTTATCAGGACGCGGGCCAGTTCTACTGGGGCCGCTGTAATGCATGGCTGCGCAGTGACGTTATTTTTTCGGACGTGAGCTTGCCGGTGATTTTGCCTCGGTACCTCGTGCAGGACATTGATACCGAGCAGGACTGGCTGCGTGCCGAATACATGTACGCCGCCTTGAAGGCGGGCGGAGAGTTGGCATAGTGAGAGTGGTTATAAGGGCGGACGCCTCGCTGACAATCGGCACCGGGCATGTCATGCGCTGCCTTACGCTCGCTGAAGCGCTTCGCAAGCAAGGTAATGAGGTTGTATTCGTCTGTCGACGCTTACCGGGCAACTTGATCGATTTTCTCCGTCAGGCCGGCTTTACAACACTTGGCTTGCCTGGCCACTACTCAGGGGAGGGGAGTGAGGCGGGCACCGAGACGTTGCTGCCCTGGAAAGCCGATATCCAGGCCATGAGCAAGGCGTTGATGGCGCAACATGCGCTGGACTGGCTGATTGTCGACCATTATGGGCTGGACGGAGAGTGGGAGAATGCTGCGCGAGCATTCGCTCCGAAGATTATGGCGATTGATGATCTTGCCAATCGGAGCCACAGGGTCGACCTGTTGCTGGATCAAAATATTTCCGCGTCGCCAGAGGCTTATGCCCCATGGCTCCACTCGCCCTGCAAGTGTCTGTTCGGACCACGCTTTGCATTATTGCGCGAAGCATTCCAGGGGCCGCCGGTACGTGCTCGCGGCGATGTCCGGCGTGTGCTTGTCAATTTCGGCGGTTTTGACGCTGCGTCACAGACGTATCAAGCCATGAAAGCCCTGAAGATGTTTCCAGGGTTGGCCGTCGATTTTGTCGCAGGTAGCGCAAATCCAGCGTGGGATGCGATGCAGGCATTGGTCGTCGAATATCCTGATTGGCACTTGCACGAACGCTCTGCTGATTTTGCTGCGCTGATGGCTGGCGCAGATCTTTTCATTGGTGCTGGCGGTGGCACTGCATGGGAGCGTGCTGCATTTGGATTGCCCACAATTTGCGTTGCCGTCGCCGCCAACCAGCAGTCAAGTGCCCAACTGCTGGCCGAGTCGGGTTGCCACCTTTACTTGGGACCCAGTCAGGATCTGACGCTCGAAACGCTGCAAAACGCCATCGGCCTGCTGGCAGGCAATGCGGGATTGCAAAAAAGTTTTGCCTACCGCTCTCGACAATTGGTTGACGGGTTCGGCGTGCAACGGGTTTGTATCGCTCTATCGGACACGGTAATGACGTTGCGTTCGGCAACTATCGAAGACAGTGAGTTGCTGCTGGCGGGACGCAACGCTGAAAGTGTTCGTCGCTTTTCGTTTGATCGTTCCCCCGTCAATCGTGAGAGCCATCAACGTTGGTTGACCAAACGCCTGCTGGACACTGAGTCCTTATTACTGATTGGCGAGGCGTTTGATGGTCCGGTCGGCGTCGTGCGCTATGACCGTGAGGGTGAAGGTGTTGAACTCTCGATCTATCTTTTTGAGGGGCGGGTCGGTCTTGGCTATGGAAAGGCGTTGTTGCGATGCGGTGAGCAATTCCTCAGGAGACACTGGCCAGACGTCCGGCTGATCCATGCTCGTGTTCTGGCTGATAATGCAGCGTCACTTGCCCTATTTCAAAAATCCGGATACTCCCAGGCGGATTGCCATTTTCAACGAGTGCTCAATGATGACTAGTTTCCAGATTGGCTGCCGTAGAATTGGCACTGATGCGCCTCCCTTCGTAATTGCAGAGATGAGTGGCAATCATAACCAGTCGCTGGAGCAGGCGCTGCTTATCGTGGATGCCGCTGCCAGAGCGGGCGCTCATGCGCTGAAGTTGCAGACGTACACTGCAGACACCATGACGCTGGATCTCTCTGAAGGTGAGTTCCTTATCAAAGACCCGAAAAGCCTTTGGGTGGGCTCGTCCTTGCACGATCTGTATGAAAAGGCGCACACGCCGTGGGCATGGCATGAGCCCATCTTCGAGCGTGCCAGAGCGTTGGGAATGGAGGTGTTTTCCACTCCATTCGATGAAAGCGCAGTAGAGTTTCTGGAAAGCCTCCAGGTGCCTGCCTACAAGATCGCCAGTTTCGAAAATACCGATCTCCCGCTCATTCGGCGCGTGGCGGCTACCGGCAAACCCATGATCATATCTACCGGTATGGCAAGCATTGCGGAACTTGACGAAACGGTACGCGCTGCACGGGCCGCAGGCTGCAAGGACCTGGTATTGCTCAAGTGCACAAGTACCTACCCGGCTACTGCGCAGAACAGTAACGTGCGAACCATCCCGCACTTGAAACAACTGTTCGGCTGTGAAGTCGGTTTGTCTGATCACACCATGGGAGTAGGCGTTTCAATCGCGGCAGTAGCCATGGGTGCCTGCGTGATCGAGAAACACTTTACGCTTGACCGAAGTGCTGGCGGCGTCGATGCGAGCTTCTCGCTGGAACCACACGAAATGGCCAGTCTGGTTATCGAAACTGAGCGTGCCTGGCAAGGGCTTGGTCAGGTCAAGTATGGGCCTACACAGGCTGAGCTCAGCTCGTTGCAGTACCGTCGGTCATTGTATGTCGTACGCGACATGGTCGCCGGTGAGGCATTCAGCAAAGATAATGTAAGAGCTATTCGCCCTGGCTGGGGCCTGCCTCCCAAATACATAGAGGCTGTCTTCGGGCGCAAAGCCCGACATGCCTTGTCCAGAGGCACGGCGTTGGCCTGGGAAATGGTCATCTAGTGAATGGGTTGTCACTCTCACGCAGTACAGCTGCAGCGCTACAGCCGTCATGCGCGTGAGAATGATTCTTCACGCCTTCGAGCCGTATTGCGGCTCTGCACGGTGTCATGCCAAGCGCTAAAAGCGTATAAAACTTAGTGACCTATCAGTCATCGAGTGCATCTTCACTATATCGTGTGTGCGGGTGACAGCGACACGGGCTGATTTTAGAGTAGTCCGTGATGGGTGGAGCATCTGCGCAGCCTTTTAAAAGCCAGAAAGCTGTCTGGTTTTCAATGCCGCGCCGCTGGGCGAGCGGTGACATTCAGCTATTTACATTGGGAAGCCATGATGATTGGCATAAAAAGCATAGCGAGTTATGTGCCTGCAGCTGGCGTTGACAATTACGCGCAAGGCGCAGCATTCGGCAAGGATGATGAGTTCATTCTCGGCAAGATCGGCTCTGCTTTTCTGCCGCGCAAGGACGATACGCAAGAGACCTCTGACTTGTGTGTCGAGGCCGTCAACGTGTTGTTCGCCAATAATCCGCATCTCAAGCGTGAATCGATTGATGCGTTGATTGTTGTCACGCAAAACGGTGATGAAGAAGGTCTGCCTCATACGGCCGCCATTGTTCAGGACAAGCTGGGCTTGCCTACACATGTTGCTGCGTTCGATATTTCTCTGGGTTGCTCCGGCTACGTTTACGGGATTTACGCGCTCAAGGGGTTCATGGAAGCGACGGGTTTGAAAAACGGACTGTTGGTAACCGCTGACCCGTATTCCAAAATTGTTGACCCGCAGGACCGGAATACAACGATGCTGTTCGGTGATGCCGCCACTGCGACGTGGATGGGTGAAGACGCTCCCTGGATGTTGGGCAAGGCAAAGTTTGGTACGGATGGCTCCGGCGCGCCCCACTTGAAAGTCAGCAATGGCGTTTTTTACATGAACGGCCGTCAGGTGTTCAATTTTGCATTGCTAAAGGTCCCTGCGCACCTGCATGAATTGCTGAGCGAATCCGGGCTGACCCAGGATGACATCGATGCGTTCTGCATTCATCAGGGCAGCGCGGCGATTGTTGATGCCGTCGCCCGAAGGTTCGAAGGCGACCCTGACAAGTTCGTTAAAGATATGCTTGAAACAGGTAATACCATCTCATCCAGTATTCCGTTATTGCTGGAAAAGCATGTGCTGAACGCCAAATGGAAACGTGTCGCACTGAGCGGTTTCGGCGTGGGCCTGTCATGGGGCTCGGCTATCATTTACAGACCCTGATCAAGCGGGTCATTAATAGTGTTCACGGTGAGTCAGTCGTGAGCGTTATTTTTGACCCAGTCCGAGTGATGCTTTATGAATGACATTTTTCAGCTGAACGCTGACGTACTCGGCATTCGTTGGCCGAATGTGCTGGCAAGGTTGCTGGACGAAAGCCATGAAGCGTTGCCGGTCGAGCTGGTTGAAGGTCAGGAGTCGACCCTGGGAATCGACGGCGTTCAGCTCACCAGCCGCCACGACCGGATGGGCGAGGCGCGTCTGCAGGCGGCAAGCTTGCCGACTTCGAATGCGGTGATTCATGTCTACGGCACGGGTCTGGGCGATTTGCAGCAAGTCCTGTTGCTGCGCTCTGGGCTCTGTCAGCTGCACGTGCATATCCTTAATGGTGCACTGTTTCTTCTGGTGCTCAAGCTCACCGATCAGACGTCCTGGCTATCGGACCCTCGTGTCGAGCTGACGTACGCCTGCGATCATCGTGACATACAGTTGCCATTCTTCGCACTGCCTGCGGAGCTGGAGCTGGCGGACGAGCGCAATGCGCGGGTTAGAGATCGTCTGGTCAGCGAGGTGCATCTGCATTTCAATAACCGTGAGTTTGATCCCGCCTCGCCCCATATCCTGGAGCGCTTGCAAGCCAACCTTGAGCTGGTCGGGTCCGACAATGATGTAGCGCAGCTGTTTGGCACTCAGCCTGGCAGGGATATTTATGTAATTGGTACCGGGCCTACCCTTGAGCAACATTTCGACAGGCTTCTGGGCATTCGATCCCGAGCGCTGCGGCCTTTGTTTATATGTGTGGATACTGCCTACAGGCCTTTGTTGGCCAAAGGCATCCTGCCGGATATCGTCGTCACCATCGATCGAAATATCAGCGCGCTGCACCTGCCGCCAGCGGGTTCGGCAGATGTGATTCTTGTCTATAAGCCGTTGAGCGATCCTGCAGTGATCAGCGCCTGGGAGGGTGAGCGCTATGTTGCCTACTCGACCGGCCCGCTCCATGCGCCGCTGCGAAAGCAGTTCGCGAGAGGCGAATTGTCTGGTGGAGGGAGCGTTATTCATCCGGCAGTGGATCTTGCGGTGCAGATGGGAGCGCGAGAAATAACGCTGCTCGGTGCCGACTTCGCTTATCCAATGAACAGGACGCATGCCGGGTGGGATGATGGCATGTTAGGAGCCCCAGCCGACCAGTCCAGGCAATGGGTGCTGGACGGCCATGGGCAACGCATCAAGACGCAGTTGAACTTCCGCCGCTACTTGGGTGAGTTGGAGCGCTACATTGAGGCTCATCCTGAAGTGCAGTTCCTCAATAGCAGCCGCTCGGGGGCGATGATAGCCGGGACGGTCTTCAATGATGAGTTTGTCTCATGAATGAGCGCGAGCAATGTGTGAGTGCCTGCATCGAGTGCGCAACGCTGCTCCGTCTTGGGCGCAGCATAGAGGCTGGTCTTGATATGCTTGATGTCTGCGAGCAGGCCAGCGTTCTTCTCGATTCCCGTCCAGCGATAATCAGACACCAGTGGGTCGCTGTGTTGTCCAGGATGCACGATTGTCAGCAGGCTCAGGACTGGCTGGGCCTGGCCGATTACATGGATCACGAATTGGTGGAGTTGTTGAACGCTGAATGATTTGCCTATAGACAGAAGCGTTGTCACACATTTGACTTCGTCTTGTGAGGTTGGAGGGTGGTGTGAATCGTTGCCGTTTGATGGCCCTAAGCTATTGTTTTGAAAAGAGTGGCAGATTGAAGGCACTTTTTTTCCAAATAGGGCTAAAGCAAACAGGGATGTCGACGATAACTATTACGAAGGTTCTCTGTGCCAACCCGGCTGTCGCCAGGGCCGGAAGCCGCAGCACCCAACCAATGAGGAATTCATCATGGCTTTAAGCGTAAACACCAACGTTGCCTCCCTTGCCGTTCAGAAGAACCTGGGTCGCGCATCTGACGCTCTCTCTACTTCGATGACCCGCCTGTCTTCTGGCCTGAAAATCAACAGCGCCAAAGATGACGCGGCTGGCCTGCAGATCGCTACTCGTATCACCAGCCAGGTTCGTGGCCAGAACGTAGCAATCAAGAACGCCAACGACGGCATCTCGATGGCGCAAACCGCTGAAGGCGCACTTCAGGAATCCACCAACCTCCTGCAGCGTATGCGTGAACTGGCCATCCAGGCACGTAACGGTTCCAACGGTAGCTCCGAGCAGAAAGCGACCAACGCCGAATTTGCTCAGTTGTCCGACGAACTGACTCGTATCGCTGACAGCACCAACCTGAACGGCAAGAAACTGCTCGACGGCAGCGCTGGCGTCATGACCCTGCAAGTGGGTTCCAACACTGGCGACGCCAACCACATTACATTGTCGTTGAGCGCCAAGTTCGGTGCAGTTTCGATGTCTGTGGACAGCGGTACTTTGGCTCTGACAGGCGCCAGCTCTGACGCGGCTGCTTCGGCAATCGACAAGGCAATCAGCGCAATCGATGCGGCTCTTCAGTCCATCAACGAAACTCGTGCAAACCTTGGTGCTTCGCAAAACCGTCTGACCAGCACCATCTCCAACCTGCAGAACATCAACGAAAACGCCACCGCTGCACTGGGTCGCGTACAGGATACTGACTTCGCTGAAGAAACAGCTAACCTGACCAAGCAACAAACTCTGCAGCAGGCTTCCCAGGCTGTTCTGGCTCAGGCCAACCAGCTGCCTTCCGCTGTACTGAAACTGCTTCAGTAATAGCTGAATAAGTTTTGACGGGGGGGTGTGCTTGTCACGCTCTCCCGTTTTTTTACTTAGAGTAGGTGTTTGACATGGACATGACTGTTAAATTGAACCTGTCTTACCCGGCCATCAAGCCGATGACACCTGTGACAGACAAGCCTACAGAGGTTTCTCAGGTTTCGGCAGTGACAAAATCCACATCCGTTATTGTTTCAGGTTCGTCTGAGAACAAGGAAGCTATCAAGGTTTCCGAGGCGGAGAAATCCGAAAGGCTGAAAGCGGCGGTCAAGGAAATTGAAAGTTTTGTGCAGTCCGTCAAGCGCAATCTTGAATTTTCCATCGATGAAGCGTCTGGTGAGATTGTCGTCAAAGTGATAGCAGGCGATACCGGTGAGGTCGTAAGGCAATTACCCTCAGCTGAAGCGCTGAAAATTGCGGACAGTCTTCATAATGCTCATAGCCTGTTGTTTGATACGCGGGTCTGATACTGGTGCTGCAACCGGTTTTTTCTCGTCTTGATCTGTTCCACAGGGTCGGATGAAACTGAAGGAGACACGTCATGGCAAGCCCAATTACCACATCTACAGGCCTTGGCTCGGGCCTTAAAATTACCGACATTGTTACAGTGTTGGTCAAATCTGACAAAGCTGCCAAGCAAACCCAGATCGACACTCAGACAAAGTTGACCACCACCAAGTTGTCGGGTGTCAGTACTCTGAACTCTGCGCTGGATGCATTCCAGACTGCGCTGACCAACCTTGGCAAGAGCGATACGCCTGCTTTCAATGGCTATTCGGCAACCTCATCCGCCCCCAACTTCCTGAGCGTGAAGTCCAGCAACACTGCCGTTGCGGGTAATTACGGTGTCGAGGTGAAAACCCTGGCCAGCAGTTCAACCGTAGCGTCAGCCTCTTTTGATGCGACGGCTGCCAGTGCTATTCCGAGTGGTACCCTGACCATCACTCAAAATACCACTGATACGTCATTTGATATCCCTGCCAACTCCACGCTGCAATCGGTTCGAGACCTGATCAATACCAAGACGACGCAAAGTGGTGTCAGCGCCAACATCGTGACTGACAGTAATGGATCTCGTCTGATATTCACGTCCAATAAAACGGGTGCAGGTTCAGACATCAAGACCACCAGCAGCATCTCGGGGTTGACGATTGGTACGGGTACATTGGACCCGACGTCGCCCGCAAGCGCCGGGAGAATCGGGGATGCGCCGGTTGATGGCGAGATAACTGTTTCTGGCCTTTCGATCAAAAGCGCTACCAATACGTACGATACTGCCGTGTCCGGCTTGAGCTTTACGGCGGTTGCAAAGGGCTCCTCGACGGTATCTGTGGCCAGCAATTCGGATGGGTTGAAAAGCTCGCTGCAGGCGTTCGTGGATGCTTACAACACCGTGGTGAAGACCATCACCTCGTTGTCCAAGGCTACTGCGGACTCCAACGGTGATCTGACGGTCTCGGCGCCTATGACTGGGGACTCTTTGCCAAGAGATCTGCTGGCATCGATGCGTTCGGTTCTGACCACGCCTGGGCCGGGCGGCAAATTGTCCACACTTGCTCAATTGGGTATCCAGACCGCGCAAACCGACGGCACGCTTGCGTTTGATCAGACCAAGTTCACAGCGGCGATGCAGGACAAGGGGCTGGGCGGTGACATACAGCAGCTTTTCTCAGGCACCGACAGCAATAACGGCCTGTTGAGTCGCATGAGCAAGTCGCTGGACCCCTACATTAAAACCGGCGGTCTTCTCGACCTGCGAAGCACGCAGTTGAACAAAACCAAGAACGAACTGCTTGATCAGCAGGAAGCCCTTGATATACGTATTGAAAACCTGACTGCGAGCTTGAGCAAAAAATACAATGCGATGGATCTACTCGTGGGCAAGATGAAGGCCACGCAAACGAGTATCGTTTCATTTTTCGATACGTTGAGCGCACAACAGTCCAAATCCTGATATTGATTCGGACAAAAAAACCCGGCAGCGCTTAACCGCGTGCCGGGTTTTTGTCTTCCGGTCTAAAGTTATCTGGCAAACCGTCGATAAGCTGGATAGACAAGCTCTTCAAGATTTGACGAGGTACACCATGAACCCGATGTTAGCCCTGCGGCAGTATCAGAAAGTGAACGTCCATGCTCAGGCATCCGAGGCTAATCCGCATCGTTTGGTGCAGATGCTGATGGAGGCCGGCCTGGATCGAATTGCTCAGGCCAAAGGGGCCATTGGGCGCAAGGACATTCCTGGCAAGGGTGTCTTTATCGGCAAGGCTGTCGACATCATTGGCGGGCTTCGTGAAGGCCTTGATATGGAGAACTCGTCTGACACGGTATCTCGCGTAGACAGTCTCTACGTCTATATGATGCAGCGTCTCGCTGAGGCGAACATCAAAAGCGACTCGAAGATTCTCGACGAAGTGAGCGGTCTTCTCTGCACCGTCAAGGAAGGCTGGGACGCGATCGCTCATATTGGGCAAGCCAGCGATAATCCAGTTGCCCTGGGCCGTTAAGAAGTCACTGCGTTAAGGAGGTTCACATGAGTGCTGCACTCAAGCGTATCGAAGAAACCCGCGAAGCTTTGGTAGGGGCCTTGGCCGAGCGTGATTGGGCGGCAATCGTCAAGCTTGATCTGGCATGCAGGGAGTGCATGGACGCTGTTGTCAGCGAAGCGCCCGCGGACGAGCCTGCACTGCGCAGCAATCTGGAAGAGCTTTTAGGGGTCTACAGGCAGTTGATTGACGTTGCAACTGACGAGCGTCAAGCAATCGTCGATGAAATGGCACAAATCCAGAATGCCAAAAACGCAACGAAGGTATACCATCTGTTCGGCTAGCTATTAATTGTCGTTTTTTTTATTCGACAAGAAGTTCGCCATAAATTTGACTGTGTCCGAATTTTTGACTTAACTAGTGATGTTTACTATTTTCTGACGTCTCATCATCTGTAACGGCTGAGATGCCAAGCTGCCCCCCCAATCATGGGCATTGAGTTGACTAGGGAAGTTGCTATTGCATGTGGCGTGAAATCAAGATTCTGCTAATCGATGACGATAGCCAGCGCCGCCGGGATCTGGCGGTCATCCTGAATTTTCTGGGCGAAGAAAATCTTTCCTGCTCCAGTCAGGACTGGCAACAAGTCGTCGGATCCCTGACATCCACCCGTGAAGTACTGTGCGTGCTCGTTGGCAGCGTCAGCGCTCCTGGGACCTTGCAAGGGCTTCTTAAGACAGTCGCAGCATGGGATGAGTTCCTTCCTGTTTTGCTGATGGGCGAAAATTCTTCGGTCGATCTGCCTGAAGACCTGCGCAGGCGTGTGTTGTCTGCGCTGGAAATGCCGCCCAGCTACAGCAAGCTGCTGGATTCCCTGCACCGTGCCCAGGTCTATCGTGAAATGTACGATCAGGCCCGCGAGCGTGGTCGCCACCGCGAACCCAACCTGTTCCGCAGCCTGGTAGGCACCAGCCGCGCCATTCAGCACGTGCGTCAGATGATGCAGCAGGTTGCCGATACCGACGCCAGCGTCTTGATCCTGGGTGAGTCGGGAACTGGCAAGGAAGTGGTCGCGCGTAACCTGCATTACCATTCCAAGCGCCGTGACGCGCCTTTTGTGCCTGTGAACTGTGGCGCTATCCCGGCAGAGTTGCTGGAAAGCGAGCTGTTCGGTCACGAGAAGGGTGCCTTCACGGGCGCAATTACCAGTCGCGCTGGCCGTTTTGAGCTGGCCAACGGCGGTACGCTGTTCCTGGACGAGATCGGCGATATGCCGTTGCCGATGCAGGTCAAGCTGCTGCGCGTGCTGCAAGAGCGCACGTTCGAGCGCGTTGGCAGTAACAAGACCCAAAGCATTGATGTGCGCATCATCGCGGCCACCCACAAAAATCTCGAAAATATGATCGAGCTTGGCAGCTTCCGTGAAGATCTTTATTACCGGCTGAATGTGTTCCCGATCGAAATGGCGCCCTTGCGCGAGCGGGTTGAAGATATTCCGCTGTTGATGAATGAACTGATCTCGCGCATGGAACATGAAAAGCGCGGTTCTATTCGTTTCAACTCGGCAGCGATCATGTCGCTGTGTCGCCATGCGTTTCCGGGTAATGTGCGTGAGCTGGCCAATCTGGTCGAGCGAATGGCGATCATGCATCCGTATGGTGTGATTGGTGTTGCAGAGTTGCCCAAGAAGTTTCGCTATGTCGACGACGAAGACGAACAGATGGTCGACAGCTTGCGCAGCGACATTGAAGAACGCGTAGCGATCAATAGTCACACGCCAAGCTTTTCTTCCGGTGCCTTGTTGCCGCCTGAAGGCCTTGATTTGAAGGACTACCTGGGTGGTCTGGAGCAGGGTCTGATTCAGCAGGCGCTGGACGATGCAAATGGCATTGTGGCTCGAGCTGCGGAACGCTTGCGAATCCGTCGTACGACACTGGTCGAGAAGATGCGCAAATACGGTATGAGCCGCCGTGAAGGTGATGAACAGGCGGATGATTGACGCTTGTCATATTGGCCAGAAATCAAACCTCTGAATTTTCAGAGGTTTTTTTTCGGCACGAGGATTGCTATGTCTCTCTCAACACACCGTTTAATGACGGTCCGCCACGCGAGAGATGATCAATGTCCAACGCCGCCCAGATGACCTCCGACCTGAATCCTCCTATGCCACCCCTGCCGGAGCTGGAAAGTCGTCACGGGCTTGAGCAGGCGTTCTCGCTGTTCAGTCAGATGTCAGCGCAGCTGTCGGACTCCTACGGATTGCTGGAAGCGCGTGTCACCGAGCTCAAGGGCGAGCTGGCCCAGGCCGGTGAGGAGCGCCTTCAGGAGCTGGCGGAAAAGGAGCGCTTGGCCAACCGCCTGCAAAACCTGCTGGATCTGTTGCCCGGCGGCGTTATTGTCATCGATGGCATGGGCGTGGTTCGCGAGGCCAACCCGGCGGCGATCGATCTGTTGGGTCAGCCCTTGATCGGCATGCTGTGGCGCCATGTGATCAGCCGGTGTTTCGCGCCCCGCGATGACGATGGTCATGAAGTGTCTTTGAAGGACGGGCGCCGTCTTTCCATCGCCACGCGTTCGCTGGATGCCGAGCCGGGGCAGTTGGTGTTGCTTAATGACTTGACTGAAACTCGCCGTCTTCAGGAGCAGTTGGCGCGTCACGAGCGCTTGTCCTCGCTGGGCCGTATGGTCGCTTCGCTGGCGCATCAGATTCGTACGCCGCTGTCTGCCGCCATGATTTACGCCAGTCATCTGACGGAGCAGGCGTTGCCTGTCGAAACCCAGCAGCGTTTTGCCGGTCGCCTCAAGGAGCGTCTGCACGAGCTTGAGCATCAGGTGCGCGACATGTTGGTGTTCGCACGTGGCGAGCTGCCGCTGACGGACCGCTTGACGCCGAGTCATCTGTTTCAGGCGTTGCAAAATGCGGCGTCCACACATGTAGAGGGTGTGACGGTTCGTTGGCAGTGTGATCGGGTTGACGGCGAATTGCTGTGCAACCGCGATACGCTGGTCGGCGCGCTGCTCAATCTGGTCGAGAACGCGGTACAGGCCAGCGCCGGGAATACTCGCCTGAAGGTCCATGCCTACAGCCGTGGCAATACGCTGCGACTGTGTTTCAGTGACAACGGCAGTGGCATGGACCAGGCCGCATTGGCGCGCATTGGTGAACCGTTCTTTACGACCAAGGCCACTGGCACCGGCCTTGGGCTTGGGGTGGTAACCGCAGTTTCGCGGGCACACCAGGGCAGCCTTCACTATCGTTCCCGGTTAGGCCGCGGCACATGCGCCATCGTCAGCCTTCCGTTGATTCCTGCTCCCAGCACAGTGAGTGCCAGCTGATGTCGATCAAAGTGTTACTGGTCGAAGATGACCGTGCGTTGCGCGAAGCGCTGGGTGAAACCCTTGAATTGGGGGGCTACGGCTATCACGCGGTCGGGTCTGCGGAAGAGGCATTGATTGCAGTTGAGGCAGAGTCCTTCAGTCTGGTTGTCAGCGACGTGAACATGCCGGGCATGGACGGTCACCAGTTACTGGCGTCCTTGCGCAATCGGCACCCGCAATTGCCGGTGCTTTTGATGACCGCGCACGGTGCTGTCGAACGCGCCGTTGATGCCATGCGTCAGGGTGCCGCTGATTATCTGGTCAAGCCCTTCGAGCCCAAGGCATTGCTGGCGCTTGTGGCGCGGCATGCGCTGGGGCGTCTCGGGCCTGCCGATGGGGACGGGCCGATCGCGGTCGAGCCCGCCAGTATTCAGTTGCTCAACCTGGCCAGCCGCGTTGCAAAAAGCGACTCCACCGTACTGATTTCCGGCGAGTCAGGAACTGGCAAGGAAGTATTGGCGCGTTTCATTCATCAAAATTCACCGCGTGCCGATAAGCCGTTTATCGCCATCAACTGTGCCGCCATTCCAGACAACATGCTGGAGGCAACGCTGTTCGGGCACGAAAAGGGTTCATTTACGGGCGCGATTGCGGCGCAGGCGGGCAAGTTCGAACAGGCAGATGGCGGCACTATCCTGCTCGACGAGATTTCTGAAATGCCGATGGGGCTGCAGGCCAAGCTGTTGCGTGTGCTTCAGGAGCGAGAGGTCGAACGCGTCGGTGCGCGTAAACCGATCACCCTGGATATCCGTGTACTCGCTACTACCAACCGTGATCTGGCCGGTGAGGTAGCGGCTGGCAGGTTCCGTGAGGATCTGTTTTATCGTCTTTCGGTATTTCCATTGGCGTGGCAGGCGCTGCGTCAAAGGACTGCCGATATTCTGCCGCTGGCCGAGCGACTGCTGACCAAACACGTCAATAAAATGAAACATCCACCGGTTCGACTCTCTGCGCAGGCTCAGGACTGTCTGGTCAGTTATGCATGGCCGGGTAATGTTCGCGAGCTGGATAACGCCGTGCAGCGCGCATTGATCCTGCAGCAGGGTGGAGTTATCCAGGCAGAGGACTTCTGTCTTGCGGGGCCCGTCGCGTTGGCTGCGATAGCGGTGGCGCCTGCGGCAGTGGCGTCGCCTGTGAGTCTGGCGGGCGAGAGCGCAGCTATGGCCGTGCCCGCAGAAACAGTTGGCGCATTGGAGGACGATCTCAGGCGTCGCGAGTTTCAGATGATCATCGATACGCTGCGCACCGAGCGTGGCCGTCGCAAGGAGGCCGCCGAGCGTTTGGGTATCAGTCCGCGGACCTTGAGGTACAAGCTGGCCCAGATGCGTGATGCCGGTATGGATGTAGAAGGTTATCTGTTTGCCACTTGAGTGATGAACGGTGTTTGCGACCGTGATCCTGTGCGACATGACGGCCGTATAAGTGGCGTAGGGCAGGTGGAGCAAGCATCACAGCCTGGCGAAGTCCTTTAGCAATATATGTCGAGCAACATGGAATGTGGGGTATGTGGCACTTTGCCGCTACTTATTTGGCACCCTTGTTGCTATGTCTTCACTATCCGCTGAATCAGTGTCAAAAATTTGCGGGCCTTACGAGAGAAAATGTCCATGAGCCAAGGTGTTGAATTTAATCGCTTGATGTTGGATATGCGGGCCATGCAGATGGATGCCATGGCTGCCCCCAAGTCCGTGTCCGGTCCCCAGGAAGTGGGCGCCAGCAGTTTTGCCGACATGCTTGGCCAAGCGGTCAACAAGGTTGCATCTACCCAGCAGGCTTCCAGCCAGTTGGCCAATGCCTTCGAGATCGGCAAGAGCGGCGTTGATCTGACAGACGTCATGATTTCTTCGCAGAAAGCCAGTGTGTCATTTCAGGCGTTGACCCAGGTTCGCAACAAGCTGGTTCAGGCCTATCAAGACATCATGCAGATGCCGGTTTAAGGGACGTACTGAGTCATGGCCGAAGCAACAGCCGATCCCGTTCCTGCAAGAGCGGGCGACAAGAAGCCCCTGTTCGGGCTTTCTTTTCTGGAAAACCTTTCCGAAATGACCATGCTGCGTCAGATCGGCCTTATGGTCGGTCTGGCCGCGAGCGTGGCCATCGGCTTTGCCGTGGTGCTCTGGTCCCAGCAGCCTGACTATCGTCCGCTGTATGGCAGCCTTGCGGGCATGGACAGCAAGCAGATCATGGAGACTCTCACCGCTGCGAACATCAACTACACCGTGGAGCCCAACTCAGGCGCGCTGTTGGTAAAGGCAGATGACGTGCAGCGTGCTCGCATCCAGCTGGCCCAGGCAGGCGTTGTGCAGAACGACGCCAACATCGGCTTCGAGATCCTCGACAAGGATCAGGGGCTTGGGACCAGTCAGTTCATGGAAGCCACCCGCTATCGTCGGGGTCTTGAAGGTGAGCTGGCGCGTACGATCTCGGCCTTGAACAATGTCAAGGGTGCCCGCGTGCACCTGGCGATTCCGAAAAGCTCGGTGTTCGTGCGTGATGATCGCAAACCCAGTGCCTCGGTACTGGTCGAGCTGTATGCCGGTCGTTCACTGGAGCCGAGTCAGGTGCTGGCGATCATCAATCTGGTGGCCACCAGCGTTCCTGAGCTGAGCAAGTCACAGATTACCGTTGTGGACCAGAAGGGCACTCTGCTCTCGGATCAGGCCGAAAATACCGAACTCACCATGGCCGGCAAGCAGTTCGATTACAGCCGCCGCATGGAAGGCATGCTGACTCAGCGTGTGCAGAATATTCTTCAGCCGATCCTGGGCACTGATCGCTACAAGGCCGAAGTCTCGGCAGTGGTCGATTTCAGCGCGGTCGAGTCGACGGCTGAAAGCTTCAACCCTGACCAGCCAGCGTTGCGCAGCGAGCAGTCGGTCAATGAGCAGCGCTCCAGCAGCTCGGGTCCGCAGGGTGTGCCAGGTGCCTTGAGCAACCAGCCACCAGGCCCGGCCACTGCGCCACAGAACACCGGCGGTGCAGCAGGCGGTGCGGCAGCAGCCATCGCACCGGGGCAGCCACTGCTCGATGCGAACGGTCAGCAGATCATGGACCCGGCGACGGGGCAGCCTGCTCTGGCGCCGTACCCCGCTGACAAGCGCGTGCAGTCGACCAAGAACTTCGAGCTGGACCGTTCGATCAGTCACACCAAACAGCAGCAAGGCCGCCTGACGCGTCTCTCGGTCGCGGTAGTGGTCGATGATATGGTCAAGACCAACGCCGCCAATGGTGAGGTGACCCGTGCGCCCTGGAGTGCCGCAGATCTGGCGCGCTTCACGCGTCTGGTTCAGGATGCGGTCGGCTTCGATGCCAGCCGTGGCGACAGCGTGAGCGTTATCAACGTACCGTTCTCCAGTGAACGTGCTGAAACGCTGCCGGAAGCTTCGTTCTACTCGCAACCGTGGTTCTGGGACATCGTCAAGCAGGCTGTGGGTGTGATCTTCATTCTGATTCTGGTGTTCGGTGTGCTGCGCCCGGTGTTGAACAACATCACCACCGGCAAGAGCAAGGAGCTCTCTGGTTTTGGCGGTGACGCAGAGCTGGGCGGCATGGGTGGTCTGGATGGCGAGCTGTCCAACGACCGTGTCAGCCTCGGTGGCCCGCAAAGTATCCTGCTGCCTAGCCCGACTGAGGGTTACGACGCACAGTTGAATGCAATCAAGAGCTTGGTGGCCGAAGACCCGGGTCGTGTCGCCCAGGTCGTGAAAGAGTGGATTAACACTGATGAATGATCGAGCCGTGGTAGCCAAACTCAGTAAGGTCGAAAAGGCCGCCGTACTGCTGCTTTCTCTTGGAGAGACCGACGCGGCTCAGGTGCTGCGTCACATGGGTCCCAAGGAAGTCCAGAAAGTCGGCGTGGCCATGGCGCAGATGCGCAATGTTCACCGTGAGCAGGTGGAAGAGGTCATGAGTGAGTTCGTCGACATCGTCGGCGATCAGACCAGCCTGGGCGTCGGCTCCGATGGTTACATTCGCAAGATGCTCACCCAGGCATTGGGCGAAGACAAGGCCAACGGCCTCATCGACCGGATCCTGCTGGGCGGCAACACCAGCGGCCTGGACAGCCTGAAGTGGATGGAACCTCGCGCAGTGGCCGATGTTATCCGTTTCGAGCACCCGCAGATTCAAGCCATCGTAGTGGCGTATCTGGATGCCGATCAGGCCGGTGAAGTGCTGGGCCATTTCGACCACAAGGTACGTCTGGATATCATCCTGCGCGTCTCGTCACTCAATACCGTTCAGCCTGCGGCCCTTAAAGAATTGAACCAGATTCTCGAGAAGCAGTTCTCGGGTAACGCCAACACGTCGCGTACCACGTTGGGTGGTATCAAGCGTGCTGCCGACATCATGAACTTCCTCGACAGCTCCATCGAAGGCGCGCTCATGGATTCGATCCGCGAGGTCGACGAAGACCTTTCGGTGCAGATCGAAGACCTCATGTTCGTCTTCAACAACCTGTCCGACGTGGACGATCGCGGTATCCAGGCGCTGCTGCGCGAGGTGTCTTCGGACGTTCTGGTGCTGGCGCTCAAGGGTTCGGACGAGGCGATCAAGGAAAAAATCTTCAAGAACATGTCCAAGCGTGCCGCCGAACTGCTGCGCGACGACCTCGAAGCCAAGGGGCCGGTGCGTGTCAGCGATGTGGAAACCGCCCAGAAAGAAATCCTTACCATTGCGCGTCGTATGGCCGAGGCCGGCGAGATCGTGCTCGGTGGCAAGGGTGGCGAGGAAATGATCTAAGGATTCAGCCGACTCATGTCCAGCTCCAATAAAGAATCGGCCAGCGACCTCATTCGCGCCAAGGACGTCAGTGGCCTTGACCTCTGGGCCTTGCCCAGCTTCGATCCGCACGTAGAGCCAGAACCCGAGCCCGAGCCGGAACTGGTCGACGAGCCGATCGAGATGCAAGAGGTGCCTCTGGAAGAGGTACAGCCCATTACCCTGGAGGAGCTGGAAAGCATCCGCCAGGAGGCCTGGAACGAAGGCTTCGCCACGGGCGAAAAAGAAGGCTTTCACAGCACCCAGCTGAAAGTCAGGCAAGAGGCGGAAGTTGCGCTGGCAGGCAAAGTCGCCAGCCTTGAGCAACTGATGACTCACCTGCTTGAGCCTGTCGCGGAGCAAGACAAACAGATCGAAAAGGCCATGGTGCATCTGGTCGAGCATATCGCTCGCGAGGTCATCCGTCGTGAGCTTGCGACCGACTCGAGCCAGATCGCCGTAGTGCTGCGCGATGCCCTGAAATTGTTACCGATGGGCGCGCAGAATGTGCGCATCTTCATCAATCCTCAGGACTTCGCGCTGGTCAAGGCCATGCGTGAGCGCCATGAAGAAAGCTGGAAAATCGTCGAAGATGATGAGCTGCTGGCTGGCGGCTGCCGGATTGAAACCGAGCACAGTCGCCTTGATGCCAGCGTCGAGACGCGAATCGCTTTGGCATTCACTAAAATGCACGATCAATTGCATGAACAGGCGACCCATCCGGCACCGGCTGATACGCACCTCGAACTGGACGTTGCGCCTGCCTTGCCTCTGATCGATCCTGATTTGGAACCCTACGATGCGCCTTGATCGCACCAGTTTCGGCAAGCGGCTGGGGAGTTACGCTGACGCTATCGGCCTGCCTGCGCAGCCGGTGGTGGAAGGGCGTTTGCTGCGTATGGTAGGTCTGACGCTTGAAGCGGAAGGCTTGCGTGCTGCAATGGGCAGCCGCTGCGTAGTGATCAACGATGACAGCCATCACCCGGTGGAAGTCGAAGCTGAGGTAATGGGTTTTTCGGGTGGCAAGGTGTTCCTGATGCCAGTCGGCAGTGTCGCTGGTATTGCGCCCGGTGCCCGAGTGGTGCCGCTGGCCGATACCGGCCGCTTGCCCATGGGCATGAGCATGCTGGGCCGCGTACTGGATGGCGCGGGTCGCCCGTTGGATGGTCGTCCGCCTATCAAGGCTGAGGACTGGGTGCCAATGGACGGTCCGACAATCAACCCACTCAAGCGCGACCCCATCAGCCAGCCGCTCGATGTCGGTATCCGTTGCATAAACGGTTTATTGACGGTGGGGCGCGGTCAGCGCCTCGGCCTGTTTGCCGGTACCGGCGTGGGCAAGAGTGTGTTGTTGGGCATGATGACCCGCTTTACCGAGGCGGACATCATCGTTGTGGGTCTGATTGGTGAGCGCGGCCGCGAGGTCAAGGAATTCATCGAGCACATCCTCGGTGAGGAAGGCCTGAAGCGTTCGGTTGTCGTAGCCTCGCCGGCGGATGATGCGCCGTTGATGCGGCTGCGCGCTGCCATGTACTGCACGCGCATTGCCGAATATTTTCGCGATCAGGGCAAGAATGTTATGTTGCTGATGGATTCGCTGACCCGCTTTGCCCAGGCCCAGCGGGAAATCGCCCTGGCCATTGGCGAGCCGCCCGCCACCAAGGGTTATCCACCGTCAGTGTTTGCCCGTCTGCCCAAGCTGGTCGAACGTGCCGGTAATGCCGAAGCAGGGGGTGGCTCGATCACTGCGTTTTATACCGTGTTGTCCGAAGGCGATGATCAGCAGGACCCGATTGCCGACTCTGCGCGTGGCGTGCTTGACGGCCACATCGTGCTGTCACGCCGACTGGCTGAAGAAGGGCATTACCCCGCTATCGACATCGAGGCATCTATCAGTAGGGTCATGCCCGCCGTGGTCAGCCCGGAGCACATGGCCCGTGCCCAGCATTTCAAGCAGCTGTGGTCGCGCTATCAGCAGGCTCGTGACCTGATCAGCGTGGGTGCCTATGTGGCTGGCGGTGATCGGGAGACCGACATGGCCATCGCACTTCAGCCTGTGCTGGTGCGCTACCAGCGTCAGGGTTTGCACGACAACGAAAGCATGCAGGCCAGCGGCGAAGCGTTGGCTTCGGTGTTCGGCCCGGCTCCTGGCGGCTGATAGACCATGGCTCAGAGTCGAGCGGCGCGTCTGGCGCCAGTCGTCGAGATGGCGGAGGCCGCCGAGCGTGCGGCGGCCCAGCGTCTCGGGCATTTTCAGGGGCAGGTCAATCTCGCCAACAACAAGCTTCAGGAACTGGACCAGTTCCGCCAGGACTATCAGCAGCAATGGCTCGAGCGAGGCAGTGCCGGCGTCTCCGGTCAATGGCTGCTGGGTTATCAACGGTTTCTCAGCCAGCTCGATACCGCCGTCGCACAGCAGTACAAAAGCCTTGAGTGGCACAAGGTCAATCTGGAAAAGGCCCGTGGTGCCTGGCAGGCGTGTTATGCGAGGGTCGAAGGCTTGCGCAAGCTGGTGCAGCGCTACATGGATGAGGCACGCAAGCTGGAAGACAAGCGGGAGCAAAAGCTGTTGGACGAATTGTCCCAGCGGTTGCCCCGCCACGAACAGTTCTGACTGTGATGGGCAATTGCTCAGGCTGGTCTAAGCTCACATCGTCTCGGCGATGAAACACTTGAGGGATCCCATGACAGTGATATCCGAGCTTTCTCCCGACAAGCGGCAGCTGACGCTGCTGGTTGAAGGTCGTTTCGATTTTGCGATGCATCAAGCGTTTCGAAGCGCGTATGAAAGTTATCCTTACGACCTGAACTATGTGGTCGACCTTCGCGATACGCATTATCTGGACAGCTCGGCATTGGGGATGCTGTTGCTGTTGCGCGATCACGCTGGCGGCGAAAGGGCTCAGGTCCGACTCATCAATTGCACGTCTGATGTCTTCAAGATCCTGGCCATCTCGAATTTCTCCAAGCTGTTCCAGTTGAGCTGACGCTTGCTCCCGGTACCGAAAGGCTTGCGCATTCTGATCGCTGACGACAGCGCCAGCGACCGGTTGCTGCTCGCCACAATCGTGGCGCGGCAGGGGCATTGGGTGTTGAGTGCTGCCAATGGGCTGGAGGCCGTGGCGTTATTCAGTTCCGAACGCCCACATCTGATTCTGATGGACGCAATGATGCCGTTGATGGACGGCTTCGAGGCGGCGCGACGGATCAAGGCCATGGCCGGTGAAGCGCTGGTGCCGATCATATTCCTGACGTCACTCACCCAGGGTGAGGCGCTGGCGCGTTGTCTGGATGCTGGTGGCGATGACTTCATCTCCAAACCTTATAACCCGTTGGTGCTTGCCGCCAAAATCAACGCGATGAACCGTCTCAGGCTGCTGCAGGAGACGGTTCTTCAACAGCGCGACCTGATTGCGACGCACCACGAATACCTGCTCAATGAACAGCGTGTCGCCAAGGCGGTATTTGATCAGATCGCGCACTCGGGGTGCCTGGGCGCGGCCAATATCCGTTATCTGCAGTCTCCTTACGCGTTGTTCAACGGCGACCTGATGCTGGCGGCCTACACGCCCGCCGGGCATATGCATGTACTGCTCGGTGACTTCACAGGGCATGGCCTGCCGGCTGCCGTAGGTGCCATGCCGCTTGCTGAGGTGTTCTACGGCATGACCGCCAAGGGCTACGGCCTTGTGGAAATACTCAGAGAGATGAACGCCAAGCTCAAGCGCATCCTGCCGGTCGACATGTTTTGCTGCGCTACGCTGCTGTGCGTCAATCTCGAGCGGCGTCAGGTCGAGGTCTGGAATGGCGGTCTGCCCGATGGCTATCTGCTGCGGGCTGACCGGAGCGAGCGAGTCCCGCTGGCCTCGCGTCATCTGCCCCTCGGTGTGCTCAGTGTCAATGGTTTCGATCCTCGTACCGAGGTTCATCCGTTGGCTCCGGGTGACCGTATATTCCTGCTGTCCGATGGCGTGCTCGACACCAGCGACAGTCAAGATCAGTTGTTTGGCGTACAGCGCTTGCGCGACGTACTGGCGGCCAACCTTCAGCCAGACTTGTTGATCGAAGAGATTCTTCAGGCATTGAATGATTTTGGCGGCAAGGCGCGTGACGACGTCAGCCTGCTGGAGATCACGGCCACAGATGAAGTGTCTGATTCGTTGCCGACGCTGACCTATTCCGATAGCGGAGCATCTAGCCCGCTGGACTGGTCGGCCAGTTTCGAGTTCAGGGCCTCCACCCTCAGACGTTTCAACCCTTTGCCCTATGTATTGCAACTGCTGCTGGAGGTGCACGGTCTTCGCAGTCAGGGCGGAGCGCTGCATGCGGTGATGGGCGAGCTCTACAGCAACGCGCTGGAGCACGGTGTGCTGGGGCTTGATTCGTCGCTCAAACATGATGCCTCTGGTTTTGCCCGCTATTATGAACAGCGGGCCAAGCGTCTTGACGAGCTTCAGGACGGCTTTGTCCGAGTAACTGTGCAGATTGAACCCATGGGGCAGGGTGGTCGTCTGACCATCAGTGTCGAAGACAGTGGTGACGGATTCGATGCGCCTTATGTCCTGAACCTTGAACCGGCTGAAGACGAGCTGTACGGTCGGGGAATGCGATTGGTGCGTGAACTGAGCCGTCAGGCTCGATGGTCTACGGATGGCAGGACGGCCAGCGTGGAATTTTTCTGGGAGTGAGTGGCATAATCGGCCCCGGAGTCTTGATCAAGGAGTGAGCAAGTGTCGATTCATCTGGATTACAGCGTGTTAAGTGCCTTGCAGGACGTCATGGAGGATGAGTATCCGACGCTCGTAGACGTGTTTCTCAAGGATTCCGAGCTTAGACTCGCGCAGTTGCGATCCGCGGCTGAAGATCGTAATCCGGACTTGCAGGCCTTGAGCCTGACGGCCCATAGCTTCAAGGGCAGCAGCAGCAACATGGGCGCGTTGCGCCTCTGCGAGCTCTGTCGTCAGCTTGAAGAACAGGCCCGCCAGCAGAAAAGCTCGGGGGTGGCGGAGTTGGTCGGCAAGATCGATACCGAGTATCTGACGGTTCGACGGCTCTTCAACGCTGAGCGCCAGTTCTTTATCAATTGACCTGCTCAGTGCTGCATATCAATCGTCATTTGTGCATTGGCCCGTATCTTGCTTTTACCACGGTAACAAGCAGCTCATGCGGAGACCAAAATGCCCCTCGCTACCAACGCACTTCTTCAGGCCAACACGACCGCGGCCTCCCGGTCGAGTACCGCCAACAATGCGCTCAAGCCGACTGACAGCAGCAAGGACGGGGCTTCCAGCTTTTCCAACGTCTATGCCAAGCAGGCCAAGGACGCAGTTCCTGCCCGCGATGACGTGCAAACCAAGGCGGGTCGCGACAAGGTCGTGCCCGACAAGGACAAGGTAGCGAGCGGCAAGGGCAAGCCCGATGACGACAAGACTGCTGCCGCTGACCAGTCGACGGTTGCCGATAGCGGCAACGACTTGCCTGGGGTGGTCGCCACGGCTGATACCGATGACGGCAAAGCAGACGCTGACGCCGCGTTGATCGATGCTCAAGCAGCAGCTGATGCCCAGGCGTTAGCCGACCTGGCGAACTTGAATGCTCAGGTCGTTGTCGATCCGGCTCAAGACCCGGCACTTCAAGCCATGGCAGCGCAGGGCCCGGCTTTGACCGTGATTCCCGTGGCCACCAATCCTGTCACCGAGGTGAAAACGTTACCCCTCGTCGGCACGAAGGCTTCTGCAGGCATTGATCCGAAGGCTTCGCCTTTGGTCTCTGGCGCTATTGCCGCACCTGCTGTGGTGGAAGAAGCGTTCAACCCCGACGCCGATCCACTGGATGGCCTGGACGCGGTGCAACTGGCGCTGGAAAACGCATCTGCCAAGACCCAGGTAGCCGGACAGAGCACTCAGGCCGCCATTAAGGCGACACCGTCCAGCTCTGAAGCAGATCCCGCGCAGAATGTCGCCAATAACCTGGCGGCGTTGACCGAACAGAAGCCCTCGGAAGATGGCAGTACAGAAAGCAGTGACAAGTCTTTCAGTGGTCTGATTGGTGAGGGCCTGAAAGACGTCAAGAGTGCTGCCGGCGATACGCGCGTCGATAACTTTGCCGACCGCCTTGCCGCCTTGAGTCAGGCCGCCCAGCCTGCCCGGGTTGCCGCAACGCCTTCCAGTGCTCCGTTGATGAGCCAGCCACTGGCCATGCACCAGAGTGGTTGGACTGAGGGGATCGTTGATCGAGTGATGTACTTGTCGAGTCAGAATCTGAAGTCGGCGGATATCAAGCTTGAACCAGCCGAGCTGGGTCGTCTGGATATTCGCGTCAACATGGCGCCGGACCAGCAGACTCAGGTGACGTTCATGAGCGCACACTTGGGCGTACGTGACGCGCTCGAAAGCCAGGTGTCGCGACTGCGTGAGTCGTTCGTCCAGCAAGGGCTTGGCCAAGTGGACGTCAACGTGTCGGACCAGTCACAGCAACAGGCCCAGCAGCAGGCTCAGGAGCAGGCCAATCGTGCTCAGCGCGGCGGACGCGGCAGTGGCATGGGGTCTGGCGATGCGCTGGATGACAGTGCGACGGTCGATGCGGCGATCCCGGTCAGTCAGCCAGCGGCACGCGTGCTGGGTACCAGCGAGATCGATTACTACGCCTGACGCTCGCCAACACGCACCGACTTGCTCCACTGCTGACGTGTGTCGCTCTGGGGCAGGTGGGATCGCGAAACCTCCCGGTTGTCGCGCTGAAGATTCCCGCCTGGAATGCTCGCCTGACCTGCGTGCCAGCGCCGAGTGGTATCTATTTGTGTCCGTTGAGTTGCGGCTTCTTTCAACTCTGGCATAACACTTGCTCAGCCCCTGTCACATATTGAAGAACCTCTTGAATAGTGACGGATTATTGGCATGGCGAAGAGCGACGAAGTTAAAGACCCCGCATCCAAAGGCAAGCTCAAGCTCATCATCATTGCGGTTGTGGCGTTGCTTCTCGCCGTCGGCCTTTCAGTGGGAGCAACCTGGTTTCTGATGCACAAGGGTGAAAGCAAGCCTGATCCGGCAGCTGCCGCAGCTGCAGCCAACGTCAAGCCGGTGGCGGTGTTCGAGCCACTGACGCCTGCTTTCGTCGTTAACTTCAATGCCGGCGGTCGCCAGCGCTACATGCAGGTCAGCATCACCATGCTGGGGCGTAACGCTGCCGACATGGAGGCCTTGAAGGTGCATATGCCGGTGATTCGCAATAACCTGGTCATGCTGTTTGCTGCCATTCCTTTTGATTCGCTGGCCTCGCCGGTCGGTCAGGAAATGCTGCGTCAGAAAGCGACAGCGAGCATTCAGGAAGTGGCACAGAAAGAACTCGGCAAGACTGTGATCGAACAGCTGCTGTTCACTAATTTCGTATTGCAGTAGGACTCTCACATGGCCGTGCAAGACCTGCTGTCCCAGGATGAAATCGACGCGCTGCTGCATGGCGTGGACGATGGTATGGTCCAGACTGAAGCCGCTGGCGAGCCGGGCAGCGTCAAAAGCTATGACCTGACCAGCCAGGACCGAATCGTCCGGGGTCGCATGCCGACCCTGGAAATGATCAACGAGCGATTTGCCCGCTACACGCGTATCAGCATGTTCAACCTGCTGCGCCGTTCGGCGGACGTGGCGGTCGGTGGCGTGCAAGTCATGAAGTTCGGTGAGTACGTGCACTCGCTGTACGTGCCTACCAGCCTCAATCTGGCCAAGATCAAGCCGCTGCGAGGCACAGCGTTATTCATTCTTGACGCCAAGCTGGTGTTCAAGCTGGTGGACAACTTCTTTGGCGGTGATGGCCGTCACGCCAAGATCGAAGGCCGTGAATTCACGCCAACCGAGTTGCGCGTGGTCCGCATGGTGCTGGATCAGGCCTTCATCGACCTGAAGGAAGCCTGGCAGGCGATCATGGAAGTGAACTTCGAGTACATCAATTCGGAAGTGAACCCGGCCATGGCCAACATCGTCGGCCCGAGCGAGGCGGTGGTGATTTCAACGTTCCATATCGAACTCGATGGCGGTGGTGGCGATCTGCACGTGACCATGCCGTATTCGATGATCGAGCCGATCCGCGAAATGCTCGACGCCGGCTTCCAGTCGGATCTTGATGATCAGGATGAGCGCTGGGTCAACGCGCTCAAGGAAGACGTGCTGGACGTCAATGTGCCGCTGAGCACTACCATTGCCCAGCGCCAGTTGCCTTTGCGCGATATTTTGCACATGCGGCCTGGCGACGTGATTCCGATCGAACTGGCCGACTCGCTGGTCATGCGGGCCAACGGTGTGCCTTCGTTCAAGGTCAAGCTCGGCTCGCACAAGGGCAAGATGGCCCTGCAAGTAATCGAACCCATAGCGCGACGCTGACCCTCGAGGTCTACGTCGGAAATTGTTGCGTAATTGAATCACTGTTCGCAGAGGACAACCGATGGCTGATGAAAACGATATGACGTCTGCTGAAGACCAGGCACTGGCCGATGAGTGGGCTGCTGCATTGGGTGAGGCCGGTGAAGGTGGTCAGGATGACATCGACGCGCTGCTGGCCGCTGACGCAGGCAATTCGACCAATCGCATGGCGATGGAAGAATTTGGCAGCGTGCCGAAAAACACCGCGCCGGTGACGCTGGATGGTCCGAACCTGGATGTGATTCTGGACATCCCGGTGTCGATCTCGATGGAGGTGGGCAGCACGGACATCAACATCCGCAACCTGCTGCAGCTCAACCAGGGTTCGGTGATCGAGCTGGATCGTCTTGCCGGTGAGCCGCTGGACGTGTTGGTCAACGGCACACTGATTGCCCATGGCGAAGTGGTTGTGGTCAACGAGAAGTTCGGTATCCGTCTGACTGACGTGATCAGCCCAAGTGAACGCATCAAGAAGTTGCGCTAAGTGAGGCGCTTGCTGAGCGTTCTGCTGATGCTGCCTGCCTTGGTATGGGCTGCTGAGCCCACTGCGCAGGCCGCACCGACAGCCCCTGCGCAAGTAGCCGGCAGTGTCTCCAGCGGTATGGGCGGGCAAGTGGCGCAGCTGCTGTTCGGTCTGTTGCTGGTAGTCGGTCTGATCTTCGTCCTGGCGTGGGTCATGCGTCGGGTACAGCGTGCCGGGCCGAACAATAGTCAGGTGATCGAACTGGTGAGTTCGCGGGCCATCGGTCCGCGTGATCGACTGGTGCTGGTTCAGGTTGGCAATGAGCAGGTTCTACTGGGTATCTCACCGGGCAGCATCACGCCTTTGCATGTGCTCAAGGAGCCTGTGCAAGTGCCGGTGCGCGAGCAGACGACCCCTGAATTCGCTCAGCGTCTGCTGGAGCTGATGGGCAAGGATAAGGACAAGAAGTAATGGGCGCCTCGCGTTTCCTGATTCTGCTGCTGTTAGTGATGGCGGCGCCGTTGGCGCTGGCAGCCGATCCACTTTCAATCCCCGCGATCACGCTGTCCAACGGCGCGGATGGTCAGCAGGAGTACTCGGTCAGCCTGCAGATCCTGCTGATCATGACGGCGCTGAGCTTTATCCCGGCGTTCGTCATGCTGATGACGAGCTTCACCCGCATCATCATCGTGTTTTCCATCCTTCGCCAGGCGTTGGGTCTGCAGCAGACGCCGTCCAATCAGATCCTCACTGGCATGGCGCTGTTTCTGACCATGTTCATCATGGCGCCGGTGTTCGATAGGGTGAATCAGGATGCATTGCAGCCCTATCTGGCCGAACAGTTGACGGCCCAGGATGCGGTGGCCAAGGCTCAGGTGCCGATCAAGGATTTCATGCTGGCGCAGACACGTACCAGCGACCTTGAGTTGTTCATGCGTTTGTCCAAGCGTACCGATATCGCAACGCCGGACGCCGCGCCGTTGACGATTCTGGTACCGGCTTTCGTGATCTCTGAACTCAAGACGGCGTTTCAGATCGGCTTCATGATCTTCATTCCATTTCTTATCATCGACCTGGTGGTGGCCAGCGTTTTGATGGCGATGGGTATGATGATGCTGTCGCCTCTGATCATTTCCTTGCCGTTCAAGATCATGCTGTTCGTGCTGGTGGATGGCTGGGCGTTGATCGTCGGGACGCTGGCTGGCAGTTTTGGTGGCGTATGAGTCGTTTTGCTGAGGAGTCTGTGCAATGACGCCGGAAGTCGCGGTCGATCTGTTTCGTGAGGCGTTATGGCTGACCACGGTGCTGGTTGCGATTCTTGTGGTGCCGAGTCTGATCTGTGGTCTGTTGGTGGCCATGTTCCAGGCGGCAACCCAGATCAACGAACAAACGCTGAGCTTTCTGCCGCGTCTGATCGTGATGCTGATCACCTTGATCGTGATAGGCCCTTGGCTGTTGAAGATTTTCATGGAATACATGCTGTCGTTGTACAGCAGTATTCCGACGCTGATCGGCTAGCGCTGCATGCAGCCGATGCTTGCGTTGACCGATGCCCAGATCAGTACCTGGGTTGCCAGCTTCATGCTGCCGTTGTTTCGCATCGTCGCTGTCCTGATGACCATGCCTATCATCGGTACGACGCTGGTTCCCCGGCGTATTCGCCTGTATTTTGCCGTCGCGATCACGGTGGTGGTTGCGCCAGTGCTGCCCGCCATGCCCTCCGTTCAGGCGCTTGATCTGAGTGCGCTGCTGCTGATCGGCGAGCAGATCATCATCGGTGCTGGTATGGGGCTGGCACTGCAGCTGTTCTTCCAGATATTTGTTATCGCCGGCCAGATCATCTCGACCCAGATGGGTATGGGCTTCGCATCCATGGTCGACCCCACCAATGGCGTTTCTTCGGCCACGATCGGTCAGTTTTTCACAATGCTGGTCACGCTGCTGTTCCTGGCCATGAATGGGCATCTGGTGGTGCTGGAAGTGGTTGTCGAAAGCTTCACAACGATGCCGGTAGGCAATGGTCTGCTGATCAACAATTTCTGGGGGCTGGCGACCGGGCTCGGCTGGGTGATGAGTTCTGGCCTGCGACTGGTATTGCCTGCTATCACCGCATTGCTGATCATCAACATCGCGTTTGGCGTCATGACGCGCGCCGCGCCGCAGCTCAATATCTTTTCCATCGGTTTCCCGCTCACGCTCGTGCTCGGGATGGTCATTCTGTGGATGACCATGGCCGATATCCTCAATCAGTATCAACCCTTGGCCGTAGAAGCTTTGCAGGGGTTGCGCGACATGGTGAGGGCTCGTTGAGATGGCAGAAAACGAGAATGGCCAGGACAAGACAGAAGACCCCACGGATAAAAAGGTCAAGGACTCACGCGCCGAAGGTCAGATCGCGCGCTCCAAGGAGCTGACCACGCTGGTGGTGATGCTGATGGGCGCTGGCGGGCTGTTGTGGTTCGGCGGGGGCATCGCGCAGATGATGTCCGAATTGATGCGCGACAATTTTACCATCAGCCGTGAAACGCTGATGGACCAGGACTACATGGGCAAGGCGCTGCTCAGCTCGGGTCGGCATGCGCTGGTCGTAGTACTGCCTTTTCTGGTCGCCATGCTGGTAGCAGCACTGGTAGGACCTATCATGCTGGGCGGCTGGTTGTTCGCCACCAAATCGCTGGCGCCCAAGTTCAGTCGAATGAACCCTGCGGCGGGCCTCAAGCGGATGGTTTCGCCCAATTCGTTGATTGAGTTGCTCAAGTCGTTCGCCAAGTTTCTGATCATTCTTGCGGTTGCACTGGTGGTGCTCAGCAAGGAGCGCAACGATCTGGTTGCCATCGCTCATGAGCCCCTGGAACAGGCGATTATTCACAGTCTGCAAGTGGTGGGTTGGAGCAGCTTCTGGATGGCGTGCGGGCTGATATTCATCGCTGCAGCCGATGTTCCGTTCGTGCTGTGGGAAGCCCATAAGAAACTGCTGATGACCAAGCAGGAAGTGCGCGATGAGCACAAGAACAGCGAGGGCAGCCCCGAGGTCAAGCAGCGGATTCGCCAGTTGCAGCGCGAAATGTCCCAGCGTCGCATGATGGCGTCCATTCCCGAGGCGGATGTCATTATCACCAACCCGACCCACTTTGCCGTGGCCTTGAAGTACGATCCCGAGCAGGGCGGGGCGCCAATGTTGCTGGCCAAGGGTACTGATCTGATGGCGTTGAAGATTCGCGAGATCGGCGCGCACAACCAGATCCTTATTCTGGAGTCTGCCGCGCTGGCCCGCTCCATCTACTACAGCACCGAGATTGAGCAGGAGATACCGGCCGGGCTTTATCTGGCGGTTGCGCAAGTGCTGGCTTATGTCTACCAGATCCGTCAGTTTCACTCGGGGCACGGCAAGCGTCCCGATCCGCTGGGTGACGTGCCGATCCCGACGGATTTGCAGCGCGATTCCTGACGCCCCATCGACGTTCTACTGTCCTTAGACTCAGGCGAGGTCTTGATCGTTATTTTCCTGGCGCACCGGCGTTTCAGGCCTGCAATTGCGGGCTTTTGAAAAGTTGGACAGCTTTTTGCAATAAGTCATTACAGGTCGCCTACGGCGTCAAAGTTTTGATCTAGTGCGCAGGTAAAAGAATCAGTGGATCGCTCTCAGATACTCAATAGCGCACGCAGCAATCTGGCAGGCCTTGGCCGTGGCCAGTTGGGTGTACCGGTATTGTTGCTGGTCATGCTGGCAATGATGATGTTGCCCATGCCGCCCTTCCTGCTGGACGTGTTCTTCACGTTCAACATTGCGCTGTCTATCGTCGTTCTGCTGGTCTGCGTCTATGCGCTGCGGCCACTGGATTTCTCGGTGTTCCCGACCATTCTGCTGGTGGCAACGCTGTTGCGTCTGGCGCTGAACGTCGCATCGACGCGCGTGGTCATGCTTCACGGTCAGGACGGCCACGCCGCTGCGGGCAAGGTGATCCAGGCCTTCGGTGAGGTTGTGATCGGCGGCAACTATGTAGTCGGTATCGTAGTGTTCGCGATTCTGATGATCATCAACTTCGTTGTAATCACCAAGGGTGCCGGCCGTATCTCTGAAGTGAGTGCGCGTTTTACCCTTGATGCGATGCCCGGCAAGCAGATGGCAATCGATGCCGACCTCAACGCCGGCCTTATCGATCAGCCTGAAGCCAAGCGCCGCCGTTCCGAAGTGGCTCAAGAGGCTGAGTTCTACGGCTCCATGGACGGTGCCAGCAAATTTGTGCGCGGCGACGCCATCGCGGGCCTGCTGATTCTGTTCATCAACCTCATCGGCGGCATGCTCGTCGGTATCATGCAGCACAACATGACCTTTGCCGACGCAGGCCGTGTTTACACCCTGCTGACCATCGGTGACGGTTTGGTGGCGCAATTGCCATCACTGCTGCTGTCCACGGCTGCTGCGATCATGGTGACCCGTGCTTCCGGTTCGGAAGAAATGGGCAAGCTGATCAACCGTCAGATGTTTACCTCTCACAAGGCACTGGCAGTTTCCGCTGCAATCATGATTGTGATGGGGCTGGTGCCGGGCATGCCGCACTTCTCGTTCATCAGCCTGGGTCTGGTGGCTGCCGGTGCCGCATACCTGCTGTGGAAGAAAGAGCATCAGGTAAAGGTCGAGGCGCTGGCCGAAGTTCAGCGTCAGCAGGATCTGCTGCCATCGCCAACCCGCGTGCTGGACTCCAAAGAGCTCGGCTGGGATGACGTTACGCCGATCGACATCATCGGCCTTGAGGTGGGCTACCGCCTGATTCCGCTGGTAGACCGCAACCAGGGTGGGCAGTTGCTGGCGCGTATCAAGGGCGTGCGCAAGAAGCTGTCCCAGGAACTGGGTTTCCTGATGCCGACCGTGCACATCCGCGACAACCTTGACCTGGCGCCCAGCGCCTATCGGTTGACGCTGATGGGCGTGATTCTCGCGGAAGCAGAGATCTACCCTGACCGCGAGCTGGCTATCAACCCTGGACAGGTGTTCGGTACGCTCAATGGTATTACCGCCAGAGATCCGGCATTTGGCCTTGAGGCGGTCTGGATCGAGATCAGTCAGCGCAGCCAGGCGCAGTCGCTTGGCTACACCGTGGTAGACGCCAGTACGGTAGTGGCCACTCACCTCAACCAGATTCTTTACAAGCACTCGCATGAACTGATCGGCCACGAGGAGGTCCAGCAATTGATGCAATTGTTGGCCAAGAGCTCGCCCAAGCTGGCTGAAGAGCTGGTGCCGGGTGTTCTTTCGCTGTCGGCGTTGCTCAACGTGCTGCAAGCCCTGCTTGCCGAACATGTACCGGTGCGTGACATCCGCAGCATTGCAGAAGCCATCGCCAACAATGCCAGCAAGAGTCAAGATACCGCCGCTTTGGTAGCGGCGGTTCGCGTTGGTTTGAGCCGCGCAATCGTGCAAAGCATTGTAGGCATTGAGCCGGAGCTGCCTGTCATCACTCTGGAACCAAGGTTGGAACAGATATTGCTCAATAGTTTGCAGAAGGCTGGTCAGGGTCAGGAAGAAGGCGTTCTTCTCGAGCCAAGCATGGCTGAGAAGCTTCAGCGTTCGTTGATCGAGGCAGCTCAGCGTCAGGAAATGCAAGGGTCGCCGGTGATACTGCTGGTGGCCGGTCCGATTCGGGCGATGCTGTCACGATTTGGACGATTGGCTGTACCGAACATGCATGTGCTGGCGTATCAGGAAATTCCTGACAACAAGCAAGTAACCATCGTAGCGACTGTCGGGCCGAACGGCTGAGGTAGTGAGTCATGCAAGTTAAGCGATTTTTCGCCGCCGATATGCGTCAAGCCATGAAGCTGGTTCGCGATGAGCTGGGCGCCGAGGCGGCCATCATTGGCAACCGCCGCATCGCCGGTGGCGTCGAGCTGACTGCCGCTCTGGATTACAAGCTGTCGGCGCTGGCACCTCGTGTACCGAACATGGAGCTTGAAGACGAACTGCGCAAGACACAGTCGCGCATCGTCTCGGCTCAGGCCGAGCTGAACAATCGCAGCGACAGCGATGCCTCGGTCAATCTGCAGCTGTTTTCCGGCAAGCCGGTCAGCGCAGTCGACACTCATATCGAACCGACGCTTGAAGAGCCACCACGTCCTTTCGCCTACGCGCCAGCGCCTGCCGCCGAACCTGCTGGCGGGCAGCGCGCGTATGATTCGATGCGTTCCGAATTGAACGGCCTGCGCGAGTTGCTGGAAGTCCAGCTCGGCTCCCTGGCCTGGAACCAGTTGCAAGGCAGCCGTCCGCAGCAGGCCAACCTGTGGCGCCGTCTGCAGCGGGTCGGCTTGTCCGGTCCGCTCTCACGTGACCTGTTGTCGATGATTCCTGAAATCGACGAGCCTCGTCAGGCCTGGCGCATGTTGCTCGCGCACTTGGCGCGGATGATTGCCGTACCGGATACCGAGCCATTGGAAGAGGGCGGTGTGATCGCCATGGTCGGCCCTGCCGGCATGGGCAAGACCACGACGCTGGCCAAACTGGCTGCCCGCTACGTCCTGAAATACGGCCCGCAGAACATCGCGCTGGTCAGCATGGACAGTTTCCGTATCGGCGCGCAGGAGCAGCTCAAGACACTGGGTCGCATCCTCAACGTGCCGGTCACTCATGTCGATCCTGGCCAGTCGCTGGTTCAGGCGCTTGAGCCCCTTTTGCGCAAGCGTGTGGTGTTGATTGATACCGCAGGCCTGCAAGCCAGCGATCCTGCGTTGCGCATGCAACTGGAGAGCCTGGCGGGCCGTGGCATCAAGTCGCGCAATTACCTGGTCCTGGCAACTACCAGCCAGAAGCAGGTGCTGTCGGCGGCCTATCACAGTTACAAACGTTGTGGCCTGGCCGGATGCATTCTGACCAAGCTGGATGAAACAGCCAGTCTCGGCGAAGTGTTGAGCCTGGCGATCAGTCACGAATTGCCTGTTGCTTACCTGACTGACGGCCCTCGTATTCCGGACGATTTGCATCTTCCGCGCCGTCATCAACTGGTAAGCCGCGCGGTGAGCATACAAATGCAAGACGAGCCTAGCGAGGAAGCGATGGCTGATATGTTCGCCGACCTCTACCACACACCGGGCAAGAGGGTGGGTTAAGTGATGGATATGATTGGAATGTCCCTGCATCGATGGTCTGCCCGGCGCTGTTCTTTCGCCACCGTGCAGCCTGTAATGTGGTTTCGGTCTACGCAAGACAAGGTAAAGAAATAACATGGGCAGCATGCATCCCGTACAGGTTATCGCGGTGACCGGCGGCAAAGGTGGCGTCGGTAAGACTAACGTTTCAGTGAATCTTTCACTGGCTCTGGCCGAGCTTGGCCGACGCGTCATGCTGCTGGATGCCGATCTGGGTCTGGCCAATGTCGATGTCCTTCTGGGGCTGACGCCCAAGCGCACGCTGGCGGACGTCATTGAAGGGCGTTGCGAATTGCGTGATGTGCTCTTGCAGGGGCCGGGCGGTGTTCGCATCGTACCTGCTGCTTCCGGCACTCAAAGCATGGTGCACCTGTCGCCTGCGCAACACGCAGGGTTGATCCAGGCGTTCAGCGAGATTGGCGACAACCTCGACGTGCTGGTCATCGACACTGCTGCGGGGATCGGTGAATCGGTCGTGAGCTTCGTGCGTGCCGCTCAGGAGGTGTTGTTGGTGGTGTGCGATGAGCCCACCTCAATCACTGACGCCTATGCCCTGATCAAGCTGCTGAACCGCGATTACGGTATGAACCGCTTCCGTGTTCTGGCCAACATGGCACAGAGCCCTCAGGAAGGCCGCAACCTGTTTGCCAAGCTGACCAAGGTGACGGATCGCTTTCTTGATGTCGCGCTGCAATACGTCGGTGCTGTGCCTTACGACGAATGCGTTCGCAAGGCAGTGCAGAAGCAGCGGGCCGTCTATGAAGCGTTTCCGCGTTCCAAATGCGCGCTTGCTTTCAAGGCTATCGCCCAGAAGGTTGATACCTGGCCGCTGCCAGCCAACCCAAGGGGCCACCTTGAGTTCTTCGTTGAGCGACTTGTTCACCAGACCAGCGCGGGGCCTGTCCAATGACAGCGAGCGGCTACCAGATGTACAGCAAGGCCTCCCGTAATTCGCAGTACGAGCTGATCGAGCGCTACGCGCCGCTGGTCAAACGTATCGCTTATCATCTGTTGGCCCGTTTGCCAGCCAGTGTTCAGGTCGAAGACCTGATCCAGGCAGGGATGATCGGTCTGCTCGAGGTTTCGACCAAATACGACTCGACCAAGGGCGCGAGTTTCGAAACTTATGCCGGTATTCGCATACGTGGCGCGATGCTCGATGAAGTGCGCAAAGGTGACTGGGCACCCCGCTCGGTGCATCGCAATACGCGCATGGTCAGTGATGCAATACGGGCAATTGAAGCGAAAACCGGACGTGACGCTAAAGATCACGAGGTTGCTGCCGAACTCCAGTTGAGTCTCGATGATTATTACGGGATTTTGAATGACACCTTGGGCAGTCGCCTTTTCAGTTTCGACGACCTTTTACAGGATGGCGATCATGAAGGGCTGCACGAGGACGGGGCCAGCGGTTCGCTCGAACCGTCGCGCGACCTGGAAGACGAACGCTTCCAGGCTGCGTTGGCCGATGCAATTGCCAACCTGCCGGAGCGTGAGCGGCTGGTCCTGGCGCTGTACTACGACGAAGAACTGAACCTCAAAGAGATCGGAGAGGTCCTGGGGGTCAGCGAATCGCGAGTCAGTCAGTTACACAGCCAGTGCGCAGCTCGTTTGCGAGGGCGTTTGGGGGAGTGGCGAGCGCGTTGACAGGTAGCGCCCGACATACGTCGGGCGGTATCTGCAAGCCGGCTGTGCAGAGCGTTACGTGGTAACAGGATAGACACGGCAGGAGCCTGTCGGGCAGCGCCTCGATGGGCTGTCGCTTGGGGTCTGTGCCTGTCGTTTTACCAAGCCCGTCGTCGTTTCGTACAGCTGGGTTGTGCTGTGCCAGTATTTGATTGAACAGCGTGTTCAGGTGCTGAACGCGTTAAAGACTGCTTGGAGGTCGAATTGGACAAGAACATGAAAATCCTCATCGTTGATGACTTCTCAACGATGCGGCGGATCATCAAGAACCTGTTGCGTGACCTGGGGTTTACCAACACATCTGAAGCAGATGACGGTCTGACCGCTCTGCCGATGCTGCAAAGCGGCGCCTTTGATTTTCTGGTGACGGACTGGAACATGCCTGGCATGTCCGGTATCGATCTGCTGCGTCAGGTTCGCCTGGACGAGCGCCTCAAGAACCTTCCCGTTCTGATGGTTACAGCAGAAGCCAAGCGTGAGCAGATCATCGAAGCTGCCCAGGCCGGGGTGAACGGTTATGTCGTCAAGCCTTTCACGGCCCAAGTGCTGAGCGAAAAGATCGACAAGATCTTCGAACGCGTCAATAGCTGATGCATGCCGCGAGGGCGCTATGGATACCAAAGATTCGATGGGTGACTTTGAGTCGACCCTAAAGAAACACGCGCAGGAACTGGTCACCAGCCTTGAAAAAGGCCGATTCGGCGAAGCTGTGCAACTGATCCATGAGCTCAATCAGACGCGCGATCGCGGCCTGTATCAGGAAGTGGGCAAGCTGACACGCGAGTTGCACAGTGCAATTGTCAATTTTCAGATTGACCCGCACATGCCGCAAGCCGAAGAAGTGTCCCAGATCACTGACGCGACCGAGCGCTTGTCGTACGTTGTGAGGCTGACCGAAGGTGCAGCCAACCGCACGATGGACCTGGTTGAGCAAAGCACGCCATTGATGCATGGCTTGAGCAGCGAAGCCAAGTCGCTGAGTGCCGATTGGGGGCGTTTCATGCGCCGTGAAATCGGTGCAGACGAATTTCGTGAGTTGGCCAAACGCGTTGACGGGTTTCTGACGCGTAGCGAAAAGGAAACTCACGAGGTTGCCGGTCACCTCAATGACATTCTGTTGGCGCAGGACTATCAGGACCTTACAGGTCAGGTGATCAAGCGCGTCACGCAATTGGTCACTGAAGTCGAAAGCAATCTGCTGAAACTGGTGCTCATGGCCAGTCAGGTTGATCGCTTTGCGGGCATCGAACATGACGCTGAATCCATCCTTGCTGAAAAAGATCCTAAAAAACATCTCGCTCAGGGTGAAGGTCCGCAGATTCATGCCGATAAACGTGAAGACGTCGTATCCGGACAGGATGATGTAGACGATCTGCTATCGAGCCTCGGCTTCTAGGTCTGTTGACGATAATTTTAGGGAGCACCCCATGAGCTTCGGCGCCGATGAAGAGATCCTTCAGGATTTTCTGGTAGAGGCCGGCGAGATTCTGGAGCAGTTGTCAGAACAATTGGTCGAGCTGGAAAGCCGACCGGATGATGCTGATCTGCTCAATGCAATTTTTCGCGGTTTTCACACTGTTAAAGGGGGCGCCGGCTTCCTCCAGCTCCACGAGCTGGTGGAGTGCTGCCACATCGCCGAAAACGTGTTCGACATTCTTCGCAAGGGTGAGCGGCGCGTTGATTCCGAACTCATGGACGTGGTTCTTGAAGCACTGGACACGGTCAACAGCATGTTTGGCCAGGTTCGTGAGCGTACGGATGTGACCGCAGCGACCCCAGAGCTTCTGGCCGCGCTGTCGCGTCTGGCCGAGCCTCAGTCTGCCGACGAGGTCGTTGCGGCCGAGCCGGAACCTGAACCTGTCGTAGAGGCGGTGGCCGAAGCCGTCCAACCTGCTGCGGCCAGCGACGACATCACTGACGATGAATTCGAACAATTGCTCGACTCGCTGCATGGCAGCAAGCCTGTTGCAGCGGTCAGTGCGCCTGCACCGGCGGCCCAAGCGCCTGCCAGCGATGAAATCACCGATCAGGAATTTGAGTCCCTGCTCGATCAGTTGCATGGCAAGGGCAAGTTCGCGGCTGACGCTGCGGTCGCCCCGGCACCGTCCCCTGCTGCCCGAGCAGGCACAGCTGCACCTGCGAGCGACGAGATTACCGACGACGAATTCGAGGCGCTTCTTGATCAGTTGCATGGCAAGGGCTCCTTCGACGGTGCCGTAGTCGCGCCAGTCGCTGCAGAGGCCGTCGCTGCCAAAGCTCCGGTCGCTGCTGTGGCGTCTGACGAGATCACCGATCACGAATTTGAAAACCTGCTGGATGAGTTGCACGGCAAAGGCAAATTCGAGCCTCAGGCGGTAGTGGCCAAGGCGCCAGCGCCTGCTGCTGCGCCAGCGCCCGTCGCCAAGCCTGCACCTGCTGCCAAGGCCGAAGCTGCACCCGCCAAGGCTGCAGCGGCACCGGCCCGCGCTCCTGCGCCAAGCGAAAAGCCCGCAGCTTCGGAAGCGGAAACCACGGTACGGGTCGACACTGCGCGTCTTGACGAGATCATGAACATGGTCGGCGAGTTGGTGCTGGTGCGTAATCGTCTGGTGCGCCTGGGCCTCAACAGTGGCGACGAAGCCATGTCCAAGGCGGTTTCCAACCTTGATGTGGTGACAGCCGATCTGCAGACTGCGGTGATGAAAACCCGCATGCAGCCGATCAAGAAAGTCTTCGGTCGCTTCCCGCGTCTGGTTCGTGACCTGGCGCGTCAGCTCAAGAAAGAGATCAATCTGGAACTGGTCGGTGAAGAAACCGACCTGGACAAGAACCTCGTCGAGGCGCTTGCCGACCCGCTGGTCCACTTGGTGCGCAACGCGGTAGACCACGGTATCGAGACACCGGAAGAGCGCGAAGCCACGGGCAAGTCCCGCGGTGGCCGCGTGATTCTCTCGGCCGAACAGGAAGGCGACCATATCCTGCTGTCGATTTCCGATGACGGCAAAGGCATGGACCCCAATGTCCTGCGTTCGATTGCGGTCAAGCGCGGGGTGATGGACAAGGATGCTGCCGATCGCCTCAGCGATACCGACTGCTACAACCTGATCTTTGCACCGGGTTTCTCGACCAAGACCGAGATTTCCGACGTCTCCGGCCGCGGTGTGGGCATGGACGTGGTAAAGACCAAGATCTCCCAGCTCAATGGTTCGATCAATATCTACTCGACCAAGGGCCAGGGTTCGAAGATCGTCATCAAGGTCCCGTTGACCCTGGCGATCATGCCGACCCTGATGGTGATGCTGGGCAACCAGGCGTTTGCGTTCCCTCTGGTCAACGTCAACGAAATCTTCCACCTGAACCTTTCAACCACCAACGTCGTTGATGGCCAGGAAGTGGTGATCGTACGTGACAAGGCGCTGCCGCTGTTTTACCTCAAGCGTTGGCTGATCAGTTCTGCCGCGCACGAAGAACAGCGTGAAGGGCATGTCGTGATCCTTACTGTCGGCACCCAGCGGATCGGCTTCGTCGTCGACCAGTTGGTGGGTCAGGAAGAGGTGGTGATCAAACCGCTGGGCAAGATGTTGCAGGGTACGCCGGGTATGTCGGGCGCCACCATTACCGGTGACGGTCGTATTGCCTTGATTCTCGATGTACCGAGCATGCTCAAGCGTTACGCCGCCCGGCGTATTTGATTCTGGGGTTGCGGGCAGTCTCTGACTGCCTGCGGCGCCTATTGGAGTGTTTATGGCAGTCAAGGTCCTGGTGGTGGATGATTCCGGTTTCTTCCGCCGCCGTGTTACGGAAATCCTTTCTTCGGACCCCAACATTGAGGTCGTCGGCACTGCAACCAATGGCAAGGAAGCGATTGAACAGGCACTGGCGCTCAAGCCTGATGTGATCACCATGGACTACGAGATGCCGATGATGGATGGCATCACAGCCGTCCGCCATATCATGCAACGCATCCCCACTCCGGTACTGATGTTCTCGTCGCTCACCCATGAAGGCGCACGCGTCACACTGGATGCGCTGGACGCCGGTGCAGTCGATTTTCTGCCCAAGAACTTTGAAGATATCTCGCGCAACCCGCAGAAGGTCAAGCAACTGCTGTGCGAGAAGATCAACAGCATTTCGCGCAGTAACCGCCGCGTCAGCAGTTTTGGCGCCGCGCCCGCGCATGCTCCGTTACATGCCCCTGCGGTAACGCCAGGCGCGCCGCCGCTGTCCAGCCGCGCACCTGCACCGGCTGCACCTGCACGAGCGCCATTGCCGACGCGCACTGCTGCGCCCGTTGCGCCTGCCACTCACTCACACGCTCATGCTCCGGCACATCCGACGACGTCTGGCACGCCCAAGCGCAAAGCCTACAAGCTGGTTGCAATTGGTACTTCCACGGGCGGTCCGGTTGCCTTGCAGCGTGTATTGACCCAACTGCCCGCCAGTTTCCCTGCACCGCTGGTGCTGATCCAGCACATGCCTGCCGCGTTTACCAAGGCCTTCGCCGAGCGTCTCGACAAGCTGTGCAAGATCAGCGTCAAGGAAGCCGAAGACGGCGATGTGTTGCGTCCAGGGCTGGCCTTGCTGGCGCCTGGCGGCAAACAGATGATGGTCGACAGCCGTGGCACGGTGAAGATTCTGCCGGGTGACGAGCGCCTCAACTACAAGCCGTGCGTGGACATTACTTTCGGCTCGGCGGCCAAGTCGTACGGCGACAAAGTGCTGTCCGTCGTGCTGACCGGTATGGGGGCTGACGGCCGTGAAGGTGCTCGTCTGCTCAAGCAGGTCGGCAGTACGGTATGGGCGCAGGACGAAGCGAGCTGCGTGATCTACGGCATGCCGATGGCAATCGTCAAGGCGGAGCTCGCCGATGCGATCTACAGCCTGGATGACATTGGCCGGCATCTGGTCGAGGCGTGTATCTGATGGATGTACTGAGTCTTATCGGTCTTATCCTGGCGTTTGTCGCGATCATCGGCGGTAACTTTCTCGAAGGCGGTCACCTCAGCGCGCTGCTCAATGGTCCGGCCGCACTGATTGTGCTGGGCGGTACATTGGGCGCTTCGTTGTTGCAATCACCAATGAGTGCGTTCATGCGCGCCATGAAAATCATCCGCTGGATTCTTTTTCCGCCGCGCATCGATCTGCCGGGCGGCGTTGATCGGGTGATCGGCTGGAGTATGACGGCTCGCAAGGAAGGCCTGCTGGGTCTTGAGTCCGTCGCGGACGCCGAGCCTGACAGCTACGCCCGCAAGGGCTTGCAGTTGCTGGTTGACGGCGCTGAGCCAGAAGCGATTCGCAGTATTCTTGAGGTGGATTTCATTACTCAGGAAACCCGTGATATTCAGGCCGCCAAGGTGTTCGAAAGCATGGGCGGCTACGCGCCGACCGTGGGCATCATCGGCGCTGTGATGGGCTTGATTCATGTGATGGGCAATCTGGCCGATCCGAGCCAGTTGGGCAGCGGTATTGCCGTGGCGTTCGTCGCGACCATTTACGGTGTCGCGACGGCCAACCTGATCCTGCTGCCGGTTGCCAACAAGCTCAAGGCAATTGCCCATCGTCAGTCGCGCTATCGCGAAATGCTGCTCGAAGGCCTGCTGTCGATTGCCGAAGGTGAAAATCCGCGCTCCATCGAACTCAAGCTGCAAGGCTTCATGGAGTAACAGGACATGGCCCGACGTCGTCCGCCCGAAGATCACGAAAATCATGAACGCTGGCTGGTGTCCTACGCCGACTTCATCACCCTGCTGTTCGCGTTCTTCGTGGTCATGTATTCGATTTCGTCGGTCAACGAAGGCAAGTACAAAATCCTTTCCCAGGCATTGGTAGGCGTGTTCAACGACGCTGAGCGCACCATGAAGCCGATCCCCATCGGTGAGCAGCGCCCGGTGTCGGTAAAACCTGCCGAGCCGTTGCTCAAGGAAAGCGAGCAGACGGACGCGGGCATTGGCCAGGCTTCCGACGACCCTCTGAAGACCATCGCTCAGGATGTGCGCGATGCGTTCGGTGACCTGATCAAGTCGGACCAGATGACTGTTCGCGGCAATGAGCTCTGGATCGAGATCGAACTCAATTCCAGCATGTTGTTCGGCAGCGGTGACGCGATGCCCAGCGACAAGGCATTCACCATCATCGAGAAGGTCGCGGGCATCGTCAAACGCTTCGACAACCCTATTCATGTGGAAGGCTTCACTGACGACCAGCCGATAAGCACCTCGCAGTTCCCGACCAACTGGGAACTGTCATCGGCGCGTTCGGCCAGTATCGTGCGCATGCTGGCCATTGACGGCGTCAACCCGGCCCGTCTGGCATCCGTAGGCTATGGCGAATTCCAGCCAATTGCGCCTAACACTTCTGTCACCGGGCGCGCCAAAAACCGCCGCGTGGTGCTGGTGATTTCGCGCAATCTGGATGTGCGGCGCAGTCTGACCAGTACCGGCACGGCCAATACGCAACCTGACGCTGCATTGAAGCGTGCTGGCACACAAACTGCACCGGTGCCAGCAAAGCCGCCGGTACGTGCGAACGCCGTCAATTCTCCGTCACCAGCTCCCTAGTTATCGTCAGTCATCGTCGGTATGGCCACTGCTGTTCTGAAGGAAAAAGATCAATGAGAGTCTGGGCAGTAGCCAATCAGAAAGGTGGAGTCGGAAAGACCACCACGACCATTGCCCTGGCCGGATTACTGGCAGATGCGGGCAAGCGCGTGGTGGTGGTCGATCTGGACCCGCATGGCTCGATGACCAGCTATTTCGGGCACAATCCTGACGAGCTCGAACACAGTGCGTACGATCTTTTCCTGCACAAGGGCGTCGTCCCGGATGGGTTGCCCGGCCAATTGTTATTACCGACCAGTGACCAGCGTATCTCCTTGATCCCGTCCAGTACTGCGCTTGCGACCCTGGAGCGTCAGTCGCCGGGACAGAGCGGCCTGGGGCTTGTGATTGCCAAGAGTCTTGCTCAATTGTGGCAGGATTTTGACTATGCCTTGATCGACAGCCCGCCGTTGCTGGGGGTGTTGATGGTCAACGCGCTGGCGGCCAGCCAGCAGCTGGCGATCCCGGTACAAACCGAGTTTCTCGCTGTGAAAGGTCTTGAGCGCATGGTCAATACTCTCGCCATGATCAACCGCTCACGCAAGGTGCCGTTGCCGTACACCATCGTACCGACGCTGTTCGACCGCCGCACGCAAGCCTCGATGGGCACCTTGAAACTGTTGCGTGACAGCTTCCCTGAGCATGTCTGGCAAGCCTACGTGCCAGTCGACACGCGTTTGCGTGACGCCAGCCGTGCGGGTCTGACGCCGTCGCAGAACGATGGCAAGAGCCGCGGTGTCATAGCGTACCGGGCATTGCTCAAACACATGCTCGCTGAGCAACTCAATACTCAGGTGGCCTGACGTGCGCCGTTATTCTTTCTGTGCATTCAGCTCAAGTGATGCCTCAATGCGGCCGATAACTCTATCAGGCTGCACACGCTCCATTTTTTGTTGGGCCCCGGTATGAACCGCCCTTTAGAAGTTGCTACACGACCCAAGCTGGCCTTGCAGTCTTATCTGGATGCGTTGCTTCAGGACGCCACCGAAGAACTGCAGGAGCCTTCCAGCAGCATTGATGAGTTTCAGGCGGCTGTGCTTGAAGAGCAGGCTTTTGACGCACGCAGGCAGGCGCAGATCAAGCCGGTGGCAGTGGCGGTTGCAGCACCCGCTGCGGTAGCGGTGCCGGTCAGACAGGCCGCGCCGGTAGCGGTCGCCGTTCCCGTTGCAGTACCGGTGATGACGCCGGTCATGATGCCGATGCCGATGGCCGACGTAGCGCCGGTGATTGTGGCCGAGTTACCGCAGGTTGAAGTGCCGCAGGTTGATGTGGTTGTAGCGACGCAGGAGCTGGTCGAGCCGGTCGCCGAGTTGAGCACGATGGTGACCCAGCACGGGCGCACGCCGCCGCCAACCATCGATGGTCGTCCGGCCTGGGCCGCTGAACCGTTTGAATGCCTGTTGTTCGACGTGGCAGGGCTGACGCTGGCAGTGCCGCTGGTGTGCCTGGGATCGATTTATCCGCTGGCGGGGCAGGAGCTGACGCCGCTGTTCGGTCAGCCGGACTGGTTTCTCGGGATTCTGCCGTGCCAGGCAGGCAACCTGAAAGTGTTGGATACGGCGCGCTGGATTATGCCTGATCGCTACCGCGACGATTTTCGCCAGGGATTGCAGTATGTGATCTCGGTACAAGGATATGAATGGGGGCTGGCGGTGCATCAGGTCAGCCGCTCGCTGCGCCTTGATCCCAACGAGATCAAATGGCGCGCACAGCGAGGTCAGCGTCCATGGCTGGCGGGTACGGTGATCGAACATATGTGTGCGTTGCTGGACGTTGCAGAGTTGGCCGAGCTGATAGCCAGTGGTGCGGTCAAGCAGTTGAACAAGTCTAAATAATCATGAGTGGGCGCCGGTTGCGTCGCTCGAAGAGTACACACGTGAGGGGTTTGGGGTATGAATAAGTCGTCTGCGCAAGGTTCTGAAGATCCAATCCTGCAATGGGTTACGTTCCGTCTGGACAACGAGTCCTACGGCATCAACGTGATGCAGGTTCAGGAAGTGCTGCGTTACACCGAAATTGCCCCGGTGCCGGGCGCTCCGAGCTATGTGCTGGGTATCATCAACCTGCGCGGTAACGTTGTGACCGTGATCGACACCCGTCAGCGCTTCGGCCTGGCACCGGTTGAAGTCAGCGACAACACGCGTATCGTGATCATCGAAGCTGACAAGCAAGTGGTCGGTATTCTGGTCGACAGCGTGGCTGAAGTGGTTTACTTGCGTCAGTCAGAAGTCGAAACTGCACCTAACGTCGGTAACGACGAGTCCGCCAAGTTCATTCAAGGCGTGTGCAACAAGAACGGTGAGCTGTTGATTCTGGTTGAACTGGACAAAATGATGTCCGAAGAAGAATGGTCCGATCTGGAGAACATCTGATTGATTCTTGAGGTAGCTGTCGTCTTTCTGGGTATCCTTTGGGTGATCACTCTGGGGATGTTCCTGGCCCATACCAGGCGTCAGCGCAAGCTTGATGCCGAGCGTGACGAGGCGGCTGCCTTGCGGGATCTGCGGATCAAAGAGTTGGCCCGCCGCGTGGAGAATTTTCAGAGCGGCACAGTGCGTATGGGCGAGGACTTGCATGAACTGCGTGCAGTCGTCGCCCCGTTACCGGACAAGCTCACGGCGTTGGAACAGCGCGATCCCTCCACGCTGTCTTTCGCCCAGGCCGCACGCCTTGTCGGCATGGGTGCCAGCGTCGATGAGCTGACTCAGTCCTGCGGACTGACTCAGGCCGAAGCGCAGCTGATGAGCAAATTGCACGGCCACACGGCCGGTTGATCTGCCAGACAGCCTGATCAGTGCTTGATCAGGCCGTTTCTCCAGTGCGCGCTAACTGCCTGCCGATACCTTCTCCCTGTCTCCCTGTCTCCCTGTCATTCCCGCACGGCTCGCCGCAGGCTTTTTACATCTTACTGTTCGTCCAGCGCAAACTCGGTCAAGCAGAGCGTCGGGATGCCGATAGCGCGCAAACGCTTCGAGCCGCCCAGTTCGGGCAAGTCGATGATTGCCGCTGCTTCATACACCTGCGCCCCCATGCGACGAATCAGATTGGCTGCCGCGATCAGCGTGCCGCCGGTTGCGATCAGGTCATCGAACATCACCACCGAGTCGCCATCGCACAGGCTGTCGGCATGCACCTCCAGATACGCTTCGCCGTACTCGGTCTGATATCCCTCTGCCAATACATCGGCGGGGAGCTTGCCTTGTTTGCGAAACAATACCAGCGGCTTGTTCAACTGATACGCCACGATCGAACCAATCAGAAAACCGCGCGCATCCATAACGCCAATGTGGCTGAAGTCGGCCTCGATGTAGCGCTGCACAAAGCTGTCTATCACCTGACGAGTGGCCTTGGGCGACTGGAAAAGCGGAGTGATGTCGCGGAACACGACGCCCGGCTTTGGGAAGTCCACAACAGGACGTATCAAGGATTTGAAGCTGAATTCATCGACAATCATCAGAGGTGATCCGGGAGCAGAGTTGGCCGACAGTTTAAGCCGACCTGCCCCGAATCGCACGCCTCAGCGTTGCATGGCACCGCCGGCCAATGCGCACAGCTCGATGGAGTCGAGGATACGCACTTCCTTGCCCTCTGCCTCGATCAGCTCATTCTGCTGGAAGCGGGTGAACACCCGCGAGACAGTCTCGACTGCCAACCCCAGGTAGTTGCCGATTTCGTTGCGCGACATGCTCAAACGGAACTGATTCGCCGAAAAGCCGCGTGCGCGAAAGCGTGCCGACAAATTGACCAGGAATGTGGCAATCCGCTCATCTGCAGTTTTTTTCGACAGCAACAGCATCATTTGCTGGTCGTCGCGAATCTCCCGGCTCATGACGCGCATCAGTTGGCGACGCAATTGCGGCAACTGCGCAGACAGTTCATCCAGACGCTCGAATGGAATTTCACATACCGATGTGGTTTCCAGTGCCTGGGCAGACACCGGGTAGGCTTGCGCATCCATGCCAGACATGCCCAACAGCTCGCTGGGCAAGTGAAAGCCGGTGAGCTGTTCGTCACCACTGTCGCTGAGGCTGAATGTTTTCAAGGCACCGGAGCGCACGGCGTACACCGACTCGAACGTGTCACCCTGGCGAAACAGGTATTCGCCTTTTTTCAGGGGACGACCCCGCTTGACGATCTGGTCGAGCGAGTCCATGTCTTCATATTCTAGTGACAGGGGCAGGCAGAGCGGTGCGAGACTGCAATCCTTGCAGTGAGCCTGGGGTGCGGCACGACCATTGACGGGCTCGGACATCACTAAATTCCTTGTGGGAAATCACACATAAGTCGTAAGGGTAACCCACCCAAGGCAAGTAGGGCCAGTCTGCGACGCCGCCTGCTACATCAAGATTCGGGCGCGCCGGCCGATGACCTTGTATCCGTTCATCGTTGCAGGATGCTTCATCATGTCGATAACAACTTCGCCGTTTGGCGGATTAAGCCTGACTATTGCCAAGCCGCCGACTGCGGTTGCCGCGCCCACAGCCACCGAAACCGCCCAATCGATACCAACAGCAACAGCGGTAGCCGAAGGTGTGAAGGTTGATCTGTCGAGCAAGGGCAAGGCTGCTGCTTCGTCGGCTTCCAGAGATTCGGACATCGAGCAAAGCGGTTTGCCGGCCTCGGTTCAGAAACTCCTCAAGGCCATTCGCGAACTGCAGCGTCAGATTGCCGAACTCACAGAGCAGATTCAGCAGGTGATGAAGGACCCTTCGCTCAGCGATGACGAGCGCAAGAGCAGGGCGGCAGGGCTCCAGGTCGTGATGAGCATCCTGCAGGCGCAGATCAGCTCAACCAGCGCTGATATGTCCACATTGATGAACCGGCTCGATTCCAGCAATGACGACAAATTCAAGGCCGGTATGCTGGTCCTCAGCAATATGTGATGGGGTCAAGTGGGCGGGTTCGGATCCCGTGAACAGCGTTGCTGATTGTGCTGTGTGAGGTGGGTATCGAGCATGCAGTCGTGGCCCGAATGGGCAGGCGTATATCAATTCGAATATGAGGCCCACACGGCCAGGCGCGGTTTAAGTTACCCGCGGTATCCGCTGGCGCGAGTGATTTGTTCGCGAAGACTTGAGGGAATCAATGTTTCATAAGCCAGTGCTGGTGCGGCCCCGGGAAGGTCCAGATGCCGAACGCGATCACCAGCAGGCCACCCGCGATACGAACACCACGTCGGCGCAGCAACGCAGTGGTCCGCTCGGCAGCCAGGCCGGTGGCGATCAGCACCGGCCAGGTGCCCAGCCCGAACGCCAGCATCAGCAGCGCACTCTCCAAAGCATTACCCTGGCTTGAGGCCCAAAGCAGCGTGCTGTAGACCAGCCCGCAGGGCAGCCAGCCCCACAGCGCACCCAGCAACAAGGCGTGCGGCGTGCTCTTTACTGGCAGCAGGCGTGCTGCGAACGGCTGTACATGACGCCACACGCCACGCCCCAGGCGCTCGATGCGTGTCAGGCCACTCCACCAGCCTGCCAGGTACAGGCCCATGGTGATCAGCAGCAGAGCAGCAATCGAGCGTAACGCAGTGTTCAGCGGGGTATTGGCCACGGCCCAGCCGACCAGCCCCGTCAGCAGGCCCGCCAGGGTGTAACTGAACAGGCGGCCCAGGTTGTACGCCAGCAACAGGCGCAACCGTCGGCTGCGCTGTTCGGGAGGAATGGCCAGGGTCAAAGCGCCCATCAGGCCGCTGCACATGCCCAGACAATGGCCGCCACCGAGCAGCCCCAGGGTCAGGGCTGACAGCAGCAAGGGCGCCAGATCAGACATTATGGCAGTCGTTGCAGTGCTCAGGCATCGGGCTTCTCTTCATGCTGTAGCCGCTTGGGTTCGGTTGTGAGGTTGCGAGGGGCGGACTGGTGATCAGGGGCCTGTTCATCAAACAGGATGCTGTGCGCGGGACCGTCCAGATCGTCGTATTGACCGCTGTCCACGGCCCAGAAGAAGACATATATCGCGAGGACCACCAGCACCAGCGCGACCGGGATCATGATGTATAGCGCAGGCATCAGCAGGTCTCCTTGACTGATGGCGGGCGGCTCAGGCGCAAGGCGTTGAGCACTACAACCAGTGAGCTGACGGACATGCCGATCGCGGCCCAGGCTGGCGATATCCAGCCCAGCGCCGCGAACGGCAGCATCAGGCCATTGTACAGCCCCGCCCACAACAGGTTTTCGACGATCACGCGGCGCGTGCGTTGCGCCAGGTCGAAGGCCTCGATCAGACTGCGCAACCGGTTGGACAGCAGTACCGCGTCCGCGCCGGTTTTGGTGAGGTCCGTCGCCGAACCCATCGCGATACTGATATCGGCCGCCGCCATCACCGGCACATCGTTTACCCCATCACCGATCATCAGGACTTTGTGCCCCAGCGCTTGCAATCGCTGTAGCACCGCCAGCTTTTCATCAGGGCGCAAACTGCCCCGCGCATCAGCGATGCCCAGTTCTGCGGCGATATGGGCGACCATCGGTGAGCTGTCACCGGACAGCAGCAGCGTCTTGCAGCCCCGCGCCTTGCAGGCCTGCACCAGCTCGGCGGCATCATCGCGCAGTCGGTCATCCAGCACGCACCAGGCGAGCAGGCCTTCGCTGTCGCCCAGCAATAACCACTGGCCTGTCGTGCCAGGGATGGCGGGCGGTTCTGTACCACTCAGGGCGCAGACAAAGTCGGGCCGGCCAATGCGCAACCGGCGTGATCCTGCGCGACCTTCAAGGCCCAGCCCTGGCGTGTTGTGAATGGCTTCGGCGGCCTGCGTTGCATGCCCGAACGCGCGGGCGATGGGGTGTTCGGAATGACGCTCCAGTGCAGCCGCCAGGCCCAGGCAGGTGTCTGCATCCAGATTGCCCAGCGTCTCGATACCGCGCAGGGTCAACCGTCCTTCGGTGAGCGTGCCGGTCTTGTCGAAAATCACCGTGTCGATCTGGTTCAGCCCTTCCAGCACATGACCTCGGGTCAGCAGCAACCCCAGTGTGTGCAGCGTGCCGGTTGCAGCGGTCAGTGCCGTCGGGGTTGCCAGCGACAGGGCGCAGGGGCAGGTGGCAACCAACATGGCCAACACAACCCAGAAGGCGCGAGTAGAGTCGATCTGCCACCAGACCACTCCAATCGATACCGCCGCGATCAGCGAGCACCACAGGAACACCTGGGCTGCGCGGTCTGCAAGTTCTGCGATTCGAGGCTTCTCGGCCTGCACCCGCTCCAGCAGGCGGACAATGGCTGACAGTCGAGTTCCTTGACCCAATTCCGACACCTGGACCATCAGTGGCCCTTCGACATTCAGTGTGCCGGCGGTTACCGCATCGCCCACGGCGCAAGGCCTGGGCAGGTACTCGCCTGTCAGTAACGATTCGTCGATGCTGGAGTGACCGTCGAGGATGCTGCCGTCGGCAGGGATCACCGTGCCCGGAGGCACCAGAACGACGTCAGCCATTTGCAGCTCGCTGAGCAGCACACGCACGCTTTGACCGTCCGGCGTCAGCCGCAGACACGATGCAGGCAGCACATTGACCAGTTGCGCAGTCGCGACAGCGGTTCGCGTCCTTGCGCGGCGCTCCAGATAGCGGCCAGTCAGCAGCAACAGCGCGAACATGCCGACTGCATCGAAGTACAACTCGCCGGTGCCTGTCATTGCCGTCCAGATGCCTGCGACGTAGGCACCGCCAATCGCCAGCGACACTGAAACATCCATCGTCAGGTGCCGGGTACGCAGGTCTCGTAGCGCGCCGCGAAAGAAAGGTGCACAGCTGTAAAACACAATTGGCGTAGTCAGAAACATTGCCACCCAGCGCAGGATGGTGTGCATCTGCGGGCTGAGGTCGATATTGAATTCCGGCCAGGTTGCCATGGTCGCCATCATGGCCTGAAACCATAGCAGCCCTGCGACACCCAACTGCCGCAACGCCAGCCTGTTTTCACGGGCGAGTTGCTCGGCGGCATGATCGGCCTGCCAGAGGTGCGCGACATAACCGATGTTGCGCAACTCGATCAACAATCGGCTGAGCAGCAGTTGGTCGTGGGTCCAGCGAACATGCAGGCGATGATTGCTCAGGTTCAGCCGGACTTCGATCACACCCGGCAGCCTGCCTAGGCGTTGCTCGATCAGCCAGCCACAGGCGGCGCAACTGATGCCTTCGACAAGCAGGATGGTTTCCGACACATCAGCCTGTTGATGAACGAACGGCGCCTGTACGTCCTTACGGTCGTACAGCGTCCACTCCTCAACAAGAGTTGTTGGCAGGCTGTCCGGGTTGGCCGAGGCTTCGCTGCGATGGCGGTAATAGCTTTCCAGCCCTCCTGCGACAATGGCTTGCGTCACCGCCTGACAGCCAGGGCAGCACAATGCGCGGGTTTCACCCAACACCTCGGCGGTGAAGTGACTGCCGCGCGGGACGGGCAGGGCGCAGTGATAGCACAGCGCGGTTGCAAGCACGGTCAATTCTTGCTGCCCTGTGCGCCCTGTAGCGGCTCATCGCCCAGCGTCAAGGGCTGATCGTGAACAACGTGTTCCTCTTCAAACAGGCGCCACGTCTGGCCGCTCTCTACCCCCAGCAACTCGACAAAGCGCCGCCCTTCGACCCGATTCTGCAGTTGGCCCACATAGCGACTGGCATCGGATTGACTGCGGTTGAGCACGACGGTCTGGTCTTTTTCCGGCTGGGTTGGCGAAATCAGATTGAGCTGCAGTCGCTCGGGTTGGCTGTTGCCGCTGAGGCGCACATCAGCTTCGCCGGTCAGTTCATCCAGCTGGATATGGGCGCGCAGCTTCAAGGTCTGGGCCAGCGTTTCGCGGTCAATGGAACGGTTGATGCCTTTGCCCGCTTCGTAATAGTTGTCAGCGACCAGCGTGTCGGGATGGGTCACTGCAATCGTCACCATCGCCAGGCTCAGAAACACCGAATCGCCCAGGATCGCGATGATGATCCATGGCCAAAGGTGCTTGTACCAGGGGTTTGTAGCGATAGCGGCAGGCATGACGGTGCTCTTAACGGGTAGTGGGGCCGATGAACCGGCTCGTGGCTTCAACCTGGGTGTTGCTGTCTTTTTCCCTGAGGATGAAGGTCACTTCGTGGGTCGTCGAAGGCATTTTCTCCAGCGCGCTGGATAACGCCACCGGCACGTTGAGCCTGTCTCCCGCAGCGACCCTGATTTGGCGTGAGCCCTGCCATTGAAGATCCGGCCACCCTTTGGCCTCCAGCGTGTAGATGTGGTCGACCTGATCCTTGTTCATCACGTTGAGGCTGTAGACGTTCTCGATGCGTCCCTCGGCGTTTTCGCGAAACAGCATACGGTCTCTGCTGACGTCCAGACCTGCCAGTGATCGATTCAGAAAGGCACTGGTCAGCAAACCGATCATCAACACCAGTACCAGTGCGTAACCGATCAGCCGCGGACGCAATATGCTGCTGGTCTGCCCGGCAAGCGCCTGCTCAGTGGTGTAGCTGATCAGGCCGCGAGGGTACGCCATCTTGTCCATGACCGTGTTGCAGACATCAATACACGCCGCGCAGCCAATGCACTCGACTTGCAGCCCGTCGCGAATGTCGATACCAGTCGGACACACCTGAACGCACAGGGTGCAGTCGATGCAGTCGCCCAGTTGCTGTGACCTGAAGTCTGCATCGCGCTTGCGCGCCCCACGCGGCTCACCTCGACGCGGATCGTAGGTGACGGTCAATGTGTTCTTGTCGAACATGACGCTCTGGAACCGCGCATAGGGGCACATATAAATGCACACCTGTTCGCGCAGCCAACCTGCATTGCCGTAAGTGGCCAGGGTAAAAAAACTGATCCAGAAATACACCCAACCGTCCGCTTGCCCGCTGAGCAGGTCGCTACACAGGTCGCGAACAGGCGAGAAATAGCCAACGAACGTCAGCGCTGTGGCCAGACTGATCGCCAGCCAGAGGCTGTGTTTGGCGGATTTACGCAACAGTTTGTTGGCGCTGACGGGCGAGTGGTCGAGCCGGATACGCTGGTTTCTGTCGCCCTCGGTGATCTTCTCGCACCACATAAACAGCCACGTCCAGACGCTTTGCGGGCAGGTGTAACCACACCATATGCGCCCGGCATATACGGTAATGAAAAACAGGCCGAATGCCGCGATGATCAGCAGACCTGACAGCAGAATGAAGTCCTGTGGCCAGAACGTTGAGCCAAAGATGTAGAACTTGCGCTCCGGCAGGTTCCACCACACCGCCTGATGCCCGCTGTGGTTGAGCCAGACCGTACCAAAGAAAATCAGGAACAACAGGGCGCCGCCCGCCATGCGCACGCTGCGAAACAGCCCTTTGAACGCGCGGGTGTAGATTTTTTCGCGCGGGGCGTAGAGGTCGACGCGGTCGTCGTATTGCCCGTCAGCCGGCGTGATGTTCTGTAGCGGGATCTGCTTGTTCATTGCTGCATTCCATGGCCGCGGGCTTTCGCCCCGGCCATTATGAACCCACTGCGGTCATTGAGGGGGCGCGGGTTTTTCCGGACGCGACAGGCTGTAGATATAAGCCGCCAGCACTTGCACACGATCATTGCCCTGGGTCTCCTGCTGGGCAGGCATCTGTCCCTGACGGCCGTAGAAGACAGACTGCTGAAGCTGCGCCAGGCTTGAGCCATAGATGAACGCGCCGGGATGTGTCAGGTCCGGCGCACCCAGCACTGGCATGCCTTTGCCTTGCGGGCCGTGACAGGCGACGCACATCGTTGCGTAGGTTTTCTGTCCGGCGAGTGAATCGGCCGTGGTGCCTTGCGGTAGCGGTCGGCCGCCTAATTGGGTCAGCACGTAAGCCGACACATCGCGCACGCCTTGCTCACCAAGCACCGCGCCCCATGGCGGCATCACCGCCTGGCGTCCGGCAAGAATGGATGTCTTGATCGCTTGAGCGTCGCCGCCCCAGCGCCAGTCGGCATCGGTCAGGTTCGGAAAGCCATAGCCACCCTTGGCGTCAGAGCCATGACAGACCGAGCAATTGGAGGCGAAAAGTCGAGCGCCCATTTTCAGCGCTTGCGGATCTTCGGCCACTTGCTCGACCGGCAGGGCGGCGTATTTGGCGAACAACGGGCCGAAGCGAGCCTCGGCGCGAGCGACTTCGCGTTCCCACTCATGGACAGCGGTCCAGCCTTGTTGGCCATCGGAGAAGCCTGTTTTCTTCTCTGCATCCAGGTATTCATAGCCGGGCAGTAATCCTCTCCAGTTGCCCAGGCCCGGGTAAAGCAAAAGATAGCCCACGGAAAAAACAATTGTGGCCAGGAACAGTACGAACCACCATTTGGGCAGCGGATTGTCGTATTCCTCGATCCCGTCGAAGTCGTGCCCGACCGTTTCGTCGGTCGAGTCCTTGCGCTGGCCTTTTCGGGTCGCAAACAGCAGCCATGTCAAGGCCACCAGAGTGCCCAGTGTCAGGACGGTGACGTAAAGACTCCAGAACGTGCTCATTGCGACTCTTTCTCGTGTGTCTTCGCTTGCTCAACCTTGCGGATCGCGTCGGGGTCGTCAGCGAAGGGCAGCAGGGTGGCGTCAGCGAACGCTGCCTTGCGGCGGGGGCTGAACACCCACAAAGTCAGGCCTATGAAGGCCAGCATTACCACCAGCGTGCCGAGGCCACGAATCATTCCGATGTCCATCTTCTTCACCGCTTGCTTTTGATGAGGGTGCCGAGGCCTTGCAGATAGGCAATCAGCGCGTCCATTTCAGTTTTGCCCTGCACCGCAGCGGCGGCACCGGCGATGTCGGCGTCGGTGTACGGCGTACCGAGCGTGCGCAGCACTTCCATTTTTTTCGCGGTGTCCTTGCCGTCGAGTTTCTTTTCCAGCAGGAACGGATAGGCCGGCATCTTCGAGGTCGGGACCAGATCACGCGGGTTGTACAGGTGTGCGCGATGCCAGTCATCCGAGTACCGCCCGCCGATACGTGCCAGGTCTGGACCGGTGCGCTTTGAACCCCACAGAAAAGGGTGGTCCCACGCGCTTTCGCCAGCGACGGAGTAATGACCGTAGCGCTCGGTTTCGGCGCGAAACGGTCGGATCATTTGCGAGTGACAGCCCACACAACCATTGGCGATGTAGACGTCACGGCCTTCGACTTCGAGCGCGGTACGCGGCTTCATGCCTTCGATGGGCTGGTTGGTCACGTCCTGAAAGAACAGCGGCACGATCTGCGTCAAGCCACCGATGCTCACGGCGATAACCATGAAGAATGCCAACAGGCCGATATTCTTTTCCAGCCGCTCATGTTTCATCGCGAGGCCCCCGATACAGCGATCACCGCGGCGGCCTGGGCCTCTTTCGGATCTGCGGCGCGGATGGTTCGCACCACGTTATAAGCCATCAGCAGCATACCGCTGGTGAAGATCACGCCGCCGATCAACCGCACGATGTAGCCCAGGTGGCTGGCCTGCATGGTCTGAATGAAGGAGTAAGTCAGCAGACCGTTAACGTCGACGGCACGCCACATCAGGCCCTGAGTCATGCCGTTGACCCACATTGAGCAGATGTACAGCACGGTGCCGACAGTCGCCAGCCAGAAGTGCGCATTGATCAGGCTGGTGCTGTGCATCTGTTGGCGACCGAACACCCTGGGCAGCATGTGGTACGTCGAGCCGATGGTGATCATGGCGACCCAGCCCAGTGCACCGGCGTGCACGTGACCAATGACCCAGTCGGTGTAATGAGACAGGGAGTTGACCGTCTTGATCGCCATCATCGGGCCTTCGAATGTCGACATGCCGTAGAACGCCAGCGACACCACCAGAAAACGCAGGATCGGATCGGTGCGCAATTTATGCCAGGCACCGGACAGCGTCATCATGCCGTTGATCATGCCGCCCCAACTGGGTACGAGCAGGATGATCGACATGACCATGCCCAGCGACTGAGCCCAGTCCGGCAAGGCCGTGTAATGCAGGTGGTGAGGCCCGGCCCAGATGTACAGCGTGATCAGCGCCCAGAAATGCACGATGGACAGGCGATACGAATAGATCGGACGCTCTGCCTGCTTGGGCACGAAGTAGTACATCATCCCGAGAAAGCCCGTGGTCAGGAAAAAGCCTACGGCGTTGTGCCCGTACCACCACTGAATCATGGCGTCGGTTGCCCCGGCGTACACCGAATAGGACTTGAACAGGCTGACCGGCAGGGCAATGTGGTTGACCACATGCAGCATGCCGGTTACCACAATAAACGCCCCGTAGAACCAGTTGGCGACATAAATGTGCCGGGTCTTGCGCTGCACGATGGTGCCGAAGAAAACCGCTCCGTAGGCTATCCAGACGATGGCCAGCAGAATCGCGATCGGCCATTCGAGCTCGGCATATTCCTTGGTCGTGGTATAGCCCATCGGCAAGGAAATGATTGCGCTGACGATCACCGCTTGCCAGCCCCAGAATGTGAACGCGGCCATCCCGTCGGAGATCAAGCGTGTCTGACAGGTTCGCTGCACCACGTAGTAGGAGGTGCCGAACAGCGCGCAGCCGCCGAATGCGAAAATCACCAGGTTGGTGTGCAGCGGGCGCAGGCGTCCAAAGGTGGTCCATTCCAGATCGAAATTCAGTTCAGGCCAGACCAGTTGTGCGGCAATGAACACCCCGAGGCTCATGCCAATGATGCCCCAGACTACAGTCATGACGGCGAACTGGCGGACTACGGTGTAGTTGTAGGCCGTCGGACTGGTTACTGTGTTCATGACTGATTTCCACGATTCGGATGTTTGGCAGGGTAGTGCTCTAAAAAGGCGTACCGGACAATCGGTACCTCTGCAGCCAATCGGCTTGTCGGCAGTCTTCCGGCCCTCGTGGCTGACCGCGGAGCAGCGTCACTTCGCAAGGCAACCTTGATGCTGGTCGAGAGGCAGGGCAGGTCAGAGGTAAGCTTGGGGTGACGAGGGTGAAGTCACGGAACGTCTCTTCGAACGGACGGTGATCCGCAGCAGCTATCCTGCTGGCCGCAAGCTTAGCCTCGAAAGAACAGTGATGGAAGTCGCAAGAGTCTTGAAGGTGCCCCAAGGCATGCAGGAGGATTCCACACCCCATTGCAGGGTGCGGATTTCAACCGTGCTACCGGGCTGAAACGTGACACCGATTACCTTCCGATGATTGAGTTGATCAGGACTCCTGGAAGGCTGCACAGGCAACTTGCCAAACCCTTACCGTGTCATAGCCCAACACGTTGGCCTGAGCAGGAAATGACCTTGGCGATTTACAGGACTGGTCTGTAGAGCGCTGCGCGGCTGACGTCGCAACGTACACGGCTCAGGGTGTCGACACACTGCGACGCCTTCAGCACCTTCTCATGCTGACAGCTGATAACTGAACAGTGGCTGTCCGGCGTCGCGTGAACGGGCTTGCTAATGGCAGTCCATCGTGCACAGCCTTTGCGCACAGGTTTATAGTGCGGTGTTTTGGGCAACTGATCCCGCGTGAGGTACACATGAATCAGGAGCAACACTCCGCCAGGGCAATTGAGCAATGCGCACTGCTGGCGCAGGACAATGGCTGGTTATGGGTGGCCGCCAACCCGCAGTCCGGACATTCGCCGTTGACCCTGGTGTTGGCCCACGGCGCAGGTGCGCCAATGGACAGTGAGTTCATGAATGACATGGCTGCACATCTTGCGGCACAAGGCGTGAGTACGCTGCGTTTCGAGTTTCCATATATGGCGCAACGACGCGAGGGTGGCAGCAAGCGGCCGCCGGACAAACAGGAACGCCTGCTCGACTGCTGGCGTCAGGTATACGCGCAACTGCGTCCTATTGTTGAAGGGCGCCTGGCGATAGGCGGCAAATCAATGGGTGGCAGGATGGCGAGTCTGCTCGCCGATGAGCTTGAGGTTGATGCACTGGTGTGCCTGGGCTACCCGTTTTATGCCGTGGGCAAACCGGAGAAGCCGCGCGTGGCGCATCTGGCAGAACTGCGCATCCGCAGCTTGATCGTGCAGGGTGAGCGTGATGCGCTGGGCAACCGCGAGGCAGTGGAAGGGTATGCGTTGTCTGACGCAATTCAGGTCCACTGGTTACCGACGGCCAACCATGACCTCAAACCTCTGAAGGTGTCCGGCGTGACTCATGATCAGTGCCTGTCTCGCTCCGCGATCAGGATTGCCGACTTTCTGAACGCCTGAACGCCTGAGCGCGAGAGCGTCGCAGCCTTGCCGCAGGGTAGGGCTCGAGTTATCTGCCCTGCACGTCAAAGACACCGTCCGTCACGTCGAACGCCATCGCCGACATGCCAAAACTGAACTCACCCCGCAAACGCAAGGTTCTTGGATTGGCTTCTATCAGTGTCAGAACACCGGTCTGAAAATGCCCGGAGTGATAGATGACACTCTGTTTGGCACGCGTCTCGTTGAAGATCACCCTGATTCGGTCATGGCCGATGAGGTTGTGTGTGCCAAGCCGCAGGTCATGATCAAAGAACAGGCCGAAGCTGGTGCGCGCGTTACCCACCTTGCCGTCCGCGATCACTTTCCATACCCAGTGATCAGACACTTGAGACAATTCGGGACGCTCCGCCAGCCCTCCCAGCAACGACGTCATGACAAATGGCTTTTGGTTGACACGGGCTTCGAAACTGCCTTCACAGGAAGGATGGCGAGTAAAGCGCTTGGCAGGGGATTGGGTCGGGCGCATGTTGGGGCTCTCAAAACCGGAGGGCTGTACGTCTTGCACGCATACATGAAGGAGAAGGCGCTACGCGTGTCGCGTAACGCCCGGAGTTGTCTTGCCTGATTGCTCAGCCATGGCTTAGCGAATGGCGACGCCAAGACTGGCATTGTGATGGAGCAATTTGAAGTCTTTGCCTGTGACCAGGTTTTTCACGAAGTACCACTTCCAGCCCAGCAGGTTCTGCGAGGCGACCGTCGAGGACCAGTAGTTACCATTGCCAAGCGGCCAGCGACTGCCGTATGCCGCATAGATTTCCTGTAGTTCATGGATGGACGGGATTCTCGCGCTTTTGCCGGACGCTGCGCTGGTCATCTGCGAAAAACTGCCGCTGCCCAGCGCAAGGCAATGGATCACGCCGGTGACAGTCACTGTGTAGCTCTGGCTGGTCCCCAGAGCATCGGTGACAGTAATCAACGATGAGCCGTTGCCTCGTACGGTGGTCAGACCATTGCCGTCTACTTTGGCAACCAGCGGATTGCTCGATGCGTAACGGTAAGGTGCTTGTCCGCCCGTGGCCTGGCGTCGGACCGATGTGCCGGCTGGCAGGTTTGGCAGGAGATCGGGTGTGCTCGGGATCAGGTAGACCTTGCCGGTCAGCTTCGCAGGTGAGGTGTCGAACACCAACTCCTGTTTGACCTTCAACCACAGCGGGGCGGACGTTTTTGCCACGCCTGCGCGGGTCACCGTGTAGTTCGCAGTCGCCGAACCACCCGCAGTCGCCACGATCAATGCCTTGGGCACGGTGAACAGCAACTCACGTCCATTGCCGGCTTGCGGCGCTGTGTGATAACTCGATGCGCCCTGCCAACTGACCACCACAGAATCCTGTGCGCCCATTGCCGGGTAAGTGACGCGAACTGTCGCGCCGGAAGCCGGGATCAGCGATGGCACCACCACGCCGTCGGCACCGACGGTATCCATGCGCGGCGCAGGCAATTCGCTCAGGCCAGCAACAATCTGCAGATTCAAGGTTGCGGAGGTCTGTACCGTACCGTTCGCGCGATTGATGGTGTACAGCACACTTACACTCTGCCCGGCATTGGCCATTACCAGCGCGGCCGCAAAAACCACCTCCAGCGCCGCGCCTGCCTCGGCTTCGGTAATGGACTTCTCTTTGGTATCGCTGCCCAGCGGCCCACGCCACTGCAACGTGACCCGATCGCCAGCCTTCAGATTGGCGCTCGCACCCACTACCACCGTCGCACCCTGCAGTGCGTCGGCCGGATCCAGCGTGCTGCCGTTGGCTTCCTTGATTTTGGGGGTTGGGAGTGGGGTGACCGTAGCTTCCCGAACACTGATCAGCAGCTTCGCTGATAACGCGGTTCTGTCTTGGCGCTGAATTTCATACCAAACCTCAACTGCGCCATTGACATTGGCGGCCACGTAGCTTTTGGGAACGCGAAAGACAACTTCACGATTGACCGTGCCGCTATTGATTGTGGTGAAGGTGCTATAGGTTCCGCCCGATGCGCTACCATCCCAATGAATGACTACCTTGTCACCCTCGGCCATGCCCTGATATGGCAAAACGCGAGCAGTTGCTTCGAGAACCACGTCTGAAGGATCGAGAACGCCTTCTGGACTGACCTTGTCAACGAGAGGCGCCGAAAGTGGCACACTGGTCCCGATGTCCACAAGCAATTGCAGGGCAGGAGATTTAAAGAACCCTTTGGTGAAAGTTTTTATCGTGTAGTACACCTCCAGCGAGCCACCTGCGAGCGCACTGACCTTGTCGTCAGGAATCAAAAAGCTGAGTGTTTTGCCAACATCGTCATTATTGAGATTTTTCACTTCTTCATGCAGGACGGTATCTCCGGTAACGGCTTTGCCCATCCAGACCAAACTGACGTCATTGCCGTCTGCCATGAAGTAGTATGGGGGGACTTCTGCGATTACATTGTGCAGCGAAGGGTCCAATAACCCGTTTATGGCCGTTGGAACGCGGGGCAGCTCAAGAAGCTGGATCTGTCCGAGAACAGCCAAGGGCAGGCTTTTGGAGCGCAGCAGCTCGCCAGAGTCCTTGACCACCGTGTATTTGAATGTGGCACGCCCTTGTGCAACCGGCTGGAATTGATCGTTCGGAATCAAAAACTCCACGAAACTGCCTGCGATCTGTACCTGTTTTGATACCGTGTATGATTCCAGCGGTATGCCTTCTGCCGTGTTGCGCTCCACAATGAAATTGAGGGTATCGCCGATGGCGATATTTGCATTGGAGAGGACCAACGCCTGTACGTCGCCGCCCGCTAGTTTGTCCAGATCAAGCTTCATGTCTGGCGCTTGTGGGGCGATAGGGGCGGGTAGGCTTGAGTTGCCAGCTTCAACCTCTACAAAAGCTGGAAGAGAAAACCGAGACCAATTATTGACGACATCCCGGATTTCGTAGCGAACGATGATGTTTTCGGAATCGCCGGCTTCGATAACGATTTTCTTATCGATGTTCACGACCACTGGTTTGCTTACCTGGTCGGCTGTCAGTGCCGGACACATGATCTCGATGCCTTGCCAATACACCGAAAGAACATCGCCCTCGGTCATGTTTTCGTACGGTTGAACAGTGACTGAGACGTCTTCTGGGGCAGTAATGATACCCAATGGCAAAACGACAGGAATCTTAAGCTTTTCATTTTCGTACGGCGTAGCCGGATCAGGATCAAAACCGCCCGGAATGGACAACTTGACGGTGACCTTCTTGACGGGCGAATGCTCTTGGATATCGGATGGAAAAGGCGTGAGCGTATATCTTACATCCACAATGCCTGTTTTGATCCAGCGCGTATCCACGTAAAGAGAAAATATCCCGTTGGTATTTGGCGCATCCGGAGAGTGAGTATAGGAGTCGATCACCTCATCATTCGCCCCCCAAAAAAGATCAATGCGATCCCTGGGTTTCAAACTGATAGGTCCGATAAGCACTTCGATAGGTTTCGACGGATCAGTTACATCAATGTATCCGAGACCCTGTGGGTTATAGCTGAGCACCAGAGGGGGCATAAGTTTTTCTTGCAAGCGTGGCGTATTCATTATTCATCCTTGTTTAATTGGAGGGTGGGGCAAGCCCCACCTTTATTTAAATGCCGCAAATACCGCCCAGGCGCATGTCAACATAGGCATTGGTGCGTTTGGAATTCCCTTGGCCTGAATCGCTTCTGATCTGGAAACTTGCTTCGGTATGTCCATAGCAATGTTGATTAAGGATGGTACGTGGTACAAGCAGGGTGTAGCCGCTCTCCACCTCAGCCTCTGTGAATGTGCGCGACGTATGAACCCATTCGGATTTCTTGGTTCCGTCCACCAGTTCGTCATAGGCTTCATACGTGAAGACAATGACATGGCCTGGCTTTATATTGGCATAGGGTTTTATGAAGACGGGCGAGCCATGTTCACTGTTTTCCCGTGTGATGACATTGTTGGCTGCCAATGATGTAAATTGTGGTGCGTCCGGGCCGTCTGGACCGCCAGGAAGTTCGTCTTTCGAACGTACGATAATGCCCTGATCCAACGAGATTGAAGTATTTGGGTTGTCGGCTAATGTAACGGTGTAATAAACCCTGATATCGTTGCCTGTGCCCACGGCTTTAAATTTTTCGTTGAGTGCTTTCAAAAGTAATGGGCGGCCTGCAGCAGCGTCGCTGTTTGTAATCATGTATGGCTGTTCAAGTACTGGTTGGCCTCCCCAATAAACAGTGATCAGTTGAGAAGGTCTGAAACTCGTGTTCCAGTTGATCAGCACAGTGGCATCTAGTTCGAAGTCATTTTCATCAATGACGTTGTCTTCGTTGCCAGGAGTGCTGCTTGCGCCTTTGATGGTGGGTTTGTCCAAAACGCCAGGGACAGGAAGTTCGATATTGACGTTGACGTCCAGCATCAATGACGTTCCCACGATCTGTCCGCTTCTTAGGACCTCATATTTGACTTGTCGAATACCATTCTGAGCCAGTTCAATTGTCGAATACTGGACGTCAAAAATCAGAATGAAAGGCTCGTCTATATCCCCGGTCTGGATAGGCGCTGGCCCAAGACTTTGCGTCCCCCAGTGCAACAGGATCTCATCCCCTTCCTCAACAACATCCGACTTCGGGATCTTTACTTCGACGCTGGCCAGCGCGTCTGCATGATCAATCATGCCATCATAACTGTCGATTACAGGGGCCGGTAAATCGGGGGTTACATCAGTCAGAAATAGCGGGATAGTAAATTTTTTCGACGGCGCAGACACATTGCCCGCGCGGTCTGTGACTGTGTAATAAGTGGCGCCTGCTGGGCTTGGCAGACTTTTCAAAAATGTTTTCGTAAAAGGGATGTTAATAGCCTTGTTTTCATCCTCTGAGCCATTCAATACCCATTCTGGACCCGGCACATCACCCCAGTACGTATTAATGGTGTCCCATTGCTCCAAACCTGAATAACCGTAAATACTACCGATTAGGGTGTCTCCCATGTTACTCAGTTCATCTGCGGTCAGGCCGTCTTTGGCTTCGTCAGGGAAATCCATGAAGCCCAGTTGATGCGCTCCAGCAGGCGTTCGGTCAACCTGGATTATTGTAATATTAGATGAAAGATCAGTGCCGCTTGGAAAGCCAGTGACCACATAGTCAAGATTGTAACTTCCATCCGTGGTCAACTCTTCATCTACCGGGATGGTCATCTGTAGAACGGTGCCCTCCGGCAGTAAGGGATTAAGCCGCAACCGCTCCCCTATGTAACGCCCGTTCAGTCGTAACTGGTAAAAATCATTGAATTTGGCACCTTTCCATACCGGAAGCTCTACGGTTACGTCACTTTCCAGATCGCCTGTCTTGATAAGGCCATCTAATTCATCAGCGACCGAAACAGCGGGTTTTTGGAGGCTAGGGTCGAGTTTTATGCTGCGAGTGTAAAGGTGGCGATTGCTGTCCATGTTTGAATTCCTATACGGTAAGTTTTATGGCAGGCGATGGGCGCTGCATGAAAAATCGGGTGATATTTGAAAGGTTATGGATGTTGGACAAGCAGTTGAATGCTTGTCTGAAAATCAACTAATAGAAAAATTGGGGCGCTGTCAATAGGGGGTGTAAGGTTTTTTTTGGCAAAAAAAATTATGCCGCGCGGCAAAAATATTTAATCTTATGACCGTAAGAAAAGTTTCACGGTTGTTTAGGAAGCGGACTACTTTTTTGTTTTGTTTTTTGCGTTTTTTTAGGTGTTATTGATTTGAGAATAGTGACTCTTTTGATTGAAGGAGTTTCTTATTGTGAGTGAGCGTAGCGTGGGGCGTGCTTTGTCCAAGGCAGGAGTGAGTGTCTTTGTGTGTGCTGTGTCAACGTCCATTATGGCGAACGCTGGATTGAGGGAGATGATCAAGGATGAGGTGAAATATCTTGACGCTTCCAGTCCGGTCGATAGCTTCATTCTTTCGGGCGGTGCGGCGCTTTACGCAGACGGGGCTTCGTTATCAGGTATCTATTCAATGGCCAAGATAGTCAACCTGAAGGGTAATACTGTGGTCGACGGCCCATTTCTTTCAGGTGGAGAAACCGTGACTACGGTCAAGGATTCGACGCTCCGATCGCAAAGAGGGCCAACACTTGTGGTGCAAGATCACTCGTACGCTATTCTGGATGGGAGTAAAGTTGAAGGTGCCGGTAGAGGAATAAGCGTAGTCAGTACAGCGTCGATTTTGCTCAAAAACACTAACGTCGACACTCAGACCTCCGCAAGTTGGGAAGAACCCGCATGGGGATTAGGTATTTTTGGTGCTCGGGCCAATGTCACTTTGGGTAGTTATATAAAAGGCTTTGATCATGGTATCTGGTTCACTCACCAGCATTTCCCTGGTGGAGCAGCACCCAACCATGGCCGTCTCACTCTGGATAACTCCACTGTCGAGTCGACTAAAGGCTCTGCCATTCGTGTAGAAGGACGCGACGGTATTGATCATATCGCAGACATCCGCGTGCAGAACCACTCGACGTTAATATCGGGTAACGGAATCCTTGTTGAGGGGATCTCTGGAAGCACGGTCAATCTGGTCATCGACGACAGCGCCCTCAACGGCAATCTGTTTGCCGATGACACCAGCATCCTCAACGTGACGCTGCAAAACAATGCGCAACTGACTGGCGATATCGTCAACGGCAGTGCACTGGCGATCACCAGTGGCGGCGGTTGGCAGATGCAGGGTGATGGCGCTATTCAATCCCTGGCCATGGACGGCGGGCATGTCGGTTTTGACAGCGAAGGGTTTTACACGCTGTCCACGAACGGTTTGTCGGGCAGAGGAACGTTCGATATGCGCGTTGACCTGGACAACGGCGTCGGCGACTTGCTGAAAGTGAACGGGCAGGCTGATGGTGAGTTTGGGCTGCGAGTGCGTAACACCGGTGTAGAGGTGGTCTCTGCGGACATGCAGCCGCTGAAGGTTGTGCACACCGAAGGTGGCGATGCTCAGTTCAGCCTGATCGGCGGGCGTGTGGACCTGGGGGCTTATTCTTACCTGCTTGAGCAGCAGTGTAACGACTGGTTCATCGTTGGTGATGGCAAGGTCGTGAGCCCTTCCACCCAAAGTGCTTTGGCTCTGTTCAACGCTGCACCGACCATCTGGTTGAGTGAGTTGTCCACCTTGCGTTCGCGCATGGGTGAAGTGCGCAGCAGTGGTCAGGGTGGGGCCTGGATGCGCGGCTATGGCAACCGCCTGAATGCCAGCACTCCTGATGTTGATTATCGGCAGACGCAGAGTGGCCTGTCGTTGGGTGCCGATGCGCCGGTTGAAGTCAGTAGCGGACAGTTGTTGTTCGGCGTGTTGGGTGGCTACAGCAAATCCGATCTGGACCTGAGCCGTGGCACCACGGGCAAAATCGACAGTTATTACGTCGGTGCGTACGGTACCTGGTTGTCCGAGGATGGCTACTACCTGGATGGAGTGCTCAAGCTGAACCGCTTTCGCAACAAGGCGAACGTTGCCATGAGTGATGCGAGCAAGGCCAAAGGTGATTACACCAACAACGGTGTGGGCGGCTGGGTGGAATTTGGTCGGCACATCAAGCTGGCCGATGATTACTTCCTGGAGCCGTTCGCTCAATTGTCCAGCGTAGTGGTTCAAGGCCAGGATTTCCGAATGGACAACGGGCTGCAGGCAAAAAATGACCGCACTCGATCAGTGCTGGCGAAGGCCGGTACCTCGGTAGGTCGCAGCATCGCGCTCAAGGATGGAGGCATGGTGCAGCCCTATGTTCGGGTAGCGGTCGCTCAGGAGTTTTCACGTCGCAACGAGGTAAAGGTCAATGACGTGAGATTCGACAACGGCCTGTTTGGCTCGCGAGCGGAGTTGGGTGCAGGTGTTTCGGTGTCGCTGTCCGAACGCTTGCAGGTGCACGCCGATTTCGACTTCATGAAGGGTAAGCATATCGAGCAGCCTTGGGGGGCGAACGTGGGACTTCGTCTGGCGTTCTAGGCTATCAGTCGTTTGACCTGGATAAACCCATAAAGCCCCCGGTGAGTGATCACCGGGGGCTTTTCATTCAGCTGCCTGGGTAGCGGCCGTTGATGGAGCGTTTGCGTTGCCGTTGCCGGGGAGTCACCGGTGCGGAGTAATTCACGTTCACCCGCAGCACGGGAGATGTACCGATCAATCGTTCGTCGCGAAAGACCTCGTAGTAAAGATCGATCAGGCCGTACTGAATGAACGGGATAAAGTTATAGGAGATGCACAGCACCCGAACGATGCTGTTGCCACCAACGCGGTGGAAGAGAGTGGTGGACGATACGTTTTTCCCCCAATAGAAAACGATGACATCTTCCTGGCACAGTTTGACCGAGCCTGGGATGTGCACAGAGACACCTGCGTGGGCCTGTTCATGGCTGATTGCGTCAGGGCTGACGTTCGGCAGTACAACCTGCTTCAGCGTGTCGGAGATGTCCGAGGGTTCAAGCGGTGTATAGGTCGATAAGTAAGTACTCGCGGATTCTGCAATGACAGTTTCAGTGCGTGTTGTTGTGGGTGTTTCTTCTGGCGGATTAATCGCTGAAGTGGTGTCGGGGTTTTCTTCTGACATCATCAACTCATGTTTTGTTTTAGTGAATTGTGTTGGTAATTTGCAGCGTCATGTTGTTGCTGCGGAAATATTACAAGCCAAACAGTTGTCGAGGTCAATACGAAATGATCGACCCATGTTGTGCAGGTGTTTATCCGGTTATTGTAAAATTTTGTTTCGTCTGGCGACTGTTGGAATTCTCCGAATATCAGAATATCCCCGTAATCAAAGGGCCAGGCACTATTGGGTGGTTTCAAGGTGTAAGGAAGTATGTAGGACGTTTACTACAGGTAATTCCTAAAGTTTCATGGTAAATTTCGTCATCAGCTTTGTCCCACTCTTGCGTAGGACTGTTCACTCAAAACTCTCATTCGAGTCTTTCACGCATCTGCGTGAAAAACTCGCTGTCGTGTATCCGAATGAATAGGAATTTTCGAGTTCAGCGCTGCATCGACATTTCTACCCGTTGCGCCATGACTGACGCATTGCCTGCGCGGTCGCTGACCTGATAGGTAAAGGTGACGTTTTCGCTGTCCAGTCCCTGCAGAAACTCGCGGGTGAAGCTGATGTGCGGAGGTCGCTCGGTCAGGTCCTCGGCAACGACAATATGCACCGGGCCTGCAACCCCGTTGCACAGCGTCTGGATGCTGTCACCGACCTGCATGTCCGCGTAGCCCGGGATTACGCCGCTCAGCACCTCTCCGTAGTTGAAGTGCGGAAAGATGATCGCAGCGAGCAGTGTGGAGCCTGGGGCTGTGCGGTCGATGATGAGGGGGATCAGCGGTGAGTTTTCCTGGACCTCGTTAATCGGATTAGTGACTTGAAAGCCCAATGTGTAGCGGCCAGCATCCTTCAAATAACGTTCATCCAGTGCAAGTTTAATAATGTCTCCAGGGATGTCTGTTTCTGTCAGGATTCGTGATTCGCCTGCGATCACGCTGTCGAGCACAAGCTCCAGGTAATAACCTTTTTGCGCCCCCGACCACAGCACAATCTCGACGATGATCGGTCGATCCAGACTGTCGACAGGCATCATTCCATCAACAGGGCTGGCCACCGGTACACGTGGTGCGGCAAATTCAAAGTGCTGATTGAAAGTGTTCATGGTGTTCTCCAATTGGCAGGCTTCCACTGGTTGGCGCTCTGCGTTGTGTTGTTGTTATTAAGTTTCAGGCCGCGGCGATGATGTCTGCTGCTGGTAGCCTGAGTAATTCAACTAATCGGAGAACGCTTGGCCTGTCAATGCTTTGAAATGCAGTTTCACTGCAGGTACTAAACTTAAAGAAACTTCCTACCTGGCACTGGGACCAACTTGTAGGTTATGTAAGTCTTCATCATTCGAGAAGCAATGCTCTTTAAAGTGGGGTAATAAAAAACCCCCGACAACTGAAGTTGAGCGGAGGCTATTGTTCGACCAAGGCGTTATCGATTAAAACGCTCGACCAGTGAGTACTGCGAATGGGCCGTGTCGGTCAGTTCTGCGCTGAGCACCGCAGAGCGGTGGGCTTCATCGGACGTCTTGTCAGCCAGGCTGGCGATGGTCGCGATATTGCGATTGATCTCCTCAGCCACTGAGCTCTGCTCTTCGGTAGCCGTCGCGATCTGGGTGGTCATGTCGGTGATGTTCGCCACCGCTTCGCTGATGCCCACCAGCGCCTGATCGGCTTCCAGTACGCGCTCGACACCTTCTTCGGCCTGGCGACGGCCTGTGTTCATGGTCTGCACCGCGTCGTTGGCGGTCTGCTGCAGCTTGGCGATCAGGCCGTGGATCTGCCCGGTGGACTCGGCTGTGCGCTGCGCCAGCTGGCGGACCTCATCGGCCACCACCGCAAAGCCACGACCCATTTCACCGGCGCGGGCAGCTTCAATGGCGGCGTTGAGGGCCAGCAGATTGGTCTGATCGGCGATGCCTTTGATCACATCGACCACGCCACCGATTTCATCGCTGTCCTTGGCCAGTTGCGTGACAGTCAGACCGGTTTCGCCCACCGAGGTGGACAGGCGTTGAATGGCTTCGCGGGTTTCACCGGCAATATCGCGGCCGCGACGCGTCAGCTCATTGGCCTGCTGAGTGGCCTCGGCCGCGCGATTGACGTGGCTGGCGACTTCCTGCGTGGTAGCGGCCATCTGATTGATGGCTGCGGCCACTTGCTCGGTTTCAACGCGCTGGCGCTCCAGGCCGGTCGAACTGGCGTTGGCCAGGGTATTCGACTGGTGTGCCTGACTGTTCAGGTGCTCGGCAGTGTCTTGCAGACGAGTCAGGCAGGTTTTCAGACGTGCTTCCTGGCTAAGGATCGACATCTCCAGACGTGCCTGTGGTCCCCGACTATCGGTGTACATCTGAGCGATCAGCGGGTCGGAGGTGGTCTGTTCGGCCATGCGCAGCAAGCGCTTGGTACCCCGCTGCTGCCATGACAGGCCAAGCAGGCCCAATGGCACGGCAAGGGCGGCGGCCAGGGCGAAGCCCCATTGCGAGTCGAGCCATACTCCGATCATGAAACTCAGCTGACTGACGAGTATGAATGGCAGCCAGTCCTGCAGCAGTGGCAGCCATTTGTCGCGTCCCGGAACTGCACTCTTGCCTTGATTCAGGCGTGAGTAAAGTGCTTCTGCGCGGCGTATCTGTTCGGTGCTCGGTTTGATGCGTACCGATTCGAAACCCACGACCTGGCGGTTCTCGAGCATCGGTGTCACGTAGGCGTTGACCCAATAATGGTCGCCGTTCTTGCAGCGGTTCTTGACGATGCCCATCCACGGTTGCCCGTTTTTGAGGGTGGTCCACATATGCTCGAAAACCGCAGGCGGTACGTCAGGATGGCGCACGGTGTTGTGTGCAGCACCGACCAGTTCTGCCTGGCTGTACCCACTGATCTGCTCGAAGGCGTCATTGCAGTAAGTGATCGTGCCGCGCGTGTCGGTGGTAGAAATCAGCCGTTGTTCAGCAGGAAAAGTCCGCTCACGTTGAGTGATGGGCTGGTTGTTGCGCATGGGGTTTCGGTCCTTCGATCGATAAGGCGTACGCAGGGTATCGGCCGAAGTGTCGATAAATTGAGTGTTCCGTCCCGGTCAGGTCTCGGCAGTGACTGCCGGGTCCGTTTTTACAGCGCCGCGAAGTTGGCAGCTGAGTAACCGGATTAAAGGGGAGTGGGAGGGTCGAGCATCGGCGAGCCTGGCCGTTTTCTGGTTCAGGCTCGACGATGCACCAGGTCAGGACGCGATCAGTTGGCGCAGCACGTAGTGCAGAATGCCCCCGGCCTTGAAGTACTCGACTTCGTTGAGGGTATCAATGCGGCACAGCACGTCGACCGTCTCCTTGCTGCCGTCTTCGCGAGTGATGTGCAAGGTCAGGCTCATGCCCGGCTGCACGTCCGCGTGGGTCAGCCCAGTGATTTTCAGCGTCTCCTTGCCGGTCAGTTTTAACGTCTTGCGGTTCTGCTCGCCCTTGAACTGTAAAGGCAGCACGCCCATGCCGACGAGGTTGGAGCGATGGATACGTTCGAAGCTCTCCGCGATGACCGCTTTGACGCCCAGCAGATTGGTGCCTTTGGCCGCCCAGTCGCGGCTTGAACCGGTGCCGTATTCCTGGCCGGCAATGATCACCAGCGGCGTCCCTTCGGCCTGATAGCGCATGGCCGCGTCATAGATCGCCAGTTTCTCGCCTGACGGCACGTGCACGGTATTGCCGCCTTCTTCGCCACCGAGCATTTCGTTGCGAATCCGGATATTGGCGAAGGTGCCACGCATCATCACTTCATGATTGCCGCGCCGTGAGCCATACGAGTTGAAGTCCTTGTACTCGACGCCTTTCTCGGCCAGATAGCGACCGGCCGGGCTGTCCGCCTTGATATTACCGGCGGGGGAGATGTGGTCGGTGGTCACCGAGTCGCCCAGAATCGCGAGCACACGTGCGCCGTCCACATCTTCGATCACAGGCAGCGGGCCGCCGATGTCTTCGAAGAATGGCGGGTGCTGGATGTAGGTAGAGTCTTCCTGCCAGACATACGTGGCTGCCTGCGGCACCTCGATAGCCTGCCATTGTTCGTCACCGGCAAAGACTTCGGCGTATTCCTTGTGGAACATGCTGGTGTTGACGCTTTCCACAGCTTCGGCGATCTCCTTCTGGCTCGGCCAGATGTCGCGAAGGTAGACCGGCTGGCCGTCTGTGCCTTGACCCAGCGATTCGCTGCTGATGTCGATGCGCACCGACCCGGCCAACGCGTAAGCCACGACCAGCGGCGGCGATGCCAGCCAGTTGGTCTTGACCAGCGGGTGCACGCGGCCTTCGAAGTTGCGGTTGCCGGACAGTACTGATGCCACGGTCAGATCCGACTGCTGGATGGCCTTCTCGATAGGCTCCAGCAGCGGGCCGGAGTTGCCGATGCACGTGGTGCAGCCATAGCCCACCAGATCAAAACCCAGCGCATCAAGGTATTGGGTCAAGCCCGCTGCCTTGTAATAGTCCGTGACCACCTTGGAGCCAGGGGCAAGTGAGCTTTTCACCCATGGTTTGCGCTTGAGGCCTTTCTCGACCGCTTTTTTGGCCACCAGTCCGGCCGCCATCATGACGCTGGGGTTGGAGGTGTTGGTGCACGAGGTAATCGCTGCGATCACCACCGCGCCGTCTTTCAGGCGATGGGTCTGGCCTTCGTGTTCGTAATCGACTTCGCCGCCGATCTGCGCCTCGTTGCCGACTGCGACACCGCCGCCGCCTTCGCTTTCCAGACGACCTTCATCGACCTTGGCCGGTTTGACCTGCAAACCGAGGAAGTCGCTGAACGCCTGGGCGACGTTTGGCAGGGCCACACGGTCCTGCGGGCGCTTGGGCCCGGCCAGGCTGGCCTCTACTGTGCCCATGTCCAGTTCGAGGCTGTCGGTGAACACAGGCTCTTGACCGGCCAGACGCCACAAGCCTTGCGCCTTGCTGTAAGCCTCGACCAGTTTTACGGTTTCATCGGGGCGGCCGGACAACCGCAGATAATCCAGTGTGACTTCATCGACCGGGAAGAAGCCGCAGGTCGCGCCGTACTCCGGCGCCATGTTGGCAATCGTGGCACGGTCAGCCAGCGGCAGGTCAGCCAGACCATCGCCGTAGAACTCGACGAACTTGCCGACCACGCCTTTCTTGCGCAGCATCTGTGTGACAGTCAAAACCAGGTCGGTTGCGGTAATGCCTTCTCTGAGCTTGCCGGTCAGCTTGAAGCCGATCACTTCCGGGATCAGCATCGAAACGGGTTGGCCGAGCATCGCCGCTTCTGCTTCGATGCCGCCCACACCCCAACCCAGGACACCCAGCCCATTGATCATGGTGGTGTGCGAGTCAGTGCCGACGAGAGTGTCGGGGAATGCGTAAGTGCGGCCATCTTCTTCTTTGGTCCAGACAGTTCTGCCGAGATATTCCAGATTCACCTGGTGGCAGATACCGGTGCCGGGCGGCACCACGCTGAAGTTGTCAAAAGCGCTTTGGCCCCAGCGCAGGAACGCATAGCGCTCGCCGTTGCGCTGCATTTCTATCTCGACGTTTTCACCGAAGGCTTCGGAATCACCGAACTTGTCGACCATCACCGAGTGGTCGATTACCAGGTCCACTGGCGACAGCGGGTTGATGCGCTGCGGATCACCACCCGCCTTGGCCACGGCGGCGCGCATTGCGGCGAGGTCGACCACGGCGGGTACGCCGGTGAAGTCCTGCATCAGCACCCGAGCAGGACGGTATTGAATCTCCCGGTCCGAGCGGCGCTCCGTCAGCCAGTCGGCGATGGCCTTGAGGTCATTGCCTGTGACGGTCTTGTTGTCTTCCCAGCGCAGCAGGTTTTCCAGCAATACCTTGAGCGACATGGGCAGCTTGTTCAGGTCGCCGAGCGATCGGGCCGCTTCCGGCAAGCTGAAATAGTGGTAGGTCTTGCTATCAATCTCGAGTGTTTTCAGGCTTTTCAGGCTATCGAGGGAGGGCATGAACGACTCCTTGTAAAATGATCTGTCAGCCTCTTTTCGCAAGCCCCCCATGCATCAGGTCGAGGGGGCCGCGTGAGGCCTCACGGTTAGTGGACTGTCCGGTCGCGCCAGTGGTTCCTGATTCCGCTATCATGCGCGGCTTTCAAGTCTGCGGGGTTACGCCCGAGTGCCCGTTGCCCAGGAGTCCCCATGAATACGCTGTTTATGCACTGTCGGCCCGGTTTCGAAAGCGAGGTCTGCTCGGAAATAGCCGATCACGCAGCGCGTCTCGATGTCGCCGGTTACGCCAAGGCCCGGCCCAACACCGCCTGCGCGGAATTCATCTGCACCGAGCCCGATGGCGCCGAGCGCTTGATGAATGGCCAGCGCTTCGACCAGTTGATCTTTCCCCGGCAATGGGCGCGCGGCGTGTTTCTTGATCTGCCGGAAACCGACAGGATCAGTGTGATTCTTGCGCAATTGTCAGCGTTTGCGACGTGCGGCAGCCTGTGGCTGGAAGTCGTCGACACCAACGACGGCAAAGAGCTGTCGAATTTCTGCAAGAAATTCGAAGTCCCGCTGCGCAAGGCGCTGGTTCAGGCTGGCAAGCTGGTCGACGATCCACGCAAGCCCCGCTTGCTGTTGACCTTCAAAAGCGGTCGTGAAGTGTTTCTTGGTATCGCAGATGCGGGCAATTCGGCCATGTGGCCCATGGGCATACCCCGTTTGAAATTCCCCCGCGAAGCGCCGAGTCGTTCGACCTTGAAGCTGGAAGAGGCCTGGCACCACTTCATCCCCAGAGATCAATGGGACGAGCGTCTGTCCGGCGACATGACCGGCGTGGATCTTGGCGCTGCGCCGGGTGGCTGGACTTACCAACTGGTGCGTCGCGGCATGCTGGTCACGGCCATCGACAATGGTCCGATGGCCGAAAGCCTGATGGACACCGGCCTGGTACAGCACTTGATGGCGGACGGGTTCACCTACAAGCCGCGGCAGCCGGTGGACTGGATGGTCTGCGACATCGTCGAGAAGCCTGCTCGTAATGCGGCCCTGCTGGAAACCTGGCTGGGCGAAGGCCTGTGTCGCGAAGCCGTAGTCAACCTCAAGCTGCCCATGAAACAGCGCTACGCTGAAGTGCGGCGGTTGCTCGACCGGATCGAAGAAGGCTTCCAGGCGCGTGGCGTCAGGGTATCGATTGGCTGCAAGCAGCTTTACCACGATCGCGAGGAAGTGACCTGTCACCTGCGCAGGCTGGATGTGAAAAAGACCGCCGCGCCGCGCAAGGGCTGAAGTTCGGGCAATGCCTGGCGTCGTGCCGTACATCGCAGCGTGTCACGACATTTGGTCTGCTTGAAGGAATTGAGCAACAATGATGACCTGTTTCTGGAGGCCCCATGTCTGAATCCATTGAAAACGTCGCGGTTGACGGCATCCTCGATGCCAGCGGGCTGAACTGCCCTGAGCCGGTGATGATGCTGCATCAGAAAGTACGTGACCTGCCCGCCGGTGGGCTGTTGAAAGTGATTGCAACCGACCCGTCGACCCGTCGTGACATCCCCAAGTTTTGTGTGTTTCTGGGCCATGAGCTGGTTGAGCAGCAGGCTCAGGAAGGCACGTTCCTCTACTGGATTCGCAAGAAGCTGGACTGATTCACGCAAAGTCTGTTGCCGTCACCCGTGCCCGTTCCCTTGTGAACGGGCCAACGCCCGCTCTCAGAGAGTTTTTCATGCGCATTGTCGCCGACGAAAATATTCCCCTGCTCGATGCCTTTTTTGCAGGCATGGGTGAAATCCATCGTATGCCTGGCCGCTCCATTGATCGCGCAGCCGTGGCGGATGCCGATATTTTGCTGGTGCGTTCCGTGACATCGGTGACCCGCGAGATACTCGACGGCAGCCGGGTCCGGTTCGTCGGGACCTGCACCATAGGTACTGATCACCTGGACCTGGCGTATTTTCTGGAAGCCGGTATCCAGTGGTCCAGCGCACCGGGTTGCAACGCCCGTGGCGTGGTGGATTATGTGTTGGGCAGCCTGCTCACGCTGGCAGAAATCGAAGGCGTGGATCTCAGGCAGCGAACCTACGGGGTGGTTGGTGCAGGGCAGGTCGGCGGGCGGCTGGTCAAGGTGCTCAAGGCGCTGGGCTGGAATGTCCTCACCTGTGACCCGCCACGCCAGGCTGCGGAGCGTGGTGACTTCGTCAGCCTGGACGAGATCATCGCGCGTTGTGACGTGATCAGCTTGCACACGCCGTTGACCCGGACGGGAGAACTGGCGACCTGGCATTTGCTCGACGAAGCGCGTCTGCGCCATTTGAAACAGGGTGCCTGGCTGATCAACGCGAGCCGTGGCGCAGTGGTCGATAACACCGCATTGCTCGGCGTGCTGCTGGACCGCGAAGATATCCAGGCAGTGCTTGATGTCTGGGAAGGCGAGCCGCAAGTCAATGTGCCGTTGGCTGAGTTGTGCATCATTGGTACTCCGCACATCGCCGGTTACAGCCTTGATGGCAGGCAGCGAGGCACCGCGCAGATTTATCAGGCGCTGTGTGCTTTCCTCGGCCAGCCAGCGTTGATCAGCCTTGACGATCTGTTGCCGCGCCCGTGGCTCGCGCAGGTCAGCCTGGATCAACATACCGATCCGCTCTGGGCGTTGAACATGCTGTGCCGTGGCGTCTATGACCCACGCCGCGATGATGCTGATTTTCGCCGCAGCCTGGTGGGCGATACAGCCAGTCAGCGGCTGGCCTTCGACGCGTTGCGCAAGCATTACCCGCCCCGTCGGGAGATCGAAGGGCTCCGGGTCCGGTTGGACGGTGAGTCTGAAGTGTTGACGCGGATTATCAGCGCATTGGGCGCTGTGCGGGTCTGAGCGAATCTGAATGCATAAAAAACCCGACGCCAAGGTCGGGTTTCAAGGTGTTTGATCAAGCTCAATCTTGTTTTTCAGGGGTGACCCAGAGCTTCTCGCATTCCTGGCAGGCGGCTTGAACCATCTCTTCGGTGATCACCACCTCACGCCCCGTCTGGTCGAGAATCGCACCACCGACAGGCAGGTTGGGTGTCGCACGTACGACGGTGACTTCGTTGCTGCTCTCTTGCAGGCTCATGGTGTTCTCCATTCATCAGGTTTCAGCGATCACGTTAACTTTGCTTGATGACTGCCCGGTGACAGATACCTGGCGTCCAAGCGAAGCTCGACTCCAACAGAAATGATATAAATCTGCCACCTTTTGCTTGGATCGATCTTTTATAGCGGCAAGGTGGAGTCGATATAATCCTGACCCGCAAAGCGCCGCGCAAGTTCCTGGCACAGCGAGTCCTGTGTCACCGCTTGTGCGGCTGTGAGGGTGTAGGCTGTCGGCACAATCATCGCGGGCACACAGGCAGGTTCGGTCTTAATGATTTCAGTGGTTTCTCATCGTCAACGCCAGGCCATTCGTCTGGCGGCAGGTTTTATCGCTCCTTATCGCTGGCAGGCGTTGGGCGCATTGCTCGCGCTGATCGTCACGGCGGGCATCACCTTGTCCATGGGGCAGGGCATCAAATTGATGGTCGATCAGGGCTTCATGACCCGTTCGACGCAACTGCTCGAGCGCTCCATCGGCCTGTTCATGCTGCTGACGGTCGGCCTGGCAATCGGTACGTTCGCCCGGTTTTATCTCGTTTCCTGGATGGGTGAACGGGTTGTTGCGGACCTGCGCAAAAGGGTCTTCGATCACTTGATCGAGCTGCACCCGGGCTTTTATGAGAACAACCGCAGCTCTGAAATTCAGTCGCGATTGACGGCAGACACCACTTTGCTGCAATCAGTGATCGGCTCCTCGCTTTCCATGTTCCTGCGCAATGCGTTGATGGTCATCGGCGGGATCATTCTGCTGTTCATCACCAACCCCAAACTCACCAGTATTGTGGTGGTTGCCTTGCCACTGATCCTTGCGCCGATTCTGATGTTCGGCCGGCGCGTGCGCAGCCTCTCCCGTCAGAGTCAGGACCGCGTGGCGGACGTTGGCAGTTACGTCGCCGAGGCGCTCGGACAGATCAAGACCGTTCAGGCCTACAACCATCAAAAACAGGACAAGCAACGCTTCTCCAATACCGCCGAACAGGCCTTCGACACTGCGCGCAAGCGCATTCTCCAGCGTTCCTGGTTGATCACGCTGGTTATCGTTCTGGTGCTGGGCGCCGTAGCCGTGATGCTCTGGGTGGGTGGAACGGATGTGATCAACGGGCGCATCACCAGCGGTGAATTGGCAGCGTTCGTGTTCTACGCCCTCATCGTCGGGACGGCGTTCGGTACCCTGAGCGAAGTCATCGGTGAGCTTCAGCGTGCGGCGGGTGCCGCCGAACGTATTGGCGAACTGCTGCAGGCTCGCAGTGAAATCAGGGCCCCGGTTACAGGGCTCCAACAATTACCGGAGCGGGTGAGCGGCAGGCTTGCGCTGGAAAACGTCAGCTTTGCCTATCCTTCCAGACCGGAGCGCAATGCGCTCGATAGCCTGACGCTCTCTGTTGAAGCAGGAGAAACGCTGGCCCTGGTCGGTCCGTCCGGCGCAGGGAAGTCGACGCTGTTCGATTTGCTGTTGCGTTTCTATGACCCTCAGCAGGGGCGGATACTGATCGAAGGCCTGCCGGTCAGCCAACTGGATCCGCTCGACTTGCGCCGGTGTTTCGCGTTTGTCTCGCAAACCCCGGCGCTGTTTTACGGCAGCGTCGAAGACAACATTCGGTACGGTAACGCCAACGCGAGTATCGAACAGGTAGAGGCGGCGGCGCGCATCGCACACGCCCATGAGTTCATCATGGAAATGGCCGACGGCTATCGTACCCATCTGGGCGACGGTGGCCTGGGACTGTCCGGTGGCCAGCGTCAACGTCTGGCCATTGCCCGGGCCTTGCTGGTGGATGCGCCAATCCTGTTGCTGGACGAGGCCACGAGTGCGCTGGACGCACAGAGCGAGCACCTGATTCAGCAGGCACTGCCAAGCCTGATGAAAGGCCGTACCACGTTAGTGATTGCTCATCGGTTGGCGACAGTACAGAACGCTGATCGCATTGCGGTGATGGACAAGGGGCGCCTGGTGGCGGTCGGAACGCATCAGCAACTGATCGCCAGCAACCCACTGTACGCGAGGCTCGCGGCGTTGCAGTTCAATGCAGGAATGGAGGAGGCGGGGTAAAAAGCGCCTCGTGAGCGAAGCGATGCTGTGTGAAAGCGGCGGGAGGATTGCCCCTCCCGCTCGAGCTCTTTAGCGGTATTCGCACAAATAAGCAGTGTCGACGCTGACTTTGAGCTGGAATTTGCTGTTTGCAGGCACGTTGAACTGGCTGCCCGTGGTAAAGCTTTCCCAGTCAGTGCTGTCTGGAAGTTTCACGCTCAGTTCGCCGGAGATCACGTGCATGATTTCACGCTGTGCCGTGCCGAACTCATATTCGCCCGCAGCCATCACGCCGATGGTCGCCTGGCCTTCGGTCTGGCTGAAAGCAATTGATTTGACGGTGCCGTCGAAGTACTCGTTAACCTTGAACATGGGCAATTCCTTATGGAAGGGTTAAAAAGGGCGGGCCAGTATGCCCAAGCCGAGAAAACTCGTCACTCATAAACAGGCGTCAGCGAGTGACTGCGAAAGTGTCCCGATGACGATGCACAAGGTAGCGAAGTCAATTAGGCAGAATCAACGGCAGCAGTCTGGCAGTGTTACGCGCGTCCACCAGCGCCCGGTGTTGTTGCCCGGCAAATTGCATGCCCGCCAATTGCAATGCGCCGTTCAGGCCGGGAGGTTTCTGCAATTGGCGCGCTTGTGCAAAGCGTTGCTTCAGGTTGACATGAGGCATGCTGGACAGCGCGCTGACAATATCGTGTCGTCGCCACTCTTCTTCCAACTGTTGCCGATCGTAATCGCCCCAGCTCGCCCACCCGACGATTCGGGCCCGGTGGTGACTCAACCAGCGCTCGAATTGCGGCCAGACGGTTGTCAGCGGTGCTGCGGTGTCGATACTGCTCTGGCTTATGTGCGTCAGCTCCCGACAGAAGTGGGTCAGCAGCGGCCGTCTGACCGGACGCACAAAGCGCTCGAAATGATCCAGCTCACGCCCGTCCTGATTGACCAGTGTCGCGCCTATCTCAATGACTTCCATTTCAGCGACCGGCCATCCCCCTTCCTCAGTGGTGGCCTCCAGGTCAATCACCAGCCAATGCGGCATTATCAAGCTCCATCCGTAGTCGATGAGTTCAGCGTAGCCATATCAAGGCTCACATGCCCGGCAGGACGATCTGCAGGCCTGTACCGGCGTGTCTGCGTAAAACAATCCTAACATCGACCGCCAAATCCGGCGTTGGTGCCTTGGTCATCTTCTGGCACCCGATGAACTCGTCGAGCAGACACTGCTCTTGCAGCGGAGCTTATAGTTGTTTAAAGCGTCAAAACCGCATAGCGTGTGCGGTTTTGAACTGATGTCGTTTATATGAAGAAACCTGCAGTGGGGCTCAATGTGTCAATACGCCATTTTGCACAGGGTGCATTACTGGTCGGGTCACTGCTGATTGCGTTGCAGGTCTCGGCAGCACAAATCATTCGTATTGCTGCGGTGCATTTTCCGCCCTATATGATTCGGCCTGAGAAGGGTGAAGAAACCGGCCTTTTACCGCAGTTGGTGGCAGCATTGAATGCTGAACAACGTGACTATCAGTTTGTCATGGTGCCGACGTCCGTGCAGCGCAGATTCCGGGACTTCTCCGAAGGCCGCTTTGATATCGCAATATTCGAAAACCCCGACTGGGGCTGGAAAGACATTCCGCATAAACAGGTAGATCTTGGGCTTGAAGACGCCGAAGTGTATGTGGCTCGGCGCGTCGAAGGGCGTCATCAGGATTACTTCAATAACTTGTCAAACAAACGATTGGCCATTTTCAGCGGGTATCACTACGGCTTTGCCAACTTCAACACCGACCCTAAATACCTCAACGAACATTTCAATATCACCTCCACCTATTCCCACGACAGCAACCTGATGATGGTCACGCGGGGGCGGGCGGACATTGCGCCGGTCACGCGCTCTTATCTGGTCGATTTCATGGCGCACAACAAGGATGAAGCTGAGCAATTGCTGGTCTCTGATCGCGTCGACCAGATCTATCGGCAATATGCGCTGCTGTTGCCCAATGGCAATATTGGCGTGACAAAATTCAGTGAGTTGCTGGAGAGGCTGCGGGAGAACGGTGAGCTGGCTCGGATATTCAACCCATTGGACATCAAAGTACTTTCCACACCGATGGAAGTCACCACACCGTAAAACAGAAGTGACAGGCTCAAGGCCTGTCACTCGGTTGGCTTCAGCGGTCCTTGGCTTCCTTGGCATCCATTTCTGCATTGCGCTCATGGACACGCTTGAGTTGATCTTCGGTCAGGGGCAGCTTCTTTGCTGTGTCACGCAGCATCATCAGGCCGCCTACGATCGAGCCGATTGCAACGAGTAGAATTAACCAGGCATACCAGGGCATAAGGCTCTCCTTGTTGTGATACCGCTTTGAGCAGCGACGCGGCTCAATGGTTCAAGTGTAAGCGCCCTGGATAGGCCGCGTGCGGCAATGTGCACGCGTGCCCATGGGTTGACGGATCAAACGCCAGTCAGCATGGCATCGGCGGGTGCGTCGGCGCGGGACTTGGCGGTCAGGCTGAAGTAGATGAAACCGATGCCCATCAGGCCCAGGAATATCAGGCCGATCAGCACGTTGAACCAGGCCATCGCCACCAGACACACGATTGCCAGACCCAGCGCGATACCCGGCACGACCGGGTAGCCCGGTGCGCGGAAGGTGCGTTCCAGATGAGGTTCGGTCTTGCGCAGCTTGAACAGGCTGAGCATGCTCATGATGTACATGACGATGGCGCCAAACACCGCCATGGTGATCATGGCCGCTGTGAGGGTCATGCCGCTGAGGTTGATCAGGCCGTCGCTGTAGATCGCCGCGATGCCGATCAGGCCGCCTGCGATGATTGCCCGGTGAGGTGTCTGGAAACGCGAGAGTTTTGCCAGTGAAGCGGGCAGATAACCGGCGCGGGCCAAAGCGAAGAACTGGCGTGAATAGCCCAGGATGATTCCGTGGAAGCTGGCGACCAGACCGAACAGGCCGATCCATACCAGCATGTGCAGCCAGCCGGAACTGTCACCGACCACCGCTTTCATCGCCTGAGGCAATGGGTCATTGATATTGGACAGGGTGCGCCAGTCGCCCACGCCACCTGCGAACAGCATCACGCCGATTGCCAGCACCACCAGCGTCAGAATCCCGCTGATGTAGGCTTTGGGGATGGTACGTTTCGGGTCTTTGGCTTCTTCGGCGGCCATGGCCGCACCTTCGATGGCCAGAAAAAACCAGATCGCAAACGGGATGGCTGCGAACATCCCGGCAATCGCGCCAGGGCCGAACGTCTGCGAGCCTGCCCAGCCATTGAGCGCGAAATTGCTGAAGCTGAAGGCCGGTGCAACCACACCCATGAACACCAGCAGCTCGGCCACTGCAAGGATGCACACTACCAATTCAAACGTGGCGGCCAGTTTGACGCCCATGATATTGAGCGCCATGAACACAATATAAGCGCCGACGGCGGCATGTTTGGGGTCCAGCGTCGGGAACTGCACATTCAGATAAGCACCGATTGCCAGCGCGATGGCCGGCGGTGCGAACACAAATTCGATCAGTGTGGCCATGCCGGCAATCAGCCCGCCTTTTTCACCGAACGCACGGCGGCTGTAGGCGAATGGCCCGCCCGCGTGCGGGATGGCGGTGGTCAGTTCGGTAAAACTGAAAATGAAACAGGTGTACATGGTTGCGACCATCAGCGCTGTTACCAGAAACCCCAGAGTGCCTGCCACACCCCAGCCGTAGCTCCAGCCAAAGTATTCGCCTGAAATCACCAGCCCGACCGCAATCCCCCATAGATGAAGCGTGCCCAGCGTTGGCTTGAGTTGAGTACTCATCGTTGTCTCCCTGAGTGTCGAAAATCGTCGAAACATCTTGTTGCAGAGGCCGTGCCAGTGCACGAATGGCCGTCGCATTGCTTCAAAACAGGTCGTATGCAGAACGCATCGGCGAGCAGCTACGCACCCTTGTGCGGGCTTGGTGCGTGCAAAAAGGATGATGTTCGGTGTCGGTGCAGGCAGGCAGACGTTTTTAGTGCGCGGGCATGAGTGTGCTGACCTGAGTGGATCAACCAGAGCTGACAGATAAAAAACGGCAACTCACAGGCAAATGCCGATCTACGGGTCCCGCCCGCCTGTGGCTTCGGCTACAATGCGCGCCGATTTCGACTTACCTGAGAGCCCGCTCATGTCCGCCTGCCAGACTCCTGTCATCGTCGCCCTGGATTTTCCAACCCGTGAAGCCGCGCTGCGGTTGGCCGATCAGCTCGACCCCGCGCTGTGCCGGGTAAAGGTCGGCAAGGAGCTGTTCACCAGCTGCGCGTCGGACATTGTCGAGACGCTGCGTGACAAGGGCTTCGAGGTGTTTCTTGACCTCAAGTTTCACGACATCCCCAACACCACTGCGATGGCTGTAAAGGCCGCAGCGGAAATGGGCGTCTGGATGGTCAATGTCCACTGCTCTGGCGGGTTGCGCATGATGGCGGCGTGCCGTGAGGTACTGGAGCAGCGCAGCGGTCCTCAGCCGTTGCTGATCGGCGTGACCGTGCTGACCAGCATGGAGCGCGAAGATCTGGCGGGGATTGGTCTGGACATCGATCCGCAGGTCCAGGTATTGCGCCTGGCTGCACTGGCCGAGAAGGCCGGTATGGATGGTCTGGTGTGCTCGGCGCTTGAAGCGCAGGCCCTGAAAGCCGCTCACCCTTCTTTGCAACTGGTGACGCCTGGCATTCGGCCAGCCGGCAGTGCTCAGGATGATCAACGCCGCATTCTGACTCCGCGTCAGGCACTGGATGCAGGGTCCGACTACCTGGTAATCGGTCGTCCAATCAGCCAGGCGGCAGACCCGTCCAGGGCGCTGGCTGCTGTGGTTGCCGAACTGGCGTGAGGCGCATGATCGGTGCTCTGCGCCGCCCTAAGTGGCGCAAAGCAGCGATTCCGGCTTTTACGACGCCTGTTTGTCTTCCACCTTCAGCATCAGCTTGCCGTAGTTCTCACCACTGAACAACATGAGCAGGGTTTCCGGGAAGGTCTCAAGCCCTTCGACAATGTGCTCCTTGCTCTTGAGCTTGCCTTCGTTGACCCAGCCTGCCAGTTCCTTGCCTGCTTCCTCGAAACGAGCGGCGTGGTCCAGCACGATGAAGCCTTCCATACGCGCACGGTTGACCAGCAGTGACAGGTAATTGGCCGGACCTTTGGGCGCGGTGGTGCTGTTGTACTGGCTGATCGCGCCGCAAATGATGACTCGCGCACCTACAGCCAACTGGCTGAGGACCGCGTCAAGAATGTCGCCACCTACGTTATCGAAGTACACGTTCACACCGTTCGGGCATTCACGCTTGAGGGCATCCAGAACGTTCTCGGCCTTGTAGTCGATGGCCGCATCGAAGCCAAGCTCTTGCGTCAGCGAACTGCATTTTTCCTTGCCGCCTGCGATGCCAACCACACGGCAACCCTTCAGCTTGGCGATTTGCCCGGCAATGCTGCCAACAGCACCTGCCGCGCCGGAAATCACCACGGTATCACCGCTTTTCGGCTGACCGACATCCAGCAGTGCGAAGTAGGCAGTCATGCCGGTCATGCCCAGAGCCGACAGATACAGCGGCAACTCGACGAGGGAAGGATCTACCTTGTAAAAACCTTTCGGCTCGCCAGCAAAATAGTCCTGAATGCCCAATGTGCCCTGCACGTGATCGCCCACGGCAAATTTCGGGTTTTTCGACTCAATCACTTCACCCACGCCCAGCGCACGCATCACTTCACCCAGTTGCACGGGCGGAATGTAGGACTTGCCTTCGTTCATCCAGCCACGCATTGCCGGGTCAAGCGAAAGGTACTTGTTTCTGACCAGAATATGGCCATCGCTCAGCGCGCTGACAGGCACGTCCTGATAAGTGAAGTCATCACGGCGCACGTCCCCTGAAGGGCGTTTGGCGAGTAGAAACTGGCGGTTCGATCGATCGGTCATGGCAGGCCTCATAGAAGATTAAAGGAAAGATTCAAGCTCTGGATCGCTGATGGAGCAAGGAGCGGTCGTTGAGCGAATGCTGGTGTATCCATGTAGTTGATAGGAGTCGGTATGGGCTGTCGCGTTCAAACCGATTCGCAGAGCCTTTCTTTTTGCCACTGTTGCAGCTTGAGTCAGCCCAAAGGCTGCTCTACATTGAGGGCTCCTTGAGTTCTGGATTTACACGCATGACCGCGACAAGTTTGCAGACCCTTCATCCACAGGTACTGCGCGCAGGCGACGCGGTGGCGCTGGTGTCTCCGGCAGGCCCGGTAGATCCGCGCAAGATTGACGCGGCGGTCGAGGTTTTGCAGGGGTGGGGGTTGCGCCCTCAGGTCTATCCGCATGCGCTGGGCAAGCATTCGTTTTACTCGGGTACCGACGAAGAACGCCTTGCCGACCTGAACGCAGCACTTGCCGATCCGCAGATCAGGGCGGTGATCTGCAACCGTGGCGGCTATGGCGTGCAACGTATTCTGCAAGGCGTGGACATGGACGCGGTGCGCCGGGATCCGAAACTGGTCACCGGCTTTTCCGATATCACTGCACTGCACGGCGTGCTCTGGAATCAGGCGCGTCTGGCCACGATTCATGGCCCGGTTGCCACCCAGTTCGAGCGTGGCGGGTTGTTCACCAGTGGCATGCGTCATGTGTTGATGAGCGCCGAGCCAGTCTTGCTTACTGTCGATCCAGCCGCGCCAACCGCGAGGGTGCGCACCCAAGGCATTGCTCAGGGCCTGCTGCTGGGCGGCAATCTTTGCATGTTGAGTACCAGCGTCGGTACACCGTTCATGCCTGATCTGTCGGGCGCCATTCTGTTGATCGAAGACGTCGGCGAGGCAGCCTACAAGGTCGATCGTATGCTGACCCAGCTGGGCAACTGCGGCATTCTGGCCGGTCTGGCCGGTATTGCGATCGGTGAGTTCACTCCGGCAGCCAATACGGGCGGTACGATCAGCCCGGCGGACGTGTTGCTCGAGCGCCTGGGTGGGCTTGGCATACCGGTATTGGGTGGCTTGCCTGTCGGTCACGGCGACGCCAATCAGGCGCTGCCACTGGGTACTCATGCAACCCTCGATGTCGAAGCGGGTACGCTGACTGTTGCTGCCGCCGCACGCACTTAGCGCATGTTCACCTCTATGCTCCAGCCTGTTGCGCCAGCTATGAGCGCGCGCATAGCAGGCTGAGGGCAGGAACCATTCCAAAAGCGACGCCTACATAGCTCTTTGCCATTATTCAGGCGTCAAAGACTTGTATCCTCCCGCGCGCGTTGAGAATCTGCACGAATATTGAATGGCCTGTTGCAGGTCATGCGAGGCGACTGCGCTTCGCGTATTCAAACGGGGACTGAGCGCTATGATATCGGCCGTGCGAAATGGATTCGCCCATCTGGGGATGGCGAAGAAGCTGGGCGTGGGTTTCTTGCTGGTGTTGCTGCTGACAGCGCTGGTAGCGGCCACTGGCGTTTGGTCCTTGAAGAGCGTCGGCGTGCATTTTGAAGACCTCAAGCAGATGTCGGCGCTCAATAACGGGCTGCTCCGGGTGCGCTTGCTGGAGCAGGAGTATGCGCTGCACAGCGATCCGAAAACCGTCGACCAGTTGCATGCGGGCGTTGACGAGTTGAACGCGTTGGCCGAAGCATTCAAGACCCTTTCACCCAACAATCAAGTGGCGATGGAGCAGGTGCAGCAAGGCCTGGCTGCCTACCGTGCCTCCTTTGACCAGTTCGTCGACATCAGCCAGAGCAAAGACCTTGCGCTGGAAATGGCCAATTGGTCGGTGTCCAGTGTCGCCAACAATCTCGATGTGCTGCAGGCCGGTCTGGCTGACGATGGCACCTGGAACCTGAAAGACTCGCAAGGGCAGCAGGGTGCGGAATTCGTCGAGCAGGCTGGCAAGGTCAGCCAGGTATCCAGGCTGATGTTGCAAGCCATGGACGAGGCCAGGGTTCGGCTGGACAAGAGCCGCCGCACCGCATCGGGCGAAGCTGCAAAAACCGGCACGATTGAACAGGCTGACCAGGCCAGTTCATTGGCCGCAGAACTCAAAGGGCTGATCAAGGACGACGGTTACCTGACCGTGCTTGGCGAGGTCAGTACGCATATCGTCAGCTTTACCGAGAAGCTGCGCGAGTACACCGACCTGCTGGCCAGGGACGCTCAGGTGTCGGCGCAATTGGCGGCCAACGCCCGTCAGGTGGTAGACCTTGTGCAACAGGTCTACGCCGCTGAAGACCAATCGATGCAGACACAGATTACAGACAGCACCCTTAAAATTATTGGCTTTTCAGGGGTGGCCCTGTTGGTCGGGCTGCTGGCTTCCTGGCTGATCACACGCCTGATCGTCGGCCCTTTGCGCGCGGTCATCGGTTTTGCACAGCGCATTGCTGCAGGCGATCTCAGAAGCAGCGAACCGGTTGACCGCCGTGATGAAATTGGCCAGTTGATGGACGCCATGCAGCAGATGGGCGCGGGGCTGAGCCGAGTCGTCAGTGGCTTGCAGTCAGGGATCGAGTTGTTGTCCAGTTCGGCTCAGGCGTTGTCGGCAGTGACTGAGCAGACCAATCTGGAGGTCGGCAACCAGAAGGAGGAAACCGAGCAGGTCGCCACGGCCATGAACCAGATGACGGCCACGGTTCACGATGTAGCGCGCAATGCCGAGCAGGCCGCCCTGGCGGCGCAGACGGCTGATGCCAAAGTGGGCAGTGGGCAGAGCATCGTGCGCCAGAGCATGCAGCGTATTGAACAGCTGGCCAGCTCTTCGGCCTCGGCCAGCCAGAGCATTGAAAGCCTCAGCGCCGAAATTCAGAACATCGGTCAGGTGCTGGGTGTCATCAAGAGTGTGGCCGAGCAGACCAACCTGCTTGCTCTGAACGCTGCCATCGAAGCGGCCCGGGCAGGCGAGCAGGGTCGCGGCTTTGCGGTGGTGGCCGACGAGGTTCGCGCCCTGGCAAAACGGACTCAACAGTCCACCGAAGAAATCGAGCGACTGGTGACCCGCCTGCGCAGCGGCGCGCAAGCCTCGGTCAAGGAAATGCTAAGCAGTGGCGAGTGCGTGAAACTGGCGGTCAGCGATGCGCTACAGACAGAAAGCGCGCTGGTCAGCATTGCCGATGCCGTATCGATCATTCAGCAAATGAACCAGCAGATTGCCGCCGCTGCCGAGCAGCAAAGCTCAGTGGCAGAGGAGATCAATCGCAGCGTCACGCATATTCGCACCAGCGCCGATCAGTCTGCGTTGGCCATGCAGGGCAACGCCGCGTCCAGCATCGAGCTGGCTTCGCTGGGCAACGAGCTGCGCGGCATGGTCGGGCATTTCAAACTCTGATCGAGCGGTCTGCCAGCCAGTCCGCTCTTGCTTTATCGTCGTGTCGTTCGATCAACCGGGTTTTCGCGCGTTCAGTATCAGCAGGGTCAGCACGCCCGCAACGATGCCCCAGAACGCCGAGCCAATTGAAAACAGGGTCAGTCCCGACGCTGTCACCATGAAGGTGATCAGCGCAGGTTCGCGCTCCCTGGGTTCAGCCATGGCCACCGTCAAGCCATTGATGATTGAGCCAAACAGGGCCAGCGCGGCGATCGACAGCACCAACTCCTTGGGAAATGCGCTGAACAATGCAGCCAGGGTGGCCCCGAAAACACCGGCGATGGCGTAGAAAATTCCACACCACACGGCGGCCGTGTAGCGCTTGTCCTTGTCTTCGTGAGCATGCGGGCCGGTACAGATCGCCGCGCTGATGGCGGCCAGGTTGATCCCGTGAGAGCCAAACGGTGCCGTCAGCAGCGATGCAATGCCGGTCACCGAGATCAGCGGCGAAGCAGGCGTGTGATAGCCGTCCGCACGCAGCACTGCAATGCCGGGCATATTTTGCGAGGTCATGGCCACGACAAACAGCGGGATACTGATGCTGATAGTGGCTGCCATCGAAAACTCAGGTGTGGTCCAGACCGGCATAGCCACTTCCAGCGCCAGGCCATCGAAGTTCAGCAAGCCAAGCATGCCGGACAGCGCGATACCGACCAGCAGCGTCACCAGCACCGCGTAGCGTGGCGACAGCCGTTTGACCACCAGATAGGTGAAAAACATCCCCAGCACCAGGCCGGTACGGTGTTGCGCAGCAATGAAGATTTCACTGCCGATCCGGAACAGAATCCCGGCCAGCAAAGCCGCCGCAAGCGAGGCGGGCAGCCGTTTGACCAGGCGCTCGAAGCTGCCGGTCAGACCGCAGAGAGTGACCAGAAGCGCGCAGGTAATGAAGGCTCCGATGGCCTCTGGGTAGGCCACACCACCCAGGCTTGTAATCAGCAGTGCCGCACCGGGCGTGGACCACGCCACTGTAATGGGTGCTCGATACCGCAGCGAAAGGCCAATGCTGCACACCGCCATGCCCATGAACAACGCCCACAGCCATGAAGATATCTGCAGGTTGGTCAGGCCTGCTGCCTGCCCGGCCTGGAACATCAGCACCAGCGAGCTGGTGCAGCCGGTCATCATGGCAATGAACCCAGCAACGACTGACGAGAGCGAAGAGTCTGCCAATGGACGCAACGGCGTCTTGAGGGGCTCGTTCATGCGGGGTTTTCCTTAATGCAGGCAGGTATCAAAGGACGCCAAGCCTAAACGTCCGCTGACTGGGCGCTACGATACAGCGATCAGGGTAATCACCAGCACAGTTGGGCACTGCCAGGCACGCCAGGTTTTTGATTGTGCCCAGTCGGTCATTCGGCCTTCTGTACAGGCGGGCGGGCGCCCGATTGCAAAGTCTGCCCCAGCGCTTCGTTGACCGTCATCCAGCCTGCGACAGCCGCCTGATCCGCGTCAGCGAATACCCGTTGCAGCAGCTTGACCTGTTCACGACGCAGCGCGGCTTCAAACTTTATGCCTTCTGCGGTCAGCCCGAGCAATCGCTTGCGTTTGTCGGCCTCGGGCGCTTCGCTGTAGACCAGGTCTATGGCGATCAATTGGCGCAGCGGCGCATTCAGGGCCTGCTTGCTGACGCCCAGCACATTGAGCAGCTCCTTGACGCTCAGGGCGGGGTAGCGCGCGATAAAAAATACAATCCGCTGGTGCACACGGCTGAAGCCACGTTTGGCCAGCATTTCGTCGGCCTTGGCCGTGAATGCCTGATACCCGAAGAAGAAAGCTTCCATGGCGCGTTGCTGACTGGCAGGATTTTTAAGGTCAAGCATATTGACGTATCCGGGTTAGGCGTCGTAATTTGAGTCAATAAGTTTGACGTATTTTCAATTGGCTCGGCTACAGGTAAATATCATGGCTTTCTCCGAACGCGTTGCCCGACTGAAAAGTTCTTTGATCCGCGAGATCCTGGCCGCCGCTCAGCGTCCGGAAGTGATGTCGTTTGCTGGCGGTCTGCCCGCCGAGTCAATGCTGCCCAAAGTGGAATGGGCCGACATGCCCGTGGCGCTCGGCCAATATGGCATGAGCGAGGGCGAGCCGGCGTTGCGCGAGGCGCTGGCGGCAGAAGCGCGGGCTTTGGGCGTACCGTGTCAGGCCAGTCAGGTACTGATCGTCAGCGGATCTCAACAGACGCTCGACCTGGTCGCCAAGCTGTACATCGACAAAGGTACCGAAGTGCTGATGGAGGCGCCGACCTATCTGGCCGCCTTACAGATATTTCAGTTGTTTGGCGCCGATTGCATCACCGTGCCCTTGCAGGCCTAAGGCCCCGATCTGGTCGCGATGCGTCAGCGTCTGGAGCGGCATGCTCCTGCCTTTGCCTACCTGATCCCGACGTTCCAGAACCCGTCCGCCGTACGCTACAACCAGGCCAGTCGTGAGGGTGTTGCGGCCTTGATGGACGAGTTTGGCGTCACTCTGATCGAAGATGAGCCCTACCGCGAGCTGAGCTTTGACGGCGGCAGTGCCAAGCCGATCGTCAGCGGTTTGAAAAAGGCCAGCTGGATCTACACAGGGACTGTGTCGAAAACATTGCTGCCGGGCCTGCGCGTGGGTTATCTGATCGCAAGTCCCGACCTGTTTCCCCACCTGCTGCGCCTCAAACAGTCGGCCGACCTGCACACCAACCGGCTTGGACAATGGCAGGCCTTGCAGTGGATCGGCACTGAACACTACCGTGAACACCTGGCGACGCTGCGTGAGTTCTATCGTGGGCGAAGGGATGCTTTCGAAAGCGCTCTGCAGGAACACTTTGCTGATCTGGCTGACTGGAACAGCCCCCAGGGCGGTCTGTTCTTCTGGTTGACGCTCAAGGTTCCACTGGACACACGCACCTTGCTGGACGCGGCCTTGGCGCTGGATGTTGCGTTTATGCCAGGCGAGCCGTTCTTCGCCGATCCTGACGCCAACCCGGGTCATTTGCGGCTCAATTTCAGCCACATCGATCCTGCGCGCTTGAACGAAGGCGTAAAACGGCTGGCGTCGGTTGTGCGGACGGCTCAGACTCTGAAAGCGGCCTGATTTGACTGACATCATGACCTCCCCAACAAGGAAGCAGAGCGATGTACAAGGTTTACGGCGATTACAATTCGGGTAACTGCTACAAGGTCAAACTGATGCTCAGCCTGCTGGGCAGCGAATACCAGTGGGTGCCGGTCGATATTCTCAAGGGCGAAACCCAGACCTCGGCCTTCCTGGCAAAGAACCCCAACGGCAAGATTCCGGTGCTGGAGCTGGAAGATGGCACCTGCCTCTGGGAGTCCAATGCGATTCTCAACTTTCTTGCGGACGGGAGCGCCTACCTGCCGAGTGAGCCGCGCCTGCGTACTCAAGTGCTGCAATGGCAGTTTTTCGAGCAGTACAGCCATGAACCGTCGGTAGCGGTGGCGCGCTTCATTCAGTTCTACCTGGGCTTGCCTGCCGAGCGCATGGATGAGTACCGCGCCATGCAGAAGTCGGGTTACCGGGCACTGGCCGTCATGGAGCAGCAGTTGGACCGCACGCCCTTTCTGGTGGGCGAGCATTTTTCGATCGCTGACATCGCGCTCTACGCCTATACCCACGTGGCCCATCAGGGCGGTTTTGACCTGACGCCTTACACCGGAATCCTGCATTGGCTGAGCCGGGTTCAAAGCCAGCCCGGCTATGTAGGCATGCTGGATTGATGAAGCAGGACGCGGTGCAAACACATGCATCGCTCAGGAGAGGGGATCTCATGCGTATTTCAATGACCATTCTGGCGACGCTGCTGGCACTGGGTGTCGGCTGCTCTGCCCAGGCGAAGGATTGCAATGCCAATCAGGCGAGCATGAACCAGTGCGCCGCTGATGATCTGGCCACCATCGATGCGCAGTTGAACAAGCACTACAAGGCGCAGATGGCCTGGTTGAAAACCCCGGCCACCCGACAGGCGTTCAAGGACGCGCAGTTGAAGTGGATCGCGCTGCGTGACGCTGATTGTCTGTATCAGGTCGGCAAGCGCGAAGACTCAGGTTCTATCTGGCCGCTGCTTCAATCGCAATGCCTGGCCGAACAGACCCGGCTGCGGGTAGAACAGTTGAAAACCTACGAAAGCTGTCGGGATGAAAGCTGCCCGCGTTAGATCGGTCAACCCGCTGGTCTCAAACGGCGCCGAAGCGCTGGTTCAGGTAGTCAATGATCACTTTGGATTCGTACATCCAGACCGTCTTGTCACCTTCTTCGATACGCAGGCAAGGCACCTTGATCTTGCCGCCTTCGTTGAGCAGCGTCTGGCGATCCAGCTCGTTGTTTTTCGCGTCGCGCAATGCAACCGGCACGTTGAGGCGGTGCAGGGTGCGACGGGTCTTCACGCAGAACGGGCAGGCGTGAAACTGATACAGCGTCAGGTTCTGCGCGGCATCGTTGACGGCCGCCTGAGCCTGGGGATCACGTTTTTTCTTGCCTGGACGGGTGAGGAAGTCGATGCAGATGACGAGTTGGCCGAGACCGACTCTTAGCGCTTTCATGAACACGTTCAAACCTCTTGCGGGAGCAGGGGGAAGACCTGCCGGCACCCAATGCGCAGCGGCACGTGGGCGCGGGCGTGATCGGATCACTTGATCAGGCTGAGAAACTCGCTGCGCGTTGCCGCGTTTTCGCGGAACTCGCCCAGCATCACAGAGGTGATCATGGCCGAATTCTGTTTCTCGACGCCGCGCATCATCATGCACATGTGCTGCGCTTCGATCACCACGGCGACGCCAAGTGCGCCGGTGACTTGCTGAATGGCTTCAGCGATCTGGCGGCTGAGGTTTTCCTGAATCTGCAGGCGACGCGCGTACATGTCGACAATGCGCGCGACCTTCGACAGGCCGAGTACCTTGCCACTTGGAATATAAGCCACGTGAGCCTTGCCAATGAACGGCAGCAAATGGTGCTCACACAACGAATACAGTTCGATGTCCTTGACCATGACCATTTCGCTGGCATCCGAGCTGAACAAGGCGCCATTGGTCACTTCTTCGAGTGTCTGCGTATAACCGCGACACAAATACTGCATGGCCTTGGCGGCGCGCTTGGGCGTGTCCAGAAGACCTTCTCGCGAGACGTCCTCGCCCAGTTGTCCCAATATGGCGGTGTAATTCTGTTCCAGTGTCACAGGACTGTGTTTCCGTGTGGGTTTCGATAAGCGCGAAGGGCAGGGCCTTCGCCGAGGCGCACATAGTAACGTACGCGCGGTGACAGGTGCACGGCGACACTGCAAAACCGACCTGCGCGCGGTTTTGTATCGGCTTGCTTACGCACCTGAGACCAAACCGCTACCCACTTGCGTGGTGATGGGCGGTCTGATGGGCAGGTCAATCGAATAACTGCCTGTGAGAGTAAAATCAGATGTTGAGTCGAGTAGCAAAAATAGCGATGTTCGCCATCGTATTGTCGTCGATGTCAGTCTGTTGGCCGTTCTGGCCCGGCCCGGGTGGCCACGGCGGGGGCGGGAGCGGCGGTCATCGTCAGGGCGGTGGCGGCCCTGGACCAGGTCCGGGATTTGGTCCTGGTAGCGGTCCTGGCGGTCGCTGAAGTCATCAAGGCAGGGCGCGACGCTTTACTCGTCGCGACCCTCCATCATTGTGCGCTTGAGCATGACGTAAACCGCACCGGCGCCGCCGTGTTTGGCGAGGCACGAACAAAAGCCCAGCACCTGCGTATGCTGACGCAGCCAGGTGTTGACGTGGCTTTTGATCATCGGTCGCTTACCGTCCAGCCGCACTGCCTTGCCATGGGTGACACGCACGCAGCGGATCTCAAGCCTGGTGGCCTCTGCCAGAAACTCCCAGAGCGTTTCCCGGGCCAGCTCTACGGTCATGCCATGCAGGTCCAGGCTTCCTTCGAAGCTAATCTGGCCCAGCTTGAGCTTGCGCATCTGACCTTCCTGAACGCCATCACGCGCCCAGCTCAGCACATCCTCAGGTCCGACATCGATCACGAACTGATCGGACAGGCCGTCAACGGTCACAGAGTCCGTGCGCACGGTAGCTGACTGGCGCAATCTGGCCAGCAACTTGCGGTCGGTTCTGGGTTTGCCGACATCGGCGTGCTCGTGCTTGAGCGGCTTTACGCCGCGCGTTTCGCTTCTGAACAGGGAAAAATCGTCGTCTTGCATGGGGCCTCCGCGAAGGAGGCTAGTCTAACCGGCTAACGCGAACGGGTCAGTCGTGTTTTTTCATCAAATGGGCCGACATGCTCAAGCCGCTGGCACCGCGTTGACGTCGACGGCAGCGGCGCCACAACAATACGGCCAGGTAAAAAACCAGCAGGCCAGCAGCGGCAACGAGCGCTGCACCTGTCGGGCTGGCACCCAGGTCGCCCATGGCCTGAGCACGGCCAGTCAGGCTGGATACGCCCGCTACCATGAGCAATATGCCCAGCACTGCAAGGATCGCCGCCACCAGGGCGCCTATCCGCGTACGCCAGTTGCCCCGGCCTTTGGGCCGCAGACGCCGGGCGTCGAAACCATCGGATATCTTCATTCCGATTTCCTCAATGAGTATCGGCGCTCTGACCAGAACCAGGGGGCGGGGTTCCCGTTTCGACGGGACATGGGATCACTAAGAGATGGGCGGTTATGTGAAGGCAGTCACACAACCTCTGCAGTGAGTATGGCTCAGATCAGGTCTTTGGTCAGTGCCAGCGTGGCGAAGTTGTCCGCCATGATTGCCATTTCGGTCCGATGCACGATCTCGGCGCTGATCACCCCGTGTGAGCTGGGCAGGTCGCGAGTCGCGCAGGCGTCGTCGACCAGAGTGCAGCGATAACCGTAATCCTTGGTCGCGCGCACTGTGGTGCTGATGCTTGAATGGCTCATGAAGCCGCAGATGATCAAGTCCAGATGCCCCAGGCGTTGCAACAGTTCGTGCAGGCCAGTGCCATTGAAGGCGTTGGGCAGACGCTTTTCGATCAGGTGCTCGTCGTCCAGCGGCAGCAGCTCCGGCACCAGTTTACCGCGTTCGCCTTGTGGGTCGAACAGGCCGCCAACCGTACCGAGGTGGCGTACATGCACGATCGGACACTTCAATGCCCGGGCCTTCGAGACCAGTTGGCCAATGTTGGCCAAGGCTTCGTCGACGCCGGTCAGCGCCAGAGGACCGCTGAGGTATTCCTTTTGAGCATCGATGATGATCAGTGTGGCATTGCTCAGATTGGCCGGGGCGTGAACACGGCCGCTGAGTTGAAACATGGTCTTGATAGAGGGCATTCCGGGGCTCCTTTGCGTGGGGCTTTTGCGACATTGTCCTCTGGCTGGAGCGTTCTGGGAATGGCAAGAATCGCAGGCCCCGGTTTTTCTGGGCTGCGGGGCATGTGACGGGTAACAGTTACTGGCGGTTTGCCTTGATGAGGGGGCATTAATGGGCGAAACTTCCACGCCTGTCCGGCACCCGGAATGCTGAGTTATTCAAAACCGGTCATTTCAGAATGGCTTGTCGTTTTCCCAAGGAGTTTGTCCATGATCACTTCCCGTTTGCGTACCGTGCGCGATCACATCCGCTGGGCCGTCAGCCGTTTTCACGAGGAAGATGTATTTTTCGGTCATGGCACTGACAATGCCTGGGATGAAGCGCGGCAGCTGGTGCTGGGTGCCTTGCATTTGCCATGGGAAATTACCGACAGCTATCTGGACTGCCGTCTGGAAGTGGATGAGATCTCAGAGCTGCAGCGTTTGATCAAACGCCGTATCGATGAGCGCGTGCCAACGCCTTACCTGTTGGGCGAGGCATGGTTCTGCGGCATGTCGTTCATTGTCGATGACCGCGTTTTGATCCCGCGCTCACCGATTGCCGAGCTGATCGAAGACCGTTTCGCGCCGTGGCTGGCCAGTGATCCGGTGCGCATTCTGGATCTGTGTACCGGCTCGGGTTGCATCGGTATCGCCTGCGCAGACGAGTTCAAGGATGCGGAAGTGGTACTGGCCGACCTGTCTTACGACGCGCTTGAAGTCGCCAACCAGAATATCGAGCGCCATGGCGTGGAAGACCGTGTGTACACCGTGCAGGGCGATGGCTTTGACGGTTTGCCGGGGCAGCGTTTCGACCTGATCGTGTCCAACCCTCCGTACGTGGATGCCGAAGACTTTGCCGACATGCCCGACGAGTTTCAGCACGAACCGGAGCTGGCACTGGCCTGTGGCAGCGATGGTTTGAATCTGGTGCGTCGCATGCTCGCCGAGGCAGCGAATCACTTGAACGAAAAAGGTCTGCTGATCGTCGAGGTCGGCAACAGTCAGGTTCACGTTCAGGCGTTGTATCCAGAAGTTGATTTCGCCTGGCTGGATTTTCAGCGTGGCGGTCACGGCGTGTTCATGCTCACTGCCGATCAGTGCCAGGCTCATCAGGCGTTGTTTCAGTCACGGGTATGAAGCCGGTTTGAGGCGCGGGCTGGCATTGTCAGCCCGTTTCTCAACGGTGTGTCGCGATCCAGATCAGCAGACCGGCCTGAAACACGGCGAACGTTACCAGGCACGCGATGGTGAAACGCAAGCTGCTGTCTTCGCGCTTGTATTTGCTGACGCGGTCTTCGTGCTGGCGAATGGTCACTTCCTGCTCGATCAGGTTCTTCTCGGCCTTTTCCAGCATTTGCGAAGCTTCGAGAATCTCGATGATCTGCACCTTGTCATTGTTCCAGGTGCTGTGCAGGTTGCCGACATGCACGTCCTTGATGGAGCCTTTCATGTGCTGGGCATCGGCATAGGCCACTTCAAAGCCCAATGTGCGCAGGAAATGGTCCCGACGCAGGCGGGTGTCTTCGTTGAGACCGTCCTTGCTGGCCAGCGCAACGCTTTCGATTTTGTATGACGACCAGCGCTTCTGCGCCCAATGCACACCATGGGCGATCAGGAACCGACCGATGCCACGGTTCCACGGCTCGATCTGCAGGCCGGATTCCGGCCCGAAACGCACAATGCGCTTTTCGTGATCGGCCCAGATATCCAGATTGTTCTGTTCCTTGCGCACCCGTTGGCCGGGCAGCTGGATGTTGATGCGCAGCAGACTGAGTTCCTTGCTGTGCCGCTCGGCACGACCGAACTGCACGAAACGCAGCGGCCGACCGCCTGTAGTGCGGTCAGTCGGGAGTGGCGACAGACGCAGCATCTGGAAGTGCTCGGGCAGCACGTCTTCCCACGGCTGAGGTGGCAGCGGGGCTTCGGCGATGACGGTTTCAGCAGCGGTTTCGGTCATGGTATGTGTGTCAGTCATTGATGGCGATCCTGTCCATGGCCTTGTGTAGCAAACACAGCGCCAGCACATCGCTATCGGCAGAATTTCTCCGGACTGAAGGGTTTACGGTTCCTGACGCCAAAACTTCTGGTCAGGCCGCTGGCAGTCCGCGGATGAAGCGCAGGATGCGTGCCGTTACCTCCTCAGCCAAGGGCTGCGTCGGGTTACGGTAGGAAAGTAATTGCTGTTCAAGATCATCCGGTACGATGCGCAGCACGTGATTCATCCCGTCGATCAGCGCCAGTTCGGCATCCGGCCTGGCTTTTTTCAGCAACAGCGCATCGCCCACCCCGACCTGGATATCGTTGCGGCCCTGAACAATCAACGCGGGCATGCGCAGCGCGCCAAACGCGGCCGCGGGGTCCTGCCTGAAGAGTGAAATCAGATAAGGTTGTACGCTGGGGCGGAATACCACTTCCAGCTCTGGCGGCACGTTGTCGTCGGTTTTGCCAGCCTTGAGCTCATCCAGCAGTTGGTCACTACGCTGCAGCAGCTCTGGCGGCAAGCGTTCCTGAAATTGTTCGCGCAGCACTTGATCCACCGGGCGACCAGTACCAGCGACGGAGATCACGGCGGCTGCATCCGCTTTTTCAGCGGCCAGGCTTGCCACCAGTGCCCCTTCGCTGTGGCCCAGCAGGATCAGCGGGCCGAGACGCGGGTTGGCCCGGATTGCACGCACCCAGAGTTGAACATCCGCCACATAGCCCTCGACGCTCAAATTGCGCTCGTCGGGCGTGACGGCCTTGCTGGCCGCTACGCCGCGTTTGTCGTAGCGCACGCTGGCAATATTGTTGCTGGCGAGGATAACGGCCAGGCGTTTCATGCTGTCGTTACGCCCGCCTTCGGGGTTATTGCCATTGCGGTCGGTGGGGCCGGAGCCCGCGATGATCAGCACCACTGGCACCGGTTTGTCGGAGCGCGGCAGTAGCAGCGTGCCGTACAGCTTGCCGTTGCCGGTGTCGACGCTGATAGGGCGCTGCACCACGCTGGGCGCGGCGGCACTGGCCATTCCACTGAGCAGACTCAGTAACAGCGCCACGGGCAACGTCAAGCGACGCAGCGTTGTTGCAGCAAGAGCAAGAGTGTTTACAGATAACATCGCATCGCCATCATTGGGTCGGGGTTTCGCTTGGACGCGTACCGTCACGGAAGGTTCGAGGATGAACTGAACGGCGAGCCTGCGTATACTGGCGCGCTTGGTTTAACGATCTGGTTTTTTGGCTGATTTTTCGGAGCGCCCGCATGTCCGGCAACACTTTCGGCAAGCTGTTCACTGTCACCACCGCTGGCGAAAGCCATGGCCCGGCGCTGGTCGCTATCGTAGACGGCTGCCCACCGGGGCTTGAACTGGACCTGCAGGACCTGCAGCGTGATCTGGACCGGCGCAAGCCAGGTACCAGCCGCCACACCACGCAGCGCCAGGAAGCCGACGAAGTCGAAATTCTTTCCGGTGTGTTCGAGGGCAAGACCACCGGTGCCTCCATCGGCCTGCTGATCCGCAATACCGATCAGAAGTCCAAGGACTATTCCGCAATCAAGGATCTGTTCCGCCCAGCGCATGCCGACTACACCTATCACCACAAATATGGCATTCGTGATTACCGTGGAGGTGGCCGCAGTTCTGCGCGTGAAACTGCCATGCGCGTAGCTGCCGGGGCGATCGCCAAGAAGTATCTTGCCACCCAGGGCATCGTGATTCGGGGCTATATGAGCCAGTTGGGCCCGATCCAGATCCCGTTCAAGACCTGGGATTGTGTCGAGGACAACGCATTTTTCTGCCCTGATCCTGGCAAGGTGCCTGAACTGGAAGCCTACATGGACCAGTTGCGTCGCGATCAGGATTCGGTTGGAGCGAAGATCACGGTGGTCGCGGAGGGTGTAATGCCCGGCCTTGGTGAGCCGATCTTTGACCGTCTGGATGCCGAGCTGGCGCATGCGCTGATGAGTATCAATGCCGTCAAGGGCGTCGAGATCGGCGCCGGGTTCGATTGCGTTGCGCAACGCGGTACCGAGCATCGCGACGAGATGACCCCTCAAGGCTTCCTGTCCAACCAGGCTGGCGGCATTCTGGGCGGAATCTCGTCCGGTCAGCCGATCATTGCGCATTTGGCGCTCAAACCGACATCCAGTATTACCACGCCGGGTCGTTCCATCGATGTTGATGGCAATGCGGCGGACGTGATTACCAAAGGTCGCCATGACCCGTGCGTGGGTATCCGCGCCACGCCGATCGCTGAGGCCATGATGGCGATCGTGCTGCTGGACCATCTGCTTCGCCACCGCGGGCAGAATGCCGATGTCAACATCAGCACCCCTGTGTTGGCTCAGCTGTAATGGACACAGTCACGGTCACGGGCTGCTAGCGTGACGCCTATGACCGGCGGACAGTTGCCTTACTGGCGGCTGTCCGGGTTCTATCTCTGCTATTTCGCCTTGCTCGGCTCGGCGGCGCCGTTCATGTCGCTTTACCTTCATCATCTGGGGTTCTCCAGTGCGCGGATCGGCGAACTGATCGCCATCCCGATGCTGATGCGTTGTGTCGCGCCCAACATCTGGGGTTGGCTGGGTGATTACACCGGACGGCGACTGACCATCGTCCGATTTGGCGCCATCTGCACGCTGCTGGCGTTTTCGCTGATTCTGGTCGACAAGAGCTACGCGTGGCTGGCGATGGTCATGGCGCTGTACGCGTTCTTCTGGCATGCCATCCTGCCGCAGTTCGAGGTCATTACCCTGGCGCACCTGCAAGGGCAGACATCACGCTACAGTCAGATCCGTCTGTGGGGTTCGATCGGCTTCATTCTGGCCGTGGTGGTGCTGGGCCGTCTGTTCGAGTGGTTCAGTCTGGACCTTTTTCCACAAGTGCTGCTGGTGGTCATGGGCGGTATAGCGCTCAGCAGTTGGTGGGTGCCGAATGCGCAGCCGGTGGTGTCGACCCGGGAGGCAGATGAAGGAGGCTTTCTCAAGCAACTCACAAGGCCCGGCGTTCTGGCGTTCTACGTCAGCGTGGCGCTGATGCTGCTCAGTCATGGCCCGTATTACACCTTTCTCACCTTGCACCTGGAGGCGCTCGGTTATAGCCGCGGCCTGATCGGTCTGCTGTGGGCCGTCGGCGTGGTGGCCGAAGTGCTGATGTTCATGGTGATGAGCCGCGTCCTGCAGCGTTTCTCGGTGCGTCAGGTGTTGCTGGCCAGTTTCCTGTTGGCCGCTGCACGCTGGATATTGCTGGGCGCATTTGCCGAGCATGTGCTGGCCTTGTTGATTGCCCAGGTCATGCATGCGGCAACCTTCGGCAGCTTTCACGCGGCTGCCATCCATTTCGTGCAACGTAGCTTTGGCTCACGCCAGCAAGGCCAGGGGCAGGCGCTGTATGCTGCCTTGTCCGGCGTCGGTGGCGCATTGGGCGCGCTTTATTCGGGCTACAGCTGGACTGCGCTGGGGCCATCCTGGACGTTTGCCATCGCCAGCCTTGCGGCGTTGGCCGCAGCCGTCATTATTGTCACACCCAAGAAAGAGGAAGGTGTATGACCCGCGAGCAACTGGCTCTGGAAATCATTGAGGCCGGGCGGTTTTTGTACGGCCGTGGCTGGTCGCCAGCCACCAGCAGCAATTATTCGGTAAGACTGTCGGCCAGTGAGGCGCTGTTGACTGTGTCGGGCAAGCACAAGGGCCGACTGGGTAGTGAAGATGTACTGGCGACTGATCTTGCCGGCAACAGCCTGGAGCCAGGCAAAAAACCGTCCGCCGAAACCTTGCTGCATACCCAGCTTTACAGCTGCCGGCCACAGGTCGGCGCTGTGCTGCATACTCACTCTGTGAATGCGACAGTGCTGTCCCGGTTGACCGAGATCGACCACCTGGTCTTTGAGGACTACGAGCTGCAAAAGGCTTTCCAGGGTGTAGTCACCCACGAGTCGCGTGTCGTGGTACCGATCTTCGACAACGATCAGGACATTGCCCGTCTGGCAGCCAAGGTACAGCCTTGGCTGGACGCGCATCCCGACTGCGCCGGTTACCTCATCCGCGGTCACGGTCTGTACACCTGGGGTGCGAAAATGAGTGATGCACTGCGCCAGATAGAAGCATTCGAGTTTTTGTTCGAATGCGAGCTGAAGATGCGTTCTGTATTGAATCGCTGACCTTCAGCCACTAAAACGTTCTTTGCCTGACCGGCCTGTAAAAGCCGGAAGGCGTTGGCCCACGCCGATAGCCGAGGAAACACTCCATGAGCAGTCTGTCCGTTTATCACGTTTCAAGCCCCGAGGTACCCAACAAGGTACTGACCCATCTTGAAGATATCGCCTCGACGCTCGCCGAGCACGGTGTGGCGTTCGACCGCTGGGAAGCTGCGACGCCGATCACGCCGGGCGCCAGCCAGGAAGAGGTCATCAACGCCTATCGCACACAGATCGATACGCTGATGACCCGGCACGGTTATGTGACAGTGGACGTGATCAGCCTCAACAGCGATCACCCGCAAAAAGCCGAATTGCGTGCCAAATTTCTTGAAGAGCACCGTCATGGTGAGAATGAGGTACGTTTCTTCGTGGCCGGCCGTGGCCTGTTCACGCTGCACATCGATGATTACGTCTATGCCGTGCTTTGCGAAAAGAACGATCTGATTTCGGTTCCGGCCGGCACTCGGCACTGGTTCGATATGGGGGAAAACCCACATTTCGTTGCGATTCGCCTGTTCAACAATCCAGAAGGCTGGGTAGCGAACTTCACCGGTGAAGACATTGCGGGTCGTTTCCCTCGGCTGGAAGACTGATCGGCTGATCACTTCGTGCGTTGTTTGATCTCACCCAAGCCAGTGTCGCCCGACAGGAGCCCCACCCAGATGTCCATAAAATTCATCCTCACGGATATCGAAGGCACCACCAGCGCCGTGAGTTTCGTATTCGACGTGCTGTTTCCGTATGCCAAAAAACATCTGCCAGAGTTCGTTCGCCACCATGCCGCTGAGCCGTCTGTGGCGGCGCAGCTCGACGCAGTGCGAGCAGAGAGCGACGAGCCAGAGGCAAATCTCGAACGGGTCATAGAGATTTTGCTGGAATGGATTGCCGAGGACCGCAAGGCAACGCCGCTCAAAGCGTTGCAGGGCATGATCTGGGCCGAGGGTTACAACGCCGGACAGCTCAAAGGCCATGTCTACCCTGACGCGGTTGAAGCGTTGAAGCGCTGGCACGAAGAAGGCTACCGGTTGTACGTCTACTCTTCGGGCTCAATACAGGCGCAGCAACTGATTTTTGGTTGCTCTGAGGCGGGCGACCTTTCCGGGCTGTTCAGCGGTTATTTCGATACCACGTCCGGCCCCAAGCGTGACGCCCAGTCTTATCGCAGCATTACCCAGGCCATCGGCTGTGAGGCAGGTGAGATTCTGTTCCTGTCGGACATCGTCGAGGAACTCGACGCTGCGCAGGCCGCTGGCATGGCAACCTGCGGGCTGGTCCGTGTGGGCGGTGTTCTGAGCGGGCACGAAAACGTGGCCAGCTTCGCTGTCATCGATCCCTCGACGTTCTGATCATCGTTTTCCCCGTCCTGGACGAGCCCGGCCTGGCAGCACTCTATCAGCGTGATACGCCAGGCTCGTCTCGAGTCCCCCATAGCCTCGAATCAGGTCTTTATCTGTAAGCTGCGTCCGGCTTGCAGGTCGGACGCTGCCTGCCTGTCAGTACGTTAATCCTGTTTGTTCGGGGGGTTGTTTTTAAACGCCTTCAGTCGTGTAAGTTGCCCGCCATTGACCCCTTTGTTGACCAGGAGCGCCACGGTGTCTGAGCGGGGAAGAAGAGCGGCAGCGATGTGCGGTGCCACGACCAACAACGAAACAATGGGTTTATTGATAGAGCAAATGGTCAGAACCATTACCGAACTTGACGGCGAAGCCGCCATTGAAAATGCACTCCAGTGGCTCCGCAGCGAATGCCGGTGCGATCGGGCGTTGTTTTACCAATTCAAGGGGCCGCTGCTGCTCACGTTTATCACGTCCAACGTTGACGACGCCTGGGGAGACGCCTATCGCCAGCGCCAGATGATGGCGGACGACCCCGTCATTCGCTTCTATCGCAACGCGCTCGGGTTTCTGGACTGGGATGATGCGCTTGAAAGCTACCCGCCGCCTTCCTCATATATCGACGTGCTGGAAACCTGCGACATTATCCCGGCCTTGTCCTATGGCTACACAAGCCATTGTCGAGGGGCAGATGGCGTGACCTCGATTTGCACGTTGGGAGGTATGCGGCGCCACGCGACAACGGACGATAAATACCTGATCACCAGCCTGGTACCGGTGTTGCACCGGGTGGGTCGGGGCATCAAGTTTCGTGCTCGTGGGCTGACGCACAAGGAGCTTGAAGTATTGCAGTGGGCGCGAGACGGCAAAACTGTGTGGGAAATTTCCGCCATCCGCGAAGTGTCCGAGGCCACAGTGAAATATCACCTCAAGGCGATCTATTCAAAGCTGGGCGTCGCCAACCGGGCTCAGGCAGTCGGTGAAGCGCTGTGTCGCGGTTTGATCCACTGATCAGATGATGAGAAGTCTGCCGTGATCAAACGCAATTCTTGTGGTCGAAAAAAAACCGCGATAACAAAACTGCTATCGCGGCTAACAAGGGATGAGAGAGCGTAAAACATCCGCCGCCCATTTCGGACGGCGCGGAACATCAATAACTATCAACGTGTGTGGTACGTCGGCAAGTCAAAGCGGTGCTGGCTTTGCAACATCGAGATCGCTGGCAGTTCACTTGCTTGAGCAGCAAGGTCACGACGAATTGCGCTGATCACCCACTCCAGCTGTACTGGGGTGTGCAGTTGGGCATAAGAAACCGAGCGACGGATTTGTTTGCCTTCATCGTTGCGCAGGGACAACAACACACCGCCGTCAGGACGAGGCTGAGTAGTCACGTTGTAGTCGGAGAATACGGAAGCGAATTTTTCTTGAATAAAAGTCATGTCTAGCGGCTCCATTGCTCATGGGATAACAAGCTTGGAAGTACTAGTGCAGTGTCTGTGCCAGCTTTTGTTCTTTATTTTTTCTTTTAAAATCAATAAGTTATGATATGGCGATTTTTCGTTGTTCGTGCATTTTGCATGAACCCCTTTCGAGCGTCCTGCATTTTGCCGGTTTGAGGGGATTGTCAGCGGAGAGGGAAGGCGACGACATCACATTTTTTGCTATCAAAGACATAGCTTGATACGGACCGAACAGCTGGCAAGACTTGCGGTCACTGTGTGTACCGCTACCGGGTACATCGGATTCCCGGATGACCGCACGCCAAGGAGCGACCCATGACTGATTCAAATCTCGGCCAGCCGAAGACTATGACCGATGAAGAGACCGCGGAGTTCGCCGAGCAGGTATTTGACGTCGCCCGCCAGGGTGACGCGGTAATGCTTGAGCGTCTTCTGGAGAAAGGCCTGCCTGCCGACTTCCGTAACCATAAAGGCGATACGCTGCTGATGCTTGCCAGCTACCACGGCCACCAGGATGCGGTTCGGGTGCTGCTGAACCACAAGGCAGATCCGGAAATTCGCAATGACAACGGCCAGAGCCCGATTGCAGGCGCGGCATTCAAGGGTGACCTGCCGGTGGTCAAGCTGTTGGTTGAAGGCGGAGCCAGTGTTGAGGGGGCCGCTGCGGATGGCCGTACTGCACTGATGATGGCTGCCATGTTCAACCGCATCGAAATCGTTGACTACCTGATCGCGCAAGGTGCTGATCCTCACGCCCGAGACGCCAAGGGCATCAGCGCCCTGGGTGCGGCTCAGGCAATGGGCGCCACCGGGACAGCAGAGCAGTTGACCCGGCTGGGTGTTCAAACGGGCTGATACCGGGATCTGACGACGCAAGTGTGACTGATAGCGTAGAGGCGCGAAGGATTTCCCGTTATCCTTCGCGCCTCTTTTTTCCCGCCTTCAGGATTGCCCCCCATGAAAGACCCACTGGTCGAACTCATCAGCAAAGTCAGTTCGGGGTGCATGAGCGATGATGAAATCGCCGGCATCGCCGACGAAGCTGCTCAGGCCTACGCCGACCCGCAGGCCTTTCTGGCCGCCAACCCCGATGTGAATTACGACGACACCTTCCCCATAGCATTGGGTGAATGGGTGGTGGTCGGCAGTCTGCCGGAAACCGTTCTGTTTCAGGCCGACACCTACATGGACCTGTTCGAGCAGATCGTCCAGTCGTTTGGCAAGGACGTGGCGTTCAACATCAAGCCAAAGCAATTGGCCAAGGTCGAACCGCTGGTGGCGCTTAATCGCATCCAGATCCAGTTGAGCAGCATGAACACGGAAATGGGCGGTTACGTACTGATGGACTTCAGTCAGCCGCTGGATGATGAATTGCAGGCCGTACTGGTATATGGCTGCGATCAGGCACGCGTGCTGGAGTTGGCGGCGGTTGCAGGTATCCATGCCGCGCCTTCGCTGGAAGCGCTGCGCGGCTGAGGATCAGCCAAGGGCTCAGCCCAGGGCCGTGTCGAGAAACATCATCACCCCGAACCCGCCCATCAGGCCCAGCGTTGCCGAGGTCTGATGGCCGTTGCGGTGGGTTTCCGGGATCACCTCATGTGAGACCACAAATATCATCGCGCCCGCTGCCAGCCCCATGCTGAGTGGGTAGGCAATTGCGAAACCGCTGGAAATCCCCAGGCCCACCAGGGCACCGAGCGGCTCCATCAGGCCTGAGCCGACGGCGACCAGCATCGCCTTGAACGCGGACAGGCCGGTGGCGCGCAGGGCGAGGGCGATTGCCAGGCCTTCCGGAATGTCCTGAAGCGCGATGGCCGTGGTCAGCGGCAGGCCGACGTTCATGTCACCGCCAGCAAAGCTGACGCCGATGGCCATTCCTTCCGGCAGGTTGTGAAGGGTGATTGCCAGCACGAAAAGCCAGACCCGATTGATTCGATCCGAGTGCGGCCCTTGTCGGCCCACGCTTTCGTGCTCATGGGGCGTGAATCGGTCCAGCCCCAGCATCAGCAACACGCCCAGCGCGAGGCCGGTAACCACCGTTGCCGCCGCGAGTGGTCCCGTGCCTGTGATTTCCCGGGCGGCTTCGAGGCCCGGCAAGATCAGCGAAAACGAACTGGCAGCGAGCATCATGCCCGCCGCGAAGCCAAGCATGATGTCCTGAGTGCGCTGCGCAATGTCCCGAAACGCTACGGCTATCATGGCGCCCAGCGCCGTGGCGGCAAAACCCGCTGTTCCGCCGAGCAGCGCGTAATTGAAAGTAACCTGGCTGGTGCCGACAAAGGCGTTATAGAGGCTGATACCGCCGAGGCCGAGGATAATCACGAGCGCAAGGATAAAGCCCAGGCTTACCAGTGGGCTTTTGTGTAACTGGGCAGACCAGGACGACCAGAGCGTTCGAGGGTGTGCGGGTGTTTGCATAAAAAGCGGCACCTTTGTGAGAGCGCTGACGGAACACTGGCCGCAGCAAAGACAAAAACAGGTATGAGCTCCGTTTCGGAGCCTGAAAATAAGCGGTTGGTTCAACGGAACCCCCGAACAGCGCAACTATCCTAGAAGGGTCAGTACTCAATCAGGGGCAACATCATGGGTTCCACGTTTAATAGTCTGGTCGGCTTGATCATTTTGGCTCTCGATATCTGGGCCATCATCAATGTGCTGAAAAGTGGCGCCGAAACCGGGAAGAAAATTCTCTGGATATTGTTGATCGTGATTCTGCCTGTGTTGGGCCTGATCATCTGGGCAATTGCAGGGCCGCGCGGTAACGTGCGTATCTGACCTGGCTCACATCGGAAAAACGCTTGATTGCCCTCGGCAATCAGGCGTTTTTTGCTTTATGGGCCGTCACGTGTGATTCATGTGCAGCGAAGCGCAGACAGAGAGGTTCGACCTGTCATGTTGCGCACAGTAGAATGCGCGCCTTTGTGCGGGCGGTTGGTCGTCCTGTCATTCTTATTCATCAGGAGATTACCCATGAGTGATTATCAGGAAACGTTGTACGAAGGCTACGGCCAGCGCTTTCGTATGGAAAAAATGCTTCACGAAGTGCGTACCGACCACCAGCACCTGGTGATTTTCCAGAACCCGCGCATGGGCCGGGTGATGGCGCTTGATGGCGTGATCCAGACCACCGAAGCGGACGAGTTCATCTACCACGAAATGCTGACTCACGTGCCGATTCTGGCGCACGGCGCTGCCAAGCGCGTGCTGATCATTGGTGGTGGTGACGGCGGCATGCTGCGTGAAGTGGCCAAGCACCTCACCGTTGAGCACATCACGATGGTCGAGATCGACGCTACCGTGGTCGAGATGTGCAAGGAGTTTCTGCCGAACCACTCCAATGGTGCCTTCGAGGACTCACGCCTGAATCTGGTGATCGACGATGGCATGCGCTTCGTGGCCACGACCGAAGAGAAGTTTGACGTGATCATTTCTGACTCCACCGATCCGATCGGTCCGGGTGAAGTGCTGTTCTCGGAAAACTTCTATCAGGCTTGTCATCGCTGCCTGAACGAAGGGGGCATTCTGGTCACTCAGAACGGCACGCCGTTCATGCAGCTGAGTGGCGTGCAAACCACTGCGGGTCGTATGAACGGTCTGTTTGCCGACTGGCACTTCTATCAGGCGGCGATCCCGACTTACATCGGCGGCGCCATGACTTTCGCCTGGGGTGCCACCAACGCGGCCTACCGCAAGCTGCCATTGGAAACACTGCGCCAGCGTTTTGCGGGCAGTGGCATTGTCACGCGTTACTACAACCCTGAAGTGCATATCGGTTCGTTTGCATTGCCGCAATACGTGCTAAACGCGGTCAACAAGCCGAGCAATGACTGACACTTAAAGCCTGGCAGCCTGTCGCGCCACGTTCGGTCTGCTGACCGAACGGCTAGCGACAGGCCGTTGCGACGTAGCGAGATGCGACGAATTTTTCACAATGCCTGCTACAGAATTGCGCGCGAAGCTGAACACGCAGATACCTTTACAGGTTCAACGAGCGCCAAATGACCGGCGATCAAGTAGTATCTGCCCCCCTGCAACCGGGCTGCCATTCGATGGAAGGCCGGTTTCGCATGCCTGAACCCAACCCTGAATCCACCGGATCCTGACAACCATGGCCAAAACGGACGCCCAGATTCATCGGCAAGCCTTGTCCCGCCTGCAAAACCCCACCGTCAAATCGCATCTGGCTTACACATTGCTCAGTGGCTTCGCCCTGATGGTGATGTACACGCTGCTGCGTATCGGCCTGCTGGTTTACAACCGCGAGATGATTGGCGACACGCCAGCTTCCACTTTCATCGAGGCGCTGTTCAACGGCATGCGTTTCGACCTGCGCCTGACGGTCTATCTGCTGATCCCTCTGATGCTGGCCTTGTTCAGCGCTCGGGCTATGGCGGCGCGCGGGTTTTTCCGGTTCTGGCTGACACTGGTCGGCAGCATCACGCTGTTCTTCGGCCTGATGGAGATGGACTTCTACCGTGAGTTCCACCAGCGCCTCAATGGTCTGGTCTTCCAGTACGTCAAGGAAGACCCCAAGACCGTCCTGAGCATGTTGTGGTACGGCTTTCCGGTGGTGCGTTACTTGCTGGCATGGGCCGCTGTGACGTGGCTGTTGAGTCTGGTATTCAAGGGCATCGATCGGGTCACTCGTCCGCGACGCGAGTTCAGCGTCAGCAGTAGCAGTGGACGGTCGATTGCGCCGTGGTACCTGCGTATCGGCGTGTTCTTTCTGGTGTTGATCGTCGCAGTGATCTGCGCACGTGGCACATTGCGCCAGGGGCCGCCGCTGCGCTGGGGCGACGCGTACACCACAGACTCCAACTTCGCCAACCAGTTGGGCCTCAACGGCACCTTGACGCTGATCACTGCAGCCAAGAGTCGTATGTCCGAGGATCGCGACAATATCTGGAAGGCCACGCTGCCTCAGGCGGATGCCCAGCAGACCGTGCGTGACATGCTACTGACCTCTCATGACAAGCTGGTCGAGCCGGATATCGCCGCTGTGCGTCGTGACTTCACGCCTCCAGCAGAAAACACGCTGCCGATCCGTAATGTCGTCGTGATCCTGATGGAAAGCTTCGCCGGTCACTCGGTGGGCGCACTCGGCAGCGATGCCAACATCACGCCGAACTTCGACCGGCTGTCCAAGGAAGGTCTGCTGTTCGATCACTTCTTCTCGAACGGTACACACACCCACCAGGGCATGTTCGCCACCATGGCCTGCTTCCCGAACCTGCCAGGTTTCGAATACCTGATGCAGACGCCGGAAGGCAGCCACAAGCTTTCGGGCCTGCCGCAACTGCTCAGCGCTGGCCGCAATTACGACGACGTGTATGTCTACAACGGCAATTTTGCCTGGGACAACCAGTCAGGCTTCTTCAGCAACCAGGGCATGACCAACTTCGTCGGGCGTGAAGACTTCGTCAATCCGGTGTTCTCTGATCCGACCTGGGGCGTGTCCGATCAGGACATGTTCGACCGCGGCGCAGTGGAGCTCAAAGCCCGTCAGAACGGTAAGCCGTTCTATGCCTTGTTGCAGACGCTGTCCAACCATACCCCATATGCACTGCCGGAAAACCTGCCGGTCGAGCGCGTGACCGGCCATGGCTCTCTGGACGAGCATTTGACCGCCATGCGGTATTCCGACTGGGCGTTGGGTCAGTTCTTCGAGAAGGCCAAAAAAGAGCCGTACTACAAAAACACGTTGTTCGTCGTGTTGGGCGACCATGGTTTTGGCAACAACAGGCAGCTGACCGAAATGGACCTGGGTCGTTTCAACGTGCCGTTGCTGCTGATTGCTCCTGGCATGCAGGAGAAGTTCGGTCAGCGCAGCAGCATCGTGGGTACGCAGGTGGATGTGGTTCCAACCATCATGGGTCGCCTGGGTGGCCAAACCCGTAACCAGTGCTGGGGACGTGACCTGCTCAACCTGCCGGAAGGCGACAAGGGCTTTGGTGTGATCAAGCCATCGGGCAGCGAGCAGGTGGTTGCGATCATCAGCGGTAATCGCATCCTGATCGAACCAACCGAAATGCCGGCCAAGTTGCTGACCTACACGCTGGGCGCCAAGCCGCATGCTGAGGAAGTGCCGGACGCGCCGGATACTCAGGAGCTCAAGCGCAAGCTTGAAAGCTTCCTGCAGACGGCCACCAAAAGCCTGCTGGATAACACGGCTGGTGTGGAGGCCAGCAAAAACAGGAACTGATGCCCCTACGGCTCGCCCGGACGACCTGGCGAGCCGAACGGCTGATTCTGCACCCGCATTACACAAAAAGGCCCTTGGCATTCACTGCAAGGGCCTTTTGCATGGGCGGTTTTGAAGTGGTCGTCGGCCCGCAATCCATTTGAACGAATGTATCCCTCAGAGAGTCCAGATGTTGTAAGCCGGAGTGTCTGGCTTCGTTCTGGAGGCATTGATGAAACAGTGGGCCATTTCGTATCTCGATAAGGATGGTGTACAGCAGCGTCACGAAGTTGAGTATCAGGAACGTCCCAGCGAGGAGGAGGCCGCGCAGCTTCTTCGCAAGAACCTCTTCCCGGTCACGGGCGAGCTGGATCTCAACGATCTCGATGGACGCACCAGCGAACCTACGGTCAAGACGCTCAAGGACCACAACAGTGTCCAGATCATTTCCATTACAGAAACAAGCTGATTCCGCTCCTCGATAAAAGTCTTGTCATGCCAGACACTTGGCAACGGCCCCGCTATGGGTCTACTCTGCAATTGAGGTCGCTAGGGCGACCTCTGCCACATGTCGTACCCGGCCTGTCCCAAGGCCAGGTCTGGTCAGCTACATGCTTGATTCCCCGCGTCGGATTAACTGTCGTGTCGCGACCCCCGCCAGGTGGTCGCCCAGGGAAGAGTTGAAACTCTATCTATCGTTGCATAGGAGGACGTTTCATGAGCACAGCCTATCAAGAGGACATCAGCAGTAGCGTACTGCGCCGCATGAAAGAAGGCGGTTTTGACTTTGCACGAATTCATCCCATTGAGTTTTATGCCATTTTCCCCGACGAGGAACGGGCACGGCAGGCTGCAGAGCAATTTCGTGGTGAGTCCCTTAATACCCAGATCAACATTCGTGACGACGGTGCGTGGCACTTGCAACTGAGCAAGGTCATGTATGCCACCTACGATGCTATCGGCGACTTCGAGCAAGATTTTCAGATGGTTATTTCGCCAATGGACGGGGAGGTTGAAGGCTGGGGCGTGACACAGGAGATCAGAAGACTGCACGCGTGATGTGTTGCGCGCGATAACTGACCGGCTGATTCGGGATGATGTCCTGGATCGGCCGGTCTGGTTTCTGATGCCGGACAAGCAGAACTTGTAGCATTTCGAACCTTCGCATCATCACTGTGTATCAGCTTGCTGCGGTCGGGCACTTCTTTTGGGCAAAAAAAAGCCACTCAATCGAGTGGCTCAAAGGGAAGTCAGTTGCGGATACGAGTGCTATCAACGCAGAAACGGCAAAGCGTCAAAAAAATATTTCAGGGCGATAGTGGCGTTTGATGCCGTGTTTGCTCAGTTGCTGGCGATTATGGCGAACTAATATCGCCAGCGGAAATCAACTCTGACTATGCTGTTCATAGATTTCACGGTTGAATGACGCTTCCGAATGAGGCGTAGGAGAATTGGCTTAAGCGTTTAGTGCACAGGAATGGTGCGTAGATCGTCAAATGTTTATCTAACTTATTGATATTCAAGCGTTTATGCCGATGGCACGGGCCTTGCGAAGGTCTTGGTGTCCATGGTGACAAGGAGTACGGCATGATCCGCACCTTTTATGACGAGATGTACGACGCTGGCGGTCTGGTCCGCCCGCACTATCGGGAATTCGCCCGGTGGTTGGGTGACACGCCTCCTGAGCTTCTTGCTCAGCGTCGTCGTGAAGCCGATTTACTGTTTCATCGCGCCGGCATCACGTTCACGCTCTATGGTGACGAGCAGGGCACCGAAAGGCTTATTCCCTTCGATACCATTCCTCGCAGCATTCCGGCCAGTGAATGGCGCATCGTTGAGCGAGGCTGCATTCAGCGCGTCAAGGCGCTGAACATGTTTCTGGCCGATCTTTACCACGATCAGCGCATCATCAAGGCCGGGATCATTCCTGCGGAACAGGTGCTCGCCAACGAACAATACCAGTTGGCGATGCAGGGCCTGAATCTGCACCGCGATCTGTATTCGCATATTTCTGGCGTCGACCTGGTACGCGATGGCGACGGCACTTACTACGTGCTTGAGGACAACCTTCGCACGCCCAGTGGCGTCAGCTACATGCTCGAAGACCGCAAGATGATGATGCGTCTGTTCCCAGAACTGTTCGCGGCACAGCGCATCGCGCCGATCGATCATTACCCTAATCTGCTGCTCGACACACTCAAGAGTTCAAGTCATCTCGACAATCCGAGCGTGGTGGTACTGACGCCCGGACGTTTCAACAGTGCGTTCTTCGAGCATGCGTTTCTGGCACGCGAGATGGGTGTCGAACTGGTGGAAGGCGCCGATCTGTTTGTGCGTGATGATCGAGTCTTCATGCGCACGACCGATGGTCCCAAGGCTGTAGACGTGATCTATCGTCGTCTCGACGATGCGTTCCTCGATCCACTGGCGTTCAATCCGGATTCGATGCTGGGTGTCCCGGGTCTGCTGGCCGCCTACCGCAGCGGTAACGTCGTGCTGGCCAACGCTATTGGCACAGGGGTTGCGGACGATAAATCGGTCTACCCGTATGTCACGGACATGATCCGTTTCTATCTGGACGAAGAGCCGATTCTGAAGAACGTGCCCACCTGGCAGTGCCGCAAGCCTGAAGAGCTTTCCCATGTGCTGGCCAACCTGGGTGACCTGGTTGTCAAGGAAACTCAGGGCTCCGGCGGTTACGGAATGCTGGTAGGCCCGGCTGCGACCGCTGCCGAGATCGAGGCCTTCCGGGCACGACTCAAGGCCAAGCCGCATGCCTACATTGCCCAGCCCACGTTGTGCCTGTCGACCTGTCCGACATTTGTCGAGAACGGCATTGCTCCGCGGCACATCGACTTGCGTCCCTTCGTGCTGTCCGGGCGAGAGACGCGTGTTGTACCTGGTGGTCTTACCCGAGTGGCGTTGCGTGAAGGCTCGCTGGTGGTCAATTCGTCTCAAGGTGGTGGAACCAAAGACACCTGGGTCGTCGAGGATTAAGGATGCCTGCCAATGTTAAGTAGAACTGCCTCGGATCTTTTCTGGATGTCGCGTTACCTGGAGCGAGCGGAGAACCTCGCCCGCATGCTGGACGTGAGCTATTCGCTGTCGCTGATGCCCCAGGACGGGCGCGGTGACGGGCTGGATGAAATAGCCATGCCGTTGTTGATCACCGGCACGCTTGAAACCTATGTTGAACGCCATGGCGAGCTGCATGCCGAGCGTATGCTGCACTTCTTCGCCCTGGACGCGACCAACCCTGCCAGCATTTACAGCTGTCTGGGCGCTGCACGGGCAAGCGCCCATGCCGTGCGTGGGCGTATCACCGCCGATATGTGGGAAAACATCAATTCCACTTGGCTGGAGATACGCGGTATCGCTCAGCAGGGCCTGACGCGTTATGGCATGAGCCGTTTCTGCGAATGGGTCAAGGAGCGTTCGCACCTGTTTCGTGGTGCCACCTACGGCACCATCATGCGCAACGACGCATTCCGGTTTATTCGTCTGGGGACCTTTATCGAGCGCGCCGACAACACGATGCGCATGCTCGATGCGCGTTATGAAATGCTTGAGTTGCGTGGGCCTCAGGCCAACGCGGCGGCGGACAACTCGGCAGCCGGTTACTACCAGTGGAGCGCCCTGTTGCGAGCCTTGTCTTCGTTCGAGGCCTACACCGAGGTCTATCGCGATGCACCCGGCGCCCGTCAGGTTGCCGAACTGCTGCTATTACGCGCCGACATTCCTCGCTCGCTACGGGCCTGTCTGGAGGAGATGGACCTTATTCTCGCCAGTCTGCCCGGCATCAATGGTCGGCCTGCCCAACGCATGGCCGCGGAGATGGATGCAAGACTGCGCTACACCAGTATCGACGAGATCCTGGACGAAGGCCTGCATGAGTGGTTGAACGAGTTCATTCCGATGCTGGCCCAACTGGGTGATGCCATTCACATTTCGTATCTGGAGGCTGCATGAGACTCTCAATTAGCCACGAGACCACCTATCACTACGACGATCAGGTCCGCTCCAGCATTCAGTATCTGCGCCTGACCCCAAGCGACAGCCAGCGACAGCAAGTGCTCAGTTGGCAGTTGACGCTGCCCCGGCCGGTACGCGCGCAAATCGACCCGTTTGGCAACATTCTGCATGTACTAAGTCTGGAAGAGCCTCACGAAGAAATCATCATCGGGGCACGAGGGCAGGTCGAAATCGACCAGACGCGCGAGGCTGAACACGAAAGCCAGTCGGCGTTTCCGTTCTTGCGCGTCACGCGCCTGACAGAGCCTGATGAAGCGATCCGCAGTTTCGCTATCAAGCATTGCGGTCAGCGCACCGACCGTACGGTGTTGATCGACCTCATGCAGGCGCTGAATCAGCACATGACCTACACGCAAGGCACGACCGAAGTCGATACCAGCGCCGCCAAGGCGTTCGCCGGACGCTCCGGTGTCTGTCAGGACCACACCCATGCGTTTCTGGCCTGCGCCCGAAGCCTGGGCGTACCTGCGCGTTATGTGTCGGGTTACTTGTGCAGCGAAGACAGCGATCACCTGTCCAGTCACGCATGGGCCGAGGCATGGATTGATGACGCGTGGTACAGCTTTGATGTGACCAACCAGTTGGCGATTCCCGAACGCCATCTGAAACTGGCGGTAGGGCTGGATTATCTCGATGCCTGTCCGGTGCGCGGCATGCGTCGTGGCGGTGGGTCCGAGCAGATGCACGCCAAAGTCGTCGTTTCACCCATGGTCAGCAGCACGCCGAAACCCAAGGTCCGGGTTCAGGTCCAGGCCCAGCATCAATAGATAGGTGAGAGGGTTTCAGTCAGGGTGTTACGCGTATTGCGCCGACCTTCGTTCAGGTCGGCGTGGGGCGTCAGGTATTTCTTGTGAACATGGACTGCGAGTAACCACGATAGACTTGACGCTTTCCATGCCGCGCAACATCTGGCTTATTCGGCAGGGTCGTCGCTGATGTCATAGAGCGCGTTATGCAGCTCTTCATAATTACCGCCGTTGATCACGCTGTAGTACCCGGCTTTCGTCAGTTTGTCCTGGGCCGTGTTGGCTTTTTCATTGGAGCTGCTGAAGATCACAAACACCGAGTTGCGATCAGTAAGCACCTGCTTCATCTGATTGACCAGACGCACGTTGTCAACCCGCACCGCATTCAGGACGGTGCCAGCGTCATAGTCAGTCTGGCTACGGATATCCATCGCCAACTTGCCTTCTTTTAGCGCAGCCACCGCAGCAGCCTGATCAACCACACCGGCGTGAGCGGCAACGCTGGTTGCCAACATGATTATCGCTAGTCCCTGGCGCATGAACCTGCCTCCTTAGTTGTGTAAGGGAAGAGTGGCACAGTTAAAGGCTGGCTGATAGCGCATGCAGGGTCAGCCGAACAACCGGTTCAGGTTGGGCAAAATCAATATGAGGGTGGTAGCAAAGAGAATAAGCCCCGCCTGACGTACTTTTGAGCGTTTGAACATGGCTGTCCGCCTTTTGTTGTTATTCCTGAGCGACAACAGCCGATTGAAGGCCCCGACACGCAGCACTCCAATCAGCTGGCAAAGGTGAAATCGTTGAACAGGTGGGCCCGATCAGAGGATCGGCAACCCCGGAATGGGCGCCTTTTTTGTAGCGCCACCCTGTTACAGACTTAACCTTAGAGCGCGCGTGCACCACTATTTAGAACCGTTAAGAATTTTGAAAAGCGTTTTTAGTTTGATATGGAATTAAAATGTCTGCGTCTCGGTGAGAATGCCTTGACTAGACGCGTCGAGCATAATCGTTAGCTTTCTACCGTTCGTCCGGGCAGGAAAATTCCTACATTTGAAAATGGCGGACTGACCGCTCGGAACAAGACTGAATCGAATTAGCCTGCTGTTTTGCCGTTGCGTTTGTCGACGTTTGCCAAACTGCTTGTTTCAAGCCAAGCACCACTTGATCTGGACATGGCATTCAGGGCAGTCTGCGCCGGTGCGCTATCGCCATCATTGCTTCAGGTCCCTCCGTCATGTCGTTACGCATCTGTATTCTGGAAACCGATATTCTGCGCCCCGAGTTGGTAGAGCAATATCACGGTTATGGGCGCATGTTCGAGCTGCTGTTCGCACGCCAGCCTATTGCTGCTACGTTCACGGTTTATAACGTGATGCAGGGCGTATACCCTTCGGAAGATGAGCAGTTTGATGCTTACCTTGTCACCGGAAGCAAGGCCGATTCATTCGGTGTCGACCCCTGGATTCAAACGCTGAAGATTTACCTGCTCAAGCTGTACGAGCGTGGCGACAAGTTGCTGGGTATTTGCTTCGGTCATCAGTTGCTGGCATTGCTGCTGGGCGGCAAGACCGAGCGCGCGACTCAGGGTTGGGGTGTGGGCACTCACCATTATCAGTTGGCGGCCGCCACGGCCTGGATGACGCCTGCGGTGGACAAGCTGACCCTGTTGATCAGCCATCAGGACCAGGTCACGGAGTTGCCGCAGAATGCCACTGTGATCGCCTCCAGCGAGTTCTGCCCGTTCGCCGCCTACCACATCAATCATCAGGTGCTGTGTTTCCAGGGGCATCCCGAGTTCATTCACGACTATTCGCGTACGTTACTGGATATTCGCCAGCAGTCGCTGGGCGAGCAGGTCTATCAGAAAGGCGTGGCCAGCCTGGAACACGACCACCATGGCGTGACCGTTGCTGAATGGATGATGCGTTTCGTGGCACACAAGCCAGAGTCTCCAGCGCTCTGATCACAATCACCCTGTGCGCACAGCGGAGCATTACCGTTGTGCGACAGGATGCAGCTTTCTTTCTTCGCGTCGTCGGCGCCTAGAGCCAGCCCGAACGCTTGAAGCTCGCAAACAGCGCCGAGCAGCCGCCCACAATCACGCCCAGCACAATGAAGTACCCGTAATGCCAGGTCAGTTCGGGCATGTTCTCGAAATTCATCCCATAGATGCCAGCGATGGCCGTCGGGAATGCGAGGATCGCTGCCCAACCGGCGAACTTGCGTTGCACGATACTTTGCCGGGATGACTCCAGCAGCAGACCGATTTCAATGGTCTGGCTGGCGATGTCGCACAGGTTGCCCAAGTCTTCCATCTGTCGTTTGACATGAATTTCCACGTCCCGGAAGTACGGGCGCATGTTCTTGTCGATGAACGGGAAACTCAGCTTCTGCAGTTCTTCGCCCACTTCTACCATCGGTGCCACGTAGCGGCGCATACGCAACAAGTCACGGCGCAGCGAATGAATATTCTGGATGTCAGCCTCGCGCAACGCGCCGCCCAGAACGTTCTGCTCCAATACTTCCAGTTCGGCATGAATCGCTTCGGTCACGGGCTGGTAGTTTTCGGTCACAAAGTCGAGCAGGGCGTACAAAACAAAGTCTTCGCCGTGCTCAAGCAACAGTGGCCTGGCTTCGCAGCGCTGGCGCACCAGCCCATAAGACTTGGAATGGCCGTTGCGTGAAGTAATGATGTAGCCCTTGCCAGCGAAGATATGGGTTTCTATAAACAGCAATTTTCCGTTATCACGCACCGGGGCGTAAGTCACGATAAACAGGGCGTCGCCGAAGGTTTCGAGCTTGGGACGACTGTGCACTTCCATGGCATCTTCAAGGGCCAGTTCATGCAAATTGAACTGGTTCTTCAAGCTGGTCAGTTCTTGCGCGTTGGGCTGCTCCAGGCCGATCCACACAAAGTGGTCGGGCTTGGCGGCCCATGCCGCGCCTTCGTCGAGGGTGATGTCGCGGACTTTTTTGCCTTTGCTGTAAACCGCTGCTGCAACAACTCGACCCATGGTGCTATCGCTTCTTCAATGTGGCAGTGGCGCATCAAACGATGCGCTGTGGCTGATGAGATTATCCAAACGCCTACGAGTTCGCCCACAAACAAAAGCCCGCATCTGCGGGCTTTGATCAACCTTGAAGCGAGTGCTGTTTATCCAGTTCAATCGCAGCGTCGAGGGTGTCGAGCAATGCTTTTCTGACCTTGAGCTTGGTTTTCTTGTGGGCGTTCATGTTGATTTTTTTCAGTTGAGTTGCAACCGCACGCGCCGTTTCGGGCAGCGCTTCGATGCTGACCACCTGATCCAGGAAACCTGCCGCCATGGCGTCCTGCGGGTTGAAGATCTCGGCGTTGATGACCGAGCGATTGAACGCCGACTTGCGGAGTCGATCGCGCGCCAGTTCGATACCTGCGTGGTGCATGGTCATGCCGATCTGAATTTCGTTGAGGCCGATGTTGAACGCGCCTTCCACACCTATCCGATAGTCTGCCGAGAGCAGCAGAAAGGCACCTTTGGCTATGGCATGGCCCGGGCAGGCAACAATCACGGGGAATGGATGCGAAAGCAGCCTTCTTGCCAGGGTCGAACCCTGGGCAACCAGATTGATCGCGGCTTCGGCACTCGAGGTCATGACCTTGAGGTCATAGCCACCCGAGAGAATGCCCGGCTGCCCGGTCACGATCACTACCGCGCGGTCTTTTTCGGCCTGATCCAGTGCGCTGTTGAGCGCGATGATGACTTCCGGAGAAATGGCATTGACCTTGCCATTGTTCAGGGTCAGGGTGGCGATACCATCGTCCAGGTGGTACGAGACCAGATCACTCATGACGCGATTCCTTTTATTGAAGTGAGCAGACGTTACTCACCCGCAATGAGCAGGTAAAGCGCTGACTGATGGGTCACTGAACGGGTTACTGCGTAATGGCCTGTCTGGCGGCGTTCAGTGCAGCTTTGGCAGAGGATTTGGCCCGAAAATCCATTAAGTAATGGTATGCCCAGGTCAGGGCTGGATTTCGTTGAGTTCGCAATACTCGCCCCAGTCCATTCCGAGCGCCTCGGCCACTTGGGCATGAGCTTCCAGGCGCATGCTCTTGAGTTGTTCTGGTGACTCTGCGATCAGCTCCAGCGCCAACTCCCAGGGTTCGATGCCCTGACTGTCCGCCTCATCTTCAAACGCCCACTGCAACTGCTGCTTTTGCTCTTCGACGCTGAGGCTGCTGATTTCATCCTTCAGGGTCGGATGGGTCGAGAGGTATTTCGCCAGCGCGGCCTCGTTCCACTCAAGTGCATTCATACCGGTTCCTCACACTGTTCTGATGGTCAGGCTGCAATCATGTGCGGCCCCACGGGAGGGTGAGATTGTGAGGGAGCAGAGAAATGCGTGCCAATGATGTCATAACACTTGCCGCAAATAATCGCGGTAGAGTTACCCAGGAACCATTTATCAGCAGGAGATCAACATGATCAAAGTCAGCGTGCTTTATCCGTATCAGAAAGATGCCCGTTTCGACCATGATTACTACCGTGACCAGCATATGCCGCTGGTGCAGTCCTTGATGGGCGAGCATTGCACGCGCTACAGCGTCGACAAGGGACTGGGTGGCGCAACGCCGGGTTCCGATCCGCTGTACATTGGCATGTGCCATATCTTCTGCGAGTCGATCGAAGCCTTTCAGGCTGGTATGGGTCCACACGCCGAACGCATCAACGCCGACATCATCAATTACACGGACCTGATACCGGTCATTCAGATCAGCGAAGTTCGTGTGGAGTGATTGAAGCCTTTGCTCAATGATCAGCCAGCGATTCGACTGATCCACGGGGCTTCGAAGAAGTCCCGCCCGATGGATCAAAGCACTGGCTGTCATAGAGAGGGCTGCGGCACTGCGATGCGACGTTTGGCGGCGGCGGATGGCTCTTCTGAAAAGCCTTGTAGCGTTCGGTCTCGTAAACAGTCACTTTAGCGCGGCCGCTGACCTTCAAGTACTCGGTAGCTTTCAGATTGAGTGTGTGAGCAAGGTCGGCCGGTTCGCCCTGGCCCATTATTCTGGGCGGGCCCGGGCGCTGAACGGCGCTGTGCGAGCTGCTGTCGCACGGCAACGACGTGAAGCTCACCTTGCCGTCGGGTGCGGTGCACTTGAATATCTCGCCCTGTGCGAGGCCCGTTGCCGCAAACGCAGACAATGCTACTGCCATAGAAAGCCTTTTCATGGTTTATCTCCCTGTCGCGCGGGAGGCTACCAGCTGTCCGCAGGCGTGGCCAGAGTATCGTTTTTGAATGAACGGGGTGTCCGGTGAGGCCCGTTCGTCAGTCTTGTCGCACCTCTGCGCATCAACGGCCTCTGAAGAACAGGTTTTGGTTTTATATAACGGAGGCGAACATGACTGACAATAAGGCAAACGGCAGCAGTAAAGACGAGCCTGATTTCGATACGGAATCGCCAGACGCAGAAGATCCGCAAATGGACCCAACCGAGCCTGCAAAACCACAGGCTAACGAGGAAGGTACCAAGGACGATTACCCTCCTTATAATTCTGAAAAATAATCGGTTGCCCCCGGTCTGATCCGGGGGCGCTTGATCACCACGCGCTACTTGTTGGCGTCCAGGTATTCCAGCAAGACTTCCATGCGCTCATCACTCCCCATCCACCACAGCTTCATGCGCGTGCCAGGGACCACCTTGCCTGGGTCCTTGATGTAACTGCGCAGTTGTTCGCGGGTCCAGGTGATATCCGAATCCTTCATCCCCTGCGTATAGACATACCCTTCCTGTTGCCCGGCCTTACGTCCGATGATGCCATTTAGTGGCGGGCCGAACGCATTGCGCGCTGACGGGCCAATCTTGTGGCAGCCAGAGCACAAGCGTGTGTACACCCCTTTCCCTTCCTGTGCATCGCCTGCAGCGCTTGCTGCCGTATGGGTTGTCAGCGCCAGCATCAGTAGTGCAATTTTCTTCACGAATATTCCATGTGGGGTCCAACGACCTCTGTCCAAAGCGTTCAATTTAACCCAGTCCTGGAGCAGGCAGAAATCCGGATGAATGTTGGTGCGGTCAAGAGCCGCATGCGGCTGGGTGACCCATCAAAAGTAGCGGCGTTTTTGCATGATGTGCAGAGCTATCAGTTCCGTGTCCATCGGCGATAGCTGAAGCACTTCGACTCATCCGTTCTGCCTGAATGGAAAAGTCCCTGACCCATGTGGGTGGAGTTTTATAAATAAAAAGTTAATTGACGTGATGGTAAAAAAATTCATCGGGAGGTTGCTGAAAAAAACAGCAGCTTTTAGTTGTAAGTGGGTAGGTCGTTTGGCGCTTCTTATGGCGTTTGTCATATAACAGGGTGGCAGCGTTAAAGCCTTTGTTTTAGCGGTTTTGTTCCCTGGCTTTAAGTAATATTTTAGGCGGAAGGCGATATATTGGATCCATCAAGAGCGCGGATTTTCGATAAAAAGTTTTACTTTTGTTCGGCAATTGATGCACTCTGTCGTGCGATTGACCTGTGTTGTTAGAGTATTCGGTTCCATTAACATGATATTCAAGTTGTCATCAAACAGTTCCACTCTATGTGGTGTTGATGGTTGCTATTTAAATTAATACCTTTCAAGGAAGCGTCGATGCCCAGCCCGAATGGTTCAACTCCGGTAGATCTGTTGCAAGAAGAAGCGCCGGATGCGCGCGTGACCAGCTTGCTCTGGGGGCCATACTGGACGCCCGGTGCGCCGAGTGGTGCTCACCTGACTTACAGTTTTCACACTGCAAATTCTGTTTATGCCACTGACTACAGTCGGTCTCAGGAGCCAGGCGACGCTTTTTCATTGACGCCAGCTCAGGAAGCGGCTGCCAAGAGCGCGCTGGATGCGTGGAGCGCTGTCGCGAATATCACCTTCACGCAGGTAGAAGACACCGCGACCAATGTCGGAGACATACGTTTTGGCGGTTTCAAAGGGCTTGTCGGCAAGGAAATGGGCCAGGCTTATGCACCGGGCGATGTGGCCCGCTCCGGTGATGTCTGGATCGGTCCCGACGTAACGTCTTCTCCAGTCAAGGGCTCGCTGAGTTACATGACCTTCATCCACGAGATGGGACATGCACTGGGCTTGAAACACCCCTTTGAAGAATCTCAGTACAACGACGTTCTGTTGGACCCCAAGTACGAAGATGCCAGCTATACGCTGATGAGCTACACGAACGATTACAGCTACCTGCCGACCACGCCCATGTTGCTGGATGTGCTGACCATGCAGTACCTGTATGGCGCGAACATGTCGTATCACGCAGGCAACGACGTATACAAATGGGCGCCGGGTCAGTCGGTGTTCGAAACGATCTGGGACGCCGGCGGCAAGGACACCATTGATGCCAGTAATCAGGAGGCATCGGTGCGCATCAACCTTAATGAAGGCGAATTCAGCAAGATCGGCAAGGCGTTCCTTGATTACAACAAGACACCTGACAGCCCTACCGTGATGGATTCAGGCCTGGCGATTGCCTATGGCGCACACATTGAAAATGCGATCGGCTCGGCCTTCGATGACACATTGATCGGCAACGATCTCGACAACGTACTTGATGGTCGCGGCGGTCGCGATACCTTGATCGGTGGCAAGGGTAATGACACCTATATCGTCGATCAGGCGGATGAAATTCCGCTCTTGAAAGAACTGGCGGATCAAGGCACCGATACCCTGAAAGTCATGTACAGCAACACGTCGTCCAGCGCTGCTGTGATCGACCTCAGCACCGGTACATTGGCAAACTTCGAGAACGTTCACTTGAAAGGTGAGGGCGCGTTCAACGTGTTGGGCAACGACCGCAAAAACACCCTGACCGGCAACGACGCGAACAACATACTCAACGGCGGCGCAGGCAATGACAAGCTGGTGGGCGGTCTGGGTACCGACACACTGATCGGCGGCACCGGTGCTGATCGTTTTGTGTTCAACAGCGTGGCCGAAGCGGGTCTGGGTCAGACAAAAGATGTGATCGTTGATTTCAATCACAGCGAAGGCGACAAGTTGAGCTTTCTCAAGCTTGATGCAAACGTGGCTACCCCCAACCTGGATGCTTTTACGTTTATCGGCAGTGCAGACTTCACTGGAGCCGGCCAATTGCGCTTCGTTGATCATGTGCTGTCCGGCAACGTCAACGGCGACCTGAAAGCAGACTTCGAAATTCAGCTGGTGGGCGTCAATACTCTTCAGGCTGACGATATCGCGGCTTGATAAAGCCGGAGCGGGTCCGTATGTGACGAGTATGCGGATCCGTGAAGGGTGAGTGAAAGAATACTCGGCAATCGCTGAGGCGCCCTTGATCAGTTGGCATCTTTCGCGTTATCAATGCACAAAACCCGTGATGCCGAGTAGGGCTCTGACCTCGTCGATAGTAAGTCTCGGGATAATGTCCTCTGGCACTCTGGAAACACTTGAAAGGTTAAAGACCTGGAAGTTTTCGTCCATAACGTACTTCGACATCAGTTCCAGTGAAGGCAATATTCTGGAGTGATAGTGCTGATCCAGTCCGCAAGGTGAGCAGATACACCCCGGCGTTTCATAAAACCTTCCAGCCGTCTGATTCAAATCGAAGCCCACCAGAAATACTTTATCGAACCCCAGGTGATACGCCATTTGTATCGCCAGGTACATCACAGTACGGGCGTCGAAAAAGCCAAGCGTCATGTCTTTGCTGAAACCGATGTCTCTGCTGCGTCGGCTGAACAGTGAATGCTTTCGTACGATTGCAGCATCTCGAATAAGTATTGATAAAGGCGATGCCCGTTCGGCTTTCTTCAGGGGATAAGCACGGCCCCAAGGTATCTGAACCAGATCGCGCAACTGATCATCCCACAGCGCCACGTTTTCGCTGTCGCGCATGGCAGCGCTGAACAGTTCGGGTTGCTGTTTGCAGAAGTCCTTGTCCGAACACACGTAGAAGAACGGTCGGACGCCTGCGTCAGTGAACATCGAGATAGCCCCATTCATGGTGATCATGGGTATGCAGGACATTTCCCTGATGGGGAAGTCGGTTGCCGAGCTTCCGGATCCGATTAGAAACACGGGGCCTTTTCCAATACCCTTACAGTCATGAAAGTCATTATTTACAGAGTCGAGCTCACCTTCTTTTACTCCGGAGCGCTGACTGTAATGTGATGTCTTTAGATAGAGTGTGTTCATGGCATTTTGATTGCTAAATGATGGCGACGGGGACGTTTAGTTGGAGTTGCATCATTGGAAGCAGATCGATATTAAGGGCCGAGTATATAGTCCAGTCAAGGATGATTTGATGTCCAGTGGGTAGGAAAGTGTAAAGTTATCCTGACATCAGTGAGCTGGATACGTGTTTTTAGTGCTTGGCTTATTACAGTAATGAGGTTGAGTAGCGCTGGTAAGTGACACTTTAGAGGGGGAAGTTCTTGATGGCGAAAGGTTTTTTAGAGCAGGGGAGAGGTTGTCGGCCCATGAAGGCTCATTGCTTGCCTCGCATCAGGTTTGCCCTGAAGTTGCCTTGAGTCCGCACATCAGAAACGCAAAAGCCCCGACTTTCGTTAGAAAATCGGGGCCTTGGCTTGACTCAATATGGCGGTGAAGGAGGGATTCGAACCCTCGATACAATTTCTTGTATACACACTTTCCAGGCGTGCTCCTTAAGCCACTCGGACACCTCACCGTATCTCGCTGACAACGTTGTGTCTGTCGAGGCGCGCTAATGTAGTCGAAAGCTTTCCTTAACGCAAAACTTTTTTTCAGAATTTTCATGTGGTTAAGCAAATTTGCCGGTGTATGGTTGAATCAAGACCGGCCTCGGCGCGTGAAGAGGCGCCGAGGGCGGACGTGCAGGCAGTTACAGCGGCAAGCTCATGCGCCGAAGCCGCCGTCAATGCTCAGGCTGGCGCCGGTGATGTAGCCAGCCTCCGGGCCTGCGAGGTAAGCCACGAAGCTGGCGATCTCTTCGCTTTTGCCGTAACGCGGGATAGCCATCAGGCCTTTGAGCGACTCTGCGAATTCGCTGTTCTCGGGGTTCATGTCGGTGTCGACTGGTCCTGGCTGGACATTGTTGACCGTGATGCCCTGTGGACCCAGATCACGCGCCATGCCCTTGGTCAGACCCACCAGTGCCGATTTGCTCATGGCATAGGTTGCACCGCCAGCGAAGGGCATACGATCGGCATTGGTGCTGCCAATGTTGATGATGCGACCGCCTTCTTCCATGTGCCGTGCGGCTTCCTGGCAGGCGATGAATACGCTGCGTACGTTGATCGCCAGGGTTCTGTCGAAGTCTTCCATGGTGAACTCGTTCAGGGGGGCGATCGCCAGGACGCCAGCGTTATTGACCAGGATGTCCAGGCGTCCGAACGTCTGCGCAGCAGTCTGTATGGCTTGGCGCAGGGCTTTTTCATCGGCGCTGTCGGCTCGGATGGCAAGTGCGTGGCCGCCGTTGGCCTTGATGCTGTCCTGCACGTCAAGCGCGGTGGATTCGGAACTCACATAGGTGAAGGCGACCGCTGCGCCTTCTTTGGCGAGGCGCTTGACGATGGCGGCGCCGATGCCGCGTGAGCCTCCTTGTACGAAGGCCACTTTGTCAGCAAGGTTGAGGTGTTGGGTCATCATGTTCTCCAGTAGGCAGGTATCAGGTGATGCCAGTATCCAGTGGCTATTGATCCCTGAGTAGGCTGTAATCGAGATACGCTGTGTAAACCAAAAGTATCGAATCGTCAGCCATGAACAACTTCAGCAACATCGAGTGTTTTATCCGTAGCGCTGAAGCGGGCAGCTTGGCCGAAGCCGCGCGTGGTCTGGGGCTGACGCCTGCTGCCGTTGGCAAGAGTGTCGCTAGACTTGAAGTGACGCTGGCGGTTCGGCTGTTTCAGCGTAGTACTCGCAGCCTGACATTGACCGAGGCCGGGCAGATTTTTTTGCAGGAAGTCAGTGTCAGCTTTCACACTATTCAGAATGCGCTGGCGACGATCGCATCGGCCGAGGGGCAGCCAGTCGGTACGCTCAAGGTCAGCATGGGGACAGTATTCGGTCGGCTGTATGTTTTGCCAATGCTGGGCGAGTTCCTGAAACGCTACCCGCAGATCACACCGGACTGGCATTTCGACAATCGTCAGGTGGACCTGATCGGACAGGGGTTCGATGCAGCCATCGGCGGCGGTTTCGAATTGCCCCCCGGCGTCGTGGCACGCAGGTTGGCACCGGCGCACCGTATATTGGTGGCATCGCCGGATTACATGGTGCAGCACCCGCGCATCCATGAGCCTGAAGATTTGCAGGCGCTGGCGGGCATCCTGATTCGCTCGCCGCAAACCGGTCGTATTCGATCCTGGCCATTGAGCCATCGCGATCTGGAGCCGCGCCCGTTGAGCCTGAACGTGCGCATGACCATGAGCGATTCCGAGGCCGCCTGCGCTGCGGCGCAGCAGGCTCTGGGGATTGCGCTTGTCAGCATGCCTTTCGCGTTGCCGCACCTGCATGACGGCAGCCTGGTTCGGGTCTTGCCTGACTGGTTTGTGGATGATGGCAATATTTCGCTCTACTACAGCGAGCGCAAGCTGCTGCCTGGCAAGACGCGGGCTTTCGTCGACTTTCTGATCGAGCAGTTTGCCGGGCAGGAGTTGGCTCGGCAGTTCAGTGCTTTCCAGGCGGGGCCACACCATAATGGCCGCCTCAGGCAAAGGAGTCTCTGAAGAGGCTCTGATCTCATCTGATCGGCAGAATCCGGGAGTTATTTCAAGGCATGGGCATACACGGTAACAGTGCACTTATCCTGATCGACATGCAGCAGGGCATCAATCACCCGAAACTGGGTCGCCGCAATAACCCCCACGCCGAGGAGCAGATCTCGAGGCTACTAAGTGCGTGGCGAGAGACCGGTCGCCCGGTGATCCATGTCCGGCATTTTTCGACTTCGCCTTCTTCGGTGTTCTGGCCACAGCAGTCAGGTGTCGATTACCAGCCAGCTTTTTTGCCTCAGGATGACGAGCGTGAGCTGAGCAAGCACGTGCCGGATGCGTTCTGCGGGTCGTTTCTCGAGATGTGGCTGCGTGCCGACGGCATCCGGCAGATCGTGATTGTCGGTGTGGTCACCAATAACTCTGTGGAGTCCACTGCGCGCAGTGGTGGCAATCTCGGGTTCGAGGTGATCGTTGCGCATGATGCCTGCTTCACGTTTGATCAGCCGGACTTTTTCGGCACGCCACGCAGTGCAGAAGAGGTTCACGCCATGTCACTGGCCAATCTGCATGGGGAATATGCGACGGTGCTTGCGACCGCTGAAATCTTGCAAAGCGCGCCGCGCTAGGGTCTTTGCAGTTCGCGATTCTGCAGAAAGACCACGTAGCCCTTGAACCATGGGTTGTCGACCAGGTAGTCGGGTGCCTGCCAGTCGCCGCCCTGAATCAGGCCGATCTTGAACGGCAGGCCCATGCGGCTCAGGCGCGGCAGGTAGGTTGCATAGTCGGGGATGCTGTGGCGTCCCTGATAGGTTTGCACCACGACCTCATCCACCACACCCTTGAGATCACTGATTGCGCTCATGTCTGCATTGCTGCTCCAGTCCATCAGGCCGGTGATGCTCAGACGGTATTCGCCCGGCATGCGCTGACGCAGGTCACGTAGAAAATTGACGTATTCGTTCAGGTATCGGGTGCGGGCGTCGAAGTCGATCTGGATGCCGACCACGTTGTTGCCTGCGGCCCGCCAGCGCTGCACCTGCCCCAACATGCGCCGGTACACCGATTCGGGCCAGCGCAGCGTGTGCGCGCGATAGACCAGCCACAGCTGGTCCTGAGGCAGACGGGTAATGGAGCGGCCTTGGGCGATGAAGTTGACCCGCTGTTGCGGGTCGCGACGCGAATGGCTCACTTGGCCTTGCAAAACATACAGCGTTTTCGCCGTGTCGATCACTGGCTGATGATTGACGCCTGCCCACAGCCAGAACGCGTCATAGTCATCCGCGTCTACCGCTCCCCACGCAGTGCTGCAACCGAGCAGCCACAGCGCTGCCAGACAACGCCAGAAACCGCCTTGCATTACCAGTAATACTGCTGCGTTTTACCCCATGAAGTGCTGGCGAAATCCTTCTTCAACTGCTTGAACCAGGCTTTGCGCACCGCAGGCTCAACCTCTTTACCGCCACAGGTGTTGTAGCCCGATGGACCATAGCAGTTGACTGCCCGATACAGCGCGTAGGCTTTTTCGTCGCGTGGCGCCCTGGGGTTGGCGATCACCGCTTTGTAACCGTCCAGCCGCGAGAACACTTCTCCTGCAAACCCCGGTGCTGTGCCGCCAAGGCTGTCGGCCTGGCGTCGCTTGTCCAGCGGCATGCCGTCCAGACTGTTGGCACGAATGAACTCGCCCAGGCAGTTCAGGCTTTTGGGGTCTTTGGCGTCGTTGGCCAACGCTGCAGCGGTCTGGATAACCGTGGGGCAGGAATAGCCAGACTCGGGTTTGTCACCCTGCCACTGAAACAATTTCAGGGTCGGCCCCTGTTCGTAGGTATAGCCCAGGCTGTAGCCGAGGCGTTGCTCCGGCAGTGTCGCAGGCAAGCGTTTCAAGTCCTGGGCGAAGTCCGCGTAGCGACCGCGCATCAGGTCCTTGTATAGCAGCACGAACAGCGCCGTATTGCGTTCTGTTTCATCCAGTCCAGCCGTGGTTTGCTGACGCAGCAGGTCGGCATCGGCAACATGACCGAGCAGAATGCTGCGCACCTTGCCGGTCTTGATCGGCGAGTCTGCCGCGAATATCCGCGACACTTGCTCGTCGCGCTCGAAACTCATGGCCAGCGCCATTTCGAGTTGCTCGCGCTGCAGCGGGCGGTCGACGCGGGTCAGCATCTGCAGCCACAGGGCTTGTGCGCCCTTGAAGTCCTGGCGTGCTTGAAGCGCCAGGCCTCGCAACAGATGCTGGCTGAACGTCACATAGCCCAGATGTTCTGGCAGGTCGGTGGGCAGGTATTTCAGGGCCTGTTCGGCGTCATCCTCTACATAAAGCGCCAATGCCCCTTGCAGGTAACTGTAGAGTTCCGGTTGCTCAGCGAAGCGTGCTTGCTGAGCCTGCAGATCGGCTGCGGTGAGGCGTGGGTTTGCGGTTTCGCGCATCTGGATCAGGTCGACGATGGCCAGCATCCATGGCGCGCTGAGGTTTTGCCGATCACTGCCCAGAACTGCGCGATCCATCTCATTGACCAGCGGATTTATGTCCGGAGCGTCAGTGTCATCGGGTTTGCGTTTGAACTGCCGGGCATAATCCTCGACCAGTTGTGCGTCATCCCCTGCTAGCCAGTGGACACGCCTGAGGAGGCCAGTCGCCGATGCCGAATAATCGCCGTCCGGGTAGGTGTCGAGATAGTGTTTGAAGGCTTTTTCCACCTCTTGCAGATAGGGCTGGTCCACCTTGTCCCGCTGCAACTGGCTGTATTCGTCGAACACATCCTCGGTGGCAGCGTTCAATTTGCTACGTGCGCTCATGTACAGGGCCGTTTGTTTGAGCCACGGCTGGGAAGTACTGGTCAACGCATTGAAGCCTGCTACTGCTTCATCAAACTGTCCGTTATAGAACTGGGTGGCGGCTTGCAGGTAGCGCGCGAATGCCTTGCCCGTATCGGACTGGATGTCTTTGGGCTGCAGCGCTTGCAGGGCTTCGGCGTCCCAGTTGCAGGCTTCGAGCATCTGCAACCGGCTGGCTGCCAGGGCTTTGCGCTCGTTATCAGGCAGGTTCGGGCTCGCTGTTACTTGCTCGATGAACGCCTCGGCGCTGGCGTCTGAATTGCTGCGACAGCGACTGCCTTCCCCGTCCAGAAACGCGTCACCGGCAGCAGGCGTTGCGTCACGTGTCAGCCCGAGGTTTGCAAGCAGGGATGTCAGCGGCGAAGTCGGGTTTTTTTCAGATGCCGAGCGGCCTGTGCTTTCTTCCAGTGATGCGTTTGCGGCGAAACGGTACAGTGAAAACGGCACCTGTCCATATCCCTCGTCAAGCTCGACGCCCTTTGCAGCCGGCAATTGCAGCGTGTCCACGCCGCTATCGGCCAGCAACAGTCGAAGGTTGACCTCGCTGTCATTGCCGGGGCTCAGGAATGCCAGGTTGCTGAAGGGGTCGAGATCTTCCTTGATGAGCGTCCAGGACGGATAGCACGAGTCGTCGCCGCTGGCCTGGGCCTGATTGAAAAGGGCAGAGCCCAGCATGACCGCCATTGCAGTCAATAATCGGGTACGCATGAGAAGTCCTTGAGGTCGAGGGTGCGAGCGCTGCTGATGATAGCTTGCGCGCGCACCTTCGGCGGCTATTTTCTGGTCTTCTTCGGCGCCAGGGGCAGGGGCGCGAACAGCGCTTGCAGGTCCTCGTCGCGCAACTTCCAGTCGCCGGTGGTGCGACCGTCGAGAACTCCAGCCGCCAGCGCGGATTTTTCTCGTTGCAGACGCTGGATTTTCTCCTCGACGGTGCCGCGCGCAATCATCTTGTAGACGAACACCGGCTTGTCCTGACCGATACGATAGGCACGGTCAGTGGCCTGATTTTCAGCCGCCGGGTTCCACCAGGGGTCGTAGTGGATCACGGTGTCGGCAGCCGTCAGGTTGAGGCCGGTACCGCCTGCCTTCAGGCTGATGAGGAAGATGGGCAGCTTGCCGCTCTGGAAGTCGTGAATCGGCGTGCGCCGGTCGCGGGTCGAACCCGTCAGCAGCGCATAGGCAATACCGCGCTGTTTGAGTTCGCCCTCGATCAGCGTCAGCATCGAGGTGAACTGCGAAAACAACAGGATCTTGCGTCCTTCGGCCAGCAGCTCTTCGAACATTTCCATCAGGCTGTTGAGCTTGCCCGATGTGCCCTGTTTGCTGTTGACGGGCATGTCATCGTTGACCAGCCGCAGGTCGCAGCACACCTGACGCAGTTTGAGCAGCGCTTCCAGAATGATGATCTGACTGCGCGCGACGCCCTTGCGGGTGATCTCGTCGCGGACTTTCTTGTCCATCGCCAGGCGCACGGTTTCGTAAACGTCACGTTGCGCGTCGTTGAGGTCCACCCAGTGAATGATTTCTGTCTTGGGTGGCAGCTCGGTGGCGACCTGCTCCTTGGTGCGACGCAGCAGGAACGGCTTGATGCGAGCATTGAGGTGTTGCAGGCGATCCTGGTTGCCATGCTTCTCGATGGCGGTGCGGTAGTTGCTGTTGAACTCCTTGCTGTTACCCAGCCAGCCGGGCATCAGGAAGTGAAACAGCGACCACAGCTCGCCGAGATGGTTTTCAAGCGGCGTACCGCTCAGGCACAAGCGTTGTCGGGCAGTGAGTTCACGGGCGGCCTGTGCGGCTTTGCTGTTGGGGTTTTTGATGTATTGCGCTTCGTCGAGAATCAGCACATGCAATGGTTGTTTCTGGAGCAGTTCAAGGTCGCGCGGCAGCAGTGCGTAGGTGGTCAGGATCAGGTCGTAGTCCTGGAGATTGTTCGCGTCCTGATGACGATTGGCGCCATACAAGGCCAGCACCTTGAGCTCGGGCGTGAAGTGCTCCGCCTCGTCCAGCCAGTTGGGGATCAGGCTGGTGGGCATGACGGCCAGCGCTGGACGATCAAGGCGTCCGGCCTGTTTTTCCATCAACAGGTGAGCCAGGGTCTGCAGGGTCTTGCCCAGACCCATGTCGTCAGCCAGCACGCCGCCGACTTCCAGTTCTCGCAATGATTGCATCCAGCTGAGGCCTTCGAGCTGGTACGGGCGCAATGTGGCGTTCAGGCCCTCCGGCACGTTGATCGGCGCGTCCTTGATGTTGACCAGGCGCTCGGCAAAATGCCGCAACCGGTCGCCGCCTTGCCAGGTCAGAGGAAGGTCTTCGAGCTGTGTCAGGCGAGCGGCGTCGGCCTTGCTCATGCGCAGCGCATTATTGCCGTCCTGGCGCCAGTAGAAGTCGCCAAGTGTTGCCAGTACCGGCTTGAGCCGACCATAGGGCAGGGCAATCTGCACCGGCGCGCCGCCGCTCACCGTAAAGTGATTGAGCTGCACCAGCAATTGTTCTTCGTCGCCCCGTTTGGCAACAGCTGAGGGGTTCATCAGCTCAGGATGGGTGCGAATCAGGTTGATCAGAATTGGCAGCAGGCTGAGCCGTTCGCCGTTGACGATGATGCCCAGCTCCAGATCGAACCAGTCGCGCTCGGTCTCTTCGTCGATGACGGCGTACCAGTCATCCACTGGCGTGACGTCGAAGCCGAACTCGTCCTGAATCTCGATCTCCCAGCCTTGCTCGCGCAGGCGCGGCAGGTCGTCGAGTACAAAATGCAGCCAGGCCTTGTCGTTGGGCAGTTCATACATGTCGCCCGCACTGTCGGGCAGGGCCTTGCTCTGCCGCGTCGCTACCTTGAAACCCAGGTCGGCGAGCTGCTGGCGAAGCTGGCGCTCCTGCTCGCCCTGACGGCGGATGCGCAGGGTTTCAGTTTCGGTGTGCTCGATGATGTCGCTTTTCTGGTTGACCAGATCACTGCCCAGCGAACTCACCAGAATGCTGACATTGGTGGTGCCTACGGCGTAATGCTTGCCATACGCAAATGCCAGTGCGGCGCGGTGCTGAATGTGGCGCTGCATGCGGCCGTTGCGCGGCTCGTAAGCGCTGAATTCTATGCTGGCCAGAATCAGCCGCGGCTTGGGCTGAAGGTTGTCGATCAGGCGCTCAGGCAGTCTCGGCTTTTGTTCGATCTCGCGATGTTGTGCGCCAAGAGCAGCCTGCAACAACGATTTGTTTTGCGGGTCCTGCAGGAAATACAGCGCCGCCACACAGTGCTTGCAGTCGTTGCGAACCGGGCAGGTGCATTTGCAGGTCAGGTAATTCTGATAACGATCCGGGTCTTTGAACAGCAGGGTCTGTGTATAGATTTCCAGGCTGGAGCCGCGGCAGGCGGTACGGATGATCTGCGGGCTGGAGTCTTCCAGCACAATACGTTTCTGCCGGGCATAGTCGAGCCCTCGCTCAAGCGTTCGATCGTTGAATAAGTCTGTCCAGGCCGAAGCGAGGACTTTTTCGAGAATGGACGACAAGTTTTAAAAAGCCCTACGCCGCAGCGATGCTCAAAAGAAAGGGAGCGCCGCAGCGCCCCTTGAATACATACCTATCAGAGTGGGGAAACTTTGATCAGCAGCGCCAGATTGCCGTTGTCCAGGTAAGTCAGCTCACCGTTCTTGACCCGGGCGTTCTGCTTCAAGCGTTCGCTGCTCACCACCACGCCGTGCGCGTCCAGTTGATTGACCCAGAACTGCGCATCAATGTCAGTAAAGCGCCCCAGAGCCAGGCTGATCGTGCCCTCGACAGGGAAGTGCCCCAGTTGCTCCTGACCTTTGGTAACTGCCATCCTGCTCGGCTCGGCGCCAAGGGTCTGCTGCCAGGCGCGCTGCATAAGCACCTCGTAGCTGCCGCTGCCTTGCAGTTTACCGGCCAGATCATTCAGCGCAGGACTGCGTTCGTTCTCCGGGCCAATCCGTTGGGCGCCCGCGTCCCAGTCTTCAGGTGCCAACTGGCGGGTTGCAGCCGGCTCGCCGCTCTGACGAAACAGAATCATCTCGACCTGATAGGCACCGTCTGCAAACGCGGCCGGGGCGACCAGCGTAAGCATCAGGAACAATGAACGAAACAGACGCATGCATGAATCCTTCAAGCAGTTTTCGGGGTCAGGCGCTCAAGCAGCGCTTCGATCGTATTGAAGCGCTCGTCAGAACGCTCCATGGGGACCATGAATTTGAACAATGTGGCGCCTTCGAACTTGTAGCGGTTAGGCTGGCTCTGGATCAGTTTGATCAGGGTCAACGGGTCGACCGGCGTTTCAGCAGCAAACTCGATACGCCCGCCTTGCGGTCCGGCGTCGATCTTCTTGATGCCCAGTTGTTCGGCCTGAAGCTTGAGCAAGGTAATGCGCACCAGATTCTTGGTCGGCTCGGGCAGCAGGCCGAAGCGGTCGATCATTTCGACCTGAAGATCCTTCAGCGCATCCTCGTCAGCGGCATTGGCGATGCGCTTGTAGAGAATCAGGCGAGTATGGACATCCGGCAAATAGGCTTCCGGGATCAGCGCAGGCACTCGCAAGTTGATCTCCGGGCCGCCACCCAGCGGTTGATCAAGGTTGGGTTGCTCGCCCTTGCGGATGGATTTCACTGCGCGTTCAAGCATTTCCATGTACAGCGTGAAGCCCACGGCCTGGATCTGGCCGCTTTGGCCGTCGCCCAGCAGCTCGCCTGCACCACGGATCTCTAGGTCGTTGGTGGCAAGCACAAAGCCTGCGCCAAGGTCCTGGGTATTGGCGATGGCCTCCAGGCGCTTTTCGGCGTCTGGAGTAATCTGTTTGCGCGGCGGTGTCAGCAGGTAGGCATAGGCCTGGTGGTGGCTGCGTCCGACGCGGCCACGCAACTGGTGCAACTGAGCCAGACCGAACTTGTCGGCGCGCTCGATAATGATGGTGTTGGCGCTCGGCACGTCGATACCGGTTTCGATAATGGTCGAGGCGATCAGCACATTGAAGCGCTTGTGGTAGAAGTCGCTCATCACCTGTTCGAGTTCGCGTTCGCGCATTTGCCCGTGGCCGATGCCGATTCGGGCTTCCGGCACCAGCTCGGCCAGATCGGCTGCGCACTTCTCGATGGTTTTTACATCGTTGTGCAGGTAATAAACCTGCCCGCCACGCAGCAACTCACGTAGCAGCGCCTCTTTTATCGTGGGTTTGTTCTGTTCCATGACAAAGGTGCGTACCGACAACCTGCGCGCTGGCGGTGTGGCGATAATCGACAGATCGCGCATGCCTGAAACGGCCATGTTCAAGGTGCGGGGGATCGGGGTGGCGGTCAGGGTCAGAATGTCGACTTCGCTGCGCAGCGCCTTGAGCTGTTCTTTCTGGCGGACGCCAAAGCGGTGCTCTTCGTCGATGATGACCAGGCCCAGGTTTTTGATCTTCACGTCATCCTGCAACAGCTTGTGCGTGCCGATCACAATGTCGATCTTGCCTTCGGCCAGGTCTGCCACGGCGGCGCTGACTTCCTTGGCTGACTTGAAGCGGCTCATGACCTCTACCGTTACCGGCCAGTCGGCGAAACGGTCGCGAAAGCTGTTGTAATGCTGCTGGGCAAGCAGCGTGGTCGGCACCAGAATCGCGACCTGACGCCCGCCATGCACGGCGATGAACGCTGCGCGCATGGCCACTTCGGTCTTGCCGAAACCCACGTCGCCGCACACCAGACGGTCCATGGGCCTGGGCGCCAGCATGTCGGCGCGTACGGCTTCGATAGTGGTCTGCTGATCGGGCGTCTCTTCGAACGGGAAGCCCGCGCTGAAAGTGGCGTAGTCGGCCTTTGGGTCGGCGAACGCGTAACCCTCGCGGGCTGCCCGGCGGGCATAGATATCCAAAAGCTCGGCGGCCACATCGCGAACCTGTTCGGCGGCCTTGCGCTTGGCTCTCTGCCAGGTTTCCGAACCCAGGCGGTGCAAGGGCGCCATCTCGTCATCGCTGCCGGTGTAGCGTGCGATCAGGTGCAGGTTGGCCACCGGAACATACAGCTTGGCGTCCTCGGCGTAGGCCAGCATCAGGAACTCGGCGACCTGATTTTCGACCTCCAGCGTCGCCAGACCCAGGTAGCGGCCGACGCCGTGGTCGATGTGCACCACCGGTGCGCCTTCACGCAGTTCGGTGAGGTTCTTGATGACGGCGTCGTTGTTGCCGCCATCGGTGCGCTTCTCGCGGCGACGGCGCTGCATGACGCGCTGGCCGAACAGCGGGCTTTCCGCGACCAGCGCCAGTTCAGGCTGCTCCAGTACCAGGCCGTCGTTGAGTGGCGCAATGGTGATGGCCAGCCGATCCTTGCCATCGACAAAGTCCAGCCAGCTGTCTACGGTTTTCGGGCGCAGCTTCAAGCGTTCGAGCAGTTCAAGCAGTACTTCCCGGCGTCCGGCAGATTCGGCAGTGAACAGCACGCGACCCGGAAACTCGTCGAGAAATTTCGAAAGCGCAGCCAATGGCTGGCTGGCCTTGGCCTCAATGGCCAGATCCGGCAGGGCTTGCGCCGGGAAGCGCTCGCGTCCCGCGCCGGCGTCCACGTCCTGCTGGCTGGCGACCACCCGCGGCCAGTTTTTCAGGCGGGCGAAGCAGTCTTCCACGGGCAGGAACAGCTCGGCTGGCGGCAGCAACGGGCGCGCCGGATCGACGCGGCGTTCCTCGTAGCGATTGCGTACGTCGTTCCAGAAGTTTTCTGCAGCCTGTTCGATACCCGGCAGCGAGAATACTTGAGTGTCCTGCGGCAGGTAGTCGAACAGGGTCGACGTTTCTTCAAAGAACAGCGGGATGTAGTACTCGATACCCGCAGGTGTGATGCCGCTGCTCAAGTCCTGAAAAATCGGACTGCGACGGAAGTCCACGTCAAAGCGCTCACGGAAACGGGCCTTGAAACGCGTCACTTCTTCTTTCTTGAGCGGGAACTCGCGCGCGGGCAACAGGCGTACCGATTCGACCTTGTCGATGGAACGCTGGGTGTCCGGGTCGAACGTGCGCAGGGTTTCGATTTCATCGTCGAACAGGTCGATGCGGTAAGGCACCTTGCTGCCCATCGGGAACAGGTCGATCAAGGCGCCACGCACCGTGAACTCGCCGTGCTCGTATACCGTGTCCACGTATCGATAACCGCTGGCTTCCAGGCGCGTGCGCATTGCATCCACGTCCAGCTTCTGGCCGACATCCAGCACCAGACTGCTGCCCAGCAGAAACTTGGTCGGGGCCAGTCTGTGTAGGGCGGTGGTGATCGGTACTACCAGAACGCCATGCTCCAGCTCAGGCAGGCGATAAAGGCTTGCGATGCGCTGGGAAATGATGTCCTGGTGCGGCGAGAACAGATCGTAGGGCAGGGTTTCCCAGTCCGGGAAGTGCAGAACCGGCAGCGTGGGTGCGAAGAACTTCAGCTCCTGTTCAAGTCGCTCGGCAGTCTGGCTGTCGGCGGTCAGTAACAGGGTAAAGCGCTTGGCGGCGCTGGCAGCCTCGGCAATGGCCAGGCTCAGTGCGGCACCGGGAAGATTGCCCCAGTGTTGTTTGCCTGCAGCGGCAGAAAGAAGCGGTAGACGCAGAACTGGCACGGAAGGTCAGGCTCCAGGCGTTGCGACAGGGGCCGCGATTGTAGCGGGGGAAGGTGGTGGCTGTCAGTTTTCGAATGTTTTGCCCCGTGTTTTCGGGCGAAAATTATGTAGTGCGCAATGTTCTGACAGTCGCGCATTGCTCATAAACACTGGCGAAGTCATAATGTAGCCCCTTTTTTCAGCCCCTACATGTGGAAGGTTCCCGTGACTCAGAAGCCCGACCAGTGTCTTGGTGAATGGATTGATCGTGAAGCCCTCGCCGAGGCGATGATCCCGCTTATCGGTCAGCTCTACCGCAATAACAATGTGGTGAGTTCGATCTATGGCCGCAGCCTGATCAACCGTTCAGTCATCGCGATTCTCAAAGCTCACCGCTTTGCGCGTCATCGTCAGTCCGATGCGGTTGAGTTGTCCGTACACGAGACTTTCCCGCTCATCAAAGCGATGAGCGAGCTCAAGCTGGGTGCCGCTTCGGTGGACCTGGGCAAGTTGGCCGTCAAGTTCAAGACCGAAGGCAATGGCCGCACGCCGGAGCAGTTCGTGCGTGAAGAGCTGGCCAGTGTTGTCGGTCAGCAGAACACCAGCCCGCGTAAAGGCACGGATGTCGTGCTGTACGGTTTCGGTCGTATCGGTCGCCTGCTGGCACGGATCCTGATCGAGAAGACCGGCGGTGGCGATGGCCTGCGTCTGCGTGCCATTGTTGTGCGCAAAGGTGCAGAGAACGATCTGGTCAAGCGTGCCAGCCTGTTGCGTCGTGACTCGGTACACGGCCCGTTCGATGGCACCATCACCATCGATGAAGCCAACAGTACCATCACTGCCAACGGCAACCTGATTCAGGTGATCTATGCCAAGAATCCGACCGAGGTGGATTACACCCAGTACGGGATCAAGGACGCCTTGCTGGTGGACAACACCGGTGTATGGCGTGATGCCGAAGGTCTGGGTCAGCATTTGGCCTGCCCAGGTATCGACCGCGTCGTGCTGACTGCGCCGGGCAAAGGCAAGCTGAAGAACATCGTGCACGGTATCAACCACGGTGAAATCACTGCCGACGACAAGATCGTATCCGCGGCTTCCTGCACCACCAACGCCATCGTGCCGGTGCTCAAGGCCGTCAACGACAAGTTCGGCATCGTCAACGGTCACGTTGAAACGGTTCACTCGTACACCAACGACCAGAACCTGATCGACAACTTCCACAAGGGCGATCGTCGCGGCCGTAGCGCTGCGTTGAACATGGTCATCACCGAAACCGGTGCTGCCACTGCTGCTGCCAAGGCGCTGCCTGAGCTGGCCGGCAAGTTGACCGGCAACGCGATTCGCGTTCCTACGCCGAACGTCTCCATGGCCATTCTCAACCTCAATCTTGAGAAGCAGACCACTCGCGAAGAAATGAACGAGTACCTGCGCTACATGGCGCTGCATTCGGACCTGCACAAGCAGATCGACTTCGTGAACTCACAGGAAGTGGTGTCCACTGACTTCGTGGGCTCGCGTCACGCCGGTGTCGTGGATGCCGAAGCCACCATCGTCAACGATAACCGCGTTGTGCTGTACGTCTGGTACGACAACGAGTTTGGTTACAGCTGCCAGGTGGTTCGCGTTATGGAAGACATGGCGGACGTCAACCCGCCTGCGTTCCCTCTGTAAAAGCCGCACCCAGCGACAGGCCTTGAGTTTTTGCTGCAGAAGCTCAAGGCAAAAAAATGCCCCGACATGTCGGGGCATTTTTGTTTCTACAGTTTGACGATCATCGTGGTGAACGTCAGGTGGCAGAGGCCGCGCGAGGTGCTTCCAGTCGCTGTCCGCCTTTGCGGAACAGTACCAGAGTTGCAACCAGACCCAGCACGGCTGCACCGGTGAGCCAGATACCTGGGGCTGCCTTGTTGTCCAGGGCGTGGATCAGGTAGGTACAGGCTGCTGGAGTGAATCCGCCGAAGGTGGCGGTCGCCAGGCTGTAAGCCAGAGAGAAGCCCGTTGTGCGCACTTCGACCGGCATGATTTCGGTCAGTGCAACAACCATGGCGCCGTTGTACGAGCCGTACAGGAACGAGAACCATAGTTCGACCATCAACAGGTTGCCGAAGCTCGGGTGCGCCACTAGCCACGACAGGGCAGGGTAGGCCGTCGCGATGGCCAGTACGGTGGCCGCGACCAACAGCGGCTTGCGCCCTATACGGTCCGAGAACGAGCCCATGATCGGCAGCCAGATGAAGTTCGAGACGCCCACGCACACTGTCACCAGCAAGCTTTCCAGGTCAGTCAGGTTCAGTTCGTTCTTGCCGAAGGTCGGTGTGTACGCCGTGATCAGGTAGAACGACACCGTGGTCATGACCACCAGCGCCATGCCGCCCAGCACCAGACCGAAGTTCTGGCTGATCGAGCGCATCACTTCACGCAGCGTCGGACGGTGCGTACGGGCTTCGAATTCCGGAGACTCTTCCAGCGAACGACGGATGATGAAGATCGCAGGCACGATCATGCAGCCGACCAGGAACGGCACACGCCAGCCCCAGTCACCCATTTGCTCGGGGCTGAGCCAGTGGTTCAGGCCGACGCCCAGCAGACCGGCGAACACAACGGCCGCCTGTTGACTGGCGGACTGCCAACTGACGAAAAAGCCCTTGCGGCCTGGCGTCGAAATCTCGGCCAGATAAACCGATACGCCACCCAGCTCAACGCCTGCCGAGAAACCTTGCAGCAAGCGACCGACCAACACCAACAGCGGTGCGGCAACACCGAGTGTGGCGTAGCCGGGCACGCAGGCAATCAACAGTGTGCCCATTGCCATCATGGCAAGGGTGATAATCAGACCTTTGCGACGTCCGTGGCGGTCGATGTAGGCGCCGAGAAAGATGGCGCCCAGTGGACGCATCAGGAAGCCTGCGCCAAAGGTTGCCAGCGACAGCATCAATGATGCGAACGCACTGTCGGCAGGGAAGAAGGTCTTGGCAATGGCCGTGGCGTAGAAGCCATAGACCATGAAATCGAACATCTCGAGGAAGTTACCGCTGACAACGCGAAAGATCGCCTTGCCCTTACTGGTTGTGGAGGCCATTTAGTTACTCGCTCAGGCTCATCGGCTTGGAGTCCGTTGTCGTTTTTATCCCGTATGCAGGTCAGAGGCGTGTTGCGCGTCTTCCTGCATATTTGTAACAGTATGTGTTACACCGCTCAAAAACAACCGTTTCGGCCATTGGCTATCAGTCGGTAAGCTATTGACAGTTAACGTTTTGAATGTTCCATAACGCTGTTCGCAGGTGGGCGTTATCGCAGTATTGGCGGTTCTGTCATGCCGCTGAAGATGGCCATGCGGGTATCTCCAACCTACGGCTTCAGTCAAAACGAGCCCCGCCGGGGCTGTTGCGGCACAGCAAGAGCGCTGAGTCTGTGAGGCAAGGCGTTCGACAAAGGCTTGGGAACGATCTCGCTGCGCAGACCACTCAAGTGCTTGAGTAGCCTTCGTCGTTATGAAGTCAGCACCGACCGCTTATCTGAAACCGCTCGGAAATGCCGGTGCGCGTGAAAAAACTCAACGTTGGTGCGAGAGCCTGCGATATCGGACACAGGGCGACATGGGGTTATTTACAAGGACAGGGCCGATCGGCGGCGCGTGAACGACGCAGACGACCGCGTCCTTGTCCGGCGTTGTTTCGCAGGGCACTCTGGATCGCTTTTTATTGATGGGATATGCATTTGTTTGGGTTTGGACGGATCGTGCTGTGGGTTGTATTGATCGTGTGCAGTGGCTGTGATCAAACGCGCAAGCTGGAAAGTTTTGGTGGTCCGACCATGGGTAGCCACTACTCGGTGATGTACGGGCGAACGCCCGATCAGCCTGACAAGGAGGTGCTGCGTCCTGAGGTCGAGACGATTCTGGCGCAGATCGATCAGCAAATGTCTCTGTGGCACAGCGACTCGGATCTTGAACGGTTCAACCGTCTGCCTGCCAATGCCTGCCAGAACATGCCCGATGCCATCCTGAAACTGGTGCGTGTCGGCGAGCAGCTGTCCCGTGAAAGTGGCGGAGCTTTTGATCTGACCGTTGAGCCTTTGATGAACCTGTGGGGCTTCGGCCCCCATGCCATCGCCGAGGGCGTGCCTTCTGCGCAGCAGGTCGTGCGGACCAGGGCCCGAGTCGGGTATCGGAATCTGCGCATTGATGGTCAGCGGCTCTGCAAGGACGCCGCCGTGCATGTCGACCTCAACAGCATTGCCGCCGGTTACGCCGTGGAGCGCATCAGCGAAAGAATGGAGGCGCTCGGTCTGCACGATTACTTGGTACAGGCCACCGGCGAGCTCAAGGTCAAGGGTAGCAAGCCGGATGGCTCGCCCTGGCGAGTAACGCTGGAAGTGCCACGCGACGACTCACACATAGAGCACAAGGTTTTCCCCTTGAACGGCTACAGTGTTTCTACCTCAGGCGACTACCGCCGTTATCTGAGACAAGGCAGTCAGCATTTTTCCGACACCTTCGATGCGTTGACCGGCGCGCCAATCCAGCACAGTCTGGCATCAGTGACAGTGATCCATCCGTCGGCGCTGATGGCTGACGGCTTGTCTTCGTTGTTGCTGATCCTGGGCCCGGAGCGCGGCTGGAACTATGCGCAGGAGCATCAGATTGCTGCGTTTTTTGTGATTCGTGCCGATAAGCGCTTTATCATTCGCAGTAATACGGCGTTTGACCGGCTGGTTGTTGATGAGCCCCGCTGAGTCCGCAGCAGGAAATGCCAGACACTGGCATGCAGCGCAGACAAAAATTGGCCTTCGACGCGACCAACGGTTAATGTTCGCCGCAACAGAGCAGCGCTAGACTGCGCCGCGTGATTTAGCCAGAGATGCCAGAAGGGTGCCTCGGTCCGTTTTAAAGGAGTACGCATGGCTGTCTACAACTACGACGTGGTAGTACTGGGTTCCGGCCCTGCCGGAGAAGGCGCGGCGATGAACGCCGCCAAGGCGGGGCGCAAGGTCGCCATGGTCGACAGCCGTCGGCAAGTGGGCGGTAACTGCACGCACTTGGGCACCATCCCGTCCAAGGCACTGCGTCACTCGGTCAAACAGATCATTCAGTTCAACACCAACCCGATGTTCCGGGCCATCGGCGAGCCGCGCTGGTTTTCGTTTCCGGATGTGTTGAAAAACGCCGAGATGGTCATTTCCAAGCAAGTAGCCTCACGCACCAGTTACTACGCCCGCAACCGCGTCGACGTGTTCTTTGGCACAGGCAGTTTTGCCGACGAGAACAGCATCAATGTGGTCTGCGCGAATGGCGTGGTCGAAAAACTGGTTGCCAACCAGATCATCATTGCCACCGGCTCGCGTCCTTATCGCCCGGCGGACATCGATTTCAGCCACAAGCGCATCTACGACAGCGACACCATCCTCAGCCTAGGGCACACCCCACGCAAACTGATCATCTATGGTGCTGGCGTGATCGGCTGTGAATACGCGTCGATCTTCAGCGGTCTGGGTGTACTGGTCGAGCTGGTGGACAACCGCGATCAATTGTTGAGCTTTCTGGACTCGGAAATCTCTCAGGCCCTCAGCTATCACTTCAGCAACAACAATGTGATGGTTCGCCACAACGAAGAATACGAGAAGGTCGAAGGGCTGGACAACGGCGTGATCCTGCACCTGAAATCCGGCAAGAAGATCAAGGCCGACGCCTTGCTCTGGTGTAACGGACGTACCGGCAACACCGATCGTCTCGGGCTGGAAAACATCGGCCTCAAGGCCAACGGGCGCGGTCAGATCGAGGTCGATGAGACTTATCGCACCAGTGTTACCAACGTCTATGGCGCTGGCGATGTGATCGGCTGGCCTAGCCTGGCCAGTGCCGCCTACGACCAGGGCCGTTCAGCGGCTGGCAGCATGGTCGACAATGGCAGCTGGCGTTACGTCAACGACGTGCCAACCGGTATCTACACCATTCCCGAGATCAGCTCGATCGGCAAGAACGAGCATGAACTGACCCAAGCCAAAGTGCCGTATGAAGTCGGCAAGGCGTTCTTCAAAGGCATGGCGCGAGCGCAGATTTCCGGTGAGCGGGTCGGGATGCTGAAAATCCTGTTCCACCGCGAAACCCTCGAGGTGCTGGGCGTGCATTGCTTCGGCGACCAGGCATCGGAGATCGTGCACATCGGCCAGGCGATCATGAGCCAGCCCGGTGAGGCCAACACCATCAAGTATTTCGTGAACACCACGTTCAACTACCCAACCATGGCCGAAGCCTATCGGGTAGCGGCTTATGATGGCCTCAACCGGCTTTTTTAAGCGACTCCGGCCGGTGGCCTGAGCCGGCCGGGGAGACCGATTTCAGTGATTCCCGAGCGTGGCGGTGGCCAAACCGGGAAAGTCTGTAATCAGGCTGTCCACGCCGAAGTCAGCGAGCCTGCGCATCAGGGCAGGTTCGTTGACCGTCCATACCGACACATGCAGCCCCTGACGCTGTGCTTTTTGCAGACGCTCGGGGGTGCACAGTGTCCAGTTCAGCGCGAGAATCTCGCAACCGTAACTCTGGGCAACCTTCAGCGGATCGAGCCAGGCATATTCGGCGACCAGCCCGCGCGAGATGTCCGGTGTCAGATCGACTGCTGCTCGCAGTACTTCGCGTGAGCTTGAGGTGATGGTGACTTTGTCCAGCAAACCATGTCGCTGGACAAGCTCGCGAATGGCCAGCACGGTATTGGCGGCGCGGGTGCGTGAAGCGCTTTTGACTTCAAGCTGCCAGTGATCGAAATCGCACTGTTCAAACAGTTCTTCCAGGCGTGGTATCGGGCAGGGTGATACCCAGCCAGGCCCACCTTTGCGTGCGTCATAGGTCACCAGATCGTCAGCCAGGTGTTCGTTGACCTTGCCGCGTCGGTCTGTGGTGCGCTTGAGCGTCGGGTCGTGGATGACCATGAGTTCACCATCGCGAGACAGGTGGAGGTCCAGTTCGCAGCGGCGTACTCCATGCTTCAGACATTCCTTGAAACTGTTCAGCGTGTTTTCCGGTGCTTCGCCCTTTGCGCCGCGGTGGCCATAAATGAGGGTCACGTTTACTCCTGGCCTCGAAGGCTTCAAATACATTGGACATGTGTGAGCTGACAGTGGCTCAGGAGCCGTTCGGCTGACCCTGTTCCAGAGCCTGACGTCTTTGCTGGGCCTGGCGTTGCAACACATGCCGGGCGAGCAGTTGCCGCTGGGTGTCCGGCAGGTTGATAAAGTCGGTACTGATGTCGAAACCATCGCCCAGTGCGCTGCACTGCGCGACCCTGGCGCGCAACATCAGGCCGGCAGCCTGTGGCATCAACACCATCTTGATGGAGAGCTGTTCGCCTACTGCAAAAGCCTGCAACGAATTGAACTGCACACCGCCTTCGGACAGTTTTACCGGCTGTGGAGCGCCGAGTTTGCCGAGCGCAGTGTGCGCGACGACCTGTCCGAGCAGGTCGATGCGTTTGCTCAGTGACTTGAGAAAACTGTTGAGCACCCGGTCTCGCTCGTCCAGTTGGCGCATCAGGTGCTGGGATTCGAACTCACTGACATGCAGTTCGCTCAGCAGGTCGAAGAGGGTCGAGGTCTCCTGCATGGCAGCCTGGCTTGCCTGATCTGAAGAAGATAGCGGGTGAATTTCCAGTGCGACGCTGTCATCGATACGGTAGTATTCGCGGCGTCCTGCTTCATCTAATGTTGACATGGCGAACCCATGGTAGCGGCTGTGGTCAGAGAGTTTCGAGTGTAAAGCTGCACGTCAAGGCCCGCCACACGGACGTCCTCATTCCTGCGAACAAATTCCTAAATGTTCAGACCTCTTTTTGTATTTATCGGCACGCGCTACACACGTGCAAAGCGACGCAATCATTTTGTTTCCTTCATTTCCCTGACATCCATGATCGGCCTCGCCCTTGGCGTTGTGGTGATGATAGTCGTGTTATCGGTCATGAATGGTTTCGATCATGAAATGCGTACCCGCGTGCTTGGCATGGTGCCACACGCCACCATCGAATCAGGTGACCCGATCACTGACTGGCAGGGTCTCGCCGCCAAAGTAAAGGAAAACCCTCAGGTTCTGGCTGTCGCGCCGTTTACCCAGATGCAGGGTTTGCTGACCCATGATGGCAAGGTTCAGAAGGTGCTGCTCAATGGCATCGACCCTGTGCAGGAACGGAACGTGTCGATCATCGACCACTTCATCCAGCAGGGTAAGCTCGACAGTCTGGCGCCCGGCAGCTTCGGCATCATGATCGGCGACAAGGCGGCGGCCAAGCTGGGCGTCGGGATCGGTGACAAGCTGACGTTTGTCGCCCCCGAAGTGACGGTCACGCCTGCCGGTATGTTCCCGCGAATGAAACGCTTTGAAGTGGTCGGCATCTTTCATGTCGGCGCCGGTGAAATCGACGGCTTCCTGGGCCTGACCAATCTTGATGACCTGGGCCGTCTGCATCGCTGGAAGCCCAATCAGGTGCAGGGTCTGCGTCTGAAGTTCGACGACCTGTTCGCCGCCCCGCGTACCTCGTGGGAAATCGCCCAGAAGCTGGGTGAAAACCATTTCTACTCCCGCGACTGGACCCGTACCCACGGCAACCTTTATCAGGCCATACGCATGGAAAAAGCCATGATCGGTCTGCTGTTGTTGCTCATCGTGGCAGTGGCGGCGTTCAACATCATTTCCACGCTGGTCATGGTGGTGAATGACAAGAAAGGCGATATTGCGATCCTGCGCACCCTGGGCTCAACGCCGCGGCAGATCATGGCGATCTTCATGGTGCAGGGTACGGTGATCGGTGTGGTCGGCACCTTCATTGGTGCTGTGCTGGGCATTCTGGCTGCGCTGAATGTAAGTGCCGCCATCTCTATGCTCGAAGGGCTGATCGGCCACAAGTTTCTCAACGCCGACGTCTATTTCATTGATTACCTGCCTTCGCAACTGATGGCCCAGGACGTGTTCCAGGTCTGCGGTGCGGCGTTGGTGCTGAGTTTCCTCGCCACCCTGTATCCCGCCTGGCGTGCCGCGCGCACCCAGCCGGCGGAGGCGTTACGTTATGAGTGAGTCGGGCATGTCTGATAAAGCAGTATTGAGTTGCCGCAACCTGGGTAAATCCTACGAGGAAGGCCCGGAATCTGTGGTGGTGTTGTCTGGTCTGCAACTGGAGCTGCACCCTGGTGAGCGGGTGGCGATTGTCGGCAGTTCAGGCTCGGGCAAAAGTACCTTGCTCAACCTGCTCGGTGGCCTTGATACGCCGTCCGAAGGCAGCGTCTGGCTGGCGGGTGAAGAACTGTCGGCACTCGGTGAAAAGGCTCGCGGACTATTGCGTAACCGGGCGCTGGGCTTTGTCTACCAGTTCCACCACCTGCTGCCCGAGTTCACAGCGCTTGAAAACGTCTGCATGCCGCTGTTGATCGGCCGCACCGCCATTCCAGAGGCCCGTCAGCGTGCCACGGCGTTGCTCGAACGTGTCGGTCTCGGCCATCGTCTGGCTCACAAGCCCTCGGAGCTGTCCGGTGGCGAGCGCCAGCGCGTGGCGATTGCCCGTGCCCTGGTCAATCAGCCGGGCCTGGTGATGCTCGACGAGCCCACGGGTAACCTCGACCATCACACCGCGCAAGGTATTCAGGACCTGATGCGTGAATTGAGCACCTCGTCGCGCACGGCGTTTCTGGTCGTGACCCACGACATGAGCCTTGCTCAGCAGATGGACCGCATTCTGCGTCTGGAAGACGGTCGCCTCGTCGAGGCCTGATTCACCTGACCCGGCGCAAGTCATCGCGCCGGGTTCTACTTTTTTCTACGGTGCTCCGCGAATGTTCAGACCGTTACCCATCTTCATCGGCATGCGCTATACCCGCGCCAAACGCCGCAAAAGTTTTATCTCGTTCATTTCGATGACCTCGATGATCGGTCTGGCGCTGGGCGTGCTGGCGATGATTGTGGTGCTGTCGGTGATGAACGGCTTCCAGCGCGAAATGAGCTCGCGCATCCTCGGGATGGTGCCTCACGCGGTAATTGCGGGCACGACGCCGGTCGACGACTGGAAACCACTGGCCGCCGCAGCCCTGAAAAACCCTGAGGTGACTGCCGCAGTCCCGTTCACGGACATGGAAGGCATGCTTTCGTACAAGGGCTCGATGCAGCCGATCCAGATCAGCGGCGTGGACCCTGCGCTTGAGCACGAAGTGTCGATCGTCACACAGCACATCACGCGCGGCAGTCTGGCGGATCTCAAACCGGGTGAGTTTGGCGTAGTACTGGGCGATATTACGGCGCGGCGCTTTCGCCTGAGCATTGGCGACAAACTGACTCTGATCGTTCCGGAAGTCAGCAGTGCGCCGGGTGGCATCACTCCTCGTCTGCAGCGTCTGACGGTGGTTGGTGTGTTCAAGGTCGGCGCCGAGCTGGATGGCTCAATGGGGTTGATCAACATCGCTGACGCCGCGCAAATGCAGCGCTGGCAACCCGATCAGGTGCAGGGCGTGCGTCTGGCGCTCAAGGACTTGTACATGGCGCCACAGGTTTCCAAGGCGATTGCCACCGGTCTGGGTGCCGGTTATACGGCCGATGACTGGACCCACACTCAAGGCAGCCTGTTCAGCGCCATGAAAATGGAAAAGACCATGATTGGCCTGCTGTTGCTGATGATCGTTGCCGTGGCCGCGTTCAACATCATTGCCACGCTGATCATGGTGGTCAACGACAAGGGCGCTGATATTGCGATCCTGCGCACCATCGGCGCGACGCCTCGGCAGATCATGGCGATCTTCATGGTGCAGGGCACAGTGATCGGTATCGTTGGCACCTTGATCGGCGGCGTGCTGGGTATTATTGCCGCGCTGAACGTCAGCAGTCTGGTGGGATGGTTCGAGCGTGTCAGCGGCCAGCATATCTTCAGTTCCGACGTCTATTTCATCAGCAACCTGCCTTCCGAATTGCAAGGTGGCGATGTGCTGTTGATCTGTAGCGCGGGTTTCATCCTGAGCTTTCTGGCGACGGTCTACCCGGCATGGCGTGCGGCGCAGATCGAACCTGCGCATGCCTTGCGCTACGAGTGATCAATCTGGTGTGATCGGATATTCGCGTGCTCCTGAAAGCCCGCGAATATCAGGCGGGCAGGGCAATCAGAAAACGGGTGATACCGTTTTTCGATTCGCAGGTGATGGTCCCACCGTGGGCTGCGACGATTGATCGAGTGATTGCCAGCCCCAGCCCTGCATGCTCATTACTCTCCTGGCGCACGGGATCAGCCCGATAGAAGCGGTCGAACAGTCGGGGCAGTGCGTCGGGCGCAATGGCTGTCCCGTTGTTTTCCACGCTCAGTGCGATGCCGGTGGGCGACGTCTGTATTTCGAATGCCACGTAGCCACCCGACCCGGCGAACCGCAAGGCGTTGTCCAGCAGGTTGGACAGCACCCGACGCAGCAGCAACCGGTCGCCTTGAATACAGGCCTCGCCTATGCGAGACAAGCTGATGCCTGCGTCTTCCGCCATTGGCGAAAAATATTCCAGTACCGCATCGACCTCATCTTCCAGCTGCAAGGGTTCACGAGCGGGGTTGAGAAGCCCGTGCTCGGCCTTGGCGAGAAACAGCATGTCATTGACCATCTGCGACATGCCTTGCAGCTCTTCGAGATTGCCCGCCAGCGCATCGCAGTAGGTTTCCAGCGTGCGCGGTCGGGTAAGGGTGACTTGAGTCTGCGTCAGCAGATTGGACAAGGGTGTGCGCAGTTCATGAGCAATGTCGGCGGAAAACGCGGACAAGCGCTGAAAACCTTCATCCAGTCTGCCCAGCATAGCGTTGAAAGCCCGCGTCAATTGCGCAAGCTCAGCGGGCATGTCCTGTTCCGGCAGGCGCGTGGTCAGCGAGCTGGCCGAGACGCTGGCCGCGACGTGGCTCATCCTGTTCAGCGGCCTTAGCCCGCTGCGTGTTGCCCATGCGCCCAGCAATGCTGTTGCCAGCGCCGACAACCCCACGGTGAGCCAGATCAAGTGCTGCATGCGTTGCAAAAAATGCTGGTGATGTGTGATGTCCAGCAACAGCGTGGCCCGCGGTGAGCGTAGCGACTCCGGTTGCACCAGGGCGCTGAAACTGCGGTAGGAGGCCTGGTCGTTGTCCACGGTGTGCAGGCCTGGATCGGCAGGTGAAGCTGTTGGGGTGTTGTCGAACCAGATCTGACCGTCTGCGCCCGTCAGTCTTAGCGTCAGGTCGGGCTGATGGCCCAGGTCAGCCAGTAAATGGGCTTTGCGCTCATCGAAGGCCTGTCGCGTCTCGACGCCGTTCAGGGTGCTGCGCAGGTTGGCAAGCCTGGCGTTGAGCAACTGCTGGTCCAGCTCGATGAAGTGCGTGGCGCTGGCGTGGGTGAACAGTACGCCAGCACTCAGCGACACTACTGCCGTGCAGATCGAGAAAAGCAGTGCCAGGCGATTGCGCAGCGAGAGACGGTCCAGCCAGCCAGTAGTCTTCACGAAGCACGTTCCTCAATCACATAACCCATGCCGCGTACCGTGTGAATCAGCTTGTCGGAAAAGTCGTCGTCGATCTTTCGACGCAGGCGGCGAATAGCGACCTCGATCACGTTGGTTTCACTGTCGAAGTTCATGCCCCATACCTGTGAGGCGAGCAGCGATTTAGGCAGTACCTCGCCCTGACGCCTGAGCAACAGCTCCAGTAGCGTGAATTCCTTGGCGGTCAGAACGATATGCCGACCGTTGCGTTCAACCTGACGGCGCATCAGATCCAGACGCAAGTCGGCGATATGCAGATGAGTGTCTGTGACAGCGACGCTGCTTCGGCGCAACAGGGTACGAACCCTGGCCAGCAGCTCGGAAAACGCAAAGGGTTTGACCAGATAATCATCAGCGCCCAGTTCCAGGCCATGCACGCGGTCTTCTACAGCGTCACGCGCGGTCAGAAACAGAACCGGAGTGTCCAGGCCCGCTGCACGCACCGATTCGAGAATCTGCCATCCGTTACGGTCAGGCAGCATCACGTCGAGAATCAAGAGCGCGTAATCGCCACTCATTGCGTGTTGCTGCCCTGTCTGGCCGTCGGCGACCCAATGCGCGTCAAACCCTGCTTCGTTCAGGCCCTGTGATAAAAACTGACCGGTTTTGGGTTGATCTTCGACGATCAGTAATTTCATGGATGCCACTCTGCGATTGCAATGCAGGCTTTATAACTCACACGTTCAGATGTGGGGTGAAGCTGACAGCACTGTAATCTGACCGTCCGGTTCAGAACTGTCCAAGAATGACGCTGAAAGCCCGGCGCAAACCCTATAAACTTGCCGCGTTAATTCACGATCCAGGTATCGCCATGCATCCCGCAGCCGAACACTCGCCGCTGGGCAAGTCCAGTGAGTACATTGCCACCTACACGCCGTCTTTGTTGTTCCCTATTCCGCGCGCTGCGAAGTGGGCGGAACTGGGGTTGACAGCGCAGACGCTGCCTTACACCGGTGTCGATTTCTGGAATTGCTACGAGCTGTCCTGGCTGTTGCCGTCCGGCAAGCCGGTGGTTGCGATTGCCGAATTCAGCATCCCGGCCAACTCGCCGAACATCATCGAGTCGAAGTCTTTCAAGCTGTACCTCAACTCGTTGAATCAGACTGCCTTCGATACGCAGGCGCAGGTTCAGACGACGCTTGTGACCGATTTGTCTGCAGCAGCAGGCAAACCGGTGGGTGTGCGTATTCGCAGTTTGACCGAGATCGAGAACGAGGGTGTTGCAGCGTTGCCCGGCGTCTGTATCGACGAGCTGGATATCAGCGTCAGCAGCTATGATCGGCCGCAGCCAGAACTGTTGCGCTGCGACGATTCGCGCATTGTCGAAGAAAGCGTGCACAGCCATTTGCTGAAATCCAATTGCCCGGTGACCAGCCAGCCGGACTGGGGCAGTGTGGTGGTCGAGTACCGTGGCGCTGCACTGGACCCTGCAAGCCTGTTGGCCTACATCGTCAGCTTCCGTCAGCATTCGGACTTCCACGAGCAGTGCGTGGAGCGGATTTTCCTCGACCTGCAGCGCTTGCTCAAGCCAGAGAAATTGACCGTTTACGCGCGTTACGTGCGACGTGGCGGTCTGGACATCAACCCCTACCGCAGCACTGAAGCGCTGAACGTAGACAATCGTCGGCTGGCCCGGCAGTAACGTTGTGCTCCCGCCCCAAGGGTGGGAGCACCCGCTTCAGATGCCGATGTTGCCCAGTGTCTGAACGATATTGCGCAATGTGCCAGCGATGGCGGGATGTTCCAGTTCGAAGCGTTCGACGGCCAGATTGACTCCGTCAGCCAGGCTTGGGTCTTCGTGAGTGGATTCTTCCAGCTGAAGTTTCGTTTCAATTTGTTGCATGAGCTCACGCAGGTTTTCACGCTCGGACTCGGAAAGCGGTGGGTTCTGCTCCAGTTGCTCGCGCAGTGTATTGAGTTGTTCTTGCAGTTCGCGGGCAGGCATGACGTGCTCCTTCATTGATAAGTCTGTTTCATGGACTCCGCCGCTGGGCTAAAGGTCCGTGATGGCTCAAGACTAATCCACTCTGGGGCAGGCTGCCTGTGTATCAGGGTTTTTCGCTTTTGCTGCGCCGCAGGGCGATGTCGGCGAGGCAAGACTCCAGTTCACCAAGGTGATCTATCACCGAGTGCACCCCCAGTGCGTAGAGCTTCAGCGTGGCATGAGTGCGTCGCTGCTCGCGCTCGGCATCGCTCAGCGCTTGCCATTGTGAAGGGGATTGACCGCAGAGCGGACCACATGAGGCCAGGCCAATGGTCCACAGACCTGCATTCAGGCCTGACTGCAAAAGGCGCGGGTCGCCACTGATCAACACGCAGCCGTCCAGTTGGCTGACTTTCAGGGCCATCAGCGCCAGCCAGCAGGCATCTGGAGCAGGCCATTTGGCAACCGGGCGAGGGGCAGGGTGGATCCAGCCGCTCAGCGGCGCTGCGAGGTCCCGGCTGAGCGTTTCGGGCAGTTCATCCAGCCACGCACAAGGTTGGCCCTGACGGTGGAGTGCTTTCAGAATGGCCAGTGCGCCAGGTGTGACTTGCGCATGATCGCTGTCCTGGGCCACAAGTTCGGTCAGGTCGTGCGCTTTGCGTCCGGCCTGTGCGCCAAAGTCTACCAGGCAGCCGCTGAGACCGAAGAGCAGGGCGGGGAAGGTGGGCAGAGGGGTAATGGCCGGCGCGAACATGGTGATATCTCTGAAATACTCATGAACGCTACTGGGCTTGTATGACAATTGGATGAAGGGCGCGTGACGAAGTTTATCCGCTGCGCTTTGCTGACAGACCTGCCTTATTCCCGCCAGAACGCTTTATACTGCTGTGCTTGCGTGTGGGGGCGTAGCGCCCGCGTCATTATTTCGATCAGGAGTGTCAGCTATGCCCGTGACTGGTGCAGGCTTTATAAAACGTCTGGCTCAGCTTTCTGTCTGTGCCGGTGTGGCGCTGGTTCCAGTTGCCGTCCAGGCCGCTGAAGACGACCCTTGGGAAGGTGTGAACCGCGCGATCTTCCGCTTCAACGATGTGGTGGATACCTACACGCTCAAGCCGCTGGCAAAGGGTTATCAATACATTGCGCCGCAGTTCGTCGAGGACGGCGTGCACAATTTCTTCAGTAACATTGGTGATGTGCGCAACCTTGCCAACGATGTGTTGCAGGCCAAACCTGCTGCAGCAGGCGTGGATACCGCCCGTCTGATCTTCAACACTACGTTCGGCCTGCTGGGCTTCATTGACGTCGGCACTCACATGGGCCTGCAGCGCAACGATGAAGACTTCGGTCAGACGCTGGGCCACTGGGGTGTCGGCAGCGGTCCGTTTGTTGTACTGCCGTTGCTGGGTCCAAGCACCGTGCGTGATGCCGTCGCGATATTCCCTGATACCTACACATCGCCTTACACTTATATTGATCACGTGCCTACACGCAACACCGCCTGGGGCATCAACCTGGTCGATACGCGAGCCAGCCTGCTGTCCGCCGAGCGCATGATTAGTGGCGACCGTTACACGTTTGTCCGCAATGCCTATCTGCAGAACCGCGAGTTCAAGGTCAAGGATGGTCAGGTCGAGGACGATTTTTAATCGTCGCCTCACCACCGTGTTCTGAATGAATAAAGGCGACCTCAGGTCGCCTTTTTGTTTTCAGAACTGTGAACCGGTCGTCAACTCATGGACACGATCGACAGGCCCAGTTTCTGTGCGTCGCCGCCCTCATCAGTAACCCAGACGACCTCGGTATCGGCTTCCAGACCTTTCAGCGCCGGGTGATCAGAGTCGATCTGCACCATCAGGCGGTCTCCCACCTTGAACGAGCGAGGTGCCTGCACCTGCATGCCAGAGCTGGAAAGGTCAATGCATACGGCGGGAATGACCTGACCAGCGTGAATCAGGTTGACGTCCGCATCGACGCGCATGCGTATGTAATCTCGTTTCTCCTCGTAGTCGCGATCGTTTCGACTCATGTGCGGCCCTTCGTTTTGGTTGCTGATTTGTCGGTTCTTATAACTCCCGGCGATTTGCGATGTAAAGAGCGCAAAGTGAGGGCCGGAGCATGCTTGAAACGCCAGTCGGATGGGAGTACCGTCTGCGCCTTGAAGGGCACCTTTGAAACACGATGCGCACGCTTGCCTGCGTACCCATCGTTGCAGAGAGGCTAGTAGCGAATCCAGTAAGCGCTCCGGTACCACCGAGCGCCTACGCCAACCTGATCTGGCGCCGTTTGCCCACATGCCAAAAACCAGTACCACGCTGCTGATAATCGATGACGACGAAGTAGTGCGCGCAAGTCTTGCCGCCTACTTGGAAGACAGTGGCTTCAGCGTCTTGCAAGCCAGTAATGGCCAGCAAGGCATACAAATATTCGAGCAGGAAAAGCCCGATCTTGTGGTCTGCGACTTGCGCATGCCTCAGATGGGCGGGCTTGAACTGATTCGTCAGGTGACCAGTATCGCCTCGCAGACGCCGGTCATCGTTGTGTCCGGCGCGGGCGTGATGAGCGACGCGGTCGAAGCGTTGCGTCTGGGCGCTGCCGATTACCTGATCAAGCCGCTTGAAGACCTGGCTGTACTTGAACACTCGGTACGCCGTGCGTTGGACCGTGCCCGTCTGCTGAGTGAGAATCTGGTCTATCGCGAGAAGCTGGAAACCGCCAATCGCGAGCTCGAAGCCAGCGTTCATCTGTTGCAGGAAGACCAGGATGCTGGCCGGCAGGTACAGATGAACATGTTGCCGATCACTCCGTGGTCGATCGACGAGTTCCAGTTTGCCCACGAGATCATCCCGTCCCTGTACTTGTCAGGCGACTTCGTCGATTACTTCCGTGTCGACGAACGGCGTGTTGCGTTTTATCTGGCCGATGTTTCGGGTCATGGCGCATCCTCGGCATTCATTACTGTACTGCTGAAGTTCATGACTACCCGTCTGCTGTTCGAATCAAAGCGGGGCGGTTCCTTGCCGGAGTTCAAGCCGTCGGACGTGCTGGGGCATATCAATCGCGGTCTGATCAGCTGCAAGCTGGGCAAGCACGTGACCATGGTGGGTGGTGTGATAGACGAGGATTCTGGCAAGCTGACCTACGCCGTTGGCGGTCATTTGCCGCTTCCGGTGCTGTACACCGAAGGCCAGACACGTTATCTGCAAGGCCGCGGGCTGCCGGTCGGTCTGTTCAACGAGGCGACCTATCAGGATCATGAAGTGGACCTGCCGGGCTCCTTCAGTCTGACCATGTTGTCTGATGGCATACTTGATCTTTTGCCCGGTGATACACTCAAGGAGAAAGAAGCCATTTTGCCCGAGTTGGTGAAGACGGCTGGCGGCAGCCTGGATGGCTTGCGGCAGGTTTTTGAATTGGCAACACTAGGGGAGATGCCGGATGATATCGCCTTGTTAGTGTTAAGCAGGAATCTTTAATGAGTACCGGTAGAATCCAGTTCGCCGAGCAGGAAGGCACCTTCGTTCTCAAGTTCGTGGGTGAGGTGCGGTTGACGCTGTGTTCGGCTTTGGATGCAACGATAGAGCGGATTTTCACTGCCTTGAATTTTTCGGCGGTGGTTATCGATCTGACCGAGACGCGCAGCATCGACAGTACGACGCTTGGCCTGTTGGCGAAGCTTTCGATCCTGTCCCGCCAGAAAGTGGGCCTGTTGCCGACGCTGGTAACCACTCATGAAGACATCACGCGACTGCTGCAGTCAATGGGCTTCGATCAGGTATTCAACATCGTCGACAAGCCGTTGCCGCGTCCTGAATGTCTGACTGATCTGCCTTCGCAGGACCAATGCGAAGAGGTGGTCAAGGCCAAGGTGCTCGAAGCACACAAGATTCTCATGGGCTTGAACGACTCCAACCGCGAAGCGTTCCACGATCTGGTCAACGCGCTCGAAGGGCAGCGTTAAGCCGCAGGTGGCGTTTGCCTGGCTGAACGCCACGCACAAAAAAGGGCGACACCCGTGAGGGTGTCGCCCTTTAGTACATTCAGGCTTTGGCGGAAAGCAGAGCCTCGAGCTTTTCCTGATCGCGAGCGAACTGGCGAATACCTTCGGCCAATTTCTCGGTTGCCATCGCGTCTTCATTGGACGCCCAGCGGAATTGAGCCTCGGTCAGGCTCTGGCGCTGTTCATTGCCATTGCCCGGCTTGAGTTTCTGTTCCAGCGTGCCGTTGTCCTCAGCCAGTTGCTTGAGCAGGTCCGGGCTGATGGTCAGACGGTCACAGCCAGCCAACTGCTCGATCTGGTTCAGGTTGCGGAAGCTCGCACCCATTACCACGGTCTTGTAGCCGTTGGCCTTGTAGTAGTCGTAAATACGCGTTACCGATTGAACACCCGGGTCTTCAGCCCCGGTGTAATCCTGGCCTGACGACTTTTTGTACCAGTCGTAGATGCGGCCCACGAACGGCGAAATCAGGAACACGCCTGCTTCTGCACAAGCGATAGCCTGAGCGAAGGAGAACAGCAGCGTGAGGTTGGTCTGGATGCCGTCTTTCTCGAGCTTCTCGGCGGCACGGATACCTTCCCAGGTCGACGCCAGCTTGACCAGGACACGGTCACGGCTGATGCCGGCGGCGTCGTAGAGGCTGATGATGCGCTCACTGCGTTCGATCAGGGCATTGGTGTCAAACGAAAGGCGGGCGTCGACCTCGGTAGAAACACGGCCCGGCACGACCTTCAGAATCTCCTGGCCTATAGCAACGGCAAAGCGATCGCAGGCGAGGCCGATGTCACCCTTGCTGCCGCTGAATGCGTCAGCGAGCAATTGAGAGTTGCTTTCGCTTGATGCTGCCTTGAGCAGCAGAGAAGGGTTGGTGGTCGCATCCTGTGGCTTGAGGCTTTTGATGGCGCCGAAGTCACCGGTGTCAGCAACAACGGTAGTGAATTGCTTGAGTTGATCCAGCTTGGAAGTCATGAGCGTGCTCTGTCCTGTGCGGTTGGATGACATTACCCGAGCGTTGCCGCCCACTCAAGGCCGCAGCGCATAACGTTTGCGGATGTCGGGCATTGAGGGTCGGCATTGTCGTGAATACCTTGTCGAGATTGATTTGGAGCCTGTCTCGAACTGCTTGTTCCCTGAAAATGCATTTGAGTATTTTTGGCGGTTCATGCGGGTCGTGACAAACCGGTCATGTCAGTCGAATGTGGCGCGCGGGGGATCAATGCGCAAAGATGGTGTTTCCAGTTGCAACAATCTGAGGGAACCAGCATGCATTTTCGACGCACATCCATTGCGGGCGCAATTGCCTTTTCATTTCTGTCTTGTGCCGCGATTGCTTCGGAGCTGTCGCCTGATCAACTGCTGAAAAAAGCCGAAGCAGAACAACAGTCCTATCTTGCGACGGTCAAGCAACTCGTGGATGTCGACACCGGCACGGGGCAGGCGCCGGGTTTGAAAGTCATCAGCGCTGCGCTGGTCGAGCGATTGAAAGCGTTGGGTGCAGAAGTCACCACAACGCCAGCTGAGCCGTCTGCGGGTGACAATATCGTCGGCGTCCTGAAGGGCACCGGCACCAAAAAATTTCTGCTGATGGTTCATTACGACACTGTATTTGGCCCTGGCACTGCCGCCAGGCGTCCGTTCAAGGTCGAAGGGGAGCGGGCCTACGGGCCTGGTGTTGCTGATGCCAAGGGCGGTGTGGCCATGATCCTGCATTCGTTGCAGTTGCTGAAAGAGGAGAACTTCAAGGGTTTCGGTACGCTGACGGTATTGTTCAACCCTGATGAGGAAACCGGCTCGAGCGGCTCCAGGAAGATCATTGCCGAACTCGCTCGTCAGCATGATTACGTGTTCTCGTACGAACCACCAGATAAAGACGCCGTCACCGTTGCAACCAACGGGATCAATGGGCTGCTGCTGGACGTGAAAGGCAAGTCATCCCACGCAGGCTCTGCGCCAGAAGCGGGGCGCAACGCGGCCATTGAGCTTTCGCACCAGCTTTTGCAGTTAAAGGACCTGGGCGATGCGGCCAAGGGCACGACGGTCAACTGGACGCTGATCAAAGGCGGCGAGAAGCGCAACATCATCCCGTCCAGTGCAGCGGCCGAAGCCGACATGCGCTATTCCGATCTGGATGAGAGTGACCGGGTGCTCGCCGATGCCAAGCGGATCATCGAGAAAAAGCTCATCGACGGCACTGAGGTCACTGTGCGTCTTGAGAAAGGCCGTCCGCCGCTGGCGAAGAATCCCGGCTCCGAACAACTGGCGAAAACCGCTCAGGGGCTCTACGGCAAGATCGGGCGCTCCATCGAACCCATCGCCATGCGTTTTGGTACTGATGCCGGCTACGCTTATGTACCTGGCAGCGCGAAACCTGCGGTACTGGAAACCATGGGCGTCGTCGGGGCCGGGCTGCATGCCGACGACGAATACATCGAGCTGTCGAGCATCGCTCCCAGGCTCTATCTGACGGTGGCATTGATCAGGCAGCTGTCCGGCGCAGACGCAGCGCCTTAGCCTCGCGACGACGTGCGAGCGCGGTAGACTGGTCCACTGATCAGTGAGCTGCGCTTGCGATTGACCTAGAGGCCGGCGTAGGTTTTACTGTATATAAATACAGTAAAAAAGAAAAAGGCTTACGTCATGAGTGTTACTTTCCTCGTCCGTTGTCAGAAGGGGGCACCAGGCTCCCGTTCATATCCCTGTCATCCGCAGGCTCTCAATCACCGGTTGTGGAAAGGCATCTTTCGATCGCGCAGGTGTGTGATGTGCGGGAACCGCACGCATACCTGGCTAGGGTGGAGAGCGAGAGTATGCAGCGTGTCGGTATGTGCACAGGCGACATGCTGGTTGTCGACCGCAGCCGATATGCCGAGCATGGCGATGTCGTGGTGGCGTCGCTCAATTCTCGACAGTTGTGCAGGCGCCTGCACATGCGAGGTGACGTGGTCATTCTGACGTCCGAGAACTCAGCGTATCCACCGCTGCATGTGACCGATCATGGTGATCTGATCATCCTGGGCGTGGTGACCCACAATGTGAAGAGCCTGGATAAACACCAAGCCCACAACGGCCTCGAAAGACGGTAGTGGAGAAATCCGATTGCTCAGCAAAAAGATCCTGCTGAATGCTTTCGAATAATCACTGGGTTCTGCCTCCTGCCCGGACGCTGCGCCACCGACAAACAGCCCGCATTTGCGGGCTTTTTTGCAGGTTTTATATCTGTTTGGCTACATTCTTTCTGGCCTCACGTGGTGTGCCCGGGCGCCAGGCACGCGTGAAGAATGTGAAAATTTTGTTATCTATTTGAGGGCTATGGCTTTTTTACGGGTAAACAATCTGACAAACTGTTGAGAATAGTTACCAATAGCAAGTGCTTTTGCTTCGCAATAAGGCCTGGTTTTTCGATTGTTCTGCAATAAATCTGACGCTCGTTATCCATCCTTGCGAAGGATAGCGAGCATTGAGGCTGACGTGCTGGCGTGTCCTGAAGACCGGCCGCGAAGTGTGCTCGACCCTTGCAACAACTGCCCCCTTGATGACTGCGATATTCACCTTGTAAGGAGACACCTGCGTGCAATTTTTCTGGCCCCGCACCCTTGCCGTTGCAATTGCCTTGTCCAGCAGTGCCACGTTCGTCCTGGCCCAGGATGCGAACTCAGCTGCAACCCGTTACCGTTTTGATGTGCCAGCAGGTCCGTTGGCGCAAACGCTGCAAACTATCTCCCGTCAGAGCGCAAGGCCTGTTTCCCTCGACGCCTCGCTGGTTCAGGGACGCCAGGCACCGAGCGTGAGCGGTAACCTCAGCGCTCAGGAAGCGGCTTCGCGTGCATTGGCAGGCAGTGGCTTGCGTCTGGTGGTTGCGGCTGATGGTTCGCTGGGCGTTCAATCCGCAGAAGAGCAGGCGATGATGCTTGGCGCTGTCGACATCAGCTCCAATACGCTGGGTGCGACCTCTGAGGGTTCAGGTTCTTACACAACCGGCTCGATGAGTACGGCCACCAAATTGCCGCTGAGCATTCGGGAGACGCCGCAGGCTGTGACCGTCGTAACGCGCCAGCGCATGGACGATCAGGCCATGACCAGCGTCAACGATGTGGTGAAGGCCACGCCGGGCCTGTTCTTCAGTCAGGATGGTGGTCCTGGTCGGGAGAGGTACATGTCGCGCGGCTTCCAGATCGACAACATCCTGTATGACGGGCTGCCCAGCACCTATACGCCCTACAACCTTGGCGTTCAGCCCAATCTGGCGATGTTCGACCGGGTCGAAGTGATCCGTGGCGCGACCGGCCTCGTCACCGGCGCTGGCAATCCGTCGGCAGCCATCAACATGGTTCGCAAACGGCCCACGGCTGATCAGCAAGTAACGGTAACCGGCGCTGTGGGCAGTTGGGACGACTACCGAGGCGAGTTCGATGCGTCGAGCCCACTCAACGACAGCGGTACGCTCAGAGGGCGGGTGGTGGGTTCGTACCGCGACGGCAACAGCTTTCGCGACAAGGAAGAGCAGGATCATGGTCTGTTCTACGCGATTGGCGAGGCCGATCTGAGCGACGCCACCACCGCAAGTCTTGGTTTTTCGCGTCAGGAAGACCAGAGCAACCTGTTCTGGGGTGGCCTGCCGCTGGGCACCAACGGTCATCATCTGGACCTGCCACGTTCTACATATCCGGGCACCGACTGGGAAAACAAGAAGCTCACGGTCGACACGGTATTCGGCGACATAGAACATCGCTTCGACAACGACTGGAAGCTGCACGCGGCCGGTATGGCGTCTTCGCTGGATGGTGTGTTTTCCGGCACCTACCTGTCGCGCTATAACGGACCGTTGGAAACCACTGCTTATCAATCGAAAAGCGTCGACAAGCAGACCGCATTCGACACCTATGCCAGCGGCCCGGTCGAAGCCTTTGGCCGCACTCATGAAGTAGTGATCGGCGCCAGCAGTCGTACCTACGACGCTACCAGCAAGGAATTCTCGCCTTACACCACCGCGTGGCCAATTGGCGCGCCAAAACCGGACTTCGTGCGCAACGGCAAAACCCATTCGGTCACGACTCAGGATGCGGTGTACCTGACCACGCGTCTGAGTCTGGCGGACCCGTTGACCCTGATTCTGGGCGGTCGACTGGACTGGTATGACTACGACGATCGCTCAGGCGACGGCGACTACAAGGTCACCCGCAACCTGACACGCTACGCAGGCCTGATTTACAAACTCGATGACCACCATTCGGTCTACGCCAGCTATACCGACATTTTCACACCGCAGTCCTCGAAAGACCTTTCCGGCAAAGTGCTGGAACCCATCGTCGGCGAAAACTACGAGATCGGTATCAAGGGTGAGTATTTCGACGCTGCCCTCAATGCCAGCCTGGCCCTGTTCCAGATGGATCAGACCAACCGCGCAACCATGGCAACCACTCAATTGGGTTGCCCGGTGCTGACCTGCTACGAGTCTTCCGGAAAAGTCCGCAGTCAGGGCATCGATGTTGAACTGCAAGGCGCGCTGACTGAAAACTGGCAGGTTGGCGCGGGCTACACCTACACGCGTGCGCATTACATCAAGGACGAAAACCCTGCCAACAACAACCAGCAGTTCGACACGGACACGCCTGAACACCTGTTCAAGGTCTCGACTGTTTATCGCTTGCAGGGCCCGCTGGAGAAATTCCGTGTGGGCGGCAACGTTTACTGGCAGAGCCGCATGTACAACGACATCGCGCTCACTGACGGCAACTACCGTCTCGAGCAGGGCAGCTACGCAGTGGCCGATCTGATGGCTGGTTACGAAGTGAACAAGCACCTTGACCTGCAATTGAACGCCAACAACGTCTTCGACCGCGTGTACTACTCAGCGATTGGTACAGACACCGTCTGGGGCGCCACCGACACGTACGGTAACCCACGGAGTTACTCTCTCACTGCGCGATACAAGTTTTGAGTCAATAAGCACTGGGTACAAGGAGGGCAGGGCCGCTGGTGTCTGCCCTCAAGTATCACCAGAGTGTGAAGCAGCCAGCCTCGCTGGCGCCTTACGGTGGCAATTCAAGCACCAGACCACACCGACGACCAATAGCATGATCGCTGCGAATTCAGCCTCATCCGGTGCGCGCTGCTCCCATAAAAAACCGAGCAGAAGCGCAGCCAGTGTTTCTATTACAAGCACCTGCCCACTCAGTGCCAGTGGCAGAAATCGACTCGCCTGATTCCAGCAGGCCCCGCCAATCACCGATGACAGCAGAGCCACGCCGCTTGCCACCGCCAAAAAATGCAACCAGGCGCTAGCGCTGTGCGTTTGAGTATCAAATCCCAGGACCGGCACCGCCAGGAGCAGCGATTGGGCTCCGGTCATGACGCCAGTCAACAGTGCCCAGTCATGGGACGACACCTTGGGCACAAGGGCCAGCCTGCGAGCGTTGCTGACGGCGAACCAGCTCCAACTGATCAGCGCGCCTGTCGCACACACAATACCGGCGATCTGACTGGTTGGCGGAATAGTGGAGTCTCCGTTGTTCAAAGCGTGAAAACTGATCAGCACGACCCCTGCGACAGCGCAACACAGCGACGGTAGCAACCTGCCCAGAGAAACGGCATGTGCATCATTGCGGCCTGCCAGCGTGACGAGAACCGGGATGAGTCCAACGATCAACGACGTCGTAGCTATGCCGACCAATTGCACGCCGCTGCCTACCAGCGAGTAGTAGAGCAGGTTGCCTATCAGGCTGAGCCAGAAAAGCGACCGCCAATCGGCTGCGTTCAGACACGCGCACACTCGCCGCCATCGAGGCAGCAACAGGATGAATGAAAAAAGGCCATAGCAAAGGAAGCGCAGAACAGCGAACTGCAATCCGTTCAGTCCTGGAGCCAACTGCGGGCCGAGGAATATCACACCCCAGCACATGCCGGCACTGACACCGTAGCCAGCGCCCTTTAAAAGAGATCGATCAGCCAACATGGTCATTCACGCTTCATCCGTCAAAGCGTGCAGTTTGAAGACTGTCCTGGCAGAGATATTGTCGCGGGCTGTGTGTTTTTTTACCGAGACTGTCGATGGGTTTTTCGGTAAACGGCCGGGGTCGTGCTGCACACACACGTTGCATGGCGCGCGTCAGCGCCGCCTGGTCAGAAAAGCCGCTGCGTAGTGCAATGTCTGAAATCGGCAATGCAGTACTGCGCAGCCATTGTTGCGCATCGTTGATTCGCAACTCGGTCAGCCACGCCTGTGGAGACTTGGCAAACGCGTGGCGAAAACGCTGATGCAACTGACTCAGGCTCATGTTCGCGACGCGAGCCATGGCCTGATTGTTCCAGTCGCCCGCTGGATATGCGCGGACCCGTGCAATCAGTGGTTGCAGTATCGACGACTCGGCTGAACTTTCGGCCCCGAACGACGAGACAAGCAGCGTCGCCAGCGGCGTCGTGCCTGCTGCAAGCTGTTCATTGCCGATGAGATCCGCAAACTCTATCAATCGTCTGGTTGCCGCAGGTATTGGCACATAGATGCGTTTGGCCAGACGCTCCATCTGAACGCTTTCAAGCAGAGTCGAGGAACAGTCCAGAACCAGGAACCGACTGCTTGCGTCGGTGAGTTGCGAGTGCACGGAGCCAGGCGCAACGAGGGCTGCAAGTGAATGGTCGATATAGCCGCCATGGCCATTGACATCAATTTCCATCCGCCCATGAACAGGCAGCACCCACTGAGCAAAATCATGGTCATGATGCGGGTTTTCACCGCTGTAGCTGCGTACTTCTAGGTTCAGAAACATCTGCTCTGCGTCTCCATCAATCGCCTTCAACCTACAGACCACTGCTGGTGTTTAAACCAGTCAGGATTGGCCCGTGAGCGCGGGCTTGAGAAGTGTACTGCCCGCAGCACGACCTGGGAATCAGCAGCTCATTTGGACGGGAGTCGGCATTTTCTTCATAACCTGTCTGTGAACGCCGCGTGTGGTGGCGCAAGATCTGATTTCGGCAACGGCGGGTGGCGACATGCCTGCGTTCGAAAGTCCGGCTTTCCTGATAAACTGTGCGGCCGTCCCGGCCAGGCTAGTCCGAGCTGCGCGGCTCACCGAGTTGCTCCTGGGGTTTTGTGAGTGATCGCCGTCACTCAGGCCCACTACATTCCTCAGTACGGCGACTGCCCGGTAGCAACCGCTCCAAAAAAGCTGAAACGACCCAGAATGGCTACAAACAGGCCCGCTAAAATGCAACCAGATACCGCCCCAAACCCCCATATCACAAGGCCTGCACTGTCGCGCCGCTTCTCCGTTGCGCCGATGATGGATTGGACCGATCGTCATTGCCGGTACTTCCTGCGTCTGCTGTCGAAGAACGCGCTTCTGTACACGGAGATGGTGACCACGGGTGCGTTGTTGCATGGTGACCGGGAGCGTTTTCTGCGTCATGACGACACTGAGCATCCGCTGGCCCTGCAGTTGGGCGGGAGTACGGCGGCGGATCTGGCGGCGTGTGCGCGCATGGCGCAGGACGTAGGCTATGACGAGGTCAATCTGAATGTCGGCTGCCCGAGCGATCGGGTGCAGAACAACATGATCGGTGCGTGCCTGATGGCGCATCCGGAGTTGGTGGCCGATTGTGTGAAGGCCATGCGCGACGCCGTCAGCATCCCGGTAACGGTGAAGCACCGTATTGGCATCAACGGGCGCGACAGCTATGCGCAGTTGTGCGATTTCGTCGGCAAGGTGCATGAGGCGGGCTGCGACAGCTTCACTGTGCATGCGCGCATCGCGATTCTTGAAGGTTTGTCGCCCAAGGAGAATCGGGACATTCCGCCACTTCGCTACGACGTCGTCGCTCAATTGAAATCCGACTTCCCAGACCTGGAAATCATCCTCAACGGCGGTATCAAGACGTTGGAGCAGTGTGCCGAGCACTTGCAGACATTCGACGGCGTGATGCTGGGGCGCGAGGCGTACCACAACCCTTATCTGTTGTCGCAAGTCGACAGCCAGCTGTTCGGCGACACGGCGCCAGCCATCAGTCGTGCGGACGCGCTTGAGGCGTTGCGGCCTTACATTGCGGCGCATATCGCCAGCGGCGGCAACATGCATCACGTTACCCGCCATGCGCTCGGTCTGGCGCAAGGTTTCCCAGGCGCTCGACGTTTTCGCCAATTGCTTTCCGTCGATATTCACAAGGCTGAAAACCCCATGCTGTTGCTGGACCAGGCGGCGCTGTTTCTGGAAGGGCATTGATTGAGCGACGAGCGTCGGGCAGCGTCAAAGCGCGCCCTGACGCTGTGCGGATCTTTGGTTCCTTTTAGATCAAAACTATCGTTTTTCCAGCTGGCTACGTCGGTTGACTCAGGCTATGTTGACGGCATACCTACCCGAGGAAAGCTGACATGCATAAAGTACTGGTTCCCTTCGACGGCTCTGAGCACGCCATGCGCGCGCTGGGCTATGTCATTGAGCTGTGCGGCGATCTGAAAAAATCACTTGAAGTGCATGTCATCAACATACAAGCCAGCCCGATTGCCTATAGCGGTTACCTGACACAGGACATGATCAAAGGCGTGGAACTCGGTCTGCGCAATGAAGGGCTGGCAGTGCTGGAAGACGCGGTTGAGCTGCTCAAGGCCGCCGGTGTGGCCCATGAAGCCCATGTGGATCTGGGCAACGTCGCCGAGCAGGTCGAAGTGGCGGTCAATCGTCTGAAGTGTGACGCGGTTGTCATGGGTACTCGTGGCCTGGGTAACTTCGGCGGCCTGCTGTTGGGCTCAGTGGCCACTCGTGTGATCCATGAAGTGTCGGTTCCAGTCACGCTCATCAAGTAAAAGTTGCCATCTTCAGGGCTGTGCCAGTGAACGTGACTGGCGCAGCAATTCGATGTTTTCTGGTGGCACCAGCTTGCGCAGTGACTTGTACAACGCGCGAGTTTCCAGCAGATTCCAGATCCGCAACATGGTCTCCAGAGCATCCAGGGGTTTGCTGATGAAATCCCGCGCGCCCAACGCCAGGGCGCGCAAGCGGGTATCACGCGTCGCATCTGCGGTCAGGACCATGATGGGCAAGTAATCATTGGCGGGGATGCGCCGATTGAGTTGCTCAAGCACGGCAAAACCGTCGAACTCGGGCATGTGCAGGTCCAGTACTACCAGGTCGGGTTCAAAGCTGTTGAACAGGTCCAGCGTGCGCAACGGTTCAGTGCTGCTCAGCACGTTGGTCAGGCCTTCCCGGGCCAGCAATTGCTCCATCAGCTCCAGGTTGGGCAACTGATCGTCGATGATCAGAATACGAAAATCTCCGGTCATGGCGGCTCCGGTAAATAACGGTCAAGGTGGGCGAGGAAGACCGGCACCTGGATGGGTTTGGTGAGGACCGCAGTTGCTCCGGCCTGTATCAGCTCTCGCTGTGTGCTTTCGCTGGCGTCGGCGGTGATCATCAGCACAGGCGTCAGGGCTGTCGCCGTCAGGCCTCGCAGACGTTGGAGGACTTCCAGGCCTTTCAGGTCCGGCAAGTTGAGGTCCAGCAGGATCAATTGTGGGGCGTGTTGCCTGGCGAGGTCGAGCCCCAGCTGGCCTTGCATGCTCGACAGCAATTGCACGCCCGGTCTGCGCTGCATCAATGTTTCAATCAGGGCCATACTCGACAGATTGTCTTCGATACACAGTACTTTGCCGCGGTGTCTGGGCAGTGCGGTGCGCTGAACCGCAGGCAACAGACTGCTTTGACGAGTCGCCGACAAAACGGGAGTGAGTACTCGCACACGCGGTAACTGCAGAGTGAAACGGCTGCCATGCCCGCGAAGGCTGTCGACCGAAAGTGTGCCGTGCATCATTTCCAGCATGCTTTTGCTGAGTGCCAGTCCCAGGCCAGTGCCTTCAATCTTTGGGTCTGCATCCAGGCGTTCGAATGGCTTGAACAATTGCTCGATACGCTCGGGCGCTATGCCATACCCGGTGTCGACGACGCTCACGGTAACCTGATCGTTCTGATGTCCGATTTCAATGTGTACCCGTCCGTTGGGACGGTTGTATTTGATGGCATTGGACAGCAGGTTCAGCAGCACCTGAATCAGTCGCTGGCGGTCGGCGACCACCCCCAGACCTTCGGGCACCCCAGGCAAATCGACCAGTTGGATATTACCGTCGGCGGCCATCGGCGAAACCAGTACCAGCGCCTCTTCGAGAACAGTCGACAATGGCACGGGCTCCAGGCTCAAGGACAGATGCCCGGCTTCGATCCGGGCAATGTCCAACACCTCGTTGATCAGTTTCAGCAGGTGTTGACCCCCGCGCAGGATGTGGCCGATCTGAGGGCGCTGACTGGCAGGCGAGTCCATGTCCAGTATCTGGGCGAAGCCGAGAATCGAGTTCAACGGCGTGCGCAGCTCATGGCTCATGCGAGAGAGAAATTCACTCTTTGCGCGGCTGGCGCTTTCGGCGACTTCCCGGGCTGTGCCCAGGGCGATCTCCGCTGCGCGTCGATCTGAAATATCGCGGGTAATCTTGGAAAATCCGCGCAGCTCGTCGTTGCTGTCGTACTGAGCAGTGATGACGACGCTCGCCCAGAAGCGAGTCCCATCTTTGCGCTGGCGCCAGCCTTCCTCGGTGTAGCGGCCATTCTCGATCGCCTCTCGCAATGCCATCTCGGGATGTTGCGGGCATTCTTGCGGTTGGTAGAACACTGAAAAGTGCTGACCGATTATCTCCTGTTCGGTGTAGCCCTTGATGCGTTCCGCACCCATGTTCCATGTGGTGACATAACCATTGCGGTCCAGTGCAAAAATACCGTAGTCCTTCACACCTTCAATGATAAGCCTCAGCCGCTCTTCGTTTTCACGCAAGGCACGTTCGCGTTCGGCCAGCAGTTGTCCAGCCTCAACCAGTCGTGTGCCGAGTTGGCCGATCTCGTCCTTTTCAGGCGGCTGCGGCAGTAGCGGGTGCCCGAGTGCGAGACGCTGGGCATTGCGCTGCACCTGATGGACGCGGGCCACGATGCCTCGTGACAGCATCAGTACCGCAAAAATGGCACCGAAGATTCCGCAGGCTGCCGCCAGCAGGGTAGACAACATCAGTCGCTCACGGATTCTCGCCGCATCCTCGGTTCGCTCGGCGAGCAGGGCATCCTCGCGTTCGCGCATCTGACTGATCCGCTCTCGCAGCAGATCGAGGATGTACTTGTTTTCGACCAGGATCGCTGAGATCGAATCCTGACCTTGTTCACTCAGCGAGCGCAGCCTTTCAAGGCCGTCCACTTTGGTATGGATCAGCGGGTCGATGGCCTTGAGATGTTCGCGGATCTGCTCGTCGCGCACATTCATGTCCAGCCTGGCCAACGCTGCCTCGATCAAGGGTTGGGCATTCAGATAGCCGGGCAGAAAGTCCGGCTGGCGAGTCAGCAGGTAACCGCGCACGCTGGCCGCCGCTTCTGCAACCTGGGTGTGCACCGTCTGGATATCGCCCTGTACCAGCAGCACGCGACGTACGTCTTCCTCGGCTTGCGCGGTCTGACGCTCGACAATGTAGATGAGCAGCAGCGACGACATCAGAATTGCCAGCGGCAGTGAAATGGCGACCAGTGCCTTGCCGCGCAGCGGGAGATCTTCCCAGCGGCTGCTGCCGCGACTGTTCATCGCCAGTCGCCTGAGGCCTGTGTTACCAGACCGAGTGCCACACCCCGAACGGCAGCCTGGGTGCGGTCCGAAGCGCCCAGTTTGCCGATGACTTTTTCCACATGGGCCTTGGCGGTGCCGGTGGTGATACCGAGTTTTTCGCCGATCTCCCGATTGCTTAAACCACCGGCCACCAGGCCGAGCACCTGGCGCTCACGAGGAGTCAGGGGTTCCGGCAGGGCTGCGCCACTGACATTGCGCTCGGTCATACGCCGCAACAGTCGGGCGCTGACGGCGCTGTTGAGCGCCTCTTCACCCGCCGCGACGCGCTGCAGGCCGGCGATCACTTCGTCACGGCTGGCGTCCTTGAGCAGATAACCCACGGCCCCCGCGCTGATTGCGGCCTCCAGGTGATCGGTGCTGTCGTCCATGGTGAATATCACGACTTTGAGACCCGGCATCCGCTGTTGCAGGATGCGTGCGGCACCCAGGCCGTTAAGCACGGGCATACGGATATCGAGAATGGCAATGTCCGGTTGCAGCTCGACGCACAGGTCGACCGCTTGCTGACCATTGGAGGCCTGACCCACCACCTCGAATTCAGGGTGACCGGCCAGCAGTGATACGAATCCGGTACGGGTCACTTCGTGATCGTCCGCTAGGACCAGGCGCAAGGTTCCAGTCATGTTATTGCCTTGTCTGCAGTAAAGGGGACGGTGGCGCGCAGTCGGGTGCCGCAGTCGGGACGACTCACGCAGGTCAATCGACCACCGAGCAGGCTGGCGCGCTCCTGCATCGCGATCAACCCCATTTTCTGGACGCCGTTGTTGTCAAACGGCTGATCGGTGACGAAGCCGCGGCCATTATCTTCCAGCAGCAGCGATATGTGTGTGCCATTTGACTCAAGAGCCAACTGAACACTGCCAGCGTTGGCGTGTTTGAGCACGTTGTTGATACCTTCCTGGGCGATGCGAAACAGCGCGATCTCCAGATGGCTGGGCAGGCGCGTCATGGAACGTGAAACCCAGTGGACAGCAAGTCCTGCTTCGCGCAGCCGATCGGCTTCCTTGTCGACTGCCTGCAACAGGCCGAAATCATCCAGAACAACCGGTCGCAAGCCGCTGATCAACTGGCGTCCTTCGCCGACGCAGTGCTGGGCGAGGGTAAGGATCGACCGCAGATCATGGTCCAGTGGCTCGGGCAGTTCGGGGCAGCGCCCGGCAAAACCCTGGAGACGTTGATGCAGCCCTGCCATGGTTTGCGCCAGGCCATCGTGCAGGTCATAGGCCATGCGCTTTCGTTCGTCTTCCTGAGCGGTAAACAGTTGGCGAACCAGTTCTGACATGGTGCGTTCACGGGCGACCAGCGCCTCGAGCAAACGGTTGTTTTCCAGGTGTGCCGCCAGCAGCGTGGCCAGTAGTTGCAGCGACTCGATGTCTTCGCCGTCCGGTGCGCTGATGCCGACGCTGTTGGCCAGCAGTAGCGTACCGAATGCCCCGTCGTCAGCCCCGCGAAGCGGCAACAGCAGCACGCTGGGCAGCAAGGTGTTGTGAAAATCCAGCCATTGCGGGCCTACGGCCAGCGCGTCGGCGACAGTTTCCAGTGAATTCAATCGCTCCTGACTGCCATGGCTTGCGGTAATCAACACGACGTTTTCGCTGTTCCACTCCAATAGCAAACCATGGTCCATGGCGACAAATGCGCAGGCTCTTTGCAGGACGCGCTGTCGCATTGCTTCAGGTGGCAGTTGAGTCAATTCCTGGCCAGTGTCCACCAGCAGACGCAGGCGGGCTGCACGACTTTGCGACTGCCGGTATTGGGTGCGGATCGCCAGCGCGCTCGCCGGATCGTGGGGTGGGCTTTGCATGGTGTGGCTCCAGCGAGGTTGGATGCCCGTGCGGGCGCTACGGCAATGGCGCTATTAAAGCCTTTATCAGGAGACGGTGCCTATCTGCCGGTTGGCATACGCAAATAACCCCGGTTGGCCGATGGCGCACAAAAGCGGGCAGGGCAAAGTGGCACTCACTGAATCCCTGAACAGATCCCCGTAGGAGAGTTGTGATGAACATGAAATTGACCGCGCTGGCCCTGATGTTTGCTGTAAGTGCACCAATGGTTGCCCAGGCCGCTGCCGAGCCGAGTGGCTATAGCTACCGCATGGTCGCCGATCAGCCCAGCAACGTGAATGACAAGGAAATCGCAGGCCTGTTCGATCGTTGGAACAAGGCGCTGAAAACCGGTAATTCAGACACTGTGGTTTCGCTGTACACAACTGACGCTGTGCTCCAGCCGACAGTGTCCAACAAGGTTCGTGCGACGCCGGCGGAGATCAAGGATTACTTCGATCACTTCCTTGCGCTCAAGCCGGTTGGTGAGATCAACTACCGCGAAATCCGTCGCCTTGGTACCGATGCGGCAGTGGACAGCGGGGTCTATACCTTCACCCTGACAGCGGCCGATGGCAAGAAAAGCACGGTACAGGCACGCTACACGTTCCTTTACCACCGGGTCGGCAATGAGTGGAAGATCCTCAATCACCACTCCTCGGCCATGCCGGAAGTACAACCGCAGTATCAGGTCAGCCGCTGATCAACGATCGAGCCGGCTAAAACGAAAATCCGGAGCCATGGCTCCGGATTTTTTTCGTCTGAAGAAAAAGCTTTCAGGATTCGCCTTGCGCGCCATTGACCTTGCGGCAATGGATCAATGCGTCGCGAATCATGAAGTTCACCAGTGTCGGTGAAACGCCCAGTTCCTTGGCGATGTCCTTCTGCGGAACGCCGTGCAACCGGTACATCTCGAATGCGTAGCGTGTGCGAGGCGGCAGTTGCGACAGCGCGTCGGCGATTTTCTCGAGGCTTGCGAAGTTGATGTGTGATGTCTCTGGCGAAGCACCCTGGATGACCACATTCAAACCCTCGGCTTCAGGTCCTGTGTATTTCTGTTCCAATGCCTGCTTGCGATAGTGATCTATAGCCAGGTTGCGCACGATCTGGAACAGATAACTGAGCTGGGCCTTGAACGTCAGCGAGGCCTGAGGCGCGGAACGCAGCCTGAAGAAAGCGTCCTGTACGACGTCTTCGGCACGCGACCGACAGCCAACGATGCGGGCTGCGATTTTGATCAGCAACAGGTAGTTATCGACAAAAACCTTGAGTAAGGGTGAGTCGTACTTGCTTGTGAATACGTGTTCCGTCATGAAATTCACCTTGCTACAAAGCCATTGAAGGGGGGCTGCCTCGTGAGCAACGCCATCACGTTGGGGCGATAAATTAGTCTTAATGATAATTATTGTCAAATGCGAAAACGCATCAGTGCACATTGAAAGTGCGCGTGATGTCTGGCCGCTCCGGTTGTGTGCGTGACCTGCAACGCCAATAGTGGGTTCTACACGCGATACGTTTTGCATTGATGACAGGTCTTTCAGCGCCCGGTACACAGGCGCAAGAGGGAGTTCTGATGCGCTGTATGGACCATGGTCCGGCGTGGCTCAATCGGCATCCATTCCTATTGCCCCGGGTGAGAGACAGGGTTCAGCCGGCCTCTCTGTCAGCGAGCTGACTTCCACGAAAGATCTCGATTTGAACTCTGTAAATGTGGCTGGCTGGCGATGGGTTGATGGGTGGGCGGCACATCTCGAATGGATGTACCGCCTGTTGGCACTATCTCTTTTTGGTCAGTGCCTCGGTAATCCGCTGGATATCTCCCTGCAGTTCGGCCAGCGGGTCGGCGCTGTCGACTTCCAGTACCAGCAGGTTGCTGCCCGCTGCGGTGATTGCAGCCTTGACGGTTTCGGGAGGCTGGCGATGGTCGAGCACGATGGCGACGTCGTTGTCCTTGAGCACGGATATCAGCTTTTGCACGGCTTCGGGCGTCCATTGATCATCAGTCAGCACCTGACTGTCGATCAGTTCCAGATTGAGTCCGCTGATCAGGTAGCCGAAGCGATCCGACAGGCTCACCACGCTCAGGTTGTCAGCGCTGGCCAGGCTGGCTTCGCTGCTGGCGCTGAGCTTGAGAAGCTGTTGCTTGAGCGCCGCCAGGTTGCTGTCGATTTCAGGTTTTGCCGCAGGTGCCAGACGCACCAGATCCGCTGCCAGCACGTCGGCCATGCGTCCCATGTTGTTGCTCGCCAACCAGGGTTGGCTGTTCAGCCCGTCAGGGCCTTGTCCGGGCTGTATGGCGATGCCGGGCAAGCCGCCATCGACCGGCCGCGAGGCGTCGATTTCGACGATGCGGATGTTGCTGCGGCGGGCATTCGGGTAAAGCGGGTCATCGGCCCAGATTGAGCGCAAGCCAATCACCGCATCGGCGTTGATTGCCAGCCCGCGCAGGGCCTCGGCGCCGCGGCCGGTGAAGTACGCCGTCTGCCGTGAGCCGGGGAGGTTGGCCGCAGCGGCACGTTCCAGCACAACGCCGCTGTCCTTGAGCAGAATCTGCGCAAGCCCGAAGGTGATGGGCAGGCTGGCCAATACACGGACGTGTTGTGGATTTTCGGCCTTGGTGTCGGCCGCGTGCAGGGTAGGGCTGAACAGGCCGGCAACGGCCAAGGCCAGAGTCAAGTTGCGCAGAGTAGGCATTTATCCAATATTCCCTTTCAGACTGGGCAGCGTGCCGCGAGCGATGGCCGCAAGGGCGAAAGCAATGCCAGCCACCAGAATGATCGCAGCGCCGGACGGTACAGGCAGGTCGAAGACGATAGGCAGGAGGATCCCGCACAGGGTGCTGACCGTGGCAATGACGACTGAAATCCAGAAGAAACCCTTCAGGGACTGACTCAGCAGGCGTGCTGCTGCTGCCGGAATCACCAGCAGAGCACCCACCAGAATGGCGCCGATCACTTTCACGGCGGCCACGGTAATCAGCGTCACCAGAATCACGAACAGGTAGTCCAGCGTCTTGACCGCCACACCACGAACAGCCGCCAGTTGCGGGTTGAAACTGGCCAGCATGATGCGGTTGTACAGTGGAAGGCTCAGGCCCATGACCAGAGCTCCAACAATCAGCAACACCAGCAGGTCATTGCCATTGACGGTCAGTACCGAGCCGAACAGGACGTTTTCCAGGATGTGCACGTTGATCTTGCCGGCCAGGATCAGCAAAAGGCTGGCGCCCAGCGCCAGAGACACTGAAAGAAAAACGCCGATCAGGGTGTCGGGCGCCAGGCCTGTGCGGTTGCGAAGGTAGTTGAGGACAATGCCGAACAGCAGGCAGTAACCGAACAGACTGCCGTACGGACCGGTGTAGGGTTCGCCGAGCAGAATGCCGATGGCTACCCCGGTCAGTGCCGCATGGCCCACCGCCTCGGAGAAGAACGCGAAGCGCTTGACCACCACCAGCGTGCCCAGGCCACCCAGCACCGGGCCGATCAGCAGCCCGGCGAGCAGGGCATTGACCACGAAGCCGTAAGCCAATGCTTCGGGCAGGTAACCTGATGAGGCCAGGCCCTGGATGAATAGGCGAAAACTTTCGTAATCCATTACACAACACTCCCTGCCAACGCATCTGCCGCACGAGGATGAGCAGAAAACAGCGTCAGCAGACGCTCGGGTGTCAGCGCCGTGGCCGCCGGCTCATCGAACAGCACGCGACGGTTCAATCCGGTCACGTGGTCGGCCAGCCGCTTGACGGCCTGCAGATCGTGCTCTATCCACAGCACCGTGATACCGGCACGGCGCCAATCCCCCAGCAGGCGCTCGAACACCTGGATACCGGCCTCGTCGAGCGCCGACATCGGCTCGTCGAGCACCAGCAGTTGTGGTGCGGGAATCAGGCCCTGTGCGAGCAGCACCCGTTGCCGTTCGCCTCCGGACAACGCACCCATACGGCGCTTGCGTTTGTCCTGCATGCCAACTCGCTCCAGCGCTTCACCAATCGGTCCCGCGTAATGCCTGGACAGGCCCATGAACGCCGGACGGCGCTGACACATGGCGGCCATGAAATCATCGACTGTCATGGGCAGACCACGATCGAACTCCAGCGCCTGCGGCACGTAGCCGATCAAGCCGGGCGCGGCGGGCCATTGCAGACTGAGTTGGCCAGCATGGGGTGTCTGCCCCAGCAGTGTTTTGATCAACGAACTCTTGCCGCCACCGTTGGGACCGACCAGCGCGTGCACGCTGCCGGCCCTTACGTTGAAGCAGACATTGTCAAGAATCGTGGTGCGGCCCAGTGTCAGGCTCACGTCGTTGAATTCGAGGCTTGGACCTTGATGTTCAAGGCTGAGGTTTTGCGCAACCGTCATGCCCCCGACTCCTGAATGGCCCGCACCACCGTGCTCAGGTTGCCGGCCATTTCCTTCTCGTACTTGTCTGCGGTGTATTCGCCGTAGGAAATGTGCGAGAGCGGGTACAGCTTGACGCCGGATTCACGCTGAATGGTGTCGACGTAGGAGGACGGGAAATCCATCTCGGAGAAGATCACTTTCACGTCCAGTTCGCGTAACTGGTCGATGGTCTTTTTCAACTGGCTCGGGCTGGGCTCGATGCCGTGCGCCGGTTCCACGACAGCCGTGACTTCCAGGCCGAATTCGCGCAGCAGGTAATCGTAGGCAGCATGTACGGTGGCTACCCGCAGATCGGCGTTGGGTGCCTTGGTCAATTTGGCCAGCGCGTCGGCGCGCATCTGCCGCAGGCGCTTGCCGTAGGCGCGTGCGTTGGCGGTGTACGTTTTGGCATTGTCCGGATCGATCTTGCCCAGCTCTCTCGCGATATTATTGACCTGCGCAATGGACGCGCTGATCGACAGGAAGGTGTGCGGGTTGACGACCTTGCCCGCGCCACGTGCCGCCACGCCGGTCGCAGCGAGCAGCGGCACGTCGGCGTTGGCCTCAATGGTCTTGATGTTCGGGGTTTCACTGGCGGCAATCATGCGGTCAGCAAAGTCGTCGTGGCCGACACCGTTCAGCACGACCACGTCCAGCGCACCAATCCGTTTGATGTCTTCGGCGCGCGGCTCGTAAGCGTGCGGGTTGAAACCTGCCGGAATCAGCGGTACCACTTCGGCCTTGTCACCAACAATGTTGCTCACGTAGCTGTAATACGGATGTAGCGTGATGCCAATGCGCAGGCGTTTGGCCGGGTCGGCAGCGTAGCTCGACGGCGCCAGCAGGCTGGCCAGCAGACCGACCAGCAGGACGCGCAACAAGGGGCGGCGTTTGAACGAAATAGGCATGGGCGAAAAGTCTTCTTTCAAATGAATGCGTGAGTTCTGCACCAGGGAATCAGTGCTGATGCTGGCGCGTGACACCGGCATCGTATTGCGCAACGACCTTCTGCCAGCCCGCAGTGATCAGGCTGCTGTCGCTGAGCTCGCCAGGCGGTGCCGCTGATGCGCTGCGGCTGATCCAGATGTCAGGCTGACTGTCCTGTCCTGCATCGACGCGCATCAGAAACGATCCTGCGACGGTCGGCGCCTGACTGATACCCAGATAAGCCTGGTCAAGCATCTTCCAGACATGACCGCCACGGCTGACCGAGCTGGCATCCTGAGCAAACGGCGCAAAGCCTTCTTCGGCCAGTTGCTCGGGCGTAACAGGCGTTTGCTGTTCCTGAATCAGCAGGTGCACTTCATCCAGTGTCACCCGCAGGTCAGCGTAGATTCCTTGCTCGGCGGCGGTCAGGTCGCGGCGCGCATCCAGTTGGTGGCTGGCAACATTCTGCACTTCGTGGGTTTCGCCGTGCAGGCTGACGACGCCCGCAGCAATAGCCAGAATGAGCAGGCACAGTAGCAGAACGTAGAGCGTTTCATGCCCGGCACCGGCCGGACGAACGATGTGTCGGGTTGGTGCACTCATGGGGCCTGGATATCCGCCTGGTCGATTTCCACGACGTGGCCAGGGCCTGCGTCGAACAACACATAAAACTCCGAGGCGGGACGTTTGAACGTTACCGTCGAGTCTTCACCCAGCTTGCCGGGTACCAGTATGGTTTCGTCGTAGCCAATCACGTCCAGGGTCACGCCGGGCGCGCCGCTGCCGTCGGAAAAACCGCCGGTACAGCGGATCTGTTCGTTGTCGATCTGTTTGCACTCGCACATGGGGTTATGCGCCAGAACGGTGCTGCTCAGGCCGAGCATGCACAGGGCGCAGCCCGTCAGCCGACGCAGGTAAGGGCGGACGCTCATGGTTTGGCTCCTTGTTTTTTCAGCCACGCCACGGTGGTGGGCGAAGCCTGTTGCAGGGGGATGGAGGACTGATGAACAGAACCGTCCCAGCCCTCCATGGTGATCCATAGTTCGGAATCAGGCGGGGTGGTTTCCGGGATCTGCATGAAGGCGCTCATGCGGTAGCCGCCGCCAAAGAAAATCACCCCGGCAGTGCGCAGGCTGCGCGGTTTGCCGATGCGCAGATAGGTGGCTTTGACACGATCGATGCAGGCATCGCACAGCGCAGCATTGAAGCTTTTCATGTAGCCGGATGGGCCGGACTGGCGCGGCGCTTCGCTGCGATCCTCTGCCAGCCGCAGGCTCCAGGGGCCGACCTGGACTTCACCCACCTCGCGTTGCCCGAGACCTTTTTCGCCTCGGTCCAGCGCGTCGTCGGCGAAGTATTTGGGCATGAAGCCCAGCGGGATGAGTACCAGCAGGATGTTGATATGGAAGCGCCATTTGTGCCAAAGGCGACTCAGCGACGAGGTGGCGGGGGCGACAGCAGCCTTGCTCACAGGTTGTTCTCCGGCGTACCGGTCGCCAGTGGCGGCCGTGAGGGTTGTCGAGCGATAACCGGGTTGCTTCTGGCGTCTCGTTTGAGGGCGTTGAACGTCGCCAGCGCAGTACGCTTGCTCCAGATCAGCAGCCCGCTGAGGACCATCAGGCTCAGGATCAGGCCGAAGAAGGCCCAGATCAGTTTGATCCAGATGCCACCGAAGTCACCGGTGTGCAGCGGGCGCATGGACTCGGTCACGAACTCCAGCTTGCTGCGGTCCGACAACAGGTGCGATGAGGTGATTTCACCGCTGTACGGGTTGATTTCAGCAGTCTGGTACATCAGGGGGTACCAGCTTCGGCCGCCCACCTGCAGGTTGCTGTATGCGTTGAACGGCGGTGTGATGAAGCTGGCTTCCAGACCGGGAATCCGTTGTCTGGCGATCTCTACCGCCTTCTCCAGGCTGATGGTGGGCGCGGGGCTACCGTCAGCGGTCAACGGCACCGCGCTGTGCGGGATGATCGCGGACGCCTGCGAGCGGCTGGAAATACTGATCTGGTTATCACCGAGAATTGCCTGAATCAGAAACCAGGTACCGGTGATGGAAATCACCGCGATGAACCAGATCGACCAGACGCCACTCAGTCGGTGCACATCGCCCCATAGAATGCGTGGGCCCTGGTTCAAACGCACGGGCTTGAAGAAGCCTTTCCAGAATTTCTTATAGACCACCAGCCCGGTCACCAGCGAGGCCAGCAAAGGCAGGCCGAGGATCGACACCATGTACCAGCCCCAGGAGTATCCATTGGTGAACGGGACCAGCCACCAACCATGCAGGGCGCGGGTGAAACGGCGGAAATCGAACGACGGCGTCAGCCCCTGAATCACGCCAGTGTAGGGGTTGACGTAGGCCGGGACCGAACGCCCGTCGGGATAGGTGACGAACACACTCAGCGCAAAATATTCGCCGTCCGGCTGCATGATCGTGCCGACGATCAGATCTGGCTCGTTGCGCTCGATGGTCGCGCGGATCTGCTCGAAGCTCATCCGTGGTGCTTCATCAGACGGCCGGTTGTCGCGCATTTCCGGGTTGGCCAGCCACATGATTTCCTTGCTGATCACCGCCAGAGTGCCGGTGACACAGACGATCAGCACGAAGAACCAGATGGGCAGGGCCAGCCAGCTGTGGACGAGAAACCAGATTTTTGAACGGGATTTCTTCGACATGGATAAACAGTCTCGATTCACGGTATGGAGCGGCCTTGAGGCTCTGACGCTCTGTTTGCGGCTGAAATGCAGGCGCGCCTTTACCGACAAAATGCCTGCATTCAGTTAAGGACGAATGAGAATGAAAACCGTACAGATTTCTTTTACGAAGAAATGAAAGAAGATGTTTCTAAATGTTGTTTGTCATCGCTGGCGGCATGGGCTGGCTGCTTAAGCGAGGGTCCTGTGAACATAAAAGAAGGCCAGTCAAAGTGCTGACGGCCTTCATATTCAGCGTAGCTATCCTTGCTCGACGCGTGTCGCTGCATGCCATTCAGCTATCACCGTTAAAAATCGCCACGCAGAGTCAGCATGTAATTGCGAGGCTCACCGTAAATATTGCCCCGATCCAGTGCTGCGACAGTGGAGAAATATTTGCGATCAAACAGGTTCTCGCCGCTCAGGCTGACTCTCCAATGCTCGTCGAGCTTCCATGTCGCCCTGGCGTCCCAGATGGCTCGGCCTGGGGCTCCGTATTTGACGCCCTCAGCGGTTTCGTTTTCATAGTACGACTGTGCAGAAACACCGCCGCCCAGAGTCAGACGGTTCCATACACCTGGCAAGGTGTATGCCGTGTTGATACGCACGATGTGTTTGGGGGTATCGCTCGACACCACAGTGCCTGCGCTGCTGCGGGTGGTGTTGTAGGTGTAGCCAGCCAGCACCTGCAGACCGGGCAGCACTTCGCCGCTGGCTTCGATATCAAAGCCTTTGCTGCGCTGGATCGTGCCGTTGGCGTAGCAGGTACCAAAAGCGTCGTTGCTTGGGCAGTTGCCGCTGTTGGCAGTGTCTTCGGCGTAGACGTCTTCTTGTTTGATGTAGAACAGCGCCATGGACAGGTTGAGCCTTTTGTCGAACAGCTCGCCCTTGATACCTGTTTCGTAATTGGTGCCGATCGCCGGGTCGAGCGGCGAACCGCTGACGTCCCGGTAGTTGCCCTGCGGGTTGAAAATGTCTGCGTAACTGGCGTACCACGACCAGTTTTCGTCGATGTCATAGATCAGTCCGGCAAACGGCGTGATTTCCTGATTCTGCTGCGAGACATAGTCCGGTGCGCCGCCGAGCTTGTAATCGAAGTCGTATTTGTACCAGCTCATCCGTGCGCCCAGCACCAGACTCAGCGGCTCGGACAGACGCAGGCGTGTGTTGGCATAAATGCCAGAGCGCTCATCGACGTATTCGTTGATCGATGACCATGCTGGGCGAGCCGGTTTGGCGAAGGCCTCGTGATTGACGTCATTCAGGTCGATGGCACTGGCGGCGATTGTCACTGGTGCGCGTTTTTCGGTCACAGTCTGTTTCGACCAATTGGCCCCGACAGTCACTTGGTGGGTCAGACCAAAAGCATCGAAATTACCCTCCACATGGCTGTCCAGCCCGGTGCTGTTGACGCTGGTGTGACGGAACTCTACGTTTCTGAAGGATGACCCTGCCTGGGTAGCGGGGTTGACGGCACCTCTTGCATAGGCCAGCGACTGCTCAAAACCGCCTTCAGAGTGGGTTACCGAGGTCTTGCTGGTCCAGTCTTCGTTGAAGCGATGAGCTATTTCGGTGAATACCTCATCCGTCTCGGTTTCATGGGTATTCCAGTCCTGAGCCAAGGCAGTGGAGCGCGAAACGTTCAGCGCCGAGCCGTCGCTGTAACGTGGCAAGCTGAAGATCGAGTAGCCCTTGATCCTGCTGGTCTGGCGACGGGCGCTCAAGGTCAGTGTGGTGGCTTGGGAAACATCTGCTTCGACGATGCCATACAGGAGGGGGTGTTTCGGATTTCAGCAAATCGATGTAGGAGCCTTTGTCTTCATAGGCCGCCACCACGCGGCCGCGAAGCGTTCCTTCGTCGTTGAGTTTGCCGCTGCCGTCCAGATCCAGGCGGTAGTTGTCCCAGGAGCCGGCACGCGTCGTGATCGAGAATTGCGGCGCTGCGGTCGGGCGTTTGCGCACCAGATTGACCGCGCCGCCAGGGTTGCCTGCGCCTACCAGAAGGCCCGCTGCGCCGCGCAGCACTTCCACGCGATCATAAATCGCCATGTCCGGGGGCATCCAGCCGGTCATGCTGTAGCTCTGTCCGGAAACACCATCCAGCAGGTAGCTTTCCTCGCCCAGAACGAATCCTCGTGACTGATACACGTGAGAGCCGAAATTGCGCTGGCTGAACGAAATGCCGGGGGTTTGCGCCATGACTTTGTCGAGGCTGTTGAGGTTTCGGTCGTCCATTACCTGGCGGGTCATGACCGTCACGGACTGTGGAGTCTCGCGCAATGTTTGCGTGGACTTACCAATGGTGACGGCACCCGTCGTGTAGGAGCCGCTTCCTTCGGTAGTCGTGCCGAGATATTGCGAATCAATGGTGGTGGGTGCCAGGTTCAGTACGGAAGATGAATCTTGCGTACCGCCTTGAGCAGCGTCATCGCCTTGAGCGCTGCAGTTGAAGCCCACGGCGATGCCGATGGCGGCGACGGTTGGTGTTATTCGCAAGGTATGGCTCACCAGCAATGCTTTGCTGAATGGGGTGAGTCGCTGCAGTGTCTGCATTGGCTGAAGCTCTTGTACTGATAAGTGGCTGTAAACGAATGACGTGTCACTGCAGGCACGCGGTTGACGAACCTGATCACGTCCAGCGACCGGGCTGGTCCGTCGTGTTGGGCAGACCGGGAATCAATGCTGGGTGCGAGGTCCCCCGTGTCGGTAAAGAGAACGAACGTCGAATAAAGTTATTTAACGAATTTTTCACATTTCGTCGAAAGGTGAAAAAAGCTTTCGAATCAGAGACTTTCGGGGTTTTTGACTTCATGCCCTTTGGCATTCCGGGCTCAAAGCCAAGGAGTATTCCGACGGTGCACGGAGGGACGTCGAGCGGATGGCCTGGCTGACTGCCAGTCAGGTAGTGAGGGCTTTTTGCGGCCGGTATCGGTTGAACGCTGCAAAACAGGTCGCCGCGACGGTGCAGCGACCTTCCAGCCAAGGGACTGCGCTGGGCGCTTCCCGTGGCCAATTGTGCTGTCAGGCGTTCTGGCTGTTGCGCCGCGCTTCCCAGCCATTGGGATTGACCAGATTGGCCGGCTTTTCGCCTGCCAGCGCGCTGATCAGGTTGTCCACCGCACAACGCGCCATGGCTTCGCGAGTTTCATGGGTGGCCGAGCCCATATGTGGCGTGGCCACGACGTTTTTCATTTTCAGCAATGGCGAGTCCGGGTCCAGCGGTTCGCGTTCGAACACATCCAGACCGGCGCCGCGCAGGTGCCCATCCTGCAATGCGGCGATCAGTGCCTGTTCGTCGATGACCTTGCCACGCGCGATGTTGATGAGGATGCTCCCGGGGCGCATCAGGGCAAGTTGCTCCTTGCCGATCATCTTTTCCGTCTCTGCGGTGAGCGGAACGGTCAGGCAGACAAAGTCGGCTTCGCGCAGCAGCGCTTCGAGGCTGCGATAGCCTGCGTTGAAACGTGATTCAACCGCCGGTTTTGGCGTATGGCTGTGATACAGCACCGGCATGCCAAACCCGAAATGGCCGCGCTGAGCCAGCGCCTCGCCGATCCGTCCCATGCCGACGATGCCCAGCGTCTTGCCATGAACATCGCTGCCAAAGTGCTCTGGGCCGATGTTGGCCTGCCAGCCACCGCTGCTCACCAGATTGGCCAGCTCCACCACCCGGCGTGCGGTGGCCATGATCAACGAAAAACCGGTATCGGCCGTGGTCTCGGTCAATACGTCCGGGGTATTGGTCAGGGCGATGCCACGTCGGTCGAGATATTCGATGTCATAGTTGTCCACGCCCACCGAGACGGTAGACACGGCCTCCAGATGCGGCGCGAGGTCCAGCAAGGATGCATCCAGCTTGATGCTTGCACCCAGTAAGCCTTGCGCATGGGGCAGGGCGTCGCGAAGTCCAGCCAGGCCATCCCGCTTGGGGTCTTCAATCAGGGTGACGTCAGCGTGAGCCTGCAATCGCTCCATCAGCGGGGCGGACAGTGTCTTGTACAGTACGACGTGCTTTTTCATGGTCGAGGTTCCCGAATCAGGAGTGGGCGGTGGCGCGATGAGTACGGTGCTGGTCATCCGCAGGCCTCGCTTTGTTATCCGGCTTGAGCATCAGTGTCAGCAATACCGAAACCAGTAATGCGCTGCTCATGAACAGGTACGAAGCGCTCAGGGTTCCGGTGATGCCGTTCAGGTAACCCACCAGATACGAACCCGCGAACGAGCCGAGCGCACCCAGGCTGTTGATCAAGGCCATGGCGCCACCGGCAACGTTGGATGGCAGAATTTCCGGAACGATGGCGAAGAACGGTCCGTAGGGGGCGTACATACAGGCTCCGGCGATGACCAGCAGCGAATAGGACCACCAGAAGTGCTCGGTGCCGAGCACGTAAGAGCCATAGAAAGCCATGGCGGCGATCAGCAGCGGCGGCCAGACGAACACTTTGCGCTTTTGCAGTTTGTCCGACGCCCAGGACACTAAAACCATACCGATCACGGCCGCCAGATATGGCAGCGCGGACAGCCAGCCAGCTTCGACCATGTCCATCTGCATGCCTTTTTTCAGGATGGTCGGCAGCCACAGCACGAAGCCGTACACGCCGATGCTCCAGCAGAAATACTGGGCTGCCAGCAACAGCACTTTGGGCGAGCGAAACGCCTCGGCGTAGTTCTTGACCGGTTTGATACCCACTTGCTCGGCATCGAGACGTGCCTGCAGTTCGGTTTTCTCGGCTTCGCTGAGCCATTTTGCCTGGGCAGGGCGCTCATCCACCAAGCGCCACCAGATAAACGCCCAGACGACGGCGGGCAGCCCTTCGACGATGAACATCCAGCGCCAGCTGTAATGAGCCACCAGATAGCCCGACACCACCGACATCCACAGCATGGTCACCGGATTGCCGAGAATCAGCACCGTATTGGCCCGCGAGCGTTCGGCACGTGTGAACCAATAGCAGAGGTACACCAGCATCGCGGGCATGACCGCGGCTTCGACGACGCCGAGCATGAAGCGAATGCCGATCAGCATGTAAGCGTTGGAGACAATGCCGGTCAGCGTGGCAAGGCTGCCCCACAGGATCAGGCTGACAAAAATCAGTTTCTTGACGCTCTTGCGCTGCGCGTAGATCGCGCCCGGCACCTGAAAAAAGAAGTAACCGAGGAAGAACAGCGCACCCAACAAGGACGACATGCCCGGCGTGATATTCAAGTCTTCTGCCATGCCAGAAGCCGCGGCGAAACCATAGTTGGCCCGGTCCAGATAGGCCAGGCTGTAAGTGATGAACACGATGGGCATGATCAGCAACCAGCGACGTTTCAGGCCTCCGGTTTTTACGCTATCGAGTAACTTTTCCATTTCGATCTCCTGAGCTTTTTGTTGTTGTCGCAGCAGGTACGGTTATTGGCTTGGGCACGGTCGGGTCAGACCGGTTCCAGCGGTTGTTTCGCGGGCAACGCTGCATCCAGTGCTGCACGCAATGGCAAACCTTCCATGTCACCGCGGCTTTGCACGGCCTGGCTGCCAATCCAGTTGCCGCGCGCCACGGCTTCGGCAAGGCTTTGGTTTTCCAGCAGCGCGCTGATCACCCCGACAGCGAAGCCGTCGCCAGCGCCGACGGTGTCAACGACCTGGCGGACCGGCACACCGGCTACAAAACCCGCATTGGTTTGGTTGCGGTAATACGCGCCTTCTGGTCCGAGTTTGATCACGACGGCCTCGACACCCTGATCCAGGTAAAAAGCTGCAATATCGGCGGGGTTTTTATGGCCCGTGAGAATCGTGCCCTCGGCCAGCCCCGGAAACACCCAGTGAGCCAGCACCGCCAGGGCGTTGATTTCCTCAATCATGCGGGTCTTGTTTGGCCACAGTGACGGACGCAGGTTGGGATCGAACGACACACTGCGTCCGGCGCTACGCATGCGGGTCATCAGTTCGTGCGACAAGTCGCGGCAGCTGCCGGACAGCGCTGCCGGGATGCCGGTGGCGTGCAGGTGGCGGGCTGCGAGCAAACGTGCGTCGATATTGCTGATGGCGAGATGGCTGGCGGCCGAACCTTTGCGGAAATACTCCACGGTCGGATCTTCGCCTTCCAGTTCGAGGGATTTGAACTGGAAACCTGTGGGGTGAAGCGGGTCAATGCCCACGTGTTCGCAATTCACGCCTTCGCTTCGCAGGCTGTCGACGACAAAGCGACCCATCGAGTCATCGCCGACACGGCTGAGCCAGGCAACGTTGAAACCCAGCCGGGCCAGACCAATGGCAACGTTGCTGTCGGCACCCGCAATGCGCTTTTCAAAATGGCGGACCTGTGCGAGATCGCCTGGTTTCTCGGCAACGAGCATCGTCATGGTCTCGCCGAACGAAAGGATGTCGATATCAGACATGGCGCTCGACCTCCGGGGTTCGGGCAGGCGTCGCTGGGACAAGGCTGGCGAGGAGGTTCACTTGATGGCGGGTGACTTCAAGCAGGTCATCACCCTGCAGCGGATACTCGATAGCGCGCGGGACCGCGTCAGGCATGTAGGCCAGCAATTCCCGCCACGCTGGCAGATCAGCTTCAGCAGGTGGAATCGCAGTCGGCTTGCCGTTGGCATTGTGAGTCACGGCCTTGAAATGCACATAGCGCACGTAGCGTCCCAGTTGCTGAGCTGCGCTGATCACGTTCTGGTCCTGCCATTGCCAATTGCCGACATCGAAGGTCATGCCGATGTCCATCTTCAATGACTGCGCCTGCGCCAGGAAGTCGCAGAAAGGCGCGATGATTCCGCCATGGGAGGTCTGATCGTTTTCCACCAGCAGTTTTACCGTCTGGCCAGACAACAGAGCGCCGAGCGCTGAAAGATCGCTGTGCTCAGTAAAATTCCCCAGAGAAACCTTCAGCCAACGGGCGCCGGATGACTGGGCACGTTGCAGAGTCGCCTCAAGTTCGGGGTTGGGCTGCGGCTGGCCGGTGAGCCATAGCTCCATTGGCGATGAATACAGGCATTCCAGCCCTTGAGTTCTGATCGTGCTGGCGAGGGCAGGGAGGTCCTCGTCGGTGAGCAGCTCTTCTCGTAACTCGATGCGCGCCACATTGCAGGCGGCCAGCAGCGGGACGAAAGCGGCCTGCCCTCGCTGGCGAACCAGGTCGGCGCCGAAGCTGGAAAGGCTGATGGAGACGGGGTTCATGTGCATTGTTATTGTCCTCTGAAACCGGTTTCATTTTTAGCGGTGAAAAATCCGGGTGTCCGGAACTCTGGATTTTTTGAGTCAGGAACGCGGTCGGGTCGAGCCGCGCACGATCAGTTTTGCCGGAAAGTCGAACAGCTTTGATGGCGCCTGATCGCCTCGCAGGCGTCCCAGCAAGCATTCGAAGGCAGTGACGCCGATGTCGTGGGTCGGTTGCGCCAGCGAGGTGATGCCGCTACCCACCAGCGGGTACCACTCCAGTTCGTCGAGGGCAATCAGGCCGATGTCTTCAAACAACGCACAACCCGATTCGTGCAGCAGGCGCGTGCAGGTCAGCGTGGCGACACCATTGGCGGTGAACAGTGCTTTCGGACCTGGGCCAGGTGCTGAGAGAAACGCCTTGAGATTCGCCGGCAGTTGCTCGTCGATCTGCAACACCTGGCCACGCAGATCGGCGTGTCGAGCTGTCTCAGTCTTGAAGGCGCTCATCCGTTCCTGTCGTGAGCTGGTGCCGTCCTGCTGTTCGGTGACGAGCATAATGTCGCGGTAACCGCTGGACCGCAGATGATCGATGGCCTGCCTTACGGCAGCGGGGTTGTCGAGCCCGACCAGATCACTGTCGAGCTGATCGACCTTGCGGTCGACCAGCACCATGGGCAGTTCGCGGTGCAGATCGCGCAACTCGTCCAAATGGTGGCCGAGGGTATTCACGATCAGACCTTCAATGTTGTACGAGCGCAACGCGGCCAGATGAAGGCGCTCCTGCTCGTCATCGCGATCGGTATTGCACACCACCAGGCTGTAGCCGTGACGTCGGCAGGCGGTTTCGACACCGTGCATGACCGCAATGGAATAGGGGTTACGGATATCGGCCACCAGCATGCCGATCAGCCGCGTTCTGCCACGCTTGAGGCCGCGTGCCATCTGGTTGGGACGATAGCCGAGTGTTTCGATGGCCTGTTCGATGCGCAAGGCGATGGCGTCGGACAGCAGTTGCCGGTCTTCACCGATGAAGCGCGAAACGCTGGCCTTGGAGACGCCAGCAAGATCGGCCACGTCATTCATGGTGACGCGTGGACGCATCGACTGCGGAAAACTGCTCAAAGCGACACCCTTTTGAAATTATTGGCGGGTTCTGAAAACGGTTTCAGAAAACACCAAAGCCAGGCTCACGTTAACTCGGTCTCGGATGAAAGATGGTTTTTGAGGGTTCACATGGGTCAGCGATTGGGCCTTGAGGCCCAACCGGCCAGATCAGCTGTATCAACCGCCCTGCGTGTCGATGTCGGCATCGACGCCTTGGGTTGGCTGATGGTTGCGTTGGGTCTGAGGCTTTTCCTGCGGCTCGTAGTCAGGCACAAAAGCGCTGTTGTTTTCAGGCTCACTCTCGTCTGAATTACCTTGCGACTGGCTCTGGCCTTGGCTCTGATTTTGGCTTTGATGTTGATCCTGGCGTTGGTCGGCTGTCGGGTTGTTGCCGGGAGCAGCCTCGGGCGGTTGCGGATCGACAGCCGGATCATTGCGGTCCGTGCCTTGATCGGGCGTGTGCTGACCGGGCGCCTGTTCTTTTTGCCGTTGCGGTTCGGTAGACATATGGACCTCGATAGCCTGTTTTAAAAAAGTACTGTTCTGAACAGTACCGACAGATATTCGAGGTGCGGTTGGCGGGAATCGTTCGATGCAAATGCCGAGCGGGGAAGGGCGGGGAACCTCCGGCGGTAGACCGAGAGCTTCAGGCAAGAGCGATTCCGCTGTTGCCTGAAGCTGCCTGCAGAGGTTGTGCTGCCGGGATCAGAGTACTTTCTTGATCGCGTCGCAGACCACGTCGATGTTCTTCTGGTTCAGTGCTGCAACGCAGATACGGCCGGTGTCCAGCGCATAGATGCCGAACTCGCTGCGCAGGCGCTGTGCCTGTTCTGCAGTCAGGCCCGAGTACGAGAACATGCCGCACTGACGGCCGACGAAGCTGAAATCCTGACCAGCCGGGTTATCCGCCAGACGCTCGACCATCGCCTTGCGCATGCTCTGGATGCGCACGCGCATTTCACCCAGCTCTTCTTCCCACAGGGCGCGCAACGACGGGTCGTTGAGCACGGCAGCGGAGATGATCGCGCCGTGGGTCGGTGGGTTGGAATAGTTGGTGCGAATCACACGTTTGACCTGAGACAGAACGCGCGCGGTTTCTTCTTTCGATTCGGTGATGATCGACAATGCACCGACGCGTTCGCCGTACAACGACAGCGACTTGGAGAACGAGCTGGACGCGAAGAAAGTCAGACCGGATTCGGCGAACAGGCGTACGGCAACTGCGTCTTCCTGGATGCCCTGGCCGAAACCCTGATACGCCATGTCGAGAAATGGTACGTGACCTTTGGCCTTGACCACGTCCAGGACTTTTTTCCAGTCATCGACGCTCAGGTCGACGCCGGTAGGGTTATGGCAGCAGGCGTGCAGCACCACGACCGATTTGTCCGGCAGGTTCTGCAGGTCTTCCAGCATGCCGGCGCGGTTCACATCATGTGTCGACGCGTCGTAGTAGCGATAATTACGCACCGGGAAACCAGCGGTTTCGAACAGCGCGCGGTGGTTTTCCCAGCTTGGATCACTGATGGCCACGACTGCGTCAGGCAGCAACTGCTTGAGGAAGTCAGCGCCGATTTTCAAGGCGCCAGTGCCGCCCACCGATTGAGTGGTCAGCACACGACCTGAGGCGATCAGCGGCGAGTCGGCGCCGAGCAGCAGTTTTTGCACGGCCTGGTCGTAGGCCGCGATGCCATCGATGGGCAGATACCCACGCGGAGCGTGTTGCGCTACACGGATTTTCTCGGCTTCAGCCACTGCGCGCAGCAGAGGAATGCGCCCGTCTTCGTCACAGTAGACGCCCACGCCAAGGTTGACCTTGGTAGTGCGGGTGTCGGCGTTGAATGCTTCGTTGATACCCAGGATAGGATCGCGGGGCGCCATTTCGACAGCGGAGAACAGGCTCATTTTTGCGGCAGCTCTGAATGGAGAGTGGAGGGGTATGCACGCGATAGCCGAATGCGCCAAAGCGGTGCACAAACGCGTTCTAGTATAGAGAGCATCCCCCCGCGGGGCGACAGGGCAGGGCGGGTTTTTTCGAGGTTTTTCCGGATATTTGCAGAACGTTCGTCCAGTTGAAACCTCAATGGTTTAACCCCTGATAAAATGAGCGCCTTGAAAGCTGCTCATATGGCTCCATTTACAATGCATCACTTCAAACACTGCACGTCTGTTCCCGGCGGGAATGGTCGTTGGCGGTGGCTTTGTCATCAGGTGGGTGTATCCGATCGGATCGGTCGATGTGTGCCATGCGCAGGCAGGTCCAGTGTGCTTTCGAATCAAGAGGTAGGTCATGTCCGAGTTCCAGCTCGTCACCCGTTTTGAACCCGCTGGCGATCAGCCCGAGGCCATTCGCCAACTGGTTGAAGGGATCGATGCCGGGCTCGCTCACCAGACCCTGCTGGGTGTGACTGGATCGGGCAAGACCTTCAGCATCGCCAACGTGATTTCCCAGGTGCAGCGCCCGACGCTGGTGCTGGCGCCCAACAAGACCCTTGCCGCCCAGCTGTATGGCGAGTTCAAGGCGTTTTTCCCGAACAATGCGGTCGAGTATTTCGTCTCTTACTACGACTATTACCAGCCAGAAGCCTACGTGCCGTCGTCGGACACCTTCATCGAGAAGGATGCGTCGATCAACGATCACATCGAGCAAATGCGCCTGTCCGCGACCAAAGCGCTGTTGGAGCGCAAGGACGCGATCATTGTCACGACCGTGTCGTGCATTTATGGTCTGGGCAGCCCTGAAACCTATCTGCGCATGGTTCTGCACATCGACCGCGGCGACAAACTCGATCAGCGTGCCCTGTTGCGACGGCTGGCGGACTTGCAATACACCCGCAATGACATGGACTTCGCCCGCGCGACCTTCCGCGTGCGTGGCGATGTCATCGATATCTACCCGGCCGAATCGGACCTGGAAGCGATCCGTGTCGAGCTGTTCGACGACGAGGTCGAGAGCCTGTCGGCGTTCGATCCGTTGACCGGTGAGGTCATCCGCAAGCTGCCGCGCTTCACGTTCTACCCCAAGAGCCACTACGTCACCCCGCGCGAAACGCTGGTCGAGGCGATGGAAGGTATCAAGGTCGAACTTCAGGATCGTCTGGAGTACCTGCGCAGCCAGAACAAACTGGTCGAGGCGCAGCGCCTGGAACAACGCACCCGGTTCGATCTGGAGATGATTCTGGAGCTGGGCTACTGCAACGGCATCGAAAACTACTCACGCTATCTGTCGGGCCGTCCATCCGGCGCGCCACCGCCAACGCTTTACGATTACCTGCCGCCGGATGCGCTGCTGGTCATCGACGAATCCCACGTCAGCGTGCCGCAGGTCGGTGGCATGTACAAAGGCGACCGCTCTCGCAAGGAAACCCTGGTCGAATATGGTTTCCGTTTGCCGTCTGCGCTGGACAACCGGCCCATGCGGTTCGATGAGTGGGAAGCGGTCAGCCCGCAGACTATTTTCGTTTCGGCCACGCCCGGCAATTACGAAGCCGAGCATGCCGGTCGCGTGGTCGAACAGGTGGTTCGCCCGACCGGTCTGGTGGACCCGCAGATCGAAATCCGTCCGGCGCTGACTCAGGTCGACGACCTGCTGTCGGAAATCAACAAGCGTGTGGCGATTGAAGAGCGGGTGCTGGTCACCACGCTGACCAAGCGCATGGCAGAAGACCTGACGGACTACCTCAGCGACCACGGCGTGCGCGTGCGTTATCTGCACTCGGACATCGACACGGTGGAGCGGGTCGAGATTATCCGTGACCTGCGTCTGGGCACCTTTGATGTGCTGGTCGGCATCAACCTGCTGCGCGAAGGTCTGGATATGCCGGAAGTCTCGCTGGTGGCAATTCTCGATGCTGACAAGGAAGGCTTTCTGCGTTCTGACCGCTCGCTGATCCAGACCATCGGTCGTGCGGCTCGTAACCTCAACGGACGGGCGATTCTGTACGCCGACCGGATTACCGGGTCCATGGAGCGTGCCATCGGCGAGACCGAGCGACGTCGCGAAAAGCAAATCGCCTTCAACCTTGAACACGGCATCACTCCCAAGGGCGTGTTCAAGGACGTGGCTGACATCATGGAAGGCGCCACGGTGCCAGGCTCGCGCAGCAAGAAGCGCAAAGGCATGGCCAAGGCTGCCGAAGAAAATGCCCGCTACGAGAACGAGTTGCGCTCGCCGAGCGAGATCAACAAGCGCATTCGTCAGTTGGAAGAGAAGATGTACCAATTGGCCCGTGATCTGGAGTTCGAAGCCGCTGCGCAGATGCGCGACGAGATCGGCAAGCTGCGCGAGCGACTGCTGGCCGTCTGATCAGGCATCGCCGCTGTCGTTCGGCGGCGCTTGCCAGGCAGGGCAATATTTCACGCGTCTCGGTTATGGAGGCGCACCAACACAACCTCGCTGGAGCCGTGTGCCTCCAGCCTGTTAACATTCCGTGCTTGATTGACCTATTTCGGGATTTTCCATGACCACCGTTCGTACCCGCATCGCGCCATCGCCTACCGGCGACCCTCACGTTGGCACGGCTTACATCGCGCTTTTCAACTACTGCTTTGCCAAGCAGCATGGTGGCGAGTTCATCCTGCGTATTGAAGACACCGATCAGCTGCGTTCGACCCGCGAGTCCGAACAGCAGATTTTCGATGCGTTGCGCTGGTTGGGTATCGAATGGAGCGAAGGCCCGGATGTTGGTGGTCCGCACGGCCCTTACCGGCAGAGCGAGCGGGGTGACATTTATCAGAAGTACGCCAAGCAACTGGTCGAGATGGGCCATGCGTTTCCGTGCTTCTGCACCGCAGAAGAGCTGGACGAAATGCGCGCCGAGCAAATGGCCAGGGGCGAGACGCCGCGCTATGACGGCCGCGCGTTGCTGCTGTCCAGAGAAGAGGTCCAGCGCCGTCTGGACGCAGGCGAACCACACGTCATCCGCATGAAAGTGCCGACCGAGGGCGTTTGCGTAGTGCCTGACCTGTTGCGCGGTGAAGTCGAAATTCCGTGGGACCGCATGGACATGCAGGTCCTGATGAAGACCGACGGTCTGCCGACCTATTTCCTCGCCAATGTGGTCGACGACCATCTGATGGGCATTACTCATGTATTGCGCGGCGAAGAATGGCTGCCGTCCGCCCCCAAGCTGATCCTGCTCTATGAATACTTCGGCTGGGAAAAGCCGCAGCTGTGCTACATGCCGCTGTTGCGTAACCCGGACAAGAGCAAGCTGTCCAAGCGCAAGAACCCGACTTCGGTGACCTTCTACGAGCGCATGGGCTTCATGCCTGAAGCGATGCTCAACTATCTGGGTCGCATGGGCTGGTCGATGCCGGACGAGCGCGAGAAGTTCTCCCTGCAGGAAATGGTCGACCATTTCGATCTGTCCCGCGTATCGCTGGGCGGGCCTATCTTCGACATCGAGAAGCTGTCCTGGCTTAACGGCCAGTGGTTGCGCGAGTTGCCGGTCGAGGAGTTCGCCAGCCGCGTGCAGCACTGGGCGTTGAACCCGGAATACATGATGAAGATCGCCCCGCACGTGCAAGGCCGGGTTGAAACCTTCAGCCAGATCGCCCCGTTGGCCAGTTTCTTTTTCGCGGGTGGCGTGACGCCGGACGTCAAGCTGTTCGAGCACAAGAAGCTCTCGGCTGACCAGGTGCGTCAACTGATGCAGTTGATCCTGTGGAAGCTGGAGTCGCTGCGTCAGTGGGAGAAGGACCCGATCACCGCCTGCATACAGTCGGTCGTCGAGCATCTGGGCCTCAAGCTGCGTGATGCGATGCCGCTGATGTTTGCTTCGATCACAGGGCAGGCCAGTTCGGTGTCGGTGCTGGACGCAATGGAGATTCTTGGGCCGGATCTGACGCGTTTCCGTCTGCGTCAGGCGATTGATCTGCTGGGCGGCGTTTCCAAGAAAGAAAACAAAGAGTGGGAAAAACTGCTGGGCGCGATTGCTTGATCCATGCGGTGATGTGAAGAGGCCACTGCGGGCTCGCACGACAGAACGCGCAGTGGTCGGCGTTAGCCTCGGTTTTATAGGGGTTAAACGGTAAGTGTTTGTTATGCCGACGAAAAACTTTCAAACTTATCGAAAATAAATTTGACAGTCATGCGACTCACGCTTAACATGCGCCCCGTCCACTGATGTGGGGCTTTAGCTCAGCTGGGAGAGCGCCTGCATGGCATGCAGGAGGTCAGCGGTTCGATCCCGCTAAGCTCCACCAAATTTCAGATTCAAAGCGTTGTTTCACCTGCGTTGAATCACGGTCAGCCATCCCAGGCCTGATCGGAAAGAAGGTTTTGTCCCCTTCGTCTAGTGGCCTAGGACACCGCCCTTTCACGGCGGTAACAGGGGTTCGAGTCCCCTAGGGGACGCCAGCTTCACCGAGTGATACCGCAAGGTCAGCTCCGCCGCGAGGCGATAAATCCGGGGCTTTAGCTCAGCTGGGAGAGCGCCTGCATGGCATGCAGGAGGTCAGCGGTTCGATCCCGCTAAGCTCCACCAATTTTTGCCAGGGTTCATCGGTAGATGAGCCTGATTGAAGGTTTTGCGTCCCCTTCGTCTAGTGGCCTAGGACACCGCCCTTTCACGGCGGTAACAGGGGTTCGAGTCCCCTAGGGGACGCCACGATTTCCCGCTCTGCGGGACCAAGGGTCATTCGATTATTGAATGGCCCTTTTGTTTTTTCAGAGTTTCATTTTCCCTCCCGCCTTTGCTTCCTGCCCCTTGCCTGCTCTGATCTTCCTTCTGGATATGGCCGTTCCATCAGTGCGCTAACCTGCTCAGGCTTCGCTACACTGCCCGCGAACAAACTTACCTGAGCAGGAGCAAGCATGGGCTGGGATCTGGCAACGCCTTTCGTGATCGACCTGAACGTTGCCGCCGAGGATATCGACGGGTTGGGGCACGCCAATAATGCGGTGTACGTCACGTGGCTTGAACGCAGTGCGTGGCGACACTCGCAGTATCTCGGGCTGGACCTCACAGAGTATCGCCGGCTGGACCGCGCAATGGCGGTGGTGCGGCACGAGATCGATTATCTGGCCAGCGCTTATGAAGGCGATGACTTGCAGTTGGCGACATGGATCGTCGATTGGGACAAGCGCCTGAAAATGACCCGGCGTTTTCAGCTCAAGCGCCCCTCCGATAACCTGACGCTGCTGCGTGCGCAAACTACGTTTGTCTGCATCGAGCTGTCCAGCGGTCGGCCCAAGCGCATGCCCATCGAGTTCATCGACGGTTATGGTGCTGCCATGTTCGAAGACAGCGTTCCCAATCTCGACAGCGGGCAGTAAACTGCCGGACTTTTTTTCGAGTGTGACCCATGCAAATTGCTCTGGCGCCCATGGAGGGGTTGGTCGACGACATCCTGCGTAATGTGCTGACCCGCGTCGGCGGCATCGACTGGTGTGTGACCGAATTCATCCGGGTGACCGAGCGAGTCATGCCTGCTACCTATTTTTATAAAATGGCTTCCGAGCTGCACACCGACGCCAAAACCGCTGCGGGTGTGCCACTGCATTTGCAGTTGCTGGGCTCCGATCCGGTGTGTCTGGCGGAAAACGCGGCCTTTGCCTGTGAGCTGGGTGCGCCGGTGATGGACTTGAATTTCGGTTGTCCGGCGAAGACCGTCAATCGCTCACGCGGTGGCGCCATTCTGCTCAGAGAGCCCGACCTGCTGCATTCGATTGTCGGGCACGTGCGCCGAGCGGTGCCCAAGGAGATCCCGGTCACGGCCAAGATGCGCCTCGGTTATGAAAATACCGACGCTGCGCTGGACTGTGCCCGTGCATTGGCGGACGGCGGGGCAGAGCGGATTGTGGTGCACGCCCGAACCAAGGTCGACGGCTACAAGCCGCCCGCTCACTGGGAATGGATCGCGCGCATTCAGGAAGTGGTCAAGGTGCCAGTTGTTGCCAACGGCGAGATCTGGACGGTGGACGACTGGCTGCGTTGCAGAGAAATCTGTGGCGCGCGCGACATCATGATCGGTCGTGGCCTGGTTGCGCGCCCCGATCTGGCCCGCCAGATCGCCGCTGCCAATGCGGGCGAGGAGGTGGTTGCCATGACCTGGGCCGAGCTGCAACCAATGCTGCGTACGTTCTGGAAAGACTGCCTCGCTAAAATGACCCTCATCCAGGCGCCCGGTCGCCTGAAGCAATGGGTGGTGCTGCTCACCAAGAGCTACCCCGAGGCGACCTTGATGTTCGACGCGCTGCGCCGCGAGACCGACTGTGACCGCATCAGCGTCATGCTCGGCTACAAGCCGGATGGCCCAGTCGAAGCCTGAGCCGACGAACGGTCATTGTTTCGTCAAATGAAGGCTCTTGAAAACCGAGTGGCAGCCCCTAGTTTGGGGATTACGCGATGCCGAATTCGGGTCGCGCCAACCACTCGCTGATTAACAGGAGAATTATCATGACGACTGCATTTTCTCTGGCTCCGCTGTTTCGTCACTCAGTGGGCTTTGATCGTTTCAACGACCTCTTTGAGTCGGCAGCACGCAACGATTCGGCCAGCGGCTACCCTCCCTACAATGTGGAGCGCTACAGCGAAGATCATTATCGGATCGTGATCGCTGCGGCTGGCATGCAGGAGCAGGACCTCGAACTACAAGTCGAGAAAGGCGTGCTGACCGTGACCGGCAGCAAGCGCGAGCATGAAGCTGAAAACGTCACCTACCTGCACCAGGGGATTGCGCGGCGCGAGTTCAAGCTGTCGTTCAGGCTGGCAGACAATATCGAAGTCAAGGGTGCTGACCTGTCGCACGGTCTGTTGAACATCGACCTGGTGCGTAACGTGCCTGAAGAAGCCAAGCCAAAGCGTATCCCGCTCAACACCCAGAAAGCGCTGGAGAATTAAAGTGATGATCAGGGTTATCTGAAACATCTGAATAAAAAACGCCCCGACTGTTTCGGGGCGTTTTTTTTGCATCTGGCAGGCGAGACAGGCTGTGCTTTTTGCCTTCATCACTGCTCAGCCTGTGTCTGGCACAGGCGCTGGGTTATTACACCGACAAGGAATGGAACAGTGTCTAAAGCGACGTCTGCTCCAAATGCTGCTTCAGCCGCAGCAGCGTCTCGAAGACGGAGTCTTTCAGCGGTTCGCTGAACAGGTAGCCTTGATAGAGGTAACAGCCCAGTTGTTTGAGGAAGGCGAGTTGTTCGGGGGTTTCTACGCCTTCGGCGATGACGTTCAGGTTCAGGCTTTGGGCCATGGCGACGATGGCGCGGATGATCTCGGCGTCGTTGGGGTCGGTGGTGGCGTCCTGGACGAACGACTGGTCGATCTTCAGGGTGTCCACCGGCAGGCGCTTGAGATAGGTGAGCGATGAGTAGCCGGTGCCAAAGTCGTCCATTGCAAAACTGACCCCGAGTGCCTTGAGGTTGCGCATTTTGCTGATGGTGTCGTCCAGGTTTTGAATCACGATGCCTTCGGTGATTTCCAGCTTGAGCATGCTGGCGGGCAAACCGTGCACTTTGAGGCTGTGTTTCACGCGTTCCACAAAGTCGTTCTGGCGGAACTGGCGTGGGCTGATATTGACCGCCATGAGGAATGAGCCCTCAGCGATCAGCTTTTGCTTGAGCAGGCGGCCCCCGGCTTTGCAGGCTTCATCGAGTATCCAGCTGCCGACTTCCAGAATCATGCCGCTTTCTTCGAGTATCTGGACAAACTGAGTGGGCGGCAGCAGCCCGTACTCAGGGTGCTGCCAGCGCAGCAGTGCTTCTGCACCGCTGATGCTGTCGTTGCGGCAGTCGACCTGGGCCTGGAAGTGCAGGTGAAATTCGTTGCGGGTCAGTGCCAGGCGCAGGTCGTTTTCCATGCGCAGGCGTTCGCTGACGACTTTTTGCATGGAGCTGTGGAAGAACTGCGTGGAGTTACGGCCCGAATCCTTGGCTCGGTACAGTGCAATGTCGGCTCGCTTGAGTAGGTCGGCAGGGTTCAGACCGTCGTCCGGAATCAGTACCATACCGATGCTCGGCGTTACCTGGAGGCGATGGCCGTCGAGGAACATGGGCTCGGCAAGCAACTCTCGCAGGCTATCGGACAGTTCCTGCACTTGCTGAGTGACTTGCTGACGAGAACCGTCGAGGCCACAGATCAGCACGACGAACTCGTCACCGCCCAGGCGGGCGACGGTGTCCTCAAGGCGGACGCTGGCTTCAAGCCGTGCTGCCACAATGTTGAGCACAGAGTCGCCCACCGGATGGCCGAGCGAGTCATTGATGTGCTTGAAGTGGTCCAGGTCCAGAAACAGCAGCGCGCCTCGCAGCCCATGATGTTGGAGCAACGACAGTTGCTGGCTCAGGCGATCCATGAGCAGGGCACGGTTCGGCAGGCCGGTCAGCGGGTCGTGATAGGCCAGGTGCTGGATCTGCGCCTGAGCACTTTTCAGCAGGCCGATGTCTCGGGCGTTCATCAGCAGGCACGGCGTTTCGTTCAGGGTGATGAATTCCACCGACACATCAAGAATGAGCGGGTCGCCGTTCTTGTTGCGACCGGCCATTTCCCGGTGATGCACGCGGCCGGCCTGATGCAACTGATCAATCATGTGTTGGCGTTGAGTAGGGTCTGTCCAGATGCCAATATCCTGCACCGTGCGCCCCAGCACTTCGTGAGCGCTGTAGCCGGTCAGACGGCAGAAGCCATCGTTGACCTCGACGTACCGTCCGGTGCCCAGTTCGGTAATGGTGATGGAGTCGGGGCTTGAGTGAAATGCCTTGGCGAACTTCTGCTCACTGGCTTCAAGCGCGCTCTGGGCCTGCTGCTGAGTGATGTCGAGTACCGTACCGACCAGTCTGACCGGCGTACCGCTGGCGTCGCGGTACAAATGGGCGCGGCTTTCCAGCAGTCGATAGACACCGTCCCTCAGCGTAAACCGGTAGGTCAGTTGAAAGGTGTCCTGCTTGCCGTCACAGACTGCGCGGTAGGCGCGGCGCATGCGGGTGCGTTCGCCATTGGGCACGCTGGCGAGAAACGCGGTAAAGCGAATGGCATCCGACAGCGCAGGAGCACCGTGCAATTGGGCGGCGCGTGCCGAGGTGTGCAGCGTGTCGCTGACAATGTCCCATTCCCAGGTCCCTATCTGCGCTGAGCTCAACGCCAGGTCCAGACGGGCCTGAGTTTCCCTCAGCGTCTGTTCCAGGGAGGCAGATGTCGGCTGCGCAGATGGCGGTTTTCCGGCCACCGGCAGGGTAGGGTTGTCCAGCTGATTGGGCATTGATCACGAGCCTTTATAAATAAAGCCAGTAAGACGATCGTTCTGCGTTCTGCGTTCTGCGTTCTGCGTTCTGCGTTCTGCAATTGCGCTCTACACGTTATATCTGCGCATCCAGCAATTTCATGAATGCCCGCGCGGCATTGGAGAGCGTTCTTTCGGTATGCACGATATAGCCTAGCTGGCGATTGAGCTGTACGCCCGGCAACGGAATGCGTGCAACCTGTTCGTCGAGCATCGTGCGCGGCAGTACGCTCCAGGCAAGGCCAATGGAGACCATCATTTTGATAGTTTCCATGTAGTTGGTGCTCATGGCGATATTGGGCTTGAGGCCCTGTGCTTCACACAGCCCGCTGACGATGTGATGAGTAAAGGTATTGCTGCCGGGAAACACGGCGGGATAACGCACGATGTCTTCGAGCTTCATCGGGCCGCTGTTGGCCAATGGGTGCTCGGGTGCCGCGACAAAGTCCAGAGGGTCGTCCCATACCGGAACCGCTTTGATCAAGGCGTGAGGCTCGGGCGCGAGGGTGATGACTGCCAGCTCGGCGCGTCCATGCAGGATTTCTTCATACGCCACTTCCGAATCCAGAAACTGAATGTCCAGCGCGACGGCAGGGTAGGTGCGTGTGTACTCGCGTAATAAAGAAGGCAGACGATGCAGGCCGATGTGATGACTGGTGGCCAACGTCAGGCGGCCGGTCACTTCACCGGTCAGGTTGGTCAGGGCGCGACGCGTGTCGTCCAGCACGTTGAGGATCTGGTAGGCGCGCGGCAGTAGCGCTCGTCCGGCCTCCGTCAGGCTGACCTCTCGGCCAAGGCGATCGAACAGACGCACGTTGAGTTGCTGCTCCAGGCCAGCAATCCGCTTGCTGATGGCGGGTTGGGTCAGATACAGGCGCTCACCCGCACCGGAGAAGCTGCCGGTTTCAGCAATGGCTATAAATGCGTTGAGATTGGCCAGGTCCATGGTCGTATTCCAGTTGGTTATCCAAAGCATGAAAATTATGAATTTGAGTTATTTAAGCATATTCCATAGCATGACCGCACAAGCCAAGGGGTCATCGAGGTTCGATTGCCCAAGGCATAGAAAGAAGCTGATGAGGAAGTACGTCCGATGGCCGGCAAAACGCTCTACGACAAGCTCTGGGATTCACACTTGGTCAAACAGCGCGACGATGGTTCGGCGCTGATCTACATTGACCGCCATATCATTCACGAAGTGACCTCGCCGCAAGCCTTCGAAGGTCTGCGTCTGGCCAAGCGCAAGCCATGGCGCATCGACTCGATCATCGCGACCCCTGACCACAACGTGCCGACCACGTCGGAGCGCAAGGGCGGTATCGGTGCCATCGAAGATCAGGTTTCGCGTCTGCAGGTCCAGACCCTGGATGACAACTGCGACGAATATGGCATCACCGAATTCAAGATGAACGATCCGCGCCAAGGCATCGTTCATGTCATTGGCCCGGAGCAGGGCGCAACCTTGCCTGGCATGAGCGTAGTGTGTGGCGACTCGCACACGTCGACCCATGGCGCCTTTGGCGCACTGGCGCACGGTATCGGCACGTCCGAGGTCGAGCATGTACTGGCGACACAGTGCCTGGTCGCCAAGAAAATGAAGAACATGCTGGTATCGGTCGAAGGGCAACTGCCGTTCGGCGTGACCGCCAAGGACATCGTGCTGGCAGTCATCGGCAAGATCGGCACCGCAGGCGGTAACGGTTACGCCATCGAGTTCGCTGGCAGCGCGATTCGCGATCTGTCGATCGAAGGCCGCATGACGATCTGCAACATGTCTATCGAAGCAGGCGCTCGCGTCGGCATGGTCGCGACTGACGAGAAGACCGTCGAATACGTCAAAGGTCGTCCGTTCGCCCCCAAGGGCGCCGAGTGGGACTTGGCCGTCGAGGCCTGGAAAGATCTGGTCTCCGACGACGACGCGGTGTTCGATACGGTGGTCAAGCTCGACGCAGCACAGATCAAGCCGCAAGTCAGCTGGGGCACCTCGCCTGAAATGGTCCTGGCCGTGGATCAGAACGTGCCGGACCCGGCGCAGGAGCCGGATCTGGTCAAGCGTGGCTCCATAGAACGTGCATTGAAATACATGGGCTTGAAGGCCAATCAGCCGATTACCGAAATCCAGCTGGATCGCGTATTCATTGGCTCGTGCACCAACTCGCGTATCGAAGACCTGCGCGCTGCTGCCGACATCGCCAAGGGCCGCAAGGTAGCGTCGACCATCAAGCAGGCTATCGTCGTGCCGGGCTCTGGTCTGATCAAGGAACAGGCCGAACTGGAAGGCCTGGACAAGATCTTCATCGAGGCAGGCTTTGAGTGGCGTGAGCCGGGCTGTTCCATGTGCCTGGCGATGAACCCGGATCGCCTGGGTTCCGGTGAGCATTGCGCATCCACCTCCAACCGTAACTTCGAAGGTCGTCAGGGTGCTGGTGGTCGTACGCATCTGGTGAGCCCGGCGATGGCAGCTGCTGCTGCAGTCAATGGCCGCTTCATCGATGTCCGTGACTTGATCCAGCACTGAGGAACCCAGCATGAAAGCGTTTACCCAGCACAACGGCCTGGTTGCTCCTCTGGACCGCGCCAACGTCGACACCGATCAGATCATCCCCAAGCAGTTCTTGAAATCGATCAAGCGCACGGGCTTTGGCCCGAACCTGTTCGACGAATGGCGCTATCTGGATGTAGGTCAGCCGTATCAGGACAATTCCAGGCGTCCGCTCAACCATGAGTTCGTGCTCAACCACGAGCGTTACCAGGGGGCGAGCGTGTTGTTGGCCCGCGAGAACTTCGGTTGCGGCTCCAGCCGTGAGCACGCACCTTGGGCACTGGAAGAATACGGTTTCTGCGCAATCATCGCGCCGAGTTATGCCGACATCTTCTTCAACAACAGCTTCAAGAACGGCCTGTTGCCAATCATTCTGGCTGAAGACGAAGTCGATCAGTTGTTCAAGCAGGTTGAAGCCAGCCCCGGTTATCAATTGAACGTCGATTTGCAGGCTCAGACCGTGACCCGTCCCGACGGGCAGGTCTACCACTTTGAAATCGACGCGTTCCGCAAACACTGCCTGCTCAATGGTCTGGACGATATCGGCCTGACTTTGATGGACGCTGAGGCCATTGCTACCTTCGAGGGCAAGCATCGCGCCAGCCAGCCGTGGCTGTTTCGCGACTGAAACGGCGAAGTGCCCTGACAGCCAGCAGATTTGTATCCATCACTGAAATACCTTTTGAAGGAAGACTGCCATGAGCTCCACCGTCCACACTCAAGTCGTGCGGCGTCAATTTGGTGAACAGGCTTCGGCCTACCTGAGCAGTGCTGTGCACGCCCAAGGGACTGAATTTGCGCTGCTACAGGCTGAAGTGGCCGGGCACAGCGATGCGAAGGTGCTGGATCTGGGCTGTGGCGCCGGTCATGTGAGCTTCAATGTCGCCCCATCGGTGGGCGAAGTGGTAGCGTACGATCTTTCGCAGCAAATGCTCGATGTGGTCAGCGCTGCTGCGGCTGAGAAAGGGTTGGGCAATATCAGTACCGTGTGCGGGTCGGCCGAACTTCTGCCGTTTGCTGACGGCGAGTTCGATTTCGTGTTCAGCCGTTATTCGGCGCACCACTGGAGCGATCTGGCGCTGGCACTTCGCGAAGTTCGCCGGGTCTTGAAGCCGGGCGGCGTGGCCGCCTTCATCGATGTGATGTCGCCGGGCAGCCCATTGCTGGACACTTATCTGCAAACGGCCGAAGTGCTGCGTGATACCAGCCATGTGCGGGATTATTCCGCCGCCGAATGGCTGCATCAGGTCAGCGGCGCCGGTCTGTTCACGCGCAGCCACACCCGGCAGCGCCTGCGCCTTGAATTCACCTCGTGGGTCGAGCGTATGCGCACGCCGCTCTCGTTGCAGGTCGCCATTCGTGAGCTGCAGCAGGCGATGGGTGACGAAGTCCGTGAGTATTTCGAGATTGATGCGCAGGGTTCATTCAGTACCGATGTGTTGGTGCTGTGGGCCGAGCGATGAGTTTTTTGCCATATCAAGCGTTATAGACAGGCGCTGTTCGAGGCGCCGATGCACAAAATTGAGGATGTTATGAGCAAGCAGATTCTGATTCTCCCAGGTGACGGTATTGGCCCGGAAATCATGACCGAAGCGGTCAAGGTGCTGGAGTTGGCCAATGAGAAATATCAACTGGGCTTTGAATTGACCCATGACGTTATCGGCGGCGCAGCCATCGACAAGCACGGCGTGCCGCTGGCCGACGAAACCCTGGACCGTGCCCGCGCTGCCGATGCAGTGTTGCTTGGCGCCGTGGGCGGCCCGAAATGGGACGCCATTGATCGTGACATCCGTCCTGAGCGCGGTCTGCTGAAAATTCGTTCGCAGCTGGGCCTGTTCGGCAATCTGCGTCCGGCGATCCTTTACCCGCAGTTGGCTGACGCTTCGAGCCTCAAGCCGGAAATTGTCGCGGGTCTGGACATTCTGATCGTCCGCGAACTGACCGGCGGTATCTATTTCGGCGCGCCACGTGGCACCCGAGTGTTGGAAAATGGCGAGCGTCAGTCGTACGACACGCTGCCTTACAGCGAAAGCGAAATCCGCCGTATTGCCCGTGTCGGTTTCGACATGGCCATGGTCCGCGGCAAGAAGCTGTGCTCGGTGGACAAGGCCAACGTACTGGCGTCCAGCCAGTTGTGGCGCGAAATCGTTGAGCAGGTCGCCCAGGATTACCCTGAGGTCGAATTGAGCCATCTGTACGTTGACAACGCCGCCATGCAACTGGTGCGTGCGCCCAAGCAGTTCGACGTGATCGTGACCGACAACATGTTCGGCGACATCCTGTCCGACCAGGCTTCGATGCTCACCGGCTCCATCGGCATGCTGCCGTCGGCGTCGCTCGATACTGCCAACAAGGGTATGTATGAGCCGTGCCACGGTTCGGCGCCGGACATCGCTGGCAAAGGCATTGCCAATCCGTTGGCGACCATTCTTTCGGTCTCGATGATGCTGCGTTACAGCTTCAACCTGACCGACGCTGCCGACGCCATTGAAAAGGCTGTCAGCGTGGTGCTGGATCAAGGGTTGCGCACTGGCGACATCTGGTCGACGGGCAACACCAAAGTCGGTACTCAGGAAATGGGCGACGCAGTAGTCGCCGCGCTGCGGAATCTGTAATCTCTCTGGCCCGCTGCCTGCTGTGTAGACGCAGAGCAGCGGTCCCACTTTTATTCAAGGTGTAGTTGCGATGAAACGTGTAGGTCTGATCGGTTGGCGTGGCATGGTCGGTTCCGTGCTCATGCAGCGGATGCGCGAAGAGCAGGATTTCGATCTGATCGAGCCTGTGTTCTTCACTACCTCCAATGTCGGTGGCCAGGCTCCTTCGGTGGGCAAGGACGTTGCGCCCCTGAAAGATGCGTACAGCATTGACGAGCTGAAAACCCTGGACGTGGTCCTGACCTGTCAGGGCGGCGACTATACCAACGAGGTGTTCCCGAAGTTGCGCGAAGCGGGCTGGCAGGGTTACTGGATCGACGCGGCTTCGAGCCTGCGCATGCAGGATGATGCCGTGATTGTCCTGGACCCGGTGAACCGCAAGGTCATTGACCAGCAACTGGATGCAGGCACCAAGAACTATATTGGTGGCAACTGCACCGTCAGCCTGATGCTGATGGGCCTGGGCGGTCTGTTCGACGCCGGTCTGGTCGAGTGGATGAACGTCATGACGTATCAGGCGGCCTCTGGCGCCGGTGCGCAGAACATGCGTGAGCTGATCAAGCAGATGGGCGCGGTCCATGCGTCGGTTGCCGATGAGCTGGCCAACCCGTCCAGTGCCATTCTGGACATCGACCGCAAAGTGGCAGAAGCCATGCGCGGCGAAGCGTTTCCGACCGAGAACTTCGGTGTGCCACTGGCTGGCAGCCTGATCCCCTGGATCGACAAGGCGCTGCCTAACGGTCAGAGCCGCGAAGAGTGGAAAGGGCAGGCCGAGACCAACAAGATTCTCGGTCGCTTCAAAAGCCCGATCCCGGTCGATGGTATCTGTGTGCGGATCGGCGCCATGCGCTGCCACAGCCAGGCGTTGACCATCAAGCTGAACAAGGATGTACCGATTGCGGACATAGAAGGCTTGATCAGCCAGCACAACCCTTGGGTCAAGCTGGTGCCTAACACCCGCGAAGCGAGCGCGCAGGAACTGAGCCCGACAGCGGTGACCGGTACCATGAGCGTTCCAGTCGGGCGTCTGCGCAAGCTGAACATGGGTTCGCAGTACCTCGGCGCGTTCACCGTAGGTGACCAGCTGCTGTGGGGCGCGGCTGAACCGTTGCGTCGCATGCTGAGAATCCTGTTGGAGCGTTGATCCGCAGGCTTTTCGCTGTACATCAAGCCCGCTTCTTGAAAGAGAAGCGGGCTTTTTTTGTGTGCGATTTGGCACATATTTCAATCCCTATATATGGGACTTAAATTTACATATTGAGATAAATCAGAATTCGGGTTTATAGTCTGCCTGCACTCACTTTCAAAAAAACAACAGGTGAAGCAATGCAGCAGGCGCAATTGATCGCGCTCGATTGGGGGACCACCTCACTTCGTGCCTATCGACTTGGCAATAACGGCCAGGTTCTGGAACAACGTGCCTTGAGCGCGGGCATCATGCAGTTACCCACCACACCACGCCTCATCGCGGGCGAGCTGTGCAGCGACGGGTTTGAACTGGCTTTCGAGCAGGCGTGCGGCGATTGGCTCGACGCGCAGCCTGACCTTCCAGTCATTGCCTGCGGCATGGTCGGCAGTGCCCAGGGTTGGCGCGAGGCCGCGTACCGGGAAACCCCGGCCAGCGTCGGCGGGCTCAGTGCTGCCCTACAGACCGTGCGCAGCCTGCGCGGCGTCACGGTGCATATCATTCCCGGTGTCCTGCAGCGCTCCGCACTGCCCAATGTCATGCGCGGCGAAGAAACCCAGGTGCTGGGCATTCTGGCCACACTCGATGCGCAACTCGCCAGCGAGCCACTGCTCATCGGTCTGCCCGGCAGCCATTCGAAATGGGTGCAGGTGGTTAAAGGTCGAATCGTCCATTTCGATACCTTCATGACTGGTGAGGTGTACGCCACGCTGTGCGCTCACACCATTCTGGGCCGCACCATGCAGCCGAACGAAACATTCGATACCGAGGCATTCGATTCGGGGCTGGCCGTCGCCCGGTCGGACGCTGGCAAGGCCGGTCCGCTTTCCACCATCTTCAGCTGCCGCACGCTGGGCCTTACCGGCCAGTTGGCGGCGAGCGCCCAACCGGACTACCTGTCAGGTGTGTTGATCGGCCACGAGCTGGCGTCGCTTGCTGCGCTGCAGCGCGATGCACATCAACAACTGCCTGCCGTGATCCTGATTGGCAGCGAATCCCTGTGCGCTCGCTACGCACGTGGCCTGACAGCCAGCGGCTTCCCTCGGGTGACCCTGGCCGAGCAGGCCACCGAACGCGGCCTCTGGCAGGTCGCCGCCCAGGCGGGGCTGCTCGCGTCCCCGGCTCCCCATTACGCTCAAGAGGTGTGACATGCTCAAACAAGCTTTGAAGGAAAACGGTCTGGTCGCGATTCTCCGTGGCCTGCGCCCAGAGGAAGCGCCAGCCATTGGCGACGTACTTTACGAGGCCGGCTTTCGGGTCATCGAAGTACCGCTGAACTCTCCCCAGCCGTTCGACAGTATTCGTCTGTTGCGCCAGCTTCTGCCTGCCGATTGCCTGATCGGCGCCGGGACCGTGCTGACGCCAGAGCAGGTGACGCAGGTGAAGGATGCCGGTGGACAGGTGATTGTCATGCCGCACAGCGACGCCAAGGTGTTGCGCGCGGCCAAGGCGGCCGACATGTTTCTGTCGCCTGGCGTCGCTACGCCAACCGAAGCCTTCGCCGCACTCGCTGAAGGTGCTGACGTGCTCAAGCTGTTTCCGGCCGAGCAGATGTCGCCAGCAGTGGTCAAGGCCTGGCTGGCGGTGCTCCCGGCGGGTACTGTCCTGCTGCCAGTCGGTGGCATTACCCCGGACAACATGAAGGTGTTTCTCGACGCAGGCGTCAAAGGTTTTGGTCTGGGCTCGGGGCTGTTCAAGCCAGGCATGACCGCCGCCGACGTCGCGGAGCGCGCCCAGGCTTATGTGGCGGCCTGGAAGCGTCAGACAGCGTCGCGCTCAGACTGACGCACGGCAAAAGCCGTCGTTCTGTAAAAGTCTCAAGACCTCAATACAAGAATTCAACAAGAGATACCGTCCCCATGAAAATTACAAAACTCACGACGTTCATCGTTCCGCCACGTTGGTGCTTTCTGAAAGTCGAGACCGACGAAGGAGTCGTTGGCTGGGGTGAGCCCGTGGTCGAAGGTCGCGCTCACACCGTGGCGGCGGCTGTGGAAGAACTTGCCGATTACTTGATCGGTAAAGACCCGCGCAACATCGAGGATATCTGGACGGTGCTGTACCGCGGCGGTTTCTATCGCGGCGGCGCGATCCACATGAGCGCACTGGCCGGCATCGACCAGGCATTGTGGGACATCAAAGGCAAGGCACTGGGCGTTTCGGTCAGCGACCTGCTGGGTGGCCAGGTTCGTGACAAGATTCGCGTCTATTCGTGGATCGGCGGCGATCGCCCTGCGGACACCGCGCGGGCTGCAAGAGAAGCGGTCGAGCGCGGCTTCACCGCAGTCAAAATGAATGGCACCGAAGAGCTGCAATTTCTCGATACCTTCGACAAGGTCGATCTGGCACTGGCCAACGTGGCTGCCGTGCGTGACGCAGTCGGGCCGAACGTCGGCATCGGCGTGGACTTCCATGGCCGGGTGCACAAGCCAATGGCCAAGGTCCTGATGAAAGAGCTGGATCCTTACAAGCTGATGTTCATCGAAGAGCCGGTGCTCAGCGAGAACTACGAAGCATTGAAGGAGCTGGCGCCCCTGACCAGCACGCCAATTGCGCTGGGTGAGCGACTGTTCTCGCGTTGGGATTTCAAGCGTGTGTTGAGTGAAGGTTACGTCGACATCATCCAGCCCGATGCATCCCACGCAGGCGGTATCACCGAGACACGCAAGATCGCCAACATGGCTGAGGCCTACGACGTTGCGTTGGCGCTGCATTGCCCGCTGGGGCCGATTGCGCTGGCTGCTTGCCTGCAGCTTGATGCGGTTTGTTACAACGCTTTCATCCAGGAGCAGAGCCTGGGCATCCACTACAACGAAAGCAACGACCTGCTCGATTACGTCAAGCATCCGGAAGTCTTCGACTACGACAAAGGCATGGTCAAGATCCCCAACGGCCCCGGCCTGGGCATCGAGATCAACGAGGAATACGTCAAGGAACGTGCCGCCATTGGTCACCGCTGGCGCAACCCGATCTGGCGTCATGCTGATGGCAGCTTTGCCGAGTGGTGATCTGATCAGGCCAATACCTGTTGGCCGCTGAAATACGCCACAGACAGTCCTCAATAAATCCAAAAAGAGGCAATATTTTCATGCGCACTCGTACGATAGAGGGCGCGGCATCACTGGTGACGCCGTCCCGCAAACGTTTCTTCATCATGGTGCTGTTGTTCATCACGGTGGTGATCAACTACCTGGACCGCAGCAACCTGTCGATCGCCGCACCGGCGCTGACGTCTGAACTGGGTATTGATCCGGTACACGTCGGTCTGATCTTTTCGGCTTTCGGCTGGACTTATGCTGCCATGCAACTGCCCGGCGGCTGGCTGGTGGACCGTGTTCCGCCGCGCATCCTCTACACCGTGGCGCTGATGCTCTGGTCGATCGCCACCATCATGCTGGGTTTTGCCGCCAGCTTCATTGCGTTGTTCGTGCTGCGCATGGCAGTCGGTGCGCTGGAGGCGCCTGCCTACCCGATCAACAGCCGAGTGGTCACCACCTGGTTTCCGGAACGCGAACGCGCCACGGCCATCGGCTTTTATACCTCCGGGCAGTTTGTCGGGCTGGCATTCCTGACGCCGGTACTGGCCTGGCTGCAAGCGCATTACGGCTGGCACATGGTGTTCGTGGCAACCGGCGGCGTGGGCGTAGTGTGGGCGGTCATCTGGTACGCGGTGTACCGCGAGCCGCGTGACTTCAAGGGTGTCAATCAGCAGGAAATCGACCTGATTCGCGAAGGCGGTGGTCTGGTCGACATTCAGAAGGATGCCGATAAACAGAAGCAGGGTTTCAGTTGGCTGGACCTGGGCATTGTGCTGAGCAAGCGCAAGCTGTGGGGGATCTACCTGGGGCAGTTCTGCCTGAACTCCACGCTTTGGTTTTTCCTGACCTGGTTCCCGACGTACCTGGTGAAATACCGGGGCATGGATTTCATCAAGTCCGGCCTGTTGGCGTCGCTGCCGTTTCTCGCTGCGTTCGTTGGCGTGCTGTGTTCCGGCTTCTTCTCGGACTGGCTGATCCGCCGCGGTCATACCGTCGGCTTCGCCCGTAAATTGCCGATCATTGCCGGTCTGCTGATCTCGACCTCGATCATTGGCGCGAACTTCGTCGAATCCACGCCACTGGTCATTGCCTTCCTCGCACTGGCGTTCTTCGGTAATGGTCTGGCGTCGATCACCTGGTCGCTGGTGTCGACCCTGGCACCGGCACGTCTGCTGGGACTGACTGGCGGTACGTTCAACTTCATCGGCAATCTGGCGGCCATCGCCACACCTATCGTGATCGGTTTTCTGGCCTCTGGCGACTCGTTCGCCCCAGCCATTACCTACATCTCGGTGCTGGCGCTGCTGGGTGCGCTGTCGTACATCCTGCTGGTGGGTAAAGTCGAGCGCATCGAACTCTGAGGTCGACGCGTCCTGACGCTGGCGACGATAATGTCGCCAGCGTTCCGAACTGATCAAGGCTTGTCATGCACAACGACTCACTCACTCTCGAAACCCCGACGGACAAAGTCTCGGTTCCTACCGGCACACAAACCTTGTTGCGTGGCCTGGGCGTTGTTCAGGCTGTGGCCGGTGGTGCTCGCGACCTGAAGGAAATCGCCCGGCTGATCGGCACGACGCGCAGCACCACTCATCGCCTGGCCAGTTGTCTGGTCGACGAGCGCTATCTTCGGATCGTCCCGCAGGTGGGTTACCTGCTGGGTCCCAAACTGATCGAGCTGGGTTTTCAGGCACGTGAAGAAGTGCCGCTGGCGATTCTGGCGCGACCTTATCTGGACCGCTTGTCAGAACTGACCGGCGACACCGTACATCTGGCGGTTCGTGAAGGTGATGACGTGCTGTATCTGCACAAGAACCCCGGCCGCAACGGCCCGGAAATGCGTTCCCGGGTTGGTCATCGCATGCCGTTGGTGCGCACGGGCATTGGCAAGGCATTGTTGCTGGACAGTGCCGAGCCGGAATGGCAACGGCTGTATGAAATCAGTGTGCCGGTCAACGGCAAGAACCCGTTGTGGCCTGCGCACGAGCAACAGACCTGGGTGCAGTTGAAGGCACGCAGGGAAGAGTATGTTCAGGGTGGTTATGCGTTCGATCTGGAAGACAACGAACCGTCGATTCGTTGTGTCGCGGCGCCGGTGCGTGATGCCAGCAAACAGATTGTTGCCGGCATCAGTGTCGCCAGTACGGTGCCCTACATGCCGCTCGAGAAGATGGCCGAGCTGGTTCCGCTGATCAAGGAGATTGCAGCGCAACTGTCGGCCGATCTGGGAGCCTGCTGAGCCGGATCAGGCTTTCAGCGTTGCCATGTCGATCACGAAGCGGTACTTCACGTCACCGGCAAGCATGCGCTCGTAGGCTTCGTTGATGTTGCGGATGTCGAGCATTTCGATGTCGCAGGTGATGTCGTTTTCGGCGCAGAACTCGAGCACTTCCTGAGTTTCGGCAATGCCACCAATCAGCGAACCTGCCAGTACGCGGCGGCCCATCACAAGGTTGGCAGCATGCACAGGGGGCTCTACCGGTTCGATCAGGCCAACCAGAATGTGTACACCGTCAAACCGCAGGGTTTGCAGGTAGGGGTTCAGGTCGTGCTGCACCGGAATGGTGTCGAGCAGGAAGTCGAAACGGCCCGCAGCGGCTTTCATCTGTTCGGCGTCGGTGGAGACGATCACATGGTCGGCGCCCTGACGACGCGCTTCCTGGGCCTTGGCCGCGGAGCGGGTGAACAAGGTGACTTCAGCGCCCATGGCCTTGGCGAACTTGATACCCATATGGCCCAGGCCGCCCATCCCCAGAATGCCGACCTTGTCGCCCGCCTTGACGCCATAGTGCTTGAGCGGCGAGTAAGTGGTGATACCGGCACACAGAATAGGTGCGGCAGCGGCCAGGTCCAGCTTCTCCGGTATACGTACCACGAAGTGTTCGCTGACCACGATGCTGTTGGAGTAGCCGCCCATGGTGTTGCTGCCATCCACGCGGTCCGGCGTGGCGTACGTCATGGTCGGGCCTTCGAGGCAATACTGCTCAAGGTCTGACTGGCACGCTGCGCATTCGCGGCAGGAGTCGACCATGCAACCGACACCGACCAGATCGCCAACCTTGTACTGGGTGGCATTGGTGCCGGTGGCTGTGACACGACCCACAATTTCATGGCCTGGCATCAACGGGTAGACAGCTATACCCCACTCGTTGCGCGCCTGGTGGATGTCGGAGTGACAAACGCCGCAGTACAGAATCTCGATGGCAACGTCGTCAGCACGCGGGGCGCGACGCTCGAAGGTCATGGGGGCGAGGGGCGCGGTGGCTGATTGGGCGGCGTAACCGATGGCTGTGTACATTGTGAACCTCGCAAGATGTTACTGAAAAGATGCGGACCATTTTCCTGATGGCGATGCTTTGCGGCTAGGGACATTCCTCCGTCATTCATGCCTATTCCTCCGGCGACGCCATCTGAAGATCGCTTTGGCGCGCAAATCTGCGATCATGCAGCTGTCTAATCCTCTGTCGGTCGGTTTTAATGTCGCTCTCTGATTCTATTGATGGCAATGCCACGCTGGTCTCGTTGATCCAGCCTCTCGCGGTGCGTCCCGGTTTTGTCGCCACCGCTTTGCCTGAAGTGCGTGTGTTGTCGGCGTTCAGTTATGTGGCCAGCAGCCCGCAGATGTACGAGCCGAGCCTCATGATCGTGGTGCAAGGCAGCAAGGTCGCCTGTCTGGGCACCCGGACCTTTGAGTACGGTACCGGGCACTACCTGATTCAGGCGCTTTCTGTGCCGTTCAAATGTGAAACCTTCGCCACACCGGACAAGCCGCTGTACGGTGTGTCTGTTGCCATTGACCGGGTATTGCTGGGCGAACTGGTGCAGACCATGGGGCCGCTGGCTGGCCATGACAGCGAAGTGCAGACCCCGGAGTCCATGACATCGGTGCTGATTGGCGACGGGATGCGTGACAGCGTCGAGCGGTTGCTGCGCTGCCTGCACGATCCGCTGGAGTGTCAGGCGATGGGGGAGTCGCGTATTCGCGATGTGGTGTACAGCGCGCTGCGTGGCCCGCAGGCAGGCGTGTTGCGTGCGTTGGTCGAGCAGCAGGGGCAGTTTGCGCGGATTGCTGCAGCGGTCACCTACCTGCACGAGCATTACGCCGATGCGTTGAATGTCGACACGCTGGCACGTTGCGCAAACATGAGCGCATCGACCTTTCATGAGCATTTCAAGCGCAGCACGTTGTTGTCGCCTGTGCAGTACCTCAAGCGCCTGCGTCTGCTCAAGGCCCAGCAGTTGCTGGTTGCCGACGGGCTGGGCGTCGCGCAGGTAGCACTGAAGGTCGGGTATCAGAGTGCCTCGCAGTTCAGTCGCGAGTACAAGCGCTACTTTGAACGCAGCCCGGGCGAGGAGGGGGCTTACCTGGGCGTCCCGGCCTGAGCACGTCCTTTCAGGTGTAAAACGCAGAAGGCCCCTGATCAGGAGCCTTCTGCGGTCTTGCTTGTCTTGCTGCCCGTTGTCGCGACCTACATATTCGGGTAAGTCGGTCCGCCAGCACCTTCAGGTGCTACCCAGGTGATGTTCTGGGAAGGGTCCTTGATGTCGCAGGTCTTGCAATGGACACAGTTCTGCGCGTTGATCTGGAAACGCTTCTCGCCATCTTCCTTGGTGATGACTTCGTACACGCCAGCCGGGCAATAACGCTGTGCCGGTTCGTCATACAAAGGCAGGTTCTTGCCGATCGGGATGCTTGGGTCGGTCAGCTTCAGGTGGCAGGGTTGTTCCTCTTCATGGTTGGTACTGGAGAGGAATACCGAGCTGAGCTTGTCGAAGCTGAGCTTGCCGTCCGGTTTCGGGTAACTGATTTTCGTCGAGTCAGCGGCCAGCTTGAGGCAGGCGTAATCCGGCTTGGTGTCATGCAGCGTGAACGGCAGCTTGCCACCGAAGATGTTCTGGTCGATGAAGTTGAATGCGCCACCTTTGATTGCGCCGTATTTATGAATCGCTACGCCGAAGTTACGGCTGGTGAACAGCTCTTCATGCAACCAGCTGGCCTTGAACGCATCGACGTAAGTGTTCAGCGTGTCGCCGCCTTCGTTGCCTGCGAACAAAGCATCGGCCACCGATTCGGCCGCCAGCATCCCGGACTTCATCGCAGTGTGGCTGCCCTTGATCTTGGCGAAATTGAGAGTGCCCAGGTCGCAACCGATCAGTGCGCCACCGGGGAAGACCATCCGGGGCAGCGAATTCAGGCCGCCTTTGGTGATAGCGCGGGCACCATAGCTGATGCGCTTGCCGCCTTCCAGATACTGCTTGATGACCGGGTGATGCTTGTAGCGCTGGAACTCGTCGAACGGTGACAGGTACGGGTTCGAGTACGAAAGGTCGACGATCAGGCCGACCACCACCTGGTTGTTTTCCAGGTGATAAAGAAAAGAACCGCCCGGATTGGCGTCGTCCAGTGGCCAGCCAGCCGTGTGCACGACCAGACCCTGCTCATGTTTGGCTGGATCGACTTCCCAGATTTCCTTCAGGCCGATGGCGTAGTGCTGCACATCGACGTCATTGTCTAGATTGAAGCGCTTGAGCAGTTGTTTGCCGATATGGCCACGGCTGCCCTCGGCAAAGAGCGTGTACTTGGCGCGCAGCTCCATGCCAGGGGTGTACAGACCTTCCTTGGGGTTGCCTTCGCGATCAACGCCCAGATCACCGGTCACGATGCCCTTGATCACGCCATTTTCATCGAACAGCGCCTCTTGAGCGGCGAAGCCCGGGTAGATTTCCACGCCCAGGTTTTCGGCCTGCTGCGCGAGCCAGCGGCACAGGTTGCCCAGGGAAATAATATAGTTACCCTGGTTGTGCATTGTCTTGGGCACGAAGAAGTCAGGCACCTTGCGCGACTTTTCCGCATCGCTCAGTACATAAATATCGTCACGTTTGACCGGCGTATTGAGCGGAGCGCCCAGTTCCTGCCAGTTCGGGAACAGTTCATTGAGTGCGCGCGGTTCGAACACCGCACCCGACAGAATGTGCGCGCCGACTTCGGAGCCTTTTTCCACCACGCAGACGCTGATTTCCTGTCCGGCCTCGGCAGCCTTCTGTTTCAGGCGGCAGGCAGCAGACAGCCCGGAAGGGCCGGCTCCGACGATGACGACGTCGAATTCCATGTATTCGCGTTCCACAGGCTATCTCCTACTCTCAAGGCTCACGGTATTTTTCAGGGGCGCTATGGACCGACGTAATGGATGTGTCGGACACCGCCCGTCTTTTAATGGCGTGCATTATATCTACACCACTGCGCGGGTCCAATACAAACGTTTGTTTGAATCGGCCGCAGGCCAGATAAATCAAAGACCAGAGACCCACCACTGGCCGATTTGGCGTATTGACCAGAAAAGGCGTTGCGGTCAAGATACGGTCGGTTTTGCGTTTGCCGTAGGCTGAAACGAGGTCCGGCAGGATCTCTCAAAAGGCATCAGGCGAATGCGGTGCAGGCAGTCAGATCAATGTCGCCCGGCGCATTTTACACACCCTGCCGGTGATTGACGGGTGACACCTGGCTTTAATCCAGGGTTTTGGCGATTGTTTTTACCCGGTCGCCCGCCTGCACGAATACGATTGCTTGTTGAGGACACATATCGATCGCCTGGTGTTGCCAGGCGACTTCTTTTCACCGGAGAGTGAGGAATCCATGAAGGTTCTTGTAGCTGTCAAACGAGTGGTCGACTACAACGTCAAGGTTCGCGTCAAGGCGGACAACTCCGGCGTCGATCTTGCCAACGTCAAAATGTCCATGAACCCCTTCTGCGAAATCGCTGTGGAAGAGGCCGTTCGCCTGAAGGAAAAAGGTATCGCGACCGAGATCGTCGTCGTGACCATCGGCCCGACCACCGCTCAGGAGCAGTTGCGTACTGCACTGGCGCTGGGCGCCGATCGTGCCGTGCTGGTCGAATCCGCTGAAGAACTGACCTCCCTTGCGGTCGCCAAACTGCTCAAGGCCGTGGTCGACAAGGAGCAGCCACAGTTGGTGATCCTGGGCAAACAGGCCATCGACAGCGACAACAACCAGACCGGTCAGATGCTGGCTGCGCTGAGTGGCTATCCGCAGGGCACGTTCGCCTCCAGGGTTGAAGTGGCAGGCGACAAGGTTGCCGTTACCCGCGAGATCGACGGCGGTCTGCAAACCGTTTCCCTGAGCCTGCCGGCTATCGTGACCACAGACCTGCGTCTGAACGAGCCACGTTACGCCTCGCTACCCAACATCATGAAGGCCAAGAAGAAGCCGCTCGAAGTGCTGACGCCTGACGCACTGGGTGTTTCCACGGCATCTACCAACAAGACGCTCAAGGTTGAAGCGCCGGCTGCACGCAGCGCCGGCATCAAGGTCAAGTCGGTGGCCGAACTGGTCGAAAAACTGAAAACCGAAGCGAAGGTAATCTAAATGACGATCCTGGTTATCGCTGAGCATGACAATGCAACCGTAGCTCCGGCTACGCTCAATACCCTTGCTGCAGCTCAGAAGATCGGCGGTGATATCCACCTGCTGGTCGCCGGTTCTGGCGTGAGCGCTGTGGCCGAAGCCGCTGCGAAGATTGCTGGCGTGGCAAAAGTCCTGGTGGCCGACAACGCTGCTTACGCCCACCAGTTGCCTGAGAACGTTGCGCCACTGGTCGTCGAATTGAGTGCAGGCCATAGCCATATCCTGGCTGCCGCCACTTCCAACGGCAAAAACATCCTGCCTCGCGTTGCGGCGCAACTGGACGTGGATCAGATCTCTGAGATCGTCTCGGTGGAATCCGCTGATACGTTCACTCGTCCGATCTACGCCGGTAACGCCATTGCTACCGTACAGTCCAAGGCGTCGGTCAAGGTCATCACCGTTCGTGCCACCGGTTTCGACCCGGTGGCTGCAGAGGGTGGTTCGGCTTCGATCGAAGCGGTTTCGGCTGCTCACGATGCGGGCAAGTCCAGCTTCGTCGGCGAAGAGCTGGCCAAGTCCGACCGTCCTGAGCTGACAGCGGCGAAAATCGTCGTTTCTGGCGGTCGCGGTATGCAGAACGGCGACAACTTCAAGCATCTGTATGCGTTGGCAGACAAGCTGGGCGCTGCGGTTGGTGCTTCGCGGGCTGCGGTCGACGCAGGCTTTGTACCCAACGACATGCAGGTCGGTCAGACCGGCAAGATCGTCGCGCCCCAGCTGTATATAGCGGTCGGTATCTCCGGCGCGATCCAGCATCTGGCAGGCATGAAAGATTCCAAGGTGATCGTTGCGATCAACAAGGACGAGGACGCTCCGATCTTCCAGGTGGCAGACTACGGTCTGGTGGCTGATCTGTTCGAAGCCATCCCGGAGCTGGAGAAGCTGGTCTAAGCCACGCTCTTCCACTATAAAGAGAGCCCGTTCGATTCGGGCCGTGCGAACCGTCAAGCTTGCTTGAGGTGCGCGGGGCCAGACGAACGGGTTTTTTATTGACTCGTGAAGGGACTATTCATGGACCAGCCCAAGCTGTTGTCTTCGCTTCTTCTAGGGCTGGTACTGCTGCCTTCGCTGTCATTGGCGGCGGGCAAATGCGAGCGGTTGATCGTAACTGGCAGCCCGGACGCACCACCTTATCTGTGGCGCGACCCGCAGGACCCTCGGCATCTGATGGGGGCCAATGCCGACTTGCTGCGCAACGCCGCTGACCAACTGGGCTTGAAGGTCGAATTTCTCTACGCAGGCAAGCGCAGCCAGGCGCTGGAGGAAGTCCGCACCGGACGAATGGATCTGCTGGCCGATGCGCCGCTCAATGCTGCGCAACTGGACTCGCTCGATTATATCCATCCACCGGTTGTGCAGAACGACATCATGGTCTGGACTCGTCGCGATCACGCTGTGCCTTTCACCACTGTCAGTGAGCTTGGTGGGCAGAAGGGCGCAGTGTCAGAGAAGACCCGGCTGACCCAGGCGTTTGAAGAAACTGCCAGGCAGCACCTGACACTGGTGCGCGCTCCCAGCCTGACGTCTGCTTTCCAGAAGCTTGCATTGGCTGAAGTGGATTATGTGCTGGCAGGGCGCTATGCGGGCATGGTCATGGTGCAGACCCTGGGGTTGTCATCGGACCTTGTCGCTCAGCCCGAGCGGGTTGATGTGCCGGGTTTTTACCTTGCGCTGTCCTTCAACTCTGCCTGCAACGATCCATGGTTGCGCGGACAGTTGGCGAAAAAGATGACAGAATCGGCCGCCTCCGGCCTCGCAGGTGATGTCATCACGCACAACCTGGAATTGTGGAAAACCCAATTGTTGCAACCTGCCAGTGCCAGCGCCCCAAACAAGTAGGAATGTTTTTGTGAGTATTCGCTTTTCAATGGCTGTTATGGCCATCGCCACGCTGGTCGGCTGTGCCAGCGATCCTGTACCGACCGAACAAATCAAACTGACGGAGCAGGCGCTGGAGCAGGCCAAGGCTGTCGGTGCTGATGAGCAGCCCGAGCTGGAAACAGCCGAAGCCAAGTTCGCCGATGCCCGTGCTGATATGGCTGACAAGTCTTACAAGGACGCCCGCATGAAAGCCGAACAGGCCGAGCTGGATGCCCGGCTTGCAGAGGCACGCGTCTTGACCCTGAAAAGCCAGGAGCAGATCAATCAACTCAACACCCGGCTCAATCGTTTGCGCAAGCAGCTGGGAGAGGTCCAATGAACCGTATCCCTCGCGCATTGAGCGTTGGCCTGTTGTTGGCTGCAGCAGGTCTGTATGGCTGTGCGAACCATCAGGACAGCGGCCAGGCCTTGCAGCAGGCCAGTACCGACTTCCAGAAGGTCAAGGAAGATACCGATGTATTGCGCAGCGCTCCCAAGGATGTGATTCGCGCCGGTGAGTCGCTCGCGCGCGCGGAGCGTCTTTCTAGCTATCTGGGCAGTGGTGCCGACGTCAGTCATTACGCCTACTTGAGCAGCCGATACAGTGAGATTGCCCGCGAGCACAGCAACCTGATGCTGAACAAGGAGCGCCTTGCGAAAATGGACATGGAGCGCCAGCGTCTGCAGTTGGGCTTGCGGGAGGCCAAGCTGGCCAGCGCTCAGCAGCAGGGGCGTTGGCTCGAAGACCAGATTCTAAGCCTCGCCACCACGCAGACTGATCGTGGACTGGTCATGACTCTGGGGGATGTTCTGTTCGATGCCGGGCATGCCGAGCTTAAAAACTCCGCCAGTCGAACCATTCTCAAGGTCGTGCAATTCCTGCAGATCAATCCGCGCCGCATCGTGCGGATCGAGGGCTATACCGACAGCACCGGTGACCGCCAGGAAAATCTGACCCTGTCCAAAGACCGCGCGCAAGCGGTGGCGGATGTTCTGATGGATCTGGGTATCGACGAAAAACGGATCCAGGTCGAAGGCTATGGTCAGCAGTTTCCCGTCGATGCCAACGCGTCAGGCCGTGGAAGAGCGCAAAATCGTCGTGTCGAAATTGTTTTTTCTGATGAGAAAGGTCAGCTGGGGGCTCCTCGATAGAAAACTTGCTTGGAAAAAAACCGATGCCTCCAGGTGTCGGGTTTTTTTTGGCTGAAACAAAAGGGCGCTTGGCAGATACGCCCTTGATTATTTTTTTTCAGACACAGCAATTGCTGGCTTGGGCTCAAACTGTTCCCGTACACTTCATAACTGTGCCGGTAATCAGGCATCAAGGTGTACAACAATAAATCGCCTGTCCGCTGAGGCTGTGTCATGACCAATCTTCTGCTTTATCAACGTATAGCCCAGCAACTGGCCGAAGACATCCGGCGCGGTGTATATCAGCCGGGTGAGCGTGTGCCGTCGGTTCGCAAAATGAGCTCACAGCTCAATGTCAGTCATGCGACCGTGCTGCAGGCGTATGCGAATCTTGAAGATCAGGGGTTGATCCGTGCCCGGCCGCAGTCCGGTTACTATGTTCACCAGACGCCAGCGCTGACGGCTTCAACGCCGGACATCGCTCGGGTCGAGCGTCCTGGGCTGGTCACGCGCAGCAGCATCATCCAGCAAGTATTGGAAGAATCGCGTCGCGAGGGTGTCTTCGCCCTGGGAGCGGCGGTGCCACACGTGGACTACCTGCCCGTGCGTGCACTGCACCAGCAGTTGGCCAAAGTAACGCGCTTTCACAGCCCCCGTGCATTCAGCTATATGTTCAGCCCCGGTTTCGAGCCTTTGCGCAGGCAGGTGGCTATCCGGATGCGTGACGCCGGTGTGGTGGTCGATCCGTCCGAGGTGGTAATCACGCACGGGTGTGTGGATGCCCTGCAGATGGCGTTGCGAGTACTGACCCGTCCGGGCGACCTCATCGCCGCGGAGTCCCCGGCCTATTACGGATTGTTGCAGCTGGCTGATCTGTTGGGCTTGAAGGTCATCGAGATTCCCAGCGACCCAGCTACCGGAATCAGCCTGGAAGCGCTGCAACTGGCTGCCAATCAGTGGTCGATCAAAGCGCTGGTACTGACCTCGCGCTTGAGCAACCCCTTGGGTGGCACAATGCCTGAAGAGCGGCAGAAGAACCTGCTGCGCCTTGCCTCTGATTTTGATATCCAGGTGGTCGAGGATGACGTGTACGGCGAGCTGATGTTTGAAGTCGGTCGTACCAAGGCGCTAAAGGCGTTCGACCGGTTGGGTAGGGTGCTTTATTGCTCAAGCTTTTCCAAGACGCTGTCACCCGGTGTGCGAATTGGCTGGATGATTGCTGGCAAGTATCAGGCCGAGATCCAGCGTTTGCAGACATTCAGTACCCATTCTGCTTGCAGCGTGACGCAAATGGGGGTGGCGGCTTATCTGGAAAATGGCGGCTATGATCGGCACTTACGGTATATCCGTCTTGAATACCGCAAGAATCTCAGTGCGTATCAGTTGGCTGTGCAGCAATTCTTTCCCGAGGGCACGCAGATGAGTCGGCCTGCGGGCGGCTTCATTTTGTGGGTCAGCCTGCCTGGGCGCGTCAACACGCAAGAGCTGCATGTGCGAGCGCTGGAGCAGGGGATCAGCATCGCGCCGGGCCTGATTTTCAGTAATACCGAGCAGTTCAACCACTGCATCCGCCTTAATTGCGGTATGCCCTGGAACAAGGAGGCGGAGCGGGCGCTGATGACCTTGGGGATGCTCGCGAAACAGTTATGCCAAGAAACAGCCCTGGCCTACTGACAGGCGGCTGCTTTTCGTCAAATGCATGGAACTCTCGGCTTGTCTTGCTGGCCTCAAAAGGACAGCATATAAGCCTTTCTGGCATTGCCACTGTCCTGTCTGATTTCTGCCTATGAATGTTTTTCGCTGTCTGGGATTATCGATCATTGTTTTGCTGGGCGCCTGTGATGCTCAGGAAACCCCGGTGCCCAAGCCAAAGACTGAAGCTTCGTTCCCCGCACCGACTCCGGCACCTGCTGCTGCGCCCGCTTCTGTAGAAGCGCGTGATGCGGCGGTAACGCCACCGCCGGATACGGTTCTGGATACCTCGCAGGTCAAAACGCCCGCGAATGTGCATGAGCTGATGCCCGGTGTGCCTGTGGTGCCCGTCGTGGTGGGCAAGGAGAAGACTGCACCCGTCATGGCGCAGGCCAAATCTGCATCCGGCGCTGGCGATGTGTCCTCATCCAAGGCGGCGGCGAAGGGTGGTGCGTCAAAAGAGGGTGCAGCCAAGGCTCCCGCAGGCAAGCGCGAGTTGGCGAAAAACAATGGAAAGTCTGCCAAAGCGACCAATTCCAAGGATTTGCGTCGTCCCAAACTCGATCTGAGCCTGCCGCCCGAACTGGTCAAGGAGCTCGAACCGCCTTCCAACGTGATCACTGCCAAGCGCAAGCCGTTGCTGCCGCCCATGTTCAGTACCAAGGATGCTGCTTCGGACCCTAGTGCATTTGAACTGAACGGGCGTCTCCTCTCCAATGAGATGCAGCTTCAGATGCGCAACGAAAGCCGTCGAGATGTAGAGGGTGCTGCGCTGGACTTCAAATTCAAGCAGTAAGGCCCTGTCCTTGGTCCAGTACGTCATTTTCATACGGTCGTTTTACCGGGTACTCTCTGCTTTCCCCAATCAGTCAGCCTAGGTGTCGAGTCATGGACTGCCGCTCCGGGTGCGGTGCATGCTGCATCGCTCCCTCCATTACATCCCCTATACCCGGCATGCCGGAAGGCAAGCCTGCAGGTGAGCGCTGCCTGCACCTGTCAGTGAGGTTTTTGTGTGATCTGTTTGGCAAGCCTGAGCGGCCTGCGGTATGCAGCCAGTTCAAGGCGGCCGAAGACGTGTGCGGTAGTGACCGGGATGATGCGATTCGACTGATAGGCTGGTGGGAAAAGGCAACTACAGTCGCCTGAAATTCATATTTGAGTGCAATTGTTTTATCGACATTTCAACAATAAGGAATAAAACAATGGGTTCGCTGTATCGCATGGCTGCTGCTTGTGGTTTGGCTGTAATGCTGGTCGGCGTGGCGCAGGCCGACGATTGGCAGGTGGCTAAAAATGAGGATGGCATCAAGGTATCACTCAGTGATGTACCGGGTTCCAAATACAAGGCCTACCAAGGCATCACGGTGATTAATGCCAGTGTCAGCAAGCTTCGGGCTCTTCAGGAGGACGTCGCAGGCGCTTGTGCATGGATCCATGAGTGTCAATTGCAGAAAGTGCTCAAATTCGAGGGTGACAAGGCCTGGACCTATACGCGTTTCAATACACCATGGCCTGTGACGCCCCGGGATTCAGTGCTGTTGATCACCACCGTTGAAGGGGCGGATGGCAGTATCACGCGCAATCTCGAAGAGCAGCCTAACTACATACCGGAAGAAAAGGGTTATGTGCGCGTTACAGAGGTAAAGGGGTTCTGGAAGCTGGTACCCAAGGGGCCGAATCAGACCGAAGTGACCTACCAGGTGCATACCGAGCCAGGCGGAAGTGTGCCTTCGATGATCGCCAACAAGTTTGTAGTCGATGCGCCGTTCAATACCCTCAAGGCACTGAGGGAGAGGGCTGCCAAGTAAATTTAATACTCAGCGATCATGAAAAAGGGCTGCCAATGGCAGCCCTTTTTTGTACTCGTTGTCCCGCTTATTTGCGGTCCTTGAGTTCCACGATGTCGCGTTGCACATTGCCGGTGTAGAGCTGGCGCGGGCGACCGATCTTGTAAGGGCTGGAGAGCATTTCTTTCCAGTGCGAGATCCAGCCGACAGTCCGCGCCAGAGCGAAGATCACGGTGAACATGCTGGTTGGAATGCCGATAGCCTTCAGGATGATGCCCGAGTAGAAGTCAACGTTCGGGTACAGCGAGCGCTCGATGAAGTACGGATCGGTCAGGGCGATCTCTTCGAGGCGCATGGCCAGCTCAAGCTGAGGATCGTTCTTGATGCCCAGTTCTTTCAGTACTTCGTCGCAAGTCTGTTTCATCACAGTCGCGCGCGGGTCACGGTTCTTGTAGACCCGGTGACCGAAGCCCATAAGCTTGAACGGATCGTTCTTGTCCTTGGCCTTGGCGATGAAGGTGTCGATGTTCGAGACATCGCCAATTTCGTCGAGCATGGTCAGTACGGCTTCGTTGGCACCACCGTGGGCCGGGCCCCAGAGTGCTGCGATGCCAGCTGCGATACAGGCAAACGGGTTTGCACCCGAAGAGCCTGCCATCCGTACGGTCGACGTCGAAGCATTTTGCTCGTGGTCGGCGTGGAGGATAAAAATCTTGTCCATGGCCTTGGCAAGCACCGGGCTGATGGGTTTGATCTCGCACGGTGTGTTGAACATCATGTGCAGGAAGTTTTCAGCGTAGCTCAGGTCGTTGCGCGGGTACATCATGGGCTGGCCCATGGAGTACTTGTAAACCATGGCTGCCAGCGTCGGCATCTTGGCAACCAGGCGCACGGCCGAGATTTCACGATGCTGCGGGTTATTGATGTCCAGCGAGTCGTGGTAAAACGCCGACAGGGCGCCGACTACGCCGCACATGACCGCCATCGGGTGCGCATCACGGCGGAAGCCGTTGAAGAAGGTCTTGAGCTGTTCGTGGACCATCGTGTGGTTCTTGACCACGGCTACGAACTGGGCTTTCTGCTCGGCGGTCGGCAGTTCGCCGTTGAGCAGCAGGTAGCAGGTTTCCAGGTAATCGGACTGCTGGGCCAGTTGTTCGATAGGGTAGCCGCGGTGAAGCAGAATTCCGTTGTCACCATCGATGTAGGTGATCTTCGACTCGCAAGAGGCGGTCGACATGAAGCCCGGGTCGAATGTGAAGCGGCCGGTGGCGGTCAGACCGCGTACGTCGATCACGTCCGGACCCACTGTACCGGTCAGAATTGGCAGCTCGACGGGGGCAGCACCCTCGATGATCAACTGCGCTTTTTTGTCAGCCATGTGGCCTCCTATTTATGCTTCAAATCATCAGACAGGCCCCCCACGCAGGGCCCGCATCACTATAGTGAGATAAATTCTAAAGTCAATTTGCCTAAAGTCGTGTTCCGTAAGGCCTTTGGGTGGCTTTTTACAGACCGTTTCCCGCCGTTTACGCCTTTTATCCCAGCAAAGCAATCCGCTATTGGCGGTAAGTCTGTGCGTTGTCATTAGTAGCCTAACTGTCTATACTCGGCGTCCGACCGCCAAGGGCTTTTGGCCCGTTCCAAGGGGGTCGTCACTTCCTGGGTGGTGGGTACCTGACCAGTGCACTTCCCAACAACTTGCCCTGATTGTTAGGGGCTCTTCAAGTGTGAAAAAAGCCGTGAATAGCCAACGACCTGTAAATCTAGACCTAAGGACCATCAAGCTCCCAGTCACCGCTTACACGTCCATCCTTCACCGCATCTCCGGTGTCATCCTCTTTGTCGGTATTGCAATCATGCTGTATGCAATGGACAAGTCGCTGGCGTCCGAAGAAGGCTTTGGTGAAGTCAAGGCGTGTCTGACCAGCCCGCTGGCCAAGCTTGTTATCTGGGGGCTGCTGTCAGCCCTGCTGTATCACCTGGTGGCCGGCGTTCGCCACCTGATCATGGACACGGGGGTTGGCGAGACGCTGGAAGGCGGCAAGCTGGGTTCCAAAATCGTTATCGCGGTTTCCGTGGTTCTGATTCTTCTGGCGGGAGTATGGATATGGTAACCAACGTCACCAACCTTTCACGTTCGGGCCTCTATGACTGGATGGCGCAGCGTGTATCGGCAGTCGTGCTGGCGGCTTATTTCATCTTCCTGATCGGATACATCGTCGTACACCCGGGTCTGAGCTATGCCCAATGGCACGATCTGTTCGCAAACAACTGGATGCGTATCTTCAGTCTGCTGGCCCTCGTTGCCCTGGGCGCTCATGCCTGGGTAGGCATGTGGACCATCGCGACCGACTACCTGACGCCGATGGCGCTGGGCAAGTCGGCCACTGCAGTACGTTTTCTGTTCCAGGCGGTATGCGGCGTTCTGATGTTCGCCTACTTCGTCTGGGGCGTGCAGATTCTTTGGGGTATCTGATCCATGGCTAACACAAATACGCTTTCGTTCGATGCCATCATTATCGGTGGCGGCGGTGCAGGCATGCGTGCTGCACTGCAACTGGCTCAGGGCGGTCACAAGACTGCCGTGGTCACCAAGGTGTTCCCGACTCGCTCGCACACCGTTTCCGCTCAGGGTGGCATCACCTGTGCCATCGCTTCGGCCGACCCGAACGATGACTGGCGTTGGCACATGTACGATACCGTCAAGGGTTCCGACTACATCGGTGATCAGGACGCTATCGAGTACATGTGTTCCGTGGGTCCTGAGGCGGTATTCGAGCTCGAGCACATGGGCCTGCCGTTCTCCCGTACCGAGCAGGGCCGCATCTATCAGCGTCCGTTCGGTGGTCAGTCCAAGGACTTCGGCAAGGGCGGTCAGGCTGCTCGTACCTGCGCTGCAGCCGACCGTACCGGTCACGCACTGCTGCACACGCTGTATCAGGCCAACCTCAAGGCTGGCACTGTATTCCTGAACGAATACTATGCAGTGGATCTGGTAAAAAACCAGGACGGCGCGTTCGTCGGCATCATCGCTATCTGCATCGAAACAGGCGAAACCTCGTACATCCGTGCCAATGCAACGGTACTGGCTACCGGTGGCGCAGGTCGTATCTACTCGTCTACCACCAATGCCCTGATCAATACCGGTGACGGCATTGGCATGGCACTGCGTGCCGGTGTTCCGGTTCAGGACATCGAAATGTGGCAGTTCCACCCGACCGGCATTGCTGGCGCAGGTGTACTGGTCACTGAAGGTTGCCGCGGTGAAGGTGGTTACCTCATCAACAAGCACGGCGAGCGTTTCATGGAGCGCTATGCGCCCAACGCCAAAGACCTTGCTGGTCGTGACGTGGTTGCTCGCTCGATGGTCAAAGAGATCATTGCCGGCAACGGTTGCGGTCCGGACGGCGACCACGTGATGCTCAAGCTCGATCACCTGGGCGAAGAAGTCTTGCACAGCCGTCTGCCTGGCATCATGGAGCTGTCCAAGACGTTTGCACACGTCGACCCTGCGTCTGCACCGATTCCTGTCGTACCGACCTGCCACTACATGATGGGCGGCGTTGCCACCAACATTCACGGTCAGGCGATCACTCAGGACGCTGCTGGCACCGACCAGATCATTCCAGGTCTGTTCGCTGTAGGTGAAGTAGCCTGCGTATCGGTTCACGGCGCCAACCGTCTGGGTGGCAACTCGCTGCTCGACCTGGTGGTCTTCGGTCGTGCTGCGGGTATCCACCTGGAGCAGGCTCTGCGTGAAGGCGTCGATTACGCCCGCGCCTCGCAGTCCGACATCGACGCCGCTCTGGCGCGTCTTGCCGGCCTGAACGAGCGCACGACTGGCGAAGACGTGGCTACGCTGCGTAAAGAACTGCAAAGCTGCATGCAGAACTACTTCGGTGTATTCCGTACTGGTGAATACATGCAGAAGGGTATTGCCCAGTTGGCAGATCTGCGCACCCGCATCGCCAACGTCAAGATCAACGACAAGAGCCAGGCGTTCAACACTGCCCGTATCGAAGCACTCGAATTGCAGAACCTGCTGGAAGTGGCCGAAGCAACCGCGATTGCAGCAGAGCATCGTAAAGAATCTCGCGGCGCTCACGCCCGTGAGGACTTCGAAGATCGCGACGACGAAAACTGGCTGTGCCACACCCTGTACTTCCCGGGTGACAAGCGTGTAACCAAGCGTGCCGTGAACTTCTCGCCGAAAACTGTTCCGACTTTTGAACCTAAGATTCGGACTTATTAAGGGGTGACCGATATGTTGCAAGTCAGTGTTTATCGTTACAACCCTGATCAGGACGCAGCGCCGTTCATGCAGGACTTCCAGGTCGATACCGGTGGTAAAGACTTGATGGTGCTGGACGTGCTGGCTCTGGTCAAAGAACAGGACGAAGGTTTCTCATACCGTCGCTCATGCCGCGAAGGTGTGTGCGGTTCTGACGGCATGAACATCAACGGCAAGAACGGCCTGGCATGCATTACGCCGCTGTCTGACGTGGTGAAGAAGGGCAAGCTGATCGTACGTCCGCTGCCTGGTTTGCCAGTCATCCGAGACCTGGTCGTCGATATGAGCATCTTCTACAAGCAATACGAGAAGGTGAAGCCGTTCCTGCAGAACGATACTCCGGCCCCGGCCATCGAGCGTCTGCAGACCCCTGAAGAGCGCGAGAAGCTGGACGGTCTGTACGAGTGCATCCTGTGCGCTTGCTGCTCGACTTCCTGCCCGTCCTTCTGGTGGAACCCTGACAAGTTCCTGGGCCCTGCTGCACTGCTGCAAGCCTACCGTTTCCTGGCTGACAGCCGTGACACCCGGACCACCGAGCGTCTGGCTTCACTGGATGATCCGTTCAGCGTGTTCCGCTGCCGCGGGATCATGAACTGCGTAAACGTTTGCCCGAAAGGCCTTAACCCTACCAAGGCTATCGGTCACGTACGCAACATGCTTCTGCAAAACGGCGTCTGATTCATCGCTTTACCTGTTACATCGTTGCAATGAAATGACCGCGGCGCAGGCTTCAACCGGCGCCGTGGTTTTAACCTGAGCAGTAGCTCGCAAAGCTGCCGCTCTTATTTTGAAGAAATGAGACCAGCAGGGGCATCCGGGCTGGTACCCGGACTATCTGCGTGATCCATGGTGACTTGATACAGTCGCTGCACACGACTATCTCAGGATTGCTTTGGCGTCTTCGCCGGTGGTGTCCCCTTACCGAGGGTGACCAAGCATGCAAGAAAGCGTGATGCAGCGCATGTGGAACAGTGCCCACCTATCCGGTGGTAACGCTGCCTATGTGGAAGAGCTCTATGAGCTCTACCTGCACGACCCTAACGCTGTGCCAGAAGAATGGCGCACCTACTTTCAGAAGTTGCCAGCAGACGGCAGCTCTGCCACCGATGTATCGCACTCAACGATTCGCGATCATTTCGTGTTGCTGGCCAAAAACCAGCGCCGCGCTCAACCGGTATCTGCCGGGAGCGTGAGCAGCGAGCACGAGAAGAAGCAGGTTGAAGTGCTGCGGCTTATCCAGGCTTATCGTATGCGTGGCCATCAGGCTGCCCAGCTCGATCCGCTGGGTCTGTGGCAGCGTCCTGCGCCAGCTGATCTGTCGATCAATCATTACGGCTTGACCAATGCCGATCTGGACACGACTTTCCGTGCCGGCGACTTGTTCATCGGCAAAGAGGAAGCGAGCCTACGCGAAATTCACGAAGCGTTGCAGCAGACATATTGTCGCACCATCGGCTCCGAGTTCACTCACATCGTGGATTCCGAGCAGCGCAACTGGTTCATGCAGCGTCTTGAAAGCGTCCGCGGCCGTCCTGCCTTTTCAGCTGATATCCAGAGCCATCTGCTTGAGCGTGTCACTGCCGCAGAGGGTCTGGAAAAGTACCTGGGCACCAAATACCCAGGCACCAAGCGTTTCGGTCTGGAAGGTGGCGAAAGCCTGATCCCGATGCTGGACGAGCTGATCCAGCGTTCCGGTTCCTACGGCACCAAGGAAGTCGTTATCGGCATGGCCCACCGTGGTCGTCTGAACGTGCTGGTCAATACCTTTGGTAAAAACCCGCGTGACCTGTTCGACGAGTTCGAAGGCAAGAAAAAGGTCGAGCTGGGTTCCGGTGACGTCAAGTATCACCAGGGCTTCTCTTCCAACGTCATGACCGCAGGCGGCGAAGTTCACCTCGCCATGGCCTTCAACCCGTCTCACCTGGAGATCGTGTCTCCGGTGGTCGAAGGTTCGGTACGTGCGCGTCAGGATCGTCGTAACGATCCGACTGGCGACAAGGTTCTGCCAATCTCCCTCCACGGCGACGCGGCCTTTGCAGGTCAGGGCGTGGTCATGGAAACGTTCCAGATGTCGCAGACTCGCGGCTTCAAGACCGGTGGCACGATCCACATCGTCATCAACAACCAGGTAGGTTTCACCATCAGCAACGCGCTGGACTCGCGCTCTACCGAGTACGCGACCGACGTTGCCAAGATGATCCAGGCGCCGATCCTCCATGTGAATGGTGATGATCCGGAAGCCGTGATGTTCGTGACCCAGCTGGCGATCGACTACCGCATGCAGTTCAAGCGTGACATCGTCATCGACCTGGTCTGCTACCGTCGTCGTGGTCACAACGAAGCTGACGAGCCTAGCGGCACGCAGCCTTTGATGTACCAGCAGATCAGCAAGCAGCGCACCACTCGCGAGCTGTACGCCGAGCATTTGATCAAGACCGGCATCCTCGACGAAGCCCGCGTCCAGGCCAAGGTCGACGACTACCGCAACGCGCTGGACAACGGTCTGCATGTTGTGAAAAGTCTGGTCAAAGAGCCTAACAAGGAGCTGTTCGTCGATTGGCGTCCTTATCTGGGCCATGCCTGGACTGCGCGTCATGACACCCGCTTCGATCTCAAGACTCTGCAGGAGCTGTCCGCCAAACTGATGGAGCTGCCTGAAGGCTTCGTCGTGCAGCGTCAGGTCCAGAAGATCTACGAAGACCGCCAGAAGATGCAGGCCGGTGGCTTGCCGATCAACTGGGGTTACGCCGAGACCATGGCGTATGCCACGCTGGCGTTCGAAGGCCACCCGATCCGCATGACGGGTCAGGATATTGGTCGCGGTACGTTCTCGCACCGTCACGCTGTGTTGCACAACCAGAAAGATGCCGGCACCTACATTCCGTTGCAGAACCTGTACGCCGGTCAGCCGCGTTTTGACCTGTATGACTCGTTCCTGTCGGAAGAGGCCGTGCTTGCATTCGAATACGGTTACTCGACCACCGAGCCTAACGCGCTGGTTATCTGGGAAGCCCAGTTCGGCGACTTTGCCAACGGTGCCCAGGTGGTTGTCGACCAGTTCATCACCAGCGGCGAACACAAGTGGGGCCGTCTGTGCGGTCTGACCATGCTGTTGCCTCACGGTTATGAAGGTCAGGGCCCGGAGCACTCGTCTGCACGTCTCGAGCGTTATCTGCAGCTGTGTGCCGAGCACAACATTCAAGTGTGCGTGCCAACCACTCCAGCTCAGATCTACCACTTGCTGCGCCGCCAGGTGATTCGTCCGTTGCGCAAGCCTCTGGTTGTGCTGACGCCGAAGTCGCTGTTGCGTCACAAGCTGGCGGTCTCGACCCTCGAAGAACTGGCCGAAGGTTCGTTCCAGACCGTGATCCCGGAAATCGACACGCTCGATCCGGCCAAGGTCACACGTCTGGTGCTGTGCAGCGGCAAGGTCTACTACGACCTGCTGGAAAAACGCCGTGCCGAAGGTCGTGAAGACATCGCCATCGTTCGTATCGAGCAGCTGTATCCGTTCCCTGAAGATGACCTGATGGAAACGATTGCGCCTTACACCAATCTGCAGCACGCGGTCTGGTGTCAGGAAGAACCGATGAACCAGGGCGCCTGGTACAGCAGTCAGCATCACTTGCGTCGCAGCATTGGCAACCACAAACGCGAACTCGTTCTCGAGTACGCCGGTCGTGATGCTTCTGCCGCTCCAGCATGTGGCTATGCTTCGATGCACGCCGAGCAGCAGGAAAAACTCCTGCAAGATGCCTTCACTGTTTAACGCCTTCGAGCATTAGAAACCGAATTAAGGAATTACAGATAATGGCTATCGAGATCAAAGCCCCCTCTTTCCCGGAATCCGTTGCCGATGGCACCATTTCCAAGTGGCACAAACAGCCGGGCGAGGCGGTAAAACGTGACGAGCTGCTGGTCGACATCGAGACTGACAAGGTCGTCCTTGAAGTCCTGGCCGAAGCTGACGGCGTACTGGCATCGATCGTGAAAGGCGAGGGCGAAACCGTCCTGTCCAACGAGCTGATTGCAACTCTGGACGCGGGCGCTACCGCGTCGGCTGCTCCAGCTGCCGCGGCCGCACCGGCTGCGGGTTCGGCACCTGCTGCTGCACCGGCTGCTGAGGACGAAGACGCAATTGCAGCTCCTGCTGCTCGCAAGCTGGCTGAAGAAAACGGCATCAACCTTGCCAGCCTGAAAGGTACTGGTAAAGATGGTCGTGTGACCAAGGAAGACGTTGTTGCCGCTGTTGAAGCGAAGAAATCCGCTCCAGCCGCTGCTCCGGCCGCAAAGCCTGCCGCAGCTGCGTCGGCCCCTGTTTTCGCTGCGGGCGACCGTACCGAGAAGCGCGTGCCAATGACCCGTGTGCGTGCAACCGTCGCCAAGCGTCTGGTTGAAGCACAGTCGAACATGGCGATGCTGACCACGTTTAACGAAGTCGACATGACCGAAGTCATGGCACTGCGTTCCAAGTACAAGGACCTGTTCGAGAAGTCGCACAACGGCGTACGTCTGGGCTTCATGTCGTTCTTCGTCAAGGCTGCCACCGAAGCGCTGAAACGCTTCCCGGCTGTCAACGCGTCGATCGACGGTTCCGACATCGTGTACCACGGCTATGCAGACGTTGGTGTTGCAGTGTCCAGCGACCGTGGTCTGGTCGTACCGGTTCTGCGTAACGCCGAACACATGAGCCTGGCTGAAATCGAAGGCGGCATCGCCACTTTCGGCAAGAAAGCCCGTGATGGCAAACTGTCCATCGACGAGATGACTGGCGGTACGTTCACGATCACCAACGGTGGTACTTTCGGTTCGATGATGTCGACGCCTATCGTCAACCCGCCGCAGGCCGCGATTCTGGGTATGCACAACATTCTGCAGCGTCCTATGGCGATCAACGGTCAGGTCGTGATCCGTCCGATGATGTATCTGGCTCTGTCGTACGATCACCGTTTGATCGACGGTAAAGAAGCGGTAACCTTCCTCGTTACCATCAAGAACCTGCTGGAAGATCCGGCTCGTCTGCTGCTGGATATCTGATGAAGCAGACCCTGCTGCAAACCGGAGGCTGCCAGACAAAGGCAGCGCGGTGCGCAGTTCGGGTCTTGCAAATGACATCTAATGAACAGGTTGCGGGCAGGTCTGTAATACATCACAGGCCTGTCAGCAGCCTGCGGCTTAAAGCTCGCAGCTAAAGAGGAATTCTTTTTTATGTCCCAGAAATTCGACGTGGTAGTGATTGGCGCAGGCCCTGGCGGCTATGTTGCCGCCATCAAGGCTGCGCAACTTGGTCTCAAGACTGCCTGCATCGAGAAATATCAGGACAAGGAAGGCAAACTGGCACTGGGCGGTACTTGCCTGAACGTCGGTTGCATTCCTTCCAAAGCGCTGCTGGACAGCTCCTGGAAATTCTACGAAGCCAAGAATGGCTTTGGCGTCCACGGTATTTCAACTTCTGAAGTCACCATCGACGTACCTGCCATGGTTGGCCGTAAATCCACCATCGTAAAAGGCCTGACCGGCGGCGTTGCCAGCCTGTTCAAAGCCAACGGTGTGACCACTCTGCAAGGCCACGGCAAGCTGCTGGCTGGCAAGAAGGTCGAACTGACCGGCGCTGACGGTACTGTCGAAATCATCGAAGCGGACCACGTGATCCTCGCTTCGGGTTCGCGCCCGATCGACATCCCGCCTGCTCCGGTTGACCAGAAAGTCATCGTCGATTCTACCGGTGCACTGGAATTCCAACAGGTTCCTCAGCGTCTGGGCGTTATCGGCGCAGGCGTAATCGGTCTGGAGCTGGGTTCTGTATGGGCTCGTCTGGGCGCGCAGGTCACTGTGCTGGAAGCGCTGGACAAGTTCATCCCGGCAGCTGACGAAGCGGTTTCCAAGGAAGCCCTGAAAACCTTCACCAAGCAGGGCCTGGACATCAAGCTCGGCGCTCGCGTGACTGGCTCCAAGGTCAACGGCGAAGAAGTGGTTGTCAGCTACACCGACGCTGCTGGCGAGCAGTCGATCACATTTGATCGCCTGATTGTTGCGGTTGGCCGCCGTCCGGTCACCACCGACCTGCTGGCTGCCGACAGCGGTGTTGATCTGGATGAGCGCGGCTTCATCTACGTCGATGACTACTGCACCACCAGCGTTCCTGGCGTCTATGCCATCGGCGACGTGGTTCGCGGTCTGATGCTGGCGCACAAGGCCTCGGAAGAGGGCATCATGGTTGTTGAACGCATCAAGGGCCACAAGGCTCAGATGAACTACAATCTGATCCCGTCGGTAATCTACACTCACCCGGAAATCGCGTGGGTAGGCAAGACCGAGCAGACCCTGAAGAATGAAGGCGTTGAAGTCAACGTCGGCACCTTCCCGTTCGCCGCCAGTGGCCGTGCCATGGCAGCAAACGACACCGGCGGTTTCGTCAAGATCATCGCTGACGCCAAGACCGACCGCGTACTGGGCGTCCACGTGATTGGCCCAAGCGCAGCCGAACTGGTGCAGCAGGGTGCAATCGCAATGGAGTTCGGCAGCAGCGCAGAAGACATCGGCATGATGGTCTTCTCACACCCGACTCTGTCCGAAGCGCTGCACGAAGCGGCCTTGGCTGTGAATGGCGGCGCCATCCACATCCAGAACCGCAAGAAACGCTAAGACAACAAGAGAAACCACGACGCAGTGCCCGTCGTAGGCCCGGCAAACAGGCTTACCGCGGAATCTGCGTCGGACTCGACCTCTCAGGCGGCCCCGGCATTGCTCAGGCATTGCTGGCGTCAACCAGGAGTAGCGGTCACAGGTGGTGCGGCACGCTGACGTGCAGCACCGAATGCGCAGTACCTAAACGAAGACGGTAATAAGCATGAATCTTCACGAGTATCAGGGTAAGCAGCTGTTCGCTGAATACGGCCTGCCAGTATCCAAAGGCTACGCAGTAGACACCCCGGAAGCAGCCGCAGAAGCTTGCGACAAGATCGGCGGAACCGAGTGGGTCGTCAAAGCCCAGGTTCACGCAGGTGGTCGCGGTAAAGCGGGCGGCGTCAAGCTGGTTCGCAGCAAAGAAGACGCAGCAGCGTTCGCTCAGCAGTGGCTGGGCAAGCGTCTGGTAACTTACCAGACCGACGCCAACGGCCAGCCAGTGACCAAGATCCTGGTTGAGTCCTGCACCGACATCGCCAAAGAGCTGTATCTGGGCGCTGTAGTTGATCGTTCGAGCCGTCGTATCGTGTTCATGGCTTCCACCGAAGGTGGCGTGGACATCGAGAAGATTGCTCACGACACGCCTGAGAAGATTCTCAAAGCAACCATCGATCCACTGGTTGGCGCTCAGCCATTCCAGGGTCGCGATCTGGCTTTCCAGCTGGGTCTGGAAGGCAAGCAGGTTGCTCAGTTCGCCAAGATCTTCACCGGTCTGGCCAAGCTGTTCCAGGACCACGATCTGGCTCTGCTGGAAGTGAACCCGCTGGTGATCAAGGCCGACGGCGATCTGCATTGCCTGGACGCGAAGATCAACATCGACGCCAACGCCATGTACCGTCAGCCAAAGCTGAAGGAATTCCATGATCCTTCGCAAGATGACCCGCGCGAAGCTCACGCTGCCAAGTTCGAACTGAACTACGTAGCGCTGGAAGGCAACATCGGCTGCATGGTCAACGGTGCTGGCCTGGCCATGGGTACCATGGACATCGTCAATCTGCATGGCGGCAAGCCTGCAAACTTCCTTGACGTTGGCGGCGGTGCCACCAAGGAGCGCGTTACCGAAGCGTTCAAGATCATCCTGTCCGACACCAACGTCGCTGCAGTTCTGGTCAACATCTTCGGCGGCATCGTTCGTTGCGACATGATTGCCGAAGGCATCATCGGTGCAGTGAAAGAAGTCGGCGTTAAAATCCCGGTTGTTGTTCGCCTTGAAGGTAACAACGCTGAACTGGGCGCTAAAGTACTGGCAGAAAGCGGTTTGAATATCATCGCGGCTACCAGCCTGACCGACGCTGCTCAACAAGTTGTCAAAGCTGCGGAGGGCAAGTAATGAGCGTCCTGATCAATAAAGACACCAAAGTCATCTGCCAGGGTTTCACTGGTTCGCAAGGTACTTTCCACTCCGAACAAGCCATTGCCTACGGCACCAAGATGGTTGGCGGCGTGACTCCAGGCAAAGGCGGCACCACGCACCTGAACCTGCCTGTGTTCAACACCGTTGCTGAAGCGGTTGCGACCACTGGCGCTGACGCTTCGGTCATCTACGTTCCGGCTCCTTTCTGTAAGGATTCGATCCTGGAAGCCGCGTTCGCTGGCATCAAGTTGATCGTCTGCATCACCGAAGGCATTCCGACCATCGACATGCTGGAAGCCAAGGTCAAGTGTGACGAGCTGGGTGTGGTCCTGATCGGCCCTAACTGCCCAGGCGTTATCACTCCAGGCGAATGCAAGATCGGCATCATGCCAGGTCACATTCACTTGCCAGGCAAAGTAGGCATCGTGTCGCGTTCCGGCACCCTGACTTACGAAGCTGTGAAGCAGACTACTGACGCTGGTTTCGGTCAGTCCACCTGCGTCGGTATCGGTGGTGACCCGATCCCGGGTTCCAACTTCATCGACATCCTGAAGCTGTTCCAGGAAGACCCGAAGACCGAAGCGATCGTCATGATCGGCGAGATCGGCGGTTCGGCTGAAGAAGAAGCGGCTGCCTACATCAAGGCACACGTGACCAAGCCGGTTGTTTCCTACATCGCTGGTGTGACTGCTCCTCCGGGCAAGCGCATGGGCCATGCTGGCGCAATCATCTCTGGCGGCAAGGGCACTGCAGACGAGAAGTTCGCTGCACTGCAGGACGCAGGTGTCAAAACCGTGCGCTCCCTGGCAGACATCGGCAAGGCTTTGGCCGAGCTGACTGGTTGGCCGACCAAGTAAGCTTCGCTTACTTTTTCGAGCAATCGACAAAGGCCACCTTCGGGTGGCCTTTGTGCGTTCAGGGGTATGACCTTCCATGACAAGTGGTGCTTGCCGAAAGAGATGCGTTGCCTGGGGCCAAGTCTTCGCGAGCAAGACCGCATGTCCCGGCTCAACCCCAAGAGAGAGGTGTGTTCAGCGGGAATTGAGCGCCTTACAAGACGATCCCGCACTTTCCAGCTTGACAACGGCCGCTGCGCTTATAGAGGGCATGCATCGGATAGTCGCCCCGTGATAGTGCATTTCTGATCTGAGTTAGCTACCCTGTTCGCCGTTTTTGCGGTGCCCTCACAAGGGGTCGCCTGCAAGGTACTGCCACGTCCTACGACGACGGGCTGCGTTCACCCCATTCACAGGTAACGCCCTTTCCCTTATCTCGAATTTGTGTGGTCCCTCGCAATGAAAGTGTTGAAAGGTCAGGACATCCTGGCGCTTGGTTTTATGACGTTTGCCCTGTTCGTCGGGGCTGGCAACATCATCTTTCCCCCGATTGTAGGTTTGCAGGCCGGGCCGCATGTGTGGATTGCGGCGCTGGGCTTTCTCGTTACCGCCGTTGGCTTGCCGGTCATTACGGTTATTGCCCTGGCCAAGGTCGGCGGGGCAATGGACGCGCTCAGCAGTCCGATCGGCAAAATTGCTGGTGGTCTTCTCGCAGCGGTCTGCTATCTGGCGGTCGGTCCGCTGTTCGCGACTCCGCGCACTGCCACTGTCTCGTTCGAGGTCGGTCTGGCGCCGCTGACAGGCGATAGCCCACTCGCATTGCTGCTCTACAGTTTTGTGTATTTTCTGGTGGTGTTCTGGGTATCGCTTTACCCCGGACGTCTGCTGGACACCGTTGGGCGCTTTCTCGCGCCACTGAAGATTCTTGCGCTGGCCGTGCTGGGGATTGCTGCCTTTGCATTGCCGGCGGGTGAGGTTGGAACCGCAGAGCCTGCTTACGCTGTCGCGCCTTTTTCTCAAGGTTTCATCAGTGGTTATCTGACCATGGACACTCTGGGCGCTCTGGTGTTTGGCATCGTTATTGTCAATGCCATTCGCTCACGTGGCGTTGAATCCCCCAGGTTGATTACCCGCTACGCAATCATTGCCGGGCTTATCGCCGGTGTGGGGCTGGCGCTGGTGTATGTCAGCCTGTTTCGCCTGGGTTCAGGCAGCCACGCGGTTGCGGCAGGGGCCAGTAATGGCGCGGCCGTTCTGCACGCCTATGTGCAGCATACGTTCGGTTCGCTGGGCAGCGGTTTTCTCGCTGTACTGATCTCGCTGGCCTGCCTGGTGACCTCAGTGGGCCTGACCTGCGCTTGCGCTGAATATTTCGCCAAGGTATTGCCGCTTTCTTACAGGGTGCTGGTGGTGATGCTCGCGGTGTTCTCGTTACTCGTGTCAAACCTGGGCCTGACCAAGCTGATCCTGTTCTCCATTCCTGTACTGACAGCGATCTACCCGCCTTGCATTGTGCTGGTTGCATTGAGCTTTCTGAAAGGGTTCTGGCGGAGTCAGGGGCGGGTGGTTGCGCCGGTCATGCTGGTGTCACTGGTGTTCGGTCTCATCGATGCGATCAAAGGGGCAGGGCTCACCGACTATTTGCCGCATGCGCTGAGCAACTTGCCATTGAGTGATCAGGGCCTGGCATGGCTGGTGCCCTCAGTGATCACCCTCCTGGGCGCGGTTGTAGTGGACAGAGCAAAAGGCGCACGCAGCCAATCGTTGGCCTGAGCGTCCACTGGGCGTTTACAGCGTTGGAACCATAGAACGTGCCTCGTTGAGTTCATTTTCAGGACGTAAAATAAAGCCCGCTCATGAGCGTAATGCTGTTCACTTAAGCATTTGAGTCCAGGCCGGGCTTTATAGAGAATCCGATGTCAGACCTCTGGCATCGGATTTTTTATGCCCATTCAGCAGCAATTGCT
>NZ_JAGTPK010000050.1 GCF_021147775.1 Pseudomonas californiensis
TCGGGTCGCATCATGGCGAACGGGCTCCTGAAGGGAATCGGGAGCACAGCATCCGGTATCAGCTCAGTGGTTTGAATGTGGGGTTCATGGAGCGCTTACGTTGATACGTGCCCTGTTCACATCCATTCGAACTTGTTGCAGGTCTACACCACAAGGGATCGCCGCGATGGAGGCTGCGGTTGCGGCTTTTGAGATCGCATGCACGAATAGCCACCACACAGGAACAACGGCGCTTTTTCCATTCAAGGTACTGAATGAGGTATTCCAACCCGTATCGGCCGGGTTGGGTACCGAATACTGACACTGCTCCGAGCGGCTTCGATCAAACTGCAACGTGTCGATGCTGACGGTCACCAAAGGCATGCAGCAGACAATGATGACCAGAATCGCGGTGTAGAAGCGGTTCTCGACTCGGGCCAGTGAGAGCACCCCTTTGTTGCCTTCGTCGGCCCCCTCGGCACGTGCCTTGAGCCATTCGCTGATGATGATGGCGGCAAACGGCGCAGCCACCAAGCCGCTGTCCTCGATCATGTCCCAGACGCCGCTGTTGATGATCCAGCCCACCAGCGTGAGGTAATACTCCAGGTAATCATTGGTGTGTAACATCATAGTGTACTGACTCCCTCGAGTAGGCCGGCACGCCGTAGCTCCATCAATGCAATCAACAGCAGGGCGATCACCTCACATCGCATTAGACCTGCGGGAATATCGGAGGATGCCTGTTGAGCCAGTTGCTTCCTGATCTTGAACCATCCGAAGGCCAGCGTTGCGTAGACCAACAGCCGCCAGGCCAGCATGTACCCGTAGTGCGTTCTCTGCCATTCGCTGAATTGCTCCAGATCCCCAAACACCTTGCTGACGAACGTCAGAAACGTCACGACCAGTAGCGCCATCAGTAATGACATCGATAGAAAAGCCAGCGCAGCTTTGCCCGCTTTTCTCCATCGTCCAGTTTTTGCTGTGGTCGACGTCATTGTCAGTCCTCCTTCTTGGGACTTTGCAGTTGTTTGAGGCGATCCGGTGTGGGATCACCCTGGAAAATGATCTTGGAGCCTTCCTGTCGGCCCTGAGCTCGTTGCAGAATGGCTGTCGGAGAGTTGCTGGCCAGATTGCGCCGCATGTCCAGCTCGGTCTTCAGGTTGTCAATTTCCTGTTGCAGGTTGTTGTTCTGCTGACTGACCGCCTGCTGGGCCACATCATTGGCGGCGATGTTCGGTTCCTTGCTCCCGGTAAACAGGGTGCGTTGAAGCAGCAACGCTTTACCCAGCACATCTGATAAAGCGAGCTCTGAAGCAAGGCGTTTGGCCAATATGTCTTGATCGTGTTCGGAACGAAGGGCCTCGACCACGCCACGCGTCACAGGCAGAGAGCTACTACTGGCTTGCGACAGGTTCTCCTGTGTGAGGGACTTGTTGCCTGAAATAAGCTCCTGCAGCGCCTTGAGTTTTGAGTCGTAGGACTCTTGAATGAGGGGCGTGAGTCCAACGCCGGCAGTGGAGGTGGTTTTGGTGCAACCCTCACACGTGCGTTGTTGCTGCTCTCCCAGAACACGGTTGGCGAATGTGGTTGCTTCCTGTGGCGAAGACCAAGTGGAGCACACCATGCCGTTGTTGCAGCTTGATGGGCTGATAGACGCTGTATCAGCGGCATTACGTCCGTTCAGCAGGTTGTATCCTGCCCGAGTGACATCGCCTACGACCTTGATCGGTTGCTGGCCCGATCCGCCGGCCTTGCTCCCACCCACCCAGGTGATACCGTCATTCCCACCTTGCTTTTCGACCTGAGCAACGGCCGAGACCGCATCTGTGTTTCCGGTTTTCACTGCCTGACTCATGGCCTGGCCTTCGGCGATCTTGTCCCAGCCCATTTGTCCGCCCGCGACATCGAGCATCTTGTCCGCTATGGCGCGGCACGTGCCTTTGGAGCGGTCGAAATCAAGACGGCCTTGCAGGATGCCGTTGGTGAGCAGATTGTAAAGCGCTGGATTGGCGCGTTGGATAATCAGCCCTGGCAATGATGCCACCGCGCTGGTGGCGTTGGAGATCATCGAGCCCATGATCGTCTGAAAGCCGGAAGTGGCACCGTTCAACTGATTCTCCAGTGTATTGTTCAGGCTCATGTTTCCGCAGACCAGGTTGCTGTTCCAGCCACCGCCAATGCTGATGCTGTCCATGTTCCCGGCGCTTCCCATGGTCACGGCGTTGCCGCCACCGACGCTGTACAACACATCATCACCGATGACGCTGCCGGACGAGCTGGCACTGATCCCCGGCGTCTCGGCAAGGGCGCTGTGGACCGTCAGGGCGCTCATAAATGTGATAGTCAACATGGCGGCGGCGCGGCGCATGATTGAAGTCCTCTTGATCATCATTGAAAGTCCGTACTGCCAAGAAAGGTTTGTCCTTGCCGCTTGCAGCAGGAATAGGGTCGCCATAGCGCCCAGGCGTATGAACCGTCTGTGGCTTGCATGCCTGGGCCAAAGTTAGGAAATACAGCGCAGCTCGGACTGAGAGCAGGAGTGAGCTCTTGCCACTTACCCGTGGCAGCGACGCCCTCAATCAGTTCTCCCGCAGGCCAATAACCTGGCATCGGTAGTGCGCGTAGGGGTAGGTAGACATGGACTTGTCCAATTCTGGTGACCACATCGCCAGCACGTTGAGCAATGACCGCAGCTGCCTTGTAATCGTCGGCTTGATGGATGAAGCCGCTCCGGGGGTAAACGCTACCCCACATGTCGCCAGAGAAAAGGCCACCCACTTCTCTGCGGCCAGGGATGAGCGCCTCCGGGTACACCGATTCAGGAACGCCGTGGCGCCAGGCAACCGTATCCAGTGTGCTCAAGAGGTAAGGCATGTATGGAGTAGCAGCACCTGGGCAGGCGTAGCCAGAAGCACTCGCAAACCGGCTGAACGTCGCTCCCCCGGGGTGGCCAATGACGTCAGCATTTTTGAATTTAGCCAGGCTGTCTTCGTTGTTGTGATTGGTGGTTCCGTCACCGCCATCCTGGGCAAATGAAGTGGGTGAGCTCAGCGAAGAGACTTCGACCCAAGGGTTTTCACCGGTATTCGAATAGCTTGAGACCACGGCGTCTGGAACGAAGTGACGAACCTTGGTCGATGTCTTGACCTTGCAGCCAAACGGTGTGCAGAGCAGCCAGTAACAGATCCCGACCACCTTGTATTCCAGGCAGTCAGGCGACAGGGTTGAGGCGGCGAGGGTGGCCGATGTCACTGTACCGGCGGCGACTGGCCAGGTTGAGATAGACAGGGCCAAGGCCGTCCAAGCAGGAGGCTTACGTAGGTTCATTGCGGTGCCTCCGCTTGGCCTGATGCGTTTTGGTGTTTGGCGGCTGCGCGCCATTGGGCAATGCGGTATTCAGCCGCTATAGCGTCGGATTCGCCATAAACGACAAACTTGCGGTCGACCACCACTGCTGGGACCTTCGTGACCCCAATGCTCCAGGCGTCGACAAGGTTCTGTTGAGCCAACGCCAGGTCTCTTTGCAAACGCAGCGCATCGTTGCTCTTGAGGCGCTGCTGCATGATGGCGATGGCTTGTTGCTGATTCGCCGGCAGTCCTTCAGAGAGCTTGGTCTCAAGCCGCTCTTGCTCGTCCAGGAGAATCAGCCGGACATGTGCCGGTGCCTGAACAGGATGGTTACGGTCCGTAATGACCCACGTCTCCGCGTGGGCGAGGGTGATCTGGGAGGCCATGACCAGGCTCAGGAAGCCCAAAAGGCTACGTTTGGATCTGAAGCAATAGGTTCTGGAGGGAAGCATGTGGCAGTACCTGCAGATGGTGTCAGGTACAGGAAACGCGATTGATGAAGAGCCGTCAGTAGGAAACCGTTATCGGGACGGTTGGGGTTTGGTGGCGCCTGTCTGGGCCGTGCGCCTGCCATCGAGCAGCAGGCGCGGTAGCATTTTCTTATAACGCCGCATAAACACTGGTGGTAGGCTTTCCCGGAAGCCTGCTGCTGACTCTCTTTGGAACGACAGCGAATTTCCGCCAATCCTGATAGAGAGTTCCACTACAGCCAAGATCCGTCGTGCAACATACCTTCGACCTGGTCAAATCAAACACCTCATAAGAGTGGCTTCGATGACAGGCCGCACGCCAGAGCGGACGTGCTGCTGCTTTGGCTCACTCACACAGCTGGCCTGCGCGTCACAGAGCTGGCACAGCTTGAAACGTCGCCTTTACCGCCAAGCTGGTAGACGCAATCAATCCCGGTCGAAAAACGCGATGGTCGCAGGTTGAGGCCATTTCGATTGCAGGCCGTTACAGCTAACCAGGGCCGGGCGACCAACGTTGCTGCAGATCGCGACGTATGACTTCGATCACCCATATCCATAGCAAGTGTCCAAAGGTTTCAGATGCCCATTCCGCTGGAGGAAGCTCCCAGAGCGGAGGAGCCCAGTTAAACATCGGTAAAATTACCCCGTGAAAAGCCAGGGTGACAAGCATGCCAAAGCCAAAACCTTGCCATACGGCAACACGCGGATATCTAAGGGCAGTCAGGCAATAGAAGATGGCGAAAAAAATGGAAAAGCTTTGGTGAATCAAGGCGCTGCCATAATTCACCATGTGCTCGGAGTACACGTAGGTAAGCTGATTAGTGTTGATACCGAGCGAATCAAGCATCTCTAAAGGCGGGATTGGACGATCTGGTGTGCGAGGCGGAAATGGGATTTCCGTCCCCCACTTGACAAAGCTAGAAACGTTACCTCCAATTAGGCCGGCCGCTGCCGCGACATAATATTCACGAGTTTTCAAGTCAACATCCTTTCCTTCGATAGACCAAGCTTGAGAGATCCAGATCCGCGCCCAGCGCGTTTCCTCAAAATAGAAGTACCCGACGGCTATTCGTATCACTATGATTTTAATAGGTAAATTATAAATATCGAAGCGATCTTATTCTGGGACTGCACACGATCATACAAATTTTTTCGCTTTCTTTCTGGGGGGTGTAACCCGGCGTAACCCCCCCCCAAAAAAAATATAGCGAGCTAAACCTATGAAGTGAGTACACCTATCGGCGCAGGCTCTCCAGTAGTACAGTGCTGGCGTAACCGTCGGGTGGCAAATGCTGATCCTTCTGGTAAGCCCGGATGGCCGCCCGGGTCATCGCCCCTATCACACCGTCAGCAGCACCCAGGGAGTAGCCCTTAGCAGTCAGCAGTTTCTGCAAATCGGTTACCTGCGCAATGCTGCCCAAGGGAGGATTATCAGTTGGCCACGGGTGAGACACGCCGGTCCCGCCAGCATAACTGTCGGCTAGTAGCCCGATCGTTAGCGCATAGGCAGTGGAGTTGTTATAGCGCAGGATGCTATGGAAATTACTTAGGACCATAAATGCTGGCCCGCGATAACCTGCGGGCAGCAGGACCGTTGCTTGCTCCTGTGCGAGCTCGCCCGGAATCGCTTGCTTCGTTCCCATCACCCCGAGCCGTTGCCATTCGGCAACGGGCTTCTTGATCGAAATGTCAGCCTGAGCGTAATCGAAATTCTCGGGCAACTGCACCTCCTGTCCCCAAGAGACGCGCGAGTTCCAGGCGCTGCGTTGTAAATAAGAGGCAGTGGAGGCCAGCGCATCGGCCCGGGAACTCCAAACGTCGCGCCGATTGTCGTGGTTAAAATCAACTGCATAGTCGAGATAGGTCGTCGGGATGAATTGCGTCTGCCCCATCGCGCCAGCCCACGAGCCAATCAATTGCGCACGGGCGATGTCTTTGTTTTGCACGATATGAAGGGCGGCCATCAACTGTGTAGCCCCGTAATCCATCCGCCGGCCCTTGTAAGCAAGCGTGGCCAAGGAACGAATCACATCGCGACTACCAATATCCTTACCGTAGCCGCTTTCAATACACCAGATGGCCGCGATAATCTTCGCATTCACACCGTAATGACGCTCTACCTCGTTCAAAACTGGCTCTTTTTGCAGAAGCTCCTGCCCTTGCTGGGTATTCTTCGGAGTCAGACGTTCAGACAAATAATCCCAGATGGCCGTCGTGAACTCTGGTTGCGCCATGTCCAACTGGTGCACAGTAGGGTCAAGCGTGATGCTTTGGAAGGCAAGATCGAGTGTGGCTGTGTCGATGCCCTTAGTACTTGCATTGCTGCGGAAAGTAGCCAGCCATTGCTGAAAATCCGCCTCTGACGTGCTCTCGTTCGACACGCTGGGAGTCATGTCTGCGGAAAAGCAAGCTGGAGCTGCTGATGCACATGAGAGCATAATGACTGCCAGCGATGTAGTTATAAACCTGGAACGCATAGCTTTTGCTCTCCTGTAAAAATTCCAATACGGTGCTCGTTCAGTGAAAGTGGATTATGTGGTGCTTCTAACTTGGGCGAGGTATCAGAGGTGTTCTGCTCCAGCCTTATCACTGAAAAGAGGTAGGTGTTCCTGATTTGCATAATCTACATACCCTATGCGCTGAGCCATGTGTTCATATAACAGAACTATACGTGGTCATCACCAAGCGCTGAATTCCATTGAAAATTGCTATCAGCGAGGTAGATACTGCAATTTCACGCTATGTCGACAGCGGGGAGCCCGTAGCATTCGGGGGCAAACTGTGCGGTCAGCACTTCCTATAGGAAACAGGCCCTCTTACTCCTCTTCTTTCACTGCGTCTCCACTGCTTGGTAGTCACTCCGTCATGTCTGCCGGCTGAGCCGGTGACAGAGCATCTGTTTTTTCTAGCCGCCGTCTCAATCTCGATGTGTAGGATTTTAAATTCCTACACACGGACCTTTGCCGTCTTATCCTCCTTGCCGTTTGATAAGTTCAAACCCCTGCGCATAAACAAGGTTGAACGTGTCTACCACATGCATTATTTCTTCGTCAGGCAGGCTGGCGGGAACTGTTAGTACCGGTTCGCCACCCGCACCTCGCACTGTAGCAGTATGGGGACTCGACTTCCGATCAATCCGAATATCATTGGGGTTTACGAGGTAAAAAAAATTGGTCATGTGCTTCTTCCGTGATTGCTGATAGAGTTTGAAAATCGAACGGTGACGCTGCGGAAAAGATGATTTCTATACAAATTCCGCACCGAATATCCAGAAGCGTTTGGGCATAAGTCTGTTTGTTTCAGTTTTCGCGAACTGTTACCTCTGGCGTTTCCGAACGCACGTGCTGATGGTGCGGTCCGTATTCCTGTTTGCAGCAAGATCTCGTCCAAGGCGTTCCTCTTGTGTAATAAAGTAGCGATGGTTGTGATGCTCCGGTGGCGCCATGTTTTCATGTCTGAACTGGGAAAGTCGTAACAAAGTGAGGACGCACCTCAGTCAAATTTTGCGCTTCTTGGAGTATCCTGTAGGCATCCAGATTGCCGTTCCAATTATTAGCCCTTTTAATTGATCTTCTCCTTAAATAAAAAGTGTTAGTGACCCGCTAAGGTCAAGTCATTGCATTCCATTGAGGATCACAAAGCGCTGTAACTGGATTACGGTCTTCTGTAATCCCACCATCTACAAATCTTCTCTTTTTCGCAATTTTTCCGTAACACAGGCCTTGGTTAGCGTAGCCAGCGATTTGGTTCCATCAGCAATAGGCCCAGAGGGTCTTTATTGATCTGGATCAAAAAAACATGAAATTTGAGGCTCGAGGGTACCTATGACATTGTTTATCAGCGATAACGACCGAACGTAAAGTCGCACTGTTGCTGCATCGTGTTTTGCTGCGTGCTTTAATCGGAATGCTACATCCACCGCTGTTGAGGGCGATGACCCGTTCATGCATTTTGGTATTAGGTTTACGCCCAGCGTATCGACCGGCACCCTTTGCCAGGTCGGTGCCTTGGTACAGCTGCCATGATTTTGTTCGTCAGTTGGGCGAGGTCTATCGTCTGACTTGAACATCCTGGCAGCGGTGGTGGCTGTCCTTTGGTTGCTCGATACAGCGTTGGTTTATGCCAGAGGCAGAGCGCTGATCCAGTTTTCTAGGTAAAGAGGAAAATCGTATGCTCCTTCTGACTCGCCGCGAAGGTGAAAATATTATGATTGGCGATGGAATTCAGATCCAAGTCCTAAGCGTTTCAGAGGATACTGGGGATGTACGTATCCAGATTGAAGCCCCGGATGTCGTCGAGGCCCAGCGCAGAACCGTTGGGAACGAAGTGACCGATCACAAGCCTGTCCCTGTTATTACTCATAAGCGGCGGTGGCGTTCGTTGGTCACTCAGTAGGAAGTTTGGATGACCAACCAGATCAGGAGCATAAGATGGCATCGATGAGTGTTGAGCAACTGCTGAATCAAGCAGAGGACGAGTACATGAGCGTAGACCAGCTGGTCTTTTTCAAAGATAGGTTGGAGGTCAAAGCCGCAGAGCTTCGTGATCGTTTGCTCAGCTGTCAGGCCAGTTGCGAAATCGAGCGTCACCCGGACGAAGCCGACTTCGCTTCCGATGAGGAAAACAGAGCGGTGGCAGCAAGCATGATAGAAAGGGACAGACAGACGTTGAGCCATGTGCTTAAGGCCCTGGAAATTCTCGCTCTGGGCGACTACGGTTTTTGTCAGGAAACTGGCGAGGCCATAGGCATAAAACGCCTGCTACTGGTCCCCGAGTCGTTGTACTCGGTAGAATCGATGCGGGCGCTGGAGGCCAAGGGAATGCACCAACGCCAAGTGGCCCAGTAAAGTCGCCGCAGCGAAGTGATCCGGGAAAATTGCGATGACTGCAAAAAGTGTCGAGCGCGATGTGGCTATCTCAGAGCTTGCCGACCATTTGGAGAGCGATCTGATGCCTTGTCCAGCAGGACGTACCGCACTGTTGACGTGGATAGAAAAAAAGCTTGCTCAAATAGCGCTCAATCCTGTAATCACAGCAGCTGATGCAACGTGGTTGATCGAAAGTGCTTATATCCAATGGGCCGCTGCACAGCCAAAGTGCTAAGGGACATTCTATGAACGCGATTCCTACCCCTTTCATGGGGTTCATAGCGTTTACCGTACCGCTTAAGGCCAAAGGCGATGGTTATGACTATCCCATCCTGGTTCGGATCGAATTCAGCGACAGTCAGATGATTCAGTCCAATTGATTTCCCGTGGAGGGCACACAGGAACCCTTGATCACAAATGCTAGAAGGGTGAACATCTCAAACAACGAGCCGGACAACCGCCCGTATGGCCCCCTTGATGGCATCGTCCTGAGCCGGTGGGCTTTTTCAAAAGCGGGCTGGGTGCTTCGCGACGATGAGTAGGTCAGTGTCTATTGGCCTTAACCGACTATTGCTCCCCAACCCCGAACACGCATCCTGCGGCGATTCGATGGAAAGCGCTGTGCAAACAGTCCTGCGTTGTTGGGCAACATGGTTTGCAGAGTTGTTTAGTGTAGGTCAGCGGTTGACATCGGTAGAGCTCAAAGCGGATTACCGTCGCCGGGGCCGGGTCAGTAGAAAAACACCTCTTTTGCACCGAAAAGGCACTGGGAACGTCGTATGAAATTAGCATTGGCTCAAATATTTGCGGTTTTAGTTTCAATAGGTCCTGGGGCGGCAGGGCAGCGCACAGCAGATCTGGCGTACACCGAGGCCGGTATGTTTGCTCTTCTATTTGGAGTGGTTCTGATGATGCCAGTCTTTGGACTCGAGATATTTGAATGGCTACGTGAAAAGACTCTGACCTGATAGGCAGAGATGCCTATTTAGCGTGTCTGGGCCGTTCTTGACTGTGTAGAATGCAACATCAGAGCATCTTCAGAGCTGAGTAGGTCGAGGTCTTGCCACCATAGTTGATTTATGTCGCCATGGTGGAGACATGTGAAAAGACTGAGTACCGCTTGGCGCATCTGTTTGACGACACTGAGGCGCACTGATTAGTCTGCGACATGCGCGCCTTGCGCATCGAGCAATGGTCTGACTTCACCCTGGTGGTGAAGTCGTAGCAATAGGAGTGAGTCATCATGAAAAACGAAAGTAAGCCGCCGATGTTCGGTCCCTCGGGAATCTTCGATACCACGACCTACAGGCCGCGCTCATTCAAAACCTTCTGGATGCCTTTGAAAGACGGGATATTTAAGATGAAAGCTGGCCAAGCTGAAATAGCTTGTGCCTAAGTAGAAATTTCGCTGTACCGCCCAAGCTCTGCCATGTGCTATTAGGCTCATTAGGCTCGGACGGTAGTGAATCTTCAAACACTGCGAAATGTGGATACTTAAAATGATTAAAGTTCAAATTTTAGACAAGTTTTTAACTTTTATTGTCTCTCTGCTTGTTACCTATCCAATCATCTGCTTGGTACTCGCCGCAACGATTTACAGCTTTGTGCCGGATAACAACCATGGCATCAAAACCATCCCCCTTGCGGTGTATGGCTGGATTGAAGGGCAGAAGCACAAAGACTCAGCAGATGGATATTTGAGCTTCAAAAAATGCCTTGACGCGCCAGATTTCCAAGGCACGAGCCCTAAAGAAATTAAGGACTGTCAAAGTTGGGGCAGCGACCAGGTATCAGTTGATGATGCTGCTAACATGGTAGTTAATGTCGTCTTCCTCTTTTACGTTGCGTTCGTGGGGTGTGGCGCCTTTCTGATGTTTGCGGTGAAGGTTTCGACTGATGGTCTGAAGAGCATGCTCCTGCCAACGTATAATCTCTTTAAAGAGCTTTTTGTTACGCTTTACGGACTGATCAGAAAGAAACGTTATTAATGCCCACGAAGTTCCTAGACCTTGCCGACTTCAAGGTTCAGCAGGTTAAGGATTCTCGGCCAGCCAGTCGATTGCGGAAAGCAGCACGTCGCCGTTTGGAGCACCCTGCAGCTTGATCGAGCGGCCAGAGTGCTTGTCCTTGATGACCAGCGTCGGTGTGGCGGTGATGCCGTCCTGGCTGGCCTTGTGAGCCTGGCTAACAACAGCCTGCCGGACAGTCGGGTTACTCGAAGCGCAGTTATCAATAGAGTGCTGTCGATCCTCCACCCCCGGGATCTGGGGATTGCCAGCAGTTCCAGCACCGTTCGACCGAGTACGTTGATAAATGAGCTCGACGGCGAGCCAGAACACGTCATTGCCTCGCTCGATCCCTGCGCACTCAGCCCAGCGAGCTTCATAGCTCGCGGTCGGCTCGTGCATTGGAAGAGGCAAATGGTGCCACTGAAGATTCACGTCTGGATGCTGATCAACCCATGCTTTGAGCTGTGGGAAGTAATCCTTGCAGTACGGGCATTCCAGATCTGCATATTCGACAATGGTGAAACGGGCACCACGGCTGCCGTAAATCCATCCGCCACTTGGCCTCTGTTGACTCTCTGCTGACGCCTGGGTGCCACCTGTGACTCCAAGCGTGTTCTGCCTCAGCTCTGTCAGCAGAAAAGGTGTGAGAGCCAAGGCTGCCGCACCGATGCCGTACAGCATCTGGCGACGTGTGGGTCGCTTCATGCGGAGGCCTCTTTATCGAGGAACTGTTTGGCCAGCAACTCCTGATTCAGCAACGTGAGAAGAGCCTTCTGGGCGCTTTCGGGTTGCGGGTGATGCTCAAGCCATTGGTCCAGCGCTTTGTGCAGTTGGGATTGGATCTCTCGACGATCAACCGCTACATGTTTCACGACTTCCAAGTGCTCGATCAGCACTGGCGCGCAGATCTTCAAGGCCAGCAGAGCATCTTCCTGCGGGTTTTTGAGCAGTTGAGTCAGGCTGTCGATCAGATTTTGAGTCAGGGCATCCATGGCTCTCATGCCAGGTTCTCCAAGGGTGAAGAGGGGAATGTAATGGTTGTCGGTTCAATCCCGCGAATGCGGTCGAGGTCGTGTGCGATCGCCATTGCGGCTCCCAGCTCGTCTACCCCTAACGACTGCATTAGATCGTACCGCTGTTTTTTTTCTTCCGGCTCAGTCATGGCCAATGCCAGGAGCAGGCTTGGGGGCACGGCTCGAAACAAAACCTCCATCGATTTGGAAAGCACAACCCCTTCAGTATACTTTCCGCTCTCTTTACGGGCTGACAGCATCAGTGACTTTTGCGCAGGCGTCAGCTTACGGAACGTGGTGATTTTCTCCACTTCATCCGGTGGCATGTTCAGGCAGATCCACCACTCGATCATGTTAAGCATCGGTGCTGCTGCTGACGGAAGGTCGTCGATGTTCTGAGTGGCAAGCCAGAACCAGGCACCGAGTTTTCTCCACATCTTGGTGATCTTGATGACGTAGGGCGAGAGAAGGGGGTTTTTCGTAATGATGTGACCCTCGTCAGTGAAGTTGACGATCGGACGCCCCTTGAATTGGTCCCGTTCTGCAATGTTGTTCACGGTGTTGATCAGCGAGATGTAGGCGACTGACAGTTGGGCGTTATACCCCTCGCGGGCGTAGGTGGCCAAGTCCAGGATTGTGATGTCGGCCTCAGGCCAAGGCGTACCCTCCCGGTTGAACATCTCACCGTCAGCCCCCATGCAGAACATGTCCATGGCTTCAGCCATCTCAAACATGCGTTCTCGGCGCTTTTCCGGAAGGGTGGTGTCCTTGCCAGCGTCACTCAGCGCATCACGCACATCCTCCGTCTTGACTGCTCGTTCAGCGTCAAAGCATGTTCTGGCTGCCGTCAGAATGCAGTGCCTAATGGCGCTGCGGTCTGCGCGAGTGAGTCGAGCCTCTTCTCTCTCTTCGCCGCCGGTGATCATGAGCCTGGCCACGATCTCCATTTCGCCCAAAACATCACGCTCCTCTTCGCCCTGTTCAGGCATTGTTTGCAGATGCTCATCGGATCCTTCAATGTCATCGGCATCCAGGATCGTGACTTTGTCAGGTGTTGACACCAGGCGAATGGCATCAGTGAAGGGGGCCAGACTCACGCCCGACCCTGGCGCCAACTTGAGCCGGTTGACCGTCAGCCCAAGCTTTTGGGCAAAATCTCCCAGTAGGCCGAAACTATTACCGGCTTCAATGATGAACAGGCGCGGCCTGTAAATGGCGATTAACTGCATCAGCAAATTGTTGGCCGTGGCTGACTTACCTGAACCTGTCGGGCCAAACAGGAGCAGATGGGCATTCATCTGCCGATCAAGCTTGTTGAATGGGTCGAACGTCAGCGGTGCCCCGCCCCTGTTGAACAGGGTTATGCCGGGGTTGCCCGTGCCGCTGGCACGACCCCATACCGGCGAAAGGTTCGCGACATGCTGGGCGAGCATCATCTGCGTGTACCAGTCCAAAGCATGTTTCTTGTTCACATCAAAACTGGCGGGCAGCCACCGCAGGTAACTGCTGAGAGGGGCGAGTTCATCACGAGGATAGACAGGTTCCATACCGACGCTAAGCATGGCATTGGCAAGCTCCATGCTCCGACTTTCCAGTTGTTGCTCATCCTTGCCCGTCAAGTAAAAAACCACGTTGCCACGGTACAGCTTGTGTTTTCGACCGATCAGTTTCCGGGCCTCGTCGACCGCTTCACGGGTCAGGGCGGAGGCTTGATTGTCGCCGACTGATTTACGTGCCAGTTTTTCCAGGTGGGCCTCCAAAACATCCTGGGGAGTGATCACCAGCGTGATGTTGAGTACCGTGTCTTCGGGCAACTTGTCGAACAAGGCATGCAGCGCGTCCCCGCCTTTACGGTTTTCACCCGTCAGGTGCCCGGTCTTTGGCGCATCGCGTAAGCGATCGAGGACGATGACCCGATGAGGGCGCGAGTCGAAGTACCAGAGACCTTTCTTGGCATCCGATTGCGGTTCGCTGTAAAACAGGCACTGAGAGAAATCATCGCCGCTGGCCAGCGGCAGCGTGCCCTCTTCTGGTGGTTCGACCTTGCGGTTATTGACGATTTCGAAGAAACGATCAATGTCCTGGCGCTTTGATCCCAAGTGTTCGGGATGCGGGTTGAACCAGTGCAACAGCCAGTGACGAATGTCATGGCGATCCATGCGCCGGGTTTTGATGCCCGCGTTGGCCAGTCCTCCCGTCAGGCGCTCGCAAATGTTTTTCAAGTACATCGACGGCGTCTGGCCACGAACCAGTCCATCGCCGGTGCAGCGCCGGTAGACGACCATGCGAACCCTGCGTTGCTGGCCGCGCCAGGGCAGTTGAGACACTTTGGTGTCTTCAAATAAACCACCCGGCTTGGAGATTGCCTCTAGGTGATGTTTGAATTGCTGCAGGTACATTTCTGTAAACGCCGTACCCTGAGCGCGAGGCTGGACGTAATCATGCAACGTCTCCAGATAATCTTCCCAACTGGTTTCATCCTTGGCGTAGAACTGCACCACCCAAGGCGATTCATCCAGTTCGTCAAAACTGTCCTGCAGCGCATTTTCAAGAGCATCGCGCGCTTTGCGTAACCACTCAGGATCCCGACCTTCGGTGCCGATGGGGGTGAGCTCATAGAATGCTGCCAGTGACTTGCCGTCCTCGAGCAGCATCGCTTGTTCCTGAGGGAGGTACTCCGTCCAGGGCAGCAAGTCTACGAATGACGGGTTGACGGCATACAGGGCTGCGATATCGTCGACCGTCGCAGGTTTGCGCTTGGGATCTAGCCATGCGCCAGGCTCTGGTATTCCCTCAGCCGCCAGGCGAGCCAGATAACGCTCTCTGGCCTGCGCGAAGATGGCCTCTTCTCGTAGCTGATCGGCGATCGTCTCGACTGGAGTATCAACCACGGTGTCAGTGCCTCGATCCTGACGCTTTGTCAAACGCTTCAAAAGTCCCATCAATAATCCTCCACCCGCTCACCGGGCATCGCGTATTGCACGCGTTGATACAGCGGAAAAACAGTCGTATACCCCGGTACTGGCGCGGGATCTGAGCCCGCCAGGTGAGGGAATACGTACATGACCAGGTCCGGATTGGGCAGGCGCTTGAACTGACTGTAGATCTCGTTTTGAGCCGTGCGTGTGTACGCGGCGCTGCCTTGCAGTGGCTGAGTGGTCCGCACATCGATCGGGCGGCGCAGCTCTGCGCGAGCATCGAGCAGTTGCCGACCGCTGCCGCCCGAGCCCGTGGTGCCCTGGTTCCAGACATCCATCATGGTGCTGTCGCCATGCGGTAGCATTTCCTCCTTGCTGGTCTGGCATCCTGCGAGTGTGAGCAAGGCGACAATGAGTGACAGCCCGAGCCGTCCGCTACGGGGTGGCCTTGAAAGATCAATCCAGGTTGGCAGTGGCATGGCTCGCTCCTGAGGCGTACTTGACCTTGCGGCCTTTGAGTTCGTAGTCAATTTCCAGCTCTTGATCGATGTGCAGTGAGACCTGCGCACCAGGTAAGACGTAGATGGCCGCAAACGCCTGGCCATACAGTTTGTTGACCCAGCTGGACACGTCCGTGACGCCTTGAGTGAGAATTTTGCCCATCGCCTCGTTACCAGACAAACCGGTGCTACCCAGCGTCCCAGAAGCGTTCGAGACGTAAGAGGAGGTGCTGCCTTCGGTCTTGATCAACGAGGCTGCTCCAGCACCTGCTGCGGTAATGAGGGCTTGTGAGCCGATGTACTGCTGCGCATTGCTGCGTCGCTCGCCGGCGATACAGGGAATGCCGTAGGGATCACTGATCCAGCCCAGACCACCCTGGATGGGTTGTTGGTCGCCAGAGTTGTTCTGATTGTTCTGGTTATTATTCTGCTGATTACCGCCCTGGACTGGGTCGGGTAACGTACGGACAGTCCCATCGTTGAACACGAAGGTCAGGCTTTTGATCTGCCCCCGCACGCACGAGAGGGTCCAGTCGCCGGACGCTGTACCGCTGGCTACCGCACCGGCTACGTCAGGAAGGTCGATGCCATTGGCAGTGAGGTTGTCCGGACCGATCAACACCTTGAACGGGTAGGGGTCATTAACCGTCCCATCCACGGGAACCCGGCCAATCAGCGCTGACATGGCCACAGATCCCATCAACGTCGAGTTCTGAGGCAGGGTGTAGGCACGACGTACCTTCTTACGCTCCTGTTGCTGGCCACCCATGTCATCACGAACAGACTGTGCGCCTGTCGTCAGGGCCTTCTGGCCTCGATCAACGGATTCGCCAAAAGCGGTAGGGAAACTGTAGCCGCTCGCGGCGACGCTGTTGCCGTTACCGATAGGTTTGCCATTGCTGTCCACGGCAGTCGCGTCCTGCGGATTGACCCAGACGATATCCGAACCATTTGCATCGGATTTGAACTGCTGGCCATCGCCCGATTGAACGCCGAGCCCGATGGGCAGGTCCGAGTTCGAGGCACTGTTCTGTCCCATCCGGGTCAGTTCATCCATCTGTTTGCGCAAGCCATCCAGCACGCTCTGCTGTTGCTGCTGACTGTCGAGTTTGAACTGCTCCTGGGCATTCTTCAGACGCTGCTCTACCGTCTGATCGATGTTCGCCAATCGTATTTTGAGCGCCTCGTTGTCCTGCTTGACGGCAGTGTTCTGCTGGATGACATCGGATATCTGCTGCTTGAGCTCGCGCCCTTCAGCGACGACCGTGCGCAACGTGTCGCTCGGCGTGTCGCCTTCCACACCCAGAGCCTTGGCCTGCTCCGCTGTGAGTTTTGGGGCCGGTGCGTTGTCAGCCTGCTGTTCGGGTCCACCTCTCATCATCTTGATGCCAATGAACACCGTGAGCAGGAGAAGCGGAACCACCAGGTACTTGAGCAGCGGGTTACTCTTCATGCTTGGCTCCCTGCGCTGCACGCGGATCTGCTGGGGCGGCGGAGAACACGGTTGCTTGTGTCAGCCCGTGTCCCCGCGTGACCAGGTACAAGGTCGTAGTGTCACTGGCATCACCACGAGGTCCGAGATACGGGTGCTGAAATGCTGCGGTCGCGAACTCACCCATCAGTTCCCGAGGGTCGAGCGTGACGCGCTGCGCCGTCTGGTTTTGTAGCTTCACAGCAGTCACCCAAAAATCGTCCAGACGCCATGCGCCTAAGGGTGCGGCCTTCACAGGCAGAGTGGGGAGCAGGGTGGTCAGATCCAGACTGCGATCGATCTTCACCTGGGCTATGCCGTCCACCGGCTCGATGGTGCGCAACGGTGCATAGAGCATCTGGGCCGCATAGCGTGTCAGAACCACTGGGACAGGCGTTTCTCGCTTGACCACTTCCTCTGGCTCATCGTCTTCATCGTTCGACCGGCTGGTTGAATCCGTGCGCTTTGTAGTGGCCTTGGCTGAGCGTGCTGTAGCAGCCCCTCCGTAGCGTGCGGATGATGTCTCACCTTCCACAATCTTCACCGGCTCCAGCGCCGGTTGATCCGTAGGGGCCTCTGTAGCAGCGATGTCCACCAGAATGATCTCGCCGGTCTTGGCGTTCTGCAGCTGGAGTCGAGTCGGCTCGATCGCTTCCTTCGCAAACAGGTAGATCGCGCCGCCCGTGCTCTGCACCCGCAGCTTTTCAGTCAGCGAGCGCGGGAGTCCCACACGAACATTCTGATCGACGAAGACGATGCGTTCCTGATTGATGCGCAGTGGAATGGCCAGTGGCAAACGCTCCCAGCGGAGAATCTCCACCGCCGAGGCGATTTGGGCGTTGCCAGCCAAGACCATCAGTAATGTCGAGCATGTGAGTACACGCAAAACACTCATTTGAAGACTCCTCTCGACGGGGTTGCTGGAGCTTCAACATGGCCCTCGATGCGTTGTGGTGCGCCGCTGTAGCAATCCCAGGCCAAACCGAAGGGATTGGTTTCAGGGTCGACGTCCATGTGTACAACGTGAAGCGGGTATCGTGCGAGGGCACGCTTGACCAGCTGACCGCCGTAATACTCGTCGGCTGAGATGTCGAGCGTCACCGTCCAGTCGTCGATGGAGTTGGTCACCGTCCGCAGTTCAGGCGAGTCGCCAAAGCCTCGGCCGGGAATCTCGTAGACACCGCGGACACGCTTGCGCAGCTCACCACTGGACTTGCGCAGATCAAAATCGCTCTGCAGGTATTGCTTGCAGGCCGGTGTGATGTAGGCGTCCAGGCGCGTGATGTTCGTCTGATAATCCTGTTCACCGTCGACCGGCCAGCGGTTCATTTGCTGAAAGATGTACAGGCCAAAGGCGTACACCGACTGAGGAGGGATGTCCCACCAAAGGCGTGTGCTGCCGGAACGCAGGTCGGGCGGAACGTGAATGGTCATGTTCTGCGGTGCTCGATACCAGCCGATACCCAGCCCCAAGGCCAGGAGCGCCAGCAGGACGATGGCCATCCTCAAACTGGTGATGTGCGCTCGCTGCGAGTCGGCCAGCTTTAAATAACGGCTCATTGTTGCGCCCTCCGACGGCACGTCCAGTTGCCCGATCGGATGACCAGATCGGCGTTGTTGTATGACGTAGGGCCGAGTGTGGCGAGCCGCAGCTGCAACGTGCGGTAGAACCAGGTCTCTGGTCGACCGCGTTTGAGACGTCGCAAGACCCGAGCTGCGATGAGCAGCCCCAATGTTCCTCCGATGAGTGCGCAGACCACGGGCATGGATGGAGTGATCACGAAGGCCAATGGCAGCCCCATCACAAAGCCTGCCCCGCTGCAGCCAAAAACGGTCACCCACATCTCGTCCGCCGTAAGACCGCCAATCACCACGGGCTGGTTATTCAAGCGACTGGGCAGAAAACGCAAGGTGCCGTCTTCATGCTGATCGTGCTGAAGCTCAGTCATGGAAGCCTCTACGACTTAAAGGATGTTAGACGCGGTGGTGACCAGGTAGATCGTGACGCCAATCAAGCAGACGCCGACGACAGCGGTGCTGCCCAGATCGGCCCATTTGGCCTTGCCCATGTGGATTTCGTGATAGACGCCCAGCGCATGTCGGCCCACCAGAATGATGCCGAACGCGCACAGGCATAAGCCGAGCAGCGTGAAGCCGTCGAAGGCATAGTTTTGGAACGTTTGCAGGAAGCTGGTCCCGGTGCCGCGCGTGGGGGCTTGGGCACCCGGTAGCGCTGCAAAACTACTACCGGGGGTGGCAGCCATCAGCAGGACCGGATAAGGCCGATGTTTCAAAAAGGCACGTGCCTGGGTGAACAATGAAAGCAGCGTCATCTTTATCTCCTGTGAAAAATCAACTCAACAACATGAAAGTCATGATCATGAACAGCACCGCCCAGCGAGCGGCAGCGACTGCCGCCGCCGGGGCTGCCAGGTTTCGGGTAGCCCAGCCGCGATAGATGCTTGAAAACACCCAGACGCCCCACAGCAGGAGGATCCCCACTGCAATTCCGGTCCACAGCGTGTTGCTGCTGGCTGGCGTAAAGCCGGCCGCTGCTTGAAAGGCGCTGATCTGGGTGGAGGACATCGTCATGGCGTGTGATCACCGCTGACGTTGTACTGGCCGGAAATGTCTACGGGGTCACGAGGCTGTGCCCGGGAGGGCGACAGATAGTCCTGCAGGCCCTGGCGGATGCGGGCGATGTCGCTGGCCAACCGGGGATAGTCCAGGTGATAGCGTTGGGCCGGGTCTTGTGGAAGATCGACACTGCGCTGGGCGACGGCCTCGAGCGCGTTGAGCTGGCGAATCATCACTTGCACATTGGCTTGTTCAGAAGCCGTGCCGGCTGCTCCGGCATGCGCGGAAAACAGCAGGGGTGTGCACAGCATGACTGCGGTCAAGCAGATCTGCACACGTGAAGACGTTGATCTGAGCGCGGGGGGATTGAAGTTCACGTCGCGGGCCCTGGAAGCTGTAGGAATCTATGTCCACAGCATGACCAAGGGCCGAGTTTGAATCAGTACGAAACCCTTTTTAGGTCTGAGAGGGTTTATCCAAACAGGTCGGTGTGACAATGCTGCGTTTAAAGAAGAACAGGAACCCGGTACTGATTGCATACCCAACCGCCCAGGCCTGGGCGTTTTGATTACCAAATCGTTCGTGGCCACGATTGATCGGCTGAACGCTGACCAGCTCCCATCCTTCTCTGCCGTGGCGATTCAATACGGCCAGCGTTTCAGGGTTGCTCAAATATCCGTGGATGTCCGGTTCGGTCGTGTCGTCCGTCGACTTGAACATCAGCACGCCGCTGGTCACGGTTTTGTAGGGGAGTGGGACGAAGGTCTGGGTGTATTCAAAGAGTGTCATAGGATACCAACTGCAAGGTGGGGTGATCGGACAGATCATCATCGAAAAGCTCGGCGATTGGTGTCCGGGAATTTTGCCCAATCAGGAAGTCTTTTTCAGAATTTCCCTTGAGTGGTGTTTAAGACGGATTCGGGTCCACGCAGTTAACGCAATCCTCGCCCAGTATCGCGTCGGCAGGTAGGGCGAGCTGAGGGCGAAGCAACTGTCGTATCCTACTGAATCCACTTTGCCCATCAGAAAGCTCCAGTCGCGCGCGATGAGTACCAAACGCCATCATTATTGACGGGCATAGCGCCTTTGCATATGGCTCATTCAGGCGCTAACAACTCCACCATGGCCTTTACTTTTTCAAGATATGGGGGAATAACGGAACCCATCAGCACAAGCGCACCACGAACGTAACACTTAAAGTGCCCAGATCACCGCTCCCTTTATTGCGCATTAAGAAATTACCCGATGGAAACGTTTTTTATGGCTTTATCGAACCGTCCGGAAATCATCGATACCGCTGATGGCCATTCCCTTTCCAACTCAGACAACAGCGATCTTGGGAGCAATTGGCAGGTGCGTTTCTGGATGATTTTCTCCGGTCAAACTCTTTCCCTGATCGGCTCCGGGCTGACCCAGTTCGTTCTCCTTTGGTGGATTACAGACACAACGGGTAGTCTGGCAGCGCTGGCAACCGCTGGGGTCGTAGCGCTCTTGCCACAGGCGCTGATCAGCCCTCTGGGAGGCGTATTTGCTGACCGCTACAGTCGCCGCGTGTTGATGATTGCCACCGATATGATCAGCGCGCTGTGCATGTCGATATTGATCGTACTGTTTCTTACCGAGCGTGTTGAACTGTGGCACATTTACTGGATGATGTTCGTACGCAGCGCGATGCAGGCGTTCCAGACGCCGGCCGCATCGGCTAGTGTTGCTATGCTTGTGCCACGCAGTTTTTTACCCCGTGCAGCGGGTCTGAGTCAGGCCATGCAGGGGATAATCTTGGTTGCTGCCGCACCGCTAGGCGCGCTCGCTATCAGCATGATCCCGCTGGGATGGGCACTGTCCATCGATGTGGTGACAGCACTATTGGGCTGCTTGCCGTTGTTGCGCTACCGTATTCCCCAGGCATCCAATAGCAACCGCACGGGCCTATCAACTCTAAGGAGTGAGTTTCGCGATGGCTTGCATTTGATCTGGAGTCACCCTGGCTTGCGCCGCCTCTATGCGTTGATGGGGGCCGTGGTACTCGTGATTATGCCTTCGTTCACATTGGTGCCATTGTTGGTCAAAGAGCACTTCGGCGGTGGTGCGCCGCACGTTGCGTTTATCGATGCAATGGCAGGCGCTGGCATGCTGATAGGGGCCGTAGTTGTGGCGCTATTTGCGCCTCGCCAGCCAGTCACATGGATCCTCTGGGGCTTCGCTACCTCATGTTTCGCGCTAGCATTAACAGGTCTGATGCCGGCCGACCGCTTCAATATCGCCGCAGTGTGTTGGATGGTTAGTGGCATGTCCTTCATTCTAGGCGATGCCCCAATGACTGCATTGCTGCAAAGCAGCATCCCCAATCACCTGCAAGGGCGTGGTCTTTCGTTGCTGAATATGGTCATGGGGCTAGCCGCTCCACTAGGTTTGGCGCTGACAACTCCACTAGGTGAGCTTATCGGCGTGCGATGGCTGTTTGTTGTTACCGGCGTGTTAGGCGGACTGATTTGTCTGATGGGATTTTTTTCAACCGCCGTGCGCCGTCTTGAAGACGGCACGCACTATTGATGCCCACTCACAAATAACGTTCGTGGCATGGAACCGATAACGACTTTTTGGCCACTTACATGGTTTGAGGACATTCCGATGCATGCACTCTAGGTTTGGCAGAGTGTTTGATCTCAACCGCAGGGACACCCGATGAAGCAGATGATCTTCGCCGACTCCGAGTACGCTGATAAATGTAAGCAAGCCTCTAAAGAGCGTTTTCTGACCAAGCCTCATTATCCCAAATGCAAAGGGGTTCGTCCGGCCTTTCCGCCGATGGCCGTGCTGCGCATAAAACATGATTAAGCAGGCGGGATCAGCGGTAATGCGGGTTACACCGGCGTGGACAAGCATCAGGATCGTCAAATTATCTGGTCGATTGTTGTACGTCCGAGCCGCTGCAAAAAGCTTGATGAGACTAGTTGGATCGTGCAGGTGCATTGCAAAATCGAGTACGCGAAAGCCCAGTGCGCGCAAAGGTCGAACATCCGTTCCGCGTGATCAAGCGCCAGTTTGGGTATACGAAAGTGCGGTTTCGCGGGCGCTCTAAAAACACCGGGCAATAGGCCGCGCTCTTTACCCTGTCGAATAGTTGGGGGGGCGAAAGCGCCTGCCGGTGATAGGAAAGTTGCACCTAAGTGTGGAAAACGTCTTGGGACGGTGCTAATCGACAAAACTTAATGAATTAAACGCGGGAAAAGTCTGAGGGTCTGATAGGACGGGGATTTTTTGAAACTCAGGCTAAAAAGTGATCAAAAGTTGATGCCTGCTTCAGACCTTCCTCAAGGCGTTTAATGAAAAAACCTGGAGGTGCCATGGTGTAATCATCTACCTGCTGACGCTATGAATGCCTGAATAACGTGAATCTCAGGATGCAGCGCTTGGCTGTGAAGGTCATACGTTTAAATGCGCCCCTTCAGTCAATATAGCGGCGTTTAAAATCGATAGAAAAACAAGGTCAACCATGTCATATCAAAAAGCAGAACCCGCTTACTTCACAACGACCCAAAGCCCAGTAGAGGTTTATACAGAATGGGACCCGTTGGAGGAGGTTATCGTCGGAATCATGGATGATATTCGTGTCCCGGATTGGGACATCGGCCTAAAAGCAATTATCCCGAAAGAATCCAGTGATTTTTTTATGACGTACTCCGGGCGACGCTTCCCAGAGGAGTTGCTTGTTAAAGCCAGGCAAGAAGTCAACACCTTGGCGCGAATATTGGAAACTGAAGGCGTTCGCGTAAAAAGGCCCAATGAGTCAAATCACCACCAACCCATCATGACGCCGCACTTTACAACGGGCGGAACCTTTTACTCCGCCATGCCCAGAGATTGTCTTTTCGCGATCGGCAAAAAAATCATTGAAGTACCCATGGCTTGGCGAAGCCGTTACTTCGAGACCTTCGCGTTCCGCGACCTGTTGAACGACTATTTCAGTCAGGGCGCCGAGTGGATCGCGGCCCCCAAGCCCATGCTGAAGGACGATGTCTGGCAACCGAATTATGATTTCGAACAAGAACTTCCGTTTCGTTCTATTATCACGGAGGTGGAGCCGCTGTTTGACGCCGCCGATTTTATGAAAATGGGCCGGGATATTATCGGGCAGCGCAGCCATGTGACGAACAATAAAGGCATTGAATGGTTGCGTAGAACCTTGGGTCCAGACTACCGCGTGCACATCTATGAGTTTGAAGAGCCGGGCCCCATGCACATTGATACAACGATATTGCCGTTAGCACCGGGCCGCGTACTCATCAATAAAGATTGGGTGCCACAGATTCCTGATATTTTCAAGGACTGGGAAATTCTCAATCCGCCCCCCTCCAACCTCCCGGATGACCATCCTTTGTTCATTACGTCGAAGTGGATTCACACGAATGTCCTGATGCTTGACGAGCGGACTGTCGTGGTCGAGAAAGATGAAGAGGCGCTCATTTCCGCTTTCCGCAAATGGGGCTTTGAAACCATTCTTTGCCCTTTCAAGCACTTCCAATCCTTCGGCGGTTCGTTCCATTGTGCCACTTTGGACGTTAAGCGACGGGGAGGACTGCACCGTTATATTTGAGGGCCTTGCCTAGGCGTGTGCAGGGCCTGAAGGCCCTGCCACTGACAAAGACATTTTCAATCGGACACAGACGATAGGAACTCGATATGCGCCCTACAAAAAAAATACTGGTGGTTTCTTCCGAACTGGATGCCGCGAAAACGGTACGCGACGTCAAAACCATGTACCCGTCTGCCACGTGGGATTTTATCTTCCTGTTGGAGGATTTTCTGGGAGTGGCCAACGATGAGCTTAAGTGCCCAGGACACTTTATCGTGCGCGACTTCGCCGACACAGCCGGGGTGATGGCGGTGCTGGAAGTGATTGCCCAGCAGCACGTTATCTCTCAGGTTGTCCCCAGCGATGAATTTTCTGTTTACATTGCTGCATTGGCCAATGCCCGCTGGGGTCTTCCCGGTATCACCCGTGAAAAAGCCAAATCTTTTCGTGACAAAAAAGCAATGAAGGAAATCGCTCAACACGCCGGTATCAGGACTGCGCGGGAAATCACCTTGTCCGACATCGAGGGCGGGCATGTTGAATTTCCTGTGGTCGTTAAACCACGCTCTCTGGCAGGTTCAATGGGCGTCAAAATCATTACTGAAGCAAAACAACTGACGGAAATGGATGTTGACTGGGGAGCGGCTTACCGAGATATGGATGAGCGGCAGTACATGATTGAACAGTACAACCCTAATACGATTTATCATATTGACTGCATTGTTCTTAAGGGCCACCTATCTTTTATTTCAGTCGGTCAGTACTTGGGTAAGCCTATTGACTTCCTGCAAGAAAAGCCCGTCGGAGTATTGTCTGTACCTGATCAGGCTGTCGAAGATACGTGGCGACCCTTTGCTGAATCCGTGATTAACGCTTTTGAAGCCCCTGAGGGGGTTTATCACATTGAAGCCTTTGCCGATGCCGGCTTCGGCTTAGAGTTATTGGAGATTGCTTATCGTCCTGGCGGAGCAGCGATTGTAGAAATGATTGAGATGGTGCATGGGCTGAATTTGAAGTGCATTCACTTAGCGGCGCAACTGGGGCTCGTCGATTATGTCGAATCGCAACGTCAGGAAGAGGCGTTTGGTTATATGACTTTTCCAAAAAAGCATCTTTCTACTGAAGCGCTTTACGTCACTCAGATTTCCTTGCCCCCCCTCGAAAGCATGCCGACCTTGAGAACCCACGTAGTGCCGGCTCTAGGTGACATCGCATCAGGTGAATTCTACTGTTACAAGGATTCGCTGGGATCCTTCGTATTTTGTGGAGACCGTGACCTTGTCTCACGGGATGTGCACTACCTGAGCGAACATTACTCGGTACAGGTCGCCGCGAAAAACAGCACTCCGTTTCAGGAGTGACATTCCCCTTTGCACAATTAATGACAACCACATTTAAAAGAGCTGTCAGGTCATGGACAAAAATAAGCCAAACACTATTCTGATCGTCTCTTCCGAACTGGATGTAAGCGAGGTGGTCTCCCGAATCAGGAGTCTCTACCCGATCGCTGCCTGGACGTTCATCTACCTTCTGGAGGATCTTCTGGGGCAGGCGGTAGAGGAGCTGAATCGCGATGGACACTTTGTGATCCGAGACTTTGCCGTTCACACCGAGGTCGAAAAGGTATTCGGCCAGATTGCAACGAAATATTCCGTCACCGCCGTCATTCCGAATGACGAGTTTGCGGTATACATTGCTGCATGGGCCAACGACTGTTGGCAGCTGCCTGGATTGACGTTTGACGTGGCGACACGGTTCCGTGATAAAAAGCGAATGAAACACATTGCCCAAACGTTCAATATCCCGACAGCAAAAGAACTGTCGCTTGATGACATTACGCGTGGAGAGGTGACGTTTCCGGTTATTTTGAAGCCTCGGTCTCTGGCGGGCGCTGTAGGGGTCAGAATCATTACTGAGGCCCAGCAACTTTCTGAGGCATATGCCACCGAAAGTGATGACTATCAGGATATGAACGAGCACCAGTATCTTATTGAAACTTACAACTCACAACCCCTTTATCAAATTGACGCGGTGGTTCTAAAAGGGCAGCTGGCGTTCCTGTCTGCAGGTGAGTACCTAGGTAAACCCATCGATTATCTGGCCGAATGTCCACTGGGATATTTTTCACTTGCTGAAGACGATCTACACACTCTCTGGCGTCCATTCATCGAGCGAGTATTGTCCGCTTTTGAGGGGCCTGATGGTGTTTACCATATTGAAGCGTTTGGTGATGCGGGCGACGGATTTGAATTACTTGAGATTGCCTATCGGCCCGGTGGGGCTTCCACTGTCGATATGATAAAAATCGCTTATGGGATAGACCTGCGTTTCATTCATCTTGCCGTCCAGTTAGGGCTTGTCGATGCCTTGCACGTTGACCGTAAGGGCGAGGCGTTTGGCTATATGACGTTCCCTAAAAAACACCTCGCCAAAGAAATGCTTTACGTCACTCGGGTTTCACTGTCGAGTATGGAAACCCTGCAAACACTGAAGATGAAGAAAATTGCGCAGGTAGGCGATATTGCTTCAGGTGAATTTTTCTGCCACAAGGATTGTTTGGGGGCCTTTGTATTCTGTGGCGATCGAGGCAGCGTCGCTCATGACTTGAAGCATGTTGAGGAGCATTATCAAGTGCATGCAGAAGCTGCGCGTGGTTGATAGACAGTACCCGTCCGGGCATCCCGGCTTGAATTAAACCGGTCGCCAGTTATGTGGCAGCAACTGATCTATCTCGCATCGCCCGATGCGTCGGCTGGCGCGTGAGAACCTTCCTTAGGTTTTGTACGAAAAGTATTGCCGCATACAACGTAGGCTGCAGGCCAGCGTGACCATGGCTGCGTAGCTCTTGGCCAGCTTGTCGTAGCGGGTGCC
>NZ_JAGTPK010000051.1 GCF_021147775.1 Pseudomonas californiensis
CGAACCTGCGTAGCTGCGCTCCGACTGCCTGTCCGGATGAGCGTGGAACGGGTGTCCGGATGTTGGTGGGCTGAGTGTCCAGATGGCGTGGAATCCGCACATTTTCTCTGCCGGACGTCTCCATAGGTTCGCGGTGAAGTCGAACTCGTCCCACTCGGCGTCAGCTGCCTCGCCAGGACGACACGCCGTAAGCGCGATAAGACGAAGGCACAACGCAGTCTCTGGGTAACCTCTATAGGATCGCAGCGCTTGATAAAACTGCTTGATCTGGTTGGTGGTCAATACGGCCTTGCTTTGGCAGGTTGGTATCCTGAGGAAGCCTTCCAAACTGGGTACTGGATTGAAATCAGCCAACCCACGCACTACCGCGTATTTATAAATTGCGGATAGGTCGCCTTTGACATGAATAGCCGCCCATGCACCGGAGCTTTTACAAGCTTCCAGTACAGGACGAATTTCTTTTGCAGTGATTTCTGCAATCGGGAACGCATCGAGCTTGGGGCTGAGATGACGCCGGATCCGAGACTCTTTGCCACGGAAGGAGCCCGGTGTGTAGCTCGACCTGACATGCTCAAGGTACGCAGCCGAAACCTTTGCAAACGAGCTTTCCATGGCTCTTTTACGCTCTGCAGCGGCGTCAATATTGCGCTTCTTGCCGTCTTTTCTGTGTTGTGCTGGGTTGATTCCTAGCTTTGTCAGTTTACGTGCTGCGTCACGTTCTGAGCGGGCTTCGGCAAGCCCAATCTCTGGGTAAGAACCGATAGCAAAAACATTTTCCTTGCCATCAAGTCTAAATTTCCATCGCCAAAGCTTACTACCACTAGGCTGCACCAAAAGAAAAAGCCCGCCGCCATCCCCAAGCTTGTAAGGGGTGGCAGCGGGCTTTGCCGTGCGGACTTTAGCGTCTGTGATTAGGTCTTTAGGCATTTGGGTATCCGTGATGGATGAGGTAAATACCCCCATCCTGAAATCGTGATACCCCTGATACTACCCCGCTTTTCTCTAGAACACTATCACCCTTGGTGAACCGCACTGAGCTCTGAAAATTTGGCCGTCCCTTGTAAATAGCGGGTTACAGGCCAATTTAAGGTGCAGTACGGTTCACTAGGGTTCAGTAGGAACATTCAGACGTTGAAACGGAAGTGCATTACGTCGCCGTCCTTGACGATGTATTCCTTGCCTTCCAGGCGCCATTTGCCAGCTTCCTTGGCACCGGCTTCGCCCTTGTACTGGATGAAGTCGTCGTAGGCCACGACTTCGGCGCGAATGAAGCCTTTTTCGAAGTCTGTGTGGATAACGCCAGCGGCTTGCGGTGCGGTGGCACCGACGCGGACGGTCCAGGCGCGGACTTCTTCGACGCCAGCGGTGAAGTAGGTCTGCAAGTGCAGCATTTCGTAGCCAGCACGGATCACACGGTTCAGACCTGGCTCTTCAAGGCCCAGGGCTTCAAGGAACATGTCCTTCTCTTCACCGTCGTCCAGCTCGGCAATTTCTGCTTCGATCTTGTTGCAGACCGGCACCAGCATTGCGCCTTCTTCCTCGGCGATGGCACGAACCACGTCCAGCAGCGGGTTGTTCTCGAAGCCGTCTTCGGCGACGTTGGCGATGTACATGACCGGCTTGGTGGTCAGCAGGTGGAAGCCACGAATGACGGCTTTCTCGTCATTGCTCATGCTCTTCATCAGGCTGCGCGCTGGCTTGCCTTCGGTGAAGTGGCTGATCAGCTGTTCCAGCAGGCCCTTCTGAACCACCGCATCCTTGTCGCCGCCCTTGGCATTGCGAGTGACTTTCTGCAGTTGCTTTTCGCAGCTGTCGAGGTCAGCGAAGATCAGTTCCAGGTCGATGATTTCGATGTCGCGCTTGGGGTCGACGCTGTTGGAAACGTGAATCACGTTCTCGTCTTCAAAGCAGCGCACCACGTGGGCGATGGCGTCGGTTTCACGGATGTTGGCGAGAAACTTGTTGCCCAGGCCTTCGCCTTTCGACGCGCCTGCCACGAGGCCGGCGATGTCGACGAACTCCATGGTGGTTGGCAGGATGCGCTTTGGGTTGACAATGGCAGCCAGCGCGGCGAGGCGTGGGTCTGGCATCGGCACGATGCCGCTGTTCGGCTCGATGGTGCAGAAGGGGAAGTTCTCGGCCGCAATGCCTGATTTGGTCAGGGCGTTGAACAGGGTGGACTTGCCGACGTTAGGCAGGCCGACGATGCCGCAATTGAATCCCATGGTGTTTCCCCTCGAGTGATGTCAGGCCTTCTGGCTGTGCAGGTTTTTCATCGCCCGGTTCCATTCACCGGCGAAGATATCCGGCAGCACGCCGAGGGCAAAGTCGATACTGGCGTCCAGTTTTTCCTGTTCGGCGCGCGGCGCTCGACCCAGGACGAAACCGGATACCTTGCTGGCATCGCCCGGGTGGCCAATGCCAAGCCGCAAGCGATGAAAAGTGTTCTGATTGCCGAGCTGCGCGATGATGTCGCGCAGGCCGTTGTGACCGCCATGGCCGCCGCCCACTTTCAGTTTGGCAACGCCGGGAGGCAGGTCAAGTTCATCATGCGCCACCAGAATGGCTTCGACCGGGATGCGGTAGAAGCCGGCAAGTGCCGCCACGGCCTGGCCGCTGCGGTTCATGTAGGTGGTGGGGATCAGCAGACGAACATCCTGACCCTGATGCGAGAAGCGCCCGGTCAGGCCAAAGAATTTGCGCTCGGGAACGAGATTGACTCGTTGCGCCGCAGCAATACGCTCTACGAAAAAAGCCCCTGCGTTATGCCGGGTCTGTTCGTATTCAGCGCCTGGATTTCCCAGGCCCACGATCAGTTGTATGGCGGTCACGACAGGGGCTCTTCCTTGGAGTTGAGGATCAAACCGCTGACGACAGCGGCAATGTGAACGAAAACTGCTCATTTACCATGATGTAAACTCCGCGATCTCGCCCGTCTTGCCTGCTATCGCTCGCGATATGTCCTGAGCAACTCCGACGTTACCGAGTGAATTACTCGGCAGCGTCTTCTTCGGTGTCTTCAGCAACAACGCGCGGTGCGTGGACGTTGGCGATTGCCAGGTCAGTACCGTGTGCCAGTGCTACGAACTCAACGCCTTTAGGGGCTTTGAGGTCGGACAAGTGAACGTTCGAACCAACTTCCAGCGCGCCCAGATCAACTTCGATGAACTCAGGCAGGTCTTTAGGCAGGCAGGTCACTTCCAGTTCAGTGGTAGTGTGCGAGATCTCGCCGCCTTTCTTGACCGGAGCTTCTTCGTTGATGAAGTGGATCGGTACGATTGCGGTCAATTTCTGACCAGCGATAACACGTACGAAGTCAGCGTGCATCACGTGGCCTTTGGCCGGGTGACGCTGCAGTGCCTTGATCAGAACGTTCTGCTTCTTGCCAGCAACGTTCAGTTCGATAACGTGGCTGAAAGCAGCTTCGTTTTCGAGCAGCTTGGCAACTTCCTTGGCCAGCATGCTGATGGATTCAGGGGCTTTGTCGCCACCGTATACAACAGCTGGAACCAGGCTCGCGAGACGACGCAGGCGGCGGCTCGCACCTTTCCCCAGGTCGGAACGCTGTTCGGCATTCAGAGTAAAATCATTCATGTTGTTTCTCCAAAATAACCACATTCACAATGGCGTTTGCGACCAGCGCCAGAGCGATATGGGCAAAAAAGCCCCGCCCTGACCGAATGTCAGGGCGGGGCGCTTTTCGTCGACGAGATGCAGGCTTTGGGTCAGACCCTTAGCGGAACATCGCGCTGATCGATTCTTCGTTGCTGATGCGGCGGACCGCCTCGGCGACTACCGGAGCGATATCCAGTTGACGGATACGGCTACAGGCTTGTGCTGCAGCGGACAACGGGATGGTGTTGGTCACCACCAGTTCGTCCAGCACGGAATTTTCAATGTTTTCGATCGCCCGACCCGACAGCACAGGGTGTGTGCAGTAGGCAAAAACCTTGGCAGCGCCATGCTCTTTCAGGGCCTTTGCCGCGTGGCACAGCGTGCCAGCGGTATCGACCATGTCATCGACCAGAATACACGTACGCCCTTCGACATCACCGATGATATGCATCACTTCAGAGTGATTGGCTTTCTCACGGCGTTTGTCGATGATACCGAGATCGACACCCAGGGACTTGGCAACAGCACGTGCACGCACGACGCCGCCGATATCCGGGGAAACGATCATCAGGTTTTCAAAGCGCTGGTCTTCGATGTCATCCACCAGGACAGGGGAGCCGTAGATGTTATCTACCGGAATATCGAAGAAACCTTGTATTTGGTCAGCATGAAGATCAACCGTGAGAACACGATCGATACCCACCACGGTCAGCATATCGGCAACGACTTTCGCGCTGATAGCAACACGCGCGGAACGCGGACGGCGATCCTGACGGGCATAACCAAAGTAAGGAATCACAGCAGTGATTCGGGACGCTGAGGAGCGACGGAAGGCATCAGCCATCACGACGAGTTCCATCAGGTTGTCGTTTGTCGGTGCGCAGGTCGGCTGAATGATAAAGACGTCTTTACCGCGGACGTTTTCATTAATCTCAGTGCTGATTTCACCGTCGGAAAATTTTCCAACAGAAACATCACCCAGTGGGATATGCAGCTGACGTACTACACGCCGAGCGAGATCGGGGTTAGCATTCCCCGTAAAGACCATCATCTTGGACACGCGCAGTACCTAGAGGCTGAGGGTAACCTGGATGAGTATAGAAAATGGCAGGGGCGGCTGGATTCGAACCAACGCATGGCAGGATCAAAACCTGCTGCCTTACCGCTTGGCGACGCCCCTGTATTGAATCAATCGAGTGCCTTGCACTCCATTCCTGTTACAGAATCTGTAGCTTGCGATGCAACATCGAAACGTTGCTTCCTTTCGCTACGAACCCCGTAAGGGTCTCTGCAAGAAGGGCCGAGACTTTATCAGCTTCAGCTTTGTTTGGGAAGGCCCCAAACACACAACTTCCAGTTCCGGTTAATTTTGCTTCGGTAAAATTACCTAACAAATTCAAAGCGTTACGTACTTCTGGGTAACGCCTCTCTACAACCGCCTTACAGTCATTTCGACTGTTTCCCTTGGGAACGGGGCGCACTTTAATGGGAGGAGAGTCGCGTGTCAACAACGGATCTGAAAAAATTTCTGCTGTACTTACAGCGACTTGCGGCACGAGCACTAAATACCAGGGTTCCTCGGGATTTACAGGGGTCAGAATTTCTCCAACACCCTCAGCAAACGCTGCGCGTCCCCGTACGAAAACCGGGACATCGGCACCGAGTGTGAGGCCCAGAGTGACCAGGCGATCTTCGTCCCAGCCCAGGTTCCACAAATGATTGAGGCCCAGCAGAGTCGTGGCTGCGTCCGAGCTTCCGCCGCCGATGCCTCCGCCCATGGGCAGACGTTTTTCCAGCCAGATATCCATGCCCAGCGTACAACCCGACTGTTTTTGCAAGGCTCTGGCGGCCTTGACGATCAGGTTGCTGTCATGGGGGACGCCGGGGACGTCGGTCTGCAGGCGGATTTCGCCATCCTCGCGGATCGCAAATCCCAGTTCATCGCCGTGATCGAGAAACTGAAAGATGGTCTGCAGCTCGTGATAGCCGTCAGGGCGACGGCCGAGAATGTGCAGCATCAGGTTCAATTTTGCCGGCGCGGGCAGTACCAGTTGAGGCGTGCTCATGGTTACTGTCCCAGCTTGCGAGGTTGCCAGTCCTTGATGACCAGCGTGACATCGAGGTCCTGGCCGTGCAGTTTGACCCGCTCGGGCAGCCAGTAACCGTTCTGTTCGACGTAGCTCAGGTATTCCACCTGCCAGCCATCCTGCTCCATGCTGGCCAGTCTGCTGTCGCCGTCCAGTGTGACCTGGCTCTTGCTGTCGGGAGCGGGCAAGCCGCGGACCCACCACACCAGGTGCGACACGGGCAATTTCCAGCCAAGCTGATCCTGAAGCAGTGTTTCAGGAGTAGTGGCTTCGTAACGGCCCTGGTTGGCCACTTCAAGTGCGACCGCGCCCGGTCTGCCGGTCAGTCGGGCAGCGCCTCGGCCGAGGGGGCCTGACAGGCGGATGTCGTAGTAGTCCTGTCGCTGAAGCCAGAACAGCGTTCCGCTACCCGAGTCCTTTGGCGCTCGAATGCCGACCTTACCGTTGATCTGCCAGCCATCGAGGCTGCTCAGCTGTTGTTTGTGTTCGCGCCATTGCGCGGGGTCGCCCTTGCCCTGAACGGCTTCGCGGGAAGTAAGACCGGCGCAGCCGGTGAGCAGGGCGATGAGGCTGAATACGATTACGTGGCGCAAAAACATAACGTCAAAGGGTCTCTGATCCGGTCAAACGCTGCAGAGTGCTGCGCAGAATAGGGCTGTCGGGTTGTTGCTCCAGGGCTTTGCCCCAGACTTTTCGTGCTTCACGCTGCTCGCCTTTGGCCCAGAGCACTTCGCCCAGGTGAGCGGCCACTTCATGATCAGGGAAGCGCTCGAGCGCCTTGCGCAAGTAACGCTCGGCCTCGTCCAGATTGCCCAGGCGATAATTCACCCAGCCGAGGCTGTCGAGCACCGCCGGGTCGTCGGGATTGATGGCGTGAGCCTTCTCGATCAACTCCTTGGCTTCGGCGTAGCGTGTTGTGCGATCGGAAAGGGTGTAGCCCAAGGCGTTCAGAGCCATGGCGTTTTCCGGCTCGCGCTTGATGATGTTGCGTAAATCCTTTTCCATCTGCGCCAGGTCGTTGCGCTTTTCAGCAAGCATGGCGCGGGTATAGAGCAGGTTGATGTCATCCGGATATTTTTTCAGCGCCTGGCTCAGCACCTGCCAGCCACGGTCAGCCTGATCATTGCTGGTCAGCGTTTCTGCTTCGATCAGGTACAACTGAATGGCGTAATCCGGTTGTTCGTCGCGTGCTTCAGCCAGCCGCTTCGAGGCTTCTGCCCCGTTGCCATTACTGATCAGGATGTCGCTCTGGCGCAGTTGCGCGGTCAAATAATCGGTGCCCGGGCCCACTTGGGCGTATTCATTGAGCGCGCCCTGCGGGTCGTCACGTTCTTCGTGGATACGGCCAAGGTTCAAGTGCGCAGAGTCGACATGGGCGCCACGCTCGATCAGCTCTTCCAGATAACCCGTCGCTTCGTCCCACGCTTTTGCTTCAAGGCAGACCAGCGCCAATGAGAAGCGCAGCTCATCATCATCGGGATACTGCTTCACCAGGCTGGAAAACTGCACTTTGGCGTCTTCCATGCGGTTCTGTTCGACCAGCATGCGCGCATAAGTGAGGCGCAGACGTTTGTCGTCCGGGTACTTCTTGATGCTTTTTTCCAGGATAGGCAGTGCTTCCTTGCCCCGATCCATGCTCTGCAGCAGGCGGGCACGCAACAGGATCGGCGCGATCTCGCCTTCTTTTGGCGAGTTGTCCTCAAGCAGCTTGAGCGATTGTCGAGAATCGCCGTTCTGTTGAAGCAGCAGCGCCTTGCCAAAAATCAACTGACTGTTATTGGGGTATTTACCGAGCAGTCGGTCGAAGCTTTTAAGCAGGCCGTTGCGGGTGTCGGAGTCGGTTTCTGCCGCAGAAAGCGCCAGGAAGTCGAAATGCGTGTCGCCCTGTCCCTGAAGCACCTTCTCCATGTAAACCATGGATTCGTCGTAACGGCCCGAGCGTGCCAACTGGATCGCGGCGGCGCGTTGCGCTTCGAGGTTGGTCCGGTCGTTTTTCGCCCAGATCAATGCCGTATCCAAAGCTGGCTGATCGGCCCCCAGGTATTCGGCAATACGGTAGGCGCGTTCAGAGACCCCGGGATCCTGAGTCTTGATCGCCTGCGTCACGTAGTTGTCCAGCGCGATGTCGAACCGGTTGCGTTGTCCGGCAAGTTCCGCACTCAGCAGGCTGACCAGGGTGTCCTGGGTGAACGAACCATACACCTGCGGCTTGGCTTCAGGCGCAGGAGGGGGGGCTTTTTGCACAGTCTCGGACGGCGAGGACACCGGCGCCATGGACTGGCAGCCACCTAGAAGGGCAAGGGCAAGGAACAACGCGGAGGATCTAGTCATATATAGGAAGGGCGGCTACCTGCGGTTTGGAGCATCATGACACAAGGCTGTCGGCAAAACCCACAGCCGTCGGAAAAACTACTGCAATGCTGATTTCGGCGATGCCGCGCGCCTGAAAAGGCGGGCGGCAACGTGCGATTCTAGTGGGACAATAATATGCGGTGGTTGTTCTGAGCTTATTGAAGTAGGACAATTGTCGGCTTCACGTCACCACCTGCGACCCTGAATGGCATTCCTTGCACTTGGCATCAACCATAAGACCGCCTCGGTCGACGTTCGCGAGCGCGTAGCATTTACGCCGGAGCAGTTGGTTGAGGCCTTGCAGCAACTCTGTCACCTGACTCACAGTCGTGAAGCCGCGATCCTTTCGACGTGCAATCGCAGTGAGCTTTACATCGAACATGACCAGCTCGTGGCTGATAATATTCTGGCCTGGCTGGCCGATTATCATCATTTGAGCCTTGATGAACTGCGCGCCAGCGCTTATATCCATGAGGACGATGCGGCAGTTCGTCACATGATGCGCGTTGCGTCGGGCCTCGATTCGCTGGTACTGGGTGAGCCGCAGATTCTTGGGCAGATGAAGTCGGCCTACGCCGTTGCCCGCGAAGCCGGTACGGTCGGTCCGTTGCTGGGACGGCTGTTTCAGGCAACGTTCAGCGCTGCCAAACAGGTGCGCACCGACACAGCGATCGGTGAAAACCCGGTCTCGGTGGCGTTTGCGGCTGTCAGTCTGGCGAAACAGATTTTCAGTGATCTGCAGCGCAGTCAGGCACTGCTGATCGGTGCAGGCGAAACCATCACTCTGGTCGCCCGGCACCTGCACGATCTGGGTGTGAAGCGTATTGTGGTTGCCAACCGTACGCTGGAACGCGCCAGTATTCTGGCCGCCGAGTTTGGTGCTCATGCTGTGCTGCTTTCGGATATTCCGGCAGAACTGGTCAACAGTGACATCGTGATCAGCTCCACCGCCAGCCAGTTGCCGATTCTGGGCAAAGGCGCGGTGGAAAGCGCGCTTAAGCTGCGCAAACACAAACCGATCTTCATGGTCGATATCGCCGTGCCGCGTGACATCGAACCTGAAGTCGGCGAGCTGGACGATGTCTATTTGTACAGCGTCGACGACCTGCATGAAGTCGTCGCAGAGAATCTCAAAAGTCGTCAGGGCGCTGCGCTGGCGGCTGAACAACTGGTCAGCACCGGGGCTGAAGACTTCATGTCTCGCCTGCGTGAGCTGGACGCAGTCAATGTATTACGCGCCTATCGCCAGCAAAGCGAACGGCTGCGCGACGAAGAATTGAGCAAGGCGCAACGCATGCTGGCCAACGGCAGTAATGCCGAAGAGGTACTGGTCCAACTGGCGCGCGGCCTGACCAACAAATTGCTGCACGCTCCCAGCGTTCAGCTCAAGAAGCTGTCTGCCGAGGGCCGCGTCGATGCGCTGGCCATGGCTCAGGAACTTTTTGCCCTCGGTGAGGGCTCGACGGATAAACCCCCGCAATGAAAGCTTCACTGCTCAATAAGCTGGATGTGCTCAGCGACCGCTTCGAGGAACTGACGGTATTGCTGGGCGACGCCGAAGTCATCAGCGACCAGACCCGATTTCGCGCCTATTCCCGTGAATATGCCGAAGTAGAGCCCGTTATCGCGCTTTACAAGCAACGCCTCAAGGTGTCGGCTGATCTGGACGGCGCTCAGGCCCTGCTCAAGGACAGTGACCCGGACATGCGGGAAATGGCTGTCGAGGAAGTGCGCGAGACCAAGCAGCAACTGGTCGAACTGGAAGCTCAGTTGCAACGCATGCTGCTGCCGAAAGACCCGAACGACGGACGCAACGTGTTTCTCGAGATCCGCGCGGGCACCGGCGGTGACGAAGCGGCGATTTTCTCCGGCGACCTGTTCCGCATGTACTCGCGTTACGCCGAGCGGCGCGGTTGGCGTGTGGAGATTCTTTCGGAAAACGAAGGCGAGCATGGCGGCTACAAGGAAGTCATTGCCCGCGTCGAGGGCGATAGTGTCTACGGCAAACTGAAATTCGAGTCTGGTGCCCACCGTGTGCAACGCGTACCGGAAACCGAGTCGCAGGGCCGGATTCACACCTCGGCCTGTACCGTCGCGGTGCTGCCCGAGCCGGACGAGCAACAGGCGATCGAGATCAACCCTGCCGACCTGCGCGTTGACACCTACCGCTCCTCGGGTGCTGGTGGTCAGCACGTCAACAAGACTGACTCGGCGATCCGCATCACCCACTTGCCGTCGGGTATTGTTGTCGAATGTCAGGAAGAGCGTTCGCAGCACAAGAACAGGGCCCGGGCAATGTCCTGGCTGTCTGCCAAACTGAATGATCAACAGACCAGTGCAGCGGCCAACGCCATTGCCAGCGAGCGCAAGCTGCTCGTCGGGTCGGGTGATCGTTCGGAGCGTATCCGCACGTACAATTTCCCACAGGGTAGGGTCACCGATCACCGCGTGAACCTTACGTTGTATTCCTTGGATGAAGTTCTGGCAGGTGGAGTCGATGCAGTGATAGAGCCGCTACTCGCTGAATATCAGGCTGATCAACTTGCGGCACTGGGTGAGTAAATGACTATCATCGCCAGCTTGTTAAGAAGCGCTGAGCTTCCTGATTCACCCACCGCACGACTCGACGCCGAGCTGCTGCTGGCGGCAGCATTGGGCAAGCCACGCAGTTTCCTGCACACGTGGCCCGAGCGCATCGTCAGCACCGAAGCGGCGTTGGCGTTCGCGGGCTACCTGCAACGTCGGCGTACCGGCGAGCCTATTGCCTACATTCTGGGTCAGCAAGGTTTCTGGAAACTGGACCTCGAAGTCGCGCCCCACACGCTGATTCCACGGCCCGAGACCGAGATGCTGGTCGAGGCCGCGCTGGAACTGATCCCGACGTTTGCCAAGGCCGAAGTGCTGGACCTGGGCACCGGCACGGGCGCAATAGGCCTGGCACTGGCCAATGACCGTCAGCAGTGGAAGGTCACTGCCGTCGATCGCGTGCTCGAAGCCGTTGCGCTTGCCGAGCGCAACCGTCAACGGCTGCATCTGGACAACGCAACAGTCCTGAGCAGCCATTGGTTCAGCGCCGTCGAAGGTCGTCACTTCGATTTGATCATCAGTAACCCGCCCTACATCGCCGATGCCGATCCGCACCTTGCGGCTGGCGACGTGCGTTTCGAGCCGAGCAGCGCGCTGGTGGCAGGTTCAGATGGCCTGGACGATTTACGCACCATCATTACTCAAGCTCCCGCGCACCTCAACGCTGGTGGCTGGCTGTTGCTTGAACATGGCTACGATCAAGGCGCGGCAGTTCGCGAATTGCTCACACGGCAGGGTTTCGAACGTATCCAGACCCGCCGCGACCTCGGTGAGCACGAGCGCATCACATTCGGATGTATGCCGTGCTGAGTGACCAGGAGCTGCTGCGTTACAGCCGCCAGATCCTGCTGCAACACGTTGATATCGAAGGGCAGCTACGTCTCAGGCAGAGCCGAGCACTGATTGTCGGTCTCGGCGGCCTGGGTTCACCCGTGGCGTTGTACCTGGCGGCGGCAGGAGTTGGCGAGTTGCATCTGGCGGACTTCGACAGTGTCGACCTGACCAACCTGCAACGCCAGATCATTCATGACAGCCAGAGCATCGGTCTGACCAAGGTCGATTCGGCCATTTCGCGCCTTGCCGCCATCAATCCTGAAGTGAAGCTGGTTGCGCACCGCGAGGCGCTGGATGGTGACTCGTTGAGCGCTGCCGTGGGTGCCGTTGATCTGGTGCTCGACTGCTCCGATAACTTCAGCACACGTGAAGCCGTCAACGCTGCCTGTGTGGCCGCAGGCAAACCGTTGGTCAGCGGCGCGGCCATCCGGCTGGAAGGTCAGTTGTCGGTCTTTGACCCACGCCTTGCCGAGAGCCCGTGCTATCACTGTCTGTACGGCCACGGCAGCGAGGCCGAGCTGACTTGCAGCGAAGCCGGTGTCATCGGCCCGCTGGTCGGGCTGGTGGGCAGCCTTCAGGCGCTCGAGGCGTTGAAGCTGCTGGCCGGTTTCGGCGAACCCATGGTCGGTCGCCTGCTGTTGATCGATGCGTTGGGTACCCGGTTTCGCGAGCTGAAGGTCAAGCGCGACCCGGCTTGTGGGGTGTGTGGTCTATCGCGCAGGCAGGGCGAGCATGTCTGACATTCATATGAGCTACGCCAGCGACGCACCGATCGGAGTATTCGATTCTGGAGTAGGCGGCCTGTCGGTGCTGACCGAAATACGCCAGCGCCTGCCCGACGAGTCCTTGCTGTACCTGGCGGATGCCGGTCATGTCCCGTACGGTGAAAAAAGCCCCGAATTCATTATCGAGCGTTGCCTGACCATTGCCGGTTTTTTTCATGAGCAGGGGGCGAAAGCTCTGGTGGTGGCGTGCAATACCGCGACCGCGTCCGGCGTTGCGCACATCCGCCAGCGTTATCCTGATTGGCCGGTCGTGGGCATGGAGCCAGCGGTCAAGCCTGCTGCCGAAGCGACACGCAGCGGAGTGGTTGGCGTGCTGGCAACAACGGGCACGCTGCAGAGCGCCCGGTTCGCCGCATTACTCGACCGTTTTGCCAGTGACGTGCGCGTTGTGACTCAGCCATGCCCTGGCTTGGTCGAGTTGATCGAAACAGGCGACCTCGATAGCCAGCAAATCCGCCAATTATTAGGCCATTATGTCGAGCCGTTACTGGCCGAGCGCTGCGACACGATCATTTTGGGTTGCACCCACTATCCGTTTCTCAAACCGTTGTTACGCGAGATGCTCCCGGACTCGATCACCCTCATCGACACCGGGGCTGCGGTGTCGCGTCAATTGCAGCGTCTTTTGTTGCAGTCGAATCTGCTGGCCAGCGGTCCTGCGCGAGAAACGTTGTACTGGTCCAGTGCCGATCCAGAAAAATTCAGAAAAATCCTACCAAGCCTATGGCAAAGTTCTGGCAATGTGAGAAGCTTCGAATTGTAAAAAAAACGTGAAAAAATCGATTTTGAGGCTGAACTATCGTCCCATTTCCGATTTCTATAATCGCGTCTGGTGAGTTTTCAACACTTTCTTACAACTTCGTACAATTTGGGACGTTTCTCATGAAGAGAATCTTTTGTCTGGCCGTTTTCTCGGCCATTTTGGCGGGACAGGCTTCGCTGGCCCAGGCTGATGGCGTTGAGTTTTCGGTTGGGCAGTCCACCGATTCGGCAATGACCTACCGTCTGGGCGTGCAATTCGATTGGGACAAAAGCTGGTTGCAGAGCGACATTGGTCGCCTGACGGGTTACTGGGATGGTGCTTACACCTACTGGGAAGGCAAGGACTACAAAGACAACCACAGCCTCTCGTTCTCGCCTGTTCTGGTGTATGAGTTCGGCAACGGCAGCGTAAAACCTTACGTTGAGGCCGGTATCGGTGTGTCGGTGTTCTCCAACACTCAGGTTGAAGATCGTAAGTTCGGTTCGGCATTCAACTTCGAAGACCGCATCGGTTTTGGTCTGCGCTTTGCTGGTGGCCACGAAGTCGGCATACGCGCTACTCACTATTCCAACGCCGGCATCAAGCAGCCGAACGATGGTGTAGAAAGCTACGCATTGCATTACAAGATGCCGTTCTGATTGTTCGAACGTTGATCTGATCGCGCGCCTGCCAAGGCGCGTGTTGATTGCAGGCCGTACGCCGCTGCTACAGTGATTGAGTTGAACAAGCCACCGATCTTAAACGTATGACCTGCCGGCCTTACAGATAAGCCGTCGCAATGCCTTTGCGTTCGTTCAGGCAGTCTTCCGCCCCGGCTTCAAACTCCCTGCAGATCAACGGACGCTTTTCGTAGATTGTGCACATCATCGTGTTGCGATCCAGTGCCGCGCACCAGCCGTCGTCCAGACGCAGCATCACTTCCCCGCCCCATTCATCGGTATCGATGTACCGTTCAGGCACGCCCGTGTCGGTGATAAGCATCACCTCCAGCTGACAGCAGCAGGCCGCACAGGTCGAACAGGTTACTTGGGTATCTTCGGCAAGGGCGGTGACGGGAATAAGGACAGGCTTCAGAAAGGTTCTCCAGAGGTATTTGCGGCTGGCAGGGCGCGACGAGTGGCCAGCCATTGGAGCAGCGGAAACGTGATCGCCCAGACCAGGCTCAATATCGTCATGCTTGGCCACAATCCGAGGGGCAGAGAAACCTGCGCCAGCTGCGAGCCGGCATAGTACGACATCGGGCCACTAATAGCGCCCAGCAAGGCCGCTCGCCATAACGGCTTTGCGGTCCACGCCAGACAATGATTGAGAGTCGTGCCCAGCAAAGCCCAGAGCAGCACCAGCCATAGTGGGATGAGGTAGCCGCTGGTCCCGAAGTCGAACACGCCGAGTCGCATCAGCAGGCTGTCGAGCACGATACCGGCCAGCGTCACCAGCAACACAAGGCGGCCCTCGGCGGCCCATGAGCTGATCCACAGAAAATGGATCAGCAGCAAGACCACTGCAATCAACTGCCAATAGCTGTTGCTGCCCAGCACGCAGGCAAACCAGCCAGCCTGAAACAACAGCGCGTTGGCGAGTGTTTTAAGCATCGAAACGCCCAAGCAGTGGCTGGCGCAAGGCTTCGGGCTTGGCCAGCAACAGCTGTGCGGTCCCGATGGTGCGCTCCAGAAACCCGCCTTCGCAGTAGCACAGGTAAAACTCCCATAACCGCAGGAAGTACTCGTCATACCCCAGGTCTTTCAACTTGGCATGCGCATGTTTGAAGTTGTCATGCCAGATGCGCAGCGTGCGCGCGTAATGCAGGCCGAAGTCTTCCATGTGCAGCAGGTTCATGTCGGTGTCGCTGCCTACGATATCGAGCATCTTGGCCACGGAGGGCAGGGCGCCACCAGGGAAGATATAGCGCTGGATGAAGTCCACGTTGCGCTTGGCCTGCACGTAACGCTGTTCACGAATGGTGATTGCCTGCAGCAGCATCAGACCGTCACTCTTCAGAAGCTTCGCGCATTGTTTGAAGTAGGTCGGCAGGAACCGGTGGCCGACCGCTTCGATCATTTCGATCGACACAAGCTTGTCGAACTCGCCGACGAGGTCACGGTAGTCTGTCAGCAGCAGCGTGACGCGACCATGCAAACCCAGCTCGGCGATGCGCGCCTCGGTATAGGCGTGCTGCTCCCTGGACAAGGTCGTGGTAGTCACGCGGCAGCCGTAGTGCTGAGCCGCATAAATGGCCATGCTGCCCCAGCCGGTGCCGATTTCCAGCAGATGATCGGTCGGTTTCAAAGACAGCTTCTGGCAGATCCTCTCCAGCTTGTTCAACTGCGCCTGTTCGAGGGTATCGTCCTCGCTTAGAAACTGCGCAGCCGAGTACATCATGGTCGGGTCGAGAAACTGCTCGAACAGCGTATTGCCGAGGTCGTAATGGGCCGCGATGTTTTTCTGCGAACCCTTGCGGGTGTTGCGGTTGAGCCAGTGCAAGCCATGGATCAAGGGCCGCGTGAGCCGGGCGACGCCGCCTTCCATTGCATCCAGCACGTCCAGGTTGCTGACGAACACTCTGACCACCGCCGTCAGGTCCGGGGTGCTCCAGTACCCATGGATAAAGGCTTCGCCCGCGCCGATGGAGCCGGTACTGGCGATCATGCCCCAGGCAGCCGAATCCAGTATGTGGACCTCGCCCTGAATCAATGCGCCAGCCTTGCCGAACACATGGCGTTCGCCCCGTTCGACAACTACCAGTTGGCCGTTGCGCAGACCTGCGAGCTGACGCAGCACGCCTCGGCGCAGAATATTGGCGGTCAGGCCATTGGTACCCAGATTGGCAGAAAAACTACTGCTACTGCTTTTCATGGCGTGGATCCTTGGGTTGCGCGGCGGCAGCACGGTAAACGCCGTCGGCGGCCTGATGGGAAAAAACAGGGATGCGTTTGACGAGCAGACGCATGGCCTGCCAATAAATGGCCAGGCAGGTCTTGGCGGTCATCCACGGGTAGGTAATCAGATAACGGTGCAGTGTCTGACGGCTCAACTGCTGACGGCTGAGATTGAGGGTTGCGTCGAACATTTTCAGCTCGCCCTGCCAGTCGGCCATGTGCACACCGATGCGTTCGGCAGGCTGGCTGAAGCTCATGCGGTATTCGAGGTCGCGTGGCAGAAAAGGCGACACGTGAAACGCCTTGGCGACGGCGAAGTGCTGATGCCCTTCGCCGTTGGCCGGTAACACGTAGCTGTAGCGCTCGCCCCACGGAGTGTTGGTGACTTCGCACAGAATGGCGGCCAGCGTTCCGTCCACCTCATGGCAGTAGAAAAAACTGACCGGGTTGAACGACAGGCCCCAGCTGCGCGCCTGAGTCAGCAGGCAGACGCGGCCAAGCGGCATATGGCCGAGCGCCGTCCCGACCCGTTCGCGTACCGCTTCTATCAGCGGCACGCCGCGCCCGGTCAGTTCTGGAAGGTAGTCGCGTTCACGAAACGAAAAAGGCGCGAAGCGCTTGCTGCCAGCCAGAGGCGAAAGCCCGAAGACCTCGGTCTGTTCGTCCAGGTCCAGGTAAAGCAGGCCTATCCGATAGGTGAATGCGTGCGCACGCGGAGCGAATCGCCGATGGGTGATCCAGCCACTGTAGAGCGCGCTGTTCACAGGGCTTCCCCAAATGCTTCAGCCACACGCAAGCCGCTGACCACGCCGTCTTCATGAAACCCGTTGGCCCAGTAAGCGCCGCAGTACCAGGTATGTTGAACGCCGTTCAGTTCCTGCCAGCGCGCTTGGGCGGCTACCGCACCAAGGCTGTATTGCGGATGCGCATACCGATAACGGCCGATGATTTTTTCCGGGTCGATTGCCGCGGTCTGATTGAGACTGACGCAGAACGTCGTGTCGCTCTCGATGCCCTGGAGAATGTTCATGTCGTAAGTCACCGCGGCCAATTGCTGCGCGCCGCCGCCCAACCGATAGTTCCAGCTGGCCCACGCCAGTGAGCGTTTTGGCAGCAACCGTATATCGGTGTGCAGCACCACGTCATTTTCGGCGTAGGGCAGGGCGCCCAGAATCGACTGTTCGACGCTGGACGGCTCGGCCAGCAGCTTGAGCGCCTGGTCGCTGTGACAGGCAAACACCACCTTGTCGAAGCGCTCGCTGCCCATCGCGCTGTGCACGGTCACGCCGTCGCTGTCGCGCTCGACCCGGTTGACCGGGCACGACAAGCGGATCCGTTCGCGAAATGAAGCGGTCAGCGGCTCGATGTAGCCCCGGGAGCCGCCTTCGATCACGCACCATTGTGGCCGGTGAGTGACGGACAGCAGGCCATGGTTCTTGAAGAACCGCACGAAGAACTGCAGCGGAAAGCCCAGCATGTCAGCCAATGACATGGACCAGATCGCAGCACCCATGGGCACGATGTAATTATCGATGAAGCGTTGGCCGTAACCGCTGTTTTTCAGGTAATCGCCCAGTGTGGTGTCAGCCGCGATGCGCTGGTGTTCCAGATCGTCGATGGCCTGACGATTGAAGCGCAGAATGTCGCGCAGCATGCCCCAGAACCGGGGTGACAGCAGGTTGCTTCGCTGGGCGAAAAGGCTGTTGAGATTATTGCCGTTGTATTCAACGCCGGTGCGCGGATCATGCACCGAGAAGCTCATCTCAGTCGGTTTGAACGCCACGCCCAACTGGCCCAGCAGGCGAATGAAGTTGGGGTACGTCCAGTCATTGAACACGATGAAGCCGGTGTCGATGGCGTGATGCTGTCCGTCCACCTGAACGTCAATCGTGTGGGTGTGCCCGCCAATCCAGTCCGAAGACTCGAAGACTGTCACATCGTGAGAACGGTTCAGCAGGTAGGCGCTGGTAAGCCCGGCGATGCCGCTGCCGATGATTGCGATTTTCATTGAATATCCTTATTCGATGTCGCATCGGGTGTGGAGGATCGGGCCATGCGCTTGCCAATGGCAAACCTGAGCCGTGCTGGCAGCAGGGCAATCAGTTGCATGCTGAAAATGAACGCGGCAGGAAACGCGATATCCAGTGGCCGCCTGCTGCGTGCGAGCTTTTGCGCAATATGTTTAGCCGCTTTGCCGACCGGCCAGCGCATTGGCATCGGGAAGTCGTTCTTCTGCGTCAAGGGGGTGTCGACAAACCCTGGGCTGACGACGGTGACGTCAATGTTCTCGCTGGCCAGGTCCAGTCGCAGTGCTTCAAACAGATAGCGTAGCCCCGCCTTCGACGCGCCGTAGGCTTCAGCCCGGGGCAACGCGAGGAACGTGACCGCGCTGGCCACGCCTACCAGGTGTGGCTGTCGACCTTTGCGCAACAGCGGCAGGGCTTCCTGGATGCAGTAGCTGCTGGCCAGCAGATTGGTGCGCACGACCCGCTCGACCATGGCCGCTTCGAAGCTGCGCGAATCAATGTACTCGCATGTACCAGCGTTGAAGATTGCGGTGTCCAGCGCCCCCCATTCCTGAGCGATGCGGTCCGCGATGGCGCTGACCTGGGCAATGTCAGTGATGTCGCCGGTGGCCAGCAGCACCTGACCGGGATAGCGCTGGCTCAGGTCCTGCAGCGGCTCAAGGGTTCTTGCGGTCAGCGCCAGCAGGTTTCCTGCGTCAAGCAACTCCTGGGCAAGTGCCAGCCCGATGCCACTGCTGGCGCCGGTCAACCAGATACGTCGTGCCACGGGTGTGCTCATGCCAGCCTCTTTTTAAGCCAATTGATCACCCGACCCATGACCGGCAAGTGCTCGTAGAGCAATGCACCGGCGTCGAAATAATCCCTGTGTCGATAAACCTTGTCGTGCCACTTGAGGTGCGAGCAGCCATCGACATGGATCGTTTTTCCATCGGCAAGACGCGGGTGCGAGTAGCTCATGGTCCAGACCAGATAGCCCTCGCCGGGCCTTGCTTCATCAAACGCGTGGAACGTGAACCGCAGGCCCTCGACGTTGGCATACAGCTCTGCGAAATAGCGTTTCATGGCCTCGATGCCATGGATCTCGTGCATCGGGTCGGTAAACGACACATCGTCGCTGTACAGCTCGCTGACCTGATCAAGGTTGTCCTTGTTCAGCGCGGCGAAGCCTTCAGCGAACCGATGCAGGAAGTCACTCATCGCCAGTTCCCGTGGCCGCCTGGCGACTCGGCAACGCCTTGAAAGCGGCCAGAGCGCGGGCGCGGCTTTTGCTCAGGTCGACAATCGGCGCAGGATAATTGGCTACCCCGAACAGCCCTCCAGCAGACGCCGGGTTGTGCACCTGTTTTTTGTTCAGGTCCGACAGCTCCGGCAGCCAGCGTTTGAGGAACACACCTTCCGGATCGAAGCGCTCGGATTGCGACAGCGGGTTGAAAATACGGAAGTACGGGACCGAATCGGTGCCCGTCGACGAGCTCCACTGCCAGCCGCCGTTGTTGGCAGCCAGGTCGCCGTCGATCAGGTGACGCATGAAAAAGCGTTCGCCTTCCCGCCAGTCAATCAACAGGTTTTTGGTGAGGAACATGGCAACGACCATCCTTAGTCGGTTGTGCATCCACCCGGTTTCCAGCAACTGGCGCATGGCGGCATCAATAATCGGCAGCCCAGTGCGAGCTTCCTGCCAGGCCAATAATTCGTCGGGCGCGTTGCGCCATTTCAGCGCCTCGGTTTCCGGGCGGAAGGCGCGGTGACGTGAGACGCGCGGATAACCGACCAGGGTGTGCTTATAGAACTCTCGCCACAAAATCTCGTTGATCCAGGTCACGCTTCCTTCGTTGCCGGTCTCGAACTCGCCGTGGTTACTGGTCAACGCGGCATGCAGACATTGGCGCGGCGAAACCACACCGGCCGCCAGATACGCCGAAAGCTGACTGGTGCCAGGCTTGGCCGGCAAATCACGTTCGGTCTTGTAATAGTGAATCTGCTCATCGCTGAATTCGGACAGGCGACGGTGCGCTTCTTCCTCGCCTGCAGGCCATAACTCACTCAGTGCCTTCGACGGCGGCTTGAAGCCTTTGACCTGCTCGGGTATGGCGTCACTTTTGACCGACAGGGTCTGCTGTGCAGAAGGCGTGCGCACCGTGCGAGGCATGGCTTCGTGCAGGCGCGAATAGCAGACCTTCTTGAACTGGCTGAAAACCTGAAAATAGTTGCCGGTCTTGGTCAGGATGCTTCCTGGCTTGAACAGTAACTGGTCCAGATGACTGTGAAAATGAATGCCAGCGTCTTCCAGCGTCTGTTGCACGGCCTGATCACGACGGGTTTCGTTGATGCCGTATTCCTGATTGGTGTGCAGGCCTTCCACCTTGAACTGCGCACAGAGCTGGGCGAGCACTTCAGGCGCCTTGTCCCAGGTATCAGCGTCACGAATCAAAAGCGGCACGCTCAAGCGAGCCAGCGCTTTCTCCAGTTCGACGAGATTGCGGAGCCAGAAGTCCACCTTGCAGTCCGCGTCATCATGGCTTCGCCATTGCGCCGGGCTGATCAGGTAAACCGCCACCGTCGGACCCTGCTCCATGGCAGCGCCCAGCGCCGTATTGTCATGAACGCGCAGGTCGCTGCGCAGCCAAACCAGTTGCATGTTTAGTCCTTAGATAATGCCGAGCTTGCCGAGCTCGATCTGAGCACTGAGCGGATCGTGGACGAGAGTCAGGCCATCGATCTCGTTTGAACATACGAGCAAGTCGGCGTGATGGATCTTTACCGTTGGTCCACCCAGAACGACAGGGCAGGAAATGTTGGCCAGCAATTTGGGCAATTGGGCCACGTTCAGTGCTTTGCTTGAATACAGCAGGATGCCGCGCGGCTCCAGGTACTCGGCGGCCAGCGCCAGCTCGCCGACCGGTAAAGGCCAGTCGAATACTTCCACCGGGCAGTCCGCGCTGCTGACCAGCCAGGCGGTAAGCCAAAGATGCGGCTCAAGCGGCAGGTCTGACTGGTTCACCAGCAGCAGCGGCTTGCCGGACAGTTGCCGATTGTTGTGGTAGATCCGGGCACCGAATTTGCTGCGCAGCCAGGAATAAAAGAACGCACGTTCCAACTGAGCACCAAATTTGCCCTGCCATCGCTGTTCCAGCTCTGCCAAAAGTGGCAAAAGCAGTTGTTCGCAGAGCGTACGTGGCGGGTACAAGGACATTGCCTGGTTGAATACGTCATCAACGCGGCGTTCGGCCAGTTCTGCAATGGCGACCAACAAGGTCTGACGCAGGGTGTCCCAGTCGTTGGTCGGGGTCACCGAGTCCTGCGGGTTGTCATCAATCAGATGTTTGACCTGACTGACCGACACGCCTCGGTTGAGCCAGGTCAGGATGGTCATGACGCGCTGCACGTGTTCTTCGGTGTACAGGCGATGGCCCTTGGCTGTGCGGTGCGGGACGATCAGCCCGTAACGGCGCTCCCAGGCACGCAGAGTGACGGCGTTGACGCCGGTCTGGCGCGCGACCTCGCGGATCGGCAGCCAGTCGGTCTGTTGTTCCTGGTCAGTTTCATTCATGGGTCAGATCGCATTCCGCAGGCTGAGGTTTTCCGGGTGGGGCTGCATGTAAACCTGCAGCGCCACATAAGGGTCCGGGTGTTGGCGGAAATGGTGCTTGAGCAGCGTCAGCGGCACGATCAGCGGCACGATGCCCTGATGGTACTGGCCGATCAGTTGCTGAATCTCCTGCTTGTCCTCGGCGCTGATGGTCTGCTTGAGGTAGCCCGTCAGGTGCTGCAGGACATTGGTATGGGTGCGCCGGGTCGCGCATTTCTTCAGTGCGGCCATGAGCTCACTGAAGTACTGCGGAGCGATCTCGTTGGGATCGCTACGGCCCATGCTGCCGAGCATTTTACCCAGCGCCTTGTATTGCACCGGGTCGTTTGCCATCAGCTGGTATTTGTAACGTGAGTGGAATTCGGTCAGAGCCCGGCGGGTCACACCGTTTTTCAACAACTGCTGCCACGCGGAATAGGCGAACACGCGCGTCACGAAGTTTTCCCTCAGGACGGCATCATTGAGGCGCCCGTCTTCCTCGACCGGCAGGTTGGGGTGACGTTCGCAGAACGCCTGGGCATAGATCCCGCGTCCGCCGCCGTCAACCGGGGCGCCGTTTTCGCGATATACCTTAACGCGTTCGAGGCCGCACGACGGGGATTTCTGCATAAAAATGTAGCCGCAGATATCACCCAGTTCTTCGGCCATACGTGTGCCGTACTCTGCCAGCGCATCAGTAACGTCGAGCTCGCGATTGACCGTGCCCAGCGCCCTGGGAGTTTCAGCGTCACCTACCAGCCGAATCGGTTCGCGCGGGATGCCCATGCCGATGGCGACTTCCGGGCAAGCTTGAATGAAATCGAAGTATTCGCTCAGTGCGCGCGTGCACAGGTGCGACTCTTTATGGCCACCATTGAAACGTACCTCGGCGCCCATCAGGCAGGCACTGATACCGAGTTTTGGTTTTTCGATAACGGGCGTGGACATCACCAACCTCTGCAAAAGACTTGTACAGACGACATGCTCTGTACAACTTGGCTTCATCATAGGTGCATAGCTGTACAAGTCAAATTGTTTGTACAGGCCTGGCGAGGGTTTTCCGGGGATCAGATTGGAGGAGAAGACATGACCGGCAGCTCAATGGCTGCCGGTGTAAGAGTGCTTTTTTCAAATTTCGGAACAGGGCTGCTTTCGGGGCCCTTGAGAGCTGTATCAAAAACTACTTCCAGCCCATGCGCCAAATGTCCTGCGCCTGCAGTGTCTGCCAGGGCATGCGCTCACTGCGTTGGGTGAGTACGGCCTGCAATTCGATTTCCAGCACCGTGCCTTCTTCGTCCTTGAACAGTTCGGTGACCAGAAAATGTTTTTCGCGGTTCACCGGTACGGCTGCTGTCCATTTCGACAACAGCAATTTGCGTGGGTTTATCTGATTCATTCGAGGTGTTCCAGCAGGCGTCGCGCGGCTTCCTGACCGCTGAGCCAAGCGCCTTCAACGCGCCCCGACAGGCACCAGTCGCCACAGACGTAAACGCCCAGATCCGCATCGGACAGCGCACCCCATTCATGCGAGCCGGCTGGCCTTGCGTAGAGCCAGCGGTGAGCCAGGCTGAACGCTGGCGCGGGCATGGCGCAATCGATCAGTTCGGCGAACGCGCCGTGCAGCTGTTCAATGACCTCTTCCTTGGGCAGGTCGAGATGCTGACGGCTCCACTGGCTCGTGGCATGCAGAATCCAGGTGTCGAGCGTATCGTCGCGGCCCGGTTTGCTGCGGTTGCGCGCCAGCCAGTCCAGCGGACTGTCCTGAACAAAACATCCCTGCATGGGTGTCTGCAGTGGCGTACTGAAGCCCAACGCAATGGCCCAGGTCGGTTCCATCTTGACGCTTGCCACCACGCTGGCCAGCTTGGGCGCGGCCGCCAGCAGCGCGGTTGCCTGAGGCGCCGGAGTCGCAATCACGACATGGCTGAACGGCCCATGGCTTTCGCCCTCGGCATCCAGCAGGTTCCAGTGCTGCTCACCGCGAAACACCTCGGTGATACGGCATGAAAACGATACCGGCAAGTCGCCGCGCATGGCACGGGTGATCGCACTCATGCCGGGCTGGCCTACCCAGCGTACTTGTTCGTCGGGTGAGGGGCTGAGTACGCCGCCATGAGAGTTGTAGAGTAATGGTGTCCATTCGGCCACATGGCCTTCGGCTTGCCACTGTTTGACGGCCGTCGCAAAGCGTCGGTCGCGGGCGGTGAAATATTGCGCACCCATGTCCAGCGAGCCTGCATCGCTGCGCTTGCTGGACATTCGACCGCCGCTGCCGCGGCTCTTGTCGAACAGGTGTACGTGATGCCCGGCAGCGGTGAGCGCCTGGGCAGCGGAAAGTCCGGCGATACCGGTACCGATGATTGCGATGGGTACAGTCATAGGGGCCTCGTTACCTTGTCTGCACAGACTACGCCGTAGTTAAAACCTGTACAATCCTCTCGTTTGGTATAACTTGCAGGGATTGTCGGTTTTAATGTGAGTCACTCTGCAACCCCTAAGGTCGAAGACGGTCAGTCTGTTGCCATTCGAAATGGGCCGACCACCCGAGCCGGGCGGTAAGACTCCAATACGTTCAGGTGTGGCCTATGGTTCAGCAAAAGGTTTCGTTGTTTGCATAAGCGCTACCCGTAACAAATAGACTACTCAACTGCCACGAACGCCACGCGAGGTAACCTGCCATGCACATATTGCTGACCGGCGGTACGGGTTTGATCGGACAGGCGCTCTGCCGTCTCTGGTCTGCTCAGGGCCATCAACTGACTGTCTGGAGTCGCCGACCCGGGGACGTGCCAAAACTGTGCGGCCCTTCGGTCCGAGGTGTGGCGCACCTGGACGAACTGGGCGCCCAGGCAGTTGATGCAATCATTAATCTTGCGGGCGCACCTATCGCTGACCGGCCCTGGACGCGCAAGCGTCGTTTGCTGCTCTGGGAAAGCCGGATTGGCCTGACTGAGCAATTGCTCGCATGGATCGGCAAGCAGGCGCAAAAGCCCGCCGTATTGATTTCCGGTTCTGCGGTCGGCTGGTATGGCAACACCGGTGAACGAGAGGTGGACGAGACGTCACACCCGGCCAAGGAAGATTTTGCCAGCCAGCTGTGTGGTGCCTGGGAAGAGACCGCGCAGCGCGCAGAGGCGCTGGGCCTGCGGGTTGTCCTGCTGCGCACAGGTCTGGTGTTGTCCGGAGACGGCGGATTTCTGCAACGATTGTTGCCGCCTTTCAAGTTCGGTATGGGCGGACCTATCGGTAACGGTCGGCAGTGGATGCCCTGGATTCACATCCAGGACCAAATCGCCGCGATTGATTTTTTGTTGAATCTGGACGACGCACGAGGCCCTTATAATCTTTGTGCGCCAGCACCTGTGCGTAACCGTGAATTTGCCCGGACGCTGGGAGGCGTACTGCACCGCCCGGCTTTCATGCCGCTGCCTGCGCTGGCCTTGAAAGCCCTGTTGGGCGAGCTGTCTGTGCTGCTGCTCGGCGGCCAGCATGCCCGGCCAGAGCGTCTCGAGCAGGCTGGCTTCACGTTTCGCTTCACTGATTTGAAAACAGCCCTGCAGGCGTTGCTGGGCCGACACTGAATACTATTGAATTAGGAAGTTGCATGACCGATCACGCGTTGTTGCTGGTCAATCTGGGTTCGCCGGCGTCCACAGAAGTGGCGGATGTGCGTCGTTATCTCAACCAGTTCCTCATGGACCCGTACGTTATCGATCTGCCTTGGCCGGTTCGCAGGCTGTTGGTGTCATTGATCCTGATCAAGCGCCCGGAGCAGTCGGCCCACGCTTATGCCTCGATCTGGTGGGATGAAGGCTCTCCGCTGGTGGTGTTGAGCAAGCGCTTGCAAGAAGTGGTCAAGAAAGAGTGGTCCCATGGGCCGGTCGAGCTGGCCATGCGTTACGGCGAGCCGTCCATCGAAACCGTGCTGACGCGTCTGGTAGAGCAGGGCATCAAGAAGGTTACGCTCGCGCCTTTGTACCCGCAGTTTGCTGACAGCACGGTGACCACCGTGATCGAGGAAGCCAAACGGGTGGTGCGGGCCAAATCGCTGAAAATGCAGTTTTCACTGCTGCAGCCGTTCTTTGATCAGCCCGAATACCTGGATGCGCTGGTTGCCAGCGTGCGCCCGCATCTGGAACAGCCCCATGACCATCTGTTGCTGAGCTTCCACGGTTTGCCGGAGCGGCATCTGCACAAGCTTGATCCGACCGGCAAGCACTGCATCAAGGATGACTGCTGCATGACTGCGCCCGCAGAAGTGCTCGCCACCTGCTATCGCGCGCAGTGCATACAATCGGCTGCGGCGTTTGCCAAGCGCATGGGCATCCCTGATGGCAAATGGTCGGTATCGTTCCAGTCACGTCTGGGTCGTGCCAAGTGGATCGAACCCTACACCGAAGCGCATCTTGAAGAGCTGGCTGCACAGGGTGTGAAGAAGTTGTTGGTGATGTGCCCGGCATTCGTGGCGGACTGCATCGAGACGCTTGAGGAGATCGGCGATCGGGGTGCCGAACAATTCAAGGAGGCGGGCGGCGAGGAGTTGGTACTGGTGCCGTGCCTGAACGACGATCCGAACTGGGCGCGTGAACTGACTCGATTGTGTGAGCGGGCGCCGTTGATGCTGTGATGGATGACGGCCTGCATGGACGCGGCCTTCAGCGCAGCGCAGACCCGCTCTGGTTGGGGATCATTTCCGCCGCAGTCAGGATCTGAGTGTCTCAAGGTTGACGATCGGATAGTTTTTAGTCGTTCTGGATTGTGGACTCAGTGACTTGTGCGCTCGACTCAGGTCACCTTTTCGCCCCTCGGCGACCCACTTTGATGGGGCCAAAGTGGGCAAAGCCCCAGGCTCCGGTTGGGTCCGCCTGCGGCGGAT
>NZ_JAGTPK010000052.1 GCF_021147775.1 Pseudomonas californiensis
CGCGGCTGCCGACTCAGCGGGCGAGTGAAATCGACCAGTTGCTGCCGCATAAGTGGCGACCGATTTAATCACGCAAGGCGTGATGCCCGGACGCTTACAAACAAACTGCCGATCCGGCAAGCGTTGGTGCGCCCGACTTGTCCGCTCTGGGCTTGGGTTTCACTGGAGGGTTCAACACATTAAGCGTCAATGACGAGAGCGTGATTCCGTCAGCGCCGTCGGATAAAGTTTACTTGGTCCCTCAGCCCGCTGTGGACACTCAGGGCAATGAGAGAGGCGGCGTGAAGATGCCTGATGCCGCTGTGCCGCTTGCCACGTTCAAAAACTATAACTTGCGACGTAGCGGATTTTCAAAAGACCAGCAAAACGGTCTCAACACCTCCCAGCTTGCCTTCGCGCTCACTAAGGCGACCAAGCAGCCAAGGGATCCACGCAAAAGTATTCAGGAGTTGTACGGATCAAAAGCGGGGTATGTTAGCGCCGTTAACACCGCCGTCGACACGTTGGTAGCAGAAGGATTTATTCTAAAGGGTATCGGTGGTGTGGACGATGCATCTGTCTACAAGGCACGCGCCTTGATGCAGATCCAGCAGCCGAACTTCAGCCTGCTGCCGTAAGCAAGGCTCGCCAGGTTGCTGAAGCAGTCATGATCGTCTGATGCTGCATGAAACCGTACGGATCTGTGCTCGCTGAACAGTAGCCAACGTCATGAAAGCTGACAGCAATGCTGCGTGCTTCTTTGGCCGGCCCCCAAGCGTCAAGTCACCAGACGATGGGTTTGTCGTCCCAGGCCCAGAAGCTTCCGCTGTCGGCCGGACCATGTTTTTCTACCAGATCGATAATGCGATCCGCTGAAAAACCCGGTTCGAACAATTGGCCTTCAGGTACGTTCGCCTGGAATGGCTGAGACAGTTCTGTGTCAGTCGTGCCTGGGTGTATTGCCAGCACAGTAGAGGCAGGGTTCAGGCGCTTCAATTCAATACTGGCCGTGTGTAGCAGCTGGTTGAGTGCTGCTTTGCTGGCTCTGTAGCTGTACCAGCCGCCCAATCGGTTGTCGCCAATAGAACCAACCCTCGCAGAAAGCGCCGCGAAGGTGGACGGTTGTTTGCGCAATAACGGGACAAGATGTTTGAGCAGCAGGATCGGTGCAAAAGTATTGGTCGCGAAGCTCGCTTGCAGGCTCGCAAGCGTCAGTTGTGCCAGACCCTTTTCTGCTTTGGCGCCGTCCTGATGAAGAATGCCCAACGTACTGATGACGAGGTTCAGATGACTGCATCCCTGGAGCGTCTCTCTCACAAGTGTTTCGAGGGATTGCTCATCGCGCGCATCGCAGTCGACTCGTTTCAGGCGTTGACCATAGTGTTCTGCCAACTTTTCCAGCTCTGTGGAGGCGCTGGCTTTTCGCGCTACCGCCCATACCTGAGCCACATCATCGCGAGCAAGCAAGGCCGCGCACAGCGCCAGGCCGATACCTCGGCTGGCTCCACATATCAGTACGTGAGCTTCGCTGTTCAGTTCGGGTATCAAACTCATAAGGCACCTTGAGGAGCATGGCTGAATTATTTGTTATGACTCAGGAACAAGGCGTGACGTTCGGGTGGGCGCTTGCTGGCGAGAGAGCTCAACGAAAGCAGCCTTGTACTGAGCGGCCACATTGGCTGGCTCGAGAATACTTGTCCTGCAATTGCCAAGTGATTGCAAAGGATTTTGCCCGATGGCGGCCCTTGCCGAGCTGGGAGTTCGCCAACGACATAAGCGCGCCCCCCGAGAACGGGCGACAGCTGATTTGCGTCATGAGTATCCGAAGGCTGCGGACGCGTCATACATTCAGCGTTTCAGTTCGCAGTCTTTGATATGGGCATTGGCCCGAGAATGGAGGCATCAAAGTCCTTGAGGGGCTTATTGTCAGCCAGACATTCGCTCCTGCCGGTGTAGCGTTGCAGCCCTTGGTGATCAAAGCCCGGTTACCACTTCGTAACATCCAGACCACTCATCTTGATCAGGCGCAACAATACCGCACTCCCCTTACCTCCAATATCCCCCCGTCCGATGGCATTTCTGTACGGTGTCAGGCCACACAACCTTTGATAATGGTTCTTGTTTGCTCTAGATTAGCGTCTTTTTGCCCCAGGACTTTTCCATGTTCGAGTTGCAGGCCGTCTCTTTCGACATTCCCGAGCGTACGCTCCTGCACCCGCTGGACCTGAAACTGCCTCATGGCCAGATCATCGGTTTGATCGGGCATAACGGTTCGGGTAAATCGACACTGATCAAGCTGCTGGCCCGCCAGCAGGCGGCGAGCCATGGCACGGTAAAGCTTGATGGCGTGCCGCTGTCCGCCTGGAAAAACCGCGATTTTGCGCGGCAGGTGGCTTACCTGCCGCAACAGCTTCCCGCCGCCGACGGCCTGACGGTGCGCGAGCTGGTGCGCTTTGGCCGTTACCCGTGGCACGGCGCGCTGGGACGTTTGAGCGCGCAGGATCACGAGCAGGTGGAAAAGGCTCTGGAGCTGACGCACACCACGGTGTATGCAGACCGTCTGGTGGACAACCTCTCGGGAGGCGAGCGCCAGCGTGTCTGGCTGGCCATGCTGCTGGCACAGAACAGCCGCTACCTGCTGCTCGACGAACCGACGTCAGCGCTGGATATCGCGCATCAGGTCGAGGTGCTGGGGTTGATTCGGGAATTGAGCCACAAGCTGGACCTGGGCGTAGTAGTGGTGCTGCATGAGATCAATATGGCTGCGCGTTACTGCGACCACCTGGTGGCGCTGCACAGCGGTCGTTTGCTCATTCAGGGGCCACCGGCAGACCTGATGAACAGCGAAGTGCTGGAGTCCATCTACGGCATCAGCATGGGCGTCATGCCCCATCCGCGCGATGGCTCGGCGATCAGTTTTCACTACTGAGCGTTGTTGGCGGATTGCAGACTTTCCACCCAAGCGGCCCCGGCCGCGAAGATGTCTGTACGCCGGCCTTACGCGGGCAAGCGCAGCGCAAAAACCTTCACGTGTGCGTCCAGTTCAGACGCAGGCCAGTTTGCCTGGCGGTTTGACCTTCAGCGGGCAATTGCCGCATAGCTCAAGCTCGGGCAACAGGTAACGCACGCAACAGACCTTGCGCTCGCGGCGCAAGCTGGGCTGACCGTGCTCGTCGGTAATGGGCAGATATTGCACCGGCTGAAACAGCGGGTTGCGGGTGCCATCGGGGCGGGTTTTCGTTTCCAGCAGAAGGCGGCCCGGGGCAAGCCGTTCGGCGGGCATGCCGACCTTGGCCATCAGGTTCAGCACGTTCTCGAAGTAATTGCCGGCGTTACTCCACAGCACCTTGGGCGACAGCTTCGTCTGGCTGGCCATGGCCTGAAACAGCGGTTGCAGGTGATCGTCCAGCAGGCTTGAGAACAGCTCGAAGGGGTCGCTGATATCGGCTGCGAAAGGCTCGCCTCTGTCGACGAGTCGAAACGCCTCCGGCAAGTGATCATCACTCAGCACCAAGGCGGTATCGCCAAGGGCCAATGGCAGGCGCCAGCGCAGCAGCAACGTAGCGCCCATCACCGGTGGCAGCAGTTTGACGATGTAATGCTTGGCCCATAACGACACCAGCGCGCGCCGGTCATCGCCGTTGTAGCGCTGACCGAAGCGGTCTTGCAGGTCGGCAAAGGCACTGGGCGCCAACAGCGAATCGTAGGCGGTGGCCGGACGCGGGTCGTCGGCCAGCACCAGCACTTCTCGGTAGGCTTCAAAATCACCGCGAAACAGCGGCGCAAGCACGTCGATCATCGGCCCTTGGCATCCTTGGTCATAAAGAGGGGTAAATGAGAAACAACATCATTCACCCAGCATACCCGATCAGCCACCGATAAACAGCCATCAGGCCGAGACGCTTCGACCGGCAGCACGGCGCGTGTCGTCGACCGGTTGAGCTTGCCGATTACCATCCAGACGCTGTTCCAGCGCAGCGGCGATCTCCCCCGAACGAGCAGGCAGCACCGACAACAATGTGTCGCTCAGGCCGTGGGAGTTCTGGCTGAAGCCTTGGATGAACACCGGTGTTTCCAGCTCAGGACGCGCCAGCAACTGGTAATCGCGATCAACGCGGAAGTCTTCGAGGTAGTCCTTGAGCGGCGCCAGCAGCTCGCGATGGGAGCGTCGCTCGTAGCCGGTGGCGAGAATGACCGCGTCGTAGCGCCGCGCCTCAGTGCTGCCAGTAGCCAGGTCGCGCAGTTGCAGCTGCACGCGACCATCGACATCGCTGGCGCTTTCGATCATGCGGCGGCACAGGAAACCGTGACGGTCGATGCCAGAGACTTTCTGGCGGTACAGAATGGCGTAAATACGCTCGATCAGGTTTAGGTCCACCACCGAGTAGTTGGTGTTGTGGTACTCGCGGATCAGTCGCTCGCGTTCGGTCTCAGGCTGATTGAAAACCAGATCGGTGTAGTCCGGGCCGAAGATCTCGTTGACGAACGGGCTGTCGTCGGCTGGCTTGAGCACGGCGGCACGCAGGATCATGTCGACCTGCACGTTCGGGTAGCTGTCGTTGAGGTCGATGAACGCCTCGGCGGCGCTCTGCCCGGCGCCGACCACGGCGATGCGCATCGGCTCGCCACGGGTGCACGCCTGAGTCGCCATGGCCGAGAGGTAACGGGCATGGTGAAACACGCGAGGATCGTTGCGAAAGCTGGCGAAGGCTTGAGGAATCTTCGGCGTGCCACCGGTGCTGACAATCACCGAGCGGGTCTGGCGGCTCACTTCCCGGCCTTGCTGATCCTGACTGATCACGTTCAGGCGGCGTACGCGGTTGCCAGCTTCCACTACCGGCTCCACGCGCAGCACCTGCTCGCCATAGCGGCTCTGCTCGGCGAATTGCATGGCGACCCAGCGCAGGTAATCGTTGTACTCCATGCGGCACGGATAGAAGGTACCGAGGTTGATGAAGTCCACCAGACGACCATGGGCCTTGAGGTAGTTGACGAACGAAAAGCGGCTGGACGGATTGCGCAGGGTCACCAGATCCTTGAGAAAGGAAATCTGCAGTTCGCTCTGGGCGACCAGCGTGTTGCCGTGCCAGTTGTAGTCGGGTTGACGCTCCAGAAACAGCGCATCGAAGGCCTTGCCGCCCTGCTCTGCGCGCTCTTGCAAGGCAATGGCCAGCGCCAGGTTGGAAGGGCCGAAGCCGATGCCAATCAGGTCATGGGGAGCCGTCGGGGTGAGGTGCTGGGTCATGTGACCAATTCCTTCCAGAAGAGAGTGAGAGAGCGGTGGCCGGACTGTCGCGTCCAGCCGCCGAATAAACCTGTTCTTAGAAGACGCTCGCCGCGTCGGCTAATTTAGCGCCCTCTGGTCGCTTGACGGCTTCGAGCGCTGACAAGGCCTGCGCCAGGTCCGTCATGAAGGCCGGATGGCGAATGATGTCCAGGTGGTGCGCGCCCGCAATGCAGCGCTGCTCGACGACATTGACCAGCGCATCCCAGTCGCGCAGGCGTTCGCTGCGGGTCAGGGAGTCAGCCGCTTGCCAGACATGCGCATCAATCACCAACGGTGCGTGCACGTGACGAGCGGCCTTCAGGCGCTTGTCGAGCAAGGCCCACTGCTCGAATTCACGGGACAGCAAGTCGGGTCCGTCGCTGGGCAATTGCCCGTCGTGAGACAGCACATGCTCAGCCAAGGCTTCTCGCTCACGCTCATCCATCAGTGCGAACAGACCTCGCCACTGCGCGGCCATGGCCGAACGGGCCAGCCAGCTTTCCAGCAGCGGCTGGGCCTGGGCATGTGCCGTGGCGTCCAGCGACTGACGGGGATGAAACGGCACCGACTCGAACACATCCACCAGCCCCAGAAAGTCCACCTCGGCACGCCCTTGCAGCAAGCGTGCGGTCTCCAGCGCCAGCTCGCCGCCAGAAGACCAGCCGAGCAAGGCGCAGCGTCCGCCCTTGACGGTGCGTGCGATGTAGTCAGCGTACTCGCCGGCCAGCGCTGGCAGGTCGTAGCCGCGCCAGCGCTGATCGGTATAGACATGGCTGACAAAGCCGTACACCGGTCGATCACCGCCCAGCGCGTCCACAAGCGGCTTGAATTCGCTGCTGTTGACGATCAGTCCCGGCAGGCAGAACAGCGGCACGCCCTGGCCTGAACGCGACAGGAACACGACTTCCGGGTCAGACACAGGCGGTGGCGCGAGGCGCTCGGCCAGCGCCGCCAGGCTTGGCGCGTTGAGCACGTCAGCCAAAGTCAGCTTTCGCTCCCCTTGCAGGCCCTGCTTGCGGATGCGTGCGAGCAGTTTCAGGCTGAGCAGCGAGTCACCTCCCAGCTCGCCGAACGACGCATCACGAGCAATATCACTGCGCCCCAGCAGGTCGCTCCACAACGTCGCCAGTGCCTGCTCAACCGGGCCGCGCGGGCCTTCGCTTGCAGGCCGGGTGGTTTGTGATGTGGTCGGCAAGGCACGTCGATCAAGCTTGCCATTGGCGGTGAGCGGCAGCTGTTCCAGCACGGTCCAGTGTGAAGGCACCAGCGCATCCGGAACCTGGGCTGCCAGCGACTGACGCAGAGTATCCACGGCCGCCTCGGTCGTCAGGACCAGATAGGCATGCAACTGGTCGTGGCCATCTTCACCGGGCAGTGCGATGACGGCAGCGTCGCGAACACCTGCCAGACGACGAATCGCCGCGCTGACTTCGCCTGGCTCGACGCGGTAGCCACGGATTTTCACCTGGTCGTCGCTGCGGCCCAGGTACTCCAGGCTGCCATCGTCGAGACGACGTACGCGATCACCGCTGCGATACAGGCGCGCACCGGGCGGGCCATAGGGGTCTGGCACATAACGTTCCGCCGTCAGGCGCGGGCGGCCCGAATAACCCTGGGTGACGCCAGCACCGCCCAGGTACAGCTCACCAATCACGCCCCTGGCCACCGGATTGAGATAAACATCCAGCACACGCGCATGGACACCAGCCAGCGGCGTGCCGATGGGCAAGGTCCGGGCGCGCAGGCGATCCGCGTGGGCGGCGTTCTGGCACAGTGCGCCGACCGTGGTCTCGGTCGGGCCGTAGTGGTTGAAGACCTGCAAATGCGGGGCAAGCTTGCGAAGGTCATCGAGCAATTGCCATGAAGTGGCTTCGCCGCCAAGGATCAGGGTATGCCGGGGCAGGGCGCGGGCCGGGTCGCGGGCGTTGAGCAGCGCCTGTAAATGACTGGGCGTGATTTTCAGCACATCGGCACCCTGCTCGCTTTGCCATTGGGCAAACGCGTCGGGATCGAAAGCCTGTTCATCATCCGCCAGTTGCAACAGGCCGCCTTGACTGAGCGCGGCAAACAGCACGGTATGGCCGAGGTCGGCGGCCACGGTCGAAACCATGGCAAAGCTGCTGTGTTCGGGCAATTGCAAGCGCTGGCAAACGCCAGCGACATACGCGGCCAGGTTGCCACGGGTGGCGACCACCGCTTTCGGCGTGCCGCTGGAGCCGGAGGTATAGATCAGGTAAGCCGGCCACTGAGGCACCTCGGTCGGCCAGGCAGCCAGCGACGCGGGCATCGGTAAATCGAGATCAAGCGCCAGCCAGTCCAGGCCTGCCACCTGAGGATCGGCACCCAACACCAGACAGGCGCCGCTGTCGGCCAACACCGCCGCACGCCGTTCGGCCGGCCAGCGTGGATCGACCGGCACATAGGCGGCACCGCACTTGAGTGCCGCAAGGATGCCGACGACCATTTCGGGCGTGCGTCCGCTCAGCAGCGCCACGCGCGCGCCGGGCCCGACACCGCGAGCCAGCAGCTGTTGGCCCAGTGCCTCGGCGGCACGGTTGATGTCCTCACGACTGAAGGTCATGCCGTTGCTGGTCAGGGCCGCTGCGTCAGGGCTGAGACGGTGGTGACGCTGCCAGCCGGCAAGCACATCTTCGGCCGTCATAGAGGGGGCAGTGTCACGGTCTTGAGGAATGACGGCGAGTTCCAGCAACGGCCGGCTCGGCGCCAGGCTGACCGCGTCGGCCAGTGCCGACAGATCAGCCGCCAGGTTTTCGATGCGCTCGGCGTCGAACAGGTCGCAGGCGTAGGCGATCAACACCTCGATGCCGTCGGTGCGGTCCGTGAAATCCACGCTCAAGTCGAAATGCACCTCACCTGCCGCCAGCCCGTCGAGGCTCATGGACAGGTCGGCAAAGTGCTGCGGACGACTTGCCGATTGCTCGGTGCACTTGACCTGAAACAGCGGGTGCGTGCCTGGCTCACGGGGTGGCGCCAAGGCTTGCACCAGTTGGTCGAACGGCAGCTGTGAGTGTTCCTGAGCGTCGAGCAGCGTGTTACGTACCTGATTCAACAGCGCTGTGAAACTGTGCAATTGATCGACACGATTGTTCAACACGCTCAGGGTGGTGAAGTAGCCCACCACCCGCTGGGTTTCAGCGCGGGTGCGGTTAGCCAATGGCGAGCCGATGCGCACGTTGTCCGCGCCACTCTGGCGAGCCAGCACCAGGTTGAGCAGCGCCAGCATCGCCATGAACGTGGTCGCACCGTTGGCCTTGGCCAGGCTGCGCAAGCGCTCGCTGGTGCCTGTCGACAACCGCAATTTCACGCTCGCCCCACGAGAGTCGCGATAGGCGCTGCGCGGGCGGTCCAGCGGCAGCGCCAGGGGCGTGTGGTCATCGCCCAACTGTTCGCGCCAGTAATCAAGTTGCCGCGATTGCTCACCCGCATCCAGCCAGCGCTGCTGCCAACCGGCGTAATCGGCGTATTGCACCGTCAACGGGGGCCATTGCACAGCCTGCTCTGCGCGACGTGCTGCATAGGCTGTGGCCAGGTCTTCGATGATCAGGCCGATGGACCAGCCGTCGGCGAGGATGTGATGCAGGACAATGACCAGTCGGTGCTGCTGCGCATCCAGACGATGCAACTCCAGGCGCAGCGCGGGCTCGGCCAGCAGGTCGAACGGCTCGGTCGTCAGTGCTCGCGCCCGATGATCCGAGGCGGCCTCGTCCAGCCCGAGGCAGACCAGAGGCTGGAACCGGGCCGGGTGGACGCATTGCTGCGGCTCGCCGTCGGCGTCCTGAGTGAACGATGTCCGAAGTGCTTCGTGGCGAGCGGTCAAATCGTTGCACGCCTGCTCCAGTGCTTCGATGTTCAACGAGCCACTCAGACACAGCACCCCCGCCAGGTTGTAGGCCGGGCTGTCGGGTTCGCGCTGCCAAGCGATCCACAGGCCACGCTGGGCGGCAGACAGCGGCGAGGCGGCCGGGCGAGGCAGCGCGACCATCGGCAAGTCCGTGAAACGAATGCCGTTTTCCTCCAGCTTTGCGAGGAAGGCCTGGCGTCGCTCGGGCGTCAGCTCGGCGAAGCGGCGGGCGATTTGGTGCGGATCGATACTCATCTCATTCCTCGAATTCATCCAGCCAGCGGGCCATGTCATCCAGGCGCTCGCGATGCTCGACCGCCGCAGCGAACAGATCGCTCGGCAGTTGCTGGGCCAGCTTCTGCACGGTGACGTGATCGAAGAAGGCATTAATCGGTAGGTGACAGCCGTGGCGTTGCTGCAATTGGGCGCGAACCTGCATAACGCTCAGCGAATGCCCGCCCAGTTCGAAGAAGCTGTCGGTGACGCCGACCTGCTCCAGCCCCAGGACCTCCGTCCAGATTGCCACCAGTGCCCGTTCGGCATCAGTGCTCGGCGGTACGTACCCGCTGGACGCGCCCTGCCCTTCAGGTTGCGGCAGCAGCTTGCGATCCAGCTTGCCGTTGGCCGAGAGCGGCATCGCCGACAATTGCATCAATCGCCACGGCACCATGTATTCAGGAACGTGCTGACCGAGGTGAAATTTAAGCGCAGCTTCATCACAGGCCTCCCCGACCCAGTAACCGAGCAGTTGATTGTCCCGGGCGATGACCACGCATTCGCGCATGGCTTCATGTGCCAGCAACACGCTTTCGATCTCGCCCAGCTCGATCCGCTGGCCGCGCAGCTTGACCTGATGATCGAGACGACCGAGGTAATCGATGGCGCCATCGGCACGCCAGCGGGCCAGATCGCCACTGCGGTACATGCGCTCGCCGGGCTTGCCGTGAGGATTGGCGACGAAACGCTCGGCGGTCAGCGATGGACGCGCCAGATAACCCCGTGCCAGGTTCACGCCTGCGATGTACAGCTCGCCTGCGACACCTACCGGGACAGGATTCAGGTCCGCGTCGAGGATGTGAATCTGCGTGTTGGCAATCGGGCGGCCAATCGGCACGCTGCTGCCATCCTCACGGCACGCCCATGACGTGACGTCGATAGCGGCTTCGGTCGGCCCGTACAGGTTATGCAGTTCGCTGGCGGTTTGCGCCAGCACCTGGCGTTGCAATTCTGCAGGCAAGGCTTCGCCACTGCAGATGATGCGTTTGAGCGAGGTGCAGGCTGACAGCTCGTCAGCCGACACAAACGCCTGAAGCATCGACGGTACAAAGTGCAGCGTGGTGATGCCGTGCTCGACGATCAGCTCGCGCAGCAGTTGCGGATCGCGGTGCGCGCCGGGCGGTGCCATGACCAGCGCCGCACCGCTGAGCAACGGCCAGAAGAATTCCCAGACCGACACGTCGAAACTGTAAGGCGTTTTTTGCAGCACGCGGTCATCGGCAGTCAGGCCGTATTCGGCCTGCATCCATTGCAGGCGGTTGAGCAGACCGGCGTGGCGATTGCCAACCGCTTTGGGTTTGCCGGTAGAACCTGAGGTGTACAGGCAGTAGACGAGGTTTTCCGGGCTGATATCGACGACTGGCGCAGTCTGCAATTGGGTGTCCAACGGCAGATTTTCCAATGCATGCACCGGCACACCCACATCGCCTGCCCAGGTATCCAGCAGGTGCGTCTGGGTCAGCAACAACGGGCTGCCGCTGTCTTTCAGCATGCCTTGCAGGCGATCACGCGGATGGTCCGGGTCCAGCGGCAGATACGCACCACCGGCCTTGATCACGCCCAATAGCGCGACGACCAGCTCAACTGAACGTTCGGCAGAAACGGCGACCGGCACGTCCGGGCCGACACCCTGCGCCTGCAGCCAATGGGCGAGTTGATTGGCGCGGGCGTCCAGTTCGGCGTAGCTCAGTCGGGTCGCGCCGTAGACCAGTGCCAACGCATCCGGTGTGGCGCGGACCTGTTCGGCGATCAGCGCGGGCAGGCTTGAATACGCCGAGTACTGGGTGTCAGTGACGTTCCAGGCATCGATCTGTCCAACCTCGATCGGGCTGAGCAACGTCAGGTTCGACAATGGACGGCTGCTGTCGTCGAACTGCGCCAGCAAGCCTGCAAGGTGTTCACTGAAGCGGGCGATGTCGGCTTCGGTAAATGCGTCCTGACGATAGCTGAACTCGATCTGCAATTGCGCACCGGCATGAATCACCAGGGTCAACGGATAATGCGTGGTCTCGTGGCGCTGCACAGGCGAGAAACGCACGCCGCTGGCTTCACCGAGGGCCTGTTCGACCGGGTAGTTTTCGAACACCAGCAAGGTGTCGAACAGCGCCTGACCACCCTGCCCGGCCCAACCTTGAATCTCGAACAACGGCGTGTGTTCATGCTCGCGCAGCGCACTGTTGAAACCTTGCAGTTGACGCAGCCAGTCGCCCAAAAGCTCCTGAGCGGGCGGTGTCTGAATCACCGGCAAGGTATTGATGAACAGCCCCAGCGTGCGTTCGGAATCCGGCAACTGCGCCGGACGCCCTGCCACCGTGGCGCCGAACGCCACCGTGGCCTGCCCGCTGTAGCGCTGCAGCAACAGGCTCCAGGCGCCTTGCACCAGGGTGTTCAACGTGACCCGCTCGCGGCGGGCGATGGCGATCAGGCGTGCAGTCATCGCCGCATCGCATTGCCAGTGGTGCTGGCGGTGACCTGCCCCTTCGCCTGTACCGGACACGGTATTGGACACTGTATTAGCCAGCAACGTCGGAGCCTCCAGACCGACCAGACGCTCGCGCCAGAACGCCTGGCGCTGAGCCAGATCACGCTGTTGCAGCCACTGCACGTAATCGACGAACCGCCCGGCCACTTCGGCAGGCGGCGTGCCTCGATAATGCTGCAAGACTTCGGCGATCAGTCGCGATGAACTCCAGCCATCCAGCAACAGGTGATGGCTGGTCAGGATCAACTGATAACGTTGCTCGCCCAGACGCACCAGCAGTACACGAATCAAAGGCGCAGTGCCGAGGTCGAAACCGGCCTCACGCTCCTGACTCGCCAGCGTCTCGACGGCGGTTTCGCGGTCTGCCCGCTCACGCCAGTCGAGCAGACGCACCGGCGACGGCACACTGCGACGCACAGCCTGCAACGGCTGGCTCAGCCCTTCCCAGAGAAACGCCGTGCGCAGCACGTCATGCCGGGCCACGGTGGTGTCCCAGGCCTGCTTGAAGCGTGGAGCATCGAGGCCGTCGATGGCCAGGCTCAACTGGTTGAGGTAATGGCTTTCGTCCGGAGCCTGCAAGGCATGGAACAGCATGCCCTGCTGCAACGGCGACAGCGGGTACAGCAACTCGGTGTCGGCAGGCAACAGCAGGCTGTCCAGCGCTGCCTGATCCAGCCTTGCCAGCGGGAAGTCCGAGGGCGTGAAGCGTTGCGCGTCCGGCGTCAGGCAGTGTTCGATCAACGCGTGCAGCTCGTCACGGCAGGCCTGCGCCACCTGCTCGACCCAGGCCGAAGCCAGACGCTCGCCGCTGTACTGCCAGTTCATGTGCAGCTCGCCCTGACGCACCTGAGCATTGAGGATCAGTTCGTTGCCCAAGGGCGCGTCGCCAGACTGATCGTCACCGCCACGCTCGGGCGCGATGCTGAACAGCCCCTGTGCATCCAGGCCGCGGTCGGTCTGGCCCAGGTAGTTGAACGTGATCGACGGCTGCGCACTGGCAGCCAGTTCGGCACGCACCTGCGGCTCGCCGAGGTAACGCAGGATTCCGTATCCCATGCCTTGATCAGGCACCTGGCGCAGTTGTTCCTTGATGCCACGAATCGCCGCACCGGCTGACGCGGCAGGGTCCGTATGCAAGCGCACCGGGTACAGGCTGGTGAACCAGCCGACACTGCGGCTCAGGTCAATATCGCTGGCAGCGGCCGGGACTTCACGACCGTGGCCTTCAAGCCCCACCAGCAGGTTTTCGCCACCGGTTGCGCGCAGGACCACGCGGGTCAGCGCAGTGAGCAGCAGTTCATCGACCCGGCTGCGATAGGCCTGTGGCGCCTGGGTCAGCAACTGGCGCGTCAGTGGTTCAGCCAGACGCACCTGACATTCGCGCACCTGATCACGGCGACGGCTGCCCGTTTCATCCAGCACAGGCAGACGGGCGACGCCCGGTGCCAGCGTGGCGCGCCAGAAATCCAGCTCTGCCACACGCGACGGCACCTGTGCCAGAAGCACTTCGCCCCAACGCTGGAAGGCACTGGTTTTCTGACCCGGATCGAGACGCTGGCCTGCCTGAAGCTGGCCATACGCGCGTTGCAGGTCTTCCAGCAAGATGCGCCAGGACACGCCGTCCACTACCAGGTGATGAGCCGCCAGCAACAGACGCTGCCCCTCAGGGCTGTCGATCAGCAAGGCGCGCAGCAACGGTCCGTCACTGAGGTTCAGGCTGGCCTGAGCCTCGGTGCATGCGCTGGCCAGTTGCACTGCGTCGGTCACGTGAACACGGTCCAGCGGCACCAGGGCCGTTTCGGCATGACGCTGCTGCCAGACACCCTCGGCGCTGCGGGTAAAACGCAGGCGCAAGGCGTCATGATGAGCCACCAGAGCCTGCAATGCGTCACTCAGCCAAGCGGCGTCCAACGGCTGCAAGGGTTGCAGCAGGACCGACTGGTTCCAGTGCTGGCGGGCGCTGATCGGGCTTTCAAAAAACCATGACTGGATCGGGGTCAGGACAGCCGACCCGCTGACCGGGCCTTGGGCCTGGGCAACACTTTCCTGAATTTTGGCCACCTGGGCCAGAGCTCGGATGGTCTGTTGCTCGAATACATCCTTGGGCGTCAGCAGCACGCCAGCCTGACGCGCCCGGCCGACCAGTTGCAGGGAGACGATGGAGTCGCCGCCCAGCTCGAAGAAATTCTCCGTGGCGCCCACCTGCTGCATGCCCAGCAGCTGTTGCCAGATACCTGCCAGCAGGGTTTCCACCTCGCCCTGAGGCGCAATGAATTTGCCGTCCTGAACATGCCAGTCCGGTACCGGCAGCGCGGCCCGGTCAAGCTTGCCATTCGGCGTCACCGGCAGGCGTGGCAGCCACACCAGCCGCGACGGGATCATGTAGTCCGGCAAGTGCCCGGCCAGCGCCTGTTTGACTCGCGACTCAAGGCTCGGCTCATCGGCAGACACCGTGGCGACGCCATAGGCCACCAGCCGTGGACCGGTCGGCGAAGGCAAGGCCAGCACCACGCAGGTCTCGACCTCAGGGTGTTGCTGAATGCGCGCTTCGACTTCTCCGGGCTCTATGCGATAACCACGAATCTTGATCTGCTGGTCGATGCGACCCACGTATTCGATCACCCCTTCAGCGCCCCACAACACGCGATCACCCGTGCGGTACATACGCGCACCGGGCGCGCCAAACGGGTCAGGCACAAAGCGCTCGGCGCTCATCGCCGGTCGGCCATGGTATTCACGCGCCAGGCCACTGCCGCCCAGATACAGCTCGCCACTGACACCGGCTGGTACAGGCTGCAGCCGTGCGTCGAGAATGTAGGCGCGGCGGTCGCCCACCGGGCGGCCAATCGGGGCGTAGGCCGACAGACAAGCCTGACTGGCCGCAACCTTCCACACCAGCGGCGTGACCACGGTTTCAGTCGGCCCATAGCCATTGATCAACGTGCGCGGCGCGAGTGTCTGGCGGATGCGTTCGAAGTTGGCTTGCGGCATGGCTTCGCCGCCAAAGGAGTACAGATCCAGCGCCGGCGCGTGGCCCTGGGCCTGGGCTTCGGCGGCCATCTGAGTCAGGTAGACCGGTGGGAAGCCTGCGTTGGTGACCTGATGTTCCTCCAGCGTCTGCAAGGTACGCGCCGGGGACCACAATTCCTCGTCGCGCAGCACCAGACTTGCGCCGCACGTCAATGCCGTCATCCAGCGCTCATGAGCACCGTCGAAGGCAAAGGAGATGAAGTGGAACTCGCGGGACGCCTCGCTCATGTCGTACAGCGGCGCCGTGGCGTCACAGTGCATGGCCAGCGGGCCGTGGGCCACGGCAACTCCCTTGGGTGTGCCGCTGGAGCCCGAGGTGTAGATCAGGTACGCGAGGTTCTGCGGATGCAGATCGACTGTTGGCGCCTGCTCGCCGTACCCGTTCAGGTCCAGACCGTCGAGGTCGAGTAACGCCAGGCCCGGTGTTTCGGGCAGACGCTCCAACGCCATCTGTTCGGTGATCAGCAGGCTCATGCCGCTGTCTTCCAGCACGTAGCCAAGACGCTCGCGCGGGTAGTCCAGCGCCAGCGGCACAAAAGCCGCACCGGCCTTGGCCACTGCCAGCAACGTCACCAACAATCGATTGGAACGCTGCAAGGCCACGCCGACGCGTGCTTCGGCACCGACGCCACGAGCAATCAATGCGTGGGCCAAACGGTTGGCCTGGTGCTCCAGCTGACCGCGGGTCAGGGTCTGACCGGCACAGATCAGGGCAACACGCTGAGGATCGGCCGCAGCATGAGCTGCGATGCGTTGTGGCACGCTGGCGAAAGCAGGCGGCGCGTAGTCCGAGGTACTCCAGGCCATAAGTTGCGCCTGTTCGCTGTCGTTGAGCAGGCTGACAGCGGCCAAAGGCTGATGGGCATCGGCAATCAGGCCAAGCAACAGGCTGTTGAGGTGCCCGGCTAGCGCCTCGACCCGGCCAGCGGCGAACGCATCCCGACGGTAACCGAAGGTGATGTCCAGCGTTTCGCCGGCGAAGATCGCCAGTGACAGCGGATAGTGAGTCGCTTCCAGCGTGCTCGATGCTTCGATGCGCACGCCGCTGTGCTGGCGCATGGCGTGATCAACCGGGTAGTTCTCGAACACCAGCAGGCTGTCGAACAGGCTTTGCCCGCTCAACCCCGCCCAACGCTGAATATCGGCCAGTGGCGTGTGTTCGAACTCACCTGCCTCGGCGCTCTGGTTCTGCAATTCACGCAGCCAGTCACCCACCGACCGACTCGCGTCGCCACCGGCAATCACTGGCACGGTGTTGATGAACAGGCCAACCACCGCTTCGGCATCGTCCAGCGCACTCGGCCGCCCGGATACGGTCGCGCCAAAGGCCACTTGCGACTGACCGGTGTAGGTTTGCAGCAGCAAGGTCCAGGCGCCTTGCACCAGCGTATTGAGCGTCACACGCTGGCGACGGGCAAACTGGCGCAGACGCTGGCTGTCGGCAGCCGACAGACCGCTGCGGATCACGCCATGCCCGGTCACATCGCCGAGCCCTTGGGTGTCGCGGGCGGGCAGGCTCTCGGCGAGCAGGGTCGGGCCGTCCAGCAGCGCCAGACGCGCTTGCCAGTAGGTCTGGGCGGCTTGCGCATCCTGAGCGGCCAGCCAGGCGATGTAGTCGCGGTACTGACTGCGCGGCGCCACCGGCCGTTCGCCTGCGTAATGCTGCAGCACTTCGCCTATCAGGCGCGCGCTGCTCCAGCCATCGAGCAGGATGTGATGGAAGGTCCAGATCATTCGGCAACGCGCGTCATCCAGGCGCAGCAGTTGCACCCGTTGCAGCGGCAAGCGCGTCAGGTCGAAACCTTCGGCGCGCTCGGCGATGGCCCAGTTGTCCAGCGCCTGCTGGCTGAGCCCCCGAGCGTCATGCAGGTGCGCAACCGAAGGGCCACGGCGCAGGACCGCTTGCAGCGGCACACTGAGTTCGCCCTGCCAGACAAACACGCTGCGCAGGGTCGCGTGCTGTTGCACGGTGGTTTCCCAGGCTTGCAGGAAGCGCTGCGGGTCCAGCCCTTCGAGCACCACGTCGATCTGATTGACGTAGGCAGATTCGGCATCGTCTTGCAGGCTGTGGAACAACAGGCCCTGTTGCAGCGGCGACAGTGGGTACAGATTTTCGACGTCGCGAGCCGCCAGAGGCAAGGCGTCAAGCCGGGCTTGGGTCAGCCCGGCCAAGGGCACGTCAGCAGGCGTCAGGGCGGCGTTTTCCAGGGTCAGGCAATGCGCGGCCAGCAGGCTCAGTTCAGCGCGCAGGTCATCCAGCAGGCATTCCAGTTGCGAGGCGCTGTAATGCCGGGAATCGGCGCGGCCGTCGAATTGCAATTGGCCTTCGACCAGACGTGCGTTGACGGTCAGGGCATGGCTGAGCGGCGCAGCATCGTCACGCTGACGGCCTTGCGGTTCACTGGCGAGACCAAACAGGCGCTGGCCGTCAAGGCTGCCGTCGTACTGCCCCAAATAGTTGAACATGACCTGCGGCTGAGCCTGCTCGGCGAGCAACGCCTGGGCAGACGCAGGGCCGAGGTAGCGCAGCGCGCCATAACCAATGCCTTTGTTCGGCACCTGACGCAGTTGCTCCTTGACCGCTTTGATCGCCGACCCCAGGTCGCCAAGGCCGGGGCTCAGGCGCGCCGGATAGAGGCTGGTGAACCAGCCGACGCTGCGCTCGATATTCAGGCCTTCGTTGAACGGTGCAGGCAACGCGTCGCGGCCGTGGCCTTCCAGAGCGACGCTGAGCGACGTGTTGCCGCTTTGTCGGCAGAGAACCCGCGCCAGAGCCACGAGCAACAACTCGTCCAGACGCGTGCGATAGGCGCCCGGTGCTTCCTTGTGCAGGCGGCGAGTCAGTTCGGCAGGCAGGCGCAGGCGATGCTCCACAGCCTGACCTTCACAGCCCAGAACCCGAGCAGGTTGCCTGGCTGTCTGCGCACGCCAGTAATCCAGCTCTTCAAGCAACGCCGGGCTTTGCGCGAACGCCTGCAAGCGCTCGCTCCACTGCGCAAAGCTGGCACCCACCGGCGCCAGCGTGATCGCTTGTCCTGCGGTCTGCTGCCGGTAGGCGTGCTGCAGGTCTTCCACCAGAACGCGCCAGGACACGCCATCCACCACCAGGTGATGGACCACGATCAACAGCCGCTGGCTGCCATCGCTCAAGGCCAGCAAGGCAGCGCGCAACAACGGGCCGTTTTTCAGGTCGAGGCTGGTTTGCAGCCGTTCGGCCTCGATCAGCAAAGTCTCCGTGTCCGGGGCGTCGACTTCCACCAGCAGGTTCTGGTCAGCAAACGCCGTGTAGCCCTGTTGCCAGGTGCCATCGGCGTCCTGCTGGTAGCGCAGGCGCAGGCTGGCGTGATGCTCGACCAACGCGGCAAGGCTGGCACGCAGTGGCTCGGCCTGCACAGCCTGCAACGGGCGCAGCAGTGCTGACTGGTTCCAGTGTTGGCGCTGCGCAATGTCCTGGCTGAAAAAGTAGTGCTGAATCGGCGTCAGCGGCGCGGGCCCCACCGTGACGGCAGGTTGTTGCTCGGCGCTCTGACGAGCGCTGCGTGCGGCATGGGCCAGCGCAGCCAGGGTCGGGTGCAGGAACAGATCGCGTGGGCTCAATTGCCAACCGGCCTGACGCGTCCGGCTGATCACTTGCAGCGACAGAATCGAGTCGCCGCCCAGTTCGAAGAAGTTATCGGCAATACCGACCTGCTCAAGGCCCAGCACTTCAGCCCAGATGACGGCCAGCGTCTGCTCGATCTCGCTGCGTGGCGCGACGTAATCCTCGACAGCGGCCTGCGCTTCCGGCTGCGGCAACAGCTTGCGGTCCAGCTTGCCGTTCGCCGACAACGGCATGGCATCGAGTTGCACCAGGCGCCACGGCACCATGTATTCGGGCA
>NZ_JAGTPK010000053.1 GCF_021147775.1 Pseudomonas californiensis
TTGCTGATCGACTCCACTTCGATTTGGCGCAGACCGCCGGCTTCCAGCAAATCTGCCCAGCAGCCGTTGGCCGTGAAGAGGTTTTTGAGCGGTCGAGGTTTGTAAGCAGGCGGTGCAGAGGCCACGTCAGCAGGATGGCTCCTCATCGTGGTGAATGACGGCGGTGATGGCGAATCCGCCTGGCCCTTCTCTCATCGAAACGCTTACGCAAGAAGCGTCGGGAAACCTGTCGTTCAGATACGCTGTCTGGCAGCCACTACAAAGATCGACATTACCGAAAGGATCGATATCGAAGAAAAAGTCGGTATCGGGCACGAAGGTAGTATGCCCGGCGCGTTGGAGACGGGTCTGCTTTGCCTTGGCTTTTGCCCGGCTCGCCCGTTTACGTTTTTTGGTCTCTGACGCCATGTGTAAGCCTGTGCTGAGGAGGTATCGACTCGATTTCGGCTATGATAACCGATTTCAAAATCCCACAATTTGCAGCCGCAGGCTGCCCTGTTCAGTGATCCCCGGCCTCCGTTTTCAGTTCCATTGCACCCCAAACCCCCGCTCCCCACTTAAGACATTTTGGTCTTGTCGTACTCCTCATCTAAGGAGATACCGTAGTCTGTGAGATATTTCATATAATAATCACCAGTCGATAGTTCAGTCGCCTCGTTACTTGGATCATTTAGTATTACTTTTTCAAGTTTTCCTAGTCGATCAGTTTTTTATAGTCGCTCAACATCTGCTCGGCAGTATGCAAAATAATCTTTCGACCAAAATATCCATAATTTTGAGCAGCACAACCAAGACTAGGCAAAATTCGATTAAAGTTTGAAGACTCGTTATTTACATTGGGGTGCGTTATAGAAAAGTCATCAAAAGTAAAGCAATACACAGCATCCTTTACAGCTTTAACTGCATGATTCTTTAAAACAAGGTTAAGCGATCCTTTTGATACCGTCGAGATATCAGACAATATCTGCTTAATTAAATCAATATCATTTTCCACATATTTCTTGTCAGGACAACAAACGTTAGATAACTTATCCTTCAGCTCCTGAGCAATAATTTTTTTAGCATCAATCTCTATATTGTTTAAGGCCGCTAGTTGCGATAGAATATTGCTATCTTTTTTTAGTGCGGCAGGATTCAGTTTTGGAAATAAATTATCGGCACTTACACCTTCCAGTCTATCAGGTTCATGATGCAATGATGGGCCGCTAATGCCAATAGAACCAGGCGAATTCAACATAATTCACTCCAATAATATTTTATCTTGATTTTAACTAAGTCTTGAGTAACGCATACCTTAGTGGCGTATCCGTTGATTAGGTTCCAGAACAGGATCCGTTCAGTTGCGTGCTGTGCGGAGCGCGGATGGTTTACACCGCAGCCATCGCCGGCCTGCCGCAAGCATGTCATCAGCGAAGAAAGGCGCGAAGGTCGTGAACCTTAAGCAATACGGTGCTGGCCGCAGCCGATTCCGTGGCACGTTCTCCACCAACTCTCTGGTGGACTTCGCCAAATACGTGTCCTACCGCAAAGTCGCCGACGCGAAAGGCTTCATCAATCAGGACGAAATGACCTGTTCGGTGCTGTTCAATCTGGGCAACGAGGAAGTGCCAGGCCACGCAGATGACCGCGCTGTGCTGAAGCTCAAGCCCACCGCTGCCTATCAGGCCGTGCAGGCCATTAGTGGCCGGGGCATGTCGCAGAAGGATATGAGCGACTGGATTGAAGACTGGCACAGTACGCTGTCGGCAGTCGGTGATGACCTGCAGAACATCCCGTTGGCCAAAGCCATCGCCGCCGTGCGCACTATCACGGTCAAGGCATCGTCGGAAAGCGATCACACCGTCAGCGAGACCCGCGCCAGCCGTAGCGCAATGGATGCCATCGAGGCGACCAGCAAGGAAACCCTGCCCACGTCGCTGATCTTCTCGGCCATTCCGTTTGAAGGCCTGCAACTGCGCGAAATCATCCTGCGAATCTCGGTCATCACCAGCGGCGCACAGCCGGTGTTGAAACTGCGCTGGGTCGGCGAGGACGTGCAGCGCGAAGAGATTGCGCAAGAGTTCAAGTCGGTGCTTGAAGCGAAGGTGGGCGATGCAGCTCAGCTGGCTCTGGGTAGCTTCTCAGCCTGATGTATGAAGTTCCGCGCCACGAAATCACAATGTCGCCAATTGTCGCGGAAGTTGGAGCTGGCTAATTTCTGTTTGAATGTGAGCTGCATATTACTAAAGCTTTGATGACCGTTTGTTAGGTTTTGTACGAAAAGTATTGCCGCATACAACGTAGGCTGCAGGCCAGCGTGACCATGGCTGCGTAGCTCTTGGCCAGCTTGTCGTAGCGGGTGCCGATTCGGCGGTTCTCTTTAGCCAGCCAAACATCCGCTCAATGATGTTGCGCTGCCGATACTTTGGACGTTCAAAGAGTCGGGGCAAGCCAGGCCGGTGAACCGCCCCGGGTTTCTCGGAGACCCTTTTGTTTGAGTCATGCCACCTGGGCAGACTCGGTGAGTTGCTGATAATAGATTGCTTCTGCTTCGACCGGTGGAATATGACCGATTGGCTCCAGCAGGCGGCGGTGATTGAACCAGTCCACCCATTTCAGGGTTTCCAGCTCCGCCGCCCCCCGTGTGGGCCAAGAGCGTCGATGAATCACTTCAGCCTTGTAAAGACCATTGATGGTCTCAGCCAAAGCATTGTCGTAAGAGTCACCGACACTCCCGACCGATGGCTCAATACCGGCTTCGACAAGACGCTCGGTATAGCGAATGGACACGTACTGCACGCCACGGTCACTGTGGTGAATGAGTCCACCCTGCTTGACTGGGCGACGGGCGTAAAGGGCTTGCTCCAGTGCATCGAGTACAAAATCGGTACGTGCTGAACTGGACACCTTCCAACCGACGATGAATCGGGCAAAGACATCAATGATGAAGGCCACGTAAACAAAACCCTGCCAGGTACTGACGTAGGTAAAGTCCGATACCCATAGGGCGTTCGGGCACTCAGCCACAAACTGACGGTTGACATGATCCTGCGGGCACGGCCTGGCTTGGTCGCTGACCGTCGTCTTGACGGGCTTGCCGCGTACCACGCCTTGCAGGCCCAGCTTTCCCATCAGGCGTTGCACCGTACAGCGGGCGACTTGATGGCCTTCACGCAGCAACTGTCGCCAGACCTTGCGCACGCCATATACCTGGAAGTGCTCATCCCAGACTCGCTGGATGTGCTCACCCAGTTCCTGGTCACGTTGCGCACGCGCTGACTGCTGGCTGGGGTCAGCCTGCTGAGCAGCGTACCGGTAGTACGTCGACGGGGCGATTGGCAACACCTTGCAAATCGGTTCGACCCCGTAAGACTGGCGGTTTTCATCAATAAACGTCTTCATCGTTTGAATGGGCGGTCGAGCTCCGCCTGGGCAAAATAGGCTGAGGCCTTACGCAAGATCTCGTTAGCTTGACGCAACTGACGGTTCTCACGCTCCAAGAGCTTGACTCGCTCACGTTCGACAGTGCTCAGCCCATCAAGCTGGCCGCTGTTGCGCTCAGATTGGCGAACCCACAGCCGTAATGTCTCGGGCGTGCAGCCGATCTTGGGGGCAATGGCACTGATGGTGGCCCACTGCGACTCGTACTCAGGAAGGTGTTCGAAAACCATCCTGATGGCCCGCTCACGGACCTCTGGGGAATACTTCGGTAGTTTTTTCATCGCTCCATCCTCTCAAAGGTTGGAGTCTCCGAGAAACCCGGGGCGGTTCAGTCAAACCTACTCGCTCGGCTTTGGCACCGCTAGCCGTGTCTTCGAACACGCGCTCACAGCCTGCTTTCTCCAACGCATCGCGCTGCAGATCGAGTAGTTGGTCGTCGGTTGAGACGCGGGCATATCCAATCAGCATGGTTTCGTCCAGATACTCAATGAAAATTCAGTGTAGCCGGATATTGAAAATTGGAAGCTGTTACTGGATGCAGATAATGCAGGGTCCCGAGCGGACGATCTCATCTCGACCTGATGTCCAACAAACCTACGTTTGATAGACATTTTGACTCGAGCAAGATGTGGTTCGCATATCCGGCGGATCAAATCCGCAGATGTTCTAACCCGGAGCGAGCTGCACTTGACCCTGGTGATGAAACCGAAACGGCGTTGCTTGCCACACAGCAGGTTCATCTATCCAGGAGGTCGACTCAATGCATCGTCCTATCACCGCAGGCCATACCACCTCACGTCTCATCCTAGATCAGTCAAAACAAATATCACGTACCCCATCGGAAAGTAGCGCGCAATCAGCACTTTCTCAGCAAGCAAGCATGAGCAGCCCAGTTTTGGAGCGGTCGAAAAGTGCGCCAGCTTTATTGACTGCGGCACAGCGCACGATGCTTGCACAAGTGGGAGCCTGTAACTCTCATCTGACCTCAGATGAAAATATGGCCATCAACGAACTGAGATCACACAAGCCCCTTTTACCTAAGGATACGTGGTTTTTCACTGATCCTAACAAGGACCCAGATGATGTCGTGACCTACACCTTGGGCAAGCAATTGCAGGCTGAGGGCTTTGTGCACATCACGGACGTAGTGGCAACACTGGGTGATGCTGAAGTTCGCTCTCAACGTGCCGAGATGGCCAAAGGCGTGTTCAACAAGCTTGAGTTGCATGACGTGCATGTGTCGCGTGGTCGGGATTACGCAATGAATTCGCTTCAGTCGAAGGAACATGCCAAATTTTTACTGGAAGGTCATGCTTTAAGGGCTGGACCTGGTGAAATACACCGTGACAGCTTGCAGGACATGAGCAGGCGCCTGGCCCGTGCGCCACATGGAGTCGGTATTGTCGTAATTGCAGGCATGAGTGATATCAATGCGCTCATCACTACCTGCCCGGATATTGTGCGCGAACGGGTTGATGACATCACCATCATGGGCGGCGTCGAGCCTTTAAAGGACGCAGATGGTTTTGTACAGCCTGATGCACGCGCTTACAACAATGCGACCGACATGGACGCTGCGCGCAGTCTTTATCGGAAAGCGCAGGAGCTTGGCATTCCACTTCGTATAGTAACAAAGGAGGCGGCCTATAAAACGGCGGTTTCACCTTCATTTTACGAAGGGATAGCACGGAGCGGACATCCAGTAGGCCACTACCTGAGAGACGTTCAGAAGAGTGCGTTGAAAGGCCTCTGGGAAGGTATTCAAGCTGGATTGCTTCCCGGGTTGGATGACTCATGGTTCTTTCGGACATTCATGCCGAATGCACAGATTGAAGCAGTACAGCTTGATCAAAATAAAGAGAGTTCGTTTGAAGATATCTGGCCTAAGGTGACGAAGCTAAACCTGTATGATCCTCTGACATTACTGGCCTCAGTGCCAGGGGCGGCAAAACTGCTATTTAAACCAAAAGCTATACACACAGAGGGATTTGGTGTTGTAGAGCAAGTAGGTCCAGATGATGTGACGCATCCAGAGAAAGCAAAGTTATTGATGTCCGCTTTAGCCAAATCTGCGCTTGTCCAGTCGACTCTAGCCCCAGATTGACCCGTAGTGCCGACAAATGTGGGACCATCCGCGATGGCGAGGGTAGCACGGTGAAAAACCATGCTACCCGCCTGACTGCTGCTCGTGAAGTCCAGTAGATCGCGTCGACTATGATTCAGGGTGCGGGCTGCCGCGACGTGTCGGGCATAGCCAGGTCTTGATACGGAATAGGGGTTGTAAGCCGGAATCCCAGAAATTTCCGTCATGGGCGGGAAGCCAGTACTGGTGCGGATTGACGCCAAACAGTTGTTTTCCGGCAGCGACACCGCCAAGCCGAAAACGGCTTGATTGAGCGGCCAAATATGTACGGAAAACCGTATCGGATAGCAAAAGCAGCCGGGAACCACTCTCATGATGTTTTCCGACGGAATTTTCGGGGGTTCCGGCGTACACCCCCATGATTAAATGCGACTGAAAAACCGATGATTTTGGCTTCCATCAAACAGTGGTCTTCAGGCTAGCGCTTTTGTCTCTTTAGGCTCTAGATTTTTTGACCGAACTATATCAAAAATGAAAATCAACCCTATTGAGACATCAAAAACGCCTCAGACACGCGTCCCGCAAGGGTATACTTAAATGAGACAGAAACGGCGGGTGGTCACTCGCAAATAATTCCGGTTCATGACGGTCGATTGCAGGTCTAATCAGATGAATGCAGGTTCATTCGCAAATAATCCCGGTTTGCTGGCTCGAATAGACGCAATCAATCCCGGTCGAAAAACTCGATGATTGCAGGTCGAGGCCATTTCGATTGCAGGTCGTTACACATAGGAATTTCAAAATGCCTATGCATCAAGTTGACGCTATGAAGGAGGCGTCATGCCTTCATAGCGATGCGTAGGAAGACGCTGATGCGTTACTTATGCAGTGAAAATCCCTATAAATAAGCGTTAATGCGGGTTATTTCACCGCTAAGCTTAGGTGCGGACGCACCTTCCCCCTGTCAGGGCTTCACGTACCTCATCTGCGCGATCGCCTGAGCGTTGAGGATCAGTCCCTGCACCGTCAGCCCGCTGATTGCCGCCGTGTATACCATCCGCGCGCCACACAGCACGCAACGGAACGGATCGACGTTTAGAAAGGCTTTGGCCATTACAGCTTTGGTACATGCATTTTGGTATCCGGCTTACGCCCAAGGTATCGACCAATGACTTCACTTGGTTGCAGGTCCTCGATCATGCGCCCCGGCTCGGGGCGCATGATCGAGCGCCCGAGGATTTTTCGCGATAGACCGCAGCCACGTACGTAGTAGCCCGTTGCTCGCGTGGCGCTGTGAGTCCTAATCTAAGCCTTGTATGGACCTTATGAGCGACCATCCAGGCTCTCGACGCGAGCAGGCTTGTTCACGGCAGTCATGATCTCGCGCATTGCGTTTGTGTACTTTGCTAGATCGTTGGTCAGTTTTGCCTGCCTATCGAGGTTGGGTGGATTTTTCTGCTGCTCCTTTTCAAGCCTGTTCTGTGCCAACTGCATTTCTTTGTATAGCAGGTGCGTTTTTGCCTTGGCTTTGAAGCTATCAGCAGTGTGAAACTGCACTTCAAACTCATATCCCTTAGCATCCGTGAAGCGTGCGTTGATCCCCTTGTAGGTGCCGTCTCCTGTGGTAAAGTAATTTTTACGCTTCACGCAAGTCATCCCTTGCCGATGCAGCACATCATTTACCGCTAGCACCTTCGCAACAAAATCTTCGGAAGGCAACTGGAGCACGTAGCGCAGCGCATCGCCCACGCTCTGATTTGCCTGTGCCTCGGTCATGCCGACTTGCACATGGCTCCGCATCTTGCTCTTGATCGATGCGATCGATTTTTGGAACGGTGCGTTCTGCACCTGCTCGATCCGGTCGTCCGTAGCGGTGTAGCGAACGTTTCCCCAGAGCCGCGCGTCGAAGTCGTTGGCCAGCTTGTTGAATACAGGTGTAAGCGACTCTTGCTTGCTTGCGGCAACGTCGAACAATATTTGTGCTGGCGATGCGTTTGCATTGAATCGCGTTGGCGCCCTCTGCTGTGACAGCGCCACTTGCGGTGTGCTGCTCACGCCTGCACGGAATTTTGCGGCGTCTTTGCGATTGTTTGGTTGAGATTTGAAAGCCGCAGCTTTCATTGCCAAGGCCGGGACGTTCTCCTCCTCCCAGTCGTCGATATCGTCGCACTCTGGCGGCGAAGGCACGAGTCTGAAGGCGTCTTGCGCGGGCGCCTGCACTTCTCGCTGATCAGTCAGTGGGGCGCCCTGAAGCTGCAGCGCATAGCTGTGCTTGTAAAGATCATGGAATTGCTCCTTGAGCCTGAAGGTGTCAGGCGTGTGGAACTGGATCTCCCAGAGCGCGCCTTCGGGACTGCGCATCGTGACATTGACCGCTTTGAAGGCCGGCTGGTGCTTGGCAAACAGGTTGCTCAGTTTGACGCGCACATGGCCCTGATCGTCCAGCGAGGCCAGCACACCGCGCAAGCCAGCGGTGAAGTGCTGCGGATCCAGTACCACGCTGTAGCGCAGCGCGTCGTTCACGCCGGCCACGGCTTCTTCCAGGGTCTTGTTTTTCACAGCCATCTGCTGCGTTAGCTTTTCTTTCAACGAGCCGACCGACTTCAGTTGATGGTCCATGCCCGCCAGTTGCCCAGCATGGGACTCGGCGACGCGCCTCAGCATGTGAGTGACCCTAGGTTCCATCTCGCGAGCACGCGTCAGTAAGCTCTGCGCCTCAAGCGCAATGTCTTCTGGCTGCACGGCGCGCAGGCGCTCGGCGGGCGATGGCGGTGGGTCGATCAGGCCTGCTTGCTGCAGCGAGTGTAGCGCGTCTTGCATGACGCCCGCAGCCATCGTCGGCATGTTCTGCAGGTCCACCTGGGTCTGCTCGGCGTCGAAGCGACCATCGTGCATGGCCCGGGCAGTTACCTTGCCATACGGTACGCTGCGAACCCGATCAGCGAACCCTCGCTCGGATCGTTCGCACGACTCAACGATCTTGGCGAACAGCGCCGTGCCGGTGTCAGACTTCAGCGCATCGGTGCCCACCTTGATCGCGATGGTGAAGAGGTTGCGCATGCTCAGTTCCGGCTCTCCAGGGATGAGCCCCGGTTGCCCGGCCGGGAATTGCGCGTGCGAGAGCCTGCACACAGGGTAGTTGTCGATGATGGCGTGAATCCGTGTCTCAGTATCAGGCGCAGCAAGGTACGCCTGGGCGAGGCGTGGGAAGGCCTCGCCCAGCGCATCCTGCAATGGCGGCACTTCGGCTCGCGATGATGCCCCCGGCTCCAGTCGAAGCAGTTGTGCATGCAGGAGCTCGGCGGCTTCACGTGCCTCGGGCAGGTGGGCGCGCCCGATGGCGTTGTATGCCTGGTTGCGCAGTTCCGTCAACACCTGAGGAGCTTTGGCTTTGCCGTCGAGTGCTACACGTAGACCGTTACGCAGGTCGCGCTCAATGCCGTCATAAGTGCCGAACATCATATTGCGCGCCATTGCCTCACGCAGGTGGTCAGGCTGAGCCATGAAGCGCGCTGCCAAGGTGCTGGCCGCCCCCATGATCTGGCCTCCACGTTGCAGAGACATGATCTCGGACAGCCGCCCCGCCTGGTAATGGCCGTTGTCAGGATCAATGGCCGGCGTTGCCGTTTTCGGCGGCTTGAAGGAACGTGGCTGGCCGCGGCGTACCTCGCGATCGGCCATCTCGCGCGAAATCAGCGCGGCCAGTTTGGGGTAGCCCGCGTACACGAACGCGTCGTCGCCGTCGGTGTCCATGTTGCGCTTGCGCAGTTCCGGGATAGGCAGTGCGCCCATGCGTCCGGGCTCCACGATGTCCTTGAGCCGCAGGCTGCCGGTGCTGAGCATGTCCTGCGGCACGGCACTGCGGTCGCGACCGGTCGTCCAGCGCGACAGGGTCTTGAGGTCCTCCTTCGAGCAGGCCAAATCCATGTCCGCAAAATTGGCCGGCCAGTTCTTTGATGGCACCACGATGAGCATGCCCTTGCTGTGCAGCATCTCGGCATCGCTGCCCGATCTGTCGTCGAAGCCTGTGTAGCTGTACTGGATACCAAAGGACTGCGAGAGGAATTCGGCGGTGGCGTCGCTCTGCGCCACTGTCGCGACGCGTTCTTCCGGCACGGGCAGCAGGTTCTCCTTGTCGTAGGGCGGCTTGCCGATCAGCAAGGCGCCGCCTGCGGCGTCGAAGGCCTGGCTGCGCTCGCTCGGTAGGTGCACCTTGTCGTCGGCAGCAGGCACCGCCCTGACTCTTTGGCCCTGGTAGCCGCCGCTGGTGGCCAGTTCGTACAACGTGAGTTGACTCAACTCCGACGGCAGCGCCTGCAACCGGCGCTGCATCGCCTCGTGCGCCTCCTGCAGTGCCGCCTCGTCACGTGGGAAGTGCTGCAGCGCCTGCGGTGCCAGCCGCGTGGGTCCCTTATCCTTGGCAATAAGGTCACGCTGCTTCTGGCTGGCCTCACCGGCCTGCACTGCTTGCCAGGCAGAGAAGTACTCACGGAAGGCCGGTATGCGTAGTGCCACCTCCAGCTTCAGGAAGCCGCAACCATCGTTGGGGCACAGCGCCAATGCATGCCCGTCCGGTGCTGTTGGCTTGAACGGGTGCGCAGGGCCGCTGACGTCTTCAAAAAATCCCAGGCGCAGTGTGCCCTCAATGACGTGATCGGTCGGCACCATCTCTAGTAGCGAGCGCTGCATCCGCGACCAGTCTTCGCGCTGCGGGGCAAGCTTGGCGATGAGCTGCATCAGGCTACTGCCCGGCGCGGTGTCTGTATAGCGCATTGCCGGCAGCAGCGACGGTGCTCCGGATGTGCCGGACAGCAACTGGGCGGGGCGACTCATATGGCCTCGCGTGGCGCGGCTGCCGCCGAACATGTCAAAACGCCAGGGTTCGTCCTGGTAGGTGAGCGTACGCGCGAGCATGAACGTCGAAATCGCCCCAGGCAGTTGGACCTCCACCAGCGGCAAGCCCGTCAGCCGTGTAAATAGCGAGTACGGCTTGTTCGTCTCGGTCGCATTGGTCGACACTTCCTTGCCACGCAGATCGACCACGATGTGGGTCGTGCTGCCGTTGCCGGGTGCAGGCGCAACGGGATCGCCGGGTGCCGACCGCATGCTCAGGCGCCCGGCGTCAAGGTCGAACTGGCTCGGTGGATGGGCCTGCGTAATCTTCGCTGCTTCCTTCGCCATGCGCAGGTCCAGGGCGTCAAATACGATGTCACCGGCCTCGATCTGCGCGATCAAGTTCCAGCTCATCTCTCCGAGGTCCTCCTCGATGGCCTCGCGTGTCCGCTCCAGCGTCCTGTCAACCCATTTCCCCAACTCTTCGCGACGTTGGCGAATTTCCTGGCGCGAGCCTTCGATGTGGCGCGGCTTGCATTGCCGGCTCACCATGCTGTAAGCCTTGAGCACCTGGAAGAAGGTCAGCGCCGGGCATCGAGTGGCGTATTGTTCGAGGTCGGTCGAAGACGGCGGGACACCGCCGGTAAGGTACAAGTCGATCTTGCGCTCGATGATGGGCTGCAACGTATTGAACACGCGCAATGCGTGCCCCCGATGGCGAGAGGTCAACTCTGGGCTGCGGATCAACGGCAAAAATCCCATGCACAGGCTGCCGAGACCCTCAAGGTTGGTTTCCCGTAATCCGTCGTCCTGCGCGAGCACCGCAACCCGCTCCAGGGCCGACCGCGCCAGCGGACGCATCTGGCGATGGAGTTGCGCCGATGAAAGGGCCTTGAAGAGCATACCAATGTCTTGCGCGGAGGCAGACTCAAAACGCTCACGGTGCAGCTCCAGGTGCCCGGCCATTGCCAGCAGTTTGGCGCGTCCCAAAATTTGGAACTGTTCCTCATCCAGGTGCAGCAGACGGGACATCGCGTTGGCCACCATGGCGAGCCCACGCATCTCGAACTGCTGCCACGGCAACTCTGCCGAGCCGGCGCGTTCGGCGAGCAGCAACACTGCCGAATGACATGCCGGCCTTCCGAGGCATCTGCTCAGCGCATTGAGCGACACAGCCACTTGGTGCTCATCCATGGCTTGTCGCAGATCGTTGTCCTCCGCCAGCCTGCCGGCCAAGACATCGGTAGCACTCTCGCAATTCGCACGTTCGGGCCATTTGCTCAAGGCGTTGAGTGCTTGAGTCACGCCGATAGGACTGAGGGCGTTGCGTAACTCGCGATCATTGGCCAGTCGCGAGGCCAAGGCGTCAGCGGAGGCCTGGCTAACGTCCACGTCGGGCCATTTGCTCAGGGCGTTGAGCGTGTTGGCCACGCCTTTCGGGTTGAGGCCGTTGAGCAAGTGGCGATCATTGGCCAGTCGCGAGGCCAGTGCGCTGGCGGCCGCCACGCAGTCCGGCGTGTCGGGCCATTTGCTCAGGGCGTTGAGCGCGTTGGCCATCTGTTGCGGGGTGAGGCCGTTGAACAAGTTGCGATCATTGGCCAGTCGCGAGGCCAGCGCGTTGGCAGCGTCCGCGCAGTCCGGCGTGTCGGGCCATTTGCTCAGGGCGTTGAGCGCGTTGGCCATCTGTTGCGGGGTGAGGGCGTTGCGTAACTCGCGATCATTGGCCAGTCGCGAGGCCAGCGCGTTGGCAGCGTCCGCGCAGTCCGGCGTGTCGGGCCATTTGCTCAGGGCGTTGAGCGCGTTGGCCATGTGTTGCGGGTTGAGGGCGTTGCGTAACTCGCGATCATTGGCCAGTCGCGAGGCCAGCGCGTTGGCAGCGTCCGCGCAGTCCGGCGTGTCGGGCCATTTGCTCATTGCGTTGAGCACGTTGGCCATGTCTTGCGGGTTGAGGGCGTTGCGCAAAGTGCGCTCGTCGGCCAGCCGCGAGGCCAGCGCGTTGGCAGCGTCCGCGCAGTCCGGTGTGTCGGGCCATTTGCTCAGGGCGTTGAGCGCGTTGGCCAGTTCTTGCGGGTTGAGGGCGTTGCGTAAATCGCGATCATTGGCCAGTCGCGAGGCCAGTGCGCTGGCTGCCGCCACGCAGTCCGGCGTGTCGGGCCATTTGCTCATTGCGTTGAGCGCGTTGGCCATCTGTTGCGGGGTGAGGCCGTTGAGCAAGTTGCGATCATTGGCCAGTCGCGAGGCCAGCGCGTTGGCAGCGTCCGCGCAGTCTGGCGTACCGGGCCACTTGCTCAGGGCGTTGAGCGCGTTGGTCATGTGTTGCGGGGTTAGGGCGTTGAGCAAGTGGCGATCATTGGCCAGTTGCGAGGCCAGTGCCTTGACGGCGGCAGTGCAGTCCGGCGTACCGGGCCATTTGCTCAGGGCGTTGAGCGCGTTGGCCACTTCTTGCGGGTTGAGAGCGTTGCGTAACTCGCGATTGTTGGCCAGTCGCGAGGCCAGCGCGTTGGCAGCGTCCGCGCAGTCCGGCGTGTCAGGCCATTTGCTCAGTGCGTTGAGCGCGTTGGCCAGTTCTTGCGGGGTGAGGGCGTTGCGTAACTCGCGATTGTTGGCCAGTCGCGAGGCCAATGCGCTGGCGACTGCCGCGCAGTCCGGCGTGTCGGGCCATTTGCTCAGGGCATTGAGCACGTTGGCCACGCCTTGCGGGTCAAGGGCGTTGCGCAAACTGCGCTCGTCGGCCAGCCGCGACGTCAGTGCATTGGCGGCGTCCTCGCAGTCGGGCGTGTCGGGCCATTTGCTCAGGGCATTGAGCACGTTGGTCACGCCTTGCGGGTTGAGAGCGTTGCGTAACTCGCGATCATTGGCCAGGCGCGAGGCCAGCGTGTTGGCAGCGTCCGCGCAGTCCGGCGTGTCGGGCCATTTGCTCAGGGCGTTGAGCGCGTTGGCCACGCCTTGCGGGTCGAGGGCGTTACGCAAGCTGCGCTCATTAGCCAGCCGCGAGGCCAGTGCGTTGGCAGCGTCCGCGCAATCCGGCGTGTCGGGCCATTTGCTAAGGGCGTTGAGCGTTTTGGTTATGTGTTGCGGGTCTAGAGCATTGCGCAATTGGGACTCGACTTCCAGTCGCCCGGCCAGCGCGTTGGCAGCGTTCTTGCAGTCCGGCGTGTTGGGCCATTTGCTCAGGGCGTTGAGCACGTTAGCCACGCCTTGCGGGTTGAGGGCGTTGCGTAAATCGCGATTGTCGATCAGCCGTGAGGCCAGCGCGTTGGCAGCGTCCGCGCAGTCCGGCGTGTCGGGCCATTTGCTCAGGGCGTTGAGCGCGTTGGTCAGTTCTTGCGGGTTGAGAGCATTGCGCAAACCGCGCTCGTCGGCCAGCCGCGAGGCGAGTGCGTTAGCGGCGTCCGCGCAGTCTGGCGTGTCGGGCCATTTGCTCAGGGCGTTGAGCGCGTTGGCCACGCCTTGCGGGTCGAGGGCGCTGCGCAAACCGCGCTCTTCGGCCAGTCGCGAGGCCAGTGCCTTGACGGCGGCAGTGCAGTCCGGCGTGTCAGGCCATTTGCTCAGGGCATTCAATGTGTTTCCGAATTCTTGCGGTTTGAGGACGTAGCGCAAGTTGCGATCATTGGTTAGTCTCAAGGCCAGTGCCTTGGCCGCGTCCGCGCAGTGCGGTGTGTCGGGCCATTTGCTCAGGGCGTTGAGCGCGTTCGCGACGCTCTGCCCATCCATCGCATGACGCAAGCGGCTTTTGCTGGCGAGCATATCAGCAAGCAAGTACGCCATGGATTGGCAGTCCGGATTGTCGGGCCACTTGCTGAAGGCATTAAGTGCCAGGCCGATCTTCTGCGCGTCCAGCGACGACCGGGCAGGATGGTTACGTTGCAGGTGACGTGCCAGACGAGCCACCGCGCGTTCACACCTGCCGCTGTTGAAGTTCTTGGCGAAGGCGTTCAGGAGTAGGACTGAGTGGCGGCCATCCAGTCCCGATAAATCATCTGCCTGATTGAGCTGTCCGGCGATCCACGCGATTGCATCCATGCACGCTTGCTGGTTCGGATGCTTGCTCAGCTTGTTGCCCACATGGGCCAGCTGCGTCAGCGATGCACCGTCAAACCACTTGGTCTTGCAGAGATACTGCGCCGCAACCTCCGTGCAACGATCGAGCTCGCTATGCGTTACGCCTGCCCCTGTGGCGCGCCTTGCACTGGCAATCATCAGAAGGTATTTGTCGAGCCACTGCGCATTGGTTTGCGCGTTGACGCTCTCATCCAGGAAAGGCAGCGCCAGCCCGCAACCGATGTGACGCGCCAGCGCGTTTTCCTTTGCCACCGACACGCACAAGCGAGCGTTGTGGTTCTGAGCCACCCGGCTGGGGGCACTCAGCCATTTCCGATACTGCTCTCGCTGTTCCTGCAGCTGCTCTTTTGCAGCTGGATCGAGCTGATGTTCGGCTTGGTGAAGATCCGCCGCCGTCCACTCCAAATCATGCATTGGCCGCTTTGGCTGCCGATACGGCTCTCGCTCTTCCCGAGGTCGTTTTCCTGCCGCCCGGTCGAACGTGTGTTCGGCCAAGCGCGCCTCCCAGCCATGCGTTGTTCTTTGTGGCCTACGATGCGATGACGATGCACTGACGTCAGCGGGCGCTCTGTCATGGGGCCGCTCAGACTTGGTACGATGTCGGTCGGTGATATCGTTGCGCAAGTGCGCGTGAATGGTAGGCTGTTGCCGAGCGTCCCTGTCCCGTGCGCGGCCACCGGCTCCAGGTTCATCCTGCTCCACCCGTCGCCGTTTGGCCGGCTGCCGCTCATTGCAACTGGTGCCGGTACTGGCTTCCGGCTGATCCCCGGTCCGCTTGAGCTGGTCCTCTTCACTGAAAGACCGGTTTGTGCTCAATGCGTTTAGATTGACGTTGGGGATTCTCATGCCTGCAATTAGTCCATCCGAATGTAGTCGTTGTCACGGTTGAGTTGCACTGGGCCGTGGTTCTTGGCGGTCAAGGCGTTGTTTGCTGACGCAATACGACCTTTAGCTCTTGCACCTGATCTTCGTACCGACGCTGATATTTGAGCGAGGATCCGCTCCTCCAACAGGGCCGCCTCAGTGGCGCGTCCAGCCAAGGTGCCGTTTGGCCGCTTACGCCTCGCGTTCGAGCTGCAGTGATGTCTCTGCGCGGCTGTGTAATGAGCGAGCCAGCCTCTTGCCGGGCCTGCTGAGCGGTTGGCTATTTTTGCAGCGTTGCCTTAAAGAGGTTTTTGACCGCTGACGCTGAAGTTATGTAGCCACCAAATTTTCATTAGTCGTGTTGTGTGGCCTTTTGGACGGATTCGGTTCCTTGCGAACGTGGGCCAACGCCAAAGCTTTTAAACGTCGGTGGGGGGGCATATCAGGGAGCAACGAAACATCAAATGCGCGACGCCCGGGAGACCGTGCGTGAAAACGAGGGTTCTTGCTACATTCGGACCTTAACTTTAGCCTGGTTCTGTGCCCAGACACGCTTTACCTGGCTGACACTGACCCCGGCCAGCCTTGCAGTTTCCGCAATGCTACATCCACCGCTTTTAAGAGCGATGACCCGTTCATGCATTTTGGTATCCGGTTTACGCCCAGCGTATCGACCGGCGCCCTTGGCCAAGTCGATGCCTTGGCGCTGTCGCTCTCGCCGGTCCTCGAAGTCGTCACGCGCTATTTGCAAGGCCACACGCAACAGCATGTCTTGTACGCCTTGCAACACCACCTTGGCGACACCACTGGACGCCTCGGTCAATTGCGATAGATCGACGATTCCAGGCACTGCCAGGCGTGCGCCCTTAGCCCTGATCGCGTCCACAAGTTTTTCTGCTTCGACCAAGGGAAGACGGCTGATTCGGTCGATTTTTTCCGCAATGACGACTTCACCCGGTTGCAGGTCCTCAATCATGCGCAACAGCTCGGGACGGTCGGATCGAGCGCCCGAGGCTTTCTCGCGATAGACCGCAGCCACGTAGTAGCCCGATGCTCGCGCATTGCCAATGATCGCTTCTTGGCGCTGCAAGTCCTGGTCTTCGGAACTGACACGCAGGTACACCCGCGCAACGTTGAGAGTCGTCATACTGCAACCCTTTAGATACGTTCCTGATTCAACACTACGTTTACGCTTCCCAGGGGTTAATGACGTTCAACCCGGCAGCCTCAAAAGGGCCAGTGTCACGGGTGGCGACGGTGAAGCCGTTGGCGAGGGCGATGGCTGCAATGAAGGCATCTGCCGTTTCGACCGCCAACCCGGCTGCGCGGGACTTGGCCAGCAGCTCGGCATAAGCCTTCGTACAAGTCATATCGAACGACAGCACCCTATTGGCGAACATCGGCAGCAGGTGCTTTTCCAGGTTTTCACGCAAGCTATCCTGGCGTTTTCCGACAGGCATCAGCGCGATACCTGCACGCAACTCGGCTACCGTGATGGTGGACAGATAAAGCGTTTCCAGCGCTTGTGCGTCGATCCAGTCAAGGACGTGGGCATTGGGCTCTCGGCGCTGCGGTTCTGAAATTACGTTCGTATCGAGCAGGATCATTCAAAGCTCACCGCACGGGCCGGAGACGTGATGCGCGTGTTCTCAAACAAGGTGTGTTCTTTATCGGTCAGACCACCAACCTCACGGGCAATAGAAGCCAGGAACGAGCCAAGTTTCACACGTCCCTCGGGTCTCGCCGCCCGCTCCAAGATGTCGCGTATTTCGGCCTCGGTGCTGCGCCCGTGCAGGGCAGCTTGGATGCGGATGGCCCGATGCACTTCATCGGGTAGATTTCTTACGTTCACGTTTGCCACTTGGTAGTTACCAGTTTTTGCCATCAGTGCTATCACTATATGCTCTTGATACCATAAATCAAGAATGCTAGGCGGGTCCATGCATAGGAATTTCAAAATGCCTATGCATCAAGCTGACGCTATGGAAGGAGGCGTCATGCCTTCATAGCGATGGGTAGGAAGACGCTGATGCCTTACTTATGCAGTGAAAACCCCTATCAATCCGCATTAACGCAGGTTATTTTACCGCTGAGCCTAGGTGTGGACGCACCTTCCCCCTGTCAGGGCTTCACGTACCTCATCTGCGCGATCGCGTGAGCGTTGAGGACCAGTCCCTGCACAGTCAGTCCGCTGATTGCCGCCGTGTATACCATCCGCGCGCCACACAGCACGCAACGGAACGGATCGACCTTTATAAAGGCTTTGGCCATCTGCACAAAATACAGCTTTGGTACCGGTCCTGGCGTCGCCATCTTCAGTGCTTCATAGACCTTTGGCAGGTACTGCCCGCAGACCCGATTGGCCAGAAAACCAAAATACCGGATCATCCGGAAATGCTTTTCCGGGATGTGCTGCACCACCCGGCGCAGCATGTCGGCCTGGCTCAGCGTTTCCTGCTGATAGGTCTGCGTGCGGTGATCCAGGTAGGTGAAGCTCAACGTGGCTCCGCAGGTGTAATGCGCCAGACGACTGCCCGAGATCGGCGGTTTTTTCAGGTAGCGGCCCAGGTAATTGACGGTCTTTCGCCCGTTTTCCGTCTTCTTCGACAAGTGGATGTGCCAGTGCTGGCCGCCAGCGGTCAGTATCAAACGGCGCCAGTCGCTTTCACAGAAGATGTGGGCCAGCTGCGGCGGCATCGTCAGTTGCGAAAGCGGCTGTCCCAGCAGGTAATCGCGCACCAGCCACATCCAGCGCCGCCGCAGGGCCTCTTTGAGGAACGACAGATTTTTCCAGACGCCCTGCTCATCCAGGCCGCCCGCGGTCACCGACAGGTGGACGTGGGGATGCCAGTTGAGCCGCCGGCCATAGGTGTGCAGCGCCCCGAAAATCCCGACGCGCAAACCGCGCCGTTTGGCGGTGTAGATCAGGTTATCGGCCGCCAGACGAAACAGCGCATCGAGCAGCCAGCGGTTGTAGAAGAACAGGGGCCATAGCGTGTCGGGCAGCGTGAACACCAGATGCTGCCAG
>NZ_JAGTPK010000054.1 GCF_021147775.1 Pseudomonas californiensis
ATACGCGCGATTGGCGTCGTCAGTGAGATCGGGGGTTGAAGATCAAGATCAAAGGCAAAGGTGATAAACGGATCAGCGTCAGGACGAAGGAATCCGCCGTAGGCGGACCCAACCGGAGCCAAGGGCTTTGCCCACTTTGGCCCCATCAAAGTGGGTCGCCGAGGGGCGAAAAGGTGACCTGAGTCGAACGCACATACAGCTAAGTCCACAACCCACCGCTCTCAGGCATCAGTACACATCCCGCCGGTAACGCCCCTGCTCCACCAACTCAGTGACTAACTGCTCACCCAGCAACTCGGTCAACACCTCATCCACACCTGCAGCCATGCCTTGAAGACTGCCGCAGATGTAGATCGCTGCGCCGTCATCCAGCCAGGCACGCAACTCATCTGCAGCCTCGCGCAGGCGGTCCTGCACATAGACCTTTTCAGCCTGATCGCGTGAAAACGCCAGGTCCAGCCGGGCAAGGTTGCCCGCCGCCAGCCAGCCTTGCAGCTCTGCCGCGCAGTAGAAATCATGCGCGACATTACGCTCACCAAACAGCAGCCAGTTACGCGACTGCCCCTGAGCGATGCGCGCTTTCAGCAGGCTGCGTAAACCGGCGAGCCCGGTACCGTTACCGAGCAGGATCAGGGGAACAGGGTCGGCAGGCAGATGAAAGCTGCTGTTGCGACGAATCCGCAGGCTGATCGCGCTGTCGAGCGGCGCATGCTCGGTCAACCAGCCAGAGCCCAGCCCCAGGCTGCCATCGGAGTGGATTTCCTGACGCACGATGAGTTGCAGGCAACCGTCCTCAGGAATCGAAGCAATCGAGTATTCACGGACAGAAACAGGCACCAGCGAATCAATCAGCGCCTGCGCATGCAGCCCGACCAGATGGGCCCGATTCAGCGGCAACTGGCGCGTGGCCAATGCCTGCCTGAGCGGCTCAAGCAAATCATCGACGTTGACCATCGCAACAGGCTCGACACCCAGCCCTTCAAGAAAACGCTCAATGGTCAACGGAGCATTGCGCGGCAGGATCTCAACCAGATCGCCTGCCTGCCAGATCGCAGCTGTCGGCGCGACCAAATCCAGCAGGTAGACCTTCGACCCCAGGCTGCCAGGGTTCAGGTGCTCTCGACGGCGCAGCGTCCAGTTTTCGAAAACCGGGGCTTGCCAGTTGCCCGAGGGCACAGAGCCGGTCAATTGCCCAAGCTGTTGGTACCAGCGCTGCAGGGCTTGCGGATCAGCGTTGTCCACCTCGACCGGTGCGAACAACGTGCTGCCGCCCCGCTCTGCCAGCCAGTCCTGCAAACGATGGGCGAAACCGCAGAAATGCTGATACTGACGGTCACCCAGTGCCAGAACGGCGTAATTCAGGTTGTTCAGCGATAACGAACGACCCAGCAGCTTGCGCTCAAAGCCACGCGCGCTGTCCGGAGCCTCGCCATCACCAAAGGTGCTGACCACAAACAGTGCGTTCTGGCTCTGGCCCAGCTCTTCTTCAGTCAGTTCAGCCAGCCGCTGCACGCGCACCGGCAAACCTGCAGCCTGTAACTGGCCTGCGGTCTGCCAGGCCAGCTGTTCGGCAAAACCGCTCTGACTGGCGAAGCCTATCAGCCAGGAGGATGCATCGCCCGAGCCTTGCATCAGGCCAGTACGCGCAGTCTTGATCTCACGCTTTTTGCGCCGCCGATCCAGATACAGCAGCCAGCCAGTGATAAAGAACAGCGGCATCATCAGCGACGCGACTGTCATGACGATGCGACCGACGATGCCGAAGTAGCTCCCGACATGCAGCGAGTAGTTGCTGATCAGCAACCGCGCGCCGAAGCCACGCTCTGCGTAACGTGAAATGGCACTGATCTGGCCGTTGGCAGGATCCAGCGTCAAGGTGTTCAACGCCCGTGGGTGCGGCGAGTCCTTGAGCAGATAAAACACCGTGGCAGGCTGGCCGCCACTGCCCGGCAGGCGCAGGTTGTAGGAACGCAACTCCGGGCCAGCGGCTTTTTGAATGCTGTCCCAGACTGCCACGTAATCGACCACCAGCGGCTTGGGTGGCGGTGCATCTTTTTTACCCATACCGCCCGGGCGCTCGCCTTTTCCACCGCCCTTGGGCTGTTCGACCGGCGTATCGCCGAGCAGCCGTTCAAGCCCGTTGCTGACCCAGTCGTAGGACCAATTCAGACCCGTGATCGCAAACAGAAGGTAGAACAACAGGCACCAGGTGCCGAAAATGGAATGCAGGTCCCAATTGAAGCTGCGGCCCTTTTTGGCCCAGTCCAGCGTCAGCCAGACGCGCCAGTTCAATGCCTTGCGCGGCCAACGCAGGTAGAGACCGGACAGGCAGAAAAACACCAGAATAAGCGTGCAGGCGGCAGTGATCTGCTTGCCCACCTGACCGGCTGCCAGAAAGCGGTGCAGCTGCAGCACGAAATCGAAAAAGCCTTCGCCCACACCGTCGCCTCTCAGCTCACCGGTGTAGGGATCGAAATTACGCTTCGGGCCACGGCGTTCACCGGGCTCGGGGGTGAAATACACCTGAGCCACCCGATCACCCAAGGTGTCGACTCGCAGGATAGCGACTTTCAGCCCGGTTGCAGTCTCAAGCCGCTGAACCAGTTCGGGCGCAGGCAGCGCCGAACCTTTGGGCTCGACCAGCAACACATCGGGGTTGAGCGCATCGAGAATTTCATCCTCGAAGGAATACAACGCGCCAGTGGTCCCCATCAAGGCGAGCACGAGACCTGCGGTGATCCCGAAAAACCAGTGCAGTTGAAACAGTACTTTTTTCAACAAACCCGTCACCCTCAGCCGCCATCTATGGCGCAACGTGTGCACCGATCGTCTTGTCATTTTTCCATCTGCACGGCGCTCGGGCCTGATACAGAAAAACCCCGCCTACCTGAGTAAACGGGGTTTGTCATGCGCAGCTTCCCGAATCAGAAGTGGAAGTTGGCACTCATCAATGCGGTGCGGCCAGCGGCGACATGCGCATAGTGCGTCTGGAACACCTGATCGAAGTAACGCTTGTCGGTCAGGTTCTGTACGTTGAGCTGCAGGTCGACATTTTTGGTCAACACGTACGTCGCCATCGCATCGTAGCGCCAATAGGACGGCACTTCGACTGAATTGGCTTCGTTGCCGAAACGGGAATCCACGTAAGTCGCGCCACCGCCGACTGTCAACTTGGGGATCACCTGGTAAGTGGTCCACAGGTTGAAGCTGTTACGCGGCGTATTGGGCATGTGATTACCCTTGTCTGCCGCCAGCGTGGTCTTGAGCAGTTCACTCTCCATGTAGGTGTAGCCACCGTAGGCTTTCCAGCGGCTGCTCAGGTTACCCGCGTAGGTGAACTCGATACCCTGCACGCGCTGTTCGCCATCAAGCGTCTGGAAGGTCGTGTTGTCCGGGTCGGTGATTCGCGCGTTGGTCTTGTCGGTACGAAACAGCGCCGCTGTCAGCGACAGGTCGTCACCGAAGAAGTCCCACTTGGTCCCCAGCTCGTAGTTGCGGTTCTTTTCCGGGTCGAGATCAGCGTTGTTCAGCGCAAGCTCAAGGCCACCGTTGCCGCTGGTTTCACCCGACGGGTTGCTGGAGGTAGACAGGGCCGCATACACGCTGCCGTTCGGCGCAGGTTTGTAGACCACACCCAACTGGTAATTCCACAGCTGCGTGGTTTTCTGGCGATCGAATGTGCCGGCCGGTGTGGTGCCGCGTGCCGCTGCAAAACCGCTGGAGCGCGTGTCGTAATGGTCGTAACGCAGGCCCAGGTTCACCGACCATTGCTCATTGAGGGTCAGCGTGTCGAACGCATAGGCAGCGCTGGTCTTGGTATCAGTGTCTGTGAATGCCGCGCTGTCGGTGATGGTACCGTTCCACGCGTCTTTCGGAGACGGGTCCGCCAGACTGGTGCAATCGCCGGAGCGCAACAGTGCCGTCGAGCAAAGGCTGGCAATCGCGCCGCCGGAGGCATTGAGGATGTTGTACGCCCGGTTGTGGGTGTCCTGATACGAGAACTCGATTCCAGTGACCAGGCTATGGCTGATCGAACCGGTGTCGAACTTGCTGGTCAGGTCGGTCTGATTGACGAAGCCGCTGGAGGTGGAATTGCGGCTCTTGGCCGAGCGCGACACAGTGCCATTGGCGACGTTGCCACGGCTGTCGTCCGGGTTGGTGACAATGTAGTCCAGGGTCGAGCGGGACATGCGGAAGCTGTTGGAGAGCGTCATGTTCTCGTTCAGGTCGTGCTCGATACGCACGGTTCCGCTGTCGTTGGTGCTCTGGCGATAATCACGGCCGGTCAGGCCATAAAAATTGCTTTTGTCCACGCTCACAGGCTTGTCGACAATGTACTTGCTGCGACCTGTCGTGGACGTCAGCGGAATGCCGTAGTCCGGCATGTCATCCGTTGCCAGGTGGTAGTAATCCACTTTTACGCGGGTATCGGTGCCCAGCCCGAACGCGAAAGACGGTGCCACGCCCCAACGGCTGACGTCCACGTCGTCACGACCGGCAACGTTGGCATCATGCTTCATCAGGTTCAGGCGAAAGGCCGAGGTGTCTGTCATCTGCTGATTGACGTCGAGCGTGTAACGCTGAGTCTGATCAGAACCGAAGGTGTAACCGCCGTTATAAGCGTTGCCCAGGTGCGCGCCCTTGGTGATGAGGTTCAGGCTGCCGCCCGTGGAACCCGCACCGGTGAATGCAGAGCCCGGGCCTTTGCTGACTTCCACAGACTCGATATTGAAAATTTCCCGCGTTTGCGCGGCAACGTCGCGCATGCCATCGACGAACACGTCACTTTCAGCGTTGAAGCCACGGATGATCGGACGGTCTGCTGCCGGGTTGCCACCCTCACCTGCGCCGAAGGTGATGCCTGGCGTGGTGCGCAGGGCCTCGGTCAACGAGGTCGCACCGGTGTCACGAATGACTTGCTGAGGAATGACCGTGACGCTTTTCGGTGTGTCTCGCAGAGGCGCGGTGTACTTCTTTGAAGACGACTCTTGCGCCTTGTAGGAGGTATCGAGCAGGTCATCGGTAATGCTGGTCGCCCCAAGGGAAACGGCTTTTTCATTGTTGTTTTCAGCAGCGTTAACCATATGTGCAGCGGACATCGCGGCAATGGCGACCCCCACCGCAGATGCGATAGAACGCTGCGGGCTGGCGTTGAGCGAAAGTGATTGGCGCGACATCGTAAATACCCCTCAGGCAGTCAAGACCGCGGAATATAGTGCAAACAGGTATCGGTAGCAATTGAGATTAATTAGCATTCGCTGAAAAATATGAAATTTGTACGCCTTGTTCACAAAAGTTTCACACCGTGTGACGTCCGACCGCAGGAAGCGTTTTACAGCGACAATAAGAATCACTACCATCTGCTACCTTTTACTTCCGTGCCCGGTGCTACGATGCTGTTACACATTCCTGGTCTGTTTAGCCGCGATGAGGTGGCACGCATTCGCGAAGCGCTGGAACAGACCGAGTGGGCTGACGGCAAGATCACGGCAGGCTTTCAGTCTGCCAAGGCCAAACACAATCTCCAGTTGCCCGACAGCCATCCGCTGGCCAGGGAAATAGGCGCGGCGCTGCTTGAGCGGGTATGGCGCAACCCATTGTTCATGTCTGCCGCGTTGCCACACAAGGTCTTCCCGCCGCTGTTCAATTGCTACACAGCAGGCGGCAGCTTCGACTTTCACATCGATAACGCTGTGCGCCAGGCATCGGGCAGTGCGGAGCGGGTTCGTACCGATATCTCATCGACCCTGTTCTTCAGCGACCCGGAGGATTACGACGGTGGCGAGCTGGAAATTCAGGACACCTATGTTACTCGGCAGGTCAAATTGCCCGCCGGCGACATGCTGCTCTATCCCGCCACCAGCCTTCACAAGGTCAACGCAGTGACACGTGGCGCGCGTTACGCCTCGTTCTTCTGGACTCAAAGTCTGGTGCGTGAAGACAGTCAGCGCGCGCTGCTGTTCGAGATGGACAATGCCATTCAACAATTGACCCGGGACGTACCTGATCATCCGTCCCTAATCCAGCTGACCGGCACTTATCACAACCTCCTGCGTCGCTGGGTCGAGGTCTGAGACGTGAGCTGGAACCTTGCCCGACACGAATCGCTGGACGTCGAAGACATCAAGGCAATGCTGACCGACAACCCGTCTCGCGCGGCTCAGGCGATTCTGGCGTCAGCCGCGCAAGGCAGTGTCGAGGCTCAGGCTTTGCTGGGGCAGATTCTGCTCGACGGCACGGGCATCCAACAGGACCAGCCACTGGCGGTCACCTGGTTTCGATTGGCGGCCAACCAGGGCCATGCGATGGCGCACAACATGCTGGGCCGTTGTCTGGAGAAAGGATGGGGATGCCCGCCTGACCTCGCGCAAGCCGCCACGCATTATCGACGAGCGGCCGAACAAGGCCTGGACTGGGGGCTTTACAACTTGGGCAATCTGCTCGCGACAGGCCGAGGCATCGGGCAGGACCACCTGAAAGCCCTGGCCTGTTACCGAGACGCGGCACAGCTGGGCCATGCCAAGTCAATGAACCTGCTGGGGCGCTATCTTGAGGAACAGGCCCTCAGCCAGGCTGACCTTGAAGAAGCGCACGAATGGTATCGAAGCTCGGCGCAGGCGGGAGACTTTCGCGGACAGTTCAGCCATGCGTCGATTCTGGCCGAACAGGGTCATGTCGAGCAGGCCGTCCGTTGGCTGAAAGAAGCTCTGGCTGGCGGTAACCTCAACTTTCTGCGGGTGGCGCGCGGAGCCTTACTGCGCGCAACGCAACCAGCCATACAAACACTGGCCCTGCCTTACCACCAGCGAGCGGCAGCTCTGGGTGATGAATCAGACCGAATCGCCCTGCGCCTGATCGCGGCTGAGCGTCAGGCCGAGGTTATCCATAACACCTAGGGCGCAAACGGCGGCGCTTCATTGATCTCGATGATCAAAGGTCGGTCGCTAGGGGCTTCGCGCAGCAGCGCCTGCAGATGCGCATGGTCGCGGGCACGTTCGGCCACGCAGCCAAAGCCGCGTGCGATGGCCAGGAAGTCCGGGGTATAGATGTCCACACCCAATGGCGTAATGTCGCGCCGCTCCATGTAGCGCTTGATCTCGCCATAGCCCTGGTTGTTCCACAGCAGCACGATGATTGCCGCCCGCGCTTCCACCGCGCTTGCCAGCTCCGGCAAGGTGAACTGGATGCCACCGTCGCCCATCAGGCTGATCACCGGCAGCGATGGATCCGCCAGCCAGGCGCCAATAGCGGCGGGCAGGCCGTAGCCCAGCGTGCCGTAGCCCGTAGAGGCGTTGAACCAGCGACGCGGCCCATCCAGTTCGACCAGATGATTACCGCTGTACACGGTCTGGGTCGAGTCACCGACGAAACGGGCGTCTGGCAGCACATCGAGAATGCAATCGAACAACAACCGATAATGCGCCCAGCCACTGAATGCCTCAGCCAACTGCGTGCGTACCTCGGCAGACCGTTGCGCGCCAGAACCGTTGTGGGTTGCGCCGCGAGGTGGCAACTCGGCCAGCAAAGCCTGCATGGCCTGCCGTGCATCGCTGAGGATCGACAGAGCCGGTGGATGGTTACGGTTCAGTTGCGCAGCGTCGATATCGATGCGAATCAGCTCGCCGCCAATCCGGAAGCCGCCGTCGAATACCACGTCATAGTCGGTTTCACCCAGCTCGGTGCCGATGGCCAGCACTACATCCGCCTCCAGCGCCAGCTGCCGCACCGCAATCAATGACTGGTTGCTGCCGATCAACAAGGGATGATCGGCAGGCAGCAAGCCTTTGGCATTGATGGTCAGCGCAGTGGGAGCATCGAGCCGGGTCGCCAGCTCGCGAGCTTCGGCCATGGCCTCCACACATCCACCGCCGAGTAATAAAAGAGGCTGTTTGGCGTGTGCCAGACGCGTGGCAGCTTCACGAATTGCAGCCGGGTCGGGCGCTGGTCGTGCGCTAATTTGGCGGGGAAGCACCTGCAGGTGGTCGGCAGCGGCGGTCATGATGTCCAGGGGTAATTCGATGTGCACCGGTCTTGGTCGCTGACTGTCAAACACCGCAAAGGCACGGGCCAGTACGTCAGGCAGGTCGTCGACATTCATCAAGGTATGACTAAACGCACTGACACCGGCCAACATCGCCTGTTGGCTGGGCAGTTCGTGAAGGTAGCCATTGCCTAGCCCGAGACGTGACCGCTCATTGACGCTTGAAATGACCAGCATCGGGATCGAGTCGGCGTAAGCCTGGCCCATGGCTGTGAGGATATTGGTCATTCCCGGTCCGGTGATGATGAAGCACACGCCGGGCTTGCCGCTGACCCGGGCATAACCGTCGGCCATGAACCCCGCACCCTGCTCGTGACGCGGGGTGATGTGCCGTATGCCGCTGCCGGGCAAACCACGATAAAGCTCTACGGTATGTACACCCGGAATGCCGAACACGGTATCGACGCCCCATTCGTGCAGTTGCCTGACGAGAAACTCTGCGCACGTGGTCATGCGGTCGCCTCCTGGTCCAGCCCGATCTGTTCCAGTCCGATGAACCTGCGTACGCGCTCATGGCCTTCGCTACGGATAGCCGCTGGCGATGCGTCGGCTGCGATATGGCCATTTTCCATGAACACGATGCGGTCGGAAATCGACAGCGCAAAATCCATTTCGTGGGTCACGATCAGCATGGTGATGCCCTCTTGGGCCAGGTCCCGGATGACATTGAGCACGTCGCCCACCAGCTCAGGGTCCAGGGCCGAAGTAGGCTCGTCGAACAACATAATATCCGGCTCCATGGCCAGCGCACGCGCGATGGCGACTCGTTGCTGTTGGCCGCCCGACAACTGATGCGGGTACTTGTCGGCGTGAGCCAGCAGGCCGACACGATCAAGCAGTGCGCAACCTTTGCGACGCAACTCGCTGCCGTTGGCCAGCCCGTGATAGCGCGGCGCCAGAATCACGTTGTCGAGGATGGTGCGATGCGGGAACAGGTTGAAGTTCTGGAACACCATGCCAATGCGTCTGATGCCTTGGCGAATGGTCGATGAATCGGCGCGATTGCCAGCGGCGATGAAGTCATTGCCAAACAGCACGATCTCACCCTTGTCGATGCTCTCCAGATTGTTGATCGTACGAATCAACGACGTCTTGCCCGAGCCGGACGGACCGATGATGGAGATTACTTCGCCACAGCGCACGTTCAAGTCGATGCCTTTGAGCACCTCATGATTGCCATAACGCTTATGGATGCTGCGCAACAACAAGGCATCAGGTTGTCCGGCAGCCTTGTCGACGCGGCGCTTGCCCTGTTCAGACACCGAACGTAGTGCTGCAGTCTGGCGATCATCCAGGGTCTGCGCGTTCTTGCGGGTCAGGTCCAGATGCCGCTCGGCCCACTGCAACAGCCAGCCGAACACCGTGACGATCAACACGTAGTACACCGCCACGGCAGCCAGGGTTTCCAGCACCAGAAAATTCTGCGCATACATGCGCTGGCCAACCAGGAGCAACTCATTCAGCGAAATCACCGACACCAGCGACGTCAGTTTGACGATGGTCACGTACTCGTTGGTCAAGGTCGGCAAGGCAATGCGGATGGCCTGAGGAATGACCACCAGACGCTGCGCGCCGATCCCGCGAATACCGAGAGCCTTGGCCGCCTCATGCTGCCCCTTGAGCACTGACAGCAGTCCGCTGCGATGGATCTCGGCCATGTACGCGGTCTCGGTCAGCACTAACGCGATGAGCCCGGAATAGAACGGTTGCGACAACAGGCTACCGGTTGACGGGAACAGCTGCGGCAGGTTGTAGACGAACACCAGCAGCACCAACAGCGGAATACTGCGAAACAGCCAGATATAAAAGCTCGCCGGGATGCTCAGCCACGCGTGACGGGACAGTTTGGCACTGGCCAGCAAAAAGCCCAGGGCAAGCCCCAGCGTCCAGGACATTGTGCTCAACTGAACAACAGTGAGGCAGGCATTCCAGAAAGCAGAAATGGAAAACAACGAGAAAAAATAAGCCCAATCGAATGCCATGATGACCTCGGACAACAGATGGAAAATGGAGGCTTCGCCCATTGACGGCGCAGGCACGAGGGCCTGCGCCTTCAGTCAGCGATCAAGCAGGCTCATGCGGGTTCGAGGTTGTACTTCTTGAGGATCTCGTTGTACTCGCTGCTCTTCTTGTAGGCTTCCACTGCGCCGCGCAGTTTTTCCAACAGCTCGGCGTTGCCCTTCTTCACATAGATACCCAAAGTCTGTGGGTACAGCGCTTTCTGCGAGCTGATGACGATGCGGCCACGCGCCTTGTCGACGATCATTTGCGACGCGGCGGAGATTTCCAGATGAGCCTGAATATTACCGGACATCAATGCCTGGGAAGCCTCGGCGGTGGTCGGAAACTCGCTGATGGCGATTTCACCTTTGCTCTGTTTGGCACAATAGTCGGCAGATACGGCCTTCAGTTGGTTGATCCAGTTGGTGCCCTGTTGCAGGCCTACTTTCATTCCGCACAAGTCTTCAGGCTGTTGCGGCTTGGCGGTACTGTCGCTGCGTACCATGATCGACGCACCGACCTGGGCGTAGGGAATCGCCTCGGCCTGTTTGGTGCGCTCTTCGGTGATGTACATGCCCGATATCACGGTGTCGAAACGGTTGGCGTTCAGGCCCAGAATCAGGTTCGGGAAACGGGTATCGACAAACTCCACCTTCAGGCCACCCAGGTGCTTGGCCAGCGCCGTGGAAACCTCCGGATCGAAACCCACGACCTTGTCGCCGTCATAGGATTCGAACGGCGGGTACGAAATCTCCATGCCGACCTTGAGCGTACCGGGCGTGGCGGTGGGAGCCGCCTGCACGGTTCCAGCACACAAGGCCAGCGCCAGAACAGAAGTGGCAAAGCGTGAAAGCGTGTTGTTTTGCATAGTGGTCATTCCAGGTTGAGGGAGACGGCAGATCACGAAGTCACGCTATGGTTTTCAGGTGCCCGAAGCTTGATGGCTTTCTGGCGCGCTCCGGCAAGGCAAGTTGCCCGCTGGCCACGCGCTGGCGCAGGTATTGATAGGTTTGCAAAGCCTGGGCCCACATATGCTCGCCGATGGCAATTTCCTCGTAGCCTTCTGCATCGGTCGTAAATTGCGGCAGCGGCCGAATCAAGGTGTGGTAGTCGCAGGCGTAGAACAGGGGAAAGGAATAACGCTCCTGCCTGACCTTGCGTACCCGGTGCGCGGTGGCCACGAATGCGCCGCTGGTCATGACTTCCAGCATGTCGCCAATGTTGACCACAAAGGCATCCGGCAGCGGCGGCGCATCGATCCACTCGCCCTTCTCGTTCATGACTTCGAGCCCCGGCTGGTCGGCCTTGAGAATGGTGAAGCACTCGTAGTCGGTATGTGCACCTATGCCTGGGGCATCCTGCGCAGTCGCGTCGAACGGGTAATGAATCAGGCGCAGTTTGGAAGGCGGAAAACACGCCATTTCATCGAAGTAGTGCTCGTCGAGGCCAAGGGCCAGGGCAAAACCGCGAAACAGTTGATGACCCAAGGCAAACACCGCCTGGTAGTAAGCCTGAACAGCATCCTGAAAGCCGGGCAACGTCGGCCAATCGTTGGGCCCCAGCAAGGGCGTCCCGTCAATTACCAACGGATGGTCGGCAGGTACTTCAAAACCGATGTCGAACGCTTCCTTGTGGTCAGGTTTGCCAGTGCCGTAAACCTCTTCACCTTCAGGCACAAACCCTTTGTGAGTTTGCGAACGCCCGATGTAATGACGCATCTTTGCGTCCAGTGGTTGGGCAAAGTACTGCTCGGCCGCGCGGTGCAGGTTGTCGATCAGCGCAGGCTCGATACCGTGCCCCGTGATGTACAGAAAACCCACCTCTCGAGCGGCTTCGCCCAACGCCTGCGCCACAGACTGGCGCTGCTCAAGGCGTTCGCTGAACAGCCCCTGAATGTCGACCACTGGAATACGCGTGAAAGCGGGACGTTCACTCATGACTGCGGCCTCGCGAAGTGATTGGAAAAAGCATTGAAATGCTCACGCTCGGTACGTCCCATCCAGGCATTGAGGCTCCACAGGTCGGCCACCGGCACATTGGTGAACGGCAAATGATGGAGGTAACCATCGGGGCCGAACTCCGGCGTCAGGGTCGTGCCGAGATACCCCCGGGCCTGCTGCGATTGCCATATCGCCTCCCAGTGCTGCTGATGAAACGCCAGGGCATCGGCATGTTCCGGCGCTGCCGGATGCGGCACCTGAGGCCCTTGGTCGTAACCGACTCGCGCCTGAATGTGGTGCACACGCTCGACAAAAGCGTGCAGGTCATCCGCCGGATCGTTCAGCAGCCGTTCGCACGTCACCACCCAATGACTGATGTCGCTGGTGAAACGCAGATCCGGCACTTGCTCGATCAACTGCAGGGTCAGCCAGGGGTTGAACAGCGAGCGCGCCCGGTGCGTCTCGAAGCTGCACATCAGCCCGCTGCGCCTGGCGATCTCCAGCGCTTCGCCGAAGAAATCCACTTGTTGCGTCAGAGGCCAGCGGTCGTTGCCAGCCAGCACATTGACGAAACGCGGCTCCAGTTCTGACGCCAGCTGCAACTTCTGGGCGAAGTCCGCCAGATGCTCGGCTGGCGTGGCGGCTTGCAGGGGCAGGACCGGGGTCGAGGTGAACAGAATCGCGATGTAAGGGACCCGGTTGTCACGCAGGAACGCCGTGAACTCAGCGCGCTCCGTGCGCTGTTGCGGAACACGCGCTTCGAACCCGTCAAAACCTGCGCCAAGGGCCTCGTCCAGCGCCTGCTGCCACGTCCCGCGGTAACCCCACAATGTACGAAAGATTTCCAGTTTCATAAGCCTGCCTGCCGGCCTGCATCCGGTCGGGATGCAGCCCGATCACGAATGGACGGTGGCCGCTTGTGCGACGTTGCTCATGGCTTTGCGACCCAGAATCGGGTGAGCGCCCTTGGGGCCGTAAACCCCGGCTGGCTCCGGAAAAGTGCGCAGCAGGGTCAGGTACAACAACGCGGCAAGACCCAGCGTGATCGGCAGGCTGATATCGATACCGCCGGCAAGCTCGCCCAGCGGCCCGACGAACTGACCCGGCAGGTTGACGAAACACAGACCTGTCGCCGCACTGGGGAGCCAGGCCCCCAGGCCACGCCAGTTCCAGCCGTGGTGGAACCAGTAATGGCCGCCACGCTCACCACGCGTGAACACTTGCAGGTCATCGGCATGATAGAAACCGCGACGCGTGATCAGGCCGAGAATCATGACCACCATCCACGGGCTGGTGCAGGTAATGATCAGCACCGCAAACGTCGACACGCTCTGCACTAGATTGAAGGCGAAACGGCCGATGAAGATAAAGGCAATGGCCGCAATGCCGATCAGCAGCGTAGCGCCCGCACGGTTGAGCAATCGAGGGAACATGCTCGACATATCCAGGCCAGTGCCATACAGCGCTGTGGTGCCGGTTGAAAGCCCGCCGATTACCGCGATCAGGCAAACCGGCAGGAAGAACCAGCTGGGCGAGATCGCCAGCAATCCGCCGACATAGTTATTGGTTTCGATGTACTGCGGTGCCTGGCTGGCCACCAATGTGGCCGTGCACAAGCCGAACAGGAATGGGATCAGCGTGCCGAACTGCGCGGCCAGGACCGCGAGCATGATGCGCACTTTTGAAGTGTCACGCGGAATGTAACGCGACCAGTCACCGAGAAACGCGCCGAACGACACCGGATTGCTCATCGCCAGCAACGCTGCCCCCACGAAGGCGGCCCAGAAGCCAGGCTGCTCAAGGTTGACGCTGCCCGCATACGTCGCATCGAAAGGCCCCGCGAACGCGAAGATACCCAGCAGAAAGAGCAGGCTGGACGCCCACACTGCAATCTTGTTGACCCATAGCATGAAACGGAAACCGAAGATGCACACTACCAGCACCAACACCGCGAACAGGCCGTAGGCCAGGCCCAGACTGACGTCGTTTTCCGGCAGGCCGACCAGCCGCTGAGCACCACCTACCAGCGCGTCGCCGGAACTCCACACCGACAGCGAGAAGAACGCGATGGCCGTCAGCAGCGACAGAAACGAACCAATGATGCGGCCATGCACCCCGAAATGCGCGCCCGACGACACCGCGTTATTGGTGCCATTGATGGCGCCGAACAATCCCATCGGCGCAAGGATCACAGCCCCTGTCAGTACCCCGAGCACAATGGCCCAGACCCCGGCCTGAAAAGACAGCCCGAACAGCACCGGGAAGCTGCCCAATACGGCGGTGGAAAACGTATTGGCGCCGCCGAAGATCAAACGAAACAGATCCAGAGGGCGGGCATCGCGCTGGCTATCGGGTATCTGCTCGACACCCCAGGTTTCAATGCGGGTATCGATACGGTCTTCGAGACGCGTCGAATGGCTCATGTGTATCGCTCCAGCACCTGTCACGGTTGTTGTAAGGCCAGCGCAGGCACGCAGACCCTTTATGGCCGTCCGTTAACCCCGGACGGAAGGTCGATCTGATTTTTCTTATGGCATTGCTATCGCGTTGCAAGTGTCTGCAAGACGCTCATCGACGCACGACACCGGGTAACACACAGAGCATTTCGTAGAGCAGGTTGGCGCCCAGCAGCGACGTATTGCCGGTCGTGTCATAAGGCGGTGAGACTTCCACCAGATCGCAACCGACCAGATCCAGCCCCTGGCAGCCGCGAATGATCTCCAACGCCTGAATAGTCGTCAGACCGCCGACTTCAGGCGTGCCGGTACCCGGAGCCCACGCGGGATCGATGCCGTCGATGTCGAACGACAGGTACACAGGACCGCCGCCCACTTTCTCCCGCACCTCAGCCATCAGCGGCGCCAACGACTGATGCCAGCACTCTTCTGCCTGCACCACTCGGAAACCCTGCTTGCGGCTCCAGTTGAAGTCTTCGGCGGTATAACCCTGAGCGCGCAAGCCGATCTGCACCACTCGGTCGCTGTCCAGCAGCCCTTCTTCCTGGGCACGACGGAACGTGGTGCCGTGGGCGATCTTTTCGCCAAACATGTGATCGTTGACGTCGGCATGGGCATCGATGTGCACCAGGCCGACCTTGCCATGCTTGCGGTGAATGGCACGCAGAATCGGCAAAGTCAGAGTGTGATCGCCGCCCAGGGTCAGCGGGATGATGCCGTGCCCCAGAATACGGTCATACGCCTCTTCGATGAGGCGTACGCTGTCCAGCAGGTTGAAGGTGTTGATGGCCACGTCACCTATGTCGGCCACGTTCAACGAGTCGAAAGGCGCGGCGCCGGTCGCCATGTTGTAGGGACGAATCATCACCGACTCGGCACGAATGCCCCGAGGCCCGAAACGTGTGCCGGGACGCAACGACGTCCCGATGTCCAACGGAATCCCGACGAAGGCAGCATCCAGACGATCAAGCCCTTCGGGGTCCTCCACGTGCGGCAGGCGCAGCATGGTGGCAATGCCGCCAAAGCGCGGCATCTCATTACCACCCAACGGCTGGTGAAGGGTCTTGTCCACGGCGGACCTCACGTTGTTCTGATGAATGTGAGGCCATTCTGGTGACGCCGTGTGCGCAGAAGAATCGCTGTCAGCAAATATTCAGTTCAGACTTTTCATAACTATCCTTCTGGCCGGACCGCCCTGACTGGCACGCAAAGAGGTCAAGCGCGCCCAGCAATTTTTAGTGAAACAACACTTGCTCCCAAGCCCGCCGGGCTTAGACTGCGACCAGCCAAACCGCCCGGAGCCCTTATGTCCTCTGCCATGCCCGACCTCAAATTGCTGCGCATTTTCGCCAGCGTGGTGCGCAATCAAGGTTTTGCGGCAGCACAACAAGAGCTCAATCTATCCACCTCAGCGATCAGTACTTACATGAGCCAGCTTGAAACCCAACTCGGGCTGGTGCTTTGCCATCGAGGTCGAGGTGGTTTCAGCCTGACCAGCAAAGGTGAGCTGTTTCATCAGGAGACCTTGCGTCTGCTGTCCGAACTCGAGGGCTTCGAGCGCTACAGCGCGGCACTCAAGGGCGAGCTGCGTGGCACATTGAATCTGGGGGTGCTCGATTCCACGGTCAGTGACAGCGCGCTGCCACTGGCCGACGTCATTGGCGCCTACAGCAAGGAGCATCCAGCTGTGCACTTGCACCTGTCAGTGCTCAGTCCGGCTCAGCTGCAACTGGGCCTGCTGGAAAATCGCCTGGACCTGATCATTGGTGCTTTTTCGATCCGCATGAATGGCCTGATGTATCAGGCCCTCTATCGCGAGCAGCACTGGCTGTACTGCAGCGACCGACATGAACTGTTCGAACAGCGCCGTATTCCTGCGCAGCTCATCGCCCAACAACGCATGGTCGGTCGCGGCTACTGGAGCCAGTCTGAATTGGCCCGCCACGGGTTCAAGGACAGCGCGGCGACAGTGGAGTCGATGGAAGCGCAATTGATACTGGTGTTGTCCGGCGCTTACATCGGCTACCTGCCTGAGCACTATGCGCAATTCTGGGTCGACCAGAAGCGCCTGAAAGTGTTGTTGCCGACCACGTTCGGCTATCAGGCACCCTTCTCGCTGGCGCTGCGGCGCGGCAGAGCCAGGGAGCCATTGATCCAGAGTTTCCGGGACCGTTTGAAGGCGCGGCTCGAGGGATAATTTTTACACCGTACAACAACCAGAACGTCTGCCAGGTCCCTGCACGCACCCGCCCATCATGACGGGGCATGAGATTTGAGAAGGGGCGCTTCAATTACGCCATTCACGACGTAGCTCGTTCAACTGATTGGCAAGCAAGCGCCCCTGATGAGCAAAGCGCGAGACGCGTACTTCAATCGTCTCTGATCCTGTCCGGCCGTTGAGTTCAAGAAAGCGATTGAGTGCCTCCACCAGCTTGCCGATTTCGCTCATGTACTCGGCTTTGGAGGTGTCAATGACGCCAAGTGCCGACAACTGTTCCAGCTTGCGGGCGCTCGAGCCTGATTGCCTGGCAATTTCTGCGGTTTTATCCCGAGACTCAGTCATCTGCGCAGCCACTTTGTCCCTGTAGCCCAGCAACTGCTCGTAACTGAGCGCACCGTCGAGCAGATTCAGCATATTTGAAACGCCGGTAATACCTGCCTGAATAGAGCCAACGAGCGGGCTTTGCGGATCCACTTCAGCCAGCTTCTCCAGCGATGTCACCAGCGGTTTGAGCTTGTCGTAAAAACTGAGGCTTTCGACCTCGGCGACCAACGTGTTAGCCACCGCATACTGCTCAGTGAGGGCAGTCAAAAGCGCTTGCTCAGCTTCAAGTTTGAGCTGCGTGGATTGCACGTCCTCAGTCAATGGACTGATCAGATGAGCGAAATGGCTGAACTCAATGGCCCGCAAATTGATCAGTGCCCTGTCCAGCGTGTTCGCATGATGAGACAGCGATGCGCATCGAGCGCCAACAAGTTGCTCTATTTCTACACGGTATTCAGCGATCGCTGCATCAGAAGCTGGAGTCGCCACATTTTTTTGCAACGCTGCAATCGCGTCGAGAAAGGGCTGGATATCGCTGGTTTGAAACAGGGAAGGCACCAGCGTGAGCGTATTCAGTGCCTGCTTGTCGACCTCACTCAACTCTTCCAGCAAAGCAAGCAGCGTCTCGACTACCACCGGCAGGTATATATCGGCCAGCGACTCGACCTGACGTCGCAAGTGATCACGACTGCTAATGACCACACCCGCCTCGGGTATGTTTAATTGAAACGGTACATCCAGTATATGGTAAGCGCTCCATAAACCCCACCTGGCAAAAGATAGGTAAAGCGCTTAGCTGTGAAGTCGAGGTTCGCAGTTCCACGGCAGCAAGGCTTCGTAATCCT
>NZ_JAGTPK010000055.1 GCF_021147775.1 Pseudomonas californiensis
CGCCACCCTTATCGTTGCTGTTAGTCATAAACATACCCGTTTGCCTATCCCTTATCTTAAGGGGGGAACGGTGTCCTGTCTTTCATGGGGCTCGTTCACTATTGATGCAGAGTTGTCCGAATACGTTCCAGCGCAAGACCTCAAAGCTCTTGCCGCTAGGGGATTAAGGGGAGAGCTTGTCTTCGCAGTCCCAGCAATTCTACATGCGAACCCGCATCTGCTCGGCTACTACCGCCTTCTCCTCGGCTATAGCCAAAAAGAGTTTTATGGCTCGGAGTTCGGCGTGGCTTCTATGAAATGCATGGAAGTTAGTGGACGCCTGAATCCGCGCTCTGGGGTCACAATGGAAGAGCTCTGCGTTGCTCTTTGTCATGCGGCCTCGCATCTCGTGGGCAGCTTGAAGACGAAAGATCTTAGCATTGGACTCCTCGATGACCTCACCTTGCTAACTGTTGGACCTCAGATGCGGGGAGGCGTGAACAATAAACTTGGCCAGCAAGGCATCGTGCAAGTCTTTGACGTTATCGAAGAAATCCTTAAGCCTGCAATTATCAACGCCACACGCGGGGCAATTGAAATTCGAAACACCAGCGGTCGGGATGTGTGGGTGGAGTTTGCAGCAGATCCAGACATCATCATTCGAGAAGTAATGCCCGACAAATCCTCACGCAAAATTTTGGCAATTGAAGTTAAGAGCGGTACAGATGTGTCGAACATCCATAACCGCATCGGCGAAGCTGAGAAAAGCCATCAGAAGGCAAAAAAAGACGGCTATCGTGAGTGTTGGACAGTCGTTAATGTCTCGAAGCTGGACATTGACAAAGCAAAGTTAGAGTCACCGACCACTAACGTTTTCTATGCCCTGAAGGCGCTTCAGTCAAGGAAAGGAGCAGTTTATGAGGACTTCAAGCAAAACATCATCGCGATGGTAGGCATTTCCTCGTAGAGCTTTACTTCCAGTGGGATGGAATGGTCAATTGATACTTTTTGGCGACCGTTTCCAACCCTTGGAGAATATGACCATGCTCTTCCAGCTCGGAGTCTGTCCACTGCGATCTACGTCCGAGCAGATCTTTCAGTTTCACTAGATTATACATTTTCAAACTATACAAGTTGGCCCATGTGGCTTCACCGAATAGATTGTAAATAGTAGTGGTATCATCCCTTTCGCTTGCTACGCGTAGTGACCCCTTTAGAGTAACAGCCGCATCGTCAGCGTCATCCTTAGTGTCGTAAGTGTTTAGAAGGTGCATTACAAACTCTGACGGTCAAGAAGATACATGATTATACAGAATTTTTCGCGGTGAAACCCAAACTACGGGCGGCGCGCCAACTGCGACACGCGGCCAGCATTGAGGGCGTCGTAAGCTTGGCGCTCCTGTGATGCTATGACTTACGACTTGCCTTGTGAACCTCGGGGCTTCTTGTCAACCCTGCCCTTGATATGATCGACGTCGCATGCCCGGAGCTCAAGGTGTTAGTCGAGGCCGCGTGCTCCATTGGACTTTTCGGAGCCTGAACAACAAACGGCGAATCAGCGTCGATGGAGCACAACCATTCCGTAGAACGCCGATGCAGAAGTGACCGACGTCCTGACATCAGATTAATCCACCTTTAAATAAACATAAAGTCAGCTCCGGTGGTGTCTCGCGAGTAGCCTGCTCGGGTCAATGATATTTCGGCACCGGGTCACGTCGGTGAGGGCTCAACACTCATGGAAAAGCTTCTGGATCACCAGATCACCTTAGGGGATGGGACGGTAGAATGGCTGGTTTTCGTGAAGCAAATGAATATAGAAACGACGGGGGTATAAATGGGGGTATTTTTTTAATAAAATTAAAAAATTTCAGCGTCCCGACTTCGCAAGACATTGATACCAAAGGAATTTATCAAAAAAAACATTCACAAATATCTTTAACGTGTAATTAACGTCTGATCCACACCGCTACACCGCCTCACGCTGCACCTTTAAGCCCCGCTATCGCCTTGCGATGCGGGGCTTTTGCGTTTTCAGGGGTAGCAGGATTGCGACGACATGCCGAGGCAACGATCAAATCAACGCCCAGGCCGCCAGGGGTCTGTTCCCGACAACGTCCATACGATGGCTTAGTGACTGACTGTTCGACAGCTTCATGTTGGGAATTTCGGTGTTGGCCCTAGATGGAGTGCCCTTCGAACGCGTAGACACTGCCACGACACAGATCATGACTTTATGGGATGGGTTGCGTACGGCCAATCCAGCTGTGACAGAGGTGCAGCGCAATCAATGACCATGGCCAGCCAATTGCTTAAGCTGGTCTTGGTCATCGACGCTTTCTCAAAGCAAAGCCGCAATAAATCGTCGGCTTGATTCGGTTATGCGAGCTTGATCGGCTAAGCTGCGACTCGACAGGCTTGAAACCTTGAGTAGATATTTCGAGAGTCCCGAACAGCCCTCTCACGCTCACGCGAGAGCTGTAAACCGTGGATCGACCAGAACTGCACAGCGCGCTAATCACTATGAAAATTCTTCTGCTTGGAAAAAACGGTCAGGTCGGTTGGGAGCTGCAACGCTCCCTGGCCGCGCTGGGCGAGGTCGTGGCACTCGATCGCCACAGCGTGTCGACTGAATGGGGACCGCTTTCGGGCGACCTGGCCAACCTCGCCGGTTTGCGAGACACCATTCGCCGTGTTCAGCCTCAGGTCATCGTCAATGCAGCCGCCTATACAGCGGTCGACAAGGCCGAAACCGATCGTGAGCTGGCGCATACCGTCAACGCGTTGGCCAGCCAGGTCATGGCTGAAGAAGCACAGGAGCTGGGCGCCCTCCTTATTCACTACTCGACCGATTATGTTTTCGACGGCTCGGGAAGCAGCGCCTGGAAAGAAACCGATGCGGTTTCACCGGTCAATCATTACGGTGCCACCAAGCTTGCAGGCGAACAGTTCATTGTAGCCTCGGGCTGCAGGCACCTGATCTTTCGCACCAGTTGGGTCTACGCCGCCCGTGGCAACAACTTTGCCAAGACCATGCTGAGGCTGGCCAAGGACCGCCCTGCCCTTAATGTCATTGCAGATCAGATCGGTGCGCCCACGGGTGCAGAGCTACTGGCCGACGTCACCGCAATCGCCATGCAGCAGACACGTGTACGTCCCGAACTCAGCGGTATCTATCACCTGGCTCCGGCGGGTGAACTGTCTTGGTTTGATTACGCCAGGCATGTCATTGATTTCGCGCGGGCTCAGGGTGAAGTTCTGGCAGTCGAAACCATAAACCCCATCGCAACGACAGAATATCCGACGCCCGCCGGGCGTCCGCTGAATTCACGCCTCAACACCGAAAAGCTGCGAAACAACTTCTCGCTGCATCTGCCGGGGTGGCAAAGTGGCGTTACTCGAATGCTCACGGAAGTCCTGAACAAATGACCTCAATCAACCGCAAAGGGATCATTCTGGCGGGCGGATCAGGCACACGCCTGCACCCGCTGACGCTGGGCGTGTCCAAACAGATGCTGCCGATCTACGACAAACCGATGATTTTCTATCCGTTGTCGGTGCTGATGTTGGCCGGGATGCGTGAAATTCTGATTATCTCTACGCCAGAAGACCTTCCCTGCTTTAGGAAATTGCTCGGCGATGGCAGCCAGTACGGCATTACGCTGTCTTACATTGAACAGCCCAGCCCGGACGGTTTGGCGCAGGCTTTTGTGCTCGGCGAGTCATTCATCGGTAAAGACCCGTGCTGCCTGATTCTTGGCGATAATATTTTCTACGGTCAGCATTTCTCCGACAACCTGCGCTCGGCCAGTCAACGTGCCAACGGCGCGACGGTGTTTGGGTACCACGTGTCCGACCCTCAGCGCTTTGGCGTAATCGAATTCGACGAGGCAGGACGAGCGTTGAGCATCGAAGAAAAACCGGCAGTGCCGAAATCGAACTATGCGGTCACCGGGCTGTATTTTTACGACAACCAGGTCGTTGATATTGCAAAGCGCATCAAGCCTTCTGCCCGCGGCGAACTTGAAATCACCGATGTGAACAGCGCTTACCTTGAGCAGAAAGAGCTGAACGTCGAGCTTCTGGGCCGGGGTTTCGCCTGGCTCGACACCGGCACCCATGAGTCACTGCTGGAGGCGAGTCACTTCGTCCACACTATCGAGCAGCGCCAGGGGTTGAAAGTCGCTTGCCTGGAGGAAATCGCTTACAGCCAGGGCTGGATCACCGATCAGCAATTGGGTGAGCAGGCTGAAAAACTGAAAAAAACCGGCTACGGGCAATATCTACAGAAACTACTGGATCTGGGATCGTTTTAAGAAGCCGCCTTTACACATTCACACCGCAAGGTCGCGAACGTATGTGTTCAGACGCTCTCAAGGTGGCCGTGCTGCTGGCCGCACATAACGGCATGTCGTGGCTGGAATAACAGCTTCATTCCATCGTGATGCAGACCAGTGTCTGCGTCCGTGTATTCATCAGTGTCGATGCTTCGACCGACGACACCGCCGCATGGTGCGCGGCGTACGTGCAGCAGCATGCGCAGGCAACCCTGCTGCCACCTGCGGGCCCGTTCGGTGGCGCTGCACACAATTTCTTTCGGTTGATTCGCGACGTCGACTTCTCTGACTTCGATTACGTTGCGTTTTCAGATCAGGATGACATCTGGTATCCGGACAAACTGAAACGCGCACTCTCGACCCTACGTACGCAAGGGTGTGATGGCTACTCCAGCAATGTCATCGCCTTCTGGCCGGACGGTCGACGTCTGTTACTGGACAAGGCGCAAGCGCAGGCTCGCGGGGATTACCTCTTCGAAGCGGCTGGCCCGGGCTGTAAGTATGTGATGAGTCATCGGCTTGCTGCTGCGCTCAAGACATCGCTGACTGACCAGTGGGAGCCCATACAGCGCATCAGCCTGCATGACTGGTACTGCTACGCGTTTGCCCGCAGCCAAAACTTCAAGTGGTTCATCGATCCTGTGCCGGGCCTGGACTACCGTCAGCACGACCATAACCAGCTGAGCGCCAATACGGGGATTGCCTCGCATACCTCAGGGCTGGCCAGAATTGTGGATAACTGGTGGCCCGAGCAGGTACTGCTGATCAACCAGATCACAGGCGGCAGCGCTCTTTTTGCAAAAAGAGCAGTCCATTCCAGGCGCCTCCTGTTCTTCGCCCTGATTTTGAACGCCGCACAATGCCGCAGAAGACGCAGGGACAAGTTCCTGTTTGTCATCGCCTGCCTGGCAGCAGTTATCAGACGCTGACTCTGTGAGTCAGCGCTCAGATTTTTCCCAGGCAGATTGCGACAAACAGGCTCAGATTGCCTTGCGGCGTCTGCCGGTAGACTCCGGCCTTGCGCAGCGACCGCAATCGTCGAAACACACCCTGCGCACGACCGCAGTCGAAGTGATGCAGCACACGCCGATTGTCATCCGTCAGCAGGTGCTCCAACGCACGCAGAATGGCCAGATTGGTGGTATTCCATTGTGCGAAGCGCCCGGAAAACAGCTTGTACATCCGTTTCAATCGGTCGCTTGTTCCGGCATTGGCGCCAATCAGGTTGCCAGCGTGTTGACGGTAATCAAGGCTTGGCTCAGGGTCGTAAATGACTGTCCCGCCACAACCTGTTACCAGCAGATACGCCAGCCAGTCATGCGCAATCAGCGCAGCACGCTCGGGCACTTGCAACAGTAAGCTGCGTGCAGCCTGGTTGATCAGCATGGTATTGGCACCCGCGAGACTCTGCACCAGCGCGTTCCGAAAGGAAGGCGGCCTCAAGAACAGCGCGCCCATGCCCGACACACGTTGCTCAGCGTCCACCAGACGCGTTCTGGAGCAATAAAGCGCGGGTACACGCGCAACAAGGGGCTCAAGACGGCACAGGCCACGCTCCAGCTTCTCGCTGAACCAGACGTCGTCCTGATCACTGGAAGCGAAATAGTTGCCCTGCAGTTCTGGCCTGCGAAGCAGTGACATGAAGTTTTGCGCGAACCCCTCGCACGGACCATCGAACATGACCAGCCGCTCCTGGCCCCAGCGCCGCTGGCACGCGACCAGAATGTCACGTGTGCCATCGGTTGATGCGTCATCAGAGACGTACAGGGTCCAGCAAGGAAAAGTCTGGTCTTCAAACGAGTCAAGCTGCTCTTGAAGGTAACGCGCACCGTTATAGGTGCACATCAGGATCGCGACACGTGGAAGCTCGTTCACGGCGGTCCCCGCGAAGGGACGCTGTGAGTCCATCAACGGCTTGGCATCATCCGCCATGGTGCTCTCGCCTGGTTGCGTTCTGGAAACCTCAACACTGCAGGCCAGCCAGTATGCCTCGGGTTCTGAACGCCGTAAGCGCCGGTGTAAGAGAGTGTTGCCGTTGGTCGAACAGGCTGTTGTATGGGCCTGGACAGCGGCAACGCAATAATAAAAAAGGCGGCTTGATGACATCAAGCCGCCTTGGTTCTTTACGGGGGTGCAGCGACCGATCAACCCAACCGGAAGCGCGCAGTATTGTCGTTCAGTGCACGGCTGCCCTGACTGAGCGTGTCGGCGGCACGATTGACCGCTCGAGCGCCTTCCAGCAGACGGCCTGCGGCTTGATCGACCTGCTGGATGTTGCTGCTGACTTCATCGGCTGTCGATGCCTGCTCTTCTACCGCAGTCGATATCTGCGCCAGCGTGTCAGTCACACCTTGCACAGCGCTGGCGATCTCGCCCAATCGTTCACCCAGCCCGGTCACGGAGCGGGCATCATTAACGGCCTGCTCACACGCGGCTTCCATCAGGTTCACGGCCTGAGTCACCGTTGAACGCAAGCTGTCGACGGTCCCGGCGATCTGCGCCGTAGAGGCTTGCGTGCGCTGTGACAGGCTGCGCACTTCGTCTGCAACCACGGCAAAGCCACGGCCCTGCTCACCTGCGCGTGCGGCCTCGATGGCAGCATTGAGCGCCAGCAGGTTGGTCTGTTCGGCAATGCCACGGATAGCATCAACCACTGACTGAATTTGCTGGCCCTGCTCACTGACCCGACCCAGTGCAGCCGCCGTGTCGGTCAAACGCTGATTGAGCTGCTGGATGCTGTCGGTGGTGCGCTGGCTGTCCTGGCTGCTCTGCTGGGCGATCATGCGGGTCTGTCGCGCGCTTTCCGAAGCCTGTTCACAACTTCTGGCGACACCTTGCGACGTCGCGGCCAGCTCGGTTGCAGCGGCGGCAATCTGGCTGATCTGCTGTTGCTGATCCTCCACTTCATTGAGCGTCCCGCTCGATTGGGCGTTGAGCGTGAGTACCGCTTCGCCCACCCGCACCGTTTCATGATTGACGCCGAGCAGGCTGGTGCGCAATTGCACGACAGCGACGTTGAGCGCCCGGCTGATCGCCGCAAGCTCGTCACGCCCCTGCACAGGCACTTCCACACACAGATTGCCGTCACGCAGCGACTCGGCAAGGGTGGTAATGCCACTGGCACTGCTGCGGATCGACGACTGCAGGCAGGCAAACAGGTACATCGCCAGCAATATCAGCACACCGAAGACCACCGCCAACGGGATGAACTCCATGTTGGAGGAGTCATGGTAATAATCGAGCCGGTCATACAACGCGTTCAGCGTCTGTGTACGGAAGTCGGCCGTGGTCTTGGTCATCGTGTCGATGCTGCGTTCGAACTCTTCTGGCTTGAGCTTGATGGTGCCGCCGAAAACGCCGTCATCCATCACTTTCAACTCGGCATCCAGTACTTTCGAAACCGCTGCGTACTGATCAGCCCACGGCTGCATCTGCGGTGGAAGCTTGGACAGCAGCAGAGTGCCGGCCTTGTGCATCTGCTCCTTCGCGTCATCGATACGACTGCGCAGGTCACGTGTCTGCAGACGGCTCTGCAAGCTGAACTGGCCCGAGGCAACGGAGGTCTGGCCAATGCTGGACATACGGCCGATACGCTCGATGAGGTCCGGGACCTGTTGTGTCGAGAGCTGCATCAGCATGTACGTTTCGAGCCACGGATCGAGGATCAGGCCACTGTCCATTGCGATCTGCTCACGCAGCGCCTGGACATTGCCCAATGCCGTAGTGAAGCGATCATAGCCATCAGGCCACCAGCCAACGGTACGCAACGAGGCAGTGTCCATGCCAGCCAATGACGCCTGGAGCGTCTTGAGCCGGTTCATGGTGTCAGCGGGTGCGCTTTCCTGCGTCAGCGTCACGTTCAGGCTTTCCAACGCCTTGGCGATTCGAGGATTACCGGCATCGACATTGGCCATCGCCTCCCTGGCAGCAGGCGTTGGCTCACGAAGAATATCGGCCGCCTTCCAGCGCGCAGCATGATCACGCTGAGCAGAGAGCTCAATGTTCAGATCATCGAGCGCCAGCAATTGCCGAACGCCGGATTGCTCACCGGCAATCACGGCAAGCTTGTTTCGATAATCCTGAGCGATGACCCACACACTGCCCAGCAGCGGCAACATGAACAACAGGAACAAGACCTGAAACTTGCGAGCAAAACCAAAATGCCCCATCAGGCGCATGCCCGGTGACAAAAGACTGTTCATGTCCTGCGACTCCCCGTGGACACTCGCCAGATCTGGTCAGACCTGTCCGAATGTTTTTCTCGAAAAAACACTAACGGCAAAATGCCATGTTATTGAATCAGTGGCGATACTCATCGCCTCTCGTTCAACCGAAAAGCGGGATCACCCGTATTTTTTGCGCCGAATCGCTCGCTGATCGACGTGTGCGTGTGGCTTAAGCAAGAAGCGGACCGGTATCCGAATCACTGGAAGTCCCGACACAGTCAACCCGCCGGAACAGCAGCTTTGCTGGCTTTGATGGCCGCCTGCTGTCATTTAGCGTCGCGAAAATGACTGTTTGATTTTCCAGTGAGATCTTCACGCCATTCATCAGCACACACTCAGGGTTATCGGCCGACCGATACGTCACTGGAGGAAACAAGGAGGGAGTGAACGTTGAGGTGCATCATCGGCGCGGTAACCCCCGCCGACGCACCTTAAAAAGGCAGAATCCGGGGCCTGCGAGCCTAACCGGTTGATCGCACGCAATTATTTTTCACATCAACGCTTGACACATATGCGTTCTCCGCGAATAATGCGCGCCACTTGGCTACATAGCTCAGTTGGTTAGAGCATAGCATTCATAATGCTGGGGTCCGGGGTTCAAGTCCCTGTGTAGCCACCAAGTACCTGTTTACAGACGTCTACAGCAGTCTATAAACAACCCCAAGAAGCCCGCCTTGTGCGGGCTTTCTTGTTTCTGGCTATCTCTCCTTGTATCCCCCTATATCTACCCGCCGTGTATCCCAGCGTGTATCCTTCGAAAATAATTGAACCGAAGGGATACAAACCGTGAAACGGTCCGAAATCAAGCGCCGCCCCCTCTCCGACACGGCTTTGGCCGGGCTAGAGCCTGATTCGAAGGAATACCGCGAACTCGATGCCAACGGCCTGTACTTCCGCGTGAAGCCAGACGGCCAGAAATCATGGCAACTGCGCTACAAGAAAGCAGACGGCAAGTGGTCCTGGCTCGGGCTGGGCGGATACCCCGAGGTCAGCGGTGCATCGGCCAGGGCAAAGGCTGCAGATCTTCGCGCCGATACGGCCGAAGGCCGAAACCCGATGGTGACAAAGCAGGCGCGCAAGGCAGCAGAAGCCCAGGCAGCAAACGATACATTCGAAACACTGGCCCGCGAATGGCACGCCTCGCGCATCGGCGGCTGGGACGCAGGCACGGCCAAGCGGATCATGGGCGCACTTGAACGCCATGTGTTTCCCACCTTCGGCCAGCGCCGGTACACCGGCATCCTGTCTATGGAGTGGATGGAGCTACTTCGGGGCTTGGAGCAACAAGGCATTCTTGAGCAAATGAGCCGAGTGCGCGCTTATTGCAAGGATGTCTATGATCTGGCTCGAGTGACCGGCCGCGCCGTGAACAACCCGTTGGAAGGGGTTCACAAATTCCTCTCCAGCGGCAAAGCCGAAAACTACGCCCACGTCTCAGCAGAAGAGCTGCCTGCCCTTCTTCGTGCGATCCAGTCATACCCGCATGCCAAAGACGTGCAGCTGGGCCTGCGCCTGCTCACCCTGCTAGCGGTGCGACCCAGCGAGCTACGTGAAGCCCAGTGGTCCGAGTTCGATCTGGAAAAGAAGCTGTGGACCATCCCGGTTGAGCGCAAGGGTCGCAAAAAAGGTCGAGAGCACTTAGTGCCGCTTTGCCGTCAGGCCATTGAGTTGTTGGAAGAGCTACGCCCTATAACCGGCGCGTATCCCCTGCTCTTCCCCGGACGCAGCGACCGAACCAAAACGCGCAGTGACACCGTATTTCTGATGGCGCTGCGTCGGATCGGCTATGAAGGCCGCCAGACTGGTCACGGTTTTCGCCATATTGCGAGCACCGCACTCAATGAACACGGCTTCCCGGCCGACCACATCGAGGCACAGCTCAGCCACAAGCCTCAGGGTGTCCGTGGCGTTTACAACAAGGCGCAGTACTTGGCGCAGCGCACGACCATGATGCAGTGGTATGCGGATCACCTTGATGGGCTTGCCGGAGGCGTCATTATTCAAGGTGACTTCGGCAAGAGGGCCTGATTACTGACACCGCCAAGATAGATGGTGTCACGTATTAAAACGTTTTTGGCTGACCTAGCTCGACGGAGCGAAAAGCAGGCTTCCCACCTGCCTGGCCAGCCAATTTATTTACGCGGGAGCACCTGGGAGGGTGTAGCAATGGCAGCGAACGTAGATAAGAGCTTTCCGCCCTCATGGTTCAAAATCGAGAACTACCGAGATGCAAAGGCGTTCAGCCCTCTTCAATGGTATGAACAACTATATCGCCGCCAGGCTTTGTTATCCGGGTACACATTTGGAGAGAAGCTCGGAGCGAGCTATGAGGATCGACTGTGGCGTATTCACGTTGGGAAAGAAGCTAAAGCAATGAGGGCGCGTCCCTTGGAGCATGTCCCAGTAGCAGGTACTGGAGCTCCCGACTCCCAGCCCATACGTGACCTTATGGTTCGTGATCTTATGCAGCAGGCCGACCGGGACAGAGACGCCCGAGGATTTGGGCGGTGCGACAAATTTGCAACACAGCGTTGGCGAGTTATTCGCAATCCTCAAGCGTTCTATGCGCAGCACGAGGGTCTCTCGCGGCAGCCGATCGTTATGGACTTCTATGACATCCGCAAGCCTCCACATGCAGTGATTCAGGTCGATCTTGGTGCTACTGATGCGGTTCTCAGAGCGGCATTTCAGCGATGGCTTGATGCCGCACGAGCTCGGGAGGAACCTAGCATGGTTCTTTTGAATGAGGACATGCCAGCAGATGAGGTCGGCGCACGAGGCAAAGCTAGGAATTCTGAGAGCGTAGATAAAACTCGCGAATCCCTATGGAATCGATATGCCAGATATGGAGTTCTTCCCTACATAGACCTAGCCATTTGGGCTATGGAAACAGATACCGTCGTGAAACGACCGGCATACGCAAGTGCACTGCATGACGGAGGGCACTACAGAACCCACGATAACGTGAAGACGACGACCGAGGTTCACGCAACGCAATTAATGCGGGATCTAACCAAGCTAAGGGCTTTTGTCGGCTACGGAGGCTTGCCGTCGTTGGAATAGAAAACTTTCTCCCAGAGATACTTTGCGTAAGGAAACCTCTGCAGATACTCGGCACGCCGATTAGAACCCGAATCATTAACGTACTCCCGTAGTCATAAACAACGGGAAGTAGCCATGAACAACATTCAATGCATCGAAGCTGCAAGCGCAACAATTCAGAAGTTTGACCCTGCCACCACGCTGATCCGCATTCCTGAAATGGAAGCTATAACCGGGTGCAAGCGCGCGACATTTTACAAACGCCTCAAAGACGATCCGACCTTTCCAAAGCCGGTACCACTTAGCAATAGCAAGGCGCGTGGAGCTCCAGTAGGTTGGGTTTTGGCCGAAGTGCAGGCGTGGGTTCGCACCCGCATTGCAATGCGCGAGGTGGCAGCATGAACGCAAACATCGAAAACGTAACTCACGAGGGACAGTTCACCTTGGCCATGCGTCATAAGCTAGTCAACGTGTCTGTATTGCAGAGCACCGCACAGCCGCTTTCTGCTTTAGGCTTTCTCATCCTTGCAGACACTCATTCACTGATACAGCGTATCGCGCCGCTGCCTGAAAAGTGGCTAGGTCTGAGTGCGGTCAATGCAGAGCAGGCGGATTTTTTTCGGGCGCTGAAGGCCTTAGGTATTGCTGAGCGCGTGCCTGGCGACGTAGGCCGTCGTGCCAAGCTTGCTGGTAGCGAGCATCTTCTGGGGGAGATCGATTACGGCCCAGGGTTTTGGCTCCACGTCGAGTTGGTGATGCCTTACGCGCGCTGGATTGCCAGCAGGCAAGTACCGCCACGCAAAACTCCGCTGATTGCATTCCTTGAAAAGCATCTGCCCTCGGCCGTGACCAGCCAGGCAGCCGCGCCAATTCCAGCTCAAGAAGTAACAGAGGCATTCGCCGGCGAGGTCAGTGCCAAGGAGCTGGAAGACCTGCGCATTGTCGATCGCATGATGATCACCGACGGCGTATCAGCTTCAGAGCGCACCGAGGTACTCCGCTCCCGAATCGACTCGATGCAGGGGGCCTGACCTCATGAGCAAGAAGAGAACCAGCCCCAGCCTGCAGGACAGCCTCAAGAGCACGAGCATAAACGCTCAGAACCAACGGTTTGTTGATCGCCTTCGCCAAGGCTCCATCGACACGTTTACAGCCATGCGTGAGCTGAACATCTGCCGCCCAGGCGCTCGAATTTGCGACCTGCGCAACGCCGGATATCGGATCAATACGGCTCGGATCGTCCTCACTGATGAATGGGGGCGCACCCATCGTGGTGTAGCCCTGTACACGCTGATGTCCGAGCCGAGGGCCGCCGCATGACTGCCAAAATTCTGCAGATCGATTACAAGGGCGAGGCCGTCCCATTCAATGCTGATGGCTGGATCAACGCTACCGCTGCGGCGGCCCGGTTCGGCAGGGAACCATACGAGTGGATGCGCCTGCCGGACACCGAGCGCTACCTTGATGGCCTGAAGCGTAGATACGGGGAAATCCCGTATGTAAAAACCAGTCGTGCACGTGCCGATCGTGGTGGCGGTACCTGGATTCATCCAAAGCTGGGCGTCAAGTTTGCCCGCTGGCTCGATGTGGACTTTGAAATCTGGTGCGACGAGCAGATCGATACGCTGATCCGGGGCGAACTCAACACAATGGCCATTGCACGGCGACAGGCAGCCATGGGCTACCGAAGCCTGTGCGATGCCTTGTCGATCACTCACGAGGCCGCTGGCAAGGCCACGAAGCCGCATCACTTCATGAACGAGGCCCGCCTCATCAATGAGGTGATCACCGGGCAGTTCGCCGGCCGCAACCGGGACCAACTGACTCAGCCAGAGCTGGAGCTGATCATGCTGGTGGAAAACCGGGATGTGCTGCTGATCGGCCAGGGCAAGGATTATGCGACCCGCAAGCAGGCGTTGAATACGTATGTTCAAGCGCTGCGCACCAAGCAATTGCGGGGTGCCGCGTGAATCCATTCGACTGGCTCTACTGCATCGGCCTAGCTGTTGTTCTCGCTGTGTCACAGGTAACACCAAGCAAAATCGCCGGGGTGCGTCCGCCCGGCACCGATACAAGTGCCGGAGCGCTGCTTACTGAAGGGGCGTATCGAAATGACATTGACCTTCACGATTAACGACCAGCGGTCGATAACAGAGATTGCAAGCAATCGTGATGCTCGGTATGGTCTGCCCGTCGCTGCAAATTCAGCGACCGGGTTTGACGGCCTGACGAATTCAAGGCGCAACAGCGCCCAGATCACGACTGCGAGCGCTTTTTTTGCGTGTCCAGTCTCGTGTAATGGCGGCTGTGCGTGGGGCACCCTCGGGTGCGCAGGTTTCCTTGATTCCCTGTCCGTCAACCCGCGCACAGCTGCCACCCTAATTCGTTTGACGGCGAACCGTGGCAGCTCCCCAAATCGAGGAGCAACCCCCATGAAACACGCCCTGAATCTGTCCGCACTTCGCGCACTTGCTCACCGCCGCATGGCCTTGAGCGCTCTCCGCGCAAACTCATCCCTGGCTGTACGACTCAACCGTTACAACTCCCACATGGACCGCGCCAGAGCCCTTGAAGCTCAAGGCGGTGCCCAGTGATCGCCTTGAAAAACAAAGCACTGCCACCGCTGCAATCCATCAAGTTCGGCGCGCGCGACGATACGAATCACCTGGTCCAAGTGATTCAGGGCGGCGATGCTGGTGAGGGCCTGGCCATGGCCGCCGATCTGGCTCTTGGCGTAGAGCATCTCTGCGCTCGTCTCGACGTTGCAATCAATGACGGCGAAGACCCTGTCACCTGTGTGGAGCTTCGAGCCCTTGGCCTCCTTGCTAGCACTGCTGCCGCGCTGGTTCAGTCGGTGCGTTACAGCCTGCGTGATGATGCGGAGGCAAGCCAATGAGCATTCCTTCCCTTAGCGAATTGATCGTAAATGTCGATAGCGAATTCCCGGCAGAATCCTCAAAGCTCAAACTAACGAGCGATCAAGTAACACAACTCGAGCGCATCAAGCAGGCTTCAGAAGAGACCGTGAACTGCGTGACCTCAGGTATTGAAGCCATCGGCGAAATGATGGGCCTTGCAGAGAATGGCGAAATGTCAGCCGAGTGCGTCATGGGCATTGGTTGGCTTATCAAAGAGTTGGCAGGTCTCATGCGGAAGCTTCACGACGAGCGCTGTGCTGCTGATTACAAGCTGGACAACATGGCTAGGGCGCAATCCGCAAATCGTGGCGTGCACGGTGACGTCCAATGATTTCTCATACCGATATCAACTCAGAGCGGGTTAAAGACCTCAGGGAAATCCTAACTCTGCTGGCGCTCGCCTCTGCAGTAATCGCCAGCCCGACCACTACGCCACTCGCGGCCAAAGTGATCGCCGTCATGGCCCAGCACACAGCCATGGCTTGGGCCGATCTGCTAATTACGGAAATTCACGTAGTTGGTGGGGGTGATCAATGAAAGCGATGAACTGGTGTGACCTCATGATCAGGCGAGATGAAATCACTGCCATGAATGCCGAGGATCTCGAAGCCGTGATCAGTGCAACCGATGACCGACTTTTAGCCCTTGCGCGCGGGGTATCAGGTATCGGCAATCTGCTCGCCTGTTCGGCATCAAACAAAGAGTTGGGCCTGAGCCAGGATGTAGTGACCAATGTCGGCTGGATGCTGGAAAGCATCGGCGAACTGATCAGTGACGTGGCAGGGGTTTCGGCTCACGCCACGGACGCCACGCTGAGACGTCAGGCAAAGGCTGGTGCCAAATGAACCTCTACGCCGAGCATCCGGCGCTCCACGGGTTGAACATTGAGCAGCTTGCCGAACTGGCGCTGTACGGCCTGCGCTATCGCGCACTGGGCGCTGCGGACATCGATTTCAGCGATCCATCCAGGCTTGACGTTTACTGGACCGGCGAGCGGATGGTGAAAAAGACAGTCAAGAATGCGGTTAAGGCCTCAAAAGCTGGTGATCTGCTCGCACTTAAGCGGGAGGGGGAAGCCATCGGCCACCTGCAGGCGCTATTCAACTGCAGCGTGATCGACCACGAAACCTACAAAGCGCAGTACCAACTTTTACTCGAGCAGCCCCGGTGACCGCGAAAATTTTAGTTATGCACGGCTACAGCAAAACGTCGGCCAGATAGAGGTTTAACAGCATGAATTTTCAAAACGATGCAATTGCGTCGACGGTATCGGCTTACCCGAAAAAAGCCAACGAGCTGTTTTACGTAGTTCATCCGAAAGCGCCCAAGCCGCTGCTGGGGCCTTTCCTGACTGCGGAAGACGCCGAGTGCGGACGAGTTGTGATGCGCAGTCCTGACGCGACCGTAGAGGCTCGTCCGGCCGGAGCAGTCGACGAGTTCATCTACTGGCACGCGATCAATAACGGTCATGTCATGCAGGCGTTTGCAGCAGTACCAGTTCGGGAGCAACTGCTATGAAACCCAAGCCGAAACTGTCCGTGGTTGGCGATGACCCGGCTAGCCGGATTCTTCAACGGCTGGATGGCGTAAAGCCGTCAGGCAAGAATCGTTACATCGCGAAATGCCCGGCGCACACTGATAAGTCCCCCTCCTTGAGCGTGTCCAGCACCGACGATGGCCGGGCATTGATTCATTGCTTTGCAGGCTGCTCATCCGAGGATGTTCTCGCCTCAATCGGCCTGGAGTTCAAGGACTTGTTCCCAGGACGCCTGACAGCAGCAGATCGCTCCGAATATCGGCGTAAGGCGCTGGAGAGCGGGAGGGAGCATGCGCGGATCATTCAGCAAATCGCCCTCGCTCAGCTTGAGCGCGGTGAAGACCTGAGCGAAATCGACTCAGAGCAGTTGCAAGATGCGGTAAGGCGCGAGCGCGAGATCTGCGACGAGTTGGCCGGGTTTGAGGTTGATCGGGGCCAGCGCATCACACCAGACCGGCCGTGCTGGGCAGTCCATGAGCAATGGGTGATCAACGAGAAAGGCCGGCGTCTGCGCCCAGGCGTCTACTGGCACGGCTTCAAGCGTGGCGGTGCCGACGAGGAAGAGAACGAAGATGATGCCAGTGACCGGCCTATCACCGACGAGTGGATTTCCACCCCGGTGACGGTCGTTGCCCGGACGACCAACAGTGACGACGGCAGCGAGGGCCGTCTGCTCCGCTTGGCTACCGAGGGCGGTATCAAGGAATGGATCATCGCCATGGAAGTATTCGGCGGCAGCGGCGAGGATGCACGGCGCGCGTTGTTCGGCATGGGCGTCATTATTGCGCTCAAAAAGCGCGGAACGTTCATGGAGTACCTGCTCGACCAGCGCCCGGAAGAGATGTTCGCCACCACCAGCCGCCCTGGCTGGCATGAGTCGGGGGCGTTCGTGCTGCCCGGCCGAACGCTGGGGAATGCCAAGGTGCGGTATCAGGCCAGCAACAAGGCGCAGGTACTGTTCAGTCGGCGCGGCGAGCTGGACGCCTGGAAAACCGAGGTGGCAGCCAAGTGCGAAGGTAATCCGGTACTGACACTGGCGATCGGCTGCGCACTGGCTGGCCCTCTGCTGAGTCTGGTGGGTGTGCTGGGTGGTGGTGTTCACCTAGTCGGCGACAGC
>NZ_JAGTPK010000056.1 GCF_021147775.1 Pseudomonas californiensis
CGCCGATGGTAGTGTGGGGTTTCCCCATGTGAGAGTAGGTCATCGTCAAGATTAAATTCCGAAACCCCTCATCGCTTACGCGATGAGGGGTTTTGTTTTAGTAGAAGTCACCAAAATTCGCTGAAGCGTTAGCTGCTAACGACTCGGTACCCGAATTTCTTGACGACTATAGAGCATTGGAACCACCTGATCCCATCCCGAACTCAGTAGTGAAACGATGCATCGCCGATGGTAGTGTGGGGTTTCCCCATGTGAGAGTAGGTCATCGTCAAGATTGAATTCCGAAACCCCTCATCGCTGACGCGATGAGGGGTTTTGTCTTTTCTGGGCAAGACATTGTGCAGTCGCAGTACCCCATCCGCGCTTTGCTCTTTTAGCGCCCGCAACCACACCGTCTTGCTTCAAACCTTGAACAACCCTGTGTACTATCAGCGCCAGGCCGATGCTGCCTGCCGCTCGCTCCTGACAGAAAAGGTGAAAGCATTCTCTCTGCAAACTCGATCACATCTCTTGATAGTCGAAGTTTGGTAATGCGAGCACCGGACTGAATCGACTCCAGGAGGAATAATGCTGTCAATCGAGCAAGCAAAGCAGATGGCCAAGAGGCTGCGTGCCTCATTAGCGCTAGCTGATCAGGAAGTGTCCCACTCTGCCGCCTTGGAGCTGGTCGCTCAGCAGATGGGCTATAAAGACTGGAATACCGCTTCGGCGCTGCTTACCCAGGAGCGCTCGGCTACGACCGTCACGTTTGACAAGGCCATTCCCATACTGCGGATGTTCGATGAAGCCAAGGCGCGTGAGTTCTATCTCGGGTTTCTTGGCTTCAGTGTGGAGTTTGAACATCGATTTGCAGCGGATCTGCCTCTGTATCTGGGCATCAGCCGCAACGGCCTTCAAGTGCACCTCTCCGAGCACCACGGTGACGCCAGCCCTGGATCTACCCTGTTTGTCCCCATGCAGAATATCGAGCTGTTCCGTGACGAGCTGATTGCCCGAAACTATGGCTATGGTCGTCCGGATATCGTTGAACAAGGGTGGGGAAAAGTTCTCGAGGTGTATGACCCCTTCGGTAACCGGATCCGCTTCTGTCAGGACTGATGGCTACTGAACTGCCGTGAACGACACAACCCGCTCAGGCTTTACGCTGAGCGGGTTGTGAGAGCAGCAAATATGATCAGGCAAACAGACTGCGTACGTTATTCATCGCGCTGTCGCCAAACCCTTGCAGAAACTCCTTGAATGCGGGAAGTACCTCGACGCCTCCCTGGTCAGGTTCGGCAATGATCGTCCATGTCGCGACACATTCGTAGTATCCCTTCGCCTCCACAGTCATTGCCGCCCATAGATTGCCGACTGGCAGACTGGTGTGGATCAATGACCATGTCATGTACAACGCCTGATCATCGCGCGAGTTCAATTGCTCTATCGCCACGTTGCCATCCTTGAACAGCTTCTTGCGCACAGAGCGCACACCTGTGCCTGTGACTTCCGTACTTTCGAGTGCGGGAATAAAAGCCTGGAAGCCACCGAAGTCGCCGACGACCGCCCATACGCTATGAGCATCACTGGGGATGGTCACGGCTGATTCAACGCGGCACAGCTCTGGGTTCTTGATCAGCGTGTCGGGTTTGAGAGTGTGGTGAATAGTGTTCATGGCGTTCTCCATTATTGCGTCAGGGGTGATCGATTCAGATGAAGTCGATTTCTTTCAGGTAGTCGCAGCCCTTGCGCAGCAGCGCCGGGGTCTTTTTTGGGTATTGCTCGCCCATGTGCCGGATACCGGCGTGAGCGTTCTGGTACTCGATCATCGAGATATCGCCGATGTCCTCTTCAAAGCCATTCAGATAGAAACCGAGCACACCAAACAACGCGTTCTGGCTGTCTACCCGGTCGAGCTGGGTTTGCCAGTGAGCCACGCTGACCATCTCGAACTGTCGGCCCGAATCGCGGAAAGCCTCTACGTAGCTGTTCCAGCTCAACGGTTCGGGGTTGTGCAGGTTGAAGACGGCGCGTTCGGGCTGATAACGACTGGCATGGAAGCCAATGAAGCGAGCCAGGAAGTCCACGGGCATCAGGTCGAAGGTCATTGCAAACTCGGGCACCAAGCCCAGTTGCAAGGAGCCTTTGAGCATCAGCATCAGGCGGTTTTTCTGCGGTTGGCACACGCCAGTGCTGCTGTTGAACGCAATGTTGCCCGGGCGATAGATGTTCACCCACGCTCCTTGCTCCCTGGCGCGTTGCAGGATGCGCTCCGCGACCCACTTGGAGAGGTTGTAGCCGTTCTTGATGTAGATCGGTGGGGTGTCGGCAGCGGGTTGTTCAAGCACATTGCCGGCAGCGTCGACAGCGCTGGACGCTGACAGGGTAGAAACGAAATTGAATATCTTTTTACTGCGGCCCTCGCACAGTTTCAGGCATTCCAAAACGGGTGCTACGTTGTCCTTCACCAGCGTCTCGTAGTCCTGCACATGGTTGACGTTGGCAGCGTTGTGCACCAGCGCACCGAAGTCCCGGTCGAGCCGCTCATACACTTCATCGCTGAGTCCCAGCTTTGGCAGGGACACGTCAGCGCTATAGACCGTCACTCGACGAAGATCCAGATGACTGAGGCGGTTTTCCTTCAGCGACTGTTCGAACCGCTCTTGTGCGCTTTGCCCTGAGCCTTCACGTACCAGACAGGCGATTTCCGTCGCGCCCCATGCCAGCAGTGCTTGGACGATGTGCACCCCCAGAAACCCGTTGGCCCCGGTAACGATGACTTTGTGGACATCGCCGAGCTTGCTGATCGGCAGGGTTGGCAGCGTCAGAGGCGCATGGGCGTCCTCAAGGGCCTGCGGGCTGATGGTATAGGCGCAAGCGTCGCTGTCGCTGTCGATCAGGCCTGCCAACGTCAGCAGCGTCGGCGCTTCGATAAAGCGGTTGATCGGGATGCTGCGCCCGAACTGCTCCCGTATGCCGAGCAGCATGCGCGACAACAGGATCGAATGGCCGCCCAGGTTGAAAAAGCTCTCGTCAGTCGAGATATCGTTCGCCGGTAGTTCCAGCAATTGAGCCCACAGCTCGACCAATTGATGTTCCTGCTCGGTCTCCGGCAAGCGACGTGGGTGTTGATCGGCAAAGCTCACCGGTATTTCCAGCAGCGCCTTGCGATCAATCTTGCCATTGCCGGCATACGGCATGTATTCAACAGTCATATAGGCGGCGGGTTGCATGTAATCCGGCAACAACCGTTGCACGTGCTCTCGCAACGCCTGCTGTGACGTTTCTGCGTTCTGCTCTTCGTGCGGCTGGGCAAGAAAAGCCAGAATTCGTCGTTCTGCATTCACGACCACGGCTACCTGGCGGTACAACTGACTGGCGCGCAGGCAATGCTCGATCTCTTCCGGCTCGACCCGAAAGCCACGAATCTTCACCTGATTGTCACGTCGACCGCTCAGCTCGATGCCATTGGCAGTCCACTTGCCCATATCGCCAGTGCGGTAGGCGCGTAGCTGTTGACCGTCCGGACGTTCCAGCCACACGTAGCGTTCCGAGGTCAGCTCAGGGTTGTTGATATAGCCCAGCGAAACGCCCGGGCCGCAGATGTATAGCTCGCCCTGCGTCTGCTCTGCGACAGGCAGGCCCTGGTCGTCAAGAATCCATACCTGACTGTTGGCGATTGGCCGTCCGAGATCACGATTGCTGCTGTGCGACTCAAACTCCCCTGCGGTTACCAGCACCGTGGTTTCAGTCGGGCCATACAGGTTATGGAAGTGGCATTGACGGGTGAGTTGCGCAATAACGTGCGGCTCACACACATCACCACCGGTCATGACGTGCTCAAGCCCCAGCGGCTGATCCAGCGGCATGATGCTCAGCAACGCCGGTGGCAGAAACGCGTGGGAAATCCCCTGTTTCAGCACGTTGACCAACTGCAATGGATCGCGACGCTGGTCTTCGTCGGGCACTACCAGCTCGGCACCACTGAGCCACGTCGGGAAGATGTCTATAAGCGAAGAATCAAAGCTCAATGTAGAGAACTGCAGTACGCGGCTGGTTTCCTTCAGGCTGACGTACTCGGCGTACCAGGCCGTGAAGTGGCTGAGATTGCGCTGGCTGAGCATCACGCCCTTCGGATGCCCGGTCGTGCCGGATGTGTACAGCGCCATGCACGGCGCATCCGGCTCAGGTTGAATGACTGCCCGAGGTGGCGCAGCGCCTGACGCTGGCATTGCGCTGATATCCAGCGCCGGGAACTCAGCGATTGCCAACAGGTGTGCGCCATCGTGCAGCAGTAGCAGAGCGCCCGAGTTTTCCAGAATGTACTGCTGACGTTGCAGCGGCTGGCCTGGGTCGAGGGGCAGGTAGACGGCACCACTGCGCAGAATGGCCAGGATGCCTGCGTAAAGCGCCATCGATTTGGGCAGACAAATGCCGATCACGGCAGGTGCACACGACGCCACGCGCTCTTCGATGAGTGGCGCCAGATGCTGCAGGATGGCATCGCTGTGCGCGTGAAGCTCAGCGTAGCTGTACGTCTGGCCATCAAGTGTCAGCGCCGGTCGATCAGCAAAAAGCTCCAGGGCGCGCACCAGCCGATCAATGACCGGTGTTTCGCTGATCTGCAGGAGGTGCGGCTGTTGCGTCCGGTTTAGGTGATGCTCGAACAGCAACTGGTCCACGGCCAGCAATCCTTCCTGTCGTTCACTTTGCGAAGGCTGCGCAGTGGCCAGGCTTTCGAAATAAAGCGTGTCGCGGGACAGCCGACTGATCTGCAGCGCCACCATGTCGATCAGCGCAGCGACGGCCTCGTCACGCAACTCCCGTCCGTTGCCAGACGCCTGGGAAGGTAGCCGTTGGCACTCGATCAGGCGTAACGCCCTGGCAGAGCCGTGCCAGCACAACAACTCCAGTTGGGGCAGAGCACTTGCAGTGGGATTAATACCGACGCGCAGGCTGAGATGATCGGTCTGGCCGCGTGTCGTCAGTTGCGCGCCGTGCAACTCCAGGCTGCCGTCTTCGATCAGGATCGATGCGTCGCCGGGGTTCCAGTTTTGCAGGCCGCTCGGGTCAGTCAAATGCTGCACGCCATGGCCGTGCGCCTGCAGTTCGTTGTTCAGTTCGCTCAGGGTCAGGCTATGGCCGATGAGCACAATCTCGAGACGTTTCATTGCAGCGTTCCCTGAGCAGGCAGGTAGTTGGCCAGCGCACGCTGCACGCAAGGATCGTCCAGCATTGAACTGGTTCTGAAAAAGCGCACGATATTGCCGATCAGTGGGTGATGACGATTGATCGGGAAGCTCACGGCGGTGGTCTCAGCCTTTAGCGCCTGCTTGACGGGTTCAGCCACCGGCAAGTGCTCGATCAGCATGAAGTCGAAGCTGTGCTGGATATCGCTGGTGAGGTAATGGGTGATGAACACCGGCATGATGGCGGCGATGCATTCGCGGTCCTCCTGCGACGCGGTGTGCCAGTAGATACGTACCAGACGAGCCCAGAAGCCTGAGTGTCGTCCTTCGTCCAACAGGTGGTCAGCCATCAGCCCCTTGACCGACTGTTTCACCGAATCGTCCTTGGCGAAGGCCGCTACATCGTTGGTCACGGTGTTCTCGGCAATGGCCACGCAAATCAGCTCCACCGCGCTGCGCAGGCGTTGCGGCGCCATGGCCAGCGCGGTTGGAATTGCCCGACTGAGCTCGATTTCGTTGGGCAGCACAATAGGCTCGATACCGGTCAGGGCAATGGTCTGCTGCATGAAGTCCATTGCCACCAGCGCGTGATAGTCCTCATCGACTACCACGGTCATCGCGTCATACCGGCAGGCGAAGGGGAAGCGGATCGCAAAGTTATCCTTGGCGATGCTGCGGGCGCTCTTGTCGACGATCTCGGTTTCAAAGATCACGACATCATTGATGAACTTGTACAGGCTCTGGACCAGTGCGTAGTCCCGCAAATGCGCACACTCGCGGCTGAACGTTTCGCTCAATACCAGCGGCTGGCGGCTTAGCGGATAAATCAGTTTTTCATCGTTCTCGACGATCCTGCGTGGACGAGTGCGAATGGTGGCGCGACCTTCCCACGCATCGATGAACGACCTGTAGTCTTCTGCTTTCATGATGGCTTCCTTGTAAAGGCTTCAGGGTGTGGTGACGAATTACGCACTGGCCTGCATCAAGGGCGCGCGCATGCTCATGCGCAGCGTGTCCCACAGCTGTATCCGGCTTTCCACTGCGGCAATGGCCGCTTGATAGACTTCGCTTTCGCGTTGCGCATCGCCCGCAACCAGTCGAGCCAGCAAGTTTTCTGCAGCCGGTCCGTGGTCTTGCGAGTCGACTTCGATATGGCGTTCCAGGTAGTAGCGAAAGGTCGGCGCCTGGTCGACGGTGATGCCCCAGTCATCAAGGATGCTCTGGAACATCAGGGGGATTACGCTTTCCCGGCCATGCAGGAACGCCGCTGCCACGCTGTGTGCGGGGGCATGAAGCGCGGTCGTCAGGGTATGTGTCACGAATGCCGTTGCGGCCTGGCCTGCATTGACCCGCTGCAGCGCAGTCACGTAGTGCGTGCCCTGGTTTTGAAGCTCGATGAAGCGCTCAATCTGCAGCGTGCTAGCCCCGACTTCGCGCATGGCTTCCAGGTACAGTTCGAAGTGGCTGTAATGCCCATGCCCGGGTTTGTCGTCAGACTCCTCGCCCAGCACAATCTCGTTGATCAGCCTTGCGGCAGCCGCATCCTTTGGCGGCAGCCAAGGCAACTGCGTGCAGGTCAGCTCCTGCTGCAGGCGCTTGGTTAGTGACATGAAGTCCCATACGGCGAACACATGGGTTTCCATGAAGCGCCGCAGCACGTCCAAAGAGTTTATTTCGCTGAAAATAAGATGCCGGCTAAGTTCAAGTTTCTTACGGTCCAACAGTGTTTTTTGGCAAGGCATGGTGATGTCCCTTTTTCAGTGTTGCAGATGAAGTTTGTAGGTTTGATTGCAACGGATAGCGCTCTTTATTGAAAACACCTGTCACACAGGGCTTTATTGCAGGCCAGCCGAGTCCGTGAGTTTGATAACCCATTACCGTAACTGTCACAAAGCACTGAGTCGTTACCTGCTCTTGGCTGTCAGGCCCATGCTGCAGTGTTTTCAAGGTGTTGCCGAGAAGCTGCGATTAAAAGTTAAAGCACAAACAAGAGTGTCGGCAATTGTTTTTTATTATTATTTAATTGTCGTGTTTTTCAAGTTGTGAGGGTTCGTATAAAACAGGGTTAATATGTTTTATCGGGATGTAGGCAACCCTTCTTTCTCATTAGAGTCAGAATATTAACAATGAACGAATGCCTCGTTCAGCGCTGCCGTTATGCTAAATAATGTGAGGGCGTCTGTTTTGGAAGGGCGCCATTGGAGATGACTTCCAATGTTTTCTGCCCGCTGTGATAACTCCTCTTCCATGGGGATAAAATGAACGCATCACTGCACCTGTTTCTGTGCAAGGCGTTCAAACATGACCAAAGCCAACCCTCCGGTTGGATCTGCTCTGGCCACGGCCGAGTTTGCCTTATTCCACTGTCAGGCCACCCGACAGTTCAGAAAATAGACGCAAAAAACCAAGAGGGAAGAGGGTGTGGCGAAGTGGAAATGCAGATCAGAAGCGGGGCACTGCAGGCAATGTTGATTACGCCTGCAATGGCTGGGGGATTCAGGCTGGGGTTTTCTTGCGTGAACGCGAAGGCGTCGATGCCTCCGCCGCTTTATCGCTCAGGTATCGGGTAACAGCCTGAACGCCGCGATTGAGGTGATGCTGCAGCGCGGCGACCACCTGCTCGACATCTTTCGCTTCGGCAAGGCGAAGCAACTCCCAGTGGTCGTCCTGAGACAGTTTGCCCAGACCCATGGAAGCAAGGTTGAAGCGCAGGAAGCGCTCTTCCTCATTAAGACCTTGCTCGACCAGCACCATTAAACGCTTGTTGGCCGTCTTGGCATACAGAGACAGGTGGAACATACGGTTGAGCCTGCCGATCTGAGCGTAATCGGTTTCAACTTCAAGCTGCTCGATATAAGCCCTGGCGGCTGCAAGATCTTCTGCATCGAGGAATGGAATCGACAAACGCAGTGCTTCGGACTCCAGCAGGATACGCAACGCATAGGCGTCGACAGCATCCTCGGTAATCAACGGCGCCACCACCGCACCCTTGTGCGTTTCGACGCGCAACAATGACTGGGCTTCCAATTGGCGTAACGCTTCGCGCACAGGCATGCGACTCACACCAAACAAGGTGGCCAATTCTTGCTGGCGCAGTGCGGTTCCACTTGGCAGGCTGCCGTCGATAATCGCATTTCGCAGCTTTTCCTCGATCACGGCCCTCGCGAGGTGTGCCGGAGGCTGTTCGTTACCCAGTACCGAACCTAAAAAGATTTCTCTATCTGATTTGCGCATCGCCATATTTCTTCATCAACCTGGCAGGATAGGATCCAATAAACCGCTGGATTGCCAACAGACTAGTCAAGACTTGCCAGGAAGTCGCGAGCACAGAGGCATCTTTGTTCTTTGTGGCGCAGCAAGTGATTCGATTCCATTACCAACCATCATCATTGTCCCCGCTATATTAACGCTCATCGCGCCTGTCTATCGAATACGCTTTTATGGACTTGTCGGTTTCGGTGGATATTTTAAACCATCGCGGGCTGGCCATTGATCCACCAGTCCGCGATGAGTCGGCGTTGTGTTGCGGCGCCTGCCAATCGTGCTCTAGCGCGGCAAGCGCCCGGACACAAAATGCTGAACGTCATTGAAGCCTGGCGTCGAGGCATGTCCGGGCGTTACCAGAGAGTCGATGAACGCCTCGTCATCCGACGTGATATTCACCTCCAGCGTTTTGGTATAGCCGTCCCATTGCTGCTCGGTACGCGGTCCGACGATGGCCGATGTCACAGCCTTGTTATTCAGCACCCAGGCGATGGCGAATTCGACGATGCCGACACCTTTTTCCTGCACGTACTCTTGAATGCGCTGTGCGATCCGCAAGGACTCGACACGCCATTCGGTTTCCAGCAAACGTTTATCCTGGCGGCCGGCCCGGCTGCTGCTGTCGGGTGTGATATCCGGCGCATATTTGCCACTGAGTACGCCGCGTGCCAAGGGGCTGTAAGGCACCACGCCCAAGCCGTGAAAAGCGGCGGCGGTGATCTGCTCGATTTCAGCCTGACGATTGACGATGTTGTACAGCGGCTGGCTGATGATCGGTTTGTCGACGCCCAATCGTTGCGCGACGTTGACGATTTCTGCGATCCGCCAGCCGCGATAGTTCGACAAACCCCAATAGCGGATCTTGCCTTGGCGAATCAGATCGCCGATGGCAGAAACCGTCACTTCCAGCGGCGTGTCGTGATCTTCTTTGTGCAGGTAGTAGATATCCAGGTAATCAGTGCCCAGCCGCGCCAGGCTGTTTTCGATGGCGTTGAAGATATGTTTGCGGCTCAGGCCCGCTCGGTTGGGCACGTCACCCGGACCGATTGCGACCTTGGTGGCCAGCACCCAGTCACTGCGATGTGCTGCGATGGCTTGCCCGACGATCTCTTCAGAGCGCCCGCCGTTATAAACATCGGCGGTGTCGATGAAGTTGACGCCCTGGTCTCGAGCCTTGTCGATGATACGTGCTGATTCTCCAGCGTCCGTCTGCTCGCCGAACATCATGGAACCCAGCGTCAGCGTGGATACCTTCAGGCCAGACTGGCCAAGAACTCGATAGATCATGTTCAACATCCTCCTTGTCATGCACGCGTTATCAGACGGACACGCTGGTCTTTCGGGCTGGCGGACCGGGAAAACGATCCGGTTGCCGATCAGGCTTCAGCGAAGTGCTGGCAAACCCCACGCCACGAGTGGGAAGTCTTCCAGCGACTTCAGCCTCAGGTCGGCGTGCTCATATTGCTCGACCGGCATATGCGAGTCAGGGACCGCTACGGCGTACATGCCAGCGGCTTTGGCTGCGGTCACGCCAAACGGGGAGTCTTCGAAGACCACGCAGTCGCTGGGCGACACGCCCAGACGCCGAGCCGCCACCAGAAAGATATCCGGAGCCGGTTTGGCAGCGCCCACTTCGGGATCATCGGCGGTCACGACTGTATCGAAGAGCTCGAACCAGGCTTTGTGCTGCGTGGTCTTGGCCTCGAAGTAATGCACCGAGGAGCTTGTGCCGACTGCGATGGGGATATTGTGCGCAGCCAGGTGGCGCACCAGCGCTTCGGCGCCGGGCATTGCTGCCGCACGCGGAAAACGTTCGTCCAGCATGGGTTCGCGGACTTCAAGAAACTCGTCGACCGACATCGGCAATTCGAGTGCCTGGATCACGTAGCTTGCGAAGTCACGCGCGCCACGGCCGATGGTGTGCTGTTTGATCGACCAGTCAAAGGTTCGACCGTGTCGGCTTGCAATCAGATGGGTGACTTCGGTGTAGACGCCTTCTGTGTCCAGCAGCAAACCGTCCATGTCGAAAATTACCGCCTTGATCGGCCCCTTTGGTTTCTGCTCTGTGCTCATGTCGTCGTGTCCCTCTATCAAAATGGTTTTCAGCCTAACGTTTCCGCAAAGACCATGGCTACCCCCTGTTAGTCGAGTCCGTTCAATCAACACTTTCGCTTATCAGGTCGGAAACAAAAGGCAGAAGGCCATGTCCAACGGCTCTTAATAACGCCTAATCGCCCACATAATTGGCCGAGAACGCTGGGCCACGGCAAGCCCGCGGTGATAGTCTTTCGCGACTTTTCGACAGCGCGGCATGCCTTGGCGACCCGTTAACACTGGGCGGATTCAAGCATGCCGTGCTTTCAGTGACGGCCCCTCATCATCAGAACGGACATCTTTGAGTCACTATGAATAAATCAGCAGGTATAGCGATTGGCGTTATTGTCGTGGCAGGTGCACTGGTCACCGGCGGCGCCTGGTACACCGGTACTCGGCTGGAGGGGGCGCTGAACGAATCGATCGCCAAGGCCAATCAGGAGCTGGCAAAGTCGTTCAAGGGAACCGACACGAGCGTAACGCTCAAAATGGTTTCGTTGGACAAGCACTTCTTCAGCAGCACGGCGCACTACAGCGTCGATATCCAGAAGCTGACCGATAGCACTCAAGGCGGCCAGTTTCTGTTCGTCGATCAGATTGAGCACGGCCCGATCCCGCTGTCTCGTCTGAAGACGCTGAACCTGCTGCCGGTCATGGCGCTGAGCAATTTCCAGATGGAAAAAAGCCCAAGCTCGGAAAAATGGTTTGCCATGAGCAAGGACGTGTCGCCGATTACCGGCAAGGCCAGCATCGGTTATGACAAGGCCACCAAAGGCTGGCTGAAAATGGCACCGCTGGAAATGAACGATACCGACGGTACGTTCAAGTTCTCTGGCCTGCTCGTCAACGCCGAGTCATCCGCCGATGCCGACAAGTTCAGCCTTGACGGCAATATGGACAACCTGCAACTCAATGTCACTTCGCCTGATGGCCCGGTGAGCATTGATGTCAAAAACATGACCTTCGACACGGGTGGTACCAAGGGCAAATCCGGTTTCTACCTGGGCCACACCAACATGAAAATCCAGAACGCAGGTTTTCAGGCCGTGGGCAAACCGCAGGTGCTGATCAAGGACTTCACCAACACCAACCTTGCACAGGAAGACGCGGGTAACCTCGCGGCACAGATCAACTACGACGTGGGCATGATCGCTTACGGCGGCAAGGATGTAGGCTCGGCCCATCTGGGCTTCAAGATTGCCAACTTTGATGCGGTGGCGACTCAGGCCTTGTATCAGCTTTATCAAAACACAATCATGCCTCAGCAACAGGCTGCCATCCTCGCCGAGCAACCTTTCAAGCTTGAGCTGACGCCAGCCGAACAGGAAGTGATGAATACCCAGCTGAAAAAGCTGCTGGCCGGCAAGCCTCATATCGAACTGGAAAAACTCTCGCTCAAGACCGCCAACGGTGAAAGCCATGTGCGTGTCGCTGTGGACCTGGCCGATCCGGGCTCACTGGATCAGCCAGCCGACGCGTTGGCCATGAAAGCCTTGGGTGAGATCAACGCCAAGGTGGTTGTGTCCAAGCCGATGATTCGCGATATCGCCACGCAGCAGGCGCTGCGTGAAGGGCAAACCGACCTCAAGGTGATTGCAGAGCAGGCTACTGCTGCCAGCGACATGGCCAGTGCCATGGCCGAGATGATGCAACTGGCCAAGGTCGATGGCGACAACATCGTTTCCGACCTGCATTACGCCAATCAAATGGTCGACTTCAATGGCCAGAAAATGACCGTGCAGCAATTCATGGCAAACGTCATGGGCAAAGTCGGCGTATTGGGCAACCAGTAAGCGGTACTTGTTGGCGAACTGACAGGCGAGGGCTGCGCTACCAGCAGCCCTCGCTCTGCGTCATCAAGTCAGCCCCACCGGCGTGTCAGCCAGCTTTCGATTGCGCTGTGACGTTCCGGCATTCATGTCACTTGAACCCTCAAGCTCGCTCAAGAGACCGGTCAGTGTGCCAACCTCCAGCGGTTGCTCTTCAATCGGCCCGGTCAGAGGCGCATGCCTTTGAAGGGGTTCCAGCCTTGCTCACCTTTGACTTCTTTCAAGTAGTAAGCGTAGTTAGTGGTCAATGCGTAAAACATGGAGGAGGCAACATTGAGGCCTGTTCCTGCTGCACGAGGTACGTCAGATCCCAGAAGCGCGAAAATCACGGCCAACACAATGTTTACTGCGAGAATAATGCCGAGTATCGCCAGGTTTTTCTTCCACAGGCCCAGAACAAAAAGATAGATAGGTCCGAAGAAAAACGCGATTACGTTAGCGTTGATCAACAGCTTTTTCTTGAAGCCAGGCAAGGCTTTGAGCGCAGGTTTGAAGCGTGGATCATCAGGCGCGCCGTAAGCCTCGAAGAAGTTGAAACGCTCTTGCCATTTTGCGCTGTATTTGCCGGTGCCTTGCAGCTGATCCGTAGTGTTCATATGTCTATTCCTTGAGATCCATGGGGTATCTTCGTCCGGAAAAACCTGACGTGCTGGCGCTGTTTCTGTCGCTGATGAGAGATGGCAATCAGCGACAAAAAACAGCGTATGACGGTGTGTTGGACGGCTTACGTCGGGCGCTGGAACTACCGGCGTTGGGCCGGGTGCCACGTAAGTGGTTGCAACTTAAAGATTCTGCTCTGACGAATCAATCGCTCGTTGCGCATTGCTCATAGAGCGTTGAAAGCAACGTCGGCATTCGTCGGCACATCGACAATGCATCACACCCGCTTGGTGGGTTGAATTCAAGGTCGACAGGGCTCGAACAGGAAAGCCTTGCAGTGTTAACCCAGACGGTAACTGGTTACACTCGGCGCCCTGTGAGAATGATGTAAGGACCCGGAATGCCGCTCTCTTCTTGCACCCTTCGACATCGGCTGGTGGTCTGGTTGTACGCCATTGCGCTGGCCCACCTGCTGGGCAGTATCGTGTTCACCTGGGCGGGCTTTTCCGGCTGGCTCGACGACTATCTGCTGATCATCGAGCGGGCATTCGGCACCCAGGCCGCTCCTGCTGCCGCCCGTGCGCAACAGGTCTGGTGGATGGCGCTATTCGGCGCAACCCTGCAAAGCTATTCACTGTTCATGCTGGCGCTCGTTCACTTGGGCAGTCGTCTGAAAAGCACCATTGCCTGGGGCTCCTTGATCGCCGGTCTGTTGCTCTGGGCGCCGCAGGATATTCTGATATCGGTGCGTGCCGGCGTCTGGTCGCACGTATGGCTTGATGCTGCTGTACTGATTGCGCTGCTCCCGCCTCTGTTCTGGTTGTACCGCCACGATAAACGCGCCCTCGCTGACGATAAATCCAAAGGCCTGCGCGATGTCTGATCTTCCTCTTCTGTATCTTCTGGCGGGCAACGGCAGCACCGCCGAATGGTGGGACGACGCGATCCCGTACTTTCAGCGCTATCGAGTTGTGGCACTGGAGTTGCCTGGGTTCGGCAGCAATACACAACCGCCTTGTGAGGACCTTGCCGCCTATGCCGATGCGCTGTTGAGCGCGACGGTAAAAGGCAGTGCGATTGTTGCGGTCGGGGTCAACGCCTTGCTGGTGATGCATGCGCTGCAACGACGGCCCGGACACTTTTCCAGAAGCGTGCTGCTCGCGCCGGTGGGTGCGTTCCTGTGGCAGCGTCGCTTGCCTGCGTTGATGTCACCCCCGCCGATTCGCAAAACCATCCACTGGCTCCTCGCTAACAAACCTGCGCTGTTTGCACACAAGTTTTCCAGGCACACCTGGCCCGCCGAGCATTACCGACGCATGGGTCGCGGCTACGCAAGCTGCCGGGCGTTTGTGCCTTATTGGGACCTGCTGCGCGCCGACACCGCATTGCCGCTGCTGGAATGGATCGAGGACCCGATCGAGCTGGTCTGGGGCGATCAGGACAAAGTACTGGGTATCGAACAGGCCGCTGCGTGGTCCGCGATTCTGGCTCGCGCCGATCTGACCATCAGCCTTAAGCCGGGCTGGGGACATTATCCGTGGATCGATTCGCCCGCCGAGTTTGCGCAGTGGCTGGAGTCGGACGCGCGTGGCTTTGTCGCCCACACCAAAGGCGGTCGCTTGCGGCTCGCCACCTGTGCCGGGCAACCGGTCCCGGCTGCGTTGTCTCTGGTGCAGGGCGACGAACAAGCCGCTTTGCCTGCCTTTATCGCAAGCCAGCCCGACGCTATCTGGGCGGTACGCTCCTCCAGCTTCGGCGAGGATCAGGCCGACTCGGCAAATGCGGGTTTGAGCACCACCTATCTGCGAGAGCCCGCCCATAACGTGGCAGCGCGTGTCGCCGAGCTGCATGCCGCAGGCGTTGAAGAAGTCGTGGTACAGCGATTCATCACGCCAGTCCTGTCCGGAATCGCGTTTGTCCGTCACCTGTCGATTGAGCTGGAATGGGTGCAAGGTCATCTCGAGTCGCTGGCTGATGGGCAGGCAAGCCCCGAGCGGGCCGTGATATCCCGACTGGGCGAGGCGTGGAGCAGCAACCGCTTCACGCCGTCGCACGGGCTGACGCAGGTTCAGCTCTGGGACTTTCTGCAAGGCGTGCTGCGGGTATTTCATTACGTGCCCGGCGACGTCGAATGGGCGTGGGACGGCACTCAGTTATGGCTGTTGCAGTATCGCCCGATCAGCGACTACGGCTGGCGTCGACACCTGACCGCTGCCAATATCGCCGAAATCCTGCCGCCTCAGCCCAGCCGACTGGTGGAGTACGCCCAGCGGCGTGCAGCAAGCAGTATCCCCGCAATCATGGCGCGCTGGGACTCCAGAATCCTGCAGGACAACGAGCCGTTTACTGCCCTGTTCGGTGGCGCGTCGTACATCAACAACGACCTGTTTCTGGCTCGCCTTGCAGACTGGGGCATTGCCTCCAGCAGCTACGCGGGTGAAGTCGGCGGCGCGACCCCTCATCTGCCGTGGCGACCGCTGCGGGTGCTGCGTTCGTTGCCATTGTTCCTGCGCATGCAGCGTATCGCCCGAGGGCATCTGCTGACGCTTGAAGATCAACTGCACCGCTTCGACCGGGAGCTCGGCATGCTGGTCGCGCAAGGTGCCGAGGGTCGACAGCTTGCTGACTGGTTCGCCCGTTTTTATGTGTTCGTCGTGCAAGGCAACCTGTGTATCGCAACGTCTCTGGCCAGCAGCGGCGGTGACCTGCTGGGTCGACCCCCGACAGCTTATGACAACCTTGACGACTGCCCGCACAGGCTGCCTTGGGAAACAGACCCCGGCACGCCGCGTCCCGTGCATACCGACCTGCCGTTACAGGCGTTTCCGACATGGCCAGCCGCGATCCGGTTGGCCCATCACGCCGGTTTACCGGGCATGCGCGGCTATTACCTGCAAGTACGCGAATGGTATCGCGACAACCTGATGAGGGTGTTCTTCCGCCTGCATCACGCGGTACCGCTGGCAGACCGGGAGTACTGGTTTGCGCCGCATCCAGACGTTCGTACCCGAGCCGGCAGCTTTTGGCAGGATGGCCGCGAAGGAACAGAGCAGGCCGCCGGCTTCATGATCTATCCGGGTCAGGTCCAGGGCATTCTGGGCAAGGACATTCTGCTCGAAGACACCCTCGACCCCGGCCGACACGCTCATTACCAGACCGCTCAAGCAGTGATTGCGCGCATGGGCGGGCGCCTGTCACATGGCTCGACCCTGCTGCGCGAACTGCGCAAACCCTCAGCGGTACTGCCCGATATCGACCTGGCCTGGTTGGGGCGGGAGGTGCTGTATTGCGATGGGGAGGTGAGGCTGGTGGGGTGAGTGCGCATACTCAATGCCATCGAGAGTTCCTGCTGCGTAAAGATATGAGTGTGGCCTTGGCTAACGGTCCAGATGTCAGCTTGGCTACGCAGATTTATTCCTCAATTTCGCTTATGACGCTCAAGTAGTAACTCGTCAATGTGTTCGTTTGTATGCGTGTAATGCTTTCTATTCGGGTAGAAGTCTACAGCCCTGAGTGTTTCTGTGTTGAGCAGCGGATCAAGGTCGCCGTCTTCAACCTCCCAAAATTTAACGAACTCGATTTTTTTTAAGGAGGGCAGAAAGGCCAAAGAGCTAAGTTCCGATGCGAAAAGTTTTTTCAGTGTCGCGTTGCCAGAAAGGAAAGAATAGTCGCGAAGTTCTTTGCATTTCTCTACAGAGATACTGTCCAGGGTTTTTAGTTTGCTCAAGACTTTAATGTCTGAAAGTTTGGAGCAATGACTAATGCCTATTGTGCTGAGTTTTTCAGACGTCTGCAGGCCATTGAGTGATTCTATACTACCGCCGCTTAGTCTTAAGACCTCAAGTTTTGGCGCCGAAAGGAACGTGAGGTCTTTGTTTTTTATCCCCGTCAGTAGTAAGTCGTTGACATCGTTTAGTGTTAAGTTTTCAACTTCGTCTTTTGCGGCCGTTATGTACAAGGTTTGCAGATTCCTGATCTTCGGAAAATCCACTGCACCTTTGAAGTAGGGCAATCTCAGCTCCTTCAATTGATTGCAGCGATAGAGGGGTGTGAAATCGACCTTTTTTACGTTAATGTCTTGGGAAATTGTAGTGGTCTAATGAAACCGGACACCCATTTAGGCGAGAATGCTCGCCAGATCGAGGTGTCAGATGACCAAACAACGCCGTTCCTTTTCTGCTGAATT
>NZ_JAGTPK010000057.1 GCF_021147775.1 Pseudomonas californiensis
CGAACCTGCGTAGCTGCGCTCCGACTGCCTGTCCGGATGAGCGTGGAACGGGTGTCCGGATGTTGGTGGGCTGAGTGTCCAGATGGCGTGGAATCCGCATCGAGACGATTCACCGGGGTAAGAAATTCACGTTATTGGAGATTGCCGAGCATCCTAAAGGCGTGGAAGGCGTCATCCTTAGATCTCTTTCCGACCTGACCTTTCACAATCCTGCCACGATCAAAAGCGTGTTGTGCGTTTTGATTGGTGATCGCATGAAGGATTTGGACGTGTCGCCCATTGCTCGAATCTGCAAGGTGCGCCATGACATCGTGCATCGAAATGGAAGGACGATCGACGATGAAGTCATCACTCTGGAGCCCTACGAAGTTTTCCGGGCCATGGATACCATCGACGCTTTTGCGTCAGACGTCAGTCGCCGGATCCGCGAAACCTTGAACGAGATGGACATAGACTTCTGAGCGTTCTGTTCAGACGCTCAGAGGGCGAACATAACAGAGCCTCATACCTCGTCCCGCCATCGCAACGGACAGATCCATTCGTATGCGGCTACGGGCCGTGTGAAGTCCGCGAGGCCAAAAAATATGTATGGCAAGCCCATCGGATCGACCAACAATGCGCGGGTACAGCTCGGGGGTAACTGTTGAATCCAGATACATAATGAGTCCCGTGCCGGGTGGCCCAAAGCCTTGATGGTGGAGACGATGCAGCGCCCTTTGTTGAGATAGTACCCAAAAGACATCTCCCTTTGGGCCAGTGAGTACTTCGGCTTCGAAAGCACGTAGCAACGCGACAGGTCGAAGCATCGGTCGTACTCTTCATGCCAGCTCTTCAGAGCGTTCTTCGTCGGTAACCCAACTGACGAATAGTTACCCCGATGCGCCTCCCCAGTTTGATGTAGAGTTTTACCGCTCGGATGCAGGGCTTGGCTGAGGCGAAATAGGGGACTGTCGGATTTATGTGTGCGAGCCGTTAATGGCCTGCCGCCATGCAGGCCATGCTGTTACCAGGTCGGCATGATAAATCGATCTTCGTCACGCCATGCAAATGGTTTAAAGTCACGCCTCGTTTACCCAGCACTGGATCACCGTATGGACACACAGATCACCTTGCGCGACCACTGTGTAGAATTCCTCCCGTTCAGGTTTCAGGGGTTCTGGGAGGAAGGCAATTGCTTTTTGCGCATCATCAGCCGCAATGGCAAAATCGTGTTTCTCTGCTGCCAATTACCCGACTATTACGGCACCTCGGTGACCAATGCCGTTGAAAGCATCAAGGCAAAGGCCATTGATGCGTTGCTCCGTGCGTACACGGATGAAGGCACGGCGGTCATGGAGACTGTCATCAAGCCCGGGTATTTCGCACGACTGCTGCACCGTCGGGATTATTTCGACCAGCATGCAATGCAGGCGGCAATCGCCTATATCTGCAAACATTCGATGTGGATCGAGCACTACCCTGCGGGTGTCGGCCTCGCGCACTCGGGCTCTTATGCAATCGTGCACTTTTCTGAAAACGGCGAGCCCAGCTGGAACTATGTATCGCCCGAGTATCTGCAAAGCCAGGTGCCCGGCATTGATCTGCAGGTTGCCATAGAGAAACTGCGCCAATGGACATGACAGATATCAGCGCTGCTAAGTTTGTCGCGCACGCGCATGCCTTGCATTGGGATGGTGGCATGTCGTCCTACGTTGATGTCGCCCGCCTGCTGTTGGAGCTCAATACCATTGTGAAAACAATGGCCAAGGGCAATATGCAACACTTCCATACGCACGAGCGCTCGCTCTACGTGCCGCTCAAGGACGTGCTCGACGCTCATCTGCCGGCCCGCGGCTTCGTCAACGTCGAAAACGTGTTGCACAGGACTACAGCCTCCAGCCAAAAAACCGATCTGTCGCTGCGCAATATCTCGCAGTTGCGCAAGGCCCGGTTAGCCAAGGACATGGAGTGCACGCACTTTGTCGAGATTAAGTCGGTGTTCCACGGCGAGGCGCTGACCCGCGCCGCCATCGAAGACGATCTTGTCAAATTGCTGGCCTGTGAAGCGGCTTATCAATCCGTCGGTTTTTTCGCGCTGGTAGGTTTGCGCAACGATCTGCAGCGCAACAAGACCGACCTGCAGATACTCGGCGCCCTCGGCCAGAACAACGATCCCTTCATGGTGAAGACGCGCCAAGGCACGACGGTATGGCTGCGCCCCGCCGGCTCCTACTTGGCCGACGAGCCCTTCGTGTATGTGTGGGAAGTCTCGGCCAGCAACATATTCACCAAGGCGAGGCGCTCGGGGTGCAGTTTTTCGTTGTTTCAAAGGCGCATTACGTGAAGGTGTGACGTTGGCTCGCCACAGAGTGCGAGTGCCGGGCTCAGCTGGGTTGGGTGAGTATAAGTGAGGCAAAATCCATCAAATTTGTAATCCGCCCAGCCCCAGATCGATCAAGGTGCAGTCCGTTGATTCCCACCGCTCTGGGGCCATGACAATCACAGCGTAGCGAGTCCCCGACCATTGCTATACGCTCATCACCAAACCGCTCGCCAATGCCCACTCCAAGCAGTTTGCAGGCACTGCGGTACATAGCCGGATCCGGCTTGAGAGCTCCGAGTTCATAGCTTAGGGCATAAGCGTCCAGTGTAGGAAAAAGACGCTTTATAGCTGCACCATACGGCGCTGCAAGATTGCTGCAGACTCCCACACGCACCTGCTGTGCCCGTAACATTCGAATGGCTTCAAGGGCATCAGGGAAAGCTTCAATGCTGTGAACCTCACGATCAAGGGCATCCTGGATTTGAGCAAGCCGCTCTGGCCGAACCGTGATCTGGAGAAGCTCAGCAGCCTGAGCAAGATCGCCATCAAACGTCATGAGCGTTTTAACGTCACTTGGCTTCGGATACCTGCCGCCCCGCAAGCCCTCTTTCAGTAGACTGCGGTAGGGATGCGTGGCAGATCGAATTCGAACGATTGTCCCGAACGCATCAACTAGCACTGCTCGATAGTTCATCGATTGCTCACGCTACGCGATTATCGTACAAACTGAGGGTCTCAGCACTTCGCACGGCGTGCACTTTCGTCACCCTTGGGCAGCCTCAACAATTCAGAGTCGGGGCAGATCAGAACGTATACGCTTTGGGTAAGCGTGAATGCCAGGAGATAGCCCGAGCGCGCCACGAACTCTGAAACATCGGATGTCCTGATCAGTCGGCCATTGGCGAATCGGTCTTTGTGATCAAAATAGATTCTCCCCACCAGCGAAAAACCCATAATCTCGGGTTCATTCATGTACCCGGTAACCGTCACTCCAAAATCAACCTCGAATGCATCCATCACTTCCTTCGGTATTTTGATATTAGCCGACGAACGCATTCGGTTAGCCTCCTCGTTATTTAACGACAATCCCATGCTTAGAAAAGTCATCCAATAGCCGCTTTTGACTTAGCATGACCGGAACCTTGAAGATATTTTGATAGCCGTACCATACCCCCCAAGGAATCAGCACGAGACCGAGACCAAAGGTAGCAGTCGCCGCAATGATTCCTCCAGGGATTGATCCAAGCGAATACAAAACCCCTTTAATGACAGTCGATCTGACGATGAGTTGCATATCACCAAGATCATACTCAACCTTACCGTACATATTTTCGAACGCAACAACAATGATCGATTTTTTCCCAAGGTGTTTAAAATACCAAGTTCTCGGGATATCTGTACGGAGCGCTCCTTTATCTGACAGATACCTTGGTATCACCACTTCTTTAAAGTAAAACGTTTTTCCCTCCTCATCCTCAAGTCTCACACGACTATAAAGCGCATCGATATCTCCAGAGGCCCGCAAATTGAAATTCTTCACAACAACTGTCAGCTTCTTAAGATCAGACATGCATTTTCCTTAAGCATTGCCGGACTAATATCTGGCGATTTCGCGATAGTTTATCTCTCGGATGACTGAGCACTCGGCAGTCCGACATCAACTGGCTCGAAGGATCATAGTCTGCGGCACCCCACCTACAATATCTTCAATGAACATCAAGTGACTGACGATCACGTAGCAGGATCCGCTTTCCGTCAACAACAGCGTGTATCCAGCTTCTTGGTATGTTTCAACAATCTGGCTTGTAGTAAACGCTTCACCGTCCTCAAAGCGATTCAGGCCGTCGTTAAATATCGCCGCTCGAACCCCATCACCCTTAGGCCGTGCGTCCAGCAAAAAGCCGGTCACTACTCGCTTGAAATCTTGCTGCCTAGCTTCATCTAGCAGCGCTAGGTAATTACGCATATCAATCCAGTCAACTAATTAATATCAATCATAAAGTCATCAATAAAACCACACTGCTCACCCGGATAACCTCTCGGATTGCTAATGAGTCGGCAGCCTTCCACCATCACATCAACATGGCTATGGGTGTGCCCAAACACCCATATGTCAGCCTGACGAATGAGTTCTGGCCAGTCATTTGAATAGGCCGGCATCAGCAGTGAACCCTGCTCTGGCCCACAGTAATTGACCAAGGGACAATGATGAGTGATGACAACGGTCTGGCCATTGAACTCCTTGGCTATCTCTTCATTGAGCCACTCGTAGGTTCGATGATTTCGACTGATGACGTCGCTGATACTCAGCGCCCTATACCCCTCACCAGCACGAATCAGGCGGAAGTCATTCATGCCTCGCCTAGCCTCCTGGGATGCCTGGTACACGCTTTCGCCCGTTGCGAAGTCTGTCCAGGCTGTAGCCCCCAAGATGCGTACCTCACCCATCACGAGGAACTCATTTTCAAGAACATGCACATTACTGCCTGCCGCCAACTGCTTCATCGACTGAAGGGTGCGGTCAATGTGGCCTTTGTAGAATTCGTGGTTCCCGCATATATAGGCGACTGGCACATCAAAATTTTCCTGTGCCCAGGTCACGCCTCGCCCTTTGGTATGAATGTCGCCAGCAAGGATCACGAGATCAGCGTCATCGCCCGCATAACCTGGGGGGAAGCCAGACGGCATTTCGATCTCTAAGTGAAGGTCGGAGTAGATCCGGACTTTCAACAGCAAGCCTCCGATTTTTTGGTAAAACGGGAAGGTCTATGAGGCTTTCCCAATATATTGATGCTGCCGCCTGAGGCATTTCGTAAACCGAACCAAGCACGCAAGGCTTCACCAAATTATTTAGCCAAGCATTTCCCAGTGAGGGCAGGCTCACCTATCCCTACGCGGGCAGTCACACAGTCGCATACCCACAAAGACACCCTTCCGCATGAATATACGGGTTTGAATCGAACCATGCAAACGCGGCATACAGTCAGATTTACTGGTATCGGTCGCCCATGCTCCGGATAGCGTTCGCCTCAACACTGCGGTTCATGCGCCGCCATAGCTCCGTTCTCCAGACCGACTTTGAAGGCGGTGTTTCGCAATCTCACATCAGCAGATTGGAAAGGGCTGAATCCAGCGTCACGCTGGAGAGAGTAGAAGAGATCGCCGCACAGTTGAAAATTCACCCCCTGTCTTTAGTCGCGCTCACATGGGCAGCGAGTGAACAGGTTGCGCCGGCGCAATTGCTGGAGCGTGTCCGTCAGGAGCTAGAGTCGGTCGATGGGCTCCTCCAGCCAATCGTTATTGACAGACAACCCGCTATACATCCCCGGATCCTGGAAGGGGGAAAAGTGCGTGAAGAAGTCCAGCGCTTAAAGGCGCTCGGCCATAGCAAGGCGGAGATCTCACGGATCATGGGAATTGCCAAGTCGACAGCCGCTCGCCACTGGTAAAACTCTCACCAGCGCAGCTAGTCATGGTGATGATTTTCGTTGATTTGTCGGCGCTTGTGTCTCGGAAGTGTTTAGCTCGGATTTTAGTACTTCTGGGGGCAGGGCTGTCTTTGTGAGTTCAGCGAGAAACCGAAATCAGCGAGCGCTTGCTGCCTGTTCGATCTGACGCGTCAGATCCGCCACCTCGATCGAAAGCGCACGATACTCACCTGTGATCTGCTCCTGACTCTTGTTTGCCAAAAAGAACAGCTTCTCTGCGGCACGGGTCACCAGTGCATGGAGTTGGTCGCCAGCCGGAATCTGATTCGCCTCAACCCAGCGTGCAATGCCACCTGCAGAGAGCCCAAAGAGCTCCTCCCGCCACCCAAGCTTATTAACGATATTGAGAACATTTCTCTGCGCATCGATGCGATTGTTAAACTCACGCTTCATTCGTGCTCTCCTCCAGGTGACCCAGCCACGCCCGGATCGCTTCAACGGCGCTAACCACCGTAGCGATCTCCTGTTTAGATATTAGACTGCCATAGCCGCGAGACGACAACAACCGCGCTCTAACCAAAATTTTGTAAGCATCATTAGACACTGGCAAGGCAGGCTCTATGTTTAATGCAGAGTAACGGGAAAATTCAGGCTTCCCCGAATATATCGAGTAGCACATTGCAGCATTGCGCACAGCAAGGAATATACAGGACACGTTGAATACAGCATTTGTCTCTTCATTAACCAGTGCCGAGCTAGCGCCTTCAAAGAGCTCGATGAACTTTGCTAAATCAGCTTTGATTTCGCTATAGCTCGCGGGCGCGCCGAGCTCTGCTAGGTAGTTCCTACCATCTGAACTGAAGACTAGTTTAGACTCAAGGTGCAGGTGCCAGACAAAGGGATTACCCACATCCCAGAGGTCACGGAGCTTGTCATAGGTGTATACTGAAAACTGTTGAGTATCTACAGTCGGTTCGTCTTCATCCACGCACGCTAGCATATCGACATCAGACCCCAGATCGATCTCACCACGACACACCGACCCGAAGGCGTAAATATGCATCATCGCCTCCCGAACCGCTTGACCAATATGGCAGTCAAGAAAGCGAACCCAACAAGACGAAGTGCCGCAACTCCAGAAGATAGAAGCGATGGAACCTCAGCAGGCAATGGCACCACACCCAAAAACATTGCAGGAGCGGTGTAGAGGCTGTGCAAGAACTCCGCAAACAGCCTCGGCTCTTTCATATAGAACATGTTGACAAAACCAACTACCAAGATCACTAGAATGATTGATCTCATAAGTTTAGCGATGCTCTCACCATTGCCCCATATGAAGTCAAACACCTTAAAGTCAGCCCACTTCAAAAGCTGAGCAATACGGGCAAAGCCTGCGTATTTTTTACGATAGTAAGAACTATCGCTGCTCCACGACTCTTTCAGAAAGACGTCAGTGGCCTCAAGCTCCAGTACAATCGCACGGTTAACAGCTTTGGCATCGCCCACTTGCTGATAATTCATTCTCAACGTTCGTGCGAACTTCAGCTTTATATTACTGCGCTCTGGGGCAGCTTTAAAGATATCGTCATCTATCTGAGTACGTTCGAATATGGCATAGTCAAAGTTTGAACCAGGAAATGACGTTTGATTGAAATTGCAACCGACAAACTTGCAACCAACAAATATACAGGAATCAAAAACGCAATGATTAAAGTAACAGGCGTCAAAAATCGTCTGAAAAAACGAGACATTTTTGAAAGTGATATTTTTTGCACTAACTCGCGTTAGCAGTTTACGATAGAACGTTTTTTGATCGCCATCAATTTTATAATCGGGCGCATTTATCCGCACGTCTGTCAGCTTTTCACGACCATCGTCTTCGAAGAACTGTGACTTGGTTTTTTCAGCAACTGGAGCACTATCGTTCACTGCCACGTCGCCGGACGAAGAGCAGTTCTCATCGGCGGCGTGCTTGTCTCCAGCTGACGAGTTTCCAGCTTGGCCGTTGGGGCGCTGTTCAGCACTGTCCATTTCATTCGACGACATAAATCAGTCAATCCGTGGCTAATGAGCAAATACTAGGTAGTGAACGTGAGTGAGGCCTCGCCGCGTGGGCAACTTACCTCGTGTCTGGCTTGCGCGCTGCTTGGCTGATGTCATGGCTGGGCAAAGCTACTACCCTACTCTGAGGCACACAGCTACCTACCTGCACCGCGTACCGCCGCGACGCATTCGAGCGTGATTTTATCTGTTCACGGGCTGCTGGGATAGGATTGTTGACTGGGTTTTAGCAAATATTGATAGAGAGCCTGTTGATTCGGATGTCGTACCTGGCCGGAGATTTGTCCTTGATCGGTGGGCGTTATTGCAGGGCAGTTGGTGTCGTCGCCTGCCTGGCAGCCGTACGTAGACGCTTACGTCTACCATACTTGGAACATCAAGATACCTGCCGCTAATGAGGCTTGCACAACCTCTGCCGCCTAATCAGCTCCAAGTATCCGGACTTTGATTTCGATGTTACTTATCGACTTTCGCTTGAACGCTATCAAGAGTCGATTCGAAGGGTTGAAGAAGCCAAAACGGCAAAAGCCGCAGCAATGACTGACTTCGAAGTGATGGTGATGGAGCAGATCCTAAACAAGGAGCAGCGGCGTATTCGGGCAAACCTGGGAGCACTTCATACGGCACTGGGTGAGATAGGGTTCATGTGCAAGTCGCGCTTGATCGACTCATTGGGCGGGACTTCGTTAAGAATCTGTATCCAGGCATGCTTCATCAAAAGTACCAAGTTATGGCACCTGGCAGAGCGTACTACCTTGCAACGCTGGAAGGATCAGCCTGATCGGCGCTGGCCTGAGGTGTGACAGGGGAGAGGTGTTGTCAAAAACTTGCATACCAGAAACGAGGAGGCCCCGCAGAACGGGGCCATCACATAACCTAGTCTCTTCACCGCTTCGTGTAGCGCGGGAGTGGAGGTTCCTAGGGCTGCATCTTCAGTATAGCGAAGCGCTATCTTTTTCGAAACCCCAGATTGGGATTTGAGCGCCAGCTTCACGCCTCCTGGGCAGGATGGCGGGACTGTAGGCGCATAGAGAAGTATAAGGAAACGACACTGGCAAGAAACTCAAACGCCAGAAAAGAGGAGGCCCCGAAGAACGGGGCCGTCACATAACCTAGTCTCGTCACCGCTTCGTGTAGCGCGGGAGTGGAGGTTCCTAGGGCTGCGTAAATAGATTACCAGCCTTGGCGCGCACGTCAACCCCCAACATGGGAAATGAGGGCTCAAATCCTGACCTGAGAAACGAAAAAGGCGGACGCGCCAGCACTAGGCCAGCCTGCACAAATTGCCATTGAAATCGTCTCCGCCGGCCTGCGCACCTCTAATTGGCTAACTGCGTCTGCCACCCATGGCATTTTGCTTTCCGCTCGCGAATCCTACCTGTACCATCGCACCCGCGTGTGAAATTTCGCCGCGTTAAAGGGAGCTTGCGGGTAGATGGTCTGGCAAACGTTGGAGGCGAAGCTCTCCACTCCAAGAATGAGCCGCTACCTCAAGGGGCATCAGGGTAATCAAGACCATGCGGCTCAAGCCTATGTGCATAACATGAGGATCGCGGAGTCCCTGGTTTCGATCTTTCACGTGCTTGAAGTAGCACTGCGTAACGCGGTTCAGCGTGAAATGGTACGTGAGTACCAGCGCGAAGACTGGTTTGAAGAGTTTGATGGCAGCACCAACGGTGACCTCGCCTCCAGCTACCAGAAAGTGGCAGAGGCGCGGACGTCTCTAAGGAAACGAGGGGTGACCGCCAGTGCGGACGACATCACCGCCGAACTGAGCTTCGGCTTCTGGACATCGTTGTTTAACCGGAAAGCCTTTCCGGACGTATCTAAACCCCTTATGCGGGTTTTTCACTACGCTCCCAAGAATTCCAAGAAGGCAGATGTCATCCGCAGCCGTCTGAACAATGCGAGGGATTTGCGCAATCGATGCTTCCACCACGAGCCGCTTTTGTGGCAACCGATCTACGAGCTACATCGTGACATCACGGAGATTGTGCAGTGGATCGATCCTGGCTTGTGCGCCTGGCTGAAAGCCCATGACCGACTGCCTTCAGCAGTGCTCGACTGGAACAACTGGAAGGAAGCTGCCAGGCGCGCCGCTGCCCAACCTGCTCCTGCCAAAGCAGCAGTCGCTACTGAAACTAAGGCTGAACTGAAGCCGGAGGTGGTTACAAAGGTTCAAACCGCTCAGGTCGAAGTTGCGGCGGAGGGTGATGAGAAAGCGCCGGCAGCCAAGCCTGAGAATAAGCCTCGGCACAATAAGCCAGTGGTGAAGATTTCCGTTAAAGTGAAAGCGGATGCTCAACAAAAGCCAAGTGCAAGCCTGGCGCCACAGCGTGAGCCTGCCAAAGTTCGACAAGTCGGGATTCCGCCGGCAACTGAAGCTGCAAAAGATCCGCAACCACAGCCCACGGGCGAAGCCGGTACACGGCCAGTTTTGCGGCTGAAACGCAATGAATCGGACGATTGACTGATGATAGTGTCAATCAACAGACCGCCGGGCCAAGGTCGAGCATCTCCTGAACGCCTGAGATATTCGCAGCCGGGCCTTTAAGGCTTGAAGTTATCATGCCTTGAGGGCCGCCCGGACTGACCTGTGCCACTGGCCATGGATACAATACCCCACAGGGAAAAATATGAATTTCACACCAACTCAATATGAGATGTTGATACAAGAGCTGCATCAAAGACTCATAGATGACGAAGGGTTTTCGGGAATCCAAGTCAAACACAACGTTACGCTAAGGGGAAAAAGTGGCGCAAATCATCAGATTGATGTTTGCTGGGAATTAATCATTGCTGGAGCAAAACAGCTATTCTGCGTCGAATGCAAATATTGGAAGAACCGTGTCAAAAAAGAGCACGTCGCTAGCTTCCAAACAAAGCTGCAAGACTTAGGAGGCGCCAAGGGGATTTTTGTTACAACAGAAGGTTACCAAGAAGGTGCAAAGTTGCTTGCTGCAGAGTATGGAATAATACTAATCAGTACGAATATCGAAATGGCCACTGCCGATGCTACGCTCGAATTCGTGGCTAGGCACCAGGAGGATATAATAGTTGATTTCGAGGCTTGCGACGAAGAAGCTCACGCTCATATCGAAATCATCCAGCAACAAAGCCCGGAGGAAGTTAGAATCTTTGACGAAAACACGGAAGACGTAGGAACATTTTCTGACTTATTAGAACACCTCTCCCACGATGAAGAGGGGTATTATTCTGAGCGCATCAAAAACTTCTACATTCTTGCTGCAGGAAGGTCAGTCGAAATACTAAACATACGATTCTATCAAAAGATCACTAGATTTCCGGGAATGGAACTACATGGAACCCATGAGTTCGCAAAGGTGGTAGCAAAATACATATTAGAGGATCGGGAGATTTCAGCATCACTTTCTTCCCATAGGGGAGCCTCAACTTGAGCAATCTCCTCATCAACAATAAAAACCTCTTGTAACTAATAGTTTTCAGGCGCAGGGCGTGAATGGCAGCACAGCTGCCCCAACATAGATAAAAAATTATCTGGCACACCAATCATATCTCCTAGACCACGAAAGCCGGAATAATCGTTATAGCATTAACAGTTAATTCCTTTAGCGCAGCGGAAGCCTTACTCCCGCTGCTAACTTAAACCTGAATTTAACAGGTAACTATGGCAATCTATGGTGTAGGTTCGAATTGGGATGGAGCTGAAGCATCCGACATGTTCTTCCAAGAAGGCAAATTTATTCTTGGGTGGAATAAAGAAAGCGCAGAAGATCTTTACTCATTTATCTCCAGCTTGAAAGTTGGTGACATTCTGTACATCAAAGCAAATCGACCAGGTTCGCGGAGCATACGAGTCAAGGGTATCGGCATCGTCACGAAAAATCTGATGTCCTGTATTCTCAAGGGAGACCTGGGCTATGGCTCTATCAAGGATTGGAACTCGCTATTTGTGAGTGTGACCTGGGTGATACGAAGCGAATTCACGATCAACATCCCAGAGAATGAAGGGCGATTGACCAATGTCAGGGCCGCAACTCTCTACGAGGAGCACCTTCCCTTCGTGCAAGAGCACATTATTAAGAGTTTGCTGAAAGTTTAGTTTGGATCGCCCGTACCATAACGAATCCAGGAACGATCCGGGTATGCAGACAATGGTAAGCGTCTTGGCATCACACCTTGTCCGAACACAATGGTTTGACGTAATGGTGTTCATTTTTACCTAAAAATTTAGGTGCGATCCCTCTCGACCAGTTCGAGATACTGGGGAATGGTTGTCCCTGATAGCGTTTTAATCATTGTGAGAATCGTGTTTTTCTTTAGGCCCATTGCCACCCCTTTACGCTCGCAGACTGTAGCGAACCCTTGAGATTCCCAGAAACGTTTGGCCCTTAAGTTATCTGTGACCACTCCGATGCGAAGCCAGCGTGCTCCTTGAGTCACGGCCCAGTGCTCGGTTGCAGCATAGATTAATTGGGCATCACCTTTTCCATGACGGCATCCCTCCAAAATCAGAAGTCCGATATGCCAGACGCCCTCAATAAACAAATCCTGAATAATATGCTCTACTGCGATCAACCCAACACCTTGCTCACGAAAACCGATAAACCACTGCCTACGGCAAGCCATCCCGTCCGGTATCTTTAGCTCTAGCTCCGTCGCAGCTTCGTCAGGCCGTGCAGGTTCTCCGTGACAAATCAAAAAGTATTCGGGATTGAGGTCGAAGAAATTTTGTAGCTCGGCAGCATCTGCTGAATACAATTCACCAGCGTGAATTGTCGGGTTCGCAACTATGGGTAACTGTGAGGTTTGCATTGTTTGTACCCCGCGTGCGTTTGAGGATCAATCTTACGTGACTAGACCGGTTTCCAGTTATGCGGCAGTAACTGACCAATCTTACTTGCCCGATGCGTCGGCAAGCGCGTGAGAACATCTTTCAGGTACGCATACGGGCCATGGCCGTTGAGCCGCGCAGACTGGATCAAACTCATGATCGCAGCCGCCCGTTTTCCGCTGCGCAGTGAACCTGCGAAGAGCCAGTTCTTGCGACCAAGGGCCCATGGCCGCATCTGGTTCTCGGCCCAATTATTATCTATGGGTACGGCCCCGTCATTGAGGTAGCGCGACAGTGCTGCCCAGCGCCTCAAGCTGTAATCCAACGCCCTGCTAATCGCTGAGCCTTCGGGCACGAGATCACGCTGGGCGATCATCCAGGCATGCAGCATTTCCATCACCGGTACGGCTTTTTCTTGCCGTATTCGGTGTCGTAACTCCGGTTCCAGGTCGCGGGCTTCACGTTCTATTTCGTACAGCAACTGAATGTAGCGCAGGGCCTGTTCGGCAAGCGTGCTCTTGTTCGTGGCATGCAGTTCAAAGAACTTGCGTCGCGCATGGGCCATGCAGCCGATCTCGGTCACGCCGAGTTCAAAGCTGGCCTTGTATCCGCCAAAATCATCGCAGACCAGCTTGCCCTTCCAGTCTTGCAGGAAGTCGCGAGCATGCTCACCGGCGCGGCTTGGGCTGAAATCGTAAACGACAGCCGCTGTTTCGCAGAACTGGCCAGTGGCATAAGCCCAAACATAAGCACGATGAGTTTTCTTCTCACCCGGTGAAAGCACCTGCACCGGTGTTTCATCGGCGTGGACTATGTTCTGCCCCAGTACTACATCGCGCAGTGCATCGGCCAAAGGCTGCAGCTGCACACCGGTAACGCCAACCCACTGGGCCAGAGTAGAGCGCGAAATGGCCAGCCCTGCTCGACCAAAGATCGACTCCTGGCGGTAAAGCGGAAGATGGTCAGCAAACTTTGCGATCATGACATGTGCCAGTAAGCCGGCCGTCGGGATGCCTTTGTCGATGATCTGCGCTGGAACAGGTGCCTGAATCAGCGTTTCACAATCTTCACACACCCACTTGCCACGGACATGGCGCTCGACGGTAAACACGCCGGGCGTGTAATCCAGTTTTTCGCTGACGTCCTCACCGATACGTTTGAGTGTGCAGCCACATGTGCATTGCGTGTTGTCCGGTTCATGCAGAATCAACGTGCGTGGAAACGCTGCTGGTAATGCAGTGCGCTTCGGCTTTTTTTTCTCGGTCGCCACAGGCACTGTTTGTAGAGCCTGAAGCTCTGCTTCAATCGCTGCAATATCAGTATCGATCAGATCATCCAGCAAACTGGTTTGCTGGGGGTTCAACTGTTCGCTGCGCTTGGCAAACTTGAAGCGCTTGAGCTGGGCGATCTCGTGGGTCAGCTTTTCGATAATCGCCTGATCGTGATGGATCTTCTTGCCCATCGTCTCGACTTGCGACATCAACTGCGCAGCCAAAGCACGCAGTTGGTCGGGGGATAAGTGGTCGAGAGTGGGCAAGGAAGTCATGCCGTTGATTTTGCCAGAGCAGACGGCGCTCGACGATACACCGATAGGCTAATGGCAGAGGTTAAAGCAATGTGATCGCACCGCCTGACCCAGTGCGCTGCCACGGCAGACCCAGTATCAGGGCGTGAAGCTGCTCAGTTTCGAGTGCCATTTGCGAACCATTGCGCACGCTTGGCCAATGAAACTTGCCCTGATTCAAGCGGCGTGCCGCCAGCCAAACGCCAAACCCGTCATGCACCAGAACTTTCATGCGAGTGGCTCGGCGGTTGGCAAACAGATAAGCGCAGTGCGGCTTCGCCGCACCAAAAACAGCGATCACTCTGGCCAGCGCCGTCTCAGTGCCTGCGCGCATATCCATTGGCTCGGTTGCGAGCCAGATGGCATCGATACGAATCATCGCAGCAAGTCTCGAAGAAAAGAGGCGCAGGCCGCAGCACTTTCAGTTGGCCAGTTCACTTTGACAGTGCCACGAGGGTGCTCAATCTCGACGCAGATGTTCGGCGAAGCGGCGTGCTGATTTACTGCGTTCGTTGGCAGAGGTAGCGGAATGAAGGCAGGTTGAAGCGCTGTGCTTTTTGGCGCTTGCAACCGAATCCATTTGTGGACGAGGTTTGCGTTGAGGTTATGGTGCAGAGCGATGCTGGCAATTGAAGCACCGGGCTGGGCACACTCTTGAATGACCTGAATCTTGAAGGATTTGGAATAGGAACGACGTGTTGGCTGCATGAATTACCCGCTTAAAAGGCTAGAACTGGTGTCCACCTGAATTTAAGTGCACACCATGTCTGGGCTTTGCGGGGTTGGGTAGGTGACTTGGCCGGACGGATACAGACAATGGCCCTAAAAATCGCGTCTGGACTCGCCATCACGAGGGTTCATAAGTCGCCGGCTACAGCAGGCTGCTCTGCGAGAAATGAGTCATCAGTTCATGCGGCACGCGTGCATCCGCAGGTATCAGAACGATAATTTCGGCACCAGGTACGAGCGAATGAAGCTGAAGCTGCCTCATATCGCAGTCCATTCCCAAAATTATCAGACCTTTAGTAACGCCCCGATGGGCCCGCAAGACCTGTTGGAGCCGCGCCAATGGGTGCGCTCAAGCTTACGCCGGAGAAGGTGGCGCTTGATGAGAGAGGGCCAAGCCCGGTACCTGCCCTCAAGCGCCTGAGCTGGTGCCTGTACTCGATCCCTCTACAAGTCAGATCGACACAGGAGCCGGAATATGAGGGTGCGGGTCGTAGCCTACAATCTCAAAATCTTCAAACTTGTAGTCGTAGATACTCTCTGGCTTACGCTTGAATACCAACTTAGGCAGAGGGCGAGGATCACGAGTCAGTTGCAGCTTAACCTGCTCAATATGATTCAAGTAAATATGCGCATCGCCCATGGTAACTACAACTTCACCAACTCCCAAATCGCACTGCTGCGCCAACATGTGAGTTAAAAAACTAACCCCTGCTAGATTATAGGGATTTCCGAGCAGTAAGTCTGACGACCGTATATATAGATGCGCCGACAATTTATTGTTAGCCACATAGAATTGATAGAGCAAGTGGCATGGTGGCAATGCCATTTTCCCGTTCTGGGCATTCTCCTGAGGACTCAAAGACTCATCAGGCAGATACTCGACGTTCCACCCGTGGAAGAGAATGCGACGGCTGTTCGGGTTCGTCTTGAGGGTATTGACGACATAGTCGATCTGATTGACGGTCTTGCCGTCCTGGGTTGGCCAGGCAGTCCATTGCTTGCCGTAGATCGGGCCGAGATCACCGTCTTCGGTCGCCCATTCGTTCCAGATGCTGACGCCGTGCTCCTTGAGCCATTTGGTGTTGGTGTCACCGTTCAGGAACCAAATCATCTCGTTGATGATGCTCTTGAAATGCAGCTTCTTGGTGGTGAGGAGCGGGAAGCCATCTTCCAGGTTGTGGCGGAATTGGCGCCCAAAGACACTCAGCGTGCCGGTGCCAGTGCGATCGCCTTTCTCGACGCCATTCTCTAGCACGTCGGCCAGCAAATCGTGGTACATCTTCATTTCGGTTCCTCAAGGTTCGCGCTGACCAAATCCAGCGCGTCACGCAATTTCAAAATTTCAGTATCTTGCTCTTTGATCTTCTTACGCAGCTCATCTGCGACCTGCACGTAGTAGTCCCTAGACTCGCGGACAGTGTCCAATCGCTTGTCGAGCGTGGCACAAGAGTTCTCGGATTCCTGATGCCTATTGAACCAATAAAGCACTTCCAATCGACTCTTTTCAAGTCGTTGCATCAGAATCGTCTTGGGATCCTGTTTCTTCTCGGCCTTGACCCTCTGAGCGAGCACTGCAATGCGGCGGTTGTCCTTGATCGCCTCAAGCCGCTGCGCGGGGAAGTCGCGCTGCCGGATAGTGTTGCGATGAATGCCTGTGATGCGGCTTGAACGAGCCCCATGAAAGACAGGACACCGTTCCCCCCTTAAGATAAGGGATAGGCAAACGGGTATGTTTATGACTAACAGCAACGATAAGGGTGGCG
>NZ_JAGTPK010000058.1 GCF_021147775.1 Pseudomonas californiensis
ATCGGTGTCCGGATGCTTGTGGAATGAGTGTCCGGATCAGCGTGGAATCAGTGTCCGGATGTCGGTGGAATGGGTGTCCGGATGGTCATGGAATCCCCATCATGGTCGCCATGCGTCCCGATGCTCAGGATGAAATAGAGCGTGCGCTCAGCGCTCTGGGGCTCAAACGGCACATCGCATTGGTGTTGCCGCACTGGAGCGCCGCTGTCGAGATACTGCCGGGGACGGATCTGGTACTCACCATCGCGCGTCAAGCTACGGTCGGTGCTCGGCATCACAAGGCGCTGAGAACATTCGCTCCGCCGATCATGATCCCGCCCATGGACTACCAACAGGCGTGGCATGCGAGAAAAGACAGTGATCCTGCTCATCAATGGCTGCGCGAGGCGGTGTATGCCTGCAGTCAGCCAATGTCGAGATAAGTGTGAGCATCACGTTATTTCGCGACTTGAATAGTTGATGAGACAACTGGCGAGCCCGCGCTCTGCACCAGAAACACGCCACCCAGAATCAAGGCCACACCTGCGAGCCTGGCGACGTTGATCGGCTTGGCAGCAAGCCCCATCAACCCGAAGTGATCCACCAGCACTGAAGCAACGATCTGACCCGCTATCACCAGCAGAAGAAAACCTGCTGCACCCAGCCTCGGCACAAGCGCCGCTGCACTCACCACAAAAATCGCCCCGAACACCCCACCGATCCACAGCCACCATGGCCCTTGAAACGCCTTGCCCAGATCGGGCGCAGACACCCTCAACACAACGAGCGCACCGACCACCGCAATGGCGCTGACCAGCAAAGACGTCAACGCGCCCCACAGCGGATGCCCGAGCGCACGCCCTGCCGCAGCATTGCTGGCAGCCTGGAAAGGCAAAAAGACCCCCACCAGAAAAGCCATGCCAATGGGTAACAGTGTGAGAATTACAGCCTTGCTGAACATATACGCCCCTTGCGCACTCGCGGTCATCGAATGCGTAGAGCCTGGCGTATCAGCATTTCTGATGGAAATCGAACCTGTGCACGTGAGGTATTCGTGTGGCAGATGACACGTGATCGCCAGCTTCATCATTTGGCAAAAGATGATGCTTGATCAGAGGCCAGGTTCAGCCAACTGCCTCATCCCGATTCTCCAGACGCCTTGGAAGGTCATGAAAATTTCTTGTAGACGACCGGTCGGTACAGGTTTACCATGCCGACCATTATGAAGAAACCAGCGCAAGACATGCGACAGCACATCATCGATGTCGCCAGATCGCTCATGACAAACAAAGGCTACACCGCCGTTGGCCTTGCCGAGGTCTTGAGTACGGCCGGCGTCCCCAAAGGGTCTTTCTACTACTACTTCAAATCGAAGGAAGAGTTCGGTCAGGCACTGCTGGAAGAGTATTTTTCCGAGTACCTGGGCCGGGTAGATGCGCTCATGGCTCGTCCAGGCACGGGTGCCGAACGGCTTCTGGCTTATTTCAATTACTGGACGCAAACCCAGGGCACCGATCTTCCCGAAGGCAAGTGCCTGGTGGTCAAGCTGGGCGCGGAAGTCTGTGATTTATCAGAAGACATGCGCAGCGTCCTGAAGGCAGGTACAGCAAAAATCATCAAGCGCATCACTGCATGTGTGGAAATGGGGGTTGCTGACGGTAGCCTTCACCCGGAAGCAGATCACGAAGGGTTCGCTGAATCCCTCTATCAGCTGTGGCTGGGTGCCTCTCTGCTGGTGAAGGTGAACAAATCCACCGATTCCTTCGATAAAGCCCTCGCCATGACAAAACGCCTGCTGCGGTAGCGGGTGTTTTTTTTGACCTGTTTTGTAGACGACCGGTCCACTATTTTAGGAATGCATTCATGAACGACATCAGCAAAACGACCGATCTCTTTTCACCCGTCAGCATGGGCGCCATGCACCTGGCGAACCGGATCGTCATGGCCCCGGTAACACGCAGCCGCTATCAGGAAGACGGTATCCCTGACGAGCTGCACGCGACCTACTACGCCCAGCGCGCCACGGCGGGACTGATCGTCGCCGAAGCGACCAATATTTCCGCCCAGGGTCGAGGCTACGCTGCGACCCCAGGCATCTGGAGCGAAGAACAGGTCGCAGGCTGGAAGAAGGTAACGGGCGCCGTCCACGCAGCGGGCGGCAAGATTGTCAGCCAACTCTGGCACGTGGGCCGATTCTCCAGTGTGGATTTGCAACCGAATGGAGAATCTCCGGTGGCGCCCTCGGCGGTTCAGGCTGAAGGCAACACCTACACGGCCGACGGCTTCGTGCCGGTGTCCATGCCCCGAGCTCTGGAAACCGACGAAATTCCCGGCATCATCGAGCAGTACAAACGTGCGGCCGAGAACGCCAGGCGAGCCGGTTTTGATGGCGTTGAAGTGCACTCTGCCAACAGTTACCTGCTGGATCAGTTTCTACGCGACTCCACCAATCAGCGTACCGATCAGTACGGTGGCTCCATAGAAAACCGTGCACGGCTGACGCTTGAAGTGACCCAGGCCATCGTCGACATCTGGGGCAGCGACCGAGTCGGCATCCGCTTGTCTCCGGTTACACCCGATGCGGGCAATACCCCACCGGACAGTAACGTCATGGGGCTGCACGGCTACCTGATCCAGCAGTTGAACAGATTCAATCTGGCGTATCTGCACTTCGTGGAAGGTGCCACTGCCACGTCGCGCGAAGTCCCGGCCGGCGTCGACATGGACGCGCTGAGCGCTCAGTTCAACGGCCCCTTCATCGGCAATAACAACTATGACCTGGACATGGCAGTCGAGCGCCGAGCGCAGGGCAGGATCGACGCAGTGGCGTTCGGTCGTCTGTTCATCTCCAACCCCGACCTTGTTGCCCGGTTACGCCATGGCGCAGAACTGACGATTGCGCCACGTGAGTCCTACTACGGCGGCGGCGCCAAAGGCTATACCGACTGGCCTCTGGGTAACTACTGAACCCTCACCACCGGCCCTGCGGCCCACTCTCACGCGGCGATGCACCCGCTGAAAAGGAACTGTTGAACATGAACTATCTCACCAACAAGACGGCAATTGTCACAGGCGCTTCATCCGGTATCGGTGCCGCAACAGCCAGAGCGCTTGCCGCGCATGGCGCCCGGATCGTAGCAGCGGCAAAAGATGAAGAAGGGCTCGCCATACTGGTAAACGAGCTTCGCGCAGCGGGTCATGAGGCGACAAGTCTTGTCACGGATGTGACCGACGCAGAACAGACGATTGCCATGGCGCAACGTGCCAAAGACACCTATGGGTCAGTGGATATCCTCGTCAACAACGCCGGGCTGATGCTGTTCTCCAACTGGGTGGACCTCGCGACGCAGGACTGGAACGCCATGATTGACGTGAACATCAAGGGCTACCTGAACTCGATCGCCGCCGTTCTGCCGTTCATGATCGAGCAGAAGTCCGGGCAGATCCTGAACATGGACTCGGTTGCAGGCCATCAGGTGGGTCCGGCAGCAGGCGTGTACAGCGCCACCAAGTTTTTTGTTCAGGCGATTACCGAATCCATGCGCAAAGAGCTGGGTGTACAGCACGGTATCCGGTCCAACACCGTGAGCCCCGGCGTGATCAATACCGGTTGGGCCGACAAAGTCACCGACCCGGAAGGACGTAAGGCCGCCCAGGCACTCAACGCAATAGCCATCGCGCCCGACGACGTCAGCCGCGCGGTGATCTATGCGCTCAATCAGCCTGCGAACGTCACTGTCAATGACCTGATCATTTCCCCGACCCGTCAGGACTGGTGACAGGCTGTAGCGCCTCAATTCACGCACTGCAATCCCCTCAATCAGGAGTTTCACCCATGAGCAAAAACACCAAAGCCGTCCCGACTCACGATTACAACGCAGTCATCGAAACCGCCAGCAAGTATGTGGAAGGTTTGCGCACAGGCAGCGTTCAGGCCCTCGAAGACGCATTCCACAAGGATGCGGTGATGTATGGCTTCACCAACGGACAATTGCTGGGCGGGCCGATCAGCAATCTGTACACGTTCGTTGAAACCAATGGAACTGCGCCTGACATCACGACTCGACTGGATATTCTCGCCATCACACCCACAACAGCCGTGGTGCGCGTCGACATGGAAAAGGACGCCATCGGTGCTGACTACAACGACTACCTGACGCTGATCAAAATCGATGGCGCCTGGAAGGTCATTGCGAAGGTGTACCACCAGTTCGAAGGTTGATTTTCCGGGAGCACGCTGGCACGCACCACTGTCAGCACTCCCCTCCCAAGGAGACGCACATGTCCAACGTTTTCGTCATCGGCGCCGCAGGCAAAGTCGGCAAGCGTCTTGTAAAAATACTCAGCGGCAACGGCCACAAGGTGATCGCACTTCACCGCAAGCCAGAACAGGCTCAGGCGCTGCAAGCGTGCGGAGCAGATCCGGTCCCTGGCAACCTCATCGAGATGGACGCTTCCGGGCTGGCGGCCGCGATGAAAGGTAGCGACGTCGTGGTATTCACAGCCGGTGCGGGGGGTGCCGGTATTGAGCTGACCAACGCCATCGACGGTGAGGCGCTGAAAACTTCTGTTGCGGCTGCCGGGCTGGCTGGGGTCCGGCGCTTTTTGCTGGTATCTGCCTTCCCCGAGGCGGCGCGCGGCACTGATACCTCTGCCGGATTCGAGAACTACATGCGCGTGAAGAAAGACGCCGATGTGCACCTCGCCTCGTCTCGGCTGGACTGGGTGATTCTCAGGCCAGGCACGCTGCTCGACAGCCCAGGCACAGGTGAGGTGCGAGCAGGCCTCGCGATCCCCTACGGGAACATTGCTCGTGATGATGTGGCGGCTTTTCTATCGGCACTGGTCGATCGACCAGACATTTCCAGACAGATCATCGAGCTGACCGAAGGCGATACCCCTGTAGAGGTGGCGGCGGGTCGTTTCAGCGCCCGTTGATGTTTCTCACAGTTATCACCCCATTCCACTCTGGAGTTTCAATGTATGGCGACGGTTGAATACAGTGCTGCGCTGCAAGCCAGCGCAGAGCAAACCTGGCAAGTGCTCAGACACTTTGGCGACATTTCCCAATGGCATCCCGCAATCGCCCACAGCCAGATCGAAGAAGGACAAAAAGCTGACAGCCTCGGGGCCGTGCGAAGGCTTGAGCTTGTCGACGGCGCGGTCATACGGGAGCGTCTTGTCTCACTGGACGACACCCGAATGTCCCTCTCATACAAGTTCGAGGAATCGCCCCTGCCCCTCGACAACTACCAGGCGCACGTCACCGTGATCAAGGTCAGCAGCCAGGCTCAATGTACGGTGGAATGGAACGCACGTTTCGATGTTCGCGATCCAGACACAACGGCCCATTTCGAATCGCTGATCACAGAGTTGATCGTCAACGGCCACAACAGCCTCGCGCTTTATCTGGCCCGCTGACCGGTCTGGAATCCAGCCATGGGCAACTGCAAGACTAACGAAGCCAGCCAGACGTCATTCCAGCGTAAATACATCCAGAAGCACCACGCCGACCTGATCATTGGGGTGAATACTCAGTACTTCGCCTGAACGCCGTTGCTCCACCGAGTGGCCGGGTTCGACCGGCCTCCCGGAGCGCAGGTCCATGGCAGGCGCGTCACCAAGGGGGCTGAACAACAGGTTGCCTTGATAACTTTTGATTTTGGTGCCAGCCAGGTATTGAACCGGTCCCCACTCAAGCGAGTGAGCCAGTACGCCGTCCCACGCTACGGTGTTACCGTCAGGGGCATCCAGTCGCAGGCGTAACTCAAACAGTTCAAGCCCCTCATAGCGCATAGGTGTCTCACCGTCATCCGCAACCCACCAGCCGTGCTCAAGAGCGTGTACCGCCACGCCTTTTGGCCACACGATGCCACCCACCTCGCTGCCAGGTGCCAGTGAGCAACTGTCCAGTTGCCAACCCGCAAAATCGAACGGCGTATTGAACGGGAAACGAAAACTCACGACATCCTCTGCCGAGCAAAGCCACCCCTGCAATCGAGCCGGAGCAACCAGCGTCAACGTGGCAAGACCACGATCACCATCGACGTCCAGACGCCTCACCCGCATGCCAAGAATTTCACCCGGCGTGCGGTCGAATTCGCCGCGTTTCAGACTTTGCAGACCGGAAGGCAGCATGTTCCCGCTCAAGTCCGGGAAAGACTCAAGACGCTCCATCCAGATTCGCGTCCCCACCGGCAGTGTCAGGTCGCCCTGCACCACCGCTGTGTCCAGACGAGGGCTGAGCGCACGACTTTCCTGCCAGTCGGCAAGTCTCCATCCCAGGATCTGCAGCATCGGCAGAGTGCCCGCTGTCAGGCACACCAACAAAGCGATAAACCGCCAACGACGCGCCGCAATGTACCTTCTGAAGGAGGACTTCAGGCAGCACACGCCTCCGATGATCAGCGCGCAAAGACAGCCCAGCGAAATCAGCATCATCAGAGCGCCGACCAGCATGGACATCGGATTGATGGGGATCATGTACTTCCTGTAAGAACAATGCGGGATGTCGAGGAGATGACCGGTCTATGACGCTGTACTGGTCATTTTTGGGTCGCGTACCATTGAGACAACGAAACAATCCAACAACCGGCGCACCGTGTTGCATACTTCACGCACACACAGCGCCCAACCCTTATCTGGACGTCACATGACACCCAATGCAGAACTCTACAACCCTTCCACCGAATACGCCGACAAGCTGATTTCGCGCATCGGACAAACGCCCTCGTGGATCGCAAAGCGTATCGGTGTGACTGACAAGCGCATTCGCTACATACTTGATGGCGAAAGAACTGTGAAGGGCGAAACCACGCCCATTCAGATGACCTACACAGAGCAGTTCGCCCTCGAATGCCTTGCTGCTGAGGCCCAGGCCCGCAAGAAATAGTATTTGCATACCGCCATGACGTGGCAGGAAATACCGCTTCAGCCGCGCTGAATTGGTTTGATGGTCCCCCACAGCAACAGCGCGCGCAATTCTTTCCGGCATCAGAACGCTGCTGCCGGCTATCGACGTTTGGCCAGAGGCGACCCATCACACCGATCCGATATTTGCCGGAACTGCACCACTGCGTCTCTTGGTCAAATATGGAGTGAAACTTCCTTGCGTCTCTGCTCGTCGAAAATAGATATCTGCTAAAACCCGTTGTTGAGGCGTCATATATTGAATCACCAGAACCTGCCAGAAGAAGCTGTCCTCTTTGCAGGAGGAGGCCACTCAGGGGATCTGCTTCGCTCTTTGGACTGGGAAAAAACCTCCTTGGGGGAACCGTCCGGATGGCCGCAATCCCTGGTAACGCTGACCAGAGTAATGCTGGGTTCCGGCCAGCCCATGTTCATTGCCTGGGGCCCGGAGCGTATTCTTCTTTACAATGACAGCTATTCCAAAATGCTTGGGCCCAAGCACCCTGACGCCTTTGCTCGTCCCTTTTTCGAGGTGTGGCCTGAAGTCCGCCTGGAGATCGGAGGGTTGATGGATCGAGTTTTCTCCGGTGAGCCAATCCACATGGACGACCTCGCTCTGACCCTTAATCGCAACGGCTACCCGGAAGAAGCCAGCTTCTCGTTCTCTTACACACCAGTGCCCGACAATGCGGGTGAAATAGTGGGGTTGTTCTGCGCGTGCACCGAGACCACCGGGCGTGTGACGCACGAGCGGCGCCAAGCAGCAGATGCGAAGCGTGAGCGGGATCGCCTGTTTGAAATGAGCCGGGACCTGTTTGGCGTGGCCACCCTTGACGGGTACCTCGTGTCAATCAATCCCGCGTGGGCAAGGCAGCTTGGACGCCCGCTTGAGGACCTGCTGGCCAGGCCATTTTCCGAGATTATTCATCCTGACGATCTGGCGGAGACCGGTGCAGTCGTCGCACGGCTCAGCGCAGGCGAGCCCGTGCATCAGTTTCATGTGCGACTGCTGCAAGCCGATGGGACGCCCATCTCGTTCGCCTGGTCTGCCGTTCCTGAAGCCAGCGCCGGCAGCAACCTTTTTTACACCGTAGGACGGGACATCAGTGATGACCTCAGACGTGAAGAAGCTATCCGGCAAGGTCAGAAGATGGAGGCCGTCGGCCAACTCACCGGAGGGCTGGCCCATGATTTCAACAACCTGCTCCAGGCGGCTCACGGGTGCCTCGACCTGATTCTTCGCACGCCTCATGACCCTGTTCGGGTGTCGCGTCTGGCCAGGAATGGTCTGCAAGCGACTGAGCGGGGGGCAAAGCTGACAGCGCAGTTACTGGCCTTTTCCCGCGCACAGAAATTCGAGCTTAGACCCATCGAGATCACACATCTAATCGCTGGAATGACAGAGATTCTTCACAGCTCCGTCGGGCCTCTGGTCAGAGTCGTTATCCAGACAGAGCCACGGACTCTGGGTGTGTTATCAGATCCTACCCAGCTTGAAATGGCACTGTTGAACCTGGCTATCAATGCACGGGACGCCATGCCTCAAGGCGGTGACCTGATCATCGCCGTCAACGAACGCGAAATCATTACAGATCCAGACCTGCCATCCGGCAACTACGTGGAAATCGCTGTCAGCGATACGGGAACAGGGATGTCAGCCGCTGTCGCTGCCAGAGCCTTCGAGCCCTTTTTCACAACCAAAGGTCTGGGCAGAGGCACAGGGCTGGGGTTGAGCCAAGTCTATGCCATGACCAAACAGGCGGGTGGAATTGCCCGGATAGAACAGCACATGCGACACGGCACACGCATAAACTTGTGGCTGCCCTCCATCCAGATGGAACCCGTCACAGCGGCTTCAAAAGTCGATCCGGTTCCACTTGTGAGCTTCTCGTCTAAAAAAGTGCTGGTTGTTGACGACGATCCGGACGTAAGGCAGTTCCTCACCACGTCATTGGAAACACTGGGCTTCGATGTTCGGGTCGCAGAAGACGCAGAGCGCGGCCTCGCGCTGCTGGAAGAGGTCGAGCCTGACATCCTGCTCGTAGACTTCGCCATGCCAGGCATGAACGGCGCGCAAATGGCCAGAGTTGCAAGGGATCGACGCCCCAACCTCCCCATCATATTCGCCAGTGGTTATTCCGAGACTTCGGCGATAGAGGGAGCGGTTGGAAAGACCGCAGTAGTGCTCAGAAAACCGTTTGGGGTTTCCGATCTGGAAACGGCACTGAATGCGGCGCTGGAGTAGCGCCGGGTTATGGACGACATTACTTCTATGATGGTCGGGGCGTTATTTACACATTCTTGTGAACAAGTCGAATTTCAAGGCCGGAAGGAGTCAAGGTCGAAACTTCAGAACCTGATCACCAGGTGGAGTAACCCTCCTGTTATCACAAGGGACCTGCATAATGGCTGATACGCTCCAAGGCAGCTGTCTCTGCGGCGCGGTAAAGTACGAAATCCGGTCTCGTCCCAAAGCACTTTCTCACTGCCATTGCAGCCAATGCCGCAAAGGCCATGGGGCTGCGTTTGCCAGCTACGGGAGTGTCCCGCGTAGCGATCTGCACATTATCCAGGGCAGCGCAGAACTGAAGTCGTACCAGTCTTCTGAATCAGTGTTGCGCCAGTTCTGCGTTGAATGCGGGTCATCGCTGTTCTGGGCGCGATGTCAGGGTGAGTATTGCGATTGGATCTCCATAGCGCTTGGCACACTGGACACCCCCTTCACCTGCCACAAGCAAAGACATGTCGAGGTGACGTCCAAAGCGCCATGGTATGAAATTGATGACCGCTGGCCGCATACCCCTGACTGACCCGATAATCTGCTTTGGGCATTTGCAGATAAGGTCTGGCCCAGAGCTGATCGTGACAAGGGTGCGTACAAGGCGAATGTGGCTGGCAGAAGTCATTCAACGCTGACTGTGTGCGAAGTGTCAGACGACCTCGGCGGTTGATTGCCGGTCATAACGTTGGCGTGCCTCATTGAAGCCTTCGGACTGTTCGATCACCCAGGTCCACAGCGGGATCATCTGCACCAGCAAACCCATTCCCAGTTCGGTCAGGGCGTATTCGACACGCAGAGGTTTCTCGCCGAAATCATGACGGGAGATCAGCCCGTCGCGCTCCAGCTGGCGCAGCGTGTGAGTGAGCATGCGCTGGGTGACGCCGTGCATCCGGCGCCGTAACTCCGCGTGGCGCAACGGGCTGGTGACACCCAGCGCATGCACCACGCCCAGGGACCATCGATTGCCGGAATGACCCAGGATATCGCGCTTCAGACCATCATCGTCCTCGCTGAGCGCACGGCAGGCGTTCTGCGACAGCCGTACAATTTCCTGAGCATCCAGGCCGCTCGGTATCACCGATGTACCTACTTTTTGCCCATCAATGTCCATGACAAGATCCCCAGCCTCACAGTGAAGTGCGTCAAACAGGGGCTCACCATGCAGGCTGATATTTCAAACGTCAAACAACACATTCTGGTCATGGGGGCCGGCGAACTGGGGCTCGCGGTGCTGCGCGGACTGGCTGACCGATCAACAGAATCGGCCAGCGTCACCGTGCTGTTGCGCCGCCAGACCGTCGAGCAGAAGCGACAGGACGTCGAGGTGATCAAAGAACTCGGCATAGACATCGAGTTGGCCGACGTTGTGGAGGACTCCGTCGAAGAGCTCGCGACGGTGCTGAGCCGTTTCGACACAGTGATCAGCTGTGTGGGGTTTGCGGCGGGCCGGGGAACTCAGCGAAAACTGACTGAGGCTGCGCTCATGTCGGGCGTGAAACGCTACATTCCCTGGCAGTTCGGGGTTGACTACGACCTGATCGGCCGTGGCAGCCCGCAAGACCTGTTCGACGAACAACTGGATGTCCGCGACCTGCTGCGCGCTCAATCCCGAACTGAATGGGTCATTATTTCTACAGGTATGTTTACCAGTTTTCTGTTCGATTCCGCTTTCGGGGTCGTCGACCTGCCTGCCGCAACGGTCAATGCCCTGGGCAGCCTGGAAACTGCGGTCACAGTGACAACCCCGGATGACATCGGGGTACTCACCGCCGCAATCGTCCTGCACACCCCGCGCGTCATCAATCAGGTGGTTTACACCGCTGGGGACACCCTCACCTACGGCGATCTGGCCGATCTGCTCGAGCGCGTCACTGGACGCAAGGTCGAGCGACAGGAGTCCAGCGTGCAAGCGCTGCAGGCCGATCTGGAGAAATCACCCGACGACAACCTGCGCAAATACGGGGCGGTGTTTGCAATGGGTCACGGCGTGGCATGGGACGTTGCCAAGACATTCAACGGCGTCCATGGGCTTTCTGTAACCAGCGCCGAGCAGTGGGCACGAGCCCATCTGAGCCTCAGCTAGAAAATCACCAGCACCCGGCAAGCACGTATCATGTGTTGCGGCGCTGTCTTTCACGTGTGAAGACCCTCCTCCTTCGTCGTAGCGCCGATTCGGGCAAGAAGCCTCTGGCTATCGGCCCCCAGAATAAATGGCCAGCAACTAAACACCCCCGTAAAAGCTCAAAGCCACTGTTCGATGGCAGAATCGCTTTTGACTTCACCGTTTTGGAGACCTCTATGCTTCGTGTGTTTGAACGAAGGCTCGACCCTTTCCCACCTGACGAGGCACCACCGCCACCTGACGGGCTGGCGCGTTTCCTGTGGGCCTGTACACGCGGTGCCCGGGGTTACATCCTTGCGCTGGCGCTGCTGAGTGCGGGCGTATCGATTTACGAAGCCTGGCTGTTTTCCTTCCTTGGCCAGGTTGTGGACCTGCTTTCCACCTGGCAAGCAGGCGGCGATACGGGCGGGCAGGAAAGCCGCGTGCTGTGGGGCATCAGCATCGTTCTGCTGACCAGCATCGCGCTGGTCGCGTTGCGCACCATGGTTCAGCACCAGATATTGGCGATCAACCTGCCCTTGCGGCTGCGCTGGGATTTCCATCGACTGATGCTGCGGCAAAGCCTTTCGTTTTTTTCCGACGAGTTCTCGGGGCGGGTCACGACGAAGGTGATGCAGACCGCGCTGTCGGTGCGTGAGGTGCTGTTCACCATCATCGAGATCGCACCCGGGATCGGGGTGTATTTTATTGCGATCATCGCCCTGGCTGGCGGCTTCGACCTGAAACTGATGCTGCCATTCATTGCGTGGGTCGCGTTGTTCGGGCTGGCCATGTCGTACTTCGTGCCGCGACTGGGGAAAGTCGGGCAGGAACAGGCCAATGCGCGGTCATCGATGACCGGACGTATCTCGGACGCTTACACCAACATCACCACAGTCAAGCTGTTCTCCCACTCCAAGCGTGAAGCACACTTTGCACGTGCGGCAATGGAAGATTTCAAACACACCGGCTTTCGCCAGATGCGTCTGGTCAGCCAGTTCGAAATCGTCAATCAGGCCTTGGTCGTCGGGCTGATCATGGGCGCAGGCGGTTATGCCTTGTGGCTGTGGCACCAGGGCGAAGTCGGCACCGGTGCCGTGGCGGCGATCACCGCCATGGCGTTGCGCATCAATGGCATGTCGCACTGGATCATGTGGCAGATGACGTCGCTGTTCGAGAACATCGGCACCGTACAGGACGGCATGGAAACCTTGACCCGTGGTCCCAAAGTGCAGGATGCGCCCAATGCCAGTGTGCTGCAGACCACTGGTGGCGAGGTAACGTTCGACAACGTGAGCTTCAACTACAACGGCGAACGCCAAGTGCTCGACGGCCTGAACCTGAACATTCGCCCAGGCGAGAAGATCGGTCTGGTGGGTCGCTCCGGCGCCGGCAAGTCCACGCTGATCAACCTGCTGTTGCGCTTCTACGACGTGGACCAGGGTGAGATTCGCATCGACGGGCAAAATATCGCTCACGTTACGCAAGACAGTCTGCGAAGCGCCATCGGCATGGTCACGCAGGACACGTCCCTGCTGCACCGGTCCATTCGCGACAACATCGCCTACGGCCGTCCCGATGCGACCGACGAGCACATTCGCAAAGCCGCAGCCGACGCACAGGCCGATGGGTTCATCAGCCAACTGAGCGACAAACATGGTCACTCCGGCTACAACACGCTGGTGGGCGAACGTGGCATCAAGCTTTCAGGCGGCCAGCGTCAGCGTGTCGCGATTGCCAGGGTGATGCTCAAGAATGCCCCGATTCTGCTGCTTGACGAAGCCACGAGCGCGCTGGATTCGGAAGTCGAAGTAGCCATTCAGGAAAGCCTCGATGAGATGATGCAAGGCAAGACTGTCATCGCCATTGCTCATCGACTGTCGACGATTGCCGCCATGGACCGACTGATCGTCATGGACGCAGGACGCATCATCGAACAAGGCACTCACAGCGAACTGCTCGGCAAAAACGGCACCTATGCGCGGCTGTGGCAACACCAGAGCGGCGGGTTTCTGGGCGAGGATCAGGGTGTCATCGAGGTGGTGGAATAGGCACATGCTTGAGCAGCACGGGGGCAACAAGACCCACGTGCTGACCGTTCTGCACACGCATTATGTGCAGTACCCGTGGCCGGGTATATTTCTCTGCAGGGTCAGTGTCCGGGGAGTCGTCGCTGCGCAACACTCGGTTGCTGGCCGCTGCCCATGCGGCGGCCGCCTCCAGGAAAGCGTCAATCGACATGTTTTCCCAGCCCAGAGAACCCGGTCCATAGGGAGATGAAGGAGAAGCCTTGTCCAGTAAATGCCCTGAAGCGAAATCATCGCCGAGCGCTTCGATGAATCGAATGAACGAGTCCTCGTCTTTGACGTGGGCCAACAATGCATCAAGATCTACAGGGTCAGGCATAGTTATCCAAGACAGCACTCGACAGATGATCCAATATTGCGACAGTGCATCATGGACAGCCGGTTTCGGCTGGTTGAAACGCTGACGTGCGGTCGATAATGCTTGCAACCGAGCCTCGCGCTCCACAGCACAGTCATCAGCAACCCACCTCAAAACCAGAACGCTATTGGCCAAGCACGCTCTCGAACCCATTACAGTCCTGAAACCGGGCAGTAAACTCAAGCAGCTCTCGGTAGATCTGGTCAACTGTTCCAACTGTCCCGCTCTCAGCCAATGAATAGGCATCTTCGAAATAGCCGCACAGGCGAAGAGCGTCAGGAAAGTCGTAATTCGACCGATACCAGGATTGGTACAGTCCCTCTGCCAAGACCTTTCCAAAATCAGGATTTACAAGGAGTTGCTCATGTGCCTTGGCGAGCACATAGGGCAATACCTCTGCGCGGCTCAAAGAGGGTGTCCCGACTCGAAGTAACTGACTTGAAGTGTCGTACCGATTCGAGTCACTCATCAGCGCAAGCTCTATCAGTTCGTAAGCAGGATTTTCCCGAGCCAGGATCTGATCATCCGCCCATTGCACAATGTCGGAGACCTCAAGGACATGTAATTCTAACGCTTCTCTCAGGTAAGCGATCTGGTCATCAATGCCTGGGCTGTAAATATTCTTTTTCACGCTGCCTTCCCGATTTTCATACAGGTAGGTAACTCCATGAGTAGGCTTCCGACCTAAGGGGCTCGGCTTGATTCAAGAGTGCTCAAAAGGCTTCTACAGCAGAGCATATTGTTGTGTCCGCTTCACAACCCAGTTATACACAGGGGCCAACCAGACCCGGTATCCTCATCAAAGCCTGATTCGCATATTGGATGCCTCGTTGGATATTTTATCTACCTGAGGCAGATCAGGGCCAAGTGTGTGGCGAAAAGCGCAATACCTTTTCGAAACCCTTGTCATGCAGGTTGTGGGAGAATCGCTGATTTCGCCAACTGAACGGTTCTTGATAAACACATCAAGCACAGGTTAACCCCGCCTCGTCAGGGCAAATGATTGACCTTTCGGAAATACCGGGGGAACGTTTCAAGGAGGACTAATGGAAATACAAGGGTGGTACTGGATTGGCTTAGGGTTTGCCCTTTCCTTGCTGGAAATCTTCACCGTCACTTTTTTTGTCCTGTGGTTTGGCATCGGCGCAGTGCTGGTGGGCCTGATCAGTCTGGTCTGGACTGGCATGACACTCGAGTTACAGATTTTCAGCTGGGCATTACTTTCTTCACTTCTGGCGTTGTTATGGTTCAAAGTTCTTAAAAACCGCCTTCCTGACAAACGCTGGACCGCAGAGGAAGTGATCGGAGAGGTAGGATTACTGACCCAGCCCGTTGGAGAGTTCACAAAGGGTAAAGTCCGCTTTCAAAAACCGGTATTGGGAAGTGAAGAGTGGTCGTGTACGTCCGACTCTGATATCGCGGTCCAATCACGGGTCCGACTCGTGTCCGTAGACGGCAACACGGTTCGCGTTGAAAAAGCATAAATTTCAACACTTGAGTTATCACATAAAGGATGCACCTCAATGCAAGCTCTGATCGTCGTCGGCTTAATTGCTTTGTTTGTTCTGGTCGGAATCGCTAAAAGCGTCCGCATCGTACCTCAAGGCGAGGAATGGCTTGTTGAGCGCCTGGGCCGCTACAACACAACGCTCAAGCCGGGGCTGAATTTCATCATTCCTTTCATGGATTCCGTTGCCTACCGACTGCCCACTAAAGACATCATCCTTACCGTTGATGAACAGGAAATCATCACGTCTGACAATGCCGTGATTTTGGCAAACGCTTTATGTTTTGCAAAAGTTACCGATCCTCAAAAAGCCGCTTACGGTGTGCAGGATTACCAATACGCAGTCAGAAGTCTGACCATGACTGCGCTGCGCGCCGTTGTCGGAAAGATGGACCTCGACTCTGCGTTGTCCAGCCGTGATCGGATCAAGGCCGAATTGCGGGAATCAATGGACGACCAGACCACAGACTGGGGCGTGACCATTCGTTCGGTCGAGATTCAAGACATCAAGCCATCCGAATCCATGCAAGGAGCCATGGAGAGACAGGCCGCGTCTGAGCGTGAGCGCAAAGCAGAAGTCATTCGTGCTGAAGGTATCAAACAAGCCACTATCCTTCAGGCGCAGGCTCGACAGGAATCTGCAACCCTGGACTCGGCAGCCCAGATCAAACTGGCAGAAGCTTCAGCCAGGGCTATCACGTTGGTCAAGGAGGCCCTTGGCAACGACTCTGTTCCTGCAATGTACCTGTTGGGCGAGCGATATATCACCGCTATGGAAAATCTTGCAGACAGCACAAATGCCAAATTTGTACTTCTGCCTGCAGACATCCACGGAACTTTGAGTGGTCTGATGGGTGGTGCAAAGGGTTGATTTAGCGCTACTCACAAACAGGACTTTTGCTCTGAACGTCAGCGCGGTCTGGTAACAGAATGGAGGTCCGCGGAAACCATGAGCACCATGACATCCGGGGACTTTCCACGTCCCATAGGGTCTTGAATACTGAAGTTTCAGGCAAGGTGAACAATGAGTAACCGCGCGAGACGCTATGTGATATCTGTGCTGCCCTTCCTGATGTTCTGCTCGTCAGCGCATGCATCGTAACCGTCCGGCGAAGTCACCTACCCGATCCCTGTAATAAGGGCGATGTTCTCCACTTAAAAAATACGTGGACACCATCGCCCTTTCATCGGGATTGCCATGCGCCAGAGAACTTCTTACCCCAAGCCCTTTAAAGCTCAGATCGTCCAGGAATGCCTGCAACCTGGCATGTCGATGGCCAGCG
>NZ_JAGTPK010000059.1 GCF_021147775.1 Pseudomonas californiensis
GCCACCCTTATCGTTGCTGTTAGTCATAAACATACCCGTTTGCCTATCCCTTATCTTAAGGGGGGAACGGTGTCCTGTCTTTCATGGGGCTCGTTCAGTACGTACCACCGGCAGCAGAAGTCGCCCTTCACCTCGACCATGAGATCACCATCGACTACGAGCCTAAGGGCCGGAGCGTTCGCCATGAAAAAGATCCTACGTCTCTATCTGATCTGGATTAGCTTGCTCTGCTGGGTCCTGACAGGGTGTTCCACCGACAAGGACACACTTTTGCCGCATGGCGAGCAAACCATGCTGGACATCTGGAACGGCCCAGGCTCACAGGGTACTCAACAGCAACTGTTGGATGCTCGGCAACAGTTGCGTCGCCCGTTGGCTCAAACAGATCTCTCCGCTGCGCTCCAGGAACCGTATACGCGTACAGCAGCCAATGAAATTCGCAACCTGTTCCCTCGCCTGCCCAACCCTGATTTGGTGATGTACGTGTATCCGCATCTGAGTGGTACCGAGCAGGCACCAGTGCCTGGATACTCGACCGTTTTTCCATTCTATCAACGGGTGCAGTACGCACTGCCAGGTGAACGTCAGGAAGATCTGTAATGTGTAGCGACGATGCGGGCAACCGCAATTGTGCCTGGAAAGCCTGGCGCAACCCATTGCGCCCACGCGCCACATTGGCCGATGAAGCTGCGCTCTATACGCATAATCCCAGCTTCACCGATCATCTGCCATGGGTCGAATACCTCGACACCGAGCAGTGTTTTCTGCTCGATGACAATCGCTCAGTGGGTGCGGTGTTCGAGTTGCTGCCCATCGGCACCGAAGGGCGCGAACCCGATTGGCTAATGGCAGCCCGCGATGCCCTCGAAGATGCCCTGCAGGATAGCTTTGATGAGCTGGATCAAGCGCCTTGGGTGGCGCAGTTTTTCTGCCAGGACGACAACGACTTCACCCCCTATCTGACCTGGCTAGCAGATTATATTCAGGACAGCGCCCGAGGCACGGTTTTCACCGAAGCGTACCTGGAACTTATTCGCCGACATCTGAAAGCCATCGCCAAGCCTGGCGGCCTGTTCGAGGATAAGGCAGTCACGCGCCTGCCCTGGCGAGGAAACAACCGTCGGGTGCGATTTGTGATCTATCGCTGGCTTGAGTCTGACGGTGAGGAGGCGGGACTCAACCCAGTGCAATCGCTGCAACAAACTTGCGAACGTATCGCTGTTTCGTTGCAGGCGTGCGGGGTGCAATCGACGCGAGTCGATGGCCGAGGTTTGTATGCTTGGTTATTGCCCTGGTTCAATCCAGCCCCCAAGCTCACAGATGAATCGCCCGAAGATTTCTACCGCCGCGTGGCCTATCCGGAGTCTGGCGAGAGCGAGTCGCTGGAACTTCCCTTCGATCATGACTTTGCCGAACGCCTGTTCTTCAACGAACCGCGTTCGGACGTGCAGCATGGACTCTGGCTTTTTGATGGTCAGCCCCACCGGGTCATGGTGGTGGACAAGCTGCGCCGGGCGCCATTGATTGGTCAACTCACTGGCGAAATCCGCAAGGGAGACGCGGTGAATGCCCTGTTCGACCAGTTACCCGAGGGCACGGTGATGAGTCTGACCTCGGTGGTCAAACCGCAGGATGTACTCGAGGATCAGTTGAACCGTCTAGCCCGCAAAGCGATCGGTGAGAACCTTGCCTCGACCCAGGCCCGTCAGGATGTTGAAGAGGCTCGTGCGATCATCGGCCGTCAGCACAAGCTCTACCGCGGCACGATGGCGTTTTACGTGCGCGGTTACAATGAACAGCAACTGCACCAGCGCTCGATCAGCCTAGCCAATGCGCTGCTGGGTGCGGGCCTGCAGCCGGTACGCGAAGGCGATGAAGTCGCCGCCTGCAACAGCTACCTGCGTTGGCTACCGATGGCTTACAACCCAGCCCGCGACACACGTAACTGGTACACACGCCTGATGTTCGCCCAACACCTGGCAAACCTCGTTCCAGTCTGGGGCCGCAGCATTGGTACCGGCCACCCGGGTATCACGTTGTTTAATCGTGGTGGGTCGCCTCTGAACTTTGACCCGTTGTCACGCTTAGACCGGGCAATGAACGGCCATCTGCTGTTATTCGGCCCCACCGGCGCCGGCAAGTCGGCGACGCTAGTCACCTTGTTGATGCAGATCATGGCGATATACCGCCCTCGCCTGTTTATCGTAGAGGCTGGCAACTCGTTCGGCCTGCAGGGCGATTACTTCGCGACACAGGGCCTGTCGGTCAACAAGGTCCAATTGAAACCTGGCGCCCCGGTCAGTCTCGCCCCATTCGGCGATGCCTGGCGCTTGGTCGAACAACCAGATCAGGTGGCGAGTCTTTCCATTGATGAGTGGGACGATGAAGCAGCAGCCAGCCGCGAGGACCAGCGCGATGTTCTCGGCGAGTTGGAAATCACCGCTCGCCTGATGATCACCGGTGGCGAGACCAAGGAAGAGGCGCGACTGAGTCGAGCTGATCGCAGCTTGATCCGCGAGTGTATTCTCGATGCGGCGCAAATCTGTGTCGCAACGAACCGTCAGGTACTGACCCGCGATGTGCGCAACGCTTTACTGCGCGTCGCCACAGACTCGCGCTTACCGGAAAAGCGTCGCGAACGTGCACAGGAAATGGGCGAGTCCATCGATCTCTTTTGCCAGGGCTTCGAGGGTGAGCTCTTCGACTGTGAAGGCACACCGTGGCCGGAGAGCGATGTGACCATCGTTGATCTCGCCACTTACGCTCGCGAAGGCTATGAGGCTCAGATGTCCATTAGCTACATCAGCCTGATGAACACCGTAAACAACCTGGCCGAGCGCGACCAGTACTTGGGCCGACCGATCATCATGGTCACCGACGAAGGCCATATCATTACCAAGAACCCGCTGCTGGCGCCTTTCGTGGTCAAGGGCACGAAGATGTGGCGCAAGCTCGGCGCCTGGTTCTGGCTCGCCACGCAAAACCTTGCGGACTTTCCCACGGCTGCGCAGACCATGCTCAACATGATCGAATGGTGGATTTGCTTGAATATGCCGCCCGCGGAGATTGAGGAAATCGCACGGTTCAAAAAGCTCACGCCGGCGCAGAAAGCCTTGCTGCTTTCCGCTGGTAAGGAGCCGGGTAAGTACACTGAAGGGGTCGTGCTATCTCAAAAAATTGAGACGCTGTTTCGGGCCGTACCACCCAGTCTTTATCTTGCCCTGGCCATGACGGAACCTGAAGAAAAGGCCGAGCGCTGGACACTGATGCAAAACACTGGCTGTTCTGAGCTAGAAGCTGCACTTCAGGTCGCAGAACGGATCGATAGAGCGCGAGGAATAGACCCTGTATAGGTAAATCTATTCAGCGCTCTAAAACGAGATAACGGTTATTGCCGTACTCCCCGGAGACGCTGCTGAACCCTCAACAAAAATCCGGCTTCGAAGGCATCCTGACAATCACCGAGAGGAAAAGTCTTGCGTGTTTGCGCTAGCTCCCACCACAGCGGAATTTCGCCAGGCACATCAAGCCAAGCCTGGGCGCATTGCACGCCACGCTCAATCATTGAGGAAAATTCGCTACCCCACGGAGTCAGAAGACTTGGACAACCATCCGCCGCTGGAATTGAAACGTAGTTTTCGTCCATACACACCTAGATTTCTGATTTATTTTTCAGACGCAAAGTCCAGCTTCGAAAACATTTAGGCTCTGGGTAACAGCCATAAGTCTTCAAATGGCATAGATCAGCACTAATGCAGACTATATCCCGTGGATTGAGAGTCCCTCAAGGCGCAATTTGCGCGCATGACTCACGACTACGAACAGCTGCGTCTGCAACTGGCGGAAAATATCCGCTTGATGCGACGCGTGAAAAACCTTTCCCAAGAGCAGCTCGCGCTCATGGCCGAGGTCGATCGCACCTACGTCAGTCAAATTGAACGATGCACGGGCAATCCGTCGTTGTTGGTTCTTTGTAAGCTCGCAAATATTTTCGAAATTACCGCAGATCAGTTACTTGTAGAACCAGAGGTACTGCGTAGCTCCCTTCACGTCAAATAATAGTCTCATGTGTCACAAAGCCGATAGCTCGGCCTTCACAATTTCCGCTGATAATCTTTAGCCTATCCCCGAACCTGCCCAGGCCATACACATTGAGCCTGGATTATGACTGTCGTCTGCTCGTCAATATCGCCTGCAAAACTAAGACCTTTAGCACTAAGCGTCCTGCTGGTGTGCGGGCCAAGCATGGCGCTGAACACAGGCAGTATCACATCCTCTGTGCTCTCTCCAAGCTGCCTCGAATACAGGGTCGTCGGCATTTGCTTCTGGCTGCTCTGCACGCCGTTCGGCTGCACAATCAAAACCTCGACCAAGGTTCGTCATTTCATTCCTGAACTGGTGGTCTCGAGTTACGCCGCCACCGGCAATAACCCCTGGACCGAGATGGCCACCCTATCCTCTCCCATCAGCGGCGCGGAGGGTGGCGGCAACCTAATCACGCCGAACACCCGCCACGACAACCTAACCCGCTTCAAGAACGTCGATGGCATCGGCCACCCCGGTGGCTGGGTCGCAACGCAACTGGCTTCGCAGTCCGGCTACGCCTGCGCCAGCGGTGCAACTGCATTCATGCCTTACTTCCTGAGTACCCTGGACTCGCTAGCCTGGCGCCAGGGCATTCCAGAAAGTTTCTATCCCGAGTCGCTCACGCCGGGGATCCGTGAAATCGGTCGTCAGGCCTCGGGAAACATGTGGGGCAACGTTTATCCCCGGCAGGGCTTTCTGGTACAGGCCGACGATTTCAAGGCGGCCGCAGTCATGGCGCAACGCGCCGGCGATGTGATTACCCACAACTGGCAGCCGCATGTGTATGTACCACTCACGCCCGTCAAACGCGACGGCTACTGGCCGCCTGTCCCGATCGTTGAAAACGACGCTTCGACCCACAAATGGCAATTGCTCTACCCCCAGGTGCAGCCCACGTGCGCCATCTTCCCCAGCGATCCAGTCCAGAGCGTGGATGGCGGCTACGCCTGGTCGCTGTGGCGTCCCTATAGCTGCTGCAAACGTGAGGGACAGACCTTCCTGTTCAGCATCGACTTCGAAGGAGGTGCTTCATGAGTCGGCTTCTCGCGCGGCCCTGGTTGGGCACGATGAGTCTGTTGCTCTGTGGACTGCTTACCATGGCGACGCATGCCCCCGCGGCCGAAGGTGATTACCGCCTGGGCACTCACGGCGAAGTGCTCGATGACCGCGTGATGTACACCATTGGTGGCGGCTCAGCAGTCGGCTCACCGAGCTCGCTCTACCGACCCAGTGGTCTCGGTGTCGGCGGGTCATGGCGAGCGAACATGATGTGCGGAAACATGAGCCTCACCAACACCCTGCAAAACCAGCTGAACGGCGTCACCGAAGGTTTCCAGCAGATCATGGGCAGCATCGTGCAGAACGCGACACAAGCCGTGATGTCGCTGCCTGCGTTGATCATCCAACGCGCCAACCCCGGCCTCTATGAGTTGTTGAGCAACGGGGTGATGCAGGGGCGTATCGACTTCGACCGCTCCAAGCTGACCTGCCAGGCCATGGCCGAGAAGATGGCGGACAAGGTCGGTCAAGCCGGCTGGGGCGCGCTGGCCAAGAACCAGGAGATGCAGGGTAATCTGGAGCACACCGGCGGAGATGCGGTGGCCGCGGTGAAAAACACCGAGACCCATAACGGCAACAAGGGGGTGTCCTGGGTCGGCGGCTCGAAGGCTGGTGGTGATGGGCAGACGCCCATTCGGGTGACCGCCGACGTAGTGCGTGCGGGCTACAACTTGCTGCATAACCGGACGGTGGACGACAGTGCCTCGGTCAGTAGCAGCGATTGTCTGGGTGGCGCTATTTGTCAGACCTGGTCCTCACCGCAAGAGGAATCCGAATGGGCCGTTCGAGTATTGGGTGAGAGCGAAGTGGCGACCTGCGATAGCTGCGAAACCCTGCGTGCGACCGCAGGCAGCGGACTGACACCGCTGATCCAGGAGGCTTATAACGAGCGCCTTAAGGCCCTGCAAGGGCTGTTGTCTGGCTCTCTGCCCCTTATCCCTGACAATCTGGCGAAAGCCTCCAGCCCGATGCTGCCGGTGACCCGTGGCGTGGTTGAAGCCCTACGCGACGATCCCGACCAGGATCTGCTGGCGCGACGCCTAGCCAGCGAGACAGCCTTGTCCAGCGTACTCGACAAGGCGCTCCTGCTAATGCGTACGCTGCTGGCGGGCAGTCACGAACCGAACGTCGCCTCAGCCGAGCCAGCCCAAATCGCCCTGACGAGAAACATCGACGCCCTGGAGCGCGAAATACGTCTGCTGCAGACCGAACTGCAGGTTCGGCAGATGCTGGCTACCAACACCGCCAGCCTAGTGCTCGATCGGCATGCGGGTGGTGCCGATGCTTCGCGCACCGTCGAGCAAGGCGACCCTGAGCCGGGCCGACTCAATGATGCTGAGGCCAGCCACAAGTAAGCCATGAAACGCTCACCGCTATTCACTTTGCTTTCAGGTCTGGGGATTGCCGCGCTGATGATCCTGACCGCCGCACTGGTCGCCTGGATCGGCCGCGCTGCGCTGGGTAGTTTCGAAGTCTGGCAGCAGGCATTCGAATCCTCACGGCCTTATCTGCGATGGTGGCGCGCCCTGCTCTATGCCGCCCTCTTCGCTCTCTGGTGGGATCTGCTTAGACGCTACCGATATAAACCACAGGATCGACGGCGCGTGAAACGCATCGGGACATTAGGGCTCGTGTTCTTTATCTGCGTCGAGCTCACCCGGCTGTGAGGTCATTACCATGCTCATGAGCACCAACAGTTACCTGGAGTTTTACCTCTCTCTCCTGGCCTGGATCATCAACAACGGCCTTTGGAGTGTCCTGTCCGACACAGGGCTGTTCGCCGCGCCCTTTGGTGCAATCATCTTGCAGGAATGGTTGTCTGCCCGTCAGCAAGGCGCGGACGAAGGCAACAAGGGACTGCTCTCGGTGCCACGGATCGAGAACCGGTTGTGGCTGGCCTACATCGTCGTCTTGTTCGGCTGCGCGCCCGTCTTTCCTCTGAGCCTCGCATCGATGACGTTCGATGATGCGGCGAGCCAGCGCTGCGGTGTCAGTGTGGCCAGGCCAGCGGAAACCGCTTGGGGGACCACCTTCAATACCATCGGCGGGCGCTCCGCCAATGTGCCGATCTGGTGGTTTCTGGTGCATGCCTTGAGCAAAGGCGTGACTGCGGCGGCCACCGCCTCCATCCCTTGCGCACCGGATATCCGACAAATGCGCATGGAGATCGACAGCTCGCGCATCGACAGTCAGGTCCTGCTGCAGGAGGTGGCCGATTTCATCCGCGACTGCTACGGCTATTCCCGTTCTCGCCTGTTCACCAACCGTCCGCAGTTAGACAAAGCACAAAGTCACGACGCGTCCTGGATCGGCTCAAGCTATTTTCTGGACACGCCCGGCTACTACGACACGGATCGTTCACGCACACCGCGAATCAGTTGGCCGTATGACGAAAGCCGCGATATTTCCTTACCGCGGCTGGAAAATGGCGCAGGCTACCCCACCTGCAAGCAGTGGTGGAACGACAGCGGTGTCGGCTTGCGCGGGCGCTTGATCGAGCAAGTCGATCCCTCGCTGCTGACTCGGCTGAAAGGTTGGTTGACTGGCCTTTCGAACAACGAGATCGAGGATGCCACCCTGCGCGAACTGGTCAGCCCGCGCCAGCAATCGGTGTCCATGTCGCCCGGACAGGTGTACCAGGACTATGGCTCCAGCGCCCGTGGCGGCTCGATCAATCAGGGGCTCAATAACCTCGCCACCAATACCGGGTTGGCCCTCGGCTCCTTCAGCAACTTCCCGGCAATGAATGCACTACGCGCCGCCTTGCCAATGGTGCAGGCCTTCCTGATCATGGGCATCATCATCAGCTTGCCGCTGATCCTGCTGGTCAGTACCTATCAGCTGAAAACCGTCATGACCGTGACGTTCGCGCTGTTCACCTTGCACATGCTGAGTTTCTGGTGGGAATTGGCGCGCTGGGTCGACTCCAGCATGCTAGACACTTTGTACAACCAGGTTTCGGCGTCCAATCAAGTGCTGTTGTCGCTGCCTTCGTCCGGTTTTATGGATGGAACGGTCACCGCGCAGGTGATCGAGTATGTGATGGGGGCGATGTTCATCGTGCTGCCGATGCTATTTCTAGGGGCCATGAGTTGGGCCGGATATAGCGTAGGTTCAGGCGTAGAAGGAATGCTCAGCAGGGGAACCCACGCAGCACAGACAGCGAGCTCTAACGGGACCTCTCAGTTGATGAGCGGTGCAAGAATTGTTTCGGGTAAATCGAGCTCAAAATAACCAAGAGCCTACTTCAGAGAACCCCATTTATCGTAACGCTCAGGCCAAGACGTTCTATGCATTGGATCATCGAGATCGTCACTACCCGGAGTGTCTGAAACCTGAAATGGGATAGCTGCTAATGCGACAATTGTGCACATCAGCACAAACAACCAGAAGCTGACAAAAAGAACTGCTCCGAACAGAGCGAACTTAGCAGTCAGAAAACTCCCACGAACAAGTAATTCACCTGCGGGCACACCTGCTGTCTTCGCACGCTCAACCACGTGGGATTCAAAAGTTTTCAACCTACGGTAACCACGCTTCACTGACAGACCACAGGCATACGCCCAGCGGTGGGCACGTGAATTCTGAACAGGTTGCTGAGTCGGCATGCTCTCGCCCTCTTCTGAGCATTTTCATGGTTGAGACAGGAGTAACAGCCTACTACTGAAAACTGTCCGTGCCTGACCGTTTATCAGTTTGCCCAGCCGAAAAAATCTTCACTGGAAGACAGAAGACAAGCCCCGTGAAAAAGCCTATCTACAGTAATTGACCGAGATAAATCGTCTGGCTAAATACTAGGTATACTAGGTGCGGATCGCTGTTATCAACAGCACTTTCCCAGGTAGCCAGAACCTTCAAGGCTACGTCACTTCGATGATGGTTCCTCCCAAGTGCGATTAGCGTTCGGTGGCTCGCACAGTGACCGTTTCTACGGTGATGAACGCCTACTGTAGTGGTCAACTGATCCCGGACACGACGTTAAGTTTTTTCTCGGTGAGCCGGTGGCAGCCCACCATTAAATTGGTGCGGTCGAATCCAGTTGTACCGGTGCATCAAAAAATGGCTGATATCCCGCTGAGCTTGTTGGACCGTCGTGTAGCCCATGGTCGGTATCCACTCGGTTTTCAGGCTCCTGAACACCCGCTCCATCGGCGCATTATCCCAACAATTTCCTCGCCGGCTCATGCTCTGACGCATGCGATATCGCCAAAGGCGCTGGCGAAAACTCCGGCTTCCATATTGCGAGCCCTGGTCGGAGTGGAACAGCAAACCTTGAGGCTTCCCTCGCTGCTCATAAGCCATGTCCAAGGCCTTGATGACCAAGTCGGCATCCGGCTTTCCCGACAACGCCCAGCCCACAACACGGCGGGCAAAAAGATCTAGCACAACCGCCAGATACTGCCATTTCCCTTGAGCCCAGATGTAAGTGATATCGCCACACCAGACGTGGTCAGGAGCGGGCACATCAAACTCTCGGTTCAAAATATTAGGGATGTCGGGCCGCTCGACCGTCGCCTTTTTGTAAGCATGCGATCCCGGTTGTTTGCTCACCAACTCCAGCTCGCGCATCAGGCTGCGCACCTTGAATCGCCCGATCTGCTCGCCGTCGTCCTGCATCATGGCCATGATGCTACGGCTACCGGGAGCACTGCGGCCTTGGGTGAACAACTCGTTCACCCAACTGCGCAATCGAAGGCGTTCCACATCCGGTGTGCGGCGCCTGAGACGCCGAGCGTAGTAGCACGAGCGGGTCACTTCAAACACCTTGCACAGCCAATCAACCGGCTCGTGGATACTCAACTGGTCAATCAGCGCGAACGCTCGAGATCTTCCGACATCAAGAGCGCGGTAGCCTTTTTTAAGATCGATTTTTCCCGCTCAAGGCGAGCAATTCGGGCTTCCAGCTCTTGGATTTTCTGCTGCTCCGGGGTCAGCGCTTTGCTCTGCGGGGTGATGCCCGTGCGTTCTTGCTGCACCTGGTCAACCCATCGACGCAAAGCCGACTCGCCGACACCAAGCGAGCGGCTGGCCTCAATGAAGCTGTAATCCTGCTTGAGAACGAGGTCGGCAGCCTCGCGCTTGAATTCAGGGGAAAAGGTACGGCGTTGTTTGGTCATCTGACACCTCGTTCTGGCGAGCATTCTCGCCTAAATGGATGTCCGGGGTTAGTAGACCACTACAGACTGCTCTTATGAGCGCCTTTTGAGCGCTGCTCGCGAGGTAAGCCCTCTTAATTTTCTTCAACCCACTGCGGGGAAATCTTTCTCCGCACGGGACAGGTTTCTTCGCGTTTTCGACGGAGACATGCCATGCCCGATTCACTTACACCGGAAACACTGAACACTCTTCGGTTACCCATTGTGTTCACCCCTAGCGCGTGGCTGCACGCAGTACTGCTCGAGCAATCCGATCACGCTGAGAAGCTGCAGGTCGATCGGTTGAGACACGTATTGCGCGCAGCCTTCGAAGCCCACCTGGCCTATCCACACAAGCCCTACGTGCTGTTCGAGGTAATCCACAGTGAACCAACCGATCACTTAGCCCACGAGCCATTGCTGCAATTGAGTCTGAGCCTACTCCAAGAAGCGGGTCAGCCTGACGCCTTGCTGATAGCGCTTGCAGGAGAACTCCAGCGCTAAGCGCAATTGGCGGCGCCCCCTCCACATTTGGACGGCATGCAAGACCTTCATCAATCCAGCACATCACCCAACCGGGGAACCCTCCCCGACGGGCACGGCGTTCCTCCGTTTTTCTCTCGAGGAAATTGCCATGCGCGATATCTACCAAGACGTAACTGACAAGATCGTTACTGCGTTAGACCAAGGCGTTGCTCCCTGGATCAAGCCCTGGTCCTCAAGTGGCTCCGCTTACATCGGTCATCAACCCTACCCCGTCAACGCCATCACGCGACGTCCATATTCGGGCATCAACTTACCGCTGCTCTGGGCCGCGGCCAGGTTGCAGGGGTTCACTCAAGATCGTTGGCTGACGTTCAATCAAGCCAAAAAAGCTGGCGGGCACATTCGTAAGGGTGAGCACAGCACTCTGGGGGTGCTCTACAAGCCGATGGAGCGCGAGGAACAGACCGAGTCAGGCCAACCCGTACTTGATGAAAACGGTAAGCCCAAGGTCGCTCACTTTGGCATTCTCAGGACGCATTTTTTGTTCAACATCGAGCAAACGGAGGGGCTCGAAATGCTCAATGAAACCCTGCTCGAGACGGAACAGAGTGATCCTTTCCAGCCCAACAGAGCTGCGGAAAATCTGCTGTTAAGTTCACGTGCACGCATCGTTCATCGATCTGCAAACGAAGCGTTTTACCATCCGATCAAGGATTTCATCCAACTGCCGACAAAAGCGCAATTTCACGATGAAGGTGGGTACTACTCCACCGCGCTGCACGAGCTGACGCACTGGACTGGGCATCACGCTCGGTTGCAGCGCGAAGGCGTGACGTCAGCCTATCCGTTCGGCTCGCCAGGCTACGCGTTTGAGGAGTTGATCGCCGAGATGGGCGCTGCGTTTTTATGTGCTTACGCCGGCATTCAGGGAGAGCTGAGGCACGAGGGCTATATCGATTCCTGGCTCAGCCTGCTCAAGGCTGACAAACGCGCGATCTTTCGCGCCAGTGGTCAGGCCCGAAGCGCCTCGGAGTATGTACTCAACCTGGAGCAGCAACTGAAGCAGATGGTAATGGATGAGTCGCGATGCATGAGCGATGGAGTTTGATCGTTACCTCACCGCTGCAATTGCATCACAGAGCCCAACGCGAGTTGGGCCCTTTTTCTGCGCTCAGAAAACCCATGCCGCGGGGCTCTGATGCAAAAAGTCAGGGATGGGCACACACCCGCAGCCTATCATTCCGCATCCATGTTCTGCGCCAGAAAATCCACCAGCTCGAGCGGACTTCGGCTATCGATTACCTTGTAGATCAGATCACGCTTACTGCGCGGCAACTTCTTGACCACGCTCTTCGCCGAGGCCCGGACGGCTTCGTCGGTCCCATGGATACGTGCCGCGAGCAGCAGCACGAGCGTGGCGTCAGTGAGGTTCATGGCAAGACCCAAAAAATAGGCACCGCAGTGTACCGACTCTTGTCTTTTCCGCACCAGCCCCCCAACAAAACGATGTTCAGCAGTATCCATATTTCGATTGCCGCACAAAGGGACACGAGCCAAAAGGACGGGTAAGGGTTGGAAGGGAATGGGGACTCAAGGGTAAAAGCTCTATCCGAAAAGGCTAAAAGGCCACTGACCCAGTCACTTCCCGGAGGTCACGATGCTCAGTCTGTTTCGCCACAAAAGGCAGAAGCCCCCTCCGCCACCGACCGTGAGCGTCGCCGAAGGTTACCTGCCCATCGAGTCGGCTCACAGCTTGTTAGCCACGGAGCACCGCCGCCAGCTGCTCGATCGCATCTGGCAGTACACCGCCCTCTCCCATCCACAGTTCAGCCAGCTCTATTTAAATCCGATCCATCGCTACGCCGAGCTGGTCCAGCAGCTTCCAGCCAGCGAGACGCATCACCATGCTTATCTTGGCGGCATGCTCGATCATGGGTTGGAGCTGGTCGCTTGCAGTTTGAAATTGCGTCAGTCGTATCTGCTTCCCACCGGCGCCGCACCCGAAGACCAAGCCGCCCAGACCGATGCCTGGTCCGCTGGCATCGCCTATGGCGCGTTGCTCCATGACGTCGGCAAGATCGCCGTGGACCTGCAGGTCGAACGTCAGGATGGCAGCGTTTGGCACCCCTGGCAGGGGGCACTGGATCAGCCCTACCGTTTTCGCTACCTCAAAGGTCGCGACTATCACCTGCACGGCGCCGCCGCAGGCTTGCTCTACACCCAAATTCTCGACCGCCCAATCCTCGATTGGCTCAGTGGATTTCCGCCACTGTGGGCCAGTCTGCTGTATGTCTTGGCGGGCCAGTACGAACGTGCCGGCGTGCTCGGTGAGTTGGTGATGCAGGCCGACCGTGTTTCCGTTGCACAGAACATCGGTGGTAACCCGAGCAAGGCGCTGCAAGCGCCGGTTCATTCGCTGCAACATCATTTGATCAGCGGGCTGCGTCATCTGGTTCAGCACGAGCTGAAACTCAACCAGCCAGGTGCCGCGGGTTGGTTGACTCAGGACGCGCTGTGGCTGGTCAGCAAGACGGTCACAGACAAACTGAGAGCCTATCTGCTGTCGCAGTCGATTGAGGGTATTCCCTCGTCCAATATCGCTGTGTTCGACGAGCTGCAGTCGCATGGTCTGGTCGAGTCTACCCCGGAAGGCAAAGCCATCTGGACCGCTCTCGTGGAACAGGGAAACTGGCAGCAGAGCTTTACCTTTCTGCGCATTCAACCAGCGTTGATTTGGGGAAGCGAAGACCGCCCCGAAACTTTCAGTGGAACGGTGAGCATTACTGTCGGTGACCACTCGACTGACGCTCGGGTAACGCCACTAGCGCCCAACGCAGGTCAAGCAGGATCGCGTCAAATCTCTTCGCTGACGGATACCGTTGCGATAGAAGATGCCGACTACCTCGGCACACTGCTGGATATGTTTGAAATGGGAGAACCCGAGGTACGTGACGCACCGTCAGCAAACGCTCTCGAAATCTCAAATCCTCCTTCGAATAACCCTGGCCAGGCATTCTTGAATTGGGTCAAGGAAAGCATCCTGAGCCACAAACTGGTCATCAATGACAGCAAGGCCAAAATCCACACGGTGAGTGGCAGCGTATTTCTGGTCACACCTGGTCTCTTCCAACGCTATGCGCAGGAGTTCCCTGGTATCTCCCAGGGTGCCAATCAAGAGACTGAAGAATGGCTTGGGTGCAGAAGCAATTCGAAAAATTGAAGGTCCACAAGAAGCGTGACGGCGGTCTAAATATCTGGGCTTGTCAGGTCGAAGGTCCCCGTAAGAAGGCAACACTCAAAGGCTATTTGCTAGAAGAACCAGCACTATTGTTCAAAGCTGCGGCCGTACCTCCCGATAATCCCTTTCTTAAGCTCGAAAAAGCTTAAGTCTCCGTAGCATCCCATCGGGTGCTCGACATACAGAATCAACTCGGGGCAACGCTCTTTACTGAACCGCTCCGTTGCCGCTCCCCAGGAGTTCATAGAGTTCGATGGTTGATTGGCTTAGTCTCAAATTTTTTTTGGGGTAAGCGGCCAGCGAACACACCTTCAGAAATCCGGAATTAAGGTAAGCGTCCGCCGAAGTCATCTTGCACGACTTAGGCAGATACCCACTGATGCGGCAGCAGTTGCTCAATCTCACTCGCTCGCTGCGTCGGTAACCGCG